>CAIFER010000001.1 GCA_903789525.1 uncultured Aeriscardovia sp.
GCACGGCAATGGTACTGCACTCGAGAGGATGTGGGAGAGTAGCACACCGCCGCAACAAAACGTAAAAGGGATTCAAGTTTTCAAGCTTGAATCCCTTTTTTATATCAACAATCTACATACATATCCAATAACCAATCAATTAATTAATTAATGTATATATTCTCATACATTTATGAGATTTCGAAATTCTGTCAGTATCGTTTACACTCTGTAAATATCATTAGCAAACTGTCAGTATTACCGCTAACAACCAAAAACTGACGACTAACAATTTATTTTGATTCAAGGAGTTTTCTATTCATATCTTTTATTTATCTTATTTATTCATTTTTTCTATTTATCGGTTTATTCATTTCTTTCGTGCATTTTTGCGTTCTCTTTTTAGCATTCATTTCCGTTAATTTCTTTACTTCATTCATTCCTTTGATATTTACAGACTGTAAATAGATTGACACAGCTAACACTATTCACGCGCAAAGTGAGCTGGGCCAGTACTTGCTCTCACTATCAGAGTTGAAGGAAGGTTGATCGGTCGAAGGTCAGATTGCGTTTCTGAATGATGAACGAGTGCGTAGATCTCATCAGCTGCTTTTATACCTAGCTCGCGACGGGGTAGACGTATTGTCGTCAGAGCAGGAGTTACCAGGGTACTGAATTGGACGTCATCGATGCCAATGACCGAAACATCGCGAGGTACCGAGAAACCCGATGCATGGAGGGCAGCAATAAAGCCGATTGCCATAATGTCGTTATAAGCAATCACTGCGGTTGCGTGAGTATGGAGGAAAAGTTCACGGCATCGGTAACCCCCACTAAATGTTGGGGAATGTGAGGGAATTCGATGAAGAGCGATGTGCTGCATCGAACAAATCGTACTGAGAGTCCTCCAGCGCATCCCATCCTGCCATGAATTCTCAGGACCAGACAAATATGCCAATGAGTGATGTCCTTCAGAAGCCAAATGATTGACTGCAAGCTTTAATCCATCTGTCGGATCCGCAACGAGACTTCGGACGCCACGAATAATCCGGTTAATTGCAATCGTCGGAGTAAACTGCGCGAGTTTGCGAATTCGTGTATCGGAAAGACGAGTCGAACCTAAGATCAGCCCGTCGACGTGAGGGGTTGCAAGCCGGATAGCTGACTTCTCGATTGCAGGACTTTCCTCACTGTCAACTGTCAGAACACCGAGATTATGAGATAAGCATTCGTGCTGAATGGCGTGCATGAGATCAGCAAAAACCGGGTTACTCAGATCTGCTACAACAACGCCGATCAAATTTGATAGATGGCGATGTCTCGAAAGAGGAACAAGAGGCGTGCTGTGGTACCCGATTTTGTCAGCTGCCGCGAAAATACGACGCGTCGTCTCAGCACTCACTCTTCCCGGGCGAGAAAAAGCGCGAGAGACCGTACTAGCTGCGACTCCTGCTTCTTGAGCGACTGCCCGAATTGTCACTCGATTGTTTGATGCTTCCGTGGGAAGATGATGCCGAGCTGAGAGTGAGGCTGAGTTTGAGGCGGGCTGTTGGGAAGATCGCTGTTGTGCAGATAGAGGTGAAGAAGATAAAGATAAAGAAGATAGAGATGAAGAAGATAAAGATGAAGGACTGACTGGATGCTGATGTATCTGTGTCATAAAATCTCTCTCGTCAATAAAGTGTTTGTCGATAAAGTGCTTGTCAATAGGGCGTAAGCTACATTGCTCGGCATTTTTTGGGCTGACAAGTGCACAGGAGCAGGTCTGGTCTCTTTGGTGTCTCTTGGTGTCCGCAGACCAGCCTTCGAATGCACTGATGCAGTACAAAACAAATATGCACATTCGCGCACATCAATTCACAATTATATGGAGAGAAACGTACCGCGATGAACGGCGACGTGATGAATGTTGGGTAAGCGGACGGAATGCATGTGATCGTGCCAAATATTGCCATTATTCGAGGATTAAAACTCCAGAAAATATGGCATCAAATGGCAACAAAGACGGGTGAGTGGTTGCGCGGCAATACAGTGAAAGAAACATCTGCGATCAGTTGAACGGCAGCGTTGCTGGGAAACACTGGAAGCTGATGGCTAGAACTGACGGTCACAACTGGTGGCTGAAGGAGAAAGAGCGGAACAATGGATATGATCACATCCAC
The DNA here is from genome assembly GCA_903789525.1 of uncultured Aeriscardovia sp. Taxonomy (GTDB): domain Bacteria; phylum Actinomycetota; class Actinomycetes; order Actinomycetales; family Bifidobacteriaceae; genus Aeriscardovia. The sequence goes on from CAIFER010000001.1 coordinate 2,142, forward strand.
GTCGGAGACTAGGGGAGGCGAAGGCAAGAGCGAGGGGAAAAGAGAAGGTCTCGACCCAGATCGTCTTTTGCCCACGAGTGAGCCGGAACTGTCGATCGCGCGAGAGTTGTATGAATCGGTCAAAGATGACCCGATTATCTCACCACACGCTCATGTGCCAGTCGAATGGTATGCGCAAGACCGACATTTTGCCTCTCCAACAGAGCTTTTCATCACGCCCGATCACTATGTCACAAGGCTTCTGCATGCGTGTGGTATCCCATTGTCAGCATTGGGAGTTGGGCAGAAGCACCTCACGAGTGAACAAGCTCGTAACGCCTTTGTGCTGATGGGGAAGCACTGGATTGCATTCGCGGGAACTCCGATGCGCTATTGGTTCGAAGACTCGCTCCAACGGGTCTTTGGTATTACGACGCCGTTTGGACCCAAAACTGCTGGGAAAATTTATGATCAACTGAGCGAAATGCTACCGCTTCCTGAGTATTCCACGCGTGCCTTGGCATTGAGATTCAATATGGCGGCAGTCTCGACGACAGATGACCCGGTGGAAAATCTTGATGCTCACGATCAGATCAATCGCGATCTGAAACTGCCTTATATTGTGATGCCTGCATTCCGTCCTGATTCGTATTTGGAACCAGCACGAGCTGATTGGCCGGATCGAGCTCGGGCATTGGGTGCAGCAGCAGGAGTGGATACGTCCACATATGACGGATTCTGTGAAGCGATGCGTGTACGTCGCCGGTATTTCAAGGAGCACGGTGCCGTCCTCAGCGATCATTCACACTTCGATATCGCGATGCAGCATCTTTCAGAGAAAAAGGTTCGCGAACTGTATGCTCAGGCGTATAGGGGAATCATCAGCTCAGGCGATGCCGTCCTCCTGCGCCGTCATCTACTGTTCGATCAGGCGACTTTTGCCCAAGAGGATCATCTGACGATGACAGTGCATCCGTCTGTGTACCGCGATTATGATCCACGAATTCGTGCGATCTACGGGCATGATGCAGGTGGGGACGTGCCAGCACGAGCGGACTTTACACGTGCTTTGAAGCCGATGCTGAATGCATATGGCAATAATCCTGACTTCCATTTCGTCGCGTTCACGATTGATGAAACCGTCTTTTCGCGTGAACTAGCTCCGTTAGCTGGTTTCTACCCAGCCATGTATATAGGCGCTCCGTGGTGGTTCTTGGACGGCCCAGAATCAATCGATCGATACTTCCATGCCGTCGTTCCGTACGCAGGATTCACGAAACTGTCTGGTTTTATTGACGATACGCGTGCACTGTGCTCGATCCCGTCACGGCATGATATGAATCGGCGAGTGACGGCCGGATATATTGCCGGACTTGTTGCACAGCATCGCATCAGCATGGAGGACGCGCTCGAACTCATCAAGTTTGAAGTCGACACGCTCCCGCGTCATGTGTTCAAGATTTCTCATCTGAAGAAAGACATCAAGAAATAGAAGCATTCAAGGAAGGATGTTCGTATGGCAGATTTTCAGTCTCGTCCGCGTCTCAGCCGTGAAAAACATGGTCGCCCGGCTGCCTCGGAGCGCATTATTCATTTAGGCCTTGGAAACTTTGCAAGAGCCCATCAGGCGTGGTTCACTGAGCATGCTCCTGATTCGGACAAGTGGGGCATTGCAGCGTTCACCGGCCGGTCGATGCGCATGGTCAACGCACTGGAACCGCAAGGGGACGTGTACACGCTCATTACGTCAGCTCCACAGGGGGACACGTTTGAGGTGATCTCTTCTGTCTCATCTCTGCATTCAGGTCTTGACACCGCTGCATTGCGTCAGCGATTTGCCGATCCACATGTTTCGATTGTCACGTCGACGGTGACGGAAGCGGGGTATGTTCGCGATCGCACTGGTGAGCTCGATACAACTCGCCAGGACGTGAAATCTGATATCGCAGCGCTGAAGAAAGATCTTCAGTCAAACGGGATTACGACGATTCCGATGCGCGTGGTGGCAGGTTTGCTGGCTCGTCGCGCTGCCGATGCCGGTCCTATCACGATTCTTCCCTGCGATAACTTAATGCAAAACGGGGCTGCTTTCCGCACGGTCGTAGAAGACGGGATTGAGGCTGTCGATCCAAGCCTGATGGATTGGGCTTCACAGAATGTGGATTGGGCCACGTCCATGGTTGATCGCATTACACCGGCGACGACGGATGCGGAACGCCAAGCTGTCGCTGATTCTCAAGGGTGGTATGACGCCTCCCCGGTCAGAACAGAACCATTCCGTGAGTGGGTTATCCAGGGAAGCTTCCCGTCTGGCCGTCCGCAATGGGAGCAGGCCGGAGTCACTTTGACAGATGATGTCGTGCCGTTTGAGCAGAGGAAGCTGTGGATGCTCAACGGATCGCATTCAACGTTGGCGTATTGCGGCTCTTTGTTGGGATTTGAGACGGTCGCGGATGCGATTGCCGATCCTCGACTGCGAAAGTGGATCGACGAATGGTGGGATCTGGCTGGCAGCTATCTGTCGATCCCGAGCGATGACTATCGGCGCAGGCTCGTGGAGCGGTTCTCAAACCCCCGTATTCACCATCATTTGTTCCAGATCGCGTCTGACGGGTCACAGAAGCTTCCGGTTCGCATTGTTCCTGTTGCCAAGAAAGCGCTCGCAGAAGGGAAGTCCATTGTCCCACCTGCGCGCACGATCGGAGCGTGGATTCTCTTCTTGCGTACATTTGGGGCAGAAGCGTCGGGATCTGCGCATGAGGTCAAAGATGCTGATAAGGCGCGGATTGTTGAGCTGGCTCGTGGGGCGACGACGCATGATGGTGTGCGTGCTGCAGTCGGATACGTTGATGCCGATCTAGGCCGGTCGGAGAGCTTCGTCAACGAAGTGGAGAATCAAATTCACACGCTGCAAGAAATCTCTCGCAATCAATAATCAGCAATTAATAATCAACAATCAGCAATCAGCAAGTGAAAGGAATACGCATGGCAATCGATAAGGTGGATGTTTTCGTCACAAGCCCGGGGCGCAATTTTGTTGTCCTGAAAATCACGACGTCAGACGGTGTCGTCGGCCTGGGTGATGCAACGCTCAACGGCAAGGAACCGGCGACGGCAGCATATCTGCGTTCTATTGCACCATTTTTGATCGGAAAGAACGAAGATAACATCGAAGATATCTGGCAGTACCTGTACAAGGGCGCATATTGGCGCCGTGGACCGGTGACGATGGCTTCGATTTCCGCTGTCGACGTGGCGCTGTGGGATATTAAGGCTAAGAAGGCCGGCGTCCCACTGTATGACTTGCTCGGTGGAGCATGCCGTCGTGGACTCATGGTGTATGCGCACGCTTCGGGTGTCGATTATCCGTCTCTCTACGATTCGATCGACAGCTATTTGGACAAGGGCTTCAAGGCTGTCCGCGTCCAATTTGCGCTCCCTGGAATCCCGTCGACGTACGGGGTTGCAGCGTCTGCCAATGCCAAGACAGGTGGGGACGGGGAAAGTTCGCGGTACGATTTCGAGCCAGCTCGTCGTTCTCAGGTGCCGGTTGAAGAAGTATGGGATGCACAAACGTACATGAATACGCTCCCAGGGGTCTTCGAAAATGTCCGCAATAAGTACGGCAATCAGCTGCTGCTTTTGCACGACGCCCACCATCGCATGAGCCCGATTCAAGCGGCGATCTTTGCTAAGCGCATCGAACCGTACAATCTCTTCTGGCTGGAGGACTGCACTCCGGCCGAGGAAAATCCGAACTTCCTGCGCGTTGTGCGCTCGCATACGACGACTCCGCTCGCAATCGGGGAGACGATCAACTCGTATACCGACTACCTACAGCTGATTCGTGAGAATCTGATCGACTATGTGCGCTCAGCAGTTACTCACACGGGCGGCATCACGCATATGAAGAAGCTGATGGCATACGCTGAATTCTACGGGATCAAGTCTGGCTTCCACGGTCCAACGGATATTTCACCGGTCGGTCAGGCAGCGAACTTCCAGTTGGATATGGCGATCCCGAACTTCGGTATCCAGGAAGTTATGCAGTATACGCCGCAGACTTTGGATGTGTTCCACACGAGCTTCACTCTGAAAGACGGGTACGTCCATCTCGATCCGCATAAGCCGGGCGTCGGAGTCGATTTCGATGAGAAAGAAGCTGCGAAGTACCCGTATCAGCCAGCTCCGCTACCAGTCGACCGCCTGCTGGACGGCACGATGCATGAATGGTGACGGGCAGTGACACGCTGAACGGATTTCAGGGAACAAGGGGAGGAACCATGGCTCATCAGGCTGATCACGACGCAGTCTCTTCGGGCGTGCAAGTCACGCTTGATCGATCGCTGCTACCCGAAAAGCCGATGCATGTAGTAGTGATGGGAGTCGCCGGATGTGGAAAAACGACGTTGGCACGCAAACTACAGCGGATGCTGACGTGGCCGTATGCGGAGGCTGACGATTTCCATCCTGCTGCCAATATCGCCAAGATGGCTGCTGGCCACCCTTTGAACGATGAAGACCGATGGCCATGGCTCCGCTCCCTTGAAAAGTGGATGACCGAGCACGCAGATCACGGGATCTCTACGATTGTGACATGTTCGGCGTTGAAACGCTCCTATCGTGATATTTTGCGGCACGCTCACGGGGATGTCATCTTCGTAGAACTAGACGCAGATGTGGAGACGCTGCGCAAAAGGATGACTGAGCGCAATCACTTTATGCCAGTGAGTCTCCTGCACTCGCAAGTGGCGACGCTTGAGCCACTGAGACCGGATGAGAGAGGTTTCCGTCTGGATTCTGAGACCTCACCTCAAGAGCTGGCGACGACCGTCATCGAGCGATTGGGACTTCACACTGTGCCTCATGTGTGAGGTTTCTGTTTGATATGGATATCAAGATATAAAAAGACCTCCTCAGGATTTGATTCCGTTGGAGGTCTTTTTACGTCTTCCCATAAGTCACAAGGTCTGGGTTCCGCGTCGGGAAATCCCAGACCTTGTGCAATCCGCCGCGCACGATTTACGCGATGCGAACCGTGTTGTGGAGATGTCGTGAATTATTTGTGTTCTATTTCTTCCAGTGTGATGCCGCTCTGATGCCCTTTCCACGAGAGGGTGAGGTGAGACCCTTGAAGTCGCACGGTGGGAACGTCGATCAAGCCATCTGGCCTCACAGATTCGGCTTCACGGTCTCCCAAGTACAGCGACACTAGCACGTGATGACCGGGCTGAAGCGTTCCCTGTTGTAGCGGAATCGTCTGGCGAGCCCACCGAACGTTCGTATTCGGCTCCGGCATCGTCATCTCAGCAGTGAATCCCGGGCTGGCAACCAGACCAGTGATCGCATGCAAGACCGGATCGCGGTAGAACACTGAGGATACGGAAGACACTGAAGACGCGGAGACATCGTTAAGTACAGCTTTCGGATGGGCCTCGGTCCCACCATCACTTCCATCGGTCAAAGGATAAGGAGTTGGCAGCGAGAATCCGCCTTCCGCACAGTGGAGCACCCGATCAGTGTCGATGACATGAACGCGCACGTGCCACGGCATGCACGGAATAATGAAGGACTGCACCGACACGTTCTCCCATGGATTCCAGAGCGAATACGTGTATCGGTCGTGGATCGCCCATTTTGCAAAACCGAATGGAACCTTCCACCACAAGCTATCTGCGTTCTGGCTAAGGGCAAGAGTGCTGTCAAATGCGCCTTGTTTGAGGAGAATACGGCTCTTTGGCACACTAAACGCGAACGATGTTGAGTAGACGAATTTTTCGTACTTCGCGTCTCCTAGCGCGTGCTCATGCGAGTGCTGGCCGGCGGTGAAAACTTGGACTTCTTTTCCTGTTTTCGATCGTGCGACGAGCATGCGTGGCTGCGGCTCTGTGTGGAGGTGAGTCAGGGGGTCAACTCCGAGCAGGCGATCGGGGACAGACTCTTCGACGGTGTGCGACCAGAACGGATCTGAAGCTGGGAGAGCGAGGATAATCATCGTGGTTAGTGCCCAATAAGCGGAAGCTGGTCCGTTGTAACCCTCGGCCATATTCATATTCGGGTAGCAATAGCCGACGAGGAGCGTGCCATCAGCCTGAAACATCGGCTGAGCAAACCACCAGCGCAAGTTAGCCAAAAGCAGATGCTTGACCATCCCAAGTGACCAGCCACGCGGAGGTGTCACATGGGCAAAGGCGCTCGCGGCCCAGAATCCCGACTGAAAGAAGCGATAATCCAAGCTGCGACCAAACGGAACACACGCTCCGTCGGAGGCGAACCACCCGGCGTAGTCAGGGAAGAAAGCTGCCGCATGGTCGCGGATGACTGCGCACTGCTGTCGAATGGTGTCGGAGCGGTCAGGGAACGCGTCCTCAAATCCTGCTCGCAGGAGCGAGAAGAAATGGTAGGCGCCCGGAATGTAGTTGTCGATTTGGTTGACGTACCCGTCGTAGGACCAGCCGCGGCCCAAATAATGATGGGAAACGATCTGCCAATCTGCGTCGATGAGCTTCGCGTGATCCGGATGACCGGTATCTACAAACCAATTGTTGACGAGGATACGGAAGAAAAGCCAGTTCGTCTTCGGGAGCTGGCGGTGATTGACCTGTTCGAGCCAGTCGAGGATGTGCTGCTGGTCGCTGGCGGAGAGCTGATCCCAGAATGTTGTCTTGGATTCATACAGGAACGCTGCGATCGCGCCCATTTCCACGAAAATTTGGTCGTAATCGGTCAGTCCGCCACCCCAATAATCCGGGTCATCTGGGTTGGTGCAATGAACAAACGAGTCGGTGACATATGCCCACCACTGTGGATGGCGTGCCCGTTCAGTCGAGTCGGTCATCAGTGGTCCGAGTCCCCACAAAAGACGGCAAAATCCCTCAATTTGGGCTCGGTCATCGTCGTAGAGGGCGGCCGAATTGCTCAGATGAAGACGGCCGTAGCGCCCAGAAGCAAGGCACAAGCGCATGACCGGATCGAGGATCTGCTCGACTGCAAGCTGCAAATCTGCACGGGTGCGAAGCGGATTGTCGGCGAGCTGAGCGTTAAAAGGCCGAATAGGTGAAGATTCCATTGGTGAAGATGCCATCAGATTCTCTTTCCATCGGCCAAGATGACAGGGAAGTGGTCGTCAGCTGGAGCCTGGGAGCGATTGATCGAAGTGTCGGAGTCTGAGAAGTGGAAGGTCACGACACCGTATGCGGGGACAGTCGTGATCTGCCACGACGAACCGTACCCAGCAATGCTGAGTGCGGCATCAGCGTCTTGTCCGGTTGGGTTATAAATGAAACCGGCCAAATCGGAACCGTCTGGAGACAGATATGCTACTGAGCTCAGGCCGCCATGTCGACCGTCTGGGGTGTTAGATGTCGACCAAATGCGCTGCGATCCAATAGCGATGTCCTGGCCGAAGTTGCGGAGCATGAAGTATTCGAGATTGCGGCGAACTTTGCCTGTTGACGAATCGATGGTGACGACCCCACGCCGCCCGAGCGTCTTGGCGTAACTTGGCAGGCCTTTTTCGTCGAGCGCCAAATTCCAGAGGGTGATGAGCCCCAAGCCTTTGTGAGACAAGCAAGTTCCTATTTCGCCGAACATGATGTGACTGGCTTCGTCGGGTGTTTCGTCGAGCATGCAACGCCGTTCGGTCACAGCGAGCTTCCAGTTCGGGAACTGGTGGGTGGCGTTGGACAAGGCGCGAGTATCGGTCAGGCCAGAGTACGTGTGCAAGCCGACGCCAGCGAATGCGAGTGCTTGCCGCGTTGTCATGTAGGAGCTGATTGGACGATCGAAGAAGCCGAGCGAGTCGTCGGCAAAGTAAATTTCGACTTGCGGGCATGCATCGTTGAGAGCCGGACGCAAGAAGTCAGCTGCGAAAGTGGCGATCTGCTCAGGAGTCCAGACCCCACCCGGCCATTGGCTCCAGAAACTCGGCTCGTTTTGGATGGTCACCGCGTAGATAGGGATTCCATAACGGGCGTACGCTTGGACGAATTTGACGAAGTACTGGGCATACACGTATTGGACAGTGCTCTGGGGGCCGAAACCACTGCCAACATGGCGATTAAAGAGGAGAGGGCTCGATCCCGCAATGGAATGGTCTTCCTTCATCCACGCAGGAGCACTCCACGGTGACGCGAGAACCTTGACTGCCGGATTGATCGACAAGATTTCTTGTAGGACAGGGATGACGTTCTTGACGTCTTTGGTGGCATTCGGGGCGCCCGGCTCGCCTTCCCCAACGGAGAAGTATTCCAGAGACGGATCGGTCGTCTTCCCGGCCGGAAGATCATCGTAAGAATAATAGGTCTGATTAATAAAGTCACAGCTACCGAGGGCGATTCGTACAGCGGAGAAGCCTGCCTGATCGGGGCTAAAGAGTTCCGTTAACAGCGCGTGACGTTGCGAAGCGGTCATCGAATGCATGAGCAGAGAGGCGGAAGAATCAGTGATTGCAGCACCTCCGCCTTCCCAGAACTGGTAGCGACGGGACGGATCGAGAATCAGTTTTGTGGCAGTGCCGACGTCGTGGCTCACACGCGGTGGCTCAATTGGTTGACGGCGTTCAGACAGATTCGCAGTTGTTCGGGTCCAGTACTGAGATGAGAAATTGGCGACAGACATCATAATCTCCTTTGATTGTGCACACATACTGAAGAAAAGTTTACAAAAAATGATCGCGCGATACAGCCGAGAAAGCTTGGAATTTCAATGATATGAATGCAAACACGCAATGTGAGCCATCGCCGGGAGAAGAGCGTGGCAAAAAGTGGCAATTTATACCACGTGATATCACATGTGCATGCAGCAATCGGCAATATTCGGCACGCTGTGAATTTCCCGCCACAGTGTTTATAGACTTCGAGTATGCCTCGCATTAGCGCTTGCTCACAGTCGGATACCCCTCGCTCCACTCAGCATCTGTCAGTTTTGATTGATGACCGTCCCGATGCGGTGGATTGTGAGCCGGGGCGTACGCCGATTATGCGGTGGCGAAATGGTCCTGCACATGTGTCGGCTTATCGAGCAGTGATCGCTTCATCGTCTCAGAGAGCAGCGCGCGGTCAGGGAGATGTATGGGATTCTGTCTGGCAGGTCGGCGATGGTTTCAAAGGCATTCGTTTGACTGGTTTCCCCCGCGAGCCGTCCCGTCGCGTATGGGTTTCGCTGAATGTGCGAGATGGAAGTGGGAAAGAAAGCGGTTGGAGTACTCCGATCACCGCTGGAACCGGGGCAGGGAAGAAATGGATTGCTTCCCCCATTTGGGCTGATCCCTCCTGCGGTTGGGTTTTTATACGCGGACAGGCTCGTATTCGCCCGGATATCCTTGCACGAATTCGATGGGCGACGTTAAACGTTGCATCCTCGTCCCCGTCTCCTTCGCGCCAATATGTGGCTCACATCTGGTGCAACGGCCAACTCATAGGGTTCAACCCCACTTTCTCTCTCGGCCGGGAAGCGCGATCGGATGTGTTCGATATCACTGGTCTTGTTCGCTCGCGCAAGTCACTCACCATCGCTGCGCTCGCGTACTCAGGAAGCACAAAGGACGGCGAGGAAGACGGTCGCGAGGAAGACGGTCGCAAATTCTGTGCGCAAGTCGACATTGGGCTCGATGACGGAAGTGTCATGCACTGGGGGACAGGCGGTGCATGGGATGCTCAGTGGCGCGTCCTTCCGGCTGATGAGATCTGTGGTTCTTCGATTTCTGAGGGGACGCAGTACTTTACTGTTCCGGCAGAGCATATCCGTACGAGCCGATATCCATGTGGATTTGCGCAGCCTGGCTTCATGTGTGATCCGGCTGCAGGATGGCAGAGGCCGACCGATCGTCCGCAATTTCACGCATATGCGTCATCACCGACTCGTCATGTTGTTGGTCGGTCTGTGCCGGTTCGTGTGATAGGAACTCCGTCTGCTCATCGGGTCATCTTCGATGCGGGCGGTGCATGGCTCGGCGGAGCAGTCGTGAAATGGAGGCTTAACAGCCCACTTCACGTGATTGTTCGGTACGGAGAGGTCCTCGATGATCACGCCCCCACGCCGGCGCTGAGCGGAAGTAAGAAGCCGGTCACAGATGTGAAGTACCACTTGAGCGCTGGAAACACGTATGAGGATCGGTGGGATCTGTGCCCGGGGAACCATCAGCTCGCCGGATGGGGATTGCACGTGTTCAGGTACATATCTGTCACGTGCGAGGATCCGACGGTTAGCGTGCGCGGTCTCATTGAGGAAGGGAAACTGTCACTCAGTGCTCAGGCCGTGGTGTATCCGATGGATTCGCAGGCGACTTTCCATTGCTCTAGCCGCGATCTGACGCGGATTTGGAACGTTTCTGCACACACAATTCGAGCATTGACCGGTTCGATTTATACCGATTCGTGGACGCGTGAACGGTGCCCTTACGAGGCGGATGCGTGGATTCAGCAGCGTGCGCATCTTCAGATTGCCGATGAGCCGGAACTTGGACAGTATTCGGCGCGTTATTTGCTCGAGCATCGGACGTGGCCGACTGAGTGGCCACTGTACTTGGTGATGATGATTGTCGAAGGGTGGATCGATTCGGGCAATGATCGTTTACTTCGCGACGCATATCCGCGCTTTATTGATCTTCTGCCAGAAAGGTTTGTGGATTCGTCAACAGGGCTGATCCTCAAAGATCCAGGTCATTCGAGTGAGCTCAACGGTGATTTAGTTGATTGGCCAGCTAGCGAGCGCGACGGTTTCGTTTTCACACCGGTCAATGCAGTCATTAATGCGTTGGCCGCACAAGCGTATCGGGATGCAGCTCGTGCAGCAGAGTACCTCGGATATGCCCGGGATGCCTCCCACGACACGCATCGAGCGCAAGCCATCAGCGACGCTTTCAATCGCTTGCTGTACGTGCCGAGTTTAGGGGCGTATGCAGATGGTTTGATGATTCGGCCTGGCTCTACCTCGCCTGATTCACGTTTTGTGCGTGTTACTCATTGTTCCCTGCATGCCTCGGCTTTCGCACTCGGGTGTGGTCTTGTGCCGCCTGACCGAGTGCAGCCTGTTCTGGCGTTTCTGCGCTCGCGGGGGATGGCATGCTCAGTGTATGCGGCACAGACATATCTCGATGGCTTGTTCCGTGCGGGTGACGGTCCAGATGCGGTGCGGTTACTGACGTCGCACGGTATGCGCTCATGGATGAACATGCTCGACACGGGCGCGGGAGCACTCATGGAGGCATGGGACGTGCGGATTAAACCGAATACGACTTATTCGCACCCGTGGGCATGCTCTCCTCTGCAGCTGTGCGGGCAGGGGATTCTCGGCGTCCGTCCACTTGAGCCGGGGTATCGCAGGTTCGTGGTGTGCCCTCAACTGGGCGGACTGCGTTGGGCGAGCGGCGTGATTCCGGTCCGTACAGGTGATATCCGTGTCAGCGTCGAGCAGAAATCTGACTCGATCGTGCACATTGATGTGAATGTCCCACCGCGCACGAATGCCGAAATCTGTGTTGACGGCTCATCTCATCGCATTGTGTGCAGTCCCGGAATCCATCACGTGGATTGTCAGCGCGTCAGTGTGTCGGACGAGCAAGATTCTAAACTCAGAAGTGTCAAATGTGAGGGAAGGAAGAAGCCATGACCACAATTCTCGTCACAGGTGGTGCCGGCTATATCGGCACGCATACAGATATCGAGCTGTTGAACAAGGGCTATGACGTCATTTCTGTCGATAATTACGTCAATTCGTCCCCGGTTGCACTCTCTCGCGTGGATCGAATTACCGGCAAGCATGTGATCCGCTATGACGGCGATGTGCGTGATCCGCAACTGATGGATCGCATTTTCACCGAGCATCACGTCGATTGGGTGATTCATTTTGCCGGACTCAAGGCTGTGGGCGAGTCTGTGGCAAAGCCGATCGAATATTATGACAACAATCTCGGTACAACGCTCACCCTCCTGAAGGCGATGAAGAAGCACAACGTGAAGAAGATCATCTTCTCGTCGTCAGCGACCGTATATGGCAAGCCGAAGAAGTTGCCGTTGACGGAGGAGAGCCCAGTCGGTGGCACAACTAATCCGTACGGCACGTCAAAGGTCATGCAGGAGCAGATTCTCAAGGATGTGCACGTTGCGGATAATTCGTGGACGATCGTGCTGCTCCGTTACTTCAATCCAGTCGGTGCACACGAGTCTGGACTGCTCGGTGAGGATCCGAAGGGTATTCCAGCTAATCTGACGCCGTACATTGCCAAGGTTGTCATGGGTGAGCTGCCGCAAGTGCAGGTGTTCGGCAACGATTACAACACACCCGATGGCACGGGCGTGCGCGATTACATTCACGTCGTCGATCTGGCCAAGGGCCATGTGGCGGTCATCGATCACATCACCAAGCCGGGCGTCTTCGTGTACAACCTCGGCACCGGTCACGGCTATTCGGTCCTGCAGGTTATCCACGCGTATGAGAAGGCATGCGGTCACAAGATTCCGTATGTCATTAAGCCACGTCGTCCAGGTGATATCGATGCGTGCTATGCGGATGCGTCGAAGGCAAAGCGCGATCTTGGCTGGGAGGCAAAGCTGACGATCGATGATATGGCCGCTTCGTCGCTCAACTGGCAGAAGAAGAATCCGCAAGGCTTCCGTGGCGCAAAGGAGTGACGTGAGGAGTGACTGAGATTCTTCGGTGATTCCTTGGTCGCGCTAATCTAGCACACAGAGAGTTCTGTGAATGGGTGCATAAGCAGTACGCTGATGCACCCATTTTTTGATGGAGGATGAGGACTGGTGAAACGGACGCGCATCGCACAGCTGTACGCTGATCAAACCCAGTTTGGTGGCGCACATGTCACAGTCGCCGGATGGGTTCGGTCCATTCGCGATATGAAGGATATTGCGTTTATTACGCTCAACGACGGCAGCTGCTTCAAGAATCTGCAGATCGTCATGGATCGCACGAAGCTGGACAATTACAGTGACGTGGCATCCCAAGGTGTCGGAGCATCCCTGATTATTTCGGGGAATGTTGTCCTCACGCCGAAGCGCCCACAGCCGCTTGAGCTGCATGCGCAGTCAATTACGGTTGCTGGCACGAGTGGTCCGGATTACCCGTTGCAGAAGCAGCATCAGTCGCGTGAGTTTTTGCGCACAGTTCAGCACTTGCGTCCACGGACGAATCTGTTCCGCGCTGTCTTCCGCATTCGTTCGGTCGCTGCATACGCGATTCACACGTTCTTCCAGAATCGCGGATTCGTGTACGTCAACACGCCTCTCATCACCACGTCTGATGCCGAGGGTGCGGGCGAGATGTTCCAGGTCACCACACTGGATTTGGCGCATGTGCCGACGCTGAAGGACGGATCAGTTGACTGGTCGAAGGACTTCTTCGGTAAGCAGGCGCGTCTGACGGTGTCCGGACAGTTGCAGGCAGAGAATTTTGCGATGGCGTTCGGCGATGTGTATACGTTTGGTCCGACGTTCAGAGCTGAGGATTCGAATACGCGTCGGCATGCGGCTGAGTTCTGGATGATCGAGCCAGAGATGGCGTTCACCGATCTCGCTGGTGAAATGCAGGTCTCGGAGGACATGCTCAAGTTTGTCATTCGCACTGTTCTGGACAAGTGCCCGGACGAGATGGCGATGCTCAACCGGTTTGTGGATAAAGGCTTGGTTGGTCGCCTAGAACATGTGGCCAACTCAGCATTCGCACGCATCAGCTATACGGATGCTATTCAGGTTCTGCAAGACGCGGAAGCGCACGGAACGAAGTTCGAATTCCATCCACAGTGGGGTCAGGAACTGCAGACTGAGCACGAGCGCTATCTGGCAGAGAAGCACTTCAAGAAGCCGACATTTGTGACTGACTATCCGAAGAAGGTCAAGGCGTTCTACATGCGCCAAAACAACGACGGAAAGACAGTCGCAGCAGCCGATTGCTTGGCACCGGGCTTGGGTGAGATCATCGGTGGCTCGCAGCGTGAGGAACGTTATGATGTTCTGCTTGCGCGTATGAAAGAGCTGCACATGAACATCAACGAGTACCAGCACTACTTGGATCTGCGCAAGTACGGCACATGCAAGCATGCAGGATTTGGTCTCGGATTTGAGCGTCTGATCATGTATTTGACAGGCGTCGATAACATTCGCGATGTGATTCCGCATCCGCGTGAACCAGGTAACGCAGAATTCTAAAGTACCATTCCATTCATTCACTAGTGCTGAGTGAATGGTGTGCTAAGTTGCGCGGTTGCACTTTGCACGCTAGCGTCAACCACAGAAACGAGCCTGAGCGCAGGTCGATGTGAGGTCGATCTGAGTTCAGGCTCGATGCGTCTAAGCAGGTTTTACAGCAAAACCGACAGCGAGTTTTGGGCTATGCCGACCACCATGATGAGTGCCCAGCAGACAGCAAAGAAAATGTACGGTCCTTTGTGCTCGCGGGTTAGTGCGATGAATTCGCGAATGATCGCTGTCGGCCAGTAGTAGGAGCGTGTGTGGCTGCCGATGCCATCCGCCTTCAATCCAAGTTTGCGAGCGTATTCGCTAGCTCGTAGGACGTGATAGTCGCTCGTCACAAGTACGCATTGATATGAACGGTAGTACAAGCGTGCTGCTGAGCGCTTTTTCTTGGATCGACCAGAAGCCGAAGCAGCGTCTGGGAGTTTCACTGCACCAAAATGCTGGTCCAACAGTCGCTGTGAGAATTGCAGATTCTCGAACGTCGTTGTGGACTGATCCTCTGTGATGATGAGTGAATCAGGGACGCCACGGGAGATGAGGTACCGGTGCAAAGCTTCTGCTTCAGAGATGACCTCATCCGGTCCTTGACCTCCTGAGCAGACGAAGAGTGCGATCGACCCTTGCTTCTGCCACACACGAATTGCCTTATCCGCCCGGCCTTTGAGTAATGGTGTCAGCTTCGTTCCATTGAGTCCAGCTCCGTGAATGATGATCGCGTCGTAGTGGTGATGGTGAGGGATCGCGCAGTAAAAGACGGAGTAGAGCACCATCGCCCCGAAGCTGAAGAAGAACCAGAATGCGCAGATGCTCATGAGCGAAGTCAGCGAGATGACAACGGCAGGGGCTTTCAGCGCGGTTGCCAGCGGAGTAGCGAAAATAGCGCACAGTGCCAAAACGTCAAGAAGAGCAGGCAAGAGCGTACTGAGTCGAACTCCTTCTCTGCGTGTGACGGTCACTGTATTGGCAATGAAGAATATGAAGATCGCCACCGGGCCGACGATGAGCACGATCGCATACAGAACGAGTGAAATGAAACCGGCAAGCGTCATGCCGAGTGAAAAAAGGAGGGAGAGGGTGAAGAAGAAAAAGAGGAAGATGTTTCCGAATCGACGCGAATCGATAAAAAACGAGATAAGGAAAATGGCGGCAAAGAACGCTGTGGCCACCCACATAATTCGCAAATCAGCAGCTGGAATCTCTTGACCGATCAGCATGTCTTTCCTTGTGCCTCCTCTGCACTACTCTTCCTCGGCGCAAAAAGATCGACAAGAATAAATGATGCGCAAATGGCGAGAGGAATCATATGCCGGTCAAAGTTATTGGCCGGTGCAAATACCATGACACCCATTTGCGCGAGCAATGGCAGCATCCACAGCAGATCATGCCAACGGGCGAGGCGCAACTGAATGCAGGCGAAGAGAAGGGTGGCAATCACCCAGAAGTTACCGCGAGCCGGCCATCCGAGGACGGGGATCTGTGACCATCGTGTCAGAAAGTTCACGACAGCTTTCCGCACCGGATCTTTCGTCGCAGCAGGGCCAAGGATAGCGTCCACGTGCTTGTTCGAGGCGTAGTAGATGAGTGGCACGTACGGATAGTCAGTGATATCGAAGTACCCGTAAAATTCAGCAACAAAAGCGTCGGTGGCAATGCGCGGGTCGGTGCGGATCACCTGCCACCACACGGAATTGAGCTTGCTCATTTGTGTGCGCGTAACAGTTTGCCAGCGGTACGAGGTAGTTTTCCCCATCCCGCCGGAAGATTTGACCGGATCCGCATCGTCAGGGCGGTACACGCGTGCCATTCCCTTCACGTCAAAAATAGCTTCGAGTTCTGCTCGAGTGTGCGGTGGCAACGAATCAAGTGCATGTGGATCGCGTTGAACGATCCGCGCGATTTGCTGGACTTGGATTGCTTTTCCTTCGATAGGGTCAGAGTTGATTGCCACTCCGCTGGCGTACAGTCCGGATTCAATGCCTTGGAACAGCACGAAGGGGAGAAGGAGGCAGATGATCCACTGTTTCCAGTTCAGGTGATTGGCAATGAGCAGAGCGAGGAGCGTGATGATGACGAGAGGGGCCGCGTATTTGACGGACAGGAGGCACATAAACGTGCTGAGAGCAAGTTCCCAACGGTCCCGGCGGTTGAGCGATTGGCCGCGCACAGCCAAGCAGATGAGGGAAACCCACCACGCGGATGCAAAGGCGAACAGTGGCGTCTTTGTGATCTGTGTGGTCGCCAATGCCACCATTGGGCTGAAAATCAGGAGAGCGAGCGCCCACGTTTTCCCCGTGTCAGAGAGGTGTGGATGCAATACGAAGAGCCGGTGAGTCATGCTCGCGCAGCAGAACGCGGCGAACACGTATTGCAGAGCGGCGAGCAGGAGGAGTCCCACCGTTTCTGAATGGAAGAGTGCTTCAGTGAGCTGAAGAACAGATCCCGAAAACATGGTGAGAAGCAGATTGTGCTGGTTAGAAATCTGTGCGGTGCTATTGGCCAGCAAATAGTGGCCGATCGGGTAGATGTCAAATGGTGATAAACCGCCCGTTTGATGGAGTGTGCCGCCAGAGAGTTGAATAAACCAATCGCGGACTTCACTTGATTGGTTGAGCACGTCCGCACCCAAACTGACGTGGATGATGAGTGGGACCCATATCCAGCCGATCAAGAAGGTGACCCACAGCGGTCGGGTACCCGCCGTGATCCGGGACACAAAGCGGTGATAGCCCGGATGGCGCACGAGACGATGAGTATGGCGTGGCATTCGTCGCCGTTTGTCGTTTCGGGTGGCCACGGCCCCTGTTGCGGCGATCACGATCAGCTCGTAGATGGCAAACGAAAGAATGAAAATGAGTATATTGCTCCGCCCGAAACTGTTGATCGACCCATCAGCGCGGTAAATCGGCCCAACGGAGGTGCAGAAGGCAAGAAATGCACATGCGAGGATGGTGATGATCCTTCCCGCCAGTGATGAGCGAGTTAACCCAGATTTCATCCACCCGTACATGCGGCTCCTGCCCTTCGTTTCGTAGCGTCGAATATTTCTTTCAGTTTCTCTTCATCGTCGTACAACGAGCCCGATAACAGCGAGACACGGCGAAGATAATCTCGTGACAGATGGCTGCTGAGCTGAGAATGAAATAGATGATTTTCCTGACGTGGTAGCCTGTGATCGACAGTTTCAGGGCAGGGTGAAATTCCCGATTGGCGGTAACAGTCCGCGACCCGCGATGAGCGGTTGATTCGGTGAAAGTCCGAGGCCAACGGTGACAGTCCGGATGGAAGAAACGAGGTCTCAATGAGTGGGGAGAATTCTCACGATATGCAGCCGGTCACATCGCATTCGGCGACCGGTGATCGTTCTTCTGCGTGGTCAACGCGCACGATTGCACTCGAAGCATTGCTGTGCGCTGCTGCAATGGCACTGAGTTTTGTGGAAATACCGTCGCCAGTCGCAGCTTTCCTCAAATATGATCCGTCGGGTATTTTCCCGCTCTTGGCAGGTCTGTGGTTCGGAGCTTGGCCAGCCGTGATTGTGGGTGTGATCAGCTGGATTCCTCACTTGCTCATGAATCCGGTCGGTGCGCTCATGGCTATTGCGGTCAATCTTGCGCTCGCGCTTCCGGTTGCGTGGATGATGCATACAGGACGGCGGAAAGATGGTTCTCATTCGTCGGCAAACCGGTTTGCCCATCAGTCAGCACGTCCATCAGTCGGGAGGCTGATTGCAGCACTGGCGGTCGGCACAGTTGTTTCAATTGCCATCGCCATCGGTGCAAACCTCATCGTCACTCCGCTGTATACATCTGCTTCTGTGAACGCTGTGGCACGAATGATCGTCCCGATTCTCTTACCGTTCAACGCATTCAAATCGATTGTCAATTGCGTTGTTGCCGGACTAATCGCGATGCCGTTGTCCCGTCTCGTTGCCCGCACGCGCAATTAAGCACTGTACACATCAGCAAATGGAATTCTCATCTACTGTGGCTACTCCGGCAACTGACTCACATGGGCTGGTCGCCGAACTCACCTGTGTCACATTCGCGTACGGATCACATATCGTTCTCGACCACCTCACTATGCGTATCCCCGCCGGCCAGTTCCTTGCGGTGATCGGCCCAAACGGATCCGGCAAGTCGACACTCGCTCATGTGCTGTCGGGCATTGACCGGCCTGATTTGGGGAGTGTGACACTGCTGGGCCACCGTGTCTTTGATTCGAAGGGGATCAGGACACACAACGGGCAGACGGTGACGGAAGATGCGGACGCCTACAAGCGTGTCCGGCGGTCGATCGGGTTCGTGGTGCAGAGCCCTGAAAACCAGATCGTCATGAAACCTGTCCAAGACGATGTTGCTTTCGGCCCGGAAAACGTGTGTGTGCCGTCCAGTCAGATCACTGACCGTGTTCACCGGTCGCTAGAAACGACGGGGATTGCGCCGTTAGCGCTCGCAGATCCAGATCATCTCTCGGGTGGTCAGCAGCAGCGGGTGGCTATTGCGGGTGCGTGGGCGATGTCTCCACGGCTGATTGTCCTCGACGAGCCGGGAGCAATGCTGGACGCGCACGGTCGAGATCAGGTCATGCATGAGATCATGCGTCTAAAGGCGAGCGGAGTTGCGATCGTCTTGGTCACTCATAGACGCCACTGGGCGATGTGCGCTGATCGTGTCGTCGTTCTGAAAGATCACCGTATTGTCCGCGATGGTCGGCCAGACGACATTGTGCGCAGCGAGCTGTCTTCTCGCACTCCGTCTGCTTCTCGCGCCGATCGCTCACATCGAGGGCGCGTTCACTCGGGACCGTCTACCGCCGTGCCGGTGTGCATTCGCGCTCACAGACTTGGCTTCTCCTATTCGTCACCGCATTCTTCCGAGCCAAAGCAGTGGGTCTTCCGAGGTGTTAATCTGACAATTCGCCGCGGTGAGATCATCGTTCTCACTGGAGACAACGGTTCTGGCAAGTCGACGTTGCTGGCAGTCTTGTCGGGTTTGCGTCGGCCCAGTGAGGGGAGCGTGGAGGCAGATCCGAGCGCACGTATTGGCGTTATTGTGCAGCGGCCTGAATACCAGTTTTCCGCCTCAACTGTTCTCGATGACGTCTCCAGCACGTTGATTGAGGCAGGAATGTCACGCGAGAACGCTCATACACGTGCACATCAGCTTTTACAGCATATGGGATTAGGCGATCGGGAGGAAATGAGCCCGTGGGATTTGTCCGGCGGCCAACAGCGACTTGCCGGTATCGCGGGAGTTCTCGTCGCTGATCCAGATGTTGTGATGATGGATGAACCGTTTGATGGTCTTGATGCGCGTGCTCGAAAAATGGTCGCTGAAACGATTGCGCACGAACATGCACGTGGGAAGACTGTCATCGTTGTGACGCACGATCTGGATGATCTAGTTGATCTGCCGACGCGCATGATCCGTATGGCAGATCTCACCGCGCACATGAGTGCGAACCGTAGTTTGTCTGGGCCGAAGACTCACGACAGTTCGCGTGGTGAGACCGCTCATTCTCATTCTTCTTCTCATTCCCACCGCCGCAGCCCACTTGCTCAGCTCGATCCGCGCACGACTGTCTTCGGTTCGCTGCTCGTGATGGCCAGCGTTTTTCTGATTCACTCTCTTATTGGGCTGGCTTTCGGTGCCGCGATGATCGCCCTCATTCAGATGTGTGCGCGCATGAGCCCGCGGGCACTTATTCGACGCAGTGCTCCGTTTCCGGTGTTTATCGTGCTGATGGCTCTCTTTAATCTGTTTGCGGTGCGCGACGGAACAGTGTGGGTGACGCTTGGTCCCATCCGAATTATGACAGGGGGATTGTGGGCGGCCGTTCTCTACTCCGTTCGCCTGCTCATGCTCGTGCTGATCGGTGCGCTCGTGCTTGGAACAATCGGGTCGACGACATGTGCTCGGGCGATTGCCTCTGTGTGCGAGCAACTTGACGAGAAAACTGGTCATCGCTTGACTCATCTCGGTGATTGTGCGCTCATTGTCGAAATGTCGTTCCGATTCATGCCGCTCGTAACCTCTGAATTTCGGCGTATTCGCTTCGCTCAACGCGCTCGAGGCACGGCGGTTGTCCCACAGAAAGGACGCTCGCATCATCACTCGCGGGTAAAAAAGACGGTTCAGTTGCTTATTCCGGTGTGCACAGCTCTCGTGCGACGTGCACATGTCCTCGGTGTCGCACTGGATGCCCGCTGTTATGAGCCAGGAAAACAGCGCACACAGTGGCATCCCATGCGTATGAGAGCAATTGACGGTGTCGCGTGGGCAATCATTGGCCTGTGGTTAGCAGGTTTGATTGCCGTGCGCGTCGTTGGGCCGTCGATGATGGGAATTTAGTTGAGAGAGCGCAGGAATGAGACGAATTTCTGCGAAACATTCTCCGTCTGCTCGCCGGTGAGAGACGAAGCTCCGTAGACGGTAAAAGGTTCACCCCACTTCATGTGGACGCGATGTGCGGTTGCCTCGAATGGGGAGAGAAGACGATCAATTTGTTGCTCGTTTCCAACTTTTTGCGTGTAACTGCTAGCGGGTGCACCACACATCACTGACACATGAAGCGTCTTATTGAGCAAATGGCGACCGCCACCGTATGCCCAACCCCATGCAAAGACATCGTCTTCCCACTGTTGTGTGAGCGCGGGTGCTGAATACCAGTGCATTGGGAATTGCAGGACGATATGGTCCGCTTGATCGAGAAGAGCTTGCTCGCGTGCTACGTCGATTTTCCCATCTGGATACAGCGCGTATTCGTCCACTGTCGTTACTCCAGGGACGTGCTGTGCTGCAGTGAACATTGCGCGATTGATTGACTGATCTGAAGGTAGTGGATGGAAAAGCAGGACGAGAGTATGTGTGTCTGCCATGATGACCCCCTTGAACTTGTGTGTACGAGCCGTGACAAGCTATGCACGTGCTGATAGATGAGACTGATTGTAAGCAAAAAAGAGCGCACGAAGAAGAAAAATGAGCGAAAGGAAGAATAAAAAAGGGAACCGGACACATCCGATTCCCTGTACAGTCGGGTCGGCGAGATTTGAACTCGCGGCCTCCTCGACCCGAACGAGGCGCGCTACCAAGCTGCGCTACGACCCGCAACGATCCTGCGATTGCGGTCACTAGTTGAACTGGTGAAGACACAACCACAAAACCATCATTTATTATATCTGAAATTACGATGAAATCAATCCCCTGTAGTTGCACATGCGTAAAATCGCGGGTATGGCTGAAATCAAGAAGAATACGTTGGCATCTTCAGAGGAGACTGCTGCACAAGTCGCTGAAGATGAAGCCAAGCAGGCACAGAGCCAGTTGAAGACGGTTCGCCGCGCTGAAAAGCTGGACGAGCAAAATGATGACATCACGCGTCGTATCGATCAAGGCGAGGATATGACGAAGGCTGTCGCCGAGTCGATGGCGAAGTATGGTCATGACTCGCACGACGAGCAGGTACTGATGCGTGTTGCAAAGCGCGCTGCGATGATGAAGGCGGACATGGATCCGTTCCCGATTCATTGCGATGTGACGACGACCATTCAGGCTATTCGCGCCAAGTACGCGGACAAGCTCAAGAAGGGCGAAGAGACGACCGATGAAGTCGGCGTTGCTGGCCGTGTCATGTTCATCCGCAACACGGGCGGTCTCTGCTTTGCACAGTTGCAGGCTGGTGACGGCACCAAGTTGCAGGCCATGGTCAGCAAGCGTGAAATCGGTAAGGAAAGTCTCGACCGCTTTAAGCAATTCGTCGACGTGGGCGATATTCTCTTCGTGCGCGGTACGGTGATTAGTTCTCGCACGGGTGAGCTGTCTGTCTTTGCGTCGGATTGGGCCATTGCTACGAAGTCGTTGCATCCTCTGCCAGCGTTGCACGATCAGCTCAGCGATGAGGAACGCACGCGTCACCCGTATTTGAGCCTCATCGTTTCGCAGAAGTCGCGCGATATGCTGCACGAGCGCGCAGGAGTAGTGAGCTCTCTGCGGTCGAACTTTGCTCATCGTGACTTCTTGGAAGCGGAGACACCGATGCTGCAGACTATCCGCGGCGGTGCCAATGCGCGTCCATTCATCACGCACATGAATGCGTTCAATATTGATCTGTTCTTGCGCATTGCTCCAGAGCTGTTCCTCAAGCGTCTCGTCGTCGGCGGCGTTGACAAGGTCTTTGAGATCAACCGCAACTTCCGCAATGAGGGTGCTGATGCCACCCACGCACCAGAGTTCACGATGCTCGAGGCGTATCAGGCGTTTGGCACGTATGACACGATGGCCACGCTGACCAAGGACCTGATTTGCACGGCCGCAAAGGATGTGTTCGGCTCCACGAAGGTGACGCTGCAAGATGGCACGGAGTACGACATCGGCAAGGGCTGGAAGTCGCTGAACATGTTCACGTCCTTGTCTGACAAGCTGGGTGAGGAGATCACCGAGCAGACGTCCGTCGATCATCTGCGTGATATTTACCACAAGCTTGGCCTCGAGGAAGAGCCGGCAATGAATCGCGGCAAGTACGTCGAAAAGCTGTGGGAGCACTTCTACGCAGATCCGAAGACGCTGTGGCAGCCAACGTTTGTCCGTGACTTCCCGGTCGAGACCACGCCACTGACGAAGAAGAGTCGCACGACGCCAGGCGCGGTTGAAAAGTGGGATCTGTACGTCCGTGGCTTCGAACTGGCCACTGCCGATACGGAGCTCAATGATCCGGTCGTCGAGCGCAAGCGGTTTGTCGAGCAGGCGAAGGAAGCACTGCAAGGCGATGTCGAAGCAATGGCAATCGATGAAGACTTCCTCAACGCTCTCGCAATTGGCATGCCTCCGACCGGTGGCATGGGCATGGGTATCGATCGTCTCCTGATTGCGCTCACAGGCGCAACAGTTCGTGATACGATCACGTTCCCACTGGTGAAGCCGACGATTGCCTAAGCCTGCGATCCCTCAGCGCGCGGCGTCTCAGCCGACAGCGCACCTTGCTCGTTTCTCTGCCCTCATCCGCGTTCGCGGTCCGTTTCGGCGACTGCCACTGCGAGCATGGATCCAGGGCATGCGAGTGGTAGCGCTGCTGATCTCTCTTTCCAGTGCAGTAGCTGGCGTGGCGCTGGCACGTATCAATGACCCGACGTGGAACCGCACGCAATACGTATGCGCGTGGCTGTGCGTTACAGTTGCGCTCTTCGTTCAGCTCGGGTCAAATCTAGCCGATGATCTCGCTGACGGGATGAATGGCTTTGATAGAGGGCGCGGTTTTGGTCAAGGAGCGCCGCACACTGGGTCAGGTATTCGGCTTGTTGCTTCGGGTGCTAATCCGCGCATAGTTTTGGCCGGTACTCTTATCGCATGGCTCATCGCAGCTGGATCTGGACTAGCCGTCTGCGTACTGACGGGCCGGTGGTGGTTGCTTGCTCTCGGAGTGGTGAGTTTTGCTGCCGGATGGATGTATGAATGCCCACCGCTGCGATTTGGTTATCACGGGTGGGGAGAAGTTGTCGTTTTCCTCTTCTTCGGACCGGTGTGCGTGTGGGGTTGCACGTACGCGTTGACCGGCACTGTCGTGGGGAACAATTGGCACGAGGGCGTGCTTGCGAGCATGTGTGCAGGGGCGATGGGACTGATCTCATGTGTTCCGCTGCTCGTCAACAACATTCGTGATCGGGCTAGCGATCTTTCTCATCACAAAATGACGTTGAGCACTCGGATTGGTGATCGTGCTTCGCGCGTTCTTGCGTTGGTATGTGCAATCGGTGCAGGAGTCTGTGCGCTTGCAGGCGCTGTGGTATGCCGGTCAGGAATAGGCATCGCCCTGGGTTGTGTGCTGTGCGTGTGCGGAGCGGTTCAGCCGATTGCTCGTGCTCACAAGCCAGAACAGTATCGATCTGCGTTTATTCTGTCGTGTCTGTCGTGCGCTATGGCGGCACTCGTGTGGGCTGCTTGCGCGTGGTGAGTCACGGATCAGAAAGGTCTCAAAGATCTCGTAAAATCGGGAATATGGCTTATACATTGATTCTGCTCCGGCATGGCCAGAGCGCATGGAACAAATCCAACCAGTTCACTGGTTGGGTCGATGTCCCGCTGACTGAGCAGGGCATCGAAGAAGCAAAGTATGGCGGGCAACTGATGGCTAAGAAGAACGTTCTTCCTGACATCGTTTTCACTTCCATGCTTCGTCGTTCAATTGAGACTGCTTTCTATGCTCTTGATCAAACGGATCGTCTGTGGATCCCGGTCAAGCGCAGCTGGAGGCTCAACGAGCGTCATTATGGCGATCTGCAGGGCAAGAACAAGTCTGAGATTCGTCAAGAGTATGGCGACAAGCAGTTCATGATTTGGCGTCGCTCGTATGCAACCCCACCGCCAGACATCAAGTCTGATAACAAGTACAATCAGGCCAACGATCCGCGTTACAAGGGTGATCCAGTTCCAAAGGCTGAGGCACTCAAGAACGTCGTCGCACGTGTGGAGCCGTACTTCAAGTCAGACATCGAGCCAGAGCTCAAGGCTGGCAAGACTGTTCTGATCGCAGCTCACGGCAACTCCATCCGCGCAATCGTCAAGATGCTCGATGGTCTGTCCGATGACGTGATTTCTCATGTCAACATTCCAACCGGCATCCCGCTCGTGTACAAGTTGGATGAGAACTTCAAGCCGATCGTTCCACGCGGTGAATATCTCGACCCGGAGAAGGCAGCAGCTGGAGCAAAGGCCGTTGCCAACCAGGGCAAGTGAGTTACTGCTGAGATTTATTCGGCAATCAGCACATAAGCATTAAATAAAAGCCATGTTCGCAGCTGATGCACTTTGAGGCATCAGTTACTGAGCATGGCTTTTACTTGTCAATCACAAGTTGTTAATCTCGAGCAATTATTTCTTCTGTGTATTACTCATCTTCTGTGTATCGCTCGTCTGTGTGCCAGTAGGCGTGTGTGCTTTGTTCGCCGCTGTATTCGTGTTGTTGTTTAGTTTCTCATCGTGTGCAGATGCGAGAACAGCGTGTGGCGGCAATCCTGTCTCATCGGTGATACCGAACGAACCGTCTTCATGTGCTCCACCGGCCAATTTCGTGTAGTGTGAGCGGTTAATTGACTCCCAACTCAGGAGCAAGAAGCCGGTGATAACGCCAAATGCGCATGTTAACAGCGTGATTGTCACCATCTGCACCCCCATCTGTTTGCGAAGGAGGAAAACGATGAGGGAGATGATGATCCAAATCGTCGTGCCGATCAAAAAGACAACGTGAAGGTCAACTTTCGCTGGCTGAGGGCCACGTTTACGCTTGTCAGGCTGAAAGATCGGTTCGAATGTCATAGGAGCAAGTTTACTTTTTGCAGTAGTCAGCCTGTTTCTGGGCAGCCTCATCTGTAACATGTAAAGCAGTCGCCAAGGAGAAATGCATGTCACTATTCGTGTCTCATCGGGGTGCCCACGCCCTTTCATCGCAGAGAAATGTGAATTGTGACAGTACTCGCGGTGCTCATCGTGGTGCACGGCATGCTCTCTCCACTACATCTTCATCTCATCTGTATGCGGCAGCTACAGGCTTATGCATTACTGCTCTATGCTCGATCGGCATCATGAGTGCAACTGCTCCTGGAATCATCGCTCATGCAAGTCAGGCACACGATACGTCCGCGAGCGCATTGTTTACCCCACAAGGAACCGCATTTGCAGCTGATCCTGAGGTGTCGCGTTCGTCTGTTCGTGCTGCGCGCAGTGGGCAATGGGTTTCTGAGACGCGTTTAGACCGCTTCGATACTTCAAAAGTGTCTGTTTTCACGCTCGGCCCGTTGGCGTATCAACCTGCTTCCATCACGATGATCGGCCCTTCTCCCGAAAGCCCACACGGAATGAGTGTGGCAGGGTACCCGTTCTCTCAATGCACGTGGTGGGCTGCGATTCGCCGTGCTCAACTGGGGAAACCAGTGACGAGCCACATGGGCAATGGTGGCGATTGGGCTCAGACAGCGCGTTCACTGGGGTGGAAGGTCGATCACACGCCAAGTGTGGGGGCTGTCATCGTTTTCCATCGTGGACAGCTCGGGGCGAGTTCTGCATATGGTCACGTGGCGATTGTGGAGAAAATCTTGCCTGACGGATCGATCATCACATCTGAGTGCGGAGCAAAGTTCAACGGCAAGCCATTTATGCGTCGCCTCATTGGTGCGACACACCTCGAATTCATTCATTGACGCGCCCCACCGAGGCAGCCATATATCCTCATCGTGATCGTGGAGTATGATCACGAAGTGATGAATACTCTGAATTGGAAGAAGACTCGTCTCCTCACCGGTGGGATCGTCTCACTTGCTTTAAGTGCAACGTTACTGTGTGCGCCGGTGGCCATGGCATCCTCCACAGGGGAAGTGTCAGCGGTCCGTTCCTTCCCGGCACAGGCATCAGCTTCGCGTCGTCATTTGCTTTCAGAGTCACGATCGGTTTCATCAGAGAAGTCATCGCAGTGGGGCGGGATTGAAAATCTGTCGATTCCACGCGTTGATTCACCAGCTCAAGCTCGTCAAAAGGCTCAGGCTTCAGCACGTCAGAAAGCTCAGCAGCAACAGGCATCCACGCGTCAGCAAGCGGCAAGCCGTTCACAAGTTCGTCAGCCGCTCAATTCTGTTCACTCCTCAGCAGAACCTGCACCAGCTCCAACGGCTGCACCACAAGTTGTTTCTGCTTCAGCATCGAACGCAGTGAGTTACGCTGAGCAATTCGTTGGCCGTGTCCCATACGTTTATGGAGGAAATACACCGTCCGGGTGGGATTGCTCTGGCATGGTCCAGTATGTGATGGCTCAGTACGGCATTTCCTTGGCTCACAGTTCAGGCGCTCAGGCTACGAGCGGTCAGCCAGTGAGTGATATTTCACAGGCAATTCCAGGAGATATCATCGCTAATTCCATGCATGCGGCGATTTATATTGGCAACGGCATGGTCGTCAATGCGCTGAATCCGCGTGTCGGCACAGTAATTTCACCGCTTAACATCGCTTTTAAGTCGCCGTACGCCATCCGCCGCGTCTTGCACTGAGCGAAGAGAGAGTTCTACCGGCTTTCCTTCTTTTCTGCGTCTTCGATACGTGTATCTTTGCCCACATATGCGTTCGCATGGGCGACACTATATGCGATAACAGTGAATTTTCTTTCGCAAAAGACTGCTCGTGAGGGGTAATCTGAAAGTAGGTCACCAATCTTTTGCAGGACAAGAAGGAGGTCGACATGACTGAACAAGATCCAGCACAGTCACAGGAAGACGAGAAAAAGGCAGTTCTTGTCGGCGTCGATGGAACGGATGCAAGTTATAAGGCTGTTTGGTGGGCAGCAAATTACACGAAGCATGCAGGACTGAAGCTTCAAATCGTTTGTGCGTACTCACTTCCGAGCTACGCTGCTGTCTCATTTGATGCCACATATTCGGCACTCGGTGATGACGCCGTTGCTCATACGGATGCTCAAGACATTTTGGCCCGTGCGAAGGCAATCGCAGGGGAGCAGGGTGTTGAGGCGAGCACACTCATCGTGACAGGTGATCCGTCATCTGTCTTCGTTGAGCTGTCACGCAATTATCACCTCATTGTGATCGGTAACCGTGGCAAGGGCGGTTTGGCTGAGCGACTTCTCGGCACAACGAGTTCGAGCCTTCCGGCGTATGCATACTGCCCGATCGTGGTTGTCCCATTCACTGATGATGAAGATCACCTGCTGCATTTGAACAACACGATTCACAAGGTCGCTGTTGGCTCGGATGAGTCGAAGTGGGGTCTCAAGGCGCTCGATATCGCAGCTGACTTTGCACAGAGCTGGCAGGCTGAGCTCAACGTGCTATCGGCAGTTCCGATCTACGGCACGATGGGTGGCATCTTCTCTGTCGCACCATCGCAAGAAGACATGCAGCATGTCGTTGATTCGTACATGGACGATCTGCGCGCTCGCGTGCAACCGATTCGCCAGCGCTATCCGCATCTGCCTATCAATCTGAAAGTCATTCCAGGTTCTGCCGTTGATGCTCTGACGAAGGCAAGCGGCCGCAACGATGTGGTGGTCGTCGGCTCTCGCGGTCGTGGTGGATTCACTGGTCTGATCCTCGGTTCCACTAGCCAAGGTCTTATTCAGCATGCAACGTGCCCGGTGTACGTCGTTCCGCGCAAGTACGTGCTGGAAGAGGAGAAGCAGAACAAGACGATTCGCCACGCTGAAGTCTTCTCAACGAAGCCGCTGCAGAAGATTGAAGGTGTCAACCCGGTCAAGGTTGAGGCTGTTCCAAATCAGCAGGCTGTCAAGCTCGAGCATGCGATCGATCCGCTGCAGGCTGGGCAAAAGAATCCAGATCAGTCCGATCGCACGCCAGGATTGCCGAACTTGACGAAGTCCGTGCAAGAAGCACCGAAGGATGATCAGTCTGACAAGGAGTAAATGAGCGCGTCAGTGAGTGATCGCCAGATTTGATGACGGGTCTGTCGATCACGCTCACTTTGTGATTGTGTTCATCCACTATAAAAGGCTCTGCCAAAGCGGGATGTTTATCATCTATCGCTCTGACAGAGCCCTTTCGTCTTTTACCGGTTTTATTAGAGATCGGGACAGCCCACAGCTGCTCTTACTCTGACTTCTCTTCTTTCGTTTCCTTCGTGCTGGTCACCTTGATGGTGATATCCACCGGCGTTGCCTGACGGAACGTATGCGCGACAGTGCAATCCTTAGCAATGTGGCGATTGACACGCTCCGCGAACTTCTGAGCCGCCTTTTCATCCATCGGTGTGCTGGCACGGGAGCCATCGAGTGTAACTGTTTCGGCAAAAGAGTTGTAACGATCGTTTGTCTCGTCGTAATCGCCCGTGACGTCAATACGCGTGCCTGGCTGTTGGCCGAGTGTACGCGAAACGGCATCTTGAGACGACATACCACCGCATGCAGCGAGTGCGACCTTGAGAAGATCGCCCGGGTTAAACATGCCCGGGCCATGACCAATTTTCAATGTTGCACCGGTGTCTGAATGTGCCTGCCATGTGCCGTCGCCGTTGCTCTCAACCCACAGTTTGTTTGCCATTTTTCCTCCTCGCGAAGTCTTTCTCACTGTCTGTATCGCATTGAGTTTACCGTGCGACGTGCTGAGAATGTGTGGACTTAGCTGTGAGAGGAGTCGGCGAAAAATGAGTTGCCAGAAGAGTTCTACGGGTGCCAGTGCTCCGTCTATCGCTGTGCGCGTCGGTGTGGCCGAATAGCCTGAAGCACATGGCTTTAACTCGCATGCAGCTAGACGATATCCGCGCCCACGTCCCCGCGCGACCCGTTTCATCAATTCCGACACCATATGAGGATCTTGTTCGCAAGATTTTGATGACCGGTCATTTGAAAGCAGATCGGACAGGAACGGGCACGATTTCGCTCTTCGGTGAGCAGATGCGCTTTGACTTGTCGAAGTCATTCCCACTCATTACGACGAAGCGCGTGTGGTTTAGGGGCGTGGCGTATGAGCTGCTGTGGTTTTTGAAGGGCAGCTCCAACGTACGGTGGCTGCAGTCTCACAACGTGCATATCTGGGACGACTGGGCTGATCAAGATGGAAATCTCGGCCCGGTGTATGGCGTTCAGTGGCGCAAGTGGCCTGCTCCAACGCCGCACGATCCGTCACATACAATCGATCAAATTGCGGATGTCATTGAGCATATTCGTGAGCATCCGGAATCACGTCGTCTCGTTGTCACCGCATGGAATCCAGCAGAAGTCTCGCAGATGGCGCTTCCTCCATGCCATGCTCTCTTCCAGTTCTATGTGGCTGACGGCAAGCTGAGTTGCCAGCTGTACCAACGCTCGTGTGACATGTTTTTAGGTGTTCCATTCAACATCGCGTCGTATTCGTTGTTGACGCGGATGGTCGCTCAGCAGACGGGATTGCAGCCAGGAGAGTTCGTCTGGACGGGTGGGGATTGCCACATTTACGACAATCACGTCCATCAAGTGTGCGAACAGCTGTCTCGTGCTCCGTACCCACTTCCGCGCCTCGAAATTGACCGCGAACCGAGCATTGATGACTACAAGTTCGAGGACTTCCACGTCATCAATTACCGGCACTGGGGAACGATCAAAGCCCCGATCGCCGTGTGAGGTCAGTGAACACGTCATCCACATACCCTAAAATTAAGCTGGTTTTGATTGCAAAGGAGCCAGTCGATGTTACCGAACGAGGACGCAAGTTCTTCGGCCTATCACGAATCCGTGCCCGCAGAAGGCGGGCATGAAGATGCAGGCGAGTCATGGGAGGAGAATCCAGCCCCTCTTGGCCCAACCGAACAACCTACTATCAATATGATCTGGGCAGAGGCCTACTCGGGGAGCGGCGTTGCCGGG
This sequence comes from uncultured Aeriscardovia sp., assembly GCA_903789525.1. Lineage (GTDB taxonomy): Bacteria > Actinomycetota > Actinomycetes > Actinomycetales > Bifidobacteriaceae > Aeriscardovia. The sequence goes on from CAIFER010000001.1 coordinate 32,675, forward strand.
GCAATCGGTAACAACGGTGGCATTCCGTGGCATTTGAAGGAAGATCTCAAGCATTTCCAAGCGCTGACTGTCAGCCATCCGGTGATCATGGGCCGCAAGACGTGGGAGAATTTGCCAGACAAGTCACGTCCTCTCCCGGATCGAGACAACATCGTCCTCAGTTACGATGACGATTACGAAGCACCTGGTGCAACGGTCGTTGATTCGATTGACGAGGCCATTTCGATTGCGAAGATTCAGTCGATTCCTGAAGATGGCATCAATCGTTCGGAGATTTGGATCATCGGCGGTGCATCGGTCTTTCGCCAGTGCATGGGTATTGCTGACCAAGCAATTGTCACGCAAATCGATGTGCATGTGGATGCTGACACGTTCGCTCCGGATATGGCCGCGTATGTGTCTAAAGGCGAGTGGCGGCGCGCTCACGTCGGTCAATGGATTCCTGTGAACGATCGAGGCGGAATTCGTCGTTACCGGTTTGTGCGGTATGTGCGTAAGGAAAAGCACGGGTGGAGTCTGTTCCATCACGATGACGATCGTGACTGAGGAGGACGATCAATGAAACCGTATACTGTCATGACAGTATGCACGGGCAATATTTGTCGATCTCCGATGGCGCAGATTGCCCTTGAGAAGTACTTTCGGCAAGCAGGCATAGGTCCGGACGACGTTTTTGTCGATTCGACCGGTGTGAGCGACGAAGAACATGGGCATCCGATTGATCCACGCGCTCGCCGCATTTTACGTGAGCGGGGTTACGAAATCCCACATCATCATGCTCGGCAAATCTCACAAGTTGAAGCAGCGACAACGGATTTGTTGTTACCGATGACGATTGATCATATGCGTGAGCTGATGTGGTACGTTCCGCAAAACCGCCTGAGCCATGTGCGCTTGTATCGTAGTTTTGATCCCGCACTTCCGCCGCTTGCCAATCAATACGACACATCGCAAGATCTGGTCGATCCGTGGCCAGGTGGACGAGCTGACTTCGTGCTGGCGATGGATCAAATTGAGCATGTGGCGCCGTACATCGTCCAGTGGGTAGCGCAGCAAATCGGTGTGACTGTGCGTCATAATCCGCAGACAAAGTGACAGCTCTTAGTGAGAATAAGTCCGCGAAAATCAATTTTGTGTGACGAGAATAAACCAATCGAAATGAAGCTGCGGGAATAAACATTACCTTCTCTGTGTTAGACATCATGTATGACGGTCGCGCGAGTTGCTGAGCGACCCGATCGCCAGTTTGCTCCATCATGGTGAGAAAGCAACAACTGGTTCAAATCCTGCAACAGGTGAAAGCAGGAAGGTATATCCATTGCCTCTCGCACGTGTGAGTCCGCGCTGCACGCAAGCAGAGAGAAAGAAAAATGAGGCGCGGGGAACCGGCAGTGTGCCGGCAGGTGAGTGAAAAATTCACAGAATGGAATGGTTGAAAATGACACAGATAGTTCAAGAAAAGAAAAATCCGTTGTTTGCTCAGACTGGTATGGACGCGCGTTTGAATGGTGGATCCCGTATTCGAGTTCGCAAGAGCTCCGTTTTTGATGTGGCACGTCGCTTGGCAGCGTCAGATCACTTCGTGCGCACGTCATATCACGGTGAGCCGATCGAAATGGTGGAACAGCAGGCATCGCATCTGTTTACACGCGATGGTGTCACACTGACGTCTCGTGACTTGCGCCGCTATGCTCAATCGGTGGCAAACGGGAAAGATTATCGGTTCGTCGTCGCCTACTGATGTCTGCTCAGTGGGATCCACTCGTTGAGTAACAGTTGAGTGGCAACTCTCACAGTGCCGATTGGGGAGCGAACGCCGACTACACTCGGTTTCAGAAAGTGATCTATGCCGAAGGAAGTCATCATGCGCTCAGTTCATTTCACAGATAGTCCCCGTAGTGCTCAAGCTGCGAAGTGGCAAAATTGGGTGACACTGTGCGCAGGGATCGTGGAATTTATTCTTGCCCTCATCCCAGGTATGGTCTCGCGCAAAGCGTTGGGTATTGTGATGGGCGTTCTCCTCATCATTGGCGCAATCTGGGCGCTCACAGGTGCATACCGTACGAGCAATCTCGTGACCATGACCATCCTCGCAGTGGCAATGATCATCCTTGGGCTTATCCCTCATTGCCTCGGAACGACGGGGTGGCTCATCGGAATCATTGTGATTGCTCTCATCAGCCTGCACGTGTATGAACTCACGCATCCGCTGAGAGCAGAGATGGGCACAACAGCGAAATTAGCGCCCAAAAAATAGCATCAGCACACTGAGCAACATCAGTACACTGAACAAGAAATAAGAAATAGGCAATAAGAAATAGATAAAACAAGGCGCTACTGACAGTCGAGTAGCGCCTATTTCATACTGGAAATGTGAGAAAAACAGGAGAAATAAATAAAGCCTTGGATAAATCTCCAAGGCCTTCAGTGGCTCCGAACGGTATCGATCCGTTGACCTCACGATTTTCAGTCGTGTGCTCTACCAACTGAGCTACAGAGCCAATCGAACAGCTACCGAGAGCAACTGCTCTAAGCGACCCGGATCGGACTTGGACCGACGACCTCCGCCGTGACAGGGCGGCGCTCTAACCAGCTGAGCTACCGGGCCAGTTGCAAAACAACCTTGACTAGTATTACTCAAAATTTGTTCAACCGCAAGTCCCTCCTCTAAAAAAGTGAGAGATGTTCGGAATGACGGGCTTTTATCGGCATGTCTTGATGCTGCCGAGGGCGTGTGGCATGTGTGATGTCATGATAGAGAACAGTAAGTAGTACTGGGTGTCGAATGTGAGAGTGAAGGAGAACATCGTGTCTGACCAATCGCATGATATCCCGTTCCGTACGGTGATAGCGTCCGATCCTCGCCACGATGCGTCCCACCCTTTGAGCCGAGTAGAAGATCGCAAATCTGTCTTTCTCGGTTGCCTCACTCATGCGAAAACGGCAGAAGATGTCAACGATTTTGTCTCTCTCGTTCGGCAAGCTTATCCGGATGCAACGCACGTCACTTTTGCCGCCGTTCTTGCGCACGGTTCTGCAGCTCATATGAGCGACGACGGGGAGCCTTCGGGGACAGCCGGCAAGCAGATCCTCAATATTCTGCGAGTCAAAAGAGTGACAGATTGTGTCCTGACCGTCACACGATACTTTGGCGGCACCAAACTTGGCGCTGGCGGTCTCGTCCGCAATTATTCGTCGACGGCAGCTCAGGCGATTGATGCAGCACAGCTCGCGGTAGAAGAGACGGAAGATCAGTTCGAAGTCGTCGTCTCATACGCTCAGCAAGAGATGTTTGACCACGTGGTCCGCCAGCGTCAGGCACGTGTGACCAATCGCGTCTGGGCAGCAACGGTGACGTCGACCGTGGCGGTTCCTCACGAGCAAACTGCACAGTTTCTCACGCAGATCGACAATACGTTTGCCGGAAGCATTCATCCTCATCATCGTGGATCAATTGAAGTCGAGGTTCCGCTCAGTCAGAAAGGTTGATCACACGACGGACAGTACAATCGGGTGAGACACAATCAGCTGAGACGAGCATGGATGTGACTGGGAGGACAGAGATCGACATGGCAGATGACAGTACGGACAAGAGCGCAAATCAGACTCATACCACCCTGACGGACGAGTATGAAAAGCTTCGTCATTCCACTGATTCGAAGGCTCTGTCTGCGTACGCTCACGTTCCACTTCCTCCGAAAAGCGATCAGGCTGCTTACTCGCGTCAGACCGCACTTCTGGAGGCGGTTGCTGGAAACTTGTATACGCCGGTGGAAGATCGGCAGTATTTAGCTGAAGTCATGCCATTCCCAAATGTGCTCGTCAAGTTGGAATCCGATCCTGAGCCATGTGTGCGGAAGGCCGTCGCTGCAAACAAAGCGGATAAGAACTGGCTTGTTGGTTTGCTTGCGAAGGATGAAAATCAGGACGTGCGCACGGCGGCACTGACGAATCCGCGTGTGTCGTGGAAAATGCGACTCGAAGGTGCTCAGGACGGGAATTCTTCGGTTGAAGCGCTGAAATTTTTAGCACAGCTGGGGATCACGATTGAAAAGGATGCGAATCCGATTCTTGCAGCGATGGTCCGACACGCAGTTGCTCTCAATCCAACGTCCCCGAAGGATCTCGTCACCTCATTGCTGCACGATCCCGATGAGATGGTTCAACGTGCAGCGCACAAGCGACTCGATAAAGGTGTGACGGAATCTGTGCAAACACCACTCCCTGTCCAAAGTGTGCCGGGGCATGGGAAGATTGGCTTGCGCTCGTACCCTCACGGATTTACGCCTGTGCATCGCCCCCAGTGACAACGTTTGCGTTTTTGACTGAATTAGTCTGAGAAAATTCCGGGAAAATGTACTGCAAACAATGTCATTTGCACGTATTCTGGAAGTATGTCTGCGCAACATGAAAATCAGCAGCGGCTACAGAGGCCGCTTATTCAGCTCGCTCACCTGAATGGCGTTGCAACGTCATATATCGGCCAGTCGGGGGATTACAACGAGATTGACGATGATGTCATCGCGCGAGTTCTCGAAGCGTTGGGAGTTCATGCATCCACACCTGAACAGATTCAAGCTTCGTTGACATCTACTGTGACGACCCGTCGTACCCGTTTAATTGCCGGAACATGCTTGGCGACGTATGGCAAAGAGTCGTCCATTCCGATCAATCATCGCGTAGGAGATATACCGTCGGCTCATCTCAAGTTGGAAGACGGCACGGTGTATTCCGGCAAAATTGTGGTCGGGGCAGGAGATGGATCTGCTGCGTACCCATGGCACGATGATTTCTATGTCTCCGCATCGCTGATTATCCCGGATGACGTGCCGATGGGTTATCACCGCTTGACAGTTGTCTCGGGTAAGCAATCTGCTGTGAGCACTCTCATCGTGGCTCCAGAACGCGTTCCGCTCATTGCACCGTTGCAAAATGGCCAGATGTGGGGTTGGATGGCGCAGATCTATTCCATTCGTTCCCATGGCTCATGGGGTGTCGGAGATTATGCCGATTTGGCTCAGATCTCTGCGGATGCGGGTCGTCAAACGCATGCGGATTACATGCTCGTCAATCCGTTACATGCGGCTGAACCTGTCGCTCCGCTCACGCCATCACCGTATTTGCCAGCGTCACGTCGTTTCATTAACTTCACGTACATTCGTCCGGAAGCGATCCCTGAGTACAAGGAATTGAGCGACGAAGCGCGCAAGAAGGTTGACGGATTACACGAGTCGGTTGAAGCGCTCAATGCGAAGGCTGATATGATCCATCGCGACGCAATGTGGGGCGCCAAGATGCCGGCTTTGTGGGAAATCTTCAGCGTACCGCGCTCGCCTGAACGTCAGGCACAGTTTGATGTGTATAAGCGCGAGCAAGGTGCCGAGCTGGATGGTTATGCAACGTGGTGCCTGTGCTATGACGTCTGGGGCGCTCCGACGGATTCGCCTGATTCGTGGATTCATCGTTATTCGATTGATGCTCCTGAAGTGCAAGAGCTCGTCCGGAACCGCGCGGACACGCTCGAATTCTACCGGTGGCTCGAGTGGATTGCTGATCAGCAACTTTCTGCAGCTCAGAGTGCAGCACGTCAAGCGGGTATGCGCATTGGAATCATGCTCGACATGGCCGTCGGTGTGCATCCACTCGGTTCGGATGTGTGGGCTAATCCAGAACGATTTGCCAAGAATGTCACAGTGGGTGCTCCGCCAGATAATTACAATCAGCAAGGTCAGGATTGGAGCCAACCGCCGTTTAATCCTAACTATTTGCAGGCGCACGGCTATGCGGTGTATCGCGAACTCATTCACCGCATGTTCCAGCATGCAGGAGCTCTGCGCATCGATCATATTCTCGGACTCTTCCGCCTGTGGTGGGTTCCGAAGGGCAAGACCGCTAAGTTCGGCACGTACGTTTACTACAACTCGCAAGTCATGCTCGGGATCCTTGCAATTGAGGCAACGAGAGCGCACGGTGTCGTCGTCGGAGAAGACTTGGGTGTCGTCCCTCACAACGTTGCCCACGATCTGCGCGTCCACGGTCTGCTTGGCTCTGTGATCGAGTGGTTTGAGAAGGACAAGCACGGTGAATTCATTGATCCGCGCAAGTATCGCGAGATGGCAATCACGTCGGTGACGACGCACGATCTTCCACCAATAGCCGGAACACTCAATTATGAACAGGTCAAGTTGAGGGAAAAGCTCAATTTGCTGACTGAGCCGGTTGAACAGTTCAAGGCAAGCGCAGTGCAAGAGCACGACGCTCTCATTCGTTTCCTGACAAAAGGTGGCTGGCTGTCTGCTGACGCGGCTGCAGATCAAGCGCATCACGAACAAGACATTGTGGAAGCGATGCATAAGGTCATCAAGGATTCCCCGTCAAAGCTCTTGAATGCAGCAGTTGTCGACGGTGTCGGTGAACGGCGTACGCAGAATATGCCGGGTACGAATAACGAGTATCCGAATTGGCGTGTCCCGTTGGCCGATGGCTCGGGCAAAGTTATCTGGGCAGAAGACCTGTTCTCGCTCGACCGCGTACAGTCACTGGTACGGATCATGAACGCCTGAAAATGGTTGATTGATTCTGGCTGGGGACTGTCCTATAATTAAGGATTGTTGTGTTTCCTAGGGTCATGCTCATTGCGCCTTCCCACTCGCGTAGCGGACTGCAGGGAACCCACGGAAAGTCAGTGTTGCTGCTCTGACCGCAACTCAGGAGTAGTGCACACTGTGAAACACAATTAAGAGAAGGCCTATCGTGAAGACTTTCACACCGAAGCCAAAGGATTTGACGCATAACTGGTACATCGTCGATGCTTCCGGCGTTGTGCTTGGTCGCCTTGCTAGCGCAGTGGCAGATGTCCTGCGTGGAAAGACGAAGCCGACGTATGCACCGAATGCGGATCTGGGCGATTACGTCATCATTATCAATGCCGAAAAGGTTGCCGTCACCGGTCGCAAGGAGACGAAGAAGCTGATTTGGCATGATTATTCTGGTTATCCAAGCGGTCTGCACTCTGACACCGTTGGAGAGCTGCGTGCCAAGAATCCTGAACGTCTGGTTCGCACCGCTGTTCGCGGAATGATGCCGAAGAATCGTCTTTCTCGCGTTCAACTCAATCGCCTGCGCATTTTCGCAGGATCTGATTATCCATATCAGGCACAGAAGCCAACCAAGCTGGATGTTTCATCCCGCAAGGTTGCTCAGGGTAAGTGAGACAGGACTAGGAAAGAGGCATCGAAATGGCAGATACCGATAAGATCGCTACTTCCGAGTCCCAGGACTCGCAGAAGCAGACTGAACAAGCTGCATACACATCTGAGAGCAATGCTGGTGCCGGCACCGGCACGTCCATCATTGCTCCTGGTTATGGCACTGGGCGCCGTAAGGAGTCTGTTGCTCGCGTTCGTCTTGTTCCAGGAACAGGCAAGTGGACGGTTAACGGACGTTCTCTGAAGGAGTACTTCCCGAACCCACTCGCACAGCGCGAAGTGAATGCTCCGATCGTTCTGCTCAAGCTTGAAGGCAAGTTTGATGTCATTGTTCGTGTGAACGGCGGCGGCATCACTGGTCAGGCTGGTGCAGTGCGTCTCGGCGTTGCTCGTGCACTCAATGCGATTGATCGTGATAACAATCGTGCTGCGCTCAAGAAGCATGGCTTCCTGACGCGTGATGCTCGTGTTGTCGAGCGCAAGAAGGCAGGCCTGCATAAGGCTCGTCGCGCACCGCAGTTCTCGAAGCGCTGATTTTCAGCTTTCGGTACGCAAATCCCCTCTCTTGGATTTCCCAGGAGAGGGGATTTTTGTTTGTGTATTTATTTGCGTTTTCGTTTATTGATATGGGCGATTCGCCCGTCAGTCTTCACATCTCTCAGTCTTCGAACTTTTGGTAGCGCCACAAGCTGATCGTGAACTCTGGGATTGTCACCTTTTCGCCTGGATTGGCGATGTTGATATCCTCATCATCCTTCACGTCTGAACGAATAGAGGTTGAGACCATAAACGTATTTTCCGGATCATCGTTCTCATCCTCATCATCTGCAGCATTCGCGTCATCGGTGATGTTTGCGATTTGCTGCTGATAGTCATCTGGGTGCGTTTGGGCGAGGAGACTGTTCATCTGATCGCGGGCAGCTTGAACCTGCGCTGATTCTTCCAGTGCGTGAGACGATTCCGACTGTGAGGAGTCGTCAGGATCCTGCGGATCGTCATGATCTCCGTTCTTGAGTTCATCGAGCGGAACCGTCAGCTCAGCTTCAGTCGGATGGGCAAGCTGAATATTCTGAGACGTCCACAGCAGCTCCCATGCGCAGTCATGCGGAAGGACGAAGGAAAGAGGCCGCGTTTCGCCGTTGATTGCGATGAGAATATCGTCGTGGTCAGCATTGGTGATACGCATAATGAAACTGCGCTGCTGCGTATTGAACCAATCGGAATCGCCGGGGGTACGTCCGTCCGGCAAATACCACACGATATGTGATGTCGGTCGCAGAAGGCCGAGCTGAGTCGTGACTGTGTAGAACGCACTGTGATGGAATTGGCTGAGATTTTGCCGCAGATGGATCAGCTTGCGAATGGCGCCAAATCGTTGTTTTTGCCACGAGTGGAGGTCACTGCGCATCCAGCTCCAATCAATCCATGAAGTTGGGTTGTCTTGGCAGTAGGCATTGTTGTTGCCACTCTGCGTTCTGCCAAATTCGTCGCCAGACTGCAACATTGGCGTGCCCATTGACATCAAGAGAGTGCCGATAAGCCCTAATGCAGCTCGTTGCCGTTGTTGTTTGATAACGGAACTCGTGCTCGGTCCTTCAGCCCCAAAGTTGACCGAATAGTTGGCATTGCTGCCGTCCGAATTATTTTCGCCGTTTGCTTGATTGCGCTTAGCTGTGTAGCGCGTCAGATCGGTCAGCGTCATTCCATCGTGAGCGGTGATGAAATTGATCGAGGCGACGGCTCCGCGCCCAGGTTCAGTGGCGAAGAGGTCGGACGATCCGCACAGTCGGGTAGCCATCTCTTGCATGCCGATCTCGGCGGAAGTATGTCCTGCCAGTCGCTGTTCATCAGTGAGCCAGAACTTGCGCACTGAATCACGGAATCGGTCATTCCACTCAGAGAACGGCATACCAAACTTTCCTGTCTGCCATCCGCCGTTACCGGTATCCCATGGTTCCATGATGAGCTTGAGATTTCCGAGGAGCGGATCGGCACGGATTGCGTACAAGAACGGATGATACGGGGTGAAGTTGTATTCGAGACGAGCGAGGCTGGCCGCCAAATCGAAGCGGAATCCGTCCACGCCGATTCTTTTGGCCCAATAGCGTAGTGAGTCGGTCGCTGCAATGATGACGTTCGTATTCAAAAAGTTAAACGTGTTCCCTGTGCCCGTTGTGTCAATGAGCTGATACGGGGAGCGCGGGTTGCGGCGGTAATAGTTGTATCCGTCTATACCTCGCCAACTGAGCGTGTAACCGTCTGTTCCTCCTTCGCACGAGTGGTTGTAGACCACATCCAAAATGACTTCGAGCCCAGCTGCATGCAGAGCCCGAACCATGTCGATGACTTCTTGACGGACTGCTTGCGCACCCTGAGCCTGATGTTGTGCGGTCGCATAACTTGCTTCCGGCGTGAAGAAGTTGAGGGTGGAATACCCCCAGTAATTCGTTTTCCCTCGAGCCATGAGTGGAGGTTCTGTTTGCTTGGCAAAGATCGGCATCAGTTCCAAAGATGTAACGCCGAGTGCTTTGAGGTACGCAATCGTCTGCGGATGCGCAAGACCGGCATATGTGCCTCGCAAAGAAGCCGGAAGCCACGGGGCATTGCGGGTAAAACCTTTGACGTGCAGTTCATAAATGATGGTGCGTGCCCACGGGATGTGCGGATGATAGACATCTGCATCGTGTTTATGGGAATTGCGATCATCAATCACGATGGAATATGGCACCGAACCGAGTGAGTCAATAGTGCTTGGGCCGGAGAAGAGATTGCCATTGACAGCACCGTTTTCCGTCATTTTGGCACGATAGGCAAAAAGTGCTGGTCCGTATTGCACGTTTCCTTCGAGGCCTTTTGCACACGGATCAATCAAGAACTTGCTTGGGTTGAATTGCAGGCCTTTACTCGGATCCCATTTTCCATCAGCACGATATCCGTAGCGCATACCGTTCCATGCAGACGGAATATGGACGAACCATTTGCCGTAATTTGGACCCGTCATTGCAAAGAGTGTTTCATGCACGCCATGAATAGTGCGAGAAACGACTGGATTTCTTTGAGCTGCATCGAAGAAAACTGATGGATCAACATCGCCGTATTCCAATGACAAATCGGCGAAAGCGCTTGGTTGATCTTCGTCTTCAATGACGGAAAACCACATGTGTTCGGCGGTTTCCGACCAAATGACAGCATCTGCGCCGCCGTCATCCGTTAGGAAGAGGCCAGGACGCGTTGCATAACGATGCAGTTCAGGAAGTTTCATACATCAATTGTTGCACGCTCCTGGTTGTTTGTGCCGTCAGCGATTCTTAAAGCCCTGTGTTTTCAACGGTTCGTCGGCGATGCGCGGTACAATACAAATAGCTATGAAGGCGAGTATGTGTGCTCGCTGTATCACGACACGCCCGGTTTGTGCTAGGGGAAGTGTTGTGGTTTCATAGGAAAGTTGCCTGTTTTCAGGCTCGCATAATTGGGATGTGAATAGCGAGCGGGTCCGCCTCCGCTGGTTGGCTCGCGTGAATGAGTGATGCGGTTGAAGCCGCCATCCTGGAGTGCGCCTGGAGATTGGTTGGAAGAAATATCAAGTATGAAAGGGCGTACGGCAATGGCGGGACAGAAGATCCGCATCAGGCTTAAGTCCTACGACCATGAGGTCATTGACCAGTCGGCGAAGAAGATCGTCGAAACGGTCCAGAACGCGGGCGCGACAGTTGTTGGCCCGGTACCGCTGCCGACCGAGAAGAATGTCTATGTTGTCATTCGTTCTCCGCATAAGTACAAGGACTCTCGCGAGCATTTCGAAATGAGGACGCATAAGCGTCTCATTGACATCATTGATCCAACGCCAAAGGCGGTTGATTCTCTGATGGGCATTGATCTGCCAGCGGATGTCAATATCGAGATCAAGCTCTGAGGGGGCTCGCAATGGCTAACGCAGAGAAGAAAGTGCGCAAGGCGCTTCTGGGCAAGAAGCTCGGCATGTCTCAAGTGTGGGACAAGCAGGGTTTCTTTGTTCCAGTTACTCTTGTTGACGTCTCTGGCAACGTGGTCACTGCTGTGAAGACCGTCGATTCTGATGGTTATGACGCAGTTCAGTTTGGCTATGGTGCCATCGATCCAACGAAGGTGAGCAAGCCTTTGGCAGGTCATTTCGCTAAGGCTGGTGTCACTCCTCGTCGTCACCTCGTTGAGGTGCGCACGCTGGATGTCACCGATTACAAGCCAGGTCAAGATCTGCCAGCAGATTCCTTTGATGAAGGTTCCGACGTCGATGTGACGGGTACCACCAAGGGCAAGGGCTTCGCTGGCACGATTAAGCGCTGGGGATTCACTTCATATCGTCGCACTCACGGCTCTCATAAGAATGAGCGTCGTCCAGGTTCAATCGGTGCGTGCGCAACACCTGCACGTGTCATGCGTGGTAAGCGTATGGCAGGTCATATGGGCAAGGATCGTCGCACTGTCCAGAATCTTGAGGTCGTCTCCGTGGACAAAGAGAACGGAATCATCGCTATTAAGGGTGCTCTTCCGGGAGCCAAGGGTTCCATTGTTCTCGTCCGCACGGCCGTGAAGGGAGCCTGAAAATGGCAAATGTCTCTTTGACAGTCACGGACGCGAAGGGCTCCAAGGCAGGAACCGTTTCAGCGCCTGAGGAATATTTCGGTATTTCGCATGACGAGATCACGAAGCGTATTCCTCTTATTCATCAAGTTGTGGTTGCTCAGCTCGATGCTGCTCGTCAGGGCACACACGCTGTGAAGAACCATCATTCTGTTTCTGGTACTGGTCGTAAGCCATGGAAGCAGAAGGGCACTGGTCGTGCTCGTCAAGGTTCTTTGCGTGGACCGCAGTTCAAGGGCGGCGCTGTCGTCTTTGGACCGGTGAACCGCGATTATTCGCAGCACACACCGAAGAAGATGAAGAGTGCAGCTCTTCGCTTTGTTCTGTCTGATCGTGCTAACGCTGGGCGTATCCACGTGATCGACGGTCTGCCAGCAGACACGCCGTCCACCAAGGCTGCAATCGCTGCACTGTCACCGGTTGTCGCTGATCGTTTCACCACCGTCGTTCTGTCTCGTAATGATGTCAACGCATGGCTGTCTGTCCGCAATATTCCAACGGTTCACGTTGAGTTTGCAGACCAGCTCAATACGTATGATGTGATTTCCGCTCAGGACGTCGTCTTCACCAAGGAATCTCTCCAGGACTTCCTGGACTCACGTTCCGCAAAGGCCTCTGTGGCCGCGAAGGAGGCCTGAGTTAGATGGCAGCTGTCGATAAGGCACCACACGAGATCATCATCAAGCCGATCGTTTCTGAGAAGAGTTACGCAAACTCCGATCGTGGCCAATACACCTTTGAAGTTGCGCCTGATGCCAACAAGATTGAGATCAAGCGTGCTGTTGAAGCAATCTTCAAGGTGAAGGTCACCTCTGTCAACACCATGCACCGGATTGGCAAGACCGTCCGTACGCGTACTGGTTTTGGCAAGCATCGTGATCAGAAGCGCGCAATCGTGACTCTTGCCAAGGGTCAGCAGATTGATGTCTTTGGTAACAATCACTGAAGGCTAGCCGAGAAAGTTAGGTAAAAATTATGGCTATCCGAATTTACAAGCCAACGACTGCAGGTCGCCGCAACGCATCCGTGGAGGACTTCTCCAATGTGACGCGTCGCACGCCTGAGCGTCAGCTCACCAAGCCGCTACATCGCGCTGCCGGCCGCAATAACTACGGTCGTGTGACTGCTCGTCATAAGGGCGGCGGTCATAAGCGTATGTACCGCGTCATCGATTTCCGTCGTTGGGATAAGGATGGAATTCCTGCACGCGTGGCAGAGATCGAATATGATCCAAATCGCACCGCACGTATCGCTCTCCTGAATTATGCAGATGGTGAGAAGCGGTACATTCTCGCTCCAGAAGGCATTTCTGTCGGGGATCGGATTGAGACGGGTGCTCAGGCTGATATCAAGCCGGGCAATAATCTTCCTCTCTCTGCAATCCCAACCGGCACGATTGTGCACGCTATTGAACTGCGTCCGCTCGGTGGAGCAAAGATCGCACGTTCTGCTGGCACGGGTGTTCAGCTCGTCGCCAAGGATGGCGCATATGCACAGCTTCGTATGCCGAGTGGTGAGATTCGCAATGTCTTGGCTGCATGCCGCGCCACGATTGGCGAAGTCGGCAATGGTGATCATGCCAACATTCAGCTCGGCAAAGCTGGTCGTGCTCGTTGGAAGGGTCATCGTCCAATCGTTCGTGGTCAGGCTCAGAACGCTGTCGACCATCCATTGGGTGGTACGACCAACGGCGGCAAGAACCCGATGTCTCCATGGGGCAAGGGCGAAGTTCGTACTCGTCGTCCGAAGAAGGCTTCGAACAGGCTCATTATTCGCCGTCGTCCTAACGGCAAGAATCGTTCGTGAGTAGGGAGCGTCACTAATGACTAACAGAAGTATTAAGAAGGGCCCATTCGTCGACGCATCCCTTCAGAAGAAAGTCGACGCGGCCAATAAGTCCAACAGCAAGACCGTCATCAAGACATGGTCTCGCCGTTCGATGATTACCCCGGACTTTATCGGTCTGACCTTTGCAGTTCATGACGGACGCCGTCACGTTCCGGTCTATGTGACTGAAGCTATGGTCGGGCACAAGCTGGGCGAATTCGCTCCGACTCGCACCTTCCATGGCCATACGAGTGGGGACGACAAGAAGGCACGCCGCTGAGGCGAGGAAGAGATTAGAGACACATGGAAGCAAAAGCAATTGCTCGTAGCGTTCGCGTGACGCCGCGCAAGGCTCGCCGCATGGTTAACCTCATCCGGGGCAAGAAGACCACCGAAGCGCGCACTATTCTCCAATTCGCGCCGCAGACTGCGTCAGAACCTGTTCTCAAGGCTCTGAATTCTGCCGTCGCGAATGCGCGTCAGCAAGCTGAGAAAGAAAAGAAGACATTCCGCGAGAACGATCTGGTTGTCTCTCGTGCATTTGTAGACGAGGGAATCACTATCAAGCGTTTCCGCGCTCGTGCACAAGGCCGTGCTGCTGCTATTAACAAGCGCACGTGCCACATCACTCTCGTCGTCTCATCGCCAGACAAGGAAGGAACCCGATAATGGGACAGAAGATCAACCCGTTCGGTTTTCGCCTTGGCATCACCGAATCCCATCGTTCTAAGTGGTTCACGGATTCGACAAAGCCGGGTGAGCGCTATCGCGACTTCGTGGGCGAAGATGACCGGATTCGTAAGGAACTGAATGCTGATCTGGAACGCGCAGGCGTTTCACGTATCATCATCGAGCGCACGCGTGATCGTGTTCGCGTTGACATCTATACCGCACGTCCAGGCATTGTCATTGGTCGTCGTGGTGCAGAAGCTGATCGCGTTCGTGCCAAGCTCGAAAAGATGACCGGCAAGCAAGTTCAGCTCAACATCTTCGAGGTTCGTAACCCGGAGATCGATGCCCAGCTTGTTGCTCAGTCCATCGCTGATCAGCTCACTAATCGTGTGACGTATCGTCGTGCTATGCGCAAGGCTCAGCAAGACGCAATGCGCGGTGGCGCGCACGGCATCAAGATCAAGGTCACTGGCCGTCTTGGCGGTGCAGATATGACTCGTGCCGAGTACGCACATGAGGGTCGTGTCCCACTGCAGACACTTCGCGCACTGATCGATTACGGCTTCTTCGAGGCTCGTACGACCTATGGCCGCATCGGTGTGAAGGTCTGGATCTACAAGGGCGATATGACCGATGTTGAGTTCGATGAGCAACAGGCTGCAAATCGCGGTCGTGGTAATGGTCGCGGTTCTCGCCGTGGCTCTCGTCGTCCGCGTTCTGCACGTCGTGATGAGCATCAGGCAACTTCGGCTAAGTCAACGCCGGCACCAGCAGCGCAACCAGCTGCTGCTCAGCCAGCCAAAGCGAAGGAGTGAGTTCAGATGGCTCTGATTCCTAAGAGGGTCAAGTACCGTAAGCAGCATCGTCCGACCCGCAGGGGAATGGCAAAGGGTGGTACCGAACTCGCCTTCGGTGACTTCGGTATTCAGGCATTGGCTCCTGTCTATCTGAAGAACAATCAGATTGAGGCAGCCCGTATTGCCATGACTCGTTACATTAAGCGTGGCGGTCGTGTGTGGATTGATGTCTTCCCAGATCGCCCACTGACAAAGCACCCAGCTGAAGCCCGAATGGGTTCCGGCAAGGGTGATCCTGAGTTCTGGATTGCCAATATCAAGCCAGGCCGTGTCCTGTTTGAGATTGGTGGCGTCCAGGAGGACGTTGCCCGCGAGGCACTTCGTCGAGCAATGGATAAGCTCCCGATGAAGTGCAGGATCATTGCTCGTGAAGGCGGTAACAACTGATGGCACTCGGAACAAAAGAGTATTCAATCAAGGCTCTCAACGAGAAGACCAATGACGAAATTAAAGATGCTCTGAAGAAGTCTAAGGAAGAGCTCTTTAATCTTCGTTTCCAGGCAGCAACGAGCCAGCTCACGAACAGCTCCCGCGTGGGTGCTGTCAAGAAGGATATCGCCAGAATGTACACCGTTCTGCGCGAGCGTGAACTCGGCATCACCAAGGAGCCGTCGAAGCCGGCTGAAAAGCCAGCCAAGAAGGCAAAGGCCACGAAGAAGGCAGCTTCAAAGAAGTCTGCCGCCACGAAGACTGAGGAGTGAAAATGGCAGAAGGGGCTCAGGAGCCGCGCAACGAACGTAAGGTTCGTCGCGGAATCGTCGTCTCCGACAAGATGGACAAGACCATTACTGTCGAGATCGAGCATCGTTCCGCGCATCCGCTCTACGGCAAGATTGTGAAGACCACAAGCAAGGTGAAAGCTCAGGACGACAACAATGAAGCTCACAATGGCGACACTGTGAGTATCATGGAAACTCGTCCGCTCAGCAAAACTAAGCGTTGGCGTCTCGTCAGGATCGTCGAGCGCGCAAAGTAAAAGTTCGGCCAGGCTTGGGGTACACCGCATTTGTGTGTGTACATCCAAGAACCAGCACGACTAAGGAGAATCAATGATTCAGCAAGAGTCGCGACTTCGTGTCGCCGACAACACGGGTGCCAAGGAGCTCTTGACGATCCGCGTGCTCGGAGGTTCGAAGGTTCGCTACGCGGGCATTGGCGATGTGATTGTCGCCACCGTCAAGGACGCGATTCCTGGCGGCGCCGTCAAGAGAGGCGACGTTGTGAAGGCCGTCGTTGTTCGCACAAAGCAGGGAACTCGTCGTGCCGACGGTTCGTACATCTCATTTGATGAGAATGCAGCCGTCATTCTGGGAAACGGCCACGACCCACGTGGAACTCGTATTTTCGGGCCTGTTGGGCGTGAGCTTCGTGATCATAAGTTCATGAAGATCGTTTCCCTTGCTCCGGAGGTGATCTGAATGGCAGCAAAGCTGAAGAGCGGAGATCTCGTTCAGGTTATCCGCGGCAAGGATCGCGGTAAGCAGGGCAAGGTTCTGCGTGTTCTGAAGGACAACCGCGTTGTCGTTGGGGGCGTGCAAATCGTCAAGAAGCATATTCGCGCCAATCAGCAGAACCAGGAATCTGGTATCGTTTCCGAGGAAGCTCCGATCGATCGTTCCAATGTGATGGTGGTCGACCCAGAGACGAAGAAGCCGACGCGCGTGGGTATCAAGATTAAGACTGAGGTTCATGACGGAAAGACGAAGATTGTTCGCGTCCGTTATGCCAAGAAGTCTGGCAAGGAGCTGGCATGAGCGATACTGCAGTGAAAGTTGAACCGCGCCTCAAGAAGATGTATGAGGACGATGTCCTTCCACAGCTTCGCAAGGAGTATAAGTTCGCAAATCCTATGCAGCTCCCGAAGATCGAGAAGGTCGTCGTCTCCATGGGTGTCGGCGAGGCTGCTCGTGATTCCAAGCTCATCGAAGGTGCTGTCTCTGATCTGAGCAAGATCACTGGTCAGAAGCCAAAGGTGACACGTGCCCGTAAGTCTGTTGCACAGTTCCATCTGCGTGAAGGACAGGCAATCGGTGCTTTCGTCACGCTTCGTGGCGATCGCATGTGGGAGTTCCTTGATCGTCTTCTGACGCTTGCTCTTCCGCGAATCCGTGATTTCCGTGGTATCAGTGGAAAGCAGTTCGATGGTCAGGGTAATTACAACTTTGGCATCACTGAGCAGGATATTTTCCTCGAGATTGATCCAGATAAGGTCGATCATCGCCGCGGAATGGATATTACTGTGGTGACAACCACCAAGGATGACAAGGTTGCTCATGACCTTCTTGCAGGTCTGGGCTTCCCGTTCAGGGAGAAGTGAAATGGCAAAGACATCGTTAAAGGTGAAGGCAGCTCGGAAGCCGAAGTTCGCTGTCCGTGGCTACACTCGTTGCCAGCGTTGCGGTCGTCCGCATGCGGTCTATCGCAAGTTTGGCCTGTGCCGTCTGTGCTTCCGTCAGTTAGCACACGCAGGTCAACTTCCTGGAATCACGAAGTCAAGCTGGTGAAATATCGACGCTGAAGGTCCGAATGCTTCCGATTTATTCGGAGGCATTCAGAAACCACAGCGAGAAAGGGCAGAAGCCCACATATGACAATGACAGATCCAATCGCAGATATGTTGACACGTCTGCGGAACGCGAATGCGGCAAAGCACGAGACTGTTTCTATGCCGTATTCGAAGTTTAAGGCTCATATCGCTGAGATTCTGAAGCGTGAAGGCTATATCAAGGACTTCGCTTCGACCGATGCAAAGGTCGGCAAGAATCTGACCATCACGCTGAAGTACGGTCGCAATGGCGAACGGAGCATTCGCGGAATTAAGCGCGTGTCGAAGCCAGGTCTTCGTCGTTACACGAAGTCTGATTCTCTGCCGATGCCACTCGGTGGTCTCGGTATTGCGATCATTTCGACGAGTGCTGGTCTCATGACTCAGAATGAGTGCCAGCAGCAAGGAATTGGCGGCGAGATCGTCGCCTACGTATGGTGAAGGGGGAAGTTAGACATGGCATCACATATCGGTAAGCTTCCTATTGCCATCCCGTCGGATGTGACAGTTACTCTCAATGGTTCTCATGTTTCTGTGAAGGGCCCGAAGGGTGAGGATAGCTGCGAAGTTCCAGAAGGCATCAGCGTCAAGATCGATGACAATCAGGTTGTTGTTTCTGAGCTGAACGAAGAGGATGAGACGAATGCAAAGTATGGTCTTGTCCGTTCGCTGATTGCTTCTCTGATCGAAGGTACTGAAAAAGGTTTCACCAAGAACCTTGAGATTATCGGTACCGGTTATCGTGTTGCTGCAAAAGGCACAGGTTTGAACTTCTCGCTTGGTTTCTCACACCCTGTGGAGATCGCTGCTCCTGAAGGCATTACCTTCAAGGTCACAGACAATACGCATTTGTCTGTCAGCGGCATCGACAAGCAGAAGGTCGGAGAGGTTGCGGCGCAAATTCGTCGCCTTCGTCCGCCAGAGCCTTACAAGGGCAAGGGAATCAGGTATGTCGGCGAACATGTTCGTCGTAAGGCCGG
This sequence comes from uncultured Aeriscardovia sp., assembly GCA_903789525.1. Lineage (GTDB taxonomy): Bacteria > Actinomycetota > Actinomycetes > Actinomycetales > Bifidobacteriaceae > Aeriscardovia. The sequence continues at coordinate 51,384 of CAIFER010000001.1, forward strand.
AAAGGCTGGTAAGTAATCATGTCGGTCAAGATTTTCGGTAAGGGCAGGGCAGTTGCTCGTCTGCGTCGACATGCACGCGTTCGTCGTCATGTCTTCGGCACACCTGATCGTCCGCGCCTGGCAGTCCGTCGCTCGAACCGCAACATGGTTGCGCAGATCATTGATGACACCAAGGGCGTCACTTTGGCCAGCGCTTCGACGATTACTGCCGATTTCAAAGATTTCAAGGGAACCAAGACGGAAGCTGCACAAAAGGTCGGTCAGCTGATTGCTGAACGTGCCAAGAAGGCAGGTATCACCAAGGTCGTCTTCGATCGTGGTGGCAGTGCCTACCATGGGCGTGTAGCGGCCGTTGCGGATGGAGCGCGCAAAGGAGGTCTCCAGCTGTGAGCGACCAAGATACAAAGGAAACGCAAGTGGCAGAAGATCAGAAGAACGCTACTTCCGCACAGACTGAGAACGCTCAGGCTGCTTCTGAGAACACCAACGATCAGAACAACCGCTCGCATCGTTCTGATCGTGATAATCGCGGTCGCGGACGTGGACGCGGTGAACGTCGCCGTCGTAACCGTCGCAATGAGCACCAAGATGACATGCTCAATCGTGTTGTCACTATCAATCGTGTGTCCAAGACCCATAAGGGTGGTCGCACGATGAGCTTCGGTGCTCTTGTTGTTGTCGGCGATGGCAAGGGAACCGTTGGTGTCGGGTATGGCAAGAGCCATGAGGTCCCGGCAGCAATTGCCAAGGGTGAGCTTGATGCTCGCAAGCATATGTTCACGGTTCCTCACATTCGTGGAACGATCACCCATCCGGTGCAGGGTCATGATTCTGCTGGTACAGTTCTTCTGCTCCCAGCAGCTCCAGGAACCGGTGTTATCGCCGGTGGCCCAGTTCGCGCTGTCTTGGAGTGCGCTGGTATCAGCGATATCCTCTCCAAGTCCATGGGTTCTTCCAACGCTCTGAATATCGTGCGCGCAACTGTTGCAGCTCTCAAGAAGCTCGAAGAGCCAGAAGAGGTTGCAGCTCGTCGTGGACTGACGCTGGAGGATGTTGCCCCGGCTCAGCTCCTGCGCGATCGTGCTGAGGGAATTGCAGCCGAGCAAAAGGCTCGCGAGGATGCCAAGGCAAAGGCATCACAGAAGGATGGTGAATGATGGCTCGCGCAACAAAGGCAAAGCACATCAAGGTCACCCTGATTCACGGACTCGTTACTGAGACGGCACGCCAAAAGGCGAACGTTCACGGCCTCGGACTGCATCGCATTGGTCAGAGCGTCGTTGTCCCGGATACCCCATCATTCAGGGGCCAGGCACGAGCTGTTCGTCATCTCGTCACAGTTGAGGAGGTTGACTGAACATGGCAGAAAAAGACGATGCTCAACTCCTTCGGGTGAATGATCTTCATCCGGCACCAGGTGCCAAGACTGCGAAGACTCGCGTTGGTCGTGGTGAAGGATCCAAGGGTAAGACCTCTGGACGTGGAACAAAGGGCACGAAGGCACGTTATCAGGTTCGTCCTGGTTTCGAAGGCGGTCAGCTTCCGCTGTACATGCGCCTGCCGAAACTTCGTGGCTTCCGTAGCCCGTTCCATAAGCAGTATCAGGTCGTCAATCTCAATGAGCTTTCTCGCTTGTATCCGAAGGGCGGAAAGGTCACTGCTGAAGATCTCGTCAAGAAGAACGCCGTTCGCGACGGTTATCCTGTCAAGATCCTGGGCGATGGAGATGTGACCGCAAAGTTCGATATCTCAGGAGTCAAGGCTTCCAAGTCTGCTCTCGAGAAGATCAAGAAGGCTGGCGGCTCAATCAGCGAGTGAGCCAGTTGTAGTGCAAGGGCGATGGGAATCCACAGAGATTTTCATCGCCCTTCTTGTATTCTGTTTGTATTCTGTACTCTTTTATCCCGGCAGTGAGGTGGATGCGAGAGCGAACGAAATTTGCTAGTTATGCACATTTCTCGCTCGTTTGTCGCACACAGACCGGGGCTCTTGATATGATAATTTGGTTAAGACGTGGGGACGCCTGTCTGTTCTGAAGGGCACCGCAGCCCCAGAACAGAGGAAATGAAGGAGCAGTTGTGAGAACGCTCATCCAGGCCTTTCGAACCAAGGAACTGAGAAATAAGATTCTCTTTACCCTCGGTATCATTATTATTTATCGCATCGGGTCATTTATTCCGACGCCAGGTGTTGACTATAAGGCTGTTAGTCAGTGTGTTTCATCTGCAACGAAGGAAGACTTCGTCGGTCTTGTCAATCTGTTCTCTGGCGGCTCTCTCCTTCAGCTCTCCATTTTCGCATTGGGCATTATGCCGTATATTACGGCATCCATCGTGATTGAGCTTCTTCGAGTTGTGATTCCTCGCTTTGAGGCATTGCATAAGGAGGGTCAGTCCGGAGAAGCGCGTTTGACGGAGTACACGCGTTACCTCACGATTGGCTTGGCTATTCTGCAGTCCACCACCATTTTGGTGACGGCGCACTCAGGTGCTCTGTTCAACTATCAGTGCACGAAGCCAGTCATTCCGGATGGCAGTTTCATCAATATCGCCATCATGGTGCTGATTATGACTGGTGCAACCGGCCTCATCATGTGGATGGCAGAGCTCATTACTGATAAGGGTCTTGGTCAAGGCATGTCTGTCTTAATCTTCATCTCGATCTGCTCTGGCTTCCTTCCTCGTCTGTGGGATATCGGCCGTACAGACGGCTGGCTGCGTTTCGGCATCGTTGTCGCTGTCCTCATCGCCATCATGATCTTCGTTGTCTTTGTTGAGCAGTCTCAGCGTCGTGTTCCTGTTCAGTACACGCGCCGCATGATTGGCCGCAAGATGTACGGTGGAAGCTCCACCTATATCCCACTGAAGATCAACATGTCTGGCGTGATTCCGCCGATCTTCGCATCTTCTATTTTGGCAATCCCGACGCTGATCGCTCAATTCGGTAAGTCGAATCAGTCATGGGTTCAGTGGATCAATGCCAATCTTGCGAGCTCGACGACAACGTGGTACATCATTCTGTACGCAATCCAGATCGTGTTCTTCACGTTCTTCTACACGTCGATTACCTTTAATCCGGATGAGGTGGCTGATGATCTCAAGGATTATGGCGGTTTCATCCCAGGTATTCGTGCAGGTCAGCAGACAGCCTCGTATCTGACGTACATCATCAATCGTCTCAATACGGTCGGAGCTGTGTACTTGCTCTTCGTGTCGCTTATTCCAACTGTCTTGATGCGTGCTCTCTCACTGAACGGAAGCCTTCCATTTGGTGGCACCACGATTCTGATTATTGCGCAGGTCGGTTTGGATACACTACGTCAGGCAGCAGCACAAGTCGAGCAGTTCGATTATCGCGGTTTCCTCGATGAGGATCTCAAGAAGGATGGTAAGCAGATTCAGAAGGAAGCTGCTCATCAGGCACTTGAGGTTGAAGCTGAACTGAGCAAAAAAGAATCTGAGTGAGCATATCGGCAGTGCATCGTCTGCACATTCATATCAGGCGTGAATTAAGGAAAAAGGATTGAAGAACAATGACATCACTTCGTCTGTTGATCATGGGTCCGCAAGGAGTTGGTAAGGGCACACAGGCCGAACGTCTGTCCGCTCATTACGGTATTCCGCATATCTCCACCGGTGATATTTTCCGTTACAACTTGAAGAACGGAACTGCACTCGGCAAAGAAGCAGGACGCTATATCAACAAAGGTGAACTCGTTCCTGACGAAGTGACAGATCGCATTGTTGAAGATCGCTTGCACCAAGATGATGCAGCATCAGGGTGGATCCTTGACGGTTATCCGCGCGATGCTGAGCAGGTCGAAGCGTTGGATAAGATGCTCGAGCGAATGGGACAGCGTCTCGATGCGGTTGTGACGTTGGATGCAGCACAAGACGTTCTCCTCGAGCGTATGAAGAAGCGTGCGGCCATCGAAGGTCGTGCGGATGACAATCCGACGGCAATTGCGGCACGGTTGAAGACGTATGACACGCAGACGAAGCCGTTACTGAAGAAATATCAGAGCCGTGGTCTTCTTGTATCAGTCAATGGTGTGGGAAAGATCGAAGATATTACTGCAACAATTATTGAGAAGCTTGATCAGCTCTGCTCAAATAATTGATTGGCAGCAGTGAACGGCAATCGACCGCAACTGGTTGTATTGAAATAGAGGTCTCAGTGTTTCGGGTGAATACCTGAAATGTCTGAGGCCTTTTTTAATATATATTTTTGGCGTGTTTTCAATTCAGAAGCACGTAATGGATCAAGGATAGGACTACACAGAGTATGGCAAAAGCCGGTGTGATTGAAGTCGAAGGCAGAGTCGTCGAGGCATTACCGAATGCAATGTTCCGCGTTGAGCTGGAGAATAAGCATGTCGTCTTAGCCACTATTTCAGGCAAGATGCGCAAGAATTACATTCGCATTCTTCCTCAAGATCGCGTCATCCTTGAGATGAGTCCGTATGATCTGACTCGTGGTCGGATCACGTATCGCTACAAGTAAAGGAAAACCATGAAGGTTAAGCCAAGTGTGAAGCGGATCTGCGAGCATTGCCGCATCATCCGTCGTCATGGCCGCGTCATGGTGATCTGCACCAACCCGAGGCACAAGCAGCGTCAGGGCTGACGAGAGACCATCACCGCAGCGATCAATAAAAGAAAAGATAAGGCGCTAAGTCGCAGCCTCTGGCGGGAAACCAAGAGGGGCCGAACCTCAGGTACGGGGGCCTGGGCCGTGTAAAGCGGGAGACTTGGTGCACAACCTCCGTTGAAACAAAGGAATCGCAATGGCACGTCTTGCCGGAGTCGATATTCCCAACGAGAAGCGCATTGAGATCGCGCTGACCTACATTTATGGTGTGGGTCGGACGCGTGCGCAGCAGACCTTGGCTGCAACCGGAATTAATCCGGATACTCGCACCAAGGATCTGACAGATGATCAGCTGATTACTCTGCGCGATTATCTCGAGGGTAACTACAAGATCGAGGGCGATCTGCGCCGTGAGGTTGAAGCAGATATTCGCCGCAAGATCCAAATTAACTGCTATCAGGGCATTCGCCATCGTCGGCATCTTCCAGTGCGTGGTCAGCGCACGAAGACAAACGCTCGCACCCGTAAGGGACCGAAGCGTACTGTCGCCGGAAAGAAGAAGGCTCTCGCCAAGAAGTAATTGGCGTTGAGTGAGAAGATACTGATTTTTTAAGGAATAGAGGGGCAATGCCAGCAGCAAAGCAGGCCGTGCGCGCAGGTGCAAAGAACACCAACCGCCGCAAGACCCATAAGTCCGTTCCAATGGGACAGGCTCACATTAAGTCCACGTTCAACAACACGATCGTCGCAATCACCGATCAGTCCGGCAAGGTTCTTGCTTGGGCTTCTGGTGGCGACGTTGGCTTCAAGGGCTCTCGTAAGTCCACTCCATTTGCAGCAGGTATGGCTGCAGAGGCAGCGGCACGCAAAGCCATGGAGCATGGCGTGAAGAAGGTTGATGTTTTCGTCAAGGGTCCAGGCTCTGGTCGTGAGACTGCTATTCGTTCACTGCAGTCCGCCGGACTTGAAGTTGGATCCATCACAGACGTCACTCCGCAGGCACATAACGGAGTTCGTCCTCCGAAGCGCCGTCGCGTCTGACGCAGAGTTATTAACCAGAACAATATCCACCCGCGAAAGCCGGTTGTGCACGACCGGTCGTAGCTGAAAGGATGAAAAGTGCTGATTGCACAGCGTCCGACGCTGAAGGAAGAGAAGCTCAGCGATCATCGCTCTCGTTTTACTCTTGAGCCTTTGGAGCCAGGTTTCGGTTATACGCTCGGTAATTCACTGCGTCGCACATTGTTGAGTTCAATTCCTGGTGCTGCCGTTACATCGGTGCGTATCACCGGTGCACTTCACGAGTTCACCACGTTGCCAGGTGTGAAGGAAGATGTCACAGAGATTCTTCTGAACATCAAAGGCATCGTTCTGACGAGTGAATACGACGAACCAGTCGTCATGTATCTGCGTAAGAGCGGAGCAGGCGAAGTGACAGCTGGGGACATTAATCCTCCGGCTGGGGTGAAGATTTGCAACCCGAATTGGCATATCGCCACATTGGCGGATGACGGTTCTCTGGAAATTGAATTCACTGTCGAGCGTGGCCGTGGCTACGTTCCAGCTCAGCTCAATAAGCAGGAGAATCAGGAGATCGGTCGTATCCCGGTCGATTCCATTTATTCTCCAGTGCTGAAGGTGAGCTACAAGGTTGAGGCAACGCGCGTCGAGCAGCGGACTGATTTTGATCGTCTGATCCTCGATGTGACCACGAAGGAAGCAATTTCTCCGCGCGATGCAGTTGCTTCTGCCGGTTCCACTTTGGTTGAGCTGTTCGGCTTGTGCAAGGAGCTGAATAGCAAGGCTGAAGGAATCGAAGTTGGTCCTGCACCACAGAGCCAAGACGATAATCCGCAGCTTTCAATGCCGATCGAAGAACTCAATCTCACGCAGCGGTCGTATAACTGCCTCAAGCGTGAGGGAATTCACACGGTCGGAGAGTTAGTCAGCCGTTCGGAAAATGATTTGCTCAACATCCGTAACTTTGGCTCGAAGTCCATCGACGAGGTCAAGGAAAAGCTTGCAGCACTTGGGTTGTCTCTCAAGGAGTCACCAGTTGCAGGATTTGACCAGAACGATCTCGCTGGCGGAACGTTCTTCACGCCAGATGATTCGGACGATAGCAAAGAGAAGTAAATAGCCGGTTCGCGGTTCATTCCACCGGTTGAAAGAGGCTAGAGCAGACCGTTGGGCGTATGCCCTCCTGCCTAGTCATCAAAGGAGAAACAATGCCAAGACCAAAGCAAGGTCCACGTCTGGCGTCGAGTCCAGCGCACGAGCGTTTGATGCTCGCGAATATGGCGACGAGCCTGTATCGTAATGGCAGCGTGAAGACCACACTGGCGAAGGCAAAGCGCCTGCGTCCAATCGCAGAACGTCTCATCACCTTTGCAAAGCGTGGAGATCAGGCGTCTATGCGTCGTGTGATGCGCGTTATCCGCGATAAGGCTGTCGTGCATCAGCTCTTCACGTCGATTGCCTCTGAAATGAAGGAACGTCACGGTGGGTATACGCGTATTATCCACGTTGCTCCACGTCATGGCGATGCAGCTCCACAGGCGATCATTGCACTCGTTACAGAGCCGCTGTCTGCTAAGCAGGCAACCGTGAAGGAAGCAGAAGCCGCAACAAAGCAGGCTGCAAAGTCTGATGCTGCTGCAGCACCGAAGGATGCAACTGCTGCAAAGTCTGAGAAGACAGATGCGGCTGCGAAGTCCACTAAGCCAGCGGCAAAGCCTGCTGCAAAGAAGGTGAGCGCATCGACGTCAAAGGCATCGAAGACTGCCGACAAGAAGTGAATATGATCTGACAGATCCTTATAGATCTATATAGATCGCTATTCACGGATGTTGAAAGGGAATCAACTCGTTGAAGTTGGTTCCCTTTTTTCGTCCTTTTTCGTTCTTTTCCCATCTCGTTTTTTACGCTTGCATGCACATAGATGGACGCGTGAATGCAGAAGTAGATGCGGGTGTAGGTGTAGTTTTTGGTGTCGTATTCTTTGTCACCTGTATCCTAAAAGACGTGGAAGCAACGCAGGGGAATATCACGCGAATTCGTATCGATTGCGCATATGACGGAACAGATTTTCATGGATGGGCGCGTCAGCCAGGATTGAGGACAGTGCAGGGAGAAATAGAATCAGCCCTGTCAAAAGTTTTCCACATTCGTCCTCTCAATGGTGATGTTCCCGTTCATTTGACTGTGGCCGGACGAACTGACGCAGGCGTTCATGCGCGTGAACAAGTGTGTCATGCGGACATCCCCGATGAGGAGCTCGAACGAGCAATTGGACATTTGCCGTTTGATGCCATTACATCTCTTGGTCATCGGCTTCCGTTCGTTGTCCCCGCGGACATTGTGATTCGACGGGTGAGTGCGGCTCCAGACGGATTTGATGCACGATTCTCGGCATTAGAGCGCACGTATACGTATCGAATTTGCGACAGTGCTGAGAGTGATGATCCGCTTATACGGCGATTTGTACTTCGGCTCACGCATCCGCTGAACATGCAGGCGCTCACTGCATGCGCGCAGTTGATTCCTGGTCTCAAAGATTTTGGGTCATTTGCCACGCCTAATCCTGGCGGAACAACAATTCGCGAGGTGCATCACGCGTTTTGGCACAGAACACCTGTCCAGACTGATCAGTTTGGGCAGCGAACGGTCGGATCTGGATTGTTGACGTTTACAATTGTGGCCGACGCGTTTGCACACAATATGGTGCGCTCGCTCGTCAAAGCACAAGTGGCAGTCGGCGAAGGTAAGAAAACAGTTGACTGGTTTGCGGACAAGCTTGCTCATCCGCGCAGAGAAGGGCTCACCGGACCGATAGACGCGTGCGGACTGTGTATGGAGCATATCGCATATCCGCCCGACGATCAGCTGGCGGCGAGGGCATCTGCAGTCCGAGCAAAGCGGTCAGCCAGTGAGATTGATCAGAATGGCAGTACACGTGATTCCGATCACGCAAGTTGACAAGGTGCGCAGAACAAAGACGCCCTCTTGCCAAACTGATCCAACAGCATGTACTTTTATTCCTTAATAAAATATATGCTCAACAGATTAGAGAAGTGTGTTGAGCAGTGAAGGAGGATGGGGTCGCTATGCCATTACTGATTATTGTGCTCTTGCTGATCATCATTGTGCTGTCGGGATTATATGTTGTTCCGCAGCAGCAAGCGGATATTATCGAGCGGTTTGGAAAGTTCCGCACTGTCACATTTGCAGGAATCCATTACCGAGTTCCTTTTGTTGACCGAATTGCGCAGAAAACGAATATGCGCGTTTCTCAGCTTGATGTCAAACTTGAGACGAAAACGCTCGATAATGTGTTCGTGCAGATCGTCGCCAGCACTCAGTTCCGTGTCAATCCGAAGAACGTCGCAACGGCTTATTACGAACTCAGCGATCCGAAGCAGCAGTTGCGCGCATATTTGGAAGACGCCTTGCGTTCTGCGATCCCGAACCTGTCACTGGATGATACGTTTGCAAAGAAAGACGATGTGGCCTCCGATGTGCAAAAGACGGTCGGTGACGAGATGCGGCAGTTTGGCTTTGATGTCGTCAAGACGCTGATTACTTCCATTGATCCGTCTCAAGTTGTGAAAGCTTCGATGGATTCGATCAATGCGGCTCAGCGTGAGAAGGAAGCCACGAAGCAGCGTGCAGAGGCTCAACGCATTCAGATCGAGACACAAGCATCAGCCGAGGCGGAGAAGACGCGCCTGCAAGGTGAGGGCCAGGCCAACTATCGTCGTGAGATCGCCAACGGTATAGTCGATCAAATCAAGAGCTTGAAGGCCGTCGGCATGAACATCGATGCAGTCAACAACATCGTGATGTTCAATCAGTACCTTGATATGACTCGCACGTTGGCCGAATCGAATACAACGAAGACCCTCATTCTTCCGTCGTCGACGCCAGGTGGATTCTCTAATCTGTATGGTCAGATAGTTTCTGCGTTACAAACGCAATCAGTTTCGCAGGATTCGGCATCTTCTTCATCCAGCGCAGTTCTGAGTTCTGTCGCTCAGGGAACAAACTCTGCTTCGCAGTCGGGTAATAAATAATTGAATAGTTGGCGGCCCGCAACGGGATACGAAGAGGAAAGGTGAGGAAAGACGGAAAAGCGAAAGTAGACGTCAGTCCGCCCCTGTGACATAATTGAAACGTTGTGGTCTTGTGGCCACGTGGAAGAGTGTCCGAGCGGTCTAAGGAGCACGCCTCGAAAGCGTGTGAGGCCTATACCTCCGCGGGTCCGAATCCCGCCTCTTCCGCCTTGAGGGTTTCGGGGATTTCCTCGAAACCCTTTTTTCATGCCGAAAAGCCCGTAATATCGCGGTTTTCAGCCATTTTCTTGGGTTTTCATTTCAGTCATTTTTGCACGCCTTTAACCGCGTTTATGCGTCTCTAATGGGGTAACAAATTTGCGAAGAATATTTACCCCATTACGAAAAGTGTGGTGGCAGACTTTTACAGCTCGGTTGCGCTGTAAACAAAAAATAAATTCGATCACGAAGACTTGTGTGTCAAACTAGTCTGAAGAGTACGTCGTACTAACGGTTGTGATTGGGCAAGTTGAGTGAGTTAAATCAGTGTGAGTTAGGTTGAACTGGTAAGACTTCGTTGGGCTCACTGCAAAGGAGACGAGATGGGCAAGCATGAGATGAAATCGACGTCGCTTTTTGCACGGGTTCGGCGGGAGTCGATTCGGCGTCATTCTGTTCGACACAAATCTGTGAGACAAGGATCTTCACATCGGAAGACAGATCGGCCAACGGTGGTGCGCACAGTGACGCACACAGTGGTGCACCCAGAATCTAGTGAGCACGCACAGTCGGTGGCGTGGGCTGAGGATCTCGTGAAAACGTACGGTGATGCACATGATCCTGATACAGAAGTAACGGCACTCGACCATATCACGGTTGATTTTCAGCGTGGGCATTTGACAGCCATTATGGGACCTTCAGGTTCCGGAAAGTCGACGCTCATGCACTGCCTTGCCGGTTTGGATACGCCGACGAGTGGGAAAGTCTTCGTTGAGGGTCTCGAAGTTTCCGCGATGAATCAGCGCCAGCTTACGCAGTTGCGTCGAGAGAGGATCGGTTTCATCTTCCAGTCCTTTAATCTCGTGCCGACGCTCAGTGCTGAAGAAAATATTCTGTTGCCGTTGCAAATCGCGCATCGACCTATTGATCGTGATTGGTTTAATACGCTGGTTCATGTCATGGGATTGGAATCACGATTGGCACACAGACCGAGCCAGCTTTCAGGAGGTCAGCAGCAGAGGGTTGCGTGTGCACGTGCGCTCATGTCTCGGCCATCCGTCATTTTTGCTGACGAGCCGACCGGTAACCTTGACTCTCGTTCCAGCCGCGAGGTGCTAGGATTTCTTCGCGATTCGGTTGAGAAGTATGGTCAGAGCATCGTCATGGTGACCCATGATCCGAATGCTGCCGCTTACGCTGACCGCGTGCTTGTTCTTGCCGATGGCCGCATCACCCGTGACATGCATCAGCCCAGCCGTGAGCAAATTCTTGCTGTCTTCGATGATTCTGCGTCTTCTGCCAGCTCTTCGCCCGCAGGGAATGGGGAGGAGCGCTCATGATCCGCATCGGTCTTCGTGACGCGCGGTCGCATATGGGCCGTTTTGCCATGTCGATTGTGGCGATCGCTCTTGGCGTGGCATTTATTGTCGGCGCATTCAGCCTCTCTTCACTGATGAGCGACCAAGTCAGCTCGCTTTTCGTGACCTCGTACGATCACGATGTTTACGTACAGGGCCCTGAGAAAAAAGAACAGCATGGGTCGTCACCAACGGACAAGGCGACGAGCACGATTACAGGAACTCGAGAAGCGATCCCCGTCAGTCTTGCGAAGACGATCCGAAAAGTACGGGGAGTGAAGTCGGTCACCACTATTCCTGTCGTACGAACGGCGACGCTGATCGGTTCTGACGGCTCGCCTGTTGAGACGCGCGGATCGGCAATGACCTTTATCGCTATGTCTGCCAGTCAGCCATGGCGTTCTGCTCACTTCGAGCACGGACGAGCTCCACGCAATGGGCATGAAATCGCTCTCGAAAGTCAGACCGCGCAGAAAGCAGGTTTGAAGACCGGAGATCGTGCCACTGTTGTCTACCGAACAACCGCTCGACATGTCCGTGTGGTCGGAATCTTTACCGCGACAAATAAAGCTCCTGGGTCCGCAATTGTGGGCATTGATCCGGCCACTGCTCGAGCTCAGACTCTTGGCCTTTCCGATGATCCTAGCCGGACGCAACTGATCTCCGTCTACGGAACTCATCCGCTCACTGAACAAGAACAGAAGTCGCTCGCTCATCGTATTAATCGCGCGTTGACCTCGCACGCGAAATCGTCGCATGAACATGCCATCTCTGGAGAGGAATACCGGGCAGACAGCACGAAATCTATTCGCGATCAAGTCGGTTTCATCCAGCCTGTTATCCTCGTTTTTGCCGCTATCGCGTTATTTGTTGCAGGATTCATTATCGCCAACACGTTCACGATGATTGTCCATGAATCCATGCGTGGGTATGCTCTCTTGCGATCGATTGGAGCCAGCAGTCTGCAAGTCTTTCAGACGGTTATCATCGAAGCGCTTGTTTTGGGACTAGTGGGATCCGGGGTCGGAATTCTCCTTGGATGGGGATTGCTCATCCTCATGAGTAGCGCGTTGAACTCTCTGGGGATGGCCGCCGCTCTTGCTCCAACTGTGCCTGGAATCTTCGCAGGACTGGCTATTGGGATCTTTATTACTGTTGTTGCAGCAGCACTTCCAGCTCGGCAGGCGGCACTTGCTCCACCAATCCAAGCAATGAATGCAACACTGAATCCAGAGAAGCCTCTTCGACTGCGCACGATTATCGGAACGCTGATGACGGTGCTCGGATTGGCATGCTGGGGATGCGTTCTCGCGCTCGCAGGGGAAGATCATGCGGAGAGCGCCGATAGCATCAAATCGGCTTTCATGCGCTGGATCAGCAGTATTCCACGAGGCTGGCTTCTTGGCGTCGGAGCCGGACTTGTTGTGGTTGGCGTGATCGTCCTTGCACCTGCGCTCGTTAAACCTGCTGGGAATCTCCTTGGATGGATTCCTTCGAAGATATGGAAGGTTTCGGGCACACTTGCAGTTCGCAATGTTTCGCGCTCGCGGAGGCGTACAGCGAATACCGCGTCTGCACTCCTCATTGGTGTTGCCGTGGTCAGCTGTATCGGTACGTTGGCGTCGTCTGTTCAAGCGTCAGTGGAGGGCATGCTCGGTAATGATATGCGGTTTGACTTAGCTGCTCTGTCTCCGACTGCCGGCACGATTCCTGACAAGGCCGCCAGTGCTGTGAAGAAGACACCAGGGCTGGCATCTGTTTCGACAAACTACATGCTGATCAGCATGACGTATAACGGTCGGAGCATTGATGGGTTAACGGTCGCAAGTCAGCCCAATCTTTTCTCCAATCTCATGACACCTGTCACAAGGGGAGGGAACGCTGATCGAGCTCTGCACAAATCCGAACTCGTCGTCGGACAGAACATTGCCACAGATAGAGGCTGGAAAGTCGGCCAAAAGATTACGGTGACGGCGACGCGCACTGAAGTAGATCATGCCGCAACGCAAGCTGCGATAAACAAGTACCGTCAGGCGACGCAGATGAAGATTCGCTCGCTCATGGCTCACGGCAAACTGCAGGAAGCGCAAGAAGTGCAGAAGTCAGCAGCGCGAGTCAATCCTCGAAAGTTTGTGCGCATGAGCAAGAAGAAAGCTGTCCGACACGTGCGAATCGGTGCGATTGTGACGAATTCCATGTATCGTAGTGCTGTCATTGTGACAGATTCCTTTGCCCGCAGCGTCACGACCCAACAGATGATGGTCCCCTATTCGCAGCTGATTCGTTTGAAGTCAGGGGTGAGCGTAGCGGATGGCAAGAAGAGACTACAGAAATCTGTAAAACCGTATTACGTTGTTCAGATCATGAATCGGCAGGATTTGCAGTCAATGGCAAGTCAAATGATCAATCAGATTCTTTTGGTGATTGATATGCTGCTTGCGCTGTCGGTTGTGATTGCAGCGTTCGGTGTGGTGAATACGCTCCTTCTGTCTATCTCCGAGCGGACGCGCGAAATTGGGCTGTTGCGTGCTGTCGGGACGTCGAATGGTCAGGTGAGGGGAATGATTGCGATTGAGTCGATCGTCTTGTCGGTGCTCGGCGCTGTCCTCGGCATGATTGTCGGAGTGGTGGCAGGCGTCGTCATCCGGGCAAACTTTGCTGCAGACGGGCTCGATGTGCTCTCCATCCCGTGGGCTCAGCTCGGATGGTTCCTGCTGGCATCTATTGCTGTCGGTCTGATTGCATCGATAGCGCCATCGTCTCATGCTTTGCGGGTTCCAGTATTGCAAGCGGTCGCATCCGATGAGTAGTGGGAAAACGAAGCGAATAGTCCACGTTGGTGACGAGCCGACTGCCGCTCTTGACATGGAGAATGGCAGCAGGTTATGAGTTTGCTTCTTGGACGGCGTGCTGCTGGAATTGCTCTTTATCGCGGCCGTGGATGATCCTGCTGTGGTCAAGCGTTGCTCGTCATGCATATTCGAGACTGACAGTCGCCCAGCTAGATCATCGGGAAGAAGCCTGGAACCTGAAGACATTGAACGGATCTTCGTGGATCCGTCGTTCGTGCTTTTCATGTCGATCGATACTGTGAGGCTCCAGCATCTGCATCGAGAGCATTGACCGGTAATTCAGACGTGTTGGAATTCTGTCTTCGCGTTGCATTCAATATCTATCAGATGGTGTGAGAGAGTACTTGCGGTTGATCATACGCAGTTATTCTCTTTCCTTGCACTATGCAAGGGGGCACGACCGGTCTCTCGTGGATGTTTCGAACGGGGAAGACTGAGCGAGTGACCCTTGCCTTCGGCTTGGCAGTAAGTGTTTTCTTCATTTTCCCGAAAGTTTCTATCCAATTTTTTACAGTTTTGTTATTTAGTACGACGATTTAATTAAGTAGTAATGATGCTCTGCAATGAGGATGGTGCGTCGGAAGATGCACTGTTCTCCGGCAGTTCTTCAAGGGAGAGGAAAGGATAGAAATGAAAGCTCGTCGACTAGGAGCTATTGTCGCAGCACTGTGTGCGGCATCCATGGCTTTAACTGGCTGTGGTTCTAGCACTGGTTCATCAGCCACAGATGCTGATGATGGCAAGTTAATGACTGTCGATGTCTTTGATAGCCCAGCAAATTATGCCGGTATTCAAAAGGGTTGGTGGGCTAAGATCATCAAAGATCGATTCAATATCCGGCTCAATATTATTGCTCCTCAAGTTTCTGGTGGCGGTGAAACACTTTTTGATACACGTTCGGCAGCCGGCAACCTGGGCGATATCATCATCACCAACACAGATAACGGTCGTCTAGCAAAACTTGTTAAGTCCCATCTGATTGCTGATATGACTCCGTACTTGTCAGGAATGAAGTGGCTGAACCGTTATAAGGGTTCAGCAAAGGCTTTGGAATCCCTAGCTGGCAAGAGGGGCGTTTGGGGTTATGCATCCCAGGTTGCCAGTGGCGTTAAGCCTACTCAGCCATCTGAAGGTGCAGAACCAAACGCAGCCCCTTATATTCGTTGGGATTATTATCGAGAGATTGGTTATCCGGCTATTCCGGATATGGATTCTTTCTTGAACGTTTTAAAGCAGATGCAGGATCGTGCTCGACAGGATACAGGCAAGAAAGTATATGCTCTTTCTCTGTTCAAGGATTGGGACGGCGCTGCCATGAACAATGCTTCTTCAATAGCTGGTTGGTTTGGCTATTGGGCCCAAGGATCTGCATTTGTGAAGGCAGATGGTTCAGATAAGCAGACAGTTCTGACGAAGAAAGGTATCTACCAGAAGATTCTTGCTTGGCTCCAGAAAGCTAATTCGATGGGACTAGTTGATCCGGATTCCACTACTCAGACATGGGATCAGCTTGGTTCAAAGGTACAAGATGGCAAAGTTCTTGTGTCGATCTGGCGTTACTTGGGTAAGCCGCGTATGAATACCCCATCTAATAAGAAGAAGGGGATTGGTTTTATGATCGCACCTTTGCAGACGATGCATGTTTACTCTGCAGGTTTCACCCCTAACGGCATTATTTCTCAGGCAATCTGCCTCGGTGCAAAAGCTAAGAATAAAAGGCGTCTTGTCAAATTTATTAATTGGCTTTATTCCCCAGAAGGTGTCAACGATTCTGTCGGTTATGCAGGCGGTATCAAGGGACTGGTATGGAAACTCAATAAGAAGGGTCAACCTGAATTTACCCATTGGGGTTATATTGCATCAAACGATTCTTCTAATCCAAATCGTATGACCCCGAAGGGGTATGGTACTGGTCCATGGCGTGAAGGTGTGTGCCAATTGAATTTCACGTCTGTCAATCCATGGTCAATTAATCCAGATACAGGCGAAGCATATAGTGCTCAGCTGTGGACGACAGAGCTTAAGCGTACTGATCCTCTCCTGGAGGATTGGAGCAAACACATG
The DNA here is from genome assembly GCA_903789525.1 of uncultured Aeriscardovia sp. Classification (GTDB taxonomy): domain Bacteria; phylum Actinomycetota; class Actinomycetes; order Actinomycetales; family Bifidobacteriaceae; genus Aeriscardovia. The sequence goes on from CAIFER010000001.1 coordinate 67,518, forward strand.
CTTGGAGCAAAGACCGATATTCAATATCTGGAAAAGGCTCACAAGATTGACGTTCAGCCAGGTGTCTCTTTCGCGGCACCAGAAGAAGATTCGCAGATTTCTGCTGTTCGCAGTCAAATCAATAATACGATCGTCTCTGCTTCGTGGAAGTCAGTTTTCGCAAAGTCAAAGTCAGCTTTCAACTCTGAAATTAACAAGATGATCGAGAACGGAAACGGTCTTGGCTTCCCGAATATTCAGAAGGTTGATTATCAAGTGATCGACGATCACGTCGCACTACAAAACAAGCTGAAGTAATCAGCTTAACAAACATTATTCATTCCAAACCATCAATCCAAAGGAGAATCATGCGATTTGGTATGAAAAGACGCAAGCAAGTCTTGCGCTCTTAGCAGCGGTTGTAACGCTACTTGCGAGTTGCGGTAATTCATCGAGCTCAGGTCAACGCCTTGCTAAGGATGGCAAGCCGCAAGTTGATGCGCTCGTTGTGAAGAACGCTAATACCGCTGCAATGAAAAACATGTAGTGGCCGAAGAAGCTTGAAGCAATGTGCAACTGCCATATCAACTGGAAAGAAGTTGATATGGCAGGCATGGCAACAGCAGCAAAATGCAACGCTCGCTGGAAGAAACATTGTTGATCTTTCGTTCCGAGCGTACTACACCGGAACGAAAGATCAATATAAGTCAAGTTTCGTTGACTTTTCCAAGCATTTGGACGAAATGCCTCATGTTAAAGCGATGTCTACTAGGTACCCATCTGTCCGCAAGATCGTGGAGAGCGAGAACGGAGCAATTTACGTTCTGCCAACGTATAAAGGCGACTCGTATCAGTCCACTGGTCAGCATGTCTTTATTAATAAGGTATGGCTCGACAAGCTTGGGCTAAAAATGCCAAAGACATGGGACGAGCTCGAAACAGTGTTGAAGGCTTTCGTGTCCAAGGATCCGAACGGTGATGGAAAGGCTGACGAGATCGGCATGGATTTCCCGAAGCTCGATACATCATCCTTCACGTGGTATACGCCATACGTTTTGCTTACTTCAACCGGAATCACTACTACGTTTAATGTTTCTCCTGCTATGCAGGGCATTTACGCAAAGAGCGGTAAAGTCAGTTCATTCTTGATTCGTCCTGAGTACAAGCGCGTCACTCAGTATCTGGCTCGCCTGATGAAGGAAGGTCTGATGCCTCGCGATGTGCTGTCAAAGGATGCATCCAGCTTTGCTAATGAATGCAAGGGGGACGGTAAGAAGGCTTGCGTTGGCGTTGTCTTTGCGTGGACTGCTCGTGGAGGAGTTGGTCCAGAACTAGCCGATCAGTACGTGCCACTTCCGCCACTGAAGGAATTTGCTTCTCAATCTGATAAGTCCGTCACATGGGATGCCTCTGGTTCTATTGCTCCGGTGGTGAATAATTCCATTACCATGTCGTCGAAAGCCCCGAATAAGAAGACTTTGTTCAAAGTTATCGACAGCATGTTCACTCCGGATATGTCCGTATATTCCTGGTTCAGCATGAAATATGCCAAGAAGATCGGAAACAAGACATATCGCATTGATCCGAAGAAGTACTCTTTGACGATGCAACCAGCTCAGCTGATGGCTAGCTATATTTCGCCGGACATGAAGATCGAAGGCGATATTGATGCTCAAGAGCAGACAGAAGCCGATAAGGTATATAAGCCTTACTACAAGCACTTTGATCACATTAAGGACGTTATTCCTGTGTGGACAAAGACACCGCAGTCTGTTGCCAACAGGCTTCAAAATCTGAATACGACCATCATGAATTATGCGATGAGTTCTACAGCAAACTGGATTCAGGGCAATAAGAACATTGACTCTGACTGGGATGCATATGTTGCCAAGTTGAAGAACGCTGGTCTCAATGATCAGGTCAAGATTTGGCAGGATGCCTACAACAAGTGGGCGAAGTAGTCGAAAGACTTATATTGCGTGGCTCATGCTCTCAGATTCTCTGATTTTCCTTCCCATTCTGAGGGCATGAGCCTTACGCGCCGCTTGAAGCGGCTTGGGATGTGAAGGATGCTTCAACGATGAAACAGTCAGCGAACACACGCGCCAAGCTGCGAGCTCATCGGCCATCTGCTACGCAATCTATTCAGAAAAACGGAGAAATAGGCTCCGCTTATCCACAAACTTTTTGGGGAAAGATTCAGTTCCATTTCAAGCGTTATTGGCAGCTATGGATCATGGTTTTACCGGCGCTCTGTTTTGTGGCACTGTTCTCGTACGTCCCAATGTACGGTCTTCAGCTTGCATTTCGTGATTTCGATCCTGATAAAGGACTGACTGGCGGTGCTTGGGTTGGATTTAACTACTTTAATCAGTTCTTCCACGATCCAGAATTTGCGCAGATTTTGCTTAATACATTCAGGATCAGCTTGTGGTCACTGGTTATGGGCTTCATTTTCCCGATTATTCTGGCGCTTTTGATTAACCAAATTGGTAGTGAAAAGGTTAAACGATTCGTAGAGACAATTACATACATGCCGCATTTCATTTCGACGGTTGTTATGGTCTCTATGCTCAATATCTTCCTGACACCGAAGACCGGGTTGCTGGGGCAATTCTTTGGTAACCAAAATCTTCTTGGCGTAGCGAAAGCATTCACGCCGCTGTACTGGATCACAGAGGTGTGGCAGCACTGCGGATGGAATTGCATCATTTATCTTGCAGCATTGAGCTCCGTGGATACGGAACTATATGAGGCAGCGAAGATTGACGGTGCTAATCGCCTTCAGCTTATTCGTCATATTGATATTCCTGCAATTATGCCGACGTGCGTTATCTTGCTTGTCTTAAACATGGGTCACGTCCTTGGTGTCGGGTTCGAGAAGGTATACCTCATGCAAAACGCTCTTAATCAGCCAATGAGTGAGGTCATCTCGACATACACCTACAAGATGGGCCTTCTGAGCTTCCAGTTCAGCTATTCGACTGCTATCGGGCTGTTCAATACTGTTATCAATTTTGTTTTCCTCGTCGTCGCGAATGCTTTGTCGAAGAAGCTTTCCGATACGAGCATCTTCTGATCGGAGCTAATTATGAGTCAAGTCACAGCAGCGAAGACAGATGCATCAATTCCTTGGAATAAGCATGTTCATCAGCATCGGAAGCCATCGGATTGGGTGATCGATATAGCGATTGCGGTCATCCTCGTATTGGTCGTTTTTATTGTCATCTATCCAATCTGGTTCATTATTATTGCTTCGTTCTCGGATCAGTCAGCAGTTTCGGCTGGACAGGTACGTGTTATACCTCATGGCTTTAATGTGTACGGTTACAAGACAATGCTCACTGATTCACGAATTTGGAGTGGCTACAAGAATACAATTATTTACTCTATTCTTGGCACCTTGCTGAATCTGGCTGTTACTATGCCGGCTGCATTTGCACTTTCGCGCAAAGAGTTTAAGCCACGCCGAATTCTCATGTTGATCTTTACTATCACAATGTTCTTCTCTGGAGGAATGATTCCAAGCTACCTGCTCATGAAACAGCTCGGTTTGCTCAATAGCATGTGGGTGTTTATCCTTCCAGGTGCTGTCAGCGTGTGGAATTTAATTATTGCTCGTTCATTCTTTGAGACATCCATTCCAGAAGACTTACATGATGCAGCTCAGATCGATGGGCTTTCGTACTTCGGATACTTTTTCAAAGTAGTACTGCCGTTGTCGGCTGCAATCCTAGCGGTCATTGGACTGTATTACTTTGTCGGCCATTGGAATGATTACTTCACGGGTTTGATTTACGTGAACGATCAGAGCAAGCTACCTCTGCAGAACGTGCTGCAGCAAATTCTTCTTGCAAATCAAACTCAGCAGATGGGACATGATTCAGCACTCATTGGTTTGGAAGCGCAGCGTTTCGCTGATCAGATCAAGTATGGCGTGATCATCGTGGCAACACTTCCGTTGCTGATCATTTATCCATTTTTGCAGAAATACTTCGAAAAGGGAGTCATGGTCGGAGCTGTCAAGGGCTGATTGTGTGTGTAATCACAGTTGCTGAACAGAATCAAGATTAAAAAACGGAAGGGCTTCTATGGAAATCACGAACGATACAGCTGATGAAATGTGGCTACGTGCAAGTGTGATGATGCGCAGAGCAAATCATCAGACGTTTGAAGTGAACGTAGATGCGACAGGAGAAGATGCGGTTTCGCTGCGTTTGCGGTCAGAAATCGTACAGTGGCTTAGAGCCCCACTTGTTTCAGATTCTGCTCATGCAACTGTGATTCTCCGTACTGTGACAGCTCAAGTTGCAGATGGTTTGAAATTGGAGGGACCAGCTGCAGACGAAGGATGGCATATTCATGTTCCAGCCCTTTCTGAACATGAGAAGGGAAAATCTTCTGATCCTGTGATCATTGAATCGCCATCAACGCGTGGACTTCTTTACGGCTTTTATGCGTGGTTAGAAGGCGCTGTTCCTTCAGCTTCTATGAAGCCACAAGATAAGATATCGTCGCCAGATCAACCGATTCGTATGCTGGACCAATGGGATCAATCTGATGGTTCTGTAGAACGTGGATATGCAGGAGAATCCATTTTTTATGGCCGTTGGGGAAGTAATGTGCACTCCGAATTTGTGAATTTCCCGGATCGGGGAGCTCAAGATGTGTTCCGTGGGGATACAGATCGATTGATTGCTTATGCGCGATTCTGTGCTTCTGTTGGCATTAATGCGATTTGTTTGAATAACGTGAATGTACGCGGTTATGCGATTCGTTTTATTCAGGATCCGTGGCTTTCGCGGGTTGCTCAAATAGCCCATATTTTTGAATCATTCGGTCTCTCGGTCTTCCTATCCGTCAATTTCGCCGCTCCGCGTATTATCTCGGGGCTTTCGACTCTTGATCCATGTAATTCAGATGTTCAACAGTGGTGGGATAAAACCGTCGACCGCATTTATGAGAGAATTCCTCATTTCGGGGGATTTGTTGTCAAAGCAGATTCAGAAGGAGAACCGGGGCCTTATCAGTACGGGCGAACGCACGCTGACGGTGCCAATATGTTTGCTCGAGCACTTGCTCGCCATGGTGGAACGGTCATTTGGAGAGCTTTTGTTTACAACTCTCATACTGACTGGCGAGATAGATCTGCTGCTGCAGATCGAGCAAGAGCGGCATGGGAAAATTTCCATGATCTTGACGGCAAGTTTGCCAAGAATGCAGTTCTACAGGTGAAGTTCGGTCCAGTTGATTTCCAGACAAGCGAACCCTTGAATCCATTGTTCTTTGCAATGAAGCATACGAATCTCATAATGGAATTCGAAGTTACAGCTGAGTACCTAGGTCATCAGATTGATCTCAATTTCCCACTTCCGCAATGGGAGCAGATGGCTTCGTGGCTCGTTGAGAAGAATGTACCCGTAAGTAAGACTCTGGGATTGTATGCTCCAAATCCTCAACTGACAGGTTTTGCAGCTGTTTCCAATGTCGGAATGGATTGGAATTGGACTGGAAATCCGCTTGCACAGGCAAATCTATTCGGTTATGGGCGTTTTTGCTGGGACAATAACATACCGACTACTTCTGTGAGTGAGCAGTGGTCAGCTTTGACGTTCCCACGATGCGATCAGGATCATCAGAAAACGATCGCTCGTATGCTCGATCAATCTAATGAGATTTATAAGCACTATGCAGCACCGTTAGGCGTTGGATTCATGGTTAATCGAGATGGACATTACGGTCCTGGCCCGGATGATTATGAATTCTCACGCTGGGGAACATACCATTTTGCTGATCGTGATGGAATCGGTGTCGACCGGACACAATCAAACGGAACTGGATATGTCGGACTTTACCCAGAGAAACAAGCGAAGATGTTTGAGAATCCGAATACGACACCTGACGATGTCCTCCTTTTCTTCCACCACCTTCCATATGCATTCCGCATGAAAGACGGAAGAAGCCTCATTCAGCGTATCTATGACGATCATTTTGAGGGTGCTGCACGTGTCGAAGATTTAATCCGGCAGTGGAATTCATGCAAGAAGTTTGTTGATGAATGTCGGTGGAAGGAAGTTTCTCATCGGCTATTGCTTCAGCAAGCAAACGCTTGTGAATGGCGAGATGAAATGTGCACTTTCTTGTATCGATTTAGTGGCATCAGCGATGAGCATGGCAGAAAGATCAACCGATAGATACATCGTAAGAGGCCAGAAATTTGACAAGACGAATAAAGACAGAGAAGAAAGCGACAATCATGCCTGAGGCAGTGAATTGTTCTACGCTCACCTTAGCGCGCTGGATCTCGGATTCAGCAATTTTGCAACGCGACAAACCTATTGTGCTGAGAGGTACTGCGACTCCAGGAGAGGAAGTGCGTGCCCAGATCGACAGCGGAGAAATGTTAGCGGTGCGAGCTGATGGACACGGTAATTGGAAGCTTATCCTCCCAGCACACGCCGCAGGAGGTCCACATGAGCTGACGATCGAATCTGGAAATGAAAAGCGCACTATCTCAGATGTTCTTTTTGGCGATGTCATCGTGCTCGGTGGGCAATCCAATATGCAATTGTGGATGGGTCGACTCATTTCGCGCTATCCGCATGAACTTGGTCAAGCATCAGATACGTCAGTTCGATTCTTTCATATCTGTGAGGATGAGAATTTCTCTGGACCTGCTGAATTCTTAAATTCAGGCAAATGGCTTGTTGAGGGGAGAGATGATCTCTCCGGGGAATCTGGAATCGGCTACTTTTGTGCTCAGAGGCTACGACGCGAACGTCCTGATGTACCCATTGGCCTGATTGAGACAGCACTAGGTGGAACGCCGATTGAGCCATGGATTGATGAAAAGAGTTTACGCCACCTTGGACGAGATATGAGCTTACTGGATGCCTATAGGCAGCCGGGGTATCCTCAGGCTCGAATGGCAGCTTATCACCATGCTTTCGATGAGTGGATTGCATCTGTCAATAATCTTGATCGCGGAATTGTAGAGAAATGGAATGCCCCTGGATATGACGATTCACAATGGGATTCCGTCAGTCTTGCTGAAGCAACCACCGAGAGCGATATGTTCAGACAGCCTGGGACGGTGTGGATGCGTCGAAAGATTATTCTTCCCGACGACCAGCTCGACTCGCGTATACTTCTTCGCCTTGGAACGATTGTCGATGCAGATGAGTGTTGGGTCAATGGGCATTTAATTGGTCAAACAGCTTATCGCTATCCGCCGCGTGATTATGTGATCGAACATGCTTCTCGTATCCTTCAGATCACGCTTCGAATTCGTGTCGACGGCACTGTCAATGGTGGTCTCACTACCGGCAAAGAGCATTCCCTGTGTGTTCAGACAGTTGATGATCAGCAAAAAGGAACATGGAGCCAGCTGATTGATTTAGACAAGGGTGAGTGGAAAGTACGCCGTGGAGCCAGAGTCTGGTCAGCACCTGTTCAGCCGTTTGCTAGCCGGGTTCCTTGTGGATGCTTCAACGCGATGATCGCACCTCTCGAGGAACTGAGATGCTCGGCAATCGTGTGGTATCAAGGTGAATCGAGTGCAACTCGTGGTCCGGAAGGTTACGGTAAAGCGATGCTTGCTCTCGTGCGAACCTGGCGGTCAGTTTTTAAAGATTCCGAGCTGCCATTTGTTGAAGTTCAGTTACCAAATATCGGATTTGAAGCTAGAGGTTGGGCACGGTTGCGAAATGAGCAACGTGCAATTCTTGCACTCAACAATACGGCAATGGTGGTCACTCTCGGATTAGGCGAGAACAACGATTTGCACCCAACTAACAAAGACGGAGTTGCCGCGCACATTGTCTGGGCGCTCGATTCGCTTATTTATCATGCTCCGCACTCGCCATCTGGACCACAAATTGCTTCAGTTAAGCAATCGCAAGGACGTATTCGTGTTCGGTGGACATGTTGTGACAAGGGATTGAAAGAAATCGAACCACTCAAAGTCGAGATTATTGAGCCTGGGAAAGCACCACTGTGTATGCCAGCTCACATTGTTTCGCCTGATGAGATGGATATCCCACTTGATTGCGATGTTGTCTTGCCTCCGGGCACACTCGTGCGGTTCCAATGGGCGGATGCACCGCATTTGTGTTTGGAAAACGGGTGCGGACAAGGCGCAACACCATTTGAAGAACGGCTAGAAGGTGAAGTGCAATGAGACGTGTAATAAACATCATGGACTCATGGGAACTGAGTTTCGGTGAAAAACCAGCACCACGAGGGAAGGGCACACCTATCAGCCTCCCATATGATTGGGCAATTCATCGGCCTATTAAGCATCCAATGGACTGGGGAGTTGATCAAGCTTTCCGAGATTGGTGGGGAGTCGGCTGGTTTCGTCGCGCTCTGAGTATTCCCACCGTTGAACAAGGGCGACGTTATTTCCTTGACTTTGACGGGGTCTACGAAAATGCTTGTATCTGGGTTAACTCTCATCTCGTTGGTTCTCAGGCATATGGATATTCTCCATTTCGCCTCGATATAACACGTGCATTGAAGCCGGGCGACAACGACTTGCTGATTCGTGTTTCTAACACGCAAGCACCGACTGATCGTTGGTATTCAGGAGCAGGCATTTACAGAACAGTACGTTTGATGGACCTGCCAGAGAATCACTTCGATGAGAGGGACATCATTATCACTTACTCATCAGTTCGGGACAGCCAGCCTGTTGATGTCACAGTTCGCTCAGAATCAACTTCTCCTCTTAGCCCACGCAATGTTCATCTTCAGCTTGTTGATCGAGAAGGAAAGTCAGTTGCTGATGCAGATGGAAACCTTCAAGAGGGTATAACTGTTCAGATTCCTACTGTTCGGGCGTGGAGTGCTGAGAATCCATATCTTTACACGTTAGGTCTCAGTACAGCTGATGACAGTATCAGCATGAAAATTGGTGTCAGAACGGTTGACTTCGATGCACGGCGAGGAATGATCGTCAACGGTCATAAAGTCATTTTCCGAGGTGTATGCCTCCATCAAGATGCCGGTAGCCTCGGGTCTGCCTCAACGGCCTCGATTCTACGTTCTCGTCTGATGGAGCTGAAAGCGATGGGTGTCAATGGGCTGCGTCTTGCTCATCATGCTCATCCGCGACAAATGCTTGATTTAGCAGACGAACTGGGATTCTACGTATACGCGGAGCCTTTCGATAAGTGGAAATCTGGACATTACCGACGGTATTTCGATGATGGATGGAACAAGGATCTGACGGCTCTCATTCGTCGCGATCGCAATCGTCCGTCTGTGGTCATGTGGGGAGTGGGCAACGAAGTCGAAAATCAGGCGAAAGACTCTATGCTCACTATTCTGCGTCAGCTTGTTTCTCGTGTTCACCAGCTTGATTCCACTCGGCCAGTTGGATGTGCGATGAGCCCTCATTTCCAACGAGAAACTGCTGATACGGCATCAAATGAAGGCATCATTCAGGCGACTGATGATCATGTAGCCGATCAAGAGATCACTGATCCGGATGAACGTGTAGAACGCATAGCACGTATTGCCCGAGTGACAGATGTGACTGTCTTAAACTATGCAGAACAGTGGTACGACAAAGTTCACGCAGCAATCCCTGATAAGCCCATCTTCGCTTCTGAGGTGTACCAGTGGTTCCAGGGTCACGAATTGCAGATGCAAGATTATCTACAAAAGAATCCGTCGCTTGTTCCGTTGTCTTGCCCTTGGGTCATTGGCGGATGCATCTGGGCTGGATTTGATTATCTTGGCGAATCTATGGGTTGGCCATCTCAAGGCTGGTCAGGTGCGCTCATTCGTACTGATGGTAGGCCGAAGGCAGGCTACTGGGTTCTCAAATCTTACTGGACAAGTAAAGAAGACCATCCTTTCGTGCGCTTTATGGTCGCGGATTATTCACAGCCAGATGAAAATGTGAAAGAACATTGGGATATCCCTCCCTTTGTCCATCACTGGGAATTCCCGTCTATTCGCAAGCGGGTAGTGCCATACATGGTGGCTACAAACTGTGACGAAATACGTATTTGGGATTCCGGCCGAGAAATTTATGTACCGCCAGTCTCTAGCTTCCCTAATCACGTTGTGACAGGTTATTTGCCATATCAACCTGGCGAGTTGAAAGTGATCGGTTTCGTTGGAGGACGTCAAGTGTGCTCGGATATCCTTCATACACCTGGACCAGCTGTACGACTCCGATTCATTGATCCACTCACTGGTTCTCCGCTGAGCGAAGTTCAAGAAATCAATGCAAACGAGGGTGGGGAGCATATGCTCAACGTCCAAGCCATTGATGCTGAGGGAAATCCTGTATTTAACGAATTTGCTCCAGTCCAATTCTCTGTTTCTGGTGCCGTTGAGTTGGTCTCTGTGGACAACGGTTGCTTGTTAGCAGGAGATCCCTATGAACCGGATAGTACTCATCTCTGGCAGGGGGGAGCAGCATGTGTCATTCGTGTACGCCACAGCTCTCGGAATGCTGATGGTGAATCACAGGCTAATCGTGCAATTGTACGCGTTGATAGTCCTGGAATGATACCAAGTCAGCAAATCGTCATTGTGAGGGAAGGACGGTGATCACATGCATATTGGATTTCGATGGTATGGAGAGGGTAACGACACTGTTAGTCTCGATGACATCCGTCAAATACCGGGTGTGGAAACTATTGTTTGGAGTTTACAACGTAAACCTGCCGGATTGGCATGGAGCTCAGATGAAATTCACCATGCTCTGCACGTTATTGAATCACTGAGCCCTAGTGACGAGGAACGAGGAATCACTCGTTCGTTCAACGGCAACGTTGTCGAATCTGTTAATGTACATGAATCAATTAAGTCAGGGAAAACCGTTCTTGGATTGTCCCGTGATGAGGCACTGGATCATTATCGGACCACAATTGCCAATTTAGGAAAAGCTGGCATCAAAGTTGTGACATATAACTTCATGCCTGTCTTTGATTGGTTGCGAACTGATCTGTATCATCCGCTTCCTGATGGCTCTACAGCTATGTACTACGATGCCGCAAAGGTTTCGAGACTCACTGATCCATCCATTTTGGTTGACCGAATGCTTTCCAGCGGTGGGAAACTGACCTTAACGGGATGGGAGCCAGAGCGTCTCGCTCATTTGCCTGAGCTCATCACTGCGTATGAGGGAATGACACGCACACAATATTTGAAGAATTATCAGACTTTCCTTGACGCTGTTATTCCAGTGTGCGAAAAATACGATGTTCGTCTTGCCGTCCACCCGGATGATCCGTCCTTTGATCTGTTCGGTTGGCCACGTGTTGTCAGCACGCAAGAGGGGATCAAAAAGGTTCTCTCGCTGAATTCCAGTCAATACAACGGATTGTGTCTATGCATCGGATCATTCTCCTCCCGGAAAGGGAATGATGCGGTTCAAGCGGTTCACGCATTCATGGATCGCATCTATTTCACTCATGTGCGCAACATCAAATTCACTGACCCTCAGGGCAGCTTCACCGAAGTCGCTTGCCGGGCATCAGAAGGCGATGTTGACACTGCTTCTGTAATGAGAGAATATGCGGAACACAATTACCAGTGGTATATACGCCCTGATCATGGCCGGCATTTGTGGAATGAGAATGAACTAAAACATCGACCACGTCCAGGGTACGGATTGTATGATCGCGCTCTCTCTATTCAATACATTCTTGGTCTCTGGGATGCATTTCGTATGGATATTGAGGGACGAAAATCATGACCAGTACAGTTCCATCACATCGAATTCTACTGGCCGGTGAAGCTATGGCTCTCTTTGCCGCGCGCAAAGAAGGTACTCTTGCTGCAGCAACAGACTTTCATGAGTCAGTAGCTGGCGCTGAGCTGAATGTCGCTATCGGGTTAAGACGACTTGGTCAATCTCCCTTGTTCGTCACTCGGTTGGGATCTGATGTTTTTGCTAGCCGTATTCGCCATCTTCTCGAACAGAATGAGTTAGAGACGGATGGTCTTCTAACCGACACAACAGCATCTACTGGCTTCATGCTCAAATCCAGAGTTCAGCGCGGAGACCCCGCAACTGCCTATTTCCGAGCTGGTTCAGCTGCATCACATTTGAGTCCTGATGATATCGATTCCATTCCCTTCCAATCGGTTTGCGCGATTCATCTAACTGGCGTTCTCCCTGCACTCTCGGATTCATGCCGTTGGTTTTGCCGAGATCTTGCTGCTCGTGCGGTAGTGCCAGGAGTATGTGCATTTGCAGCACCTGCACGCGGTCGGTATTTTCTTAGCTTTGACCCTAATCTGCGGCCATCTTTGTGGCCGAATCATCGGATCATGATCAGAGAGTTACGTCGATTGTGTGCGAGTGCAGATCTTGTTCTTCCTGGAATTGGGGAAGCAAAACAGCTTGTCGGAACAGACGATCCTCATGAAGCGGTGTCTCGATTCTGTAAGCTCGGGGCGCGAGCAGTCATTCTCAAGTGCGGGCCTGCAGGGGTATATGTCCGCGAATGCGATGGAGCAGAAACGTGGGTGCCGGGTTTCCATGTGGATCATGTACTTGACACTGTCGGAGCAGGAGATGGATTTGCTGCAGGTGTTCTTTCAGCACTTGCAGAAGGAAAAACATTTGTACAAGCAGCAGAACGTGGATGCGCAGTCGGAGCGATTCAAACGCAAAGTTACTCAGACAATGAGGGACTGCCAACCACTCAGCAGCTTGATTATTTTATGAAAACTCATCAACGAACAGTACGAAAGGAAAATCAATGATGATTACAGAAGATATCAATGGAGAACAGAGCATAGATTCCAGTGCTGCAATTAAACCAGTCAGCGATCAGGATACGTCTACTGCCTTCGATTCGGTACTTTCTTCCGAACTTCTTACACCTCGCATTGGCAACACAGCGAAGATTGCATATCTTCAGAAGTTGGGCATTGTCCCACTCGTCACTATTCATGAATCTAGTGAAGCTGTTCCGCTTGCTCATGCTCTTTCTCAGGGAGGAGTTCCCGTTGCCGAGGTCACTTTCCGTTCTTCTGCAGCAGAAGAGGGTATGCGCCAAATTCACCGTCATGTTCCAAATATGATGTTACTTGCCGGAACCGTTCACAGTGTCGATCAGGCTCGTCGTGCTCTTGATGCTGGATGCGTTGGAATTATCACTCCGGCCTTCCAAGAGGATGTTGTTGATTGGTGTCTCAATGAAGGTGTCCTTGTCATGCCAGGAACAGCGAGTCCTACTGAGGTTGAAATGGCATGGGATCGTGGGCTGCGCTACGTTAAATTCTTTCCAGCGGCAGCTTACGGAGGAGTTAAAACATTACGCTCGCTTGCTGGGCCATACTCTGAAATGCATTTCTTGCCGACCGGTGGTATTGGATTGACTGATATAGCAGACTATCTTTCTCTTCCGAATGTCTTTGCAGTCGGTGGTTCTTTTGCTGTTCCAGCAGCGTTGCAAACCGCTCATGATTGGGAAGGTATTGTACAGCGGTGTCAAAGTGCTCGTGCGATTGCACAGTCTACCATTAAGGACAAGTCTCGCCGCTGATCAGTATGTAAAGATACGAAATCGCGCCTCTCTCGCAGAAATGTGGGGGAGGCGCGTTGCGTTTTAGTTATTGAGTTATCCTATTAACCAATTTTTCAGTTACTCAGTAACTCCGTTACTTCATTATTCAGTTGTTCTTTTGCGGCTTCGGAATGTTCAGTCCGCGAATGAAAGAGCTGAAGCCCTGTACCATCATGACGATAGCGATAACGATGAGCAGCCAGAACATTGATGTGATCGGGGAGAAGAGCACGATGAAACCGGCGATGATTGACAGGATTGCTGAGAAAATCGACCATCCGGTGCTCAGGAAACTGCTCGTCTCTACGAGCTGCATGAAACCTTGAATAATCCACGTGATTCCCAGGAAGATCGAGGTAAAGAGGATCAACCATTCAGTCGAGCTGGTTAAGTTACGCATGAGGACGGCTGCGGCCAAGATGAAGAACACGCCTGAAATGCCGTCGAGAACGCGCCATCCTGTTGGAGCGCCATGAGCGGTGAAGGCAGTCACGAGTGAAGCGATTCCGCCCGCCAGAGAAATGAGGCTGATGATGACTGTCATTGCCATGAGTGACTTTCCTGGCCATACGAGAAGGCACAAGCCGATGACGAAGAGCGCCACGCCGCCCCAGATCATCCAGTTACGAATGGTGCTGACGGTCTTGCCAAGCATACTGATTGGTGACCAACCGAAGAATGCGCGGTCGTCTGTTTGTGGATTGAAGTAGCGCGGCGTTTGGTAATTCTGATAATTCTGGTTATTATTCGGATTATTTTGTTGATTCCCGTTCGGTGTGCTTGGTCCCATATTTGGAGAAGTCATTGTGTCCTCCGTTTTCTGATGACGTATACAAATGTCTATTTATTATCGCACACGTGATAGATTGCTCATGCGGTTAGTTTCGTTGCCGTTATCTCGCCATTTTCTGCGTCAAAAGGGGAAATCGCAGTATGGAGCGCGGAATACAGCGAAGAGATAGGTTCAGGAAATAACGCGGAGAGAAAAAGAATAAAAACACACTTGCGATTGTCGGCAGGCTGTGATTAACTTATCCACGTTGCATGAATGACTGTGTCTTTGTGCAATTTGGTGGGTTTCCCAAGTGGTCAAAGGGAGCTGACTGTAAATCAGCCGCCGTCGTGCTTCGTAGGTTCGAATCCTACACCCACCACGCCTCGGTGGCTCAGTGGTAGAGCACTTCCTTGGTAAGGAAGAGATCGTGAGTCCGATTCTCACCCGAGGCTCCATGGCGAGGTAGCTCAGTTGGCTAGAGCGTACGACTCATAATCGTAAGGTCGAGAGTTCGAGCCTCTCCCTCGCTACAAAGCCGGTGTGGGGCCGGTTCATTCAATTTGTGAGAGGTGTTCACATGGCTAAGAACGATGTTCGTCCGGGTATTACGCTCGCCTGCACCGTCTGCAAGGAGCGCAATTACATCACGACAAAGAACCGTCGCAACACTCCGAATCGTCTTGAGCTGATGAAGTTCTGCCCACGTTGCGGTAAGGAGACGCTCCATCGCGAGACTCGTTGATTCGCGTGGGAGTTTGTTTATAACGTTGAAGCCCGACACGGTGGTGCCGGGCTTTTTCTATCTCTCGAACATACTGCCTCGGGGGAGCATGCGTACTGATCTAGTACCCGCGTCGTAAGATCTGTAGAGGACGGGGAGGAAATAATGACTGAACAAGCAGCTCCATCGCACGATGCCAATCCTTCATTCGCAGATCTCACCACGATCGGAGTTGGCGGCGAAATCGAGTACTTTTTGCAGCCACACACGCGAGATGGTCTGATCGGCGCTGTCATGGATGCGGACGACCATCATCTTCCTCTGTGTGTCATTGGTGGGGGATCGAATATTCTTGCCTCCGATGATCCGTTTGATGGCGTCGTTGTTCGTGATGCCCGTCAGACGGTCACGATTGAGACTGAAAACGGTGCAAATGATGCCGAGATCGAAAAGAGCACTCGCGATGAGGCAAATGCGCTCCGGGCGGTCATTGTTCGTGCCGATGCTGGTGTGAAGTGGGATCAGTTCGTCGCACTGATGGTATCTCGCGGTTACAGCGGTGTTGAGGGACTATCTGGCATTCCGGGAACTGTCGGCGCCTCGGTCGTGCAGAATATCGGCGCGTATGGGCAAGAAGTTTCGTCATCTGTCAGCAGCGTCGAGGTGTGGGATCGCGCTTCGATGCAAGTTCGCACGCTGCATCCGGCACAGATGAACTTCGGTTATCGAACGTCGGCGCTCAAAGAGAGCATGTACTCCGCTCCCGGTCATGCTTCGGCGGATTTCTTCCCTAGCCCTCGTCTGATCGTGCTCTCAGTGACGTTTGCGTTGCGCAAGTCTACGCGTGGGACGATTGCGTATGATCAGCTCGCGCGTGCACTGCAGGCACATATCGGGGAGAGCATGGATATTCAACGTATTCGTCGGGCGGTTCTCCTCGTTCGGGCGCGCAAAGGCATGCTCGAAGATCCAACGCGGTACGCCAATCCGTGGATGGCATCGGTCCTGGGGCCACTTGACGTGCACGGTGTCGAAAAGTCAACGCGCAAGTATACAGGCCGTGTGGTGCTTTCGTCCTCGGCATCTTCAGCATCCACAGCGACGAGCCAGAGTGCGCAGGAGAACAATCAGAACAGCCACAATGGTGACAACAGCTACGATTACGGCGGCGAGCAGTCTCAGTATGATGACGACCTCAACAATCACGATGTTGATGCACAGATCGTTTCAGAAGGCATTCCATCTACAGCTGCTATCCACGCTCCAGCCAATCGCGATCGGTGGAGCTGCGGAAGCTTCTTCATGAACCCAATTTTGGAGACCGATAAAGCTGCGAAGCTGCCGGAAGATGCGCCACGGTTCGATGTGCGTAAACCGAATACGACTGGTGCGAATGCGCAGGAAGCGGTGAAGACGTCAGCTGCATGGTTGATCGATCACGCAGGATTCCACAAGGGATTTGCACTTGGCGCTGATCGCAAGACTGCAAAGTCGACGCGTAAGACTTCCCGGACGCGAGCAGCTGCAAGCCGTCAGGTGAGTGCATCGCTATCGACGTTGCACACGCTGGCCCTCACGAATCGTGGCACGGCACAGGCACGCGATATCGTCAAGCTCGCCCAGCACATCCAGCGCGGAGTTGCAGACGCATTTGGAATCCACTTGATCCCAGAGCCTGTCACGATCGGCATTGATCTATCGCCGACAGCCAGCAACACCCAGGAGTAAAAGATGACAAACAACGTGTCCGATCTTGTCCCACTTGGTCGCATTCCCACCATTCGTGTGCTCGGAAGGCGCTCGCGCGCCGAAGAGTCAGGTGCAGCAGATCCGTCGTCTCCAGTCACGCTGTGGTGGGCTGGCTCCGGTATCGAATTTGATTTTGATGGCGAGAGTGCGGAGATCGGTCTGAATGCGGATTGGGACCGCATGAACCCGTGGTTGTGCGTCGAACTCGACGGGGTTCTTATCACGCGCACTCCAGTTCCACGCGGATTCAGCAGGCTACAAGTGTTCGCTGGTATGAATCCGGGGCGGAAGCGGTCGTGGCACGTTCGCGTTTTGCGTGAGACTGAGCCGCAGCCGGGCGATAACCGTCAACTACTGCAAATCGTCGGTATCAAGGGGGCAGGCGGCCAATTCCTGAAGATGCGACCGGTGACACGGCGCATTGAGTTCTTAGGTGATTCCATTACTGCTGGGGAAGGCGCGATCGGCCAAGTGCATGACAACGATTGGGCCACGCCATTTTTCAGTGCGTGGAACACGTACATGCGCATGACCGGGGAGGCGCTGGACGCTGATTTCCGCCAAGTTGCCATCTCCGGGTGGGGACTGCGTTCCGATTGGCTCAATAATCCGCACTCCACAATTCCAGGCATTTACAACTACGTCTGCTCTGTGTTGACCGGGCCGAAGCAAGTCGAGCTCGGATCACAGCAACAGGCTGATTTTGACGATTGGCAGCCTGATGCTGTGTGCATCAATCTCGGGACGAATGATTGGAACGCTTTTCGTCAGCCAGCATTCACCGATTCAGCTACAGGTGTGGTCTTCAAAGAGCACATGACAGACGATACGCACTATGATCCACACGATCTTTCGGCGCTCACGAAGACAATTCAGACATTCTTGGGCATACTGCGGCGTCTGCATCCTCATGCTCTGCTCGTCTTTGATTTCGGTATGATTGCGCTCGATTTGGAAGATTTCTATCATTCGGCAGTGGACGCGTACGCGCAGCAGACGGGCGACCATAACGTGATGTTCGTTCATCTGCCACCGCTGAAGGACGGATGGATTGGGTCGCATGAGCATCCGGGTCCTATTGCGCATCGAGAGGCTGCTCGCACATTGACGGCTGCGCTATCCAGGCGACTCGGTTGGAGTGCAGGGACCATTCACGATGATTTGACCGTTGATTCGCCGGCCGTTCGTCCACTTGTTCCGCAGGCAGTGGAAAATAGAGGATAAACGCATTTCTCACCAGGCGTTGGGAAGAAGAGAACGATGGCATATGTGATCGCAGAACCGTGCGTGGATGTCAAGGAAAAAGCATGCGTTGATGAATGCCCGGTTGACTGCATTTACGAAGGTCCGCGCACGCTGTACATTGATCCGAACGAGTGTGTTGATTGCGGTGCGTGTGAGCCAGTGTGCCCGGTCGAAGCAATCTTTTACGAAGACGATTTGCCCGATAACTGGAAGTGGTACCAGCAGGTTGCGTCTGACATGTTTGATCAGATCGGTGACCCGGGCGGTGCGGCAGATTACGGGAAAATCGATCATGACGATGAGCGCATTGCGAAATTACCGAAAGATATCAACGCTCATCTTTTGCATGGCAACGATCAAGATGGCGGCGATCAGAACACAGACGAGTAAACGGTAGAGACAGTAGTTGGTATGAGCATCCGTAACGACGCTGCCGATTCTCCTTGCGGAGATGAGAAGTAGTTGATAAAATAAAAAAGTTGTCTATCAGCAATGCTGGTGGGCGATGAGGGAGACTTGCCTGAGTGGTCGATAGGGGCACCCTGCTAAGGTGTTAAAGGATTTTTCCTTTCGAGAGTTCGAATCTCTCAGTCTCCGCTTGAAGGGTTCCAAGCACAAGCTTGGAGTCCTTTTTTCATGCCGAAAAGCCCGTGATATCGCGGTTTCTAGCCATTTTCTTGAGTTTTCGTTTCAGTCATTTTTGCACGCTTTTAACCGTATTTATGCGTCTCTAATGGGGTAAATAATGGGGGAAAATTTGAGGTCAAAAAATTCCCCCATGAGCGTATAGGAAAATAGTGTGTCAAATAGTGTGTCAAAAAATCAGCCAACGATTTTGACACACTATGAAGAACCGGCACGCTATGGTGAAGCGACAGAAAAGAAAGAGATTTCGGTAGTCTGACGATCAGCAAATGATCCAACCATCAGTGTGTAAATCTAAATCTCAGACGTTCAGCGTTTACAAAACTGTCTTTCCATACACATTTCTGTTAATTTCTGAATCAAGATGAACATTATTGATCGTTTGTGATACAGTTAGATCACAGAAAAGAACATAAGTTAACATATACCAACTTATTTCACCATATGAAGGAGTCAGTGATGTCGACAGTATTGGTGACCGGCGGTTGCGGATACATTGGTGGTCATGTTGTTCATGCCCTCGAGCAGAAGGGCGATCAGGTCGTCATTGTGGATGACCTGAGCTATGGCAAGAAGGATCGTGCCGGGTCTCATCCACTCGTCGTCCAAGACGTCGCAGCTCCAGAAGCGCCGAAGGTCCTCGCTCAAGTCATGCGGCTCTATCACGTCGATTCGGTGATCCACTTTGCAGCACGCAAGCAAGTCGGGGAGTCCGTTGCCAAGCCGCTCTGGTATTACCAGCAAAATGTCAACGGCTTGCTGAATGTCCTCATCGCCATGGTGAACGCCAGTGTGCGTGATCTCGTCTTTTCTAGCTCAGCCGCTACTTACGGAATTCCGCCAGTTGATGTGGTTACTGAAACGACGTCGCCAATGGTTCCGATCAATCCGTACGGGCAGACGAAGCTTTTCGGTGAGTGGATGGGCAATGCTGTCGCCAAGGCGCACGGCATCCATTTCGTCGGCTTGCGTTACTTCAACGTCGCTGGCTGTGGACCGGTCGAGCTTGAAGATCCTGCTATTTTGAATCTCATTCCGATGGTGTTCAACAACTTGAAGAAGGGGAAGGCTCCGGCCATCTTTGGGGACGATTATCCGACGCCAGATGGCACGTGTGTGCGCGATTACGTCCATGTCTCAGATCTTGCTGATGCACACGTAGCGGCTCTTGAATATTTGAAGCGTCCAGACGATCAGCGGCCATACTCGGCATTCAATGTCGGAACGGGTAAAGGCACGTCTGTGCGGCAAATTGTCGACGAAATTAAGAAAGTGACGGGCTTGCCGTTCACAGAAAAGATCGAAAAGCGTCGTGCTGGAGATCCGCCGCAGCTGATTTGCTCTCCAGAGCGTATCAATAAAGTGATGGGGTGGCATGCGCGCTATGACGTCCACGACATTGTGGAGTCGGCATGGAATGCATGGCAAGCAAATCCGGCTCATCATTTCGAGACACAGGGATGGAAGCAAGTCGACTGATTAGCAAACTGATTGGCAAGCACCGCAACTCATAAGCGAGTTAGTTCAGTTGCTGGCCGAGGGACAAAACAGAAGATGGAAACGCGCCCGCGAGTATGTATTTATGAAAGAGTGTGCAAACGCTTGAACTCGCGACGCGTTTTCTTTTCTATGCGCTGGGCAGCTTTTCGTGCCTGACGAGCAGCGCGGCGAGCAGTGTGCCGTTTGTGTGACATTGTTCGTTTTGCCGACTGCGAGGCCTTCTTTTGAAGCTGATGGTGTGTTTTCTCTTCAGCCTTCTGCTTTTTCTTTTCAGCTCGATGCAGTCGTTTCTGTGCTTCAATCACTTTCTTCTGTGCAGCGCGGACGCGACGAGAAGATTCAGTCGCAAACGCAGTATCGTCTTGTTGCGTTAGATTGACGCCTTCCGGAGCGAGCACATCGTGATAGTGAGTCCATGTGTCCATCGCATCTTTCTGCGCCAACTCCATCTGCTGTTTGATCCACACGCGCTCAGCAGGATCGATGTCATTACTGCGCAGGTAGCGTTGATACACCGGGTACCACGAGTGCAAAATCGGGTACATAGCGGTTAAGAAGTACTCAGGCTTGACTTTGCGAGTGTGCTCCGGATGTGCGGCAAACGTGTTGCGGAATCGGCGCATGTACGCCAAAAAGCTTTTCAGGGATGTGTCCATTCGTCGTGCGCTCATCCCCACCACCATGCGTGGGGAGTAGACGGTCGCCATCCCATTGCCGATGAGGTGGAGGGAGATATCGATGTCTTCGTGCATGATATCTTCCTTGTCGCGGCACACTTGATTTTTGATTTTCTGCCATGCTGTTGCGCGGACGGCCATGTTGGAGCCAAAGAGAAGTGTACGTCCGTTGTCAGCCTTGTAAATGTGACGGCGAATGATGTTATCGGCGTGGCGGCCGAACGTGGCGGCAGGCATGTCGTAATACGCGACTGGGCCAGTGGCACCCATGGCGTCATGATCTTCCGTAAAGATGCCCGAGACGACTTCCACCCAATCGGGTCGAAGCATGCTGTCAGAGTCCACGCGACCGAGAATGTCACCTGTCGCATGGTTGAAGCCGTAATTGCGTGTGGGAATGAGCCCTTGCTCGGCGTCCTGCTCTAGGAGCTGAACGTGAGCATCTGGATTCTCCTGAATAAAGCGGCGAACAATATCGACCGTATTATCGGTGGATTTGTTATCAACCACCAGAATCTCTTGAGCGGCCATCGTCTGACGCGTTGCACACGTCAAGCAGTCGGCGATATGCTCGCTTTCATTCCACGCAGGAATAATGATCGAAACTGACAGCATATAGTCAAGGATACCCAATGGCGCTGTCCGCTTCCGAATATGCTTGTCATTTCAAGCTTTGATAATAGAGATCATGAAGAAAAATGACGCTTCCAGTACACTCTCATCGGAGCAGGAGCAGGCTCGTCAAGCGCAACAAGCAGCGGGGGAGACAGGGAGGCAGGCTGGCCGCCGATACAGTCTCGATCAGCTGCTTCCCCGTAATGGGGATCCGAGACGTCCTCCGGCGTGGCTCTCGCGCGCAATTTTCATGGTCGTCATCGCTGTCTTTCTCTCTATTTTTGCGTGGAAAAGCTTCTCCAGTTTGCGCGGCGTCATCGTCGACATCATCATTTGTCTTTTTTTAGCGCTCGCAATGGAACCGGCGGTCGTCTGGCTCATTCGTCACGGCTGGAAGCGCCCAGTTGCCTCCATCACCACTTGGTTACTCGTTCTTCTCGTGTGCGCGGGTCTCATTGCCCTTTTCGGGGACATGTTTGTCAATCAGGTCATTGGGCTCGTCAATAATGCGCCTCATATCTACAACAAGACGGCTGCGTGGGTGGCTACCAATACGCCGTGGACGCTGCCAAAGGTCGGCGATCTCGGTCAGCTGCTAGCTCAGAGTGTGAAAGCGTCGTGGTTGACCAATATTGCTGGCACAGCGATGGGTGTGACGGGTCAAATTGCCAATTACGCGACTGCACTCATGACGATCCTGTTCGTTACCTATTACATGTCGGCGTACATGCCTCGCGTTCGGCAAGTGATTTGCTCCTGGCTGCGTCCAGCGCATCAGCGTCGGTTCCTCGTCGTGTGGACGGTCGTGCAAGGTCAGGTGTCGTCATACTTGAGTTCGCGCATTATTTTGGCGCTCATCTCGAGTGTGTGCATGAGCATTTACATGATCGCGACGAAAGTTTCGTACTGGCTTCCGCTGGCGATTCTCTACGCGTTGGTGTCCCAATTCGTGCCGATGGTAGGAGGCATTATTGGCGCGATTCTCCCAGTGATCATCGTGTGGAGCTCGCAAGGGCTGAAATGGGCGCTGTTCATCGTGGTGTACACGACGGTGTATCAGCAGATTGAAAATATGCTCATTGCTCCGAAAGTTCAGCAGCGAACGATGGCAGTTCCGCCAGCCGTGGGGCTTATCGCTGTCTTTGCGTTCTCGGATGTGTTCGGCGTGCTCGGTGCTTTTCTTGCGCTCCCGATTGTGGCCAGTTGCCAAGTTGTCTTCAACGCGTACACAATGCGCAACGAGCTAGTGGATTCTTCACTTTTGTACGATCCGGTTCCAGAGAAGACAACTCGTATTGCGAAGATGGCCAATGCTGGCGAAAACTTTGGCGAGAAGCTCTCTGGTCTCAAGGGAACGGCACGCATTATCAAGGGTTCGACCGGCAGAATTATGAACGAGACAGAACGGCAGCTCCTCGAAGCCGAACGTGCGGTGACGAAGGCGGCAGAACAAGATGTGTCCGCCACTATCCCGATTGCTAAACAATCGCGGGCGTCGCTGCGTACGTTGTGGAAGCGATCAGGGCAGTCGACATCAGACCAAGCGAATCAATCGAATCAAGCGTCTGAAGCGAAGCCAGTGCGCATTCAGCCGAGGAACTCTGGTTCGCCTGATCACTTATCTCACAACGCGAAGGACGAGTGAGAATGGCTCTGCTTCAACTCCTTGATTTTTTGCTGGCAATTATTGGTGGAGCAGGTGTGCTCTACCAAGGTTTGTGTGTCATCGTCGGCCTATTTGCCAAGCCGGTCACGTTTCCAGATGCGCCTACAGACAAGCGGTATGCGGTTCTCATCTCTGCACGCAACGAACATTCCGTCATCTCGCACTTGATCGAATCCATTCGTGCCAATGATTACCCCCAGGATCACATCGATATTTGGCTTGTGGCGGACAATTGCACGGATGACACGGCTCAGATCGTTCGTCAGATGGGTGAGCATGTCGTCGAACGGCACGATTTGCAACACATCGGCAAAGGGTACGCGCTCACATTTTTGCTCAATAAAATGCAGACACTCGGAGTAGCGGATCAGTACGACGCATTCTTTGTTTTTGATGCCGACAACCAACTGGACGAACATTATTTCACTGAAATGAACAAAGCATTCCACGCCGGCTACGAGGTCGTGACGAGTTACCGCAATTCTCGTAACCTCCAGGAGAATTGGGTCAGTTCAGGTTCGGCACTCTGGTTTATCCGCGAGTCTCGGTTCCTGAACAATTCACGGATGATCTTCGGCACGAGTTGCACGGTCGGCGGCACTGGATTCATGTTCAGTCAGCGTATTATGCGGCGGAACGATGGGTGGAAATTCCATCTTTTGACGGAAGATATGGAATTTACGCTCGATTGCATTTTGCACGGCGACAAGATCGGCTATTGCGGCAAAGCAATTATGTATGACGAGCAGCCAGTGCAGTTCTCGCAGTATTGGCGGCAGCATGTTCGGTGGTCGAAGGGATTCCTCCAAGTTTTTAACTACTACGCGCCGGCGCTCATTCGACGGGCGATTACCGAACGTGATTTTTCGTGTGTTGATTTGACGCTACTCATCTGCCCCTTTGTCGTGTTGTGGGCGATTCGAGAAGTCGTCGGTCTCGTGTTTGCTGCGTGTGGATTTGTGACGTGGACGAGCCAGCTGCAGCAGATTATCGCGTGGCTTATCGGCATCGCGTGGGGATTGATCGGCATGATGCTCCTCGTTGCGCTGACGTGTATTGTGGAGCGCCAGCGGATCGGTGCAACAAACAAAGAGCTGATCGCTTATTGCCTTAGCTTTCCGTTTTACATGGCCAGTTACGTCCCCATCTCGTTCGCCGCAGTGTTCGCCAAGTCTGACTGGAAGCCGATCATTCATCGCGGTCAGTCGGATGACGTGCCATCTGAGCTAGAAAAACGGGAAAGATTGAACACGTCTACAGAGGCACAAAAATAGAAGGGTGAGGATTCAGAGCCAGAACAGCAGAAAACGCCATTATTCACGTACCGCAAAAGGAGAGAATGCCGTGAGTAGACGACACAGGTTGCCTCGCATTGTGCTGACCGCTTTCTTCAGTCTTCTCGTCTGTGCTCTGATCATTGCTGGCGACTGTTTCGATATCATTCCAGGATATTTGACTTTCCCTTCAGTACGCACGTCTATGTGGGCATCGACGCAATCGGTCCTTTCCCACGGACGGCAGGTGGCCGGGAAGCAATTGTCTGCAGGGCTTGTCACTCTTCCGACCGGCACCCCGCTCGCGGCTTCGTACGATTCTCATTTTTCTTTT
Source organism: uncultured Aeriscardovia sp. (assembly GCA_903789525.1). Classification (GTDB taxonomy): domain Bacteria; phylum Actinomycetota; class Actinomycetes; order Actinomycetales; family Bifidobacteriaceae; genus Aeriscardovia. Next base: position 92,236 of record CAIFER010000001.1, read on the forward strand.
CCACCGGTCAACCGCAACCGGCTCAACAAAGCAATCACCGCTTTTCAGCACACGAAAGGGCTTGGCTCGGATTACTCATTTGAGATCCTTGATCCCACTATGCATGAGTTGGTCGGGAAAAATATCACAACTCCGCGCGAACCTGCGTCAACAACGAAAACGATCACAGCATTGGCGGCAGCTGCGGTTCTCAACATGAATGGGACGCTCGATACACGCGTTTACTTGACGGGTGCATCTGGCAGTGGTTCTCGTGGCAGTGGTTCTCGAACGGGCACACTCGTGTTGCGCGGTGAAGGAGACATGCTTCTCGGTGCGGGGAAGAATGATCCCTCACACGTTGACGGTCGCGCAGGATTGGCAACACTCGCAGCTCAGACGGCGATCGCATTGCGCCGCAGGTCAATCTCTTCGGTTCGTCTCCTCGTCGATGACCGGTTCTTCGGCCCGGTACGAATGCCACCACACATGGATCCGAGCGATACCGTCAATGGCCTGTTTACACCCACTTCTGCACTGGCGATTGACGAAGGCAAGGAGATGGGGTCGGGTATGAGCGCGATGAGCCCAGACAGCACGTGGCGTGAATATGCGAAGCGCCCGATGGACACAGTTACTCCAGCAGCAGCCTCATTTGCACAGTCGCTGTCACACATGGGAATCCGCGTCACGGCAGGGCAGAAGGGTGACAAACGTGTCCCATCGTCTACCCACCTCAACCGCTCAGATCAAATTGCGGTCGTTCATTCGGCTCCACTCTGGCAAGTGTTGCGATTCGCGTTGCACCTGTCCGATAACACAATTGCTGAAGAGTTTGGTCGCCTCGTCGCCCTTCATGAAAAGCAACACAATTCGCCGTCCGGTGGAGTCGCAGCGGTGATGTCAGTGGTCCGTCGTTTAGGTGTGGACACGAATGGCATTCATCTCGCGGATTGCTCTGGACTGTCAGATGGCACGCGCTTGACTGTGACAGCACTCACGCAAGCTCAGTATTTGTATCTTCACACGGTCAACGCAGGTGCAGCTGAGGCGCTCGCGGTTTCTGGTCTGCCGGATACGACGCTCGTCGAACGCAAAAGGCCTACAGCAGGTAACGGCTTTATTCGCGCAAAGACCGGTAGTCTCGAAACCGTCACGTCACTGGCCGGAACAGTCGAACGCACGGTAGGCGGATACGTCATTTTCGCGATTGTGGTCAACAATCCGGCCAATCGGCTTGCGGCGCGGCAAGGCATCGACCAGCTCGTCACCGCACTGGCATCACTATGAAAATATGAATCAGTATGTGAACACTGTGCGTTTCGTGACATAGATGACACATAAACGTGGCACTATGAACTCATGAAGTCAGTCGATATTTCCAACGACATCACCAAAATTCTCATCACTCGTACCCAAATTGACCACAGACTTGATCAGCTTGCAGCTCAGATTAGTCACGATTATGCGGGGGACGATCATCTTCTTCTGATTTCTGTCCTCAAAGGCGCTGTGAATACGCTTGTGTGGCTAACGCAAAAGATGAGTATTCAAGCTCCGATTGATTTCATGAGTCTGTCTACGTATGGCTCGGGCACGCAGAGTACCGGATCGATTACTGTTCGCTCTGATTTGACGACCGATGTTTCTGGTCGCGATGTGCTCATCGTTGAAGACATTGTGGATACAGGCTATACGCTCACGTGGCTGACAGACATGTTGAAGAAGCGCGGCGCTCGCTCAGTGAAGATCATGGCGCTTGTGAGCAAGCCGGCTCGCAGGACGCATCCGGTTGATATCTCGTATCTCGGCTTTGAGATTCCCAATGACTTCATCGTCGGGTGCGGTATGGATTACGACGAGAAGTACCGAAATCTCGATTGTGTGGCGGTGCTCTCGCCATCTGTTTACAGCAAGAAGAAGTAGATCAGACTCTGCTCACAGCATTCTTCAAGCTGAATCTCACTGTCTCGTCATGAATATGTGTGAAAATATTTCCGCAGATGAGATGGCGTGACTTCTGGTCGCGTTATTTTCCGCAGCTAAGAGGAGAGCGCATGACTTATCCACAAGGCGGACGTCCTGGATATCCTACGGGACCGAACCAAAATCGTAACCGCAGTCCACAGGGAGTTGGCGGCCACAACGGGAAAAACGGAAAGCGGAAGTGGTATCAGACCCCGTGGTTGTGGACGATTGTGCTCATTATTCTCGTGCTCATCGGTATGCAGGTTTCGCAGGCGACGGGTCCGAAGACGATCAACACACAAGACGGTCTCGAACTGTTGAGCCGCGACTCGAACGTGTCTATTAAATCTGCCACGATCACCGAATCACGTCAGTCTGTCCAGCTCAAGCTTGCGCAGCCATATTCCAAGACAGTCAATGGCAAGCAAGTTAACTACGGCAAGCGCGTCGTCTTCTATTACGTCATGCAGCAAGGCGCACAAGTTGTGAAAGCGGTGGAGAACGCAGGGAAGTACAACCCGTCCTTCACGTATAACTCTGTCGTGCCACAGACGAGCATCTGGACGTATTTGATGACGAGTATTTTGCCGCTCGTCCTCATTTTCGGCGTGTTCTGGTGGTCTATGAGCCGGTTGCAGAATGGTGCCGGCGGATTCCTTGGCATGGGCGGAGATAAGAACGGCGGCCGCGTGCCAGATTCCGAGATTCCAAAGACGCGCTTCTCCGATGTTGCCGGTGAAGATGCAGCCGTGCAGGAAGTTGCTGAGATCAAGGACTTCCTGAAGGATCCACAAAAGTACCGCCGATTGGGTGCGCATATTCCACACGGCGTCCTGCTCTATGGTGCTCCAGGTACAGGTAAGACGCTGTTGGCACGCGCAATTGCAGGCGAGGCAGGTGCCCCGTTCTACGCGATGGCTGGCTCTGACTTCGTGGAGATGTTTGTCGGTCTCGGTGCTTCCCGTGTTCGTGAGTTGTTCGACGAGGCAAAGAAGCATGCCCCATCCATCATCTTCATCGATGAGATCGATGCTGTCGGTCGTAAGCGTGGCGGTAGCGTCAATGGAGGACACGATGAGCGCGAGCAGACGCTCAATCAGCTCCTTGTTGAGATGGATGGCTTTGATAACAACACAGGTGTCATCGTTATCGCTGCAACGAACCGTCCAGACGTGCTTGATCCAGCTTTGTTGCGTCCAGGCCGCTTCGATCGCCAAGTTGCGGTAGAGGCCCCGGATTTGGATGGTCGCGAGGCAATTTTGAAGGTGCACGCCAAGGGCAAGCCGTTTGTGCCGGATATCGATTTGCACATGGTTGCAGTCCGCACGCCAGGCTTCACGGGCGCTGATCTGGCAAATGTGCTCAATGAGGCGGCTTTGCTGACAGCGCGTTCAAATGCGCAATTGATCGACAATCGTGCGATTGATGAAGCTATCGATCGTGTGCTCGCTGGACCGCGTCGCCATACGCACAACATGGCCCTCAATGAGTTGCGCAATACGGCATACCACGAAGGTGGGCACGCACTGGTCGCTGCTGCGCTCCGGCATTCGGACCCGGTCACGAAGGTGACGATTCTGCCACGTGGACGTGCGCTGGGCTATACGGCCGTCATGCCGACGGAAGACCGTTATTCTGAGACCCGTCAACAGTTGCTCGATCAGCTTGCGTACTCGATGGGCGGTCGCATAGCTGAGGAAGTTGTGTTCCATGACCCAACGACCGGTGCGTCGAACGATATCGAAAAGGCGACAGAAATTGCTCGCAAGATGGTGATCGAGTACGGTTTCGATTCCAAGCTTGGGTCAGTGAAGTGGGCATCAGTGCCGTCTGATCAAGATTCGGTTGATGATCTGCGTCAGCACCCGTATTCAGAGAAGACGCAAGAAGAAATCGATCAGGCTGTCCACAACTTGCTCGAGAACGCGCACACTGAAGCGTGGAATATTATCACTCAGAATCGCGATATTCTCGACGATCTTGTCACACAGCTACTCGACAAGGAGACGTTGGGAGAAAAGGATCTCAACCGCATCTTCGCACCGATTAAGAAGGCGCCGGAGCGTCCAGAGTGGTTGTCGGATCCAAACCGTCCAGATTCTGACCGTCCACCGGTTCCGATCCCAGAAAAGTTGCTGCGGTATTCGCATCCGGAAGGGGAGAATAAGGAAGGTCATGTCGCCATCTGAGGATGATTCCTTTGTTCCAGCTCACGATGATGGGCTGGAACACGGGATTGACCCGAAAACCGGTATTGATATGGACGGAGTACGTCGAGCGGTTCGGCTGTATCTCCGTTCCATTGGGGAAGATCCCGATCGCGAAGGCTTAAAGAAAACACCAGATCGCATCGCGCGTGCTAGTAAGCAGATTTTTTCTGGATTGAAAAAGGATCCTGCGAAAATCCTTTCTCGTCGATTTCCCGTCCACAGCGACGAAATGGTGCTCGTCCGCGATATTCGCTTTTATTCTGTTTGCGAGCACCATCTGCTTCCGTTCTTCGGGTTGGCGCATGTGGGATATTTCCCAGGCCCGTCTGGTGTTCTCGGACTATCCAAGCTTGCTCGCCTCGTCGAGATTTATGCGCGCAGGCCGCAAGTGCAAGAGCGTATGACGAGTCAGATCGCTGATGCTCTCATGAATGAAGGTGGGGCTCGCGGTGTCATCGTCGTTACGCAGGCGCAGCACATGTGCATGACGATGCGTGGAGTGCAGAAAGCCGAATCGCGCACAGTTACATCAGCCGTTCGCGGTCGTATGCTCCATAATCCAACGACACGCGCTGAAGCAATGCACCTCATTCTCGAATCCAGTAATCGGTAAGGAAGAATCGGAGCTGCTCGTCCACGAATCTGCGGAAGGAGGATGAGATGGAGCCATATCCGGAGCTGATGGCGCTGAGAAATTCGACGCACACGCTCATCATGGGCATCCTCAACATCACCACAGACTCTTTCTCAGACGGTGGGCAGTGGATCGATCCGCACGATGCCATACAACACGCGCTAGCAATGATGCACGATGGCGCCTCCATTATCGATGTCGGTGCAGAATCCACGCGACCAGGAGCACATCGGGTCGATGAAGCAGTAGAGCTCAAGCGCGATGCCGAGATCGTGAGGCGACTGGCTCCTCTGGCACGGACTGCTGGCTGTTTTATCAGCGTTGATACGACGCGTGCATCCGTGGCACGAGCTTGCCTTGACGCCGGCGCTCATATGATCAATGACATTTCAGGTGGATGCCTCGATTCCGCAATGGCTCCACTCATCGCTTCTCGTCGTTGTTTGTATGTGGTTCAGCGGTGGAATCACTGGTTCGCTGGCACGACCTTCGGAGGGTCGCATCTGCATACTTCGCCACACACCGTTGTTGCCGATATCATCGACCGATTGCGCACGCAGATTACTGATGTGCTTCATACGGGGGTGAATCAGCAGCAAATAATCGTTGATCCCGGTCTAGGGTTTGGGATCGCAGGTCCAGAGCTGAACGATACGGTCATTGCCCATCTCTCGCAGATTGCGCATCTTGGGTATCCGGTTCTCATTGGGGCATCGCGCAAAGGCTTTTTGAGCCCCGCACCTGTTCATGATTTAGCACGTCGAGACGCCATGACAGCAGTGATCAGCGCAGCGGCAGCGCAACAGGGAGCGTGGGCAGTTCGCGTTCATAATGTTGCGGTTAATCACGATGCTCTCACGATTCAGGCACGATTGGCCACAGCACAGAAGGAGAATGATTCACGGTGATGGACTCGCTTCGTATCACAGGAATCCGCGCATGGGGACGGCACGGCATCTTGCCTGAAGAACATCAGAACGCCCAGCCATACATCGTGGACATCACGCTGTTTCTTGATCTCTCCAAAGCCGGAGAAAACAATTCAATCACTGATACGGTCGACTACGGGCAAGTCGCCAATCTTGTCGCTTCCGTCATCGAGCACTCGACGAGTGATCTCATCGAAGCACTGGCGCAGCAAATCGCGAGTACTGTCCTGCAGATCAGCAAAATCCGACGTGTAATTGTCACCGTTCATAAACCACATGCCCCACTGAAAATTCCTTTTGCTGATGTCAGCACTACGATCGAGCGCTCGCGCATCGCGCACGACAGTGGGGAAGACGAGATCAATGACGATGCGAGCGAACTGAAGTCGAACGATCACGGCGTCGTGCAGTCGTCTATTCACTCCGATCGTTCGCATGACCATCAGCAATCACAGTCTCGACCGCGCGTGCATCGGGCGATCATTTCCATGGGCGGAAACTTGGGAAATGTTCGGCGTGCCATGCGTGAGGCGATCGTGGCGATGGATGGTATTACCGGCAATCAGGTCATGGGCATTTCACCGTTGTATCGCACCACGCCGTGGGGGATGGACGATCATGCACCGGACTTCTACAACGCCATCGTCGAACTCGATACTCTTCTCGATGCGCCTGGATTACTGAAGGCACTGCAGCTCATTGAGGCCGCGCACGGACGATCTCATGCGGTTCATTGGGGCTCACGTCCTCTTGATCTGGATATCATCGATTTCGACCACCAAGTCAGCGATGACCCGTCGTTGACTCTTCCGCATCCGCGCGCATGGCAACGGGCATTCGTATTGGCACCGCTGGCGGATCTCGAGCCAGATGCGGTGCTCCCTGGTGAGCACGGGGGTAAGGTCGCAGACTTATTGGCGGCATGTCCGGATAAAGATACTGTTCGGCGTGTTTCTGATGAGTGGATTGTCAACGGGGGAAGCGAGGAAGAATAATGGCACAGAAAGCACGTCGTACACCGTGGTATTACCTTCTGATCGCTTTTATCGCAGGGCTGGCCGCAGGGGCCGTTCTCGCACTCCTCGCACGCACGAGTGGCGTCGAACTTCTCGGTGCCTCGTGGGTTGTGCCCATTGTCCTCGTCATCCTTTCGCTTGCCACGCTGTATTTTGGGTGGACGGTTCGTCGGTACGTGAAAGGTGACATCCGTGACCTCGATCCGAAACGCGGAGTCAACACACTCATGCTCGCCAAGTCGATGGAGATGGTCGGCGCCATTCTCTTCGGGTGGTATCTCGGGCAACTCATTGTGATTGTTATTCACCCGGATTCGTCGTGGGCTCGACGTGTCATCCTCGAGTGCGCGATTTCAGCAGCTGCGTCACTCCTCGCGCTGATTTGTGGGATTGTGAGTGAATACTGGTGCCAGCTTCCGCCGACTGATGGGCCAGAAAATCCACGTGTCCGACGTCTGAAGAACGCGAAGAGAAATCAGAAAGCTGAGCCGGTTGCTGGAAAATCGAATCACCGCACGCAGACTCATGGCACAATAGAATTATGAAAAACTTTGATATTACAGATCTGCGCGATGGATCGGGTCTCGCGCTTGTCATGGCTGATCCGGCGACAGGGCGTCGCAGCGTCGCCGTGTACCGGGATGATGAGCTGTATCCGCTCCGTTCAGAACGCTATCATCGTCAGCTGCCTAATCTGTTTGTCGATATTCTCGACATCATCGATGGCTATGGGCCAATGGGCGTCGATGCGGATCGACCTTCCTCCTCAGCTGCTTCAGATCGCAAAGAGGTGTCTGCTGCTCTCTCAGCGCCACAGGTGAGTCTGCGCACTCTTGTTCGCCGTGCACAACGCGCAGTGCAAGACGGTTCAGGCACGATTGGTCACCGCTACCACGACGCGTTGGATCTGTGGGAGCATATGGCCGCACATGCGCTCGCATCTGTGTGCACGCTGTCTGATCCACCCATTACAGATGTGAGGAAGTCACACAATTGGCGCAAACAGCAGCCACATGCACAACAGCGTGCTAATCCAGCGGCATGGTTTGTGGCAAATGTCTATTCTCGGTCTAATGCGCAAAAGGATGCGATCACAGCTTATCGTGGGCTTACGGCTGTCCTGGAGTCGTTGTGTGCGAAGTCGGGGGAGAACGCTACTCCTCAGCCGGCGGATCGTCCTGATGCAAGAGCGCTATGGCGTGCGGCGACAGGCAATCTTGATTTTCCGACGTATAAGCAGGTTGCAGGTGTACTTGGGGATTCAAATATGCTTGTTTTCCATTCGGACGCCAGTTTTGCGCAATGGATTCGGACGCATGATTCAGACACGGGCGTGCGCACCGGCAAATCCGAGATGGGGACGAGCACTCCTGTAAATGTGATCTTCCGTACCGCTCGGGGAATCCGCATCGTCCCGGGAGACACGCACCCACCTGTTGCCGGTTTCGAAGGTCTTACATCTGGTCAGCAAATCTCGGTGGCTAACCTCGCTAATCGCATGAGCCCTCGCGACTAACGGGATGTGCTTTCGGGACGCGGATCAGTGCTTCCTGAGTGATCTCTGCGACGAGACGGTTGTCCTGATACACACGCGCACGACACAGAGCACGTCCATGGCCGGCGATTGGAGAGTCTTGAACGTACAAATGCCACTTCGTGACGTCGATATCGCGGTACCACCACATGGAATGATCGATTGTGGCAAACCGGATGCCAGGCGTTAAATAGCTCAACCCTCCGCGGCGCAATGCAGGTTCCATCATGATCTGATCGCACCCGGTCGCCAGGAGAGCACGCTGTAGCAGCTGATGAGTACGCACGCTCTCAATTGTCGATTGCTTCAGCTCCGACGCATCTGCACGCATCCACACCATCTGCGAGGTGCGCTGCGAAAGTGGAGAAGAATCTGGAGCGAGGAGAACTGCTGTTTGAACGTGGCGAATATCCCAACTCGATTGGGTGGCATAGTAGTGTGCCATCGCTGATTTGCTGGCGTACGGGGCCATGAGCTCTCGTGAACTCGGCAGATCGTCTGGATCAGGGATGTTATCCGGAATCGGATCCGCAAAATCGATGCCCTCTTGGCCAGGAACCTGGTAGCTGACGATCGCTGTCAGAAGCGTTTGATCGTTTTGACGTGCGGTGACATCACGCGCCGAGAATGAATGACCGTCTCGCAGCATTTTCACGTCATAGCAAATGCCGTGCTTGAGATCACCTGGAGTGACAAAATACGAGTGAACCGAATGTGGAAGGCGATGGTCTGGAACCGTCAGGCCTGCTGCAAGAACTGTCTGTGCCACGATTTGGCCACCATAAACGCGTCCGGTGGGGAAGTAGATCGTGTTGCCATGGAAAGTGCGAACGGTGGCACCAGTAGTGTTTGTAGTTGTTTGTGTTTGATCGGCTGACGTGGGATTCTCTTCCATACCCATCGCAGTGATCAGCTGTTCAAACGGCGGCATTCTTTCTCCTCCTTATTGAGTGGGCGAGCAGATACGCTGACCCGCCGTCTGTGCTGCGGTGCGGTGCAGCACATCTCAACTCATAACCAACGCACAATACCGGAATTTTACGACGTGAACAACGCGTGATTAGTTCCGCGTCAGCTTGCGATGCAGACGGTGAGGCTTTGATGCATCTGGCCCCAAGCGCTTGAGGCGATTCTCCTGATACGCCTGGAAGTTGCCTTCGAACCAGAACCACTTGCCTGGGTCATCATCGGTGCCTTCCCACGCCAAAATGTGCGTGCACAAGCGGTCCAAGAACCAGCGATCATGGCTGATGACTACTGCGCAGCCTGGGAAGTCAATGAGCGCGTTTTCAAGCGATTCCAGCGTCTCGATATCCAAATCGTTCGTCGGCTCATCGAGAAGCAGCAAATTGCCGCCCTTCTTGAGCGTGAGCGCCAGATTCACGCGGTTGCGCTCGCCACCCGAAAGAACGCGGACAGGTTTTTGCTGGTCGGAACCTTTGAACCCGAAACTGGCCACGTACGCACGTGTCGGAATTTCCATGCCGTTGACGGTGATAAGCTGATCGCCATTGGAGACAGCTTCCCACAACGTCTTGTTGGGGTCGAGTCCAGAGCGATTCTGGTCGACATAGCTGATCTTGACGGTCTTGCCGAGGTTAATCGTGCCGCTTGTCGGTTTCTCTTGTCCAACGATCATCTTGAACAACGTCGACTTGCCAACGCCGTTTGGCCCAATGACGCCGACGACACCGTTGCGTGGCAGCGAGAAGGATAGATCGTCCATGAGTACGCGGTCGCCAAACGCCTTGTGCAGATGGGAGACCTCCAAAACTTGCGTGCCGAGACGTGGCCCTGGTGGAATATGGATCTGCGAGAAGTCTGGCTTCTTGTACTTTTCAGCCTCTTCCTGCATGGACTCGTACTGTTCCAAACGGGCACGCGACTTTGCCTGACGCGCCTTTGCTGAACTGTGAGCCCATTCAATCTCAGACTTCAGGCGTTTCTGCAGACGGGCATCCTTCTGCCCCTGAATCTTGAGGCGCTTTGCTTTCGTCTCCAGATACGTCGAATAATTTCCCTTGTACGGGTACAGCTGACCGCGGTCAACTTCGCAAATCCACTCGGCGATCGCGTCCAAGAATGCGCGATCATGGGTGACTGCCACCACAGTGCCCTTGTAATCCTTCAAGAAGTTTTGAAGCCACTCGATTGATTCGGCGTCCAAATGGTTTGTCGGCTCATCGAGGAGAAGAAGATCCGGAGCTTCAAGCAAAATCTTGCACAGTGCAACGCGTCGACGTTCGCCACCGGAAAGAACTTTGACCGGCGTATCTGGTGGCGGGCATTGCAACGCATCCATCGCCTGGTCGAGCTGATTGTCCAAATCCCATGCGTCCGCAGCGTCAATCTGGCTCTGGAGTTGTGCCATCTCATCGCCGAGCTTGTCATAATCGGCGTCTGGCTGTGCCATCTCCATCGCGATTTGGTTGTAGCGATCGAGCTTTTTCTTGATCGGGCCGACAGCTGTCTCGATATTTTGAATGACGGTCTTGTCTTCCTCGAGCGGCGGATCCTGCTGCAAGATGCCAACCGAATAGCCTGGCGTCAGATGTGCCTCACCATTGGATAGTGGCTCAAGACCAGCCATAATGCGCAGGAGCGTTGACTTGCCCATGCCGTTAGGGCCTACCACGCCGATCTTTGCGCCTGGCAGGAACGCCATCGTCACATTGTCCAGAATGACTCGATCACCGAAAGCCTTCCGGGCATTAATCATTTGATAAATGTATTCAGCCACCGTGATTCCGTTCTCAACAAGGGGATGTCGTGTACTTTACTTCTCCTTTTATCATTTCATATCAGGTCTACAGCCCCGAAATTTCACACGATCCTAGCTGACTGATAGATTACAGAATCTTGACTGCTTGCAGTACTCCAAACAGCGTTCCCATGAAGATGAGTGCGGCGAAGTTGACGCCGAGGAACACCTTGAGAAATGCTTTCTTTTCATTCGGATACTGCTTGTTGAAGAGCGAAATCGTGATGAGATTGGCAAGCGAAGCGATCGGGGAGCCGAGTCCACCGATATCCACGCCGAAGAAGAGGGCGGCAGGGGAAGCGGTGAACTGGCTGAGCAGAACGGTGATCGGCACGTTGGAAATAATTTGGCTGAGCAACAGTCCTGACAAGTACGTGGCCATTGGCGTGTGGACGAGGGCGTTCAGTCCGGACTGGAGTACCTGCATGTGCGCGATATTGCCGATCATGATGAAGATGAAGAAGAGCGTAAGAATCAGGTTCCAGTTGATGTGGAAGATGAGTCGCGGATCAAACACGTATGCTGTCAGCGCTGCGATGATTGCGCATGTCAGATCCATACGCCAGTCGTTCACGCGCAGGTTAACGAACACAACGGCAGCCAAAATCGCGAACGGGATAACACGGCGTGGTTGCACGAGGTGCGGAATATCGTTGCGGTCAATGGTGATCGGGGTCTTCTTGACGAAGGCGAGCGAAATAAAGATAAGCACCAAACTCGTCACAAAGAGCGGGACTGAGTAGCGCATGAACTCCAGATCGCTCAGATGGAAATGCGTGTAAATGTACAGGTTGTGAGGGTTACCAAATGGTGTCAGACAGCTGCCGAGATTCGCGCAAATCGTCACGAGCGTCATCTGTAAGTACAGTGGCGTCTTCGAGTGCTTTTTCATGAGCAGGACGAGTGGAATGATCGTCAGGATCGTCACGTCGTTCGTGGCAAACATGGCGAGAATGAGGGCGAGCATGCACATGGAAATGGACAGGCCCTTTTCTGTCTTGCAGCGGGCCAGAATGCGCATGGAAACCCAGTTGAGGACGCCATAGCGTTCGAAAGCGGCGATCACGATCATCAGTTCGAAGATGATGGCGATGATGTGCCAATCGACGTAGCTCCAGCGCGGAGTGTTGAAGAATGATGTGATGACTGATCCGGCTATGAGGATGGAAAGGAACAGGTGGCTGCGGATAACGCCCCAAATGGCAGACCACCAGCCCTGAGAGTTCAACCGTTTCAGGAGCTGGCGAGACCGTACTGCGAGATCATGACTGTGCAGCAAGTGAGACTGGCGAGCTTTGTAGTTGAAATGCGGCTGACCGTAGTGATCATGCACGTAAAAATGTGGATTTGATGGGTCAGAGACGAATTCGTGTGTTTTTTCGTGAACCGACTCTGTTGAAGGTGAACTCGTAGCGGTGGCCGAATGGTCTGTCGTTTGATCGGCTGTCTGCTGTTCAGATGCCTGTTGTTCAGCCTTCTGAGTTGTGGAGAGCGCAGTTGACGATGACTGTGTGCGGTGTGAATGTGACTGTGTCATATGCGTAAGAAAACGGGAAGCGCGATGTGCACGGCCGCTGCGTGACGTGAACCGAGCTGAACGGATACCGTCAGATTCCCGATCCCGAAAGGGGAGGAGCGGATTCGCGCTGATCACTGATTGAGAAGAATTACTGTTCATCGGACTCTCAGACATACATTTGCCAGAGCGCTCCGTGCAGTGCTCACACATCGCACGCACGCTCCTGGATTGCACTTAGCTGTTCCAGACAGCCTGCTGTGCGCGTCCTTCGTATGGATGTGGATCGCGACTGTAAATCCGTTGCCGCGGAGCTTTCTGAGCCTCCCGTGCCCGGGAAAACTCTCCTCAGACCTTGCTTCCAAGATCACTGCCGTCTCAAGCTCTTACTCAGGCGATAATCTCTTCTCACGTTATTACCGCGCTGACTGTGCACAAACTCTGTGACGGTCTCGCCGTGGACCGAATTTAGAATGCTCACACAACCGCAACCCAAACCCTGTCCTGCGGATTACGATTTTTATTATAGATGATCACTTCTCACCGTGTCGAATGGAGTAGGGGCGCACGGGCTCGAACCGTGGACCTGCGGTTTATAAGACAGCTGCTCTAACCAACTGAGCTACGCCCCCGTTTCAACTATACGTGTGCGTGTTCCGCATTAATAAGACTTTAGGAGTTATGCGAGAGTTATCAGTTCGACATCAACTTATCCACAGCCGGTCAAATGCGAGGAAGCTGACTATTGAGCCATTTGTACGCTCTGACGTGCTCTGTTATCCACATTCAACTTTTCATGCCCTTGCGCGCGTCATTTTCTGAGATGCTCAAGAGTGCCACGAAAAATATTCGGGCAGTCGAAAAAAGGAGAAACATCATGAGTCAAGCAACGACAGTGGTGATGCGAGGATATGTCGGCACGGATCCGCGCTCATTCCAGACGCAAAATGCAAACCAGAGGTCAAGAGGGCAAGGGTGCTCGTTCCGCCTCGGCGCACCACACGGGTTTTTCGATCGCAAGCATCGGGAGTGGAGAGATATGCCGACGACGTGGATGTCGGTACGCTGTTTTGATACGCTCGCGTCCAACGCAACTGGTTCGTTGCACAAGGGTGATCCCGTTATTGTGGCAGGCCATCTCATCACGGATGAATGGATGTCTGGAGATCAACCGCGTTCTGAAGTGATTTTGCAAGCAGATGCGATCGGTCATGATCTCAACAACGGAATCTCGAGTTTTACGCGGGTACATCATGCTTCGATGCACGATGATGTGATGCGCGGTACCTCTTCTGAAAATGAAAATATCAGCGTGACTGATGAACGAGGTAGCAACGATACTGCTGGTGCTGATGAGGACGGAAGTGGGAACAACGATGCACTAGGGGAGAACGCATGAACAGATATAGGAGGATCAGCGGAAAAGAAAATCCCTGGGGAAGAATGCATCACCCTCCCCAGGGATTGAAATGGACGCGAGTAAAAGGCGTTACCAGATATGGACGCGCTTATCTGGGTCGAGCCACATCTTGTCCGTCGGCTTTACATCGAATGCCTGATAGAAGGCGTCCACATTCCGAACGATTCCATTCGTGCGGAATTCAGCCGGTGAATGCGGATCCGTTGCCATGACGCGTTCGAGGACGGCGCTGCGAATCTTCTCACGCCAAATTTCTGCGTAGCTGACGAAGAAGCGTTGCGCTGCCGTCATTCCGTCCTTGACCGGAGCCTTTGCCAGTGATGCACTGAGATCATCTGGCGTATCTGCTTTCATGCCAAGGCTGATGACGTATGCCTTGAGAGCGATGTTCACGCCAGAGAGATCACCGATGTTCTCGCCAATCGTCAGACCACCCTTGACGTGCGGAGCGTCCTGTGGTTTGCCCTTGGCCGCATACTCCTGGGCAAGCTGCTGAGGAACAAATTGGTCGTACTGGCTGATGAGTGCATGGGTGAGCTTCTCGAAGTTCGAGCGATCGGAGTCCGTCCACCAATCGTGAAGCTTGCCTTCGCCGTCATATTTGCTGCCCTGGTCATCGAAACCATGACCGATTTCATGACCGATAACCGCACCGATTGCGCCGTAATTTGTCGCATCATCAGCGTGTGGGTCAAAGAATGGAGGTTGCAGGATTGCTGCAGGGAAAACGATCACATTCGTATTTGGCTCGTAGTAGGCGTTCACCTCCTGCGGGTTCATGTCCCACTCTTCGCGATCGACAGGCTTGCCGGCCTTATGCATTTCATAACCGGACATGTATGCTCGAGCAGCACGGATGTTATCCATCAGTCCAGCATTGCGATCGAGCTTGAGACCGCTGTAATCACGCCAGTGGTTCGTGTAACCGATCATCGGCTTGAAGAGGGAAAGCTTCTTGAGAGCCTTCTTCTTCGTCTCTTCACCAAGCCACGTGCTGTTGATGATCGAGACATGATATGCCTTGAGCAAATTGCCAACGAGCGTTTCCATCTGCTTCTTAGAGGAAGCAGGGAAGTACCGTTGCACGTACACCTTGCCGACATCTTCGCCGCAGATCGAATTGACGAGGGAGACACCGCGCTTCCAGCGATCACGCATCTTCTTCGCACCTGAGAGAACAGTGCCGTAGAAGTCGAAGGAAGTTTGCTCGAAATCATGGTTCAGGTAGCTTGCATCTGCTTGGAGAATGTGACCGAGAGCCCATGTCTTCCAGCTGCCCAACGACTGCTTTTGCCACTCAGCATCAATGCCATCCAAGAAGTCTGGCTCGCGGACGATAACCTTCTGGAGTGCAGCGGTCATATCGACCGGAAGTTCTTCAGATGCGGCGGTTGTGTCGTATGCTTCCTGCCACGAGCGAGCCCATTGTGCGATGTCATAATGCGACAAATGGCTCGTCAGCTGCTTGAACGTCATCGCAGTATTCGTCTTATCTTCATCGCGATCTGTGATGTTATCCCAATGATGAGAGGCGATAGCGGTTTCGATGTTCAAGAAGGCATGCGCTCGCTGGGTGGCAGCAGCAGAATCGGAATCAATGCCCGCCAGGAGGAACAGTTTGGCCATGAACTCGACGTACTTGTCACGGATCGGCTTGTAGTGATCCTCGCGGTAGTACGACTCATCTGGCAGACCAATTCCGCCTTGCGTCAAGCATGCGATGTTTGTCTTCGGATCATGTGGATCCGGGCCAACAAAAATGCCGATCGGAGATGGACCGCCGTGTGGATCCAACTGTGCGAGTTGCTTGAGCAGATCTTCCTTGTTCTTTACTGCGGAAATGCGAGCAATTGGCTCTTGCAAAGGAGTTGTGCCCGCTTTCTCGAGTGATTCGACATCCATGTAGCTGCTGTACAGGATCTGTGAGCGAGTTGCCGTGGTGTGCGGATCTTCAAGAATCTGGTGGATTTCCTTCTCGGAATCTTCTGCAAGCTTGTTGAAAGGACCATAAGCGACCTTGTCATCCGGAAGCTGATAATTCTTCAGCCACACGCCGTTACGTGCGCGGAAAAAGTCATCTTGAGGCCGTATTCCCAGTTCGTTTGCCGCGGTTACGGACGCGGAGCCGGTTTCAGTCTGTGACATACCTTGATTCTACACGTAATTCTGAGTGTTCACTCAAAAGAGCTTCTCGAATGTCAGGCGCTCGGCATCGCTTGATTCGCCATGAACCAGTATTTCGCCCACGAGATGGAATCCAGCCTTCTCAATCAGGTGACGCATCCGGCTGTTTCGTTCGTGCGTGTCGATACGGACTTGATCGTATCCGTGTGCCCGTGCGAGCTCGATGAATGCATCGAGCATGCGAGAGCCCATGTGTTGACCAGCAAAAGCAGGAGAGATAGCAAACCGGTGAATGACCGCATATCCTTCGGTAGGACGGCTCCATGTTCCTCGCACCGGGTGATCGTAATTGGGGTCAGGAGCAGGAACGAGACTCGCTGTCCCGATGATCTGACCATCAGGGGAAACATAAACGTAGACGACTCCGCGTTCGATGGATTGCGCGATTTCCTCGCGATTAGGGTTACCGTTTTGCCACTGTGGAATGTGATCGTGAGCGAGAACGAGTCGTGCATCTTCGATTATTTGCATAATCGGCTCGAGATCGCTTCGTACTGCAAGGCGCACAAAAGGAGATGCCATACTTCCTCCAGGCATAAAAGAAGCTGGGCCCAAACATGGTGTCAAAAGCGGAAATCGCATTCCGTAACCTCAAAAGGAGGCTTGACATCGCACCCGGAAATCCCAGCTTCAGTTTTTAACTGTAACACGGCTGACATAACACGCTCAATACGAATCAGTGAGCCGTGAACAGCTGATGTCACACTTCACAATTACTCGCGAATTGCTCCACCCTTGTACGGATTCTTAAGAATCTTTGGTGCGCCTTCGTTGCCGACAATGACTTCGTCGACCATATTGAGGAACAAACCGTGCTCGACGACGCCGACGGTGTTAATTAGGTCTGCGCCGAGCTCCTTCGGATGGTCGATGCGATTGAGGTGGAGGTCGACGATGTAATCGTTCTCATCCGTGCGAATCGGCTTGCCATCTTCACCGAGACGCAGCACAGGGTTGTAGCCCTTTGCCTTGAAACGAGAGATCACATGGCCCGCACCGAATGGAATAACCTCGACTGGCAGTGGGAAGGATCCGATCGTGTCAGCAAGCTTGGACTGATCGACAATCCACACGTAGTGACGAGAGTTGATGGCGACGATCTTTTCCCAGAGCAGTGCAGCGCCACCGCCCTTGATACCGTTGAAGTTCTTGTCAACCTGATCAGCGCCATCAATGGTGAGATCGATGTGGTCAACGTCATCGATGTCAACGATCTTGATGCCGTAGCCTTCTGCCTGCTTGGCGGTGCGACGAGAGGTGGTGACGCCGGTAAACGTGAGGCCTTCTTCTTTGACGCGACGACCAAGTTCATCAACGAGATAGCGAACAGTCGTACCAGTTCCCAGTCCGGCGACCATGCCGTCCTTGACGAGCTGTGCAGCCTTAATTCCGGCCTCTTTCTTGAGTTTATTCTGAAGATTCTGATCCATGCGGCGTCCTTTCCAACCGAACATACGCAACAATACATACGCAACAATGCTTGCTGCGGTGCGCTTGAGTGTATGCGCGCATCTGCGTGCCGATCATACCCTGTGCTGCACCTTTATTGTAGGGACAGTACCAAAGCGAGCACACGTCGATCTCATTTTCTTGAGATATTCAATTGTGTGATGTGTCATCAGTTTTGCGGTGAGGCGCAAAGTCAGCCACGACAGGAGCATTGACCATGTCATCGCCGGTGCCCAGAGCGTTAGCGTAATGACAAGTCCCGAGATTTTGACGCATATATCAGGGATCAACGCTCTGCGATACGTATGTGTGATCGCCAGCAGAGTCGGATTATCGCGGTTACAATCATCAATGACTCGGTGAAGGATCTGGTTCGTGATCGTGATCAGGAGAATGATGATCCCGTAAAATCCTTGCATCGCTGAGCTGTTGAAATATTGGCTGTCGAGACTCGTCGTGTATGGCATGAAAGACGTGAAAAACAGAAGTAAAAGAGTCCACAGAACAGATCGTCGGTCGATGCGGTACACATGTTCCCAAATGCGGTTGAGAGCAGACCAGAGCTCGCCGATCCAGAAGAAAGAAATAGCGTACGAGAAGAAGGATGTTCTCAGTCCCCAGATGGCGCTCCAGTCACGAATTGCGGGCTTCGGAAGTTCGAGAACGAGAACGGTCATGATGATGGCGAGGATGGCATCTGTTAGAGCGATGAGCCTGTCTTTGCCCAAAGTCGGGTGAAGGATGTCATTTTCAGCTTGCTGAAGGCTTTCACGCAACTGATACGAATGGTGTTGATCGGAGGACGTGACCCCGAGATCTTCTCCGCTTTGCCGTGTATGCGTCTGTTGTTTCACGCATTTCAATGTACAGCGCTATATGCGAGAGAAGAAAATGGGACGAAAAACAACTAACAACTATATGAAAAAAACTGAGAGCGGACGACGAGAATCGAACTCGCGTAATCAGTTTGGAAGACTGAGGCTCTACCATTGAGCTACGTCCGCGAACAGGTAATACTATAACACATTTCCTTACAGCTTTTTACTGTGATGAATGCAATCAGCGCGATTAACGCGATTCATGAGATCACCGCGACTGTGCGACGGCTTTGTGTGATATGGGTGTACGAATTTGCCAGAACGCTCTTTTTTGTCTGCGGCGGGCTAATCTGGAAGAAGTAAGAAGGTCGTGAGCCGGTGTGTCAGCTCAGGCGATCGACTAGTCAGTAACGGTAGACAGCGGTTTATCAGCGAGCGATGGAGGAAAACATGCCACGTCTTTTTGGAACCGATGGAGTTCGCGGCGTCGCCAATAAGGAATTGACGCCGAAGATGGCTCTTGATTTGGGCGAGGCGGCTGCTCGTGTCCTTGGAAAGGATCATCACGGGGATGGTCGCAAGCGTGCTCTCGTCGGTCGAGATACGCGCGTCTCTGGTGATTTCTTGTCAGCTGCACTGTCAGCTGGAATGAGTGCTGGTGGGTTCGATGTCATCGACGTCGGCGTGATTCCAACCCCAGGTTTGGCATATTTGTCCACCCAGCTCAACGTCGATTTTGCTGGAATCGTCTCTGCATCACACAACCCGATGATTTACAACGGCATTAAGTTCTTTGCAAAGGGTGGTTTCAAGCTCTCTGACGAGAAGGAAGACCAGATCGAAGCCATTCTCGGGCAGGATTGGGATCGTCCGACGGGCCGTGGCGTGGGCCGTATTCATCGCGATCATGACACGCCAAACGAAATGTACCGCGAACACATCGTTGCGTCTGCCACACAAGATGATCCCACTCCGCTGAAAGGTCTGAGGATCGTCGTCGATTGCGCTAATGGCGCGACGAGTGGCGTAGCTCCCAAGGTTTTGCGCGAGGCTGGAGCAGACGTCATTGTCATCAACGCCAGTCCAGATGGGTATAACATCAACGATCACGCTGGTTCCATGCACCCAGAACAGCTTCAGGCAATGGTGACAGCGGCGCAAGCGGATATGGGTGTTGCGTGCGACGGTGATGCGGATCGTTGCTTGGCTGTCGACGCAAAAGGTCGTCTCGTGAACGGCGATCAGATTATGGGTATTCTCGCTCGTGCGCTTAAGCAGGAGGGTAAGCTGAACGGGAACACGCTCGTCGTCACGATCATGAGCAATCTCGGCTTGAAGCTTGCTCTCAAGAAGATGGGAATTCAGACAGTCCAGACAGCTGTCGGCGATCGGTATGTGCTCGAGGAGATGCTCAAGCATGATTACACGCTGGGTGGTGAGCAGTCCGGTCATATCATCAATCGTCAATTTGCGACGACTGGCGATGGCACGTTGACGGCTCTCACGCTGGCACATGAGGTTGTCCGCTCTGGCAAGTCCCTCGAAGAACTCGCTGCAGACTTCCCACAGCTTCCACAGAAGCTCATCAATGTTCGCACGCAAAATAAGAAAGCTGCCAAGACGGATGTCGGTATCCGTGACGCCGTGGCGAAGGCAGAGAAGAAGCTCGGCGATACAGGTCGAGTCGTTTTGCGTCCGTCCGGCACAGAACCGGTTGTTCGCGTGATGGTCGAGGCACCGACAGACCAAGAAGCGGATGAAGTGTGCAAGTCATTGGCACAAGTTGTCGCTGATCGTCTCGGTGACTGACAACCGGTAAGGCTGGAGGAGTGACATGGCATTTACGGGGCCGATCAATCGACAGCTGACGCGCGTAATTGAAAGCGTGTTGCGTCAGGCACCACAAGGGCACATTCCACTGACATGTGCTGGTGATCCTGTGTTGCGCGAAGGCTGGCATGAGTACACGGGTCAAATCGGTCGGCCTGTGTTTCGCAAGCTGATTGCGGACATGCGCACGACGATGCTCGATGCGCCCGGTGTTGGATTGGCGGCCCCGCAAGTTGGAATTCCACTCGCGTTCGCTGTTGTGGAAGACCATGTTGAGCCAGAAGACAGGGACTCTGCAGATCCGCGCGATTTTGCAGAGTTCCCGTTCCATGCAATCATTAATCCGCACTACGAGCCGATCGGTACAAAGACGGCGTCATTCTATGAAGGATGTCTGTCTGTTCCGGGATTTCAGGCTGTTCGGCGTCGGTGGCATGACATTCGCGCGACGTGGCAGGATCCGTCTGGCGCGCGGCATACGGCGCAACTTCATGGATGGCCTGCTCGTATTTTCCAGCATGAAACGGATCATCTCTCCGGCGAACTGTACATCGACAAGTGCGAGATTCGCTCGCTGAGCTCGGATGACAATCTCGGTGAGCTGTGGTGGGATCCGACAACGCTGCCTGATGAGGCGCGTCAGATGGGATTTTCGCTCAAATAATTTTTATCTCGATTTCTATCGCGCGCTTATCTCGCACTCTTTGCACTCTTTTACGCGATCGAGAGCCCTTCCATGAGTTCGGCACGAATCGTGAAGTACACTTCTGGCATATTTTCAAGCAAGTCAGTAATGCGGCCGGGAACGAGGAAGACGACGAGTGTCATTCCCATTCCGATCAGCACGAGCAACGCCACAATCATGCGGACAACGCTCACTCTGACGTTCACTTCTCGAGAGCTCCCGGGTGTTCTGCGCGCCCATGATTCCAGTCCGCACGCACCCATGAGACCGAGAAGCGCGAAAATCCATCCAAAATCAGCCAAATAGCGCAGCGAGAGTCCTGCATAATACGAGTCAAAGAGGCATCCGCCCAGCCCCAGCACAAAGAGCGCACTGACGAACGGCCACATATGCCGGCGAATCATCGTCCGGTGCATGCACAGCGCCGCTATGCAGAGCGCGGTAAAGGGAACGAGCCAAATGAGCCCTCCCATCCACGGTTCGGTGTACTGCCACGACGGTAACGGGGTTGCTACTAGTCCAATGAACGGGAAATGCGCGGTGAAGTGCGGCGGTTCCAGCAAGTAGTAGAACGCAATCGGCAGCATTAAGTACGGCGGCTCAGAATAATTCGTGAGATCAGTGACGGTGAGCTGATATTTGTTTCCGAAGTCGAAGAATGACCCGAAACGCCAGTAGTTGTAAGTCAGGAATGGCAGCAGCGTCACGAACCCTGTCAGCAGGATGCACAGGTCGTTGCGCACTGATCGCCATGTCTTCTTCTGTGTTTTCTTCTCGGTCATGCGTGTGAATGCTGACGGCCTGAGCCAGCTGAAGAAGAGCCTGGCGCGGATTTCTTCCCAGAAGATCGGAAAAGCGAGAAAGACAGTGAAGATGAAATTCGGACGCGATCCGATAGTGGCAGTCAAAAGGAGAGTACCGATGATGAGCCGAGGGCGAGAGAGGACGACTGATCCCATCTGTGATGCGCCAACTGTCGTGTGCCGTGTGATCGTTTGGAAGTGAGGAATCGGGTCGCCGTCAGTACACCGCCACATGCGCGTCACAATGCGGTCGTGATGTCTGCCAGGTACCACACCGATGATGACGCGTCGGGCACCGAGCCAGCACCACAGACCTGCTGATGTAATCGTCAGCGCCAGGATGAGCGGAACTGCATAAAAATCCGGCCGGAAGAGCAAGAAAATCGTGTTAGCGCCGAGAATAAAGCCGATGATTGAGAGCAGTGCGACTCCGAGGGACGAGTGTGGGAAGTGGCGCTGGATGACCCGAGAGGCGAGGGCCGTTCCCCACAGTGCGAAGAGAGTGACGAGCAATACAGCAGCAGTGGGCGTCCACAAACTGCGACCGGTTATGAGTTCATATGGGATAAAGAGAAGCACAGCTGGCAAGATGCCGAAATAGCAGTACCATTTGCCACCCCAGATGACGTGGTCCCAAAAGATCGGCGTGACTCCTTGGCTGAGCAATTGGGCGCGCATTGCGAGTGAATACGGGTTGCGCGCTTGCGCGAGTTCATGAGGAACCGGCAGATCGAGCCACGGGTGACCGTGAATGAGCGAATCGGCGAGCCGGGCATATTGGTCGCCGTCGTAGACGTAATTGCCGTAGACAGGTGGGAAAACGTTCGATAACGTCATGCTTCCAACCTTTTGGAACATCCCTGCTGTCCCAATAATGAGTGGAACGGTGAGGAGCGCCAACAGACCAAATTGCCAGCTGACGGAAGTATCGAACGGAACGCGATAAATCTTCGAGCGCGGATCGATAAAACAAATGCTGAAGAGTGCGATGAAGGTCATGATGCCCACGCGCAGCCAGCTGAAGTGGAATCCTGCGCGGTCATTGACCCTGACTTGTCCGCAGTTAAAACTCGTTCCGACCGGCTGAAGAAACCAGATGCGCAGTGCCGAAATAGGACCGTATGAGTCATCGACGGGTAGATACGAAGAAGCGTTAACGTGTGGGCTGTATGCCAATTCTGGGCCGGTATGCCAGTGTGATGATCCAACAGGCAAGACTTTGATACGCACAGAAACCCAGCCGCGCATGTCCAGATGTGATTGAGTGGCAGAGGTCGTGGCAACGGAGGCGTGTTCAGCGCTTGAATCCATCGGGACAGGTTCTCCCGCCATCATGTGGATTGTGTCCACGCGCGTATCAAGTCCAGAAATCTGAATTTGATCGTCTGTTCCGTTGAGCACTGTCAAAACGCCTGGCGCTGAGTGCTCCAAACCAGTTCCATAGCTGATCCGCGTGTCCGTGATATCGAGTGCAGCGGGATGTCCCAAACTCGACCAAAAGCGCAGATTGAACGGGAAAATTTCAAGCGCAAGAATGACGAAGAGTGCAATCAGAAGGCTACGTACGAGACCTTTGCGGCGCAGCAACCAGCCGTGAATGCGAGGCCAGTTGGCCCGAAAACGAGAAGGGAGAGCAGCGAGAGACGCAATGAACGCATGCGCGAACGTGATGATATTCGCGCGTATCTCATGCATTTGTTGAGCTCGTCTGCCCACTCGATCTTGATTGCTGGAAGTCACATAGCCGATTTTACTGAGATCCCTTGTTTTGTCTTCTCTGGGTTGTCGAAAAACAAAGTTATCCACACTTATCCACAATTTTCACGAGGTAGTTCACTGTTGGCGCTGATATGGGACAATAGTGTTCATGGCACATGTGGGTGATCAGAAAAATATGAAGTCGCACAATACGCTCTTCCATCGTCTATGCTCAGCGTTGTCAATGCTGAGTCCTCTCGCCGTACCCGTCGATTCTGATGCCCGTCGTCATATTTTCCCTGTCATTGAGGGTCAAGATGCGTCAGTGCGCTTCGGATGGGTACAGCCGGCACGCATGATCGGCCAAGGTTTTTATATAGGTGTTTTCCTTCCCTCGAGCATGGCGGCCACTGTACGCGGTAAAAACATGCTCTTTGCACCGCTGGCGTTTGCTGATGAGCAGGGGCACGTGTATCCGCAAGAACCGTGGAATCGTGGAACAGCTGTGATTTCATCGCAAAAGCCACAGTTCATGATGATCTCGAACGAGCAAGTTAGTCGCCTCGCACTCCAGCCATCTGGCGCATCGAAGTTGCGGGAAGCAGTTCGCCGTGAAGGCAGTGAGGGATCAGCTGATTCGCAGGCTTCAATGGATCTCGTTAATCCGGATGCATCGATGTCAACACTGTGGTCGCCAATAACTCATCATCCCCGTCAAGTGGGTGATCATCTGACGGAAATCATCTCACACGTGATGAAATCGTATTCTGAGCGTCGTCAGCGCCAGTCTGGCCTCCTTTCACCGGTGCACCAAGATGAGGATGGTGGTCAGAGCGTCGACTTGGATTGGTCGAGCGATTTCGAAAAGGCCGGCTTCCGCGAAGAAGGATATGCCGACCAACATCAATCCGGGCGCACAGATCGGAATGTCGCTGCTGTTCCGCCAGCAGACGTGCCAGGGCAGCTCTCTGAAGGTCAGAGTCTAGATCAACAGTTTGCTGAAGAGGCCGCAGCAGTACACGTGCAAGGAATCATGGGCTGCTTTGATTCTGCTGGCTTCTTTGAGCCAACTGCCTCGTGGGTGCGAGAGAATGCAACGCGGGAATACTGGGTTCGGGATCTGCGTCTGTCTCTTCCGTCCGCCATGGTGCAAGGCGAATATATCGATGCGCTTGCTGTTGGGTATCTGTATTCGTACTTGATCCCACAACTGTGTCAAGATCCGCTCGGATATGGCGTCGGCTCGATTACATATTGTTTGCGGCGATTTGCACCGATAGCTGGAATCCGCACGGCACTGGATCTCACTCAAGAGGCGCTGAACCGAGGGCTGAAGGTCTCCAGCATGGAGTGGTTCTTCGGTCGTGTTGTTCACGAATCTGGTGCTCTCGATGATGAGCAGTTGCAGGCACAAGGTGGGCAAGAGCCGCTGAGTCTCTTCATGTCAGCTGATTCTGGGAACTTTGTCATCTCCACTCCGGAAAACGGCGTTGAGCCTGTTCCAGCAGTGCATGCGTTAAGGCTTGAAGCGTGCCTGAATCGTTTTATGCACGTCGCGATGGTGATGGGTCGGGAAGCAGATTTTTCGACAAGTGTTTCTCCCGAGGAGACAGCACGTCCTACTGATCCGGCCATCATCGACCGTAATCTGATTGACAATCCAGGATTCTGTGCGTTCTCGCTTGACGACGGGCTGTTCCCAACTATTGCGGACGATCGTGAAAACCGGTTGTTCCGGCAGACGTACCAGCTCGGTCAGCATTCTCATGAATGGTGGACTGCTGTCGTCGATTCTCAGAAGATTGCCCAGCGTATTGTCCGCATTCAGCAAATGCGGGCGGCTCAGTTGTCGGGTTCTCACTCCTCGTTGCAGCCGAATGCGCGCTCGGAGTGGGTGTATCGCATGTCATTGGCACAGCTTTTCCAGCTTCTGCGTTTGCCATACCGTCTTGATGCCGTGTTCCATTCGTGCTTGCGTGCCGGGAAAGTTGCGATTGTTTTGCTCGGCGCAAGTGGGTACCTCATGCCTGAAACGGAAATTGACTCGAAGACAAAAAAGTATCGAAAACTCAGTCGAGCTGAACGTCATGCGATGGCGGAAGATTACAGTCTTCGCGTTGCGATTCTCTCGGCGGCATTGGCCTTTTATACCTCTGACGCAATTGATGAAGTGCTCGTGAGGGTCGATGGGCTCGATTTTGCACCGCTTGAAAAACTTGACCAGATCGATGCACAACAGCCACAAACGACGCCAAACTTTACCGATAGTGGCGAAAACGATGCATTGGAGGACGGTGCAGATGACGAGAAATCGGATGCATCGGCGCACGATCAGTCCGACGAACACGATCATGCGAACCTGAACAAGCTGATGGAAGACTTGCAGCAGATGCTTGCCCAATCGTCACTAGGTAAGTTGTCGTCTGCGCGGACGACTGGTAAAGGTGCCCCGAAGGACCACGACGTGCATGGGCGTATGCCGTCCGCCACTTCTCCTACTTCGGACGCTGAGCCGGAAGCGTCACAGTCCGCGTCTGCATCGGCACATAAATCGTCAGATGAACACGATCATGCTGGTCATTCTTCGCATGACTCCACCGAGCAAGGCGGTTCGCACAGTGACAATGATTCGAGCAGCGAAGAGTGGACGTCAGCACACGCGCATGCGGACATTAATCAACGCCACGGGTCTGAAAATGACTCATCGGATGAGCACTCACATAGCCAGTCTGGAAGTTTCCGTCAAACGAAGCTGTCCGTTCGGTTTACGCGAGAAGCGTTTATGAGCGAACTGCAATCGCAAGGGTTGGAGCATCCGCGTGAGTTTGTCGCCCGTTTTGGTCCGCACATGCATGCGGCTGCGGATGGGAGTCTTCTGCCAATTCACGTGGCTGATGACACGTCAAGTATGGAATTCCGCCCATCCGGTGCAGGTCAGGAGCCAGAGCGGTCAAACAGAGTCTTCACCCCAGAAGTTGCAGATGTGTTGGGTGCTTCTGACATGCATGGCATCACAATTGAGCGTCGCGATCTCGTTCGGGAAGCAATCGTCGAACTGCAGACGATGGGCGACGAAGTGAACAATGGCATGCTGGACTCGGTCAAGGCAGCTCATCAGGCGTCTGATCTTATTCAGTCAACGAATGATCCAGAGCTGAGTGCGCACGCAGACGAGGTGATCAGCGCGCTCATTGATCAGCGCACTGTGCCCGACATCACCTTAGATGACGATCGGCAGCTCGCCCTAGCACTGAAGAAAGTGCAAGATGCGGGAATGAGAGGTGAACTGGCGAGCGGCAACACGCAGTCGGTCACTCAACTCGTCCAGACGTTTGATCGCATCGACGCACAATTCTCAGCACATGGACGTGTTCCGCGCTACTTCAATTCGTATGCGGAGCGGATCGTCTACAACAAGATGTTCGCCATTCGTGGCGAGAAGATGGTCCTCGTCCCAGATTCGTTGTTCCTCGGACGGCTGGAAATGAGCGATCTGATTGGACAAATGCTCGGTTCTGAAGCGGAGAATCGTCAGCTTAATCGGCTCGTTCAATATGCGCCTGCATACCCTCTCGCCAGCTTGAAACAGTCGGCTGCGCTCGCAGGTCAAGAAGATTGGGAGGGTGCGTCAGCTGCTGCACTCAACGCTTTGCGTGTCTCTCTGGAGGGAGATGACGCTGCATATGCTTACTATCGCTTGGCTTATGCGGAGTGGATGCTCGGAAAGTTCCCGGAGGGCGTTGCTTGTTACCTCATGTCGAATGCGATTCATGAGGGGCTAATTCCGTCGTTGCACGGAGAGCTCGATGAATTGCGCAGTCGGTGCCAGAGCCAAGGAATTGATGTTCCGACAGAGGGGCCAGAAGTGATTGCTGTCTTGAAGAACGCATCAATTCCAGTGTGGCCGCACATTGCTGTCGCAGATATCGTGCAAAAAGCGAGTATCGCGTGTGTGGATGCAGGTCTCTTCATTCCGGCGCACACATTGGCACTTGCTGCAGCGCGCATGGAGTCTGGTGGCTCGGGTGTGTCAGTTGTGCAGGCACAATTCATTCAGTCGCTTGGCAAGTAAGTGATGCGATGCTGCGAAAATAGTAGGTGTAGAGAAGTCATAGGTGGCTAACGGTGTCAGAAGCTGTACCGAAGTTGCAGGGTACTGGATTTGTAGGAGATGAGATGTGATGGCTGATCAAGCAAATGTTGAGGAACAGATTGGCCAGCTCAATGGGTCAGATACGGATATCACCATTTTGGCGAATCTCGATTTCACCGCGCTGACAGCACAAACGGCGGCGCGGCTTCACTCGCAATTGGTGGCATGGTGTGAATCTGATCAAATCGCCTATTACGTCCACGATCAGCCAACGAGCTCAGATGCCGCTTATGACGCTCGCATGAGAGCATTGCAGCACGTGGAGCGACTGTTCCCACAGCTTGACACTCCGAATTCACCGACGCATCGGGTGGGTGGAACATTCTCGAATGAATTCCCAGAAGTCCGTCATCCTTCGCAGATGCTGTCGCTCGACGATGTCTTCTCACTCGAAGAGTTGCGCGGTTGGTATGATTCCGTGCGCTCGGAGCTTGGAGTTGAGAAGGATACGCCGCTGCCAATGACGTGCGAGGTCAAAATTGACGGTCTTGCGCTCGATTTGATCTATCGTGACGGCATTTTGGTGCGAGCTGATACGCGTGGTGATGGCGTGACAGGCGAAGATATCACGATGAACGTGCGCACAATCCGCAGTATTCCAACGCAGCTCGACGGTTCCCATCACGATATCCCTCATCTTCTTGAAGTGCGTGGTGAGGTCTTCATGCGCTTTGATGATTTCCATCGGCTCAACGCGATGCGGGAGCAAAAAGGAGAGGTTCCATTCGCCAATCCGCGCAATGCGGCTGCCGGTTCGTTGCGCCAGAAGGATCCGAAGCTAACAGCATCGCGCCATCTGACCTTTTATGCGCACGGGATCGGCTTGTTGCAGTGGTCGGCGCAGGAGAGTGCTCGTGGCGATGAGCTAGTCAATCAGTCGCAAGCATACGATCTGTACAAGTCGTGGGGAATCCCGATTTCTCCGCATAATCGCGTCATCACTGACTTTGCACAGATCGAAAAAATGATCTCGTATTATCACGAGCATCGTTATGACATTGAGCATGCGCTCGATGGAATTGTGGTGAAGGTCAATCGCCTTGACTTGCAGCGCCAACTGGGTGTGACGTCGCGTGCTCCGCGGTGGGGAATCGCATACAAGTACCCGCCTGAGGAAGTCAACACGCGTCTGAAAGATATCATCGTGCAAGTCGGCAGAACAGGTCGTGTTACCCCTGTTGCTGTGTTGGAACCGGTGTATGTGGCTGGTTCGACGATTTCGTTTGCGACTTTGCACAATGAGGACGAAGTGCGGCGCAAGGGAATTCTCATTGGTGACGACGTCGTCATTCACAAAGCTGGTGATGTCATTCCAGAACTCGTCGGTCCGGTTCTTGCCAACCGCGCAGGACGTGAATCACAACTCACAGAATTCCATATGCCAACCAGGTGCCCGAGTTGCGGAACTCCGCTGGTCCACGAAAAAGAAGGGGATGTGGACTGGCGGTGCCCGAATGCAGCTACATGCCCGGCGCAATTGACTGAGCGTGTGTTGCACTTAGGGTCGCGTTCGGCGTTCGACATTGATTCGCTCGGCGAAGAAGTTGCTATCGCGCTGACAAATCCGGAGGAGAATCGGCCGACATCAGTAAATGTGTATGATCCCAATGCTGGATCTGCCATTTTCGTCAAGAAGGGCGAAGAACCAAAGCCGTATGAACCGGTCGATGGCCTGCAACTCCCGAAGCCGCAAGAGCCTGTTCTGCACAGCGAAGCGGATATCTTTAATCTCACCCCACAAGATCTGAAGGACGTGTGGGTGTGGCGTGAGATCCCAGTCGTGGAGCGATGGACAGAGACTGAAACGAAGTCAGATGGATCGCGTGTTCAGCACATTCGCCGGCGCAGAGTTGGCGGGTCTGGTCTGTGGAAGCGTGTGCTTGCCTTTTATAACAAACCGCGTAAAGGTGAAGAACCGCAGCCATCTGCAACAACACTGCAAATGTTCGAACAATTTGAGAAGGCACGTCATGCGGAACTGTGGCGCGTCCTCGTTGCTCTTTCAATTCGCCATGTTGGCCCTCCAACAGCTCGTTTGATCGCTAATTCGTTCGGCACTCTTGAAGCGGTTCAAAATGCAAGCGTTGATGAGCTGAGCAGCATCAGTGGCGTCGGTCCAGAGACAGCACAGGCAATCGTCACATGGTTTGATGAGGCGAAAGACCCGTCGAATTGGCGCTTCCATCTTTTGCAGACGTGGAAGGCTGATGGGATTGGTCGGCCTGAGAAGAAGAATACAACTGCACAGACGTTGACCGGCTTATCTGTGGTTGTGACGGGAACGCTCAATCATTATTCGCGCCAATCCGCTCAGCTGGCCATCGAAGCTCATGGCGGGCGAGCCGCTACATCTGTCTCACGAAAAACGAATTACGTGGTGGTCGGAGCTAACCCTGGTTCGAAAGCCACAAAAGCGCAGACTCTCGGTATCCCGATTCTGGATGAGGCCGGTTTCGATAATCTGTTGCGCAACGGTCCTGAAGGTTTGGCGTAAACGTGAATTCGGAGGAAAAAGAACAATCGCACGAACGATTACACAGACAATTACAAGAGCAGCCAGTTTCGGGGGATGATCGTCAGGGGCACAGTAAGAGTGCCAATCAAGACAGCCAATTTCGGCGAACTGCGTTTTCGCGACAACCATCTGAACCGAATGCCCACTCCAATCAACGAGCGGTGCCGGACTCAACGCCCACTTCACGCGCTCTGTCGTGGAAAGATCGGGTCACCCACATTGTGCAGCAGAAAGCAGAAGATATCCTGGTGCACACTGATGATCCGCGCGCACAAGTGATTCAGCACAATGTGCTTGTTCGGTTGGCAGGGGTCAGAGACCCGGAATTAGGTCGATCACTCGTCGAGATGGGGATGATCACGTCCATCGAAGCGAAACGGCGATCGGATGATTCCGTTCTTGATCGTCCGCCGCAAGCGCGTCCGGGCCAAGATGTGTACGATGTGCATGTCAAACTCGAGCTCACTATTTCTGGCTGTCCGCTCACAAACCGTCTTCTCAACGATATGACCGACGCGGTGGCGAGTTATCCGGATGATGTTCTCGTCCCACGCATTTCGGTAGGCGTGATGAGTAAGGCGAAACTCGGCGGGCTCGTTGAGGAGTTGCGCAGGACGCGTCATTCCAATCCGTTTAACAACCCTGATTCGCCTGAATCTCGGACGCGGATTATTGCCGTTGCCTCAGGAAAAGGTGGCGTAGGAAAGTCAGCGATCGCAGCCGATCTCGCCGCAACCTTTGCTGCTCTCGGATATTCAACTGCTGCGATTGATGCTGATATCTACGGTTTCTCGCTCCCTGGGATTTTTGGTGTGCATTCGCGACCTACGGATTTGGACGGAATGCTCATGCCGGTGAGCGCGTGGGGTGTCAGGCTGATGTCGATTGGCATGTTTGCCGGCTCAGATCAGCCGATCCTGTGGCGAGGACCACGTTTGCAGCGGTCGTTACAGCAGTTCTTGACAGATGTGTGGTGGAATAATCCGGATGTCATGGTGCTCGATCTTCCACCGGGGACAGGCGATATGGCGATTTCCGTGGCTCAGTTGTTGCCTGCGGCGCAAACACTTGTTGTCACAACGCCACAACAATCTGCGTCACGTATTGCGATTCGGGCAGGTCTCGCTTCACTCAGGCTGCCAGGCACGGTAGCAGGCGTCGTTGAGAACATGAGCTGGTACGAGTATCACGGTCAGCAGTTGCCTCTCTTTGGCGAAGGGGGAGGGCAACGAGCGGCGCAGGCTCTTTCTGCGAGCTTGGGGTACCCGGTTCCTCTTTTGGCTCGCATTCCGTTAGACCCTCAGATTCGCGAGACAGAAGAGTCTGGCAGACCGTCCGTCCTGGATTCGAACGGGCATTTGCTTCATTCTACGCGTGCTCGTGCTTTCGTGAAAATGGCTCAGGCGCTCATTGGCGCACACTTGAGGGAGCCGATCGCAAGATCGTGAGACGAGATCCATTTTCAGATCCATTGACTCCAGCATATGGAGGCTGACTACTTCCCGTGAAGGTCAACTTCCATGTCAGAGACGTGCAGGCGCGTAAAAATCTCATGTCATGAGAGACGAGAATGAGAGCACCACGATACGCAGCGAGCCCGGATTCGAGAGCTTCAACTGAACCAATATCGAGATGATTGGTCGGCTCATCCATGATCACGAGCTGAGGTTTGCGCGTCACAATCCCGAGGCACAAGAGAAGCTTATGCAGTTCTCCTGGTGAGATCGTGGCCCGCCGGGCGTTGCTCATGAGATGGTCAGGATTTGAGTTCAGCTGCGCGAAACCTGTCAGCACAGCTCCGCGTCTCTGTGGATCAAGTTTCATCAGCGTGTCCATGGTGTGACGAGCGTCATCTGGAGTATTCTCTTGTGCGATCCACACGATGCGAGAAGGCGGAAGATGCGAATCCGATTGCGTGTGCGTGAGAAGACGGTCACGCAGTGCACGGACGAGAGTCGTTTTGCCGGTCCCATTATCGCCGATAAGAGCAATGTGATCCCTCGGTCCAACATGTAACTCCGGTATCATGATGCCGGGTGTTCTGTTTTCGTTCGGTGATTGACGTGATGGCCACGGAACAAGCCCTTGTGGGAGACTCACGAGTTCATGCAAATGGCTGGGCTCAATGGCACCGAAGAGGTCGGCGAGTCCACTCGTGTATCTTTTTGCAGGCACAATGCTCTGGCTGACCTGATCGCGGGCTGCATTCACGTGCGAAACGATGCGTGCATGTGCTCTGCCGGCATTCCCGTCCATACTCGTTTGGTGTGCGAGTTTGTGACGGCCGAGAGCATCGTGATCACGTGGGTCGATCTTTCTTCCGCTGTATTTGAGTGCGTTTGCTTTTTGGACTGCTGCCTTTCGGCTCGCTTGAGCCTTTTCTAGACGATTGAGCGTATGCACGGCAGAGTCACGATGATGTTCAGCAGCTGTGTCATTGACGTGAAGAGCAGCACGTGCATCACTGTATCCTCCGGAGAACTCGTGAGCGCACGTGATATTCCCAGTACTGGTATGTTCCCGTGTCAAGAAAATACATTTGTCAGCCACACTGTCGATGAGATCACGATCGTGCGAGATGATGATTCCAATCAATTTCCGTTTGTGCGCGTATGTGCTCAGAAGATGGGCAATCATGTGCTGGGTGCGCACGTCCACGTGGTTGGTGGGCTCATCGAGTACGAGAACATCAGGATCGCTGGCCAGCGCGCAGGCAATTTGGAGACGTTTGCGTTGACCACCAGAGAGCTGCGAATATCGATATACCCAGTCATCGCCAATCTCTAGGTTTTCGCGAATGGTGATCGCGGTGGAGGACCAGTTGGCGGCAAAGTCATCGAGATTCGTAGGTTGAATCACTGTCTCTTGTGGACACCATGCACTGACAACTTTCGGGGATCCAGCTCGTGGCGTGATCGTTCCAGATTGAGGGTGGAGCATGTGCCCGTGTGCGTCAGGGATTCCAAGTGCGAGACGGATCAACGTCGTTTTGCCGATCCCGTTGTCACCGACGAGGGCAGTCCATCCGGGTGAGAAATTGACTGTCAGATCGGAGAAGAGAAAATCACTTCCCGGATAGGCAAAAGAAATGTGCGAGAGACGAAGAACAGATATCATGATGAGTTTCTTTCTGTGAAAAGACGTGTAATGAAAGACGCGTAATCAATACGCAGCGATAGCTCACACCACCGTGGACTACGCAACGTCAGCCGCTGAATGCGACCCGGTTCACAGAAGAGACTTCATCAAAACCTTTCGACGGATGGATACCGGATAACGAAGGAACTCATCACAGGCGCCTGCGCTATCGATGTCCGATTGTACACCATGAAAAAACCTCTTGAAACGATCACACGAGAAATCGCTTCAAGAGGTTGAAATCCCAATGGATTATTTGACCAGTGGCCAGCAGAGCTCACATGACGTGAGTAAAACCGGCATGAGATCAGTAATTGAAGTACATCTCGTACTCCATTGGCGTTGGAACGATCTGCTGGCGAGAGATCTCGTTGCGCTTAATCGACACCCACGTATCGAGAAGATCTTGCGTGAATACATCGCCCTGCATGAGGAAGTCATGATCAGCTTCCAAGCAGTCGAGCGCTGCAGACAGGGACGTTGGAACAGTCTTGATTCCCTTTGCCTGCTCTGGTGGGAGCTCGTACAGGTTCTTGTCGATCGGCTTCGGTGGATCGATGCGGTTCTGAATTCCGTCCAAGCCGGCCATCATCTCAGCGGACAGGCCGAGGTATGGATTGCACGTCGTATCTGGAACACGGAATTCGAGGCGCTTTTCGCTCGGCTTATTGCCTGCCAACGGAATACGAATTGCAGCGGAACGATTGCGTGCCGAGTACACGAGATCGACAGGAGCCTCATAGCCAGGGACAAGACGACGATATGAATTGGTAGTTGGGTTGGTGAAGGCGAGGACTGAGCCAGCGTGCTTGATCAGACCGCCGATGTACCAACGGCACAGATCGGACAGACCTGCATAGCCTTCATCGGAGTAGAACAGCGGTTTGCCATCTTTCCACAGTGACTGGTGGCAATGCATGCCTGTGCCATTTTCGCCTGCCATTGGCTTTGGCATGAAGGTGACAACCTTGCCAAACTCGCGGGCGGTTTCGCGGACAACATACTTGTACGTCTGCAGATCATCTGCTGCGTGCAGCAAGTCATTAAAGCGATAGTTGATTTCCTGCTGACCTTCTGCAACCTCGTGGTGAGCGCGCTCAAGCTTGAGACCGCACTTCATGAGATTTTCGACCATCTGATCGCGGACGTCTTGTGAATGATCGAGCGGCGGAACAGGGAAGTAGCCGCCACCTTCACGCATCTTGTAACCACGATTCGGGGTATCCGGGGTGTTCACGCTATCAGCGCGGGCACCGGAGTTCCAATGCGCCTCGGTGGTGTCGATGCTGTAGAACGAGCCCTTCATGGATGTGTCGTACCGAGCTGTGTCGAACATGAAGAATTCAGGCTCAACACCGAAGTATGCCGTATCAGCGATGCCGGTGTACTTCAGATACGCTTCAGCCTTCTTGGCAACTTGCCGAGGATCGCGCGAGTATGGCTCACTGGTGACTGGAGTGACGACGTCAAAGTACATGTCGAGCGTTTTGTGCGTACGGAAAGGATCAACGTAGCATGTGTCGACGTTGGGAACCAGCTTCATATCTGAATTGTTGATTTTCTGGAAGCCAATGATGGAAGACCCATCGAAGAACAGTCCACGACTAAATGCTTCGCCCATGAGCTGGTCTGAAGGAATAGTGAAATGCTGCTCTTGACCGAGAAGATCGCAGAATCGTACGGAGACGAATTCGATTCCCTGATCATGAATGAACTTAGAGACGTCTGCCTCAGTTTTAATATCGTTCACAGTTTTTCCTTCCTGGCTTGACGCCTATCACTACTGCACTCAGAATACTTCATGTAAAAGAATGAAATGTGAGAATGTGGTCAAAAAGCAGGCTTACCGCATCATCCTACGTGTAATACGAATCCTGCGTGGATCGATCGAGCGTGGGATCTTTTGACCACGAGATGCGATTGAGCGCAGACGACCGTTGAGCTGATTGAGCTCTTCCTTCGTCATCACAACTTTCTTGGAGACGATAGCTCGGCGCAACTTCTTGAGCGGTGTGCAGCCCTTCTCGTTACCCACGTAAATGCGATAAATCGGTAGCTGGGAACCAGGAGTCATATGACGAACTTCACGCTCAATACGATTCATTTCCTGATCGAGACGGTGGCGATTGCCTTCGCCAACGAGGAAGAGGCCCGAACGACCTGTGCCTTGCCAAATGCCGTCCTTTGTCCGCCGATCCATCCAAATAGGGGCTTCATCAAAGGAATACCCTGCAGTGTTGATCGAGCTCACGACCGCTCCCGCTGCACCGGGCTTTCCTTCGAGGCGCTCATAGCCAACATGATCAGCTACGCGCGTGAGCACGAGTGTAGCGATGAGCAAGCCGAGCGTAATACCGAGGACGAGGTTGATGATCCAGCCGAGCCACATGGCGTGGAATCCTGCGCTCAAGCCGATGGCAGCACCGATCGGGACCACAAGCGAAAGAATCATCCACACCGGCATTGATTTCACGTATTTCGCCGTGTAACGGTAAACGCGAATAACTTGCTTGAGTGTAGATGTACGGTCAGCTTTCTGCTTATTTCCAGAACGCTGCGCATTGACCCCAGTATTGCGTGCCATCAGAGAACCTTCCTGCCGATCTCGGCTTTTATTTTAGCGCGTATGAAGCGGCCGACCGTCTGCATTGAGCAGCGCTTCGCCAAATGTTTCAGAGAACGTTGGATGCGGGTGAATGAATCGCGATGCATCGTGTAGCGGAACGTGATTGCCGATGAGTTCAGCTGCCTCTCCGATCAGGTCTTCAACTTGTGGGCCGCACATATCGACGCCGAGAATAACACGCACGCCCGGCTGTGAATCGCGGATGCCGGAGATGATCGTGATGTTCCCCATACCGCCGACCATTTGAACGCGAGCATTGCCCATGATAGGGACGTTTGCCTCCTGCACGTCTGAAATATGCGGATCAGCGAGCGCAGTCTTTTTATCGATGCCGACTGATGCGATCGGAACTTGTGAATAAACGACAGTAGGTACGTTCGCGTTGTCGACCGGAGTCGTCGGAACACCGGCAATTGACTCAGCGACGACGATGCCTTGGGCAAACGCACGATGGGCGAGCTGCTTTCCGGCAGTGATATCTCCAAGTGCCCACACGTGGTCGATATTCGTGCGACCGTACGGATCAGTTTTGACGTATCCGCGTTCATCGAGGTCGACGCCGAGGTGCGAGAACCATGGCTCATCTGTGTTCGGGACTCTGCCAATGCAGACGAGGGCAAATTGGGCAGTTTGTGTGATGACCGGTGGCTTCTGGTCATCTGTCTTGTCTGCGTCGTCAGTGTGCTGTACCGACGGCGGCAGTGGGGTGTGATTGACCGCATCAGGAGCCGTATAGCTGACTTTCACGGCCAGGTTGGCGCCTTCAGTGACAGATTGAATATGCACACCGGCGTGGAACTTCGTTCCGGACCGTTTCATTGCACGTGTCACGAGTGCAGATGAGCGCTTCGTGCCTGCTGGGAAGATTTGTGGAGCAACTTCGAGGACTGTCACATCTGCACCGAGCTCACGCCACAGCGTGGCAAATTCGAGGCCGATTGATCCAGAACCGATGATGATGACGGACTGAGGAATTTGCAGGAGATTAAGCGCATCTGTGGAATCGAGAATAGCTTTGTGTGAGAAACGAACTCCTGGCAACGAGCGTGGACGGGAACCGGTAGCGAGGACGATATCGCCAGCGGTAATCGTTTCGCTGTGAGCGGCGATGGGATGCTGTGGATCAGTGGTGTCGGCAGGGTAGCGCAACACGACCTCTCCAGCTTTCTGCACTTCAGCAGCGGCTTGAATCATCGTGACTTTACGGTGATGCAATAGATTCGTCAGACCAGACGTCATGGAATTGACGATTGAGCGCTTGTAAGCCACGAGCTTGCCTAAATCAAACGTGCTGAGTTTGAAATCAAGGCCGTACGTGGAGGCGTACCGCGCGTGTTCAACGGTGTTTGCTGCTGTCAACAGTGCCTTGCTTGGCACGCACCCAGCGTGCAGGCAGACTCCACCGGGGGCACCGTCCTCCTCAATGAGGGCGACTGACTTGCCGAGTTCTGCGGCTCTCAGAGCAGTGGAATAACCTGCAGGACCGCCACCGACAATGGCAACATCAAAATGGCGTGGCTGCGCAGGTTGGCTTTCAGTCTGGTTTTCAGCTGACTGCTCAGGACTATTTTCTGGTGTTTGCATACGCGTTCCTCCTGATTTCTTCAAGAGAGATATTTTCTCACAATGACGTCCCACCGTCGCGACGACATGCCGTGATTCCGTTGTCAGCAAAAATGAGCAGATTTATTCCACCCGAGCATCAGACCGCATTGGACCGCATCAGACAGACGCGAGCCAACGTGTTACCGCGGCCACACTCCGCGCTTGTCATGGCGTGGCTTCGGAACACGCCAGCGACGCATTTGCATTGCACGCGAAACGGCGTACCCCATCGAGTGTGTTGCTTTGATCTCATCACGTCCGTATTTAGCGATGAGTCGTGGTTTTAGGCCGTGCAGCCACATGACCATGAGATCGATGATGCACGCGACCATGTAAACGTACATTAAAGCGGTCAAAATATTGGAAACAATCGGAGAGAATGCCGCTACAGCCATCGCGAGAATGAGAACGACGAGCACAACCGGCAGGAACCACTCAGCCCAGTTTTTACGCGCGTCGACGTAATCACGCACATAAATGCGAATGGGAAGCTGCTCGCTGCGTGGCATATGAGCGAGATCGCCCTTCTCCATTGCTTCGTATTCGGCATCTTGACGCCGACGTGAAATCTTGCGCTCTTCCTTGTGGCGCTTGCGCCGATCAGACAGTGATGGGACGAGAGGGCGATATTCCAAAGCTTGTGCTTTCTTGCGTTTCGGAGTCGGGCGGCCTTTGCGTGGGGTGCGCGAATCGTCGGTCAGCAATGATGCGGATTCGCTCGATGCGGCGGAATGAGACTTCTGACTTGCTGCGCTTTTGGAGGTGTGATGACGCGAAAACGGATTCCAACTCATAAGCCAAAATATATAGGTCGGGTGTGACGCGCACGTCACACAATAGAAGCAGAAACAGTGTATTGTCCTCAGAAATACACCTCAATACAACTCAAGTCAGTTCTCTTCAGGAGAGGCGAGGGTTAAAGATGGCACATAACGGGAAAACAG
Organism: uncultured Aeriscardovia sp.; assembly: GCA_903789525.1. GTDB lineage: Bacteria > Actinomycetota > Actinomycetes > Actinomycetales > Bifidobacteriaceae > Aeriscardovia. The sequence continues at coordinate 130,651 of CAIFER010000001.1, forward strand.
TAGGATCATCGGCTCTAGAGAAGAAAATTAGCCGGGCAGTCAATGACCAGTGGGATGCGGTCATGGACATGTTGGCGCGAAAGGTTGCGCTGAAATCTGTCTCAGCGCATGGCATCACGGCTCCTCACATGAAGCGGTCCGCACAGTTTGTCGCCGATCAGATGAAGCAGGTCGGGGTTAATGCCCACGTGGTGCAGGCAGTAAATCCAGATGGGACGCCGGGGGCTTTCGAAGTCATTGGCGAGAAACACGTTTCCGACAGCGCACCGACTGTCTTGCTGTATGCGCATCACGACGTGCAGCCGGTCGACGATCCATCGGCGTGGAACACAGATCCGTGGAAATTGACCGTCAAAGGCGATCGCGCGTATGGGCGTGGAAGTGTCGATGATGGAGGCGGTCTCGCTATTCATCGTGGCGCGATTGGTGCGCTCGGAGATGATCTTCCGGTGAACGTCAAAATCTTCCTCGAGGGCGAAGAAGAAATGGGTTCGGAGTCGTTCATCCCATTTCTGACAGCACATCGTTCAGACTTCCAGGCGGACACCATCATTGTGTGCGATTCAGGAAATTGGAAGCCGACTGTTCCGTCTCTGACCACTTCCCTGCGTGGTGAAGCTGAATGTGACGTCACTGTCACTGTGTTAAAGCACTCCATTCACTCTGGCCAGTACGGTGGGCCGATTCTCGACGCCAACACGCTCGCAGCCATGCTGATCTCGAGCATGTACGACGAAAAGGGTACCGTCACGATTCCTGGCATTGTCTCCCAGCCGGTCGTCGGTGGACTAGATCAAGATTTCGATGAGCAACAGTTGCGGCACGATACGTCTGTTGTGGACGGGTACCAGTTTGCTGGCACAGGATCGCTCGCATCGCGCTTGTGGGTCAAGCCGAGCCTTGCGGTTATCGGGTTTGATGCGCATCCGGTCGACGGATCGTTTAATGTGCTCGCAGATTCTGCACGTTTCCGCCTGTCGTTGCGAACGGCACCTCGTCAAGACGCACATGAGGCACTGAAAGCGTTGACGAAGTTTATTGAGTCTCATCGTCCATTTGGAGCACATGTGTCGGTGACGCCGCTGGATGCCGGGACTGGTTGGGCGATGGATCCGTCGTCTGACGTCACGAAAGTTGCCGAGCGCTCGCTGGCCGATGGATACGGCGTGCAACCGGTCAATCAAGGCCAAGGTGGTTCGATTCCATTTATTCCAGAGTTGCAAAAGCTCTTCCCACAAGCGAAGGTCCTCGTTACCGGACCGGAAGATCCGATTTCTGCGGCTCACAGCCCGAACGAGTCAATTTCGCTGCCGGGACTCAAGAGTGCAATTACGGCTGAGGCTCTGCTCCTTGCGCGTTTAGGTGAGCACGTGTCAGCACACTGAAATATGTTAGGAAACGACACGGGTGCTGCAGATTACTGCATGCTGAGAAGGGGAGAGCCCCCGACCGATTGAACGTGAACCGGACAATGCTGGCGCACGGACGTCGTTTTTATCCCGTGCCTTTGGAAGAAAGGCACCGTTATGAATCGCACTGATCGTTCTGATCAATCTCGTTCTGTTTCATCTGTTTCCTCTCGCCCATCCCTTCGGTGGCGAGTCGTCGATATTGCTGTCGCTTCGGTGATTGGCGTCGCCTCTGGCTTGATTTTCTGGGTGTTTGGTCTGATTCCGCTGTATGACGCTCTGGAAGCGCTTGTTCCAGGCTTGGGTGGACTGATGAACGGACTGTGGGTATTTGCTGGTCCGCTCGCGCTGTTCATCGTACGCAAACCAGGTTCGGGACTGTATGCAGAAGTGATCGCATGCTTTGTTGAGATGATTCTTGGCTCTCAGTGGTCTGCTATTTCAGAGCTCATTCCAGCGCTCTTACAAGGGCTTGCCGCTGAAATTGTTTTCGCTATCGTCGCTTATCGCATCTGGACGTGGTGGATGGCCATGATCTGTGGGACGGCAGCGTCACTGGGGACATGGGTGTACGAGTTGTTCCACAAGTTTGCTGCGATCGCTCCGGGCGGAAAATATGGTCTTGCCTTCGTTATTACTGCTGCAATTTCCGGTGCAGTGATTGCAGGTCTTGCCATGTGGGGCGTCATGATTGCGATCGCCAAGACCGGCGCGTTGGATCGGTTTGCTTCCGGTCGTTCTGTCCGCTTTCCCTCTGAGAAGTAATCGCGAGTAGCAGGACAGCAGAAGGACATATGAAACAATTCCTTCGCGGCGATGAGAATAACGAGAAGTCCTCGCAGCCTGTCGCCATTGACTTTTCTGACTGGGGCTACCGACGAGCAGCTCAGCAAAACTTCGTTCTCCGTCATTTTTCCTGTCACATTCCAGCCGGTCAGCATGTGCTGATCATGGGCGCCTCGGGAATTGGTAAGTCCACCATCATGGAAGCGATTGCCGGTTTGATCGGATCGCAACCGGGAACAAGCGATGAAGACGGGGGAACGACTGAGGGAAGCGTGAGCGTCGGAGGTTTTCCAGCCTCATCACGACAAGCTCGAGCACTCAGTGCCCTCATGCTGCAAGACCCGATGAGCCAAGCTGTATTACAGCGAGTCGGCGATAACGTCGCATTCGGACTGGAAAACGAAGGCGTACCACGCTGCCAGATCTGGCCTCGAGTCACACACGCACTGCGACAAGTGGGATTAGGTGATCTCGAACTCAATCGGCAAACAGCTCATCTTTCAGGCGGGCAAATGCAACGGGTAGCGCTTGCGGGTGCGTTGTGCATGGATCCGGGCGTCTTGCTTTTAGACGAGCCGACCGCCAATCTCGATCCGTCAGGAGCACGCTCTGTCGTGCAGGCGATCACCGATGTTGTGCACGCACGGCCAACAACACTCGTTCTTGTTGACCATCGGGCTGAAAAATGGCTCGACGTGATCAATCGCGTGATCATTCTCGGTGCACACACCACGGCAGACGGTCAAAAAACGACTGCTATCGTCGCAGATGGGTCGCCCGATGAGGTGTTCACCTCACATCTCGATTTTGACGCACTCGGCATCTGGGTTCCCACCCGTTATGCGGCTGGCAGGCGTCAGCACCACGAAATTGCGCTTTTCCGCTCACAGTCACGCGCTGATCATCCGCACCATGACGAGTCAGCGCATCCGATCAGTGTGAAAATCACCGATGCTGCAGTTGGTCGTAACGGAAAACCGATTCTCACGCACGTCTCGTGTGCATTCCGAGCAGGTGAAGTGAGTGTCCTCGAAGGGGAAAACGGAGTGGGCAAGTCAACGCTTGCACTCACGCTCGCTGGCCTCCTTCCGGTGATCAGCGGACATGTCGCTACTAGCCCGTCGGTGAGCAGCCCGCTGACGTCATCTGATCCAACACAATGGCCGTCCGCTCAGTTGGCACGCCGTGTTTCTTATGTTTTCCAGTCGCCTGAGCATCAATTTGTCACCTCAACTGTGCTCGCCGAGGCGATGGTTGGCTTGAAAGTCGCGGGGAAATCGCCGGATCAAGCACGAGAACAGGCACTCGCGCTTTTAGATGATTTTGGATTACGAGCGCAGGCAGATCGCAGCCCATACGCACTCTCAGGTGGGCAGAAGCGACGATTGACGGTTGTGTGTGCACTCGCAGCAGCTCCAAAAGTAGTGATTTTAGACGAGCCGACTTTCGGGCAAGATCGGACGACGTGGTGGCAAATGACTCGCTTGATTCGCCGTATTGCTCGTCAGGGGACCGCTGTCATCGTCATCACACACGATCACGAGCTCGTGGAAGCGCTCGCAGATCACACGATTACCCTCGGTTACACGCGCGATGCAGATCTCGTTGCCCGTCCGCAAACTGAGCGGAGAGAACGCGTTCGACCTGCCAGCCTGTCACCAATCATTGCTCGTCTCAACCCAGCATCCCGGTTGCTCGGCGTCCTCCTGCTTTCTGTCCCGATTGTGCTGAGCCTCGATATCGTATCCGCTTCTGTGTTCTTTGTGCTGGTGGCCATCGCTTTGTGCGCGTTTCGACTCGCGCCACCGACGATTTTCCGTCATTCATGGCCTGTGTGGGTTGCGGCACCCTGGTCGTTTCTTGCCGTGCTGTTATATGGCAAACCAGGTGGAGCAGTGTACTGGAGCTGGGGGTGGATGCATGTCACGCAACGGTCGGCCGTCCTGTCAGTCGCGACGGTGTTGCGCTTGCTTGCGTCGACGGTTCCAGCAGTGCTTTTTCTCATTGGCATCGATTCAACGGATTTAGCGGATGCGCTCACCCAGATCGTGCACTTGCCGGATCGTTTCGTCTACGGCGGATTGGCAGGGACGCGCTTGATCACAGTGTTGAGTGACGACTGGCAGGCGCTGACACAAGCCCGTCGGTCGCGAGGAATCGGCGGCCAGAACAAACTGACGCGATTTGTTCCACAGGCGTTCGCCTTACTTGTCCTGTCGATTCGTCGTTCAACACAATTGGCGACGGCAATGCAAGCGCGTGGATTTGGTGGCTCTACTCCTCGATCTCATGCTCGGGTCAGTGTGTGGCGTGTGCAAGACGGGTGGTTCATTGTCGGTTGCGTGTGTGTGCCGGTCGTCGCCTTGCTCGTCTCTGCGCTGACAGGTTCGTTCGCATTCCTGGGAGGCCGGTAGGCTGAAACTATGCCTTTGAGCGAACAAATCATGGATAATCCGCACGCTGATCGTGTCAAACGGATTGCGACGTTGCGAACGGCATCAGGTCGAAAGCGGCAAGGTCGATTTCTCATTGAGGGCCCGCAAGCCGTACGTGAAGCCGTGACGTGCATGCCTTCTGTCGTCACGGATATTTATGTGGATACGCAGGCTGATCCGAATGCTGACATCATCGATGCGGCGCTGGAGGCGGATGGGCGCGATCATCACAGTATTTATATTCATAAGGTGACGGGGCGTGTGCTTGACCACATGAGCCCGGATGCGCAATCGATCGTGGCACTCGGTGTGAGCTCGGCGATGGAGAAAGCGGCGACCGATTTATCAACGCTGACGCATGCCACCGATCACCCGTTAATCGCGGCATGTTGGCAGGTGAGGGACCCGGGTAATGAAGGGACTCTCATTCGTACAGCTGATGCGGCTGGATTCGACGCACTCGTCCTCGTCGACCGGTGCGTACATCCACTCAACACGAAAGTAATTCGCTCAACAGCTGGTTCGCTGTTCCACATTCCTGTTATTTCTGTAGGGACAGATGAATTCTTCGAATGGGCATCGTCTGCAGACGCTCGCGTGTGGGCCGCTGACATTCACGGCACCCGCGATCAAGCGCCGTATGATTTGGCCACCCTCGTTCAGTCGTCGGAAAGTATGGTGCCAGCTCATCAGCCGCTTGCGCTGCTATTTGGTAACGAGGCACGCGGATTGCCGGCAGACATTGTTGAGAAGGCAGATGCGTCAGTCAAGATCCCTATTTATGGGAAAGCTGAATCGCTCAACCTCGCAATGAGTGGCGCTGTGCTTATGTATACGGTTGCAATGGCTCAGCATCAAGAGTGAATCGTCAACCGTCAATCGCAAATCGTGATAACAAGCAATAACGTAAGGCTATTGGTTTGCGCTCTGTCGTAATGAGCTGAAACAATTGCCTCACGTAAAGACGTATGCACGGGTGTCTCCGATCTGACGAGACCGTAGGATCCCGTGCGCAAGAACGAAAGGTCGAAGTCGTGGCGGATCAAGGATTCGACAAAGACGCGCTCACGAAGACGATCCATGAGGGTATCGACGCGGTCAATCAGGCTCGCAATAGTAAAGAGCTTCAAGCGGCGCGCACAACCTATGTCGGTCGAGATTCGATGATCGCTCATGTTCAGCATTCGCTCGGAAGTCTCCCAATTGATCAACGTAAGCAAGCCGGTCAGCTTTTGGGACAGTTGCGTGCTGAATTTGGGCGTGCCTACGGCGCAAAGAACGAGCAAGTGAAGGCTGCTGAGGAAGAGCGGCGTCTGCGTGACGAAAAGGTCGATGTCACGCTGCCGGTCGATCGCCATCCACTGGGTGCTCGTCATCCGCTGTCTGCGCTCATGGAAGATATTCAAGACTTCTTTGTCTCGATGGGCTGGACTATTTCCGAAGGTCCAGAAATCGATTCCGAGTGGTACGACTTCGATGCGTTGAACTTTGGCCCAGATCATCCGGCTCGCCAGATGCAGGACACGTTCTACGTCAAAGGCGATCAGGCCAAGGATGCGGCAGGATTTGTCGGCTCCAACATGGTTTTGCGCACGCAGACGAGTTCTGATCAGGTGCGCGGGCTCATTCAGCGCGGTGTTCCTCTGTATATGGCATGCACTGGCAAGGTGTTCCGCACCGATGAGCTCGATGCGACACATACACCAGTCTTCCATCAGTGCGAAGCGCTCGCAGTTGACAAGGGCCTGACGATGAGTGATTTGAAGGGCACGCTGGATGCTCTGGCAGTCGCTATGTTCGGCCCAGAAGCGCATACACGGTTGCGTCCGTCATACTTCCCGTTCACGGAGCCGAGTGCCGAGATGGATCTGTGGTTCCCCGATAAGAAAGGTGGCGCCGGCTGGATCGAGTGGGGCGGTTGCGGAATGGTTCATCCGAACGTTCTGCGCTCTGCAGGTCTCGATCCTGACGAATACACCGGTTTTGCCTTTGGTGTCGGTGTTGAGCGCGCACTTCTGCTGCGGCATGACATCAACGATATGCATGACCTTGTAGAGGGCGATGTTCGGTTCAGCAAGCAGTTTGCGATGGGAGAGTGAGCACACATGCCAATGGTTGATATTGACTGGCTCAAGGAGCACGTCGAAACTCCTGCAGATTTGACTGTGGAACAGCTCAGCCAAGATCTGGTCAAAGTCGGTCTGGAAACTGAGACGATTCATCGCTCTTCCGTCAGCGGTCCACTTGTGGTGGGCAAGATCATCGATCACACGCCAGAGCCACAGAAGAATGGCAAGACCATCAATTGGTGCCATATCGACGTCGGTGACAAGTACAACGACACGGATGCGCAGGGTAAGAAGGTTCCGCGCGGAATTATTTGCGGTGCCCCGAACGTGCGCACGGGAATGCTTGCGGTTGTGGCGCTTCCGGGTGCGGAGCTTCCAGGCGGTTTTAAGATCTCTGTCCGCAAGACGTACGGCCATGTTTCAGAGGGCATGTGCTGCTCTGAGGCTGAGATTGGCCTGTCTGATGCGCACAGCGGCATCATTGATTTGGAAAAGCAAGGTTTCTCCGCCGAAGAGGTGCAGGAAATCAAGCCGGGTGACGATGCCATTCATCTTTTGCACATGGACGTCCCGATTCTCGAGATCAACATCACTCCTGATCGTGGTTATGCGTTCAGCTACCGCGGTGTGGCGCGTGAATATCATCACTCCACTGGTGAGCCGTACACAGATCCAGTGCTGAGCCTGAATCGTCGTGTTCCAGAGGTGAAGCCGGGTCATATGGGTGACGTGCCGGCAGCGATCGAGGACAACAACCCGATTCACGGCAAGATTGGGTGCGACCATTACTATCTGCGCGTCGTTCGTGGATTTGACCCGTCTGCTTCAACTCCAAACTGGATGCGTCGTCGGCTCGTGCGCGCTGGCGTGCGTCCGCATTCGCTTGCAGTAGATGTCACGAATTACGTCATGCTCGATCTCGGCCAGCCGATGCACGCGTACGATCTCGATAAGGTTGCACCACCGATTATTGTCCGTCGCGCCGCTGAAGGCGAAAAGATGACGACCTTGGATGGCGTTGAGCGCACACTCAGCCACGAAGATTTGGTCATCTCTGATTCGCCAGATGGGAAGCGCGGATCTCGTATTCTCGGTTTGGCCGGCGATATGGGCGGTCAGTATGGCGAGATCACAGCGGACACGAAGAACATTCTCATCGAGACTGCACACTTCGATCCGGTGACGATCGCGCGAACTGCTCGCCGTCATAAGCTCCCGACGGAAGCAAGCCATCGTTTCGAACGCGGAACAGATACGCAAATGCAGGCTGCAGCTGCGCAAGATGCGATCGAATATTTGACGCGCTATGGTCAGGGGACAGCGTCGGACAATCCGACGAATATCGACACGACCACAGCTCCGAAGGCGATCACTTTCAAGACTGATTGGGTCAAGCGTCTGGCAAACCTCGATTGCACCCCTGATCAAATTGCATCGATTTTGACAGATATTGGTTGCGATGTCGCCGGCGGTGGGAACGGCTCGTTCTCGGTGACGCCACCGACATGGCGTCCAGATCTGAATATCCCAGCTGATCTGGTGGAGGAAGTCGCCCGCATTATCGGCTACGACAAGATTCCGGTTGAGATTCCGAAGGCCCCGGTCAAGAATACGGGTCTGACACTCAATCAGAAGCGTGGTCGTCGTGTGACAGATACACTCGCACAGTCTGGTTTGGTGGAGACGATCAGCTATCCGTTCGTCGGGCAAGCTGATTTCGACGCCTTCCGCATCGATCCATCCGCCATTTCCTCCGAGCTCGTGGAGATCACGAATCCGCTCGCAGGCGATCGTCCATACATGCGCACGCACGTGCTGTATACGCTCGCGTTGACCGCTCAGCGCAATATTCGTCGTGGCATGGAGAACGTGCAGATCTATGAGATCGGACACAGCTTCAAAGCCCGTCCGAATGCTCCGGTTATTCCAGCACTCCCTGGTGCGAAGAAGCCAACCGATGAACAGCTCAAAGTGTTGGAGGAAGGTCTTCCAGACCAACCGTTGCAGGCAGCTGGATTACTCACCGGTAATGCGGTGAATCCAGGGTGGTACAAGGATTCGCGGCCAATCGATTGGTCTGATGCGATCGCGCATGTTAACCGGATCGCAGGTGTTCTCGGCGCTCATCTGACTGTTACTGCACTGGATGATGCGAAGAATCTGCCGTCTGATTTCGTGTCGGCAAGCTGGCATCCGGGTCGTACCGCGATTTTCAGTGCAGCTGATGGTACGTACGTGGGTGTTGCCGGTGAGCTGCATCCGCAGGTGAATAAGAATCTCGGGTTCCCAGAGCACTCGGCGGCGTTTGAAATCGATTTGACGGCACTGTTTGCCACGCTCGATACGAAGCCGCTGAAGGCAAAGATCCTGTCGACGTTCCCACCGGTGCGCGAGGATCTGGCGTTTACGGTTGACGAATCCGTCACGGCCGCACAGCTTGTTGCTGCAATTCAGGAAGGTGCGGGCAGTGACCTCGAGTCGGTTCACCTCTTCGATGTGTATCGCGGCGCAGATCTCGGAGATGGCAAGAAGTCGCTCGCGTTCTCGGTCGTCTACCGTTCGGCAGCGAAGACTTTGCGTGCTTCTGATGCTAAGCAGATTCGCTCTCGCGTCGTTGCATCGGCTGCCAAGCTCGGTGCGGTTCTGCGCGTGTAATTGCGCTCACAGACGATTCTGCATCTGAAATGCACAACAGGCTCAGCTTTCCGACAAAACGTCAAGCGCGGAATTATTTTCTCGCTCGACGAGATCAGGTGGCTGAGCCTGCTCGTCTCTTGGCAGCTCATCGGCTTTCCGAAAAACTGACGGCTTCACCACTGTGGTCTTCAGCACACTGTGTCGGCGTGACGATGAGCATGGGCTCCGAGATTTCAACGAGTGACATCATCGATGCTGCACGGCAAAGTGGGAAAACAATTCTCCTTCCACGTGTGATTGCACCGCACACAATGGAGTTTTTCGAATACACGCCTTCCACGCATCTTGTTCGCAGTCGTTTCGGTGTACTGGAACCGGTGGGAGAGCAGCCGTTTCAGGGAGTTCCTGATGTGCTCGTTGTTCCGGGGCTGGCGTTTTCGTCGAGCGGTGATCGGCTCGGATATGGTGGAGAATTTTACGATGCATGGCTCTCACGGCACCGTGGCACTCATATGACGACGGTCGGGTTGGCGCTGTCATGGCAGGTCGTCGAGCGATCGTCATGGCCTGTTGATGTATGGGATCGCCGGATTGACCGAATTATCACAGATTCGTCAGTAACAAAATAAGCTGTGCACTTCGCGGACAGCTCAGAGATGTGGTGTACGCTCAACAAAAGGACGAACAGAGGAGACAGACAATGGCAGACACTGATCACACGCAGAACAATGCCCCTCAAAGTGGGCAGGGTCAGCCCAATCAGCCGAACCCACAGAAGGCTCCACACAATCAGAGCGGGCAGAAGCCACTCAATCAGCAGCAAGTGACAGATCACCCATCGCAGCCAGGAAAGCCTAATTACGGGCAGATGGCTTCCCAATATGGACCCAATTACAATCCGTATTTGTTCGGTGGTCCGTCTCCACAACAGATGGGGCAGCAGCAACCTCAACAATCTCAGCAGCCTCAACAACCGAATCAGCAGATGCCGCAAGGATTTGGACAAGGGTTCGGTTATGGACAGTCGCAAGCGGGCTCTTATAATCACGGTGCTCCGAATCAAGGAATGCCAGGATTTGGTGGACAGGCCGGTTCTCAGCCGGGTCAGGGTCAAGGACCGCAGCAAGGTCCCCAGTTTGGACCGTGGGGAGCACGCCCGCCGCAGTATGGACCAGGACAGCAAGGGAATCAGAATCCGAATCAGAATTCGAACGGATACGGCCCATATAGTTTTGGTTCCAATCAAATGCCTGGGCAAACGCCGAATCCGTATGGTTATCCGGGGTATGGGTTTGTCCGGATTGATCCGAACAATCCACAGCAAAATCCGCTCTATAACCATTGGGACTGGATTTCCATCGTTGCGTTTATCCTCTCGTTCGCGTCGTTTTTCACGTTCCTGTCTCTGCCAATGGCCTTTATTGGCTACAACCGGTGCAAGAGTCTGCATATGCGAGGCAAAGGATTCGCGATCGCGGCCATCATCCTCTCAGTGTTGAATCTCATCTGGCTCGTTGTTCTGTTGCTCAATCCAGGATTGATGAGTAACTACGGATCGTTGCTCGGGTCGCTCGGATCAAGTGCGCAAAATACTGTTTTCCTGTAATCGGGAGAGGTGTCTGTGTGCTTTGGGACAATGATGATCTGGCATAACAGCACAGTGAACGCCATTGACAGGATGAAAAGGCAAGGGATATCAAGGGTATGGCTCAGGTAACCAATTTCCGTGAGGCAGGTTTCCAGTCCGTGCTAGACGAGCTGGAGTGGAGAGGTCTCATTGCTCAGTCAACAGATCGTGATCGGTTGAAGAAGGCACTCGATGGTGCTCCACTGAGCTTCTATTGTGGTTTTGATCCGACAGCGGCGTCGCTGCACATCGGCAATCTCGTACAGATTCTCGTTATGCGTCATCTGCAAGAGGCGGGTCATCATCCGTTCGTCCTCGTCGGCGGTGCAACGGGTCTGATTGGCGATCCGCGTCAATCTGGTGAACGAAAGCTCAATCCGGCAGCAACGGTTCAGCAGTGGACCGAAAAGTTGCGCGCACAGATTGGGAAGTATTTGCGCACGGACGGGTCTAATCCGGCTGTTTTCCTCAATAATTACGACTGGACGAGCAAACTTTCTGCCATTGATTTCCTGCGGGATGTTGGCAAGAACTTCCGAGTTGGGACGATGTTGTCGAAGGATATTATCGCTCGACGTATTAAGTCGGATGAGGGTATCTCCTTTGCAGAATTCAGTTATCAGATTCTGCAGGGCAATGATTTCTTGCATCTGTACGAGTCGCATCACGTCACGCTGGAGACCGGTGGAAACGATCAGTGGGGTAATCTCACGTCTGGTCTTGATCTCATTCGTCACGTTCATGGTGTCGATGTCAATGTCATGACGAGCCCGATCATCACCGATTCGCAGGGCAAAAAGTTCGGTAAGTCAGAGGGCAATGCCATGTGGCTCAATCCGGACATGCTCAGCCCCTATCGCTTCTATCAGTTCTGGTTCAATCAGCCGGATGATCAGGTCATCAAGCTGCTGAAAGCATTCACATTCCTACCGAAAGCTCGCATTGAGCAGATTGCTGCTGATCAAAAGGCTGATCCGGGTGCGCGTGAAGCTCAGCGCATTTTGGCAGACGAGGTTACAAGCTTTGTGCATGGGCGCGAAGCAACAGATGAAGCAGTCGCCACATCGCAAGCGCTGTTTGGTCGTGGGAATACCACGTTGGATTCGATTGACGCTGACACGCTTGAAGCTGCTCTTGATGGGCTGAAAAATGTGAAGGCTGCCGACGGATCACTCGAGTTTGCGCCAGCGCACGCAGGTGAGGGGATTGCGAAGGCTGCTCACGATGCAGGTCTCTTCCCTTCCATTTCACAGGCGATTAAAGCCGTTCGTCAGGGCGGTGTGTATCTCAATAACGTTCGAGTTTCTGACCCTGACCAGAAACTGACAGAAAACGATTTCCTCGGCGGTCGATTTGTGTTAATTCGCCGTGGTAAGAAGTCACTCGCAGCTTTGGAGGCTCGTCAATGAGCGATCAGAACGGTCATCAGACCCATTCCAATTCAAATTCACATGCCAACCATTCGGGCGGACATTTCTCCCATCGTCCGGGTCGGCCAGGAAACCATTCGGGGCATTTTAACCACTCATCATCCCACTCGTATTCGGGTGGATTCCATGGCCGTGGGCACGGCACAGGATCTGGTGCCGGTTCATCACACGGATCCCACTCATTTGGCGGATCCCGTCGGTCAGGCGGTTTCCACTCTCACAACTCGCGCAACGGTTTCAACAGCCATAACGGGCGTAATGGTCATAACGGTCACAACGGAGAGCGGCACGAAGGGTACTTCGATCGCCAGCGGGACGATAATCCGTTTTCATATGGACCGCGGTCACGTCGAGGATCGGAAGGGCGGAACTTCCACCGTGATTCCGATCGCTCACACAACTCAGATCGCTTCCATAAGGGCGGAAACTTCCACAGAAACGGTGATTTCCACCACAGTGGTGACTTCCACGGTAGACATGACTTCCACCGGGGCGGTGGCTTCCACAAAGGCGGCTTCCATCCACAGGGGCATGGCAATCCGCGTTATCAGCATGGCAACGAAGAGGGCGGATATCGCCGTGAAGGTGGTTTCCACCGTGAAGGCGGTTACCATTCTGACCGCGATCGTCAGCGCAAATACGGTCGTCCAGAGGTCTACTCCGTCCATACCGACGCTCGCAGTGGTTCTCGCTTTAGCCACGGTCCACAGCGCAATTCCGACGGTTCTATCTCGTATCCATCGCAGAACCCGTACACAGCACGTCGCCCAGGTGAGCCGAAGATGCCTCGTGGTTTGACGTGGAGCATGCTGTCTTCTGATGACAAGCGTCGTCTGCGTGGGCTGAGCAAGGAGCATGCAGAGAATATCGGTCTGCACATTCTGGCTGCCTATGAGCTTGAACAGACAGATCCACAAGCTGCTCTCGATCATGCGAAGTGGGCGGCGCATCAGGCATCTCGTGTGGATATTGCCCGTGAGTGCCTCGCATTTGTCGCCTATCGGCAGGGTGATTATCAGCTGGCGGAACGCGAATTCAAGACAGCGTATCGCATGAATGGGCAAAAGGATTACTTGCCGTTCATCGCCGATTGTGAGCGCGGACAAGGTCATCCGCAGAAGGCCATCGAATTGGCACTGTCTGATGAGTGTAAGGACCTCGAAGGCGAGACGAAGTTTGAAATGATGCTCGTCTTCGCAGGTGCATATGCGGATCAAGGCGATTATGACCAAGCGTTGAAGATCGTCCGCACACTTCGGAAGGTCCGTAATCTGCCGGGTGAGTACCGCATGCGTGCGATCCAGGCTGAGCAGAATTTCCTCGATGCCGCTGGACAAGAGGCAGCTTCGCAGGCACTTGATTCGCAAGCTGAGTCCTTAGAAGACGAGTTTGCCATTCATGATGACGATAATCCGGAAAATGATCTGCATGACACAGATATTGAGGATCTGAGTGAAGCTGACGATTCAAACTTGGCGACGATTGGTCTGACATTCCATCAGCTAGCGGACGAGCAGCGCGATGAGCGTGAAGCTGAAGAACGCGAGGCTGAGGAACAGGACGAGGACCGCTCTGACGCGCACGATGGCGATATCGCTGTCACGAGCAATGACGACGAGAACACTGTGAAGAAAGCCGAGTCCTCTGAGGAATCGCATGACTGAAACAGCTACACCCACGCAATCAGCCCAACCGGCTCGACCAGTCGCATTACTGTCAAGCCAGAAGCCCCTCTGCGAGCAATATCAATTGGCGCTTCTCGACCTTGACGGTGTGATTTACCGCGGCAAAAATCCTGTCGAGTTTGCCGCACAGTCCGTCTCGAAGGCTGCCGACGCTGGTATGACGATTACGTACACGACGAATAATCCGTCTCGTTTTCCACAAGTGGTGGCCGCACAGATCAAAGGTTTCGGGCTCGAATGTCGGCCGCAGCAGGTGATTACCTCGGCAATCGTCGCTGCACGCATGCTCTCACAACGCATTCCGCACGGGTCAAAAGTTCTTGTCGTCGGTGGGGAGCACCTGAAGAGTGAAGTGCATGGACAGGGCTTTGAGGTTGTCGACTCAGCGAAAGATCATCCGGCTGCTGTCTTGATGGGCTGGTTCCCTTCGATTGGATGGCCGCAGCTCGCTCAGGCGTGTTTTGCGATTGAGGCAGGCGCACAGTTCTTCTGCACGAATCATGACACGACTCTTCCGCGTGAGTACGGTCTGACTCCAGGGATCGGGACGTTTGTCAATGCGGTGGCAGCTGCGACGGGACGGCAACCAGCTGCTATGGCTGGGAAACCTGAATCGGCGATGTATGACGTCGAGCGCGATATCAATGCGCAGGGAAGTCATAAACTCGTTCCGGTCAAGCAGTCACTGCCGATCGGCGATCGATTGGATACGGATATTGAGGCTGCAAACCGTGGTGGGTACGATTCGCTGTGCGTGTTAACAGGTGTGAGCCATGCGCGCGATTTGTTGCTCGCGGGACCATTGCTTCGCCCGACGTATATTTCTCGTGATTTGCGTGGATTGCTGGAACAGCATCATGCGCCGACGCTAGGTGAAGACGGTTCATGGCATTTGCGAGGGTGGACAGCGCGGATTGTTGCCACCACGCACGATGATCACAGTGATCAGTCTGCTCAGGCTCAGCTGATTGTGACGCGCGATCACGATCAGAAGGATCCGCGCAATTCGATAGATGCGCTGCGCGTGAGCTGTCAGGCTGCGTGGGCGTATGCGGACAGTGGTCACGATCCGTACCGTCTCGCGTTGCCGGATTTTGATTTGTGAGGCTGTCAGATGGCAGAGCACAGAGGGCAAGAATCCACACGGCACGAGTACACGCAGCAGAAGTTCGCAGGGCAAGAGTCAGTAGGGCAGCAGCAGGTGAAGAGTCCGAAAGATGGCTCTGGTGACGTCCGCAATCAGGCTCATGATGCGGAAGATATCGCGTCTGTGTTGAAGAGCCCACAGATGAAGGATGTCTTGTCTCACTATCCGGAACTTGCACAGTTGAAGACAGCTACTGATGAGCAGCAAGAACAGATTTTCGCTCACGTCGTCGAACAGTTGAAAACGGAACTCGATCAGGCGACATCTCAGTCATGACGCGTCGAAATATGATCCGAACAGACAGCACGTTTGGAGATAACACGTTTTCTGACGGCTCTGAACGGCTTGATCGCGCTCTCGTCACTCGCAAGCTTGTTGGATCTCGAACGCGCGCACAGCGCCTCATTTCTCACGGTGATGTCACCGTGAACGGAAAGGTTGCGCGAAAGGCGTCCGAAAGTGTTTTCCCAGACGATCGTCTTGCCGTTGCAGCGGATGCGTCGCACTACGTTTCGCGTGGTGCACACAAACTCATCGGTGCACTGACGGTTTTTGAGCCGCGTGGTTTGGCGTCTCCTGCCGGACGCATTTGTTTGGATATCGGTGCTTCGACAGGCGGTTTTACGCAAGTTTTGCTCGAAAATGGAGCACGGCAGGTGCTGGCACTTGATGTGGGGCATGGTCAGTTGGCGCCTGTTCTTGCTCGCGATCCGCGCGTCGTCAATATGGAGGGCATCAATATACGCGATGTCACCGCTTCCGACTTACCAGCGTGCCCGAAGTACATCGTTTCAGATGTTTCATTTATTTCGCTGACGTATGTGATCCCTGTCATTGCGCGTCTGTGTACTAATTCGACAGGCGTGGGGAGTGAGCCGACTGAAATTATCCTGCTCATTAAACCGCAATTTGAGGTTGGAAAGGGTCGGCTCGGTAAGAACGGGATTGTCACTGATCCGACACTTCGTGAAAAGGCGCGGAAGACAGTGATTGCGTGCGCAGAGCGGTATGGCTTGAAAGTGTGCGGATGCGTTGATTCCCCGATCGAAGGCGAGCATGGGAATCGCGAATATCTTCTCTGGTTACGCGGGTAGAAGAAAATAGCGGAAGAGTGACCGGCCTAGTCGTTGTTTTTTCGGGTTATCCACAGGTACGTGCCGGTTACAAGTCCCGTTATGAGTGGGCAACTGCACGAGTGAAAGACGATCCGTGCACAATACGTTGAGGAAATGACAGGCCAGAGCGATCTTCTAAAATCGGAAGGGCGGAGTTTCCAGCAGTAACGGCGAATTGCACCAAGGAGGCAACACGATGAGCACACGGAGAGTTCTCGTTGTCACACGGCCAGATATTAAGGATCGCAATGGTGTCATTCGCTCAGTGTGCGATCAGCTCACAAAGGCCGGGGTAGAAGTTCAGCTGATTGACCAGTTGCCTCTTGCCTCGTTTGGAGAATGGAAAGCCGCGTGTGTTGATTCGGATGTAGAACTGGTGCTCGTTCTCGGTGGTGATGGAACGATTCTGGGTGCTGCGGAACTTGTCAAAGGAACGCATATTCCGATTTTGGGTGTCAACATGGGGCACGTCGGTTTTCTTGCGGAATTTGAAGAATTCCAAGTGCGCGAAGCAATTGAGCGAGTGATTGCGCGAGATTACCAGATTGAGGAGCGCACATTAGCTGACGTGAAAGCGTATGTGCCTGGGCGCGATGAGCCGTTGCATGATTGGGCGCTCAATGAGGTCACCATTGAAAAGGCTGACCGAGGAAAGATGGTCGAGCTAGGCGTCAAGATTGACGGTACAGAAGTCAATTCATTCCTTGCAGATGGTGTCGTTGTTTCCACACCGACCGGGTCAACGGCGTACGCGTTTTCGGCAGGTGGCCCGATCGTGTTCCCAGGAGTGCAATGTTTGGAGCTTGTGCCGATTGCTGCTCATGCTCTCTTTGGACGCCCGATTTTGATTGGTCGATCATCGCAATTTTCTATTGACATTCTTTCGGATTCGGTCTCGGAAGGATGGGTTGCGTGTGACGGCAGGAGGACGGCTCCACTCCCACGTGGCACGCGCGTCGTCGTTTCCACGTGTAAAGACAAGCTTCGCCTGGCGCATCTCTCCGAGGTTCCGTTCTCACGTCGTCTCGTTTCGAAGTTCAATTTGCCAGTGAACGGATGGCGGAATGCACATTTGAAGACGAATCAGCGCACATATGCGCGTGTTCCTCACGAGACTGGAAAGAAATAGAGGGGTCGCATGCTTGAAGAGTTAGAAGTTCGGCATCTCGGCCCAATCCAGAGTGCAGATGTCAAGCCAGCCGCTGGAATGACGGCGATCACTGGTGAGACAGGCGCAGGCAAGTCGATGCTGTTGAGTGCTTTGAGTCTAATCCGCGGCGCTCAAGCGGATGCTCAGAAGGTGAGTGCTGGGCAAGAGAGCGCGTGGGCACAGGGCGTTTTTGACGTCTCAGCTCAGAGCTCGGCTGCACAAATTGCTCGCGGTGCCGGAACCGACCTGCAGGACGGACAACTGTTTTTGGCGCGGACAGTGCCGGCGAAAGGTCGATCACGCGCGATTCTCAATGGGCATACGGTTCCGCGGAGCATTTTGCATGCGCTCAGTGATGAGTTGGTGACGGTTCATGGTCAATCTGATCAGATTCGCTTAATTGCTCCATCCCGGCAGCGCGATTTCTTAGACCGATATGCTGCTGATGACGAATTGTTGTCCGATTATCAACAGGCTTTTCATGCTTTTAACGATGCGAATGCTGCATTGCAAAAGGTGACGGCCCAGCAAGCTCAGGCTCATCAGCGCGTTGATTATTTGCGTGATTCCATTTCTCAGATTGAGAAGGTCGATCCGCAACCGCATGAGGAAGACGATTTGCGAGAACAGCGCAGTCGCCTTGAGCATGTGCAGGAGATTCGCAGCGCACTCATGAAAGCATTGGCCGCGTTGGATCCAAGTGGTTTATCAGCAGATGACGATTCGGATGCATCCGATGGACCGTCTTCGGCCGTCGATCTGCTGGCCACTGCGCAAGAGGCATTGGAACAGTCGTCGACAGCACTGCCTGAGCTTGGGGAACTTGCTGATCAAATTGCGTCCTTGTCCTCTCAGCTGACAGATATCGTTGCCCGCCTGTCTGATCTCGCTTCAGCCGATAACAGCCAGTCCATGAGCCTGGATGACATTAACGAGCGGATCCATGATTTGACTGAGCTCACTCGTCGGTGGGGTCCCACGCTCGATGACGTGTTTGCATGGAAGAAGAAAGCACAGGCTGAGCTGGACACGCTCGATGCATCTCCAGCGCATTTGGCACAGCTTAAAGCACAACGCAATCAAGCTCTCGCTCAAGCACAAAAGCGAGGGAAAGCACTTCATACTGCTCGTGTTGTTGCAGGAGAAAAACTGGCTAAGGAAGTCAACGCTGAGCTCACCTCACTCGCTTTTTCTGGTGCGCGTTTAACGGTGCGTGTCCATGCTCTCAGTGGGGAAGATGGGCTGACGAGTTCAGGAATCGATCACATTGCATTCCTCTTTTCTGCGTTCCCAGGCGCCCCGAGTAGGCCAATCGGTAAATCTGCTTCCGGCGGTGAGCTCTCACGCCTGATGTTGGCGCTGGAACTCGCTCTCGCTCGTTCGTTGAAAAACAGAACAGGTGCGGATCGCACGCTCAAGCAGGTAAAGAGTCAGACGAGCATTCCGAGCACATCTTCCTCTTCGCCAACGGCAGCGAAGGCACAAACAGCGCCAAATCCGCAGCTGACGTTCGTGTTCGATGAGGTAGATGCCGGTGTAGGTGGTGAAGCTGCAGTTGAACTCGGGAAGCGTCTTGCGCAGCTTGCTCGCAGTTCTCAAGTCATTGTTGTCACGCATTTGGCGCAAGTGGCTTCATGGGCGGATGCGCAGTTTATCGTCCGAAAAGCTGCAACCGATACTACAGGGCAGCACGTCGTCACATCAGTCGAGCCGGTGACAGGTCAGGCACGAGTTGAAGAGATCGCACGTATGCTGTCAGGAACGGTGACAAAGCTATCGAAACAGCATGCTGCTCAACTTCTGTCAGAAAGTACACTTGAGGAGAAGAACAATGAAGGCAAGGAGCCGCGGATATGACAGGTGATGAAAAGAAGAAAACAGAACCTGAAGTCACGCCGCCGCCAGAAGCACGTCAGGATCCGGATGATTGGTTGGCGATCACGAGTGAACGTTTGTCGCAAGTGCGGTACGTCTTCATGGTTCAGATTGAGGATGGAATTGTGTCAGCTCATTCTCGTGCAGCGCTTGAATATTCTGATGCCATTCTCATGGGATGGCCCGATTCAAACGCTTCATCGCTTCACCAGCCTGATGCTGATGAATTGACGCGAGTTCGCCGTTTAGGGCATGAAGTTGCAGTGCATCTCCAGTCGTTCCGTGTGGCCGAGAAGAACGATGAAACTGATGAAATGGCACGTCAGCTCATTGCTATTACGGACAAGATTGCAGCGATTCGCCGCACGTATCAACCGGATTTGCGTCTCCCGCATTTTGAAGAAATCAGTCATGTCGTTCGTGACGAGTGGGAAGAGGACATGGATCGAATTGGTGAGGTGACGGCTGCTTCGGCCGATCGTTTGCGTGATTCGATTCAAAAGAAGACGCAGGAAGAGCCGGGAGGTGAGAGTGATGAGGAACGACAGCGAGAGTCTCGACTTGCAGCACACGATATTCCAGATCCGCAAGGGCGCAAAGCTGGATGGGATCCCTTCAAAAACAATTCGCCCTCGCCCTCGTCATCGTCTTCGTCTTCATCCTCATCCTTACACTCGCATTCTGCTGCGTAAGGAGTTTGTCAGATGAGCGCTACGCAGAATACAGCACAAACACCGCAGATGGCACACGCGGCACACAACAGCGTGCGTGGCAGACTCGGTCCGCATATCCCTTCAAGTGTGGGAGGGGCGCTTGCAGAGGATGGTCGACGGCAAACACTGTGGCTGACCGAATCGGAGCGTGGTCACCATCATGCTCGGCCGCGCATTGGGATCATGGGTGGCACGTTTGATCCCATTCATATGGGCCATCTCGTTGCGGCGTCTGAGGTTGAGTGGAAGTTCGACCTTGATGAGGTCATTTTTGTGCCGACCGGTAGGCCTGTTTTTAAGCTGCATCAGCATGTCACAGATGCGGAAGACCGATATTTGATGACTGTCATCGCCACGTCATCGAACCCACGTTTTACCGTCTCGCGTGTTGATATCGACAGGCCCGGGGTCACATACACGATCGATACGCTGCGGGATATGCACCGGCTCTATCCAAATTGTGATTTGTTCTTCATCACCGGGGCAGACGCAATCGCCGAGATTTTCGAGTGGAAAGACGCCGATCAAATGTGGGATCTGGCTCACTTCGTGGCGGTCACTCGGCCTGGATATCCGTCGGATTTGAGCAAATTGAAATTGCCACGCGGTGCCGTCGATATGCTTGAGATTCCAGCGCTCGCTATCAGTTCCACTGATGTGCGTCGCAGGGCGTCTCACGGAGAACCAGTCCGGTACCTCGTTCCAGAAGGTGTCGTCGAATACATCAATAAACACGGCCTGTATCGCTCTCATGTCAGCACTGATACAGAGCATGTGTCGTCTTGAACCGGTAATGTGAGAGGCGATCGATTGATCGCGCTGACAACGAATCCAGTTGGGAGAGCACAGGGTGAGTGTACTTCTCGAAGGCACGCCGAATAAGAACCTCGTTCTTGTCACAGGTCGCGCTTATCCAAAGCTAGCAGATGATGTTGCAAAGCAGTTGGGGATCGACGTCCTCAAAACAACGCAATATGATTTTGCAAACGGCGAGATCTATTGCCGATATACGCATTCGGTTCGAGGAGCAGACTGCTTTGTAATGCAGTGCCACACTCAGCCGATTAACAAGAACATCATGGAACAGCTCATTATGATTGATGCGCTCAAGAGAGCGTCAGCTGGCTCCATTACTGCGGTTGTTCCGTATCTCGGTTATTCCCGTCAGGATAAGAAGCATTTGGGCCGTGAACCAATTTCCTCACGTCTCATCTTTGATTTGTTCACAGCTGCCGGCGCGGATCGCATTATGGCAGTTGATTTGCACGCTGCACAGTCGCAGGGCTTCTTCAACGGCCCGGTTGACCACCTCATGGCAATGCCGCTTCTCGTCAGTTACGTCAAGTCCATCATGGATACGTCTAACGTCGCTGTTGTTTCACCAGATGCAGGTCGTATTCGCGTGGCTGAACAATGGGCTGCACAGTTGGATGGCGGTCCGCTTGCCTTCATTCACAAGACGCGTGATATTCGTCATCCTAATCATGCTGTCTCTCATCGCGTTGTCGGCGATGTCAAGGGCAAGGATTGCATTCTCGTGGACGATATGATCGATACCGGCGGCACGATTTACGGTGCTGCTCGCTGCTTGCACGAGGCGGGAGCCAAGTCCATCACGATCGTGGCCACGCATGGTATTCTTTCTGGTCCAGCAGTTCAGCGTCTCAAGGATTGCGATGCAAAGCGCATTATTCTGACAGATACTCTCCCAATTCCACAAGAGAAGCGTCTGCCGAATATGACGGTGCTGTCTATCGCTCCGCTACTCGCTGCTGCCATGAAGGAGATTTTCACCGACGGCTCTGTCGCACACCTCTTCAAGGTGTATCCGAAGGAGCAGATCGGCAAGGACTTCCTTTACGCGTAAGGCGGCATGTCGCGATCATCAATAGTCGTATCAGACGAGCACGGTATCGCAACACTTTCGTTTGGGGTACCGTGTTTGTTATGATAAAGATGTTCTGAGTCGCACAAGCGGCACAGGATATTCCCCCATGGTGTAATGGCAGCACACGGGTCTTTGGAACCCTTAGTTTTGGTTCGAATCCAGATGGGGGAACGAAGTGAGGGTCGGTCCATCGGGCCGGCCCTTTTGTTGTTTCGGGGAGCACTTAATTTTTCAGTTGGCGTTTTTAAGCTAGTGTGTGCTGGCGTGGATATGTGCGAAGATAGATGAGCCAACGGAAAGGGACAATATGTCAGTAAGCGCAGCAATCATTCTGGCCGCAGGTGAAGGCGTTCGCATGCATTCGCGTACGCCAAAGGTTTTGCACACTTTTGCAGGGAAAACATTTCTTTCCCGTATTTTGAGCGCTGTCCAGGGGCTGAAGCCGGGCAAGATCGTTGTCGTTGTGCGGCATTGTGGTCAGCAGGTTGCTGATGCAGCGCGCAAGCAAATCCCGGATGTGGACATCGTACAGCAGGACGAGATCCCAGGTACAGGTCGAGCTGTTCAGTGTGCTGTCACCGCACTGGGCTCTGATTTTATTCGCTCAGCACAGGGGCCCATCGTGGTTACCGCGGCTGACATGCCGTTGCTTGACACGCAGACGCTGTCATCGCTCGTTTCTTCGCACGAGTCACAGCACAATACCGCAACTGTGCTGAGTATGTCGCTCGATCAGCCGTTCGGTTACGGTCGTATTGTCCGTGCCAACGACGGCAGCTTTGAGAAGATCGTTGAAGAGCGCGATGCAGACGATTCAGAAAAGAAGATCACTGAGGTCAATACGTCTGTATATGCGTTTGATCCGCATGTTCTCGCCGATTCGATTGCGCATTTGAATGCCAATAACGATCAAAAAGAGTTTTATCTGACTGATGCGCTCGCCGCAGCACGCACGTCCGGGCATGTCGGGGTATGCAAGGCAGCCGACACGTTGACAGTCAGTGGCGTCAACGACCGAATTCAGCTCGCTCGGCTCGAGAAGGCGTATCACCTGCGAATTTGTGAGAAGTGGATGCGTGCAGGCGTTACGATCGATGATCCTGCGACCACGTGGATTGATGATGATGTTGTCATCGGTCAGGATGCTGAGATTCTGCCTGGATGCTTCTTGAAGGGGTCTACGAAGATCGGTGAGGGAGCCATCATTGGGCCATATTCGACCATTACAGACACGGTGATTGGCGAAGAGACGCGTGTGGATCGGGCTGTCATTGAGAGCAGTCATATCGGTGCTCGCGTCGATATCGGTCCGTGGACGCACATGCGTTTTGCCAGTAATTTTGCGGACGATACGAAAGCTGGCGCATTCGTCGAAACAAAGAATGCGACTGTCGATCACGGCACGAAAGTTCCACACCTCATTTACGTCGGCGATACGCATATTGGGCACGATTCCAATCTCGGCGGCGGCACGATTACCGCAAATTGGGATGGCAAGAACAAGTTGCACACGGAGATCGGTTCCGGCGTCCACATTGGCGCAGGCAATATGATCGTGGCACCTGTGACGATTGGCGACAACGTGACGACCGGTGCTGGTGCGGTTGTTCGTCACGAGGTGCATGACCAGTCGCTCGTCTTCTCAGAGAACACTCAGCACGAGGTGCGAAACTGGATTCCGCGCTACGAGCGAACGAATGAAAACTGGGATTTTGACAAGAACATGCCACGCGCGGACGAAAAATCTGATCAATCATCTCAATCTCACAAGGGGGAGTAAGCCTGTGACTGCTCGAAAAGATACTCTTCGCCTCATTCACGAAGCTGCTGAAGCTGCGAACGATTCCCGAGCGGCAGATATCGTCGCACTTGACGTCTCGGATTCCACTTCAGTGACGGAAGCATTTCTCATTGCGACAGGTAGTTCTGCTCGCCAAGTGATCGCGATTGCGGAGAATATTGAAAAGCGCCTGTACAAGGTAATGGGCACGCATCCGCTTGATCGTGAAGGCGTGGCAGAAGGTTTGTGGATCTTGCTTGATTACGGAGATTTTGTGATTCACGTTTTCGATGAGAAAGCGCGTGATTACTACGACCTAGAGAACTTGTGGGGCACGAGTCCGCGTATCGAGCTTCATCTGCAGCACACCCAGACGGTTCATTCGGGTGAGCAAGATGACAGCCAAGAAAACAGCGAAAATTACGACGAAGACAACGACGACTTCTCAGATCAAGAAGAAGAGAACTGATATGAGCACAAACGAGGCAACAACTCGGCCTTCTGACCCAGGTCGTCAATCGCTCGAAGGCTATCCGATGCAGCCGGGGCAGATGCAGCAGATTGACCAGTTGCGTCAGTGGGGCGACGATCGGCTAATGCAACCAGGGCACCACGTGCTCGACAAGCCAACGTGGAAAGGCTCGGGTCTCGAAGAAGTGCATGGGCACGCGGAGGACAACCTCAACATTCCGCTGCCGAACGGTCCTGAGCACCTCGTTCACCGCCTCATTTTGGTTCGCCATGGACGCACACATTACAATTTCGTTCATCGCATCCAAGGCTGGGTCGATATCCCGCTTGATGATCACGGTCTGTGGCAGGTCACGTCGTCGGGTTATGCGTTGCGCAAGCTTTACGTCGACTCACAGGAAGCGCACGAGCAAAAGCTTCGTCAAGTTGTCATTTCCTCGGATCTCGTCCGTGCAGAGCAAACGGCACGTGCGTTCGCTGATCCGGCAGGGATTCCTGTGCATGAAGATATCCGTCTGCGC
The DNA here is from genome assembly GCA_903789525.1 of uncultured Aeriscardovia sp. Lineage (GTDB taxonomy): Bacteria > Actinomycetota > Actinomycetes > Actinomycetales > Bifidobacteriaceae > Aeriscardovia. Next base: position 155,389 of record CAIFER010000001.1, read on the forward strand.
GAACGTTTCTTTGGCGATTGGGAAGCGCACACGCAAACTGAACTGCAAAAAACAGATCCAGAGGGATTTGCTGGCTGGATGCGTGGAGAGGGGACCGAGCTTCAGCATCACGCGGAATCTCGCATCCATACGGGCGCTCGTGGGGCCGCTGCTATCAACGACTGGGCAACCCGTCTCGATCCATCCACAGATCTTTTCTACTTCTCCCACGGCTCGAACATCGCAATGACAGTCCAGTACCTCCTCGGCCTGCACGAAGAGGATCATTTTGACGTGATCAATGGCATGCGCAACGCGTTCTGGGCTGTCATGTATCCGGCAATTCGCTCAAATGGAACGTTCCGCTGGCGTCTAGATTCGTACAATTGCGGTCCAACGGTCGCTCAGTCATTTGATTGGGACGGCTCGATGACACGGTCGAAGCTCAGCTAAATGAGGACGAGCTCAGTAAAACGATCAGCATGATGAAGTGATGAAAGGAGAAGGATATGGAGATGAATCATCAGCCACATAGTGTACCGCCTCTGCCGCGTACTCCTGTGTCATCGCGTACTCCTTCATCCTCATCATCTTCGCCTTATTTCTCGTCTTCTTCATCACCACTGACTCATCACGATGGTGTACGTCAGCACAAGTCGACAGATAACAAATCGACGAATGATCATAAAGATCATAAAACTGATGCACCTGAAAGCGATGTGAAGAAAACCGGTCTGGCGAAATTCTTCTCAGGCATTTCATGGGTTCAGATTCTCTCCGGTGGTCTGGCAGCAGTTATCGTTTTTCTCCTGTCGATGCGACTCGGCTTTGCAGGGACGATTGTTGGCGCGGCGCTCGCGTCAATGATTTCGACGTTCAGTTCTCAGCTGTTCCAGAACATTTTGCAGGAATCCGAGAAGAAAATTAAGAAGGTCGCACAGAAAGAGGTTCCTGCAGCTCTCCCTTCAGTCCTCGGGGGATCCTCAAGCGGGCAGAATGACGGACACGAATCACCGTCGTCGAATCGAACTCCTCGGATTACTTCGAATATGAACGTTGTGGACGCACAAGCTGAGCAGACGTCAACTCTGAGAATGGGTTCTGAGCCACCGCTTCCTTCTGCCCAATCGCACGATGGTGATACGTCTGTTTTGCCGCCAACATCGTTGACTCCACCGCTTCCGGGTGCGCAGTCAGGGGTGCAAACGCAGTCGCAAGCACATGTACAAACACAACGGTCTCAGCAACGAACGGCGAAGTCCTCTGCTCTTTCACGGTCTGCCTCAGCGATGCGGCACCGTAGGATGGTCATTTTGTCGCTCGTGACCACACTTCTTTCCGTTGCCCTCGTTGCTGGTGGGATTCTCCTCCTGACGCACGGGAAGGGGACAGGTCCGGTTGTTCCGAGCACGCGTGTGGAGCAGAATGACGATTCAAAGCGAACTGAGCAGCGCACTCAACCGACGCCGAAACCTTCACAAAACTCTGGCTCGACCAACACTGATAACTCGCAGAACGAGGGGACGACGAACGGATCGGGATCGCAGCCGTCACAATCTCAAAGCGAATCGCAACAGAATCAGAATTCTGGATCGACATCGCAGAACAATACGAATTCGCCGTCCTCTGGATCAAATTCTTCCACCGACTCCAACAAGACGGATAACGGCTCAAACTCCTCGAATTCCACCACGTCGAACGACAATAATTCTTCATCCGATTCAACCGGCTCGTCGGATTCCGATCAAAAGGATCGGGACAAGGACAAGAACGGCAACGACTCCTCGAATTCGTCGTCTGATAAGTCTTCGAATCAATCTGATACATCGTCAAATCAGGCTTCAGGTCAGTCAGTATCGAAGTAGATGTGAGACTTCCGCGGATACATTGAGATCTATGCGAATACGCTCAAATTGACACGCATAAGCTCAGATTGACACGATGAAGATTGTAGGAGGACTTTCTCGGTTACATATTTTTGTAGTTGAGATTTTTGTAGTTGGGATTTTTATAGTTGCGTATTTTGAAAAAGTCATATACAATTCAACTTGTTCACCTTTTGGGGCTATGGCGCAGCTGGTAGCGCATCTCCATGGCATGGAGGGGGTCGAGGGTTCAAATCCCTCTAGCTCCACTAGCAAGGGTTCCGGGTATTAGCTCGGAACCCTTTTTTCATGCCGAAAACGGCGTTATTTCAAGAGAAAACCCCATTTTTCAACGATCTTTTGATACGCGAGAATATAATGAAATATTCCATAAAATGATGGTTTTAGGTACCGCATCAGGTATCAGCCGGTATCACGGTTTCGATGATGATAGTGAAGGGTCGCCGGCATGAGTGTTTCAGCGACGGTGAAAACAATTCGCAGAAAAGATAGTCGCGGCAGAAATACACCGTGTCGGCTACGAGGTCATCATCCCGAACATCACCGACTTTGACCGGCAGAGAAAGTCATACGGTAAATGATTCCACGCCGCCGAGAAGAGCCTCGCTGAAAGCTACAGAAAGCAAGAGTGGAAGGAAATGCTCAGATGCTGTGAGAAGCATGAAAGGTATCTGCCAAAAGACGAGCGCAACAAACGTAACAAATTAGAAGGAATCTCATTCGCTCAGTTCGCTCAACAGTGGATAGATGGCTACCGCAACTCGTACACTGGTCAGCCGCTACGGGTGTGCTCCGCACGCGAGCAAATATTGTGGTCCGGTTGGAGGATGGAAGCTTGTACACGCCACCTGTGCCAGATGGGCGCCGTTTGGATGCAATGGTGCGCAGGGCCGGCGAATCGGCTGGAACGATTCGTGATGCGGCTCGTCTGTTCGCAGTTCTGGCAAAAGCACAGCCGTTTGGGGATGGGAATAAGCGTACTGCACTGTTAGCAGCAAACGGGCTACTCGTGGAGGCGAGACGTGCACAGCCGATTACCGTACCCACCGATCCGGGGGACGTGCGAACGTTCAACCGACTTTTGAGCCATTGGTATCGGTCGGATGATGAGAGTGTGGTCGGCTGGCTTGCCGACTGGAATATTCGGCACATGAAGTGAGTCGGATCCGTTGTTGTGACGTGAACACAGTGGGGCTGTCTGTGCCTTGGCCGGTGCCGGTGGTGATGCGCGTGTGGTCGATCATGTTGCTGACCACGTGCGACTGTTCGATGACCTTCTTCGGCTTGTTTGGTGGGGTTTCTTTCAGCCCATAGGATTCCGCGCCTTGTCGGTCTGGCGTGTCAACAGGGCTGTCCATTTGGCCTTGCTTGCCGACGCGCACGTCGAACCAGTAGTTGCCGGCCTGCCAGCCGTGGCGGTTTGGCTCATTCCAGCCGAAATCGTGTGGCGTGAAGTTTGGGGATGTGATGTCTCCTGTGCCATGGATGGTGATTGTCTTTGACACTTGTGCAGGTGATACGTAATCTTTCCCATCGAAATGGAGGATCACACTTGCCTTCTGCGATCCTTGGTAAGAGCCACCGGATGCGGTCACGTGCAACTTATCGTGTACTGCTGTCGTGTCACCAATACGTAGACCGCGCGGCGATTGCTGGTTGGTAGTCACGTTCATCTTGAAGCCGGTTGGTGGCTCATACTGGTCGAGCACAATAACAATAATCGTGCGCTTCGCAGCATTCGCCTCACGGGCAACAAGTGTGTTAATGGATGTATGGTGATCTTCAAAATTACTGGTTGTGCGATACGTTCCACCGCCATGACGGAAAACGCGCCCATGTCCAGCTATATTTTGGAAACTATCGGACCATTGTTGTGGGCTGAACGGTTGAGCATCATCACCCGTGAAGAATTTCGCACCATGCGGATGCCGAGCAGTGGCGTGTGATGACATGTAGTCGATGCCAACCGCAAACACACGACAATGTGCAGAACCTGAATGTCCTGCCGCATGGAAGCGTGAATTGCACTCGTTAACCGCCTGCGTGACAGCTTGCCGTATCGCCCGGTGAGCGTCAGCATCGTATGGGCCTACCGACGCAATATCAACGCCCATACTATTAATAACATGCTGGACTGTTCCCTCATTTGGCACGCCAAGATTATCGTCGGCACGCCAAGCAAGAGTCGGGTGACCGTTACAACCATGGTAATCGTCTGAGCCGCCGTGGCCGCCACCACCCTCGCCGGCCATGGCGACAGCTGGTGCTGCTAAGGTCGCCAGCGCAGCAACCACAGCCGCAGCCTTCCGGATGGTAGGGAAGCTCTTAAATCGCGCGAAAAGACCCATAATATGGGTTCCTTCCCTCTCACCAGACCCTCCACTCAACCCCCTCGAGAGGGAAGAGACGGCGGGCAGGTCTGGAACATGGATCCCACCGTCCATGAACCGACTATGCACGCAAACAAAAGAACCTCGTGTGGAAAACAGCAGCATTGAAAAAATAAGATAACTGGAAGGTTAAAACATGAAAAAGCCCCACCCGACACGAGATCGGGCAGGGCATTAAAAACTTAGATGATCAGATATTAGCCGATCGGGCAAGATTTACCCGGCTTGCAATCATATTGATCACCAGTAGTTGGCAGTATGTCTTCAAGTGACTGATTATTGTTTGATTGTGTTCGACGGGCAGGGCGACGCGGCGTGTACGCCGGACGACGCGTGCGACGAGGCACATACGAGCGACGGTATGTGCGACGAGGAGCATACGAGCGACGGTACACGCGACGAGGCACATAAGAACGACGCGGCTGATAACGGTACGTGCGACGCGGCGTGTACGTCGGACGATACGTGCGATGGTACACGCGACGAGGAGCATACGAGTGCTTTACAGGCTGAGGGCGGCGAACAGTGTGAGACGCGCTATGGGATACCGTGTGACGCGCCTCATGGTGCGCAGGCGTACTCGTCTGGCGTGCCGGAGTTTTCGCCGAGGCTGGGGTAGCCTGAGCCTTACTCGTCTCATCCTGCTTCTTTTCTGCCGTGATCTTAGCCTTCTGGTTCTTGGACACGCTTACCGCACGCGCTGCGGCAGTAAGTCCAGCCGCGTGGGCTGCAACAGTCCTGGCAGTAGTCTTATTCGCCCGTGCGGCTGCTAAAAGTTTCGACTGGGACGAAACAGTGCAGGGCGCGTAAGACGAGCTGTCGGACAGGAGATTCTTCAGCTGGTCAACGGTTTTCTTGTCTTTCACCTGACCGGCTGTGATCTTGGACGCGGCTGCAACGTTTTTCGCGGCTGCCGCGCGTGTGAACGCGGCTTTCGCATTCTTGAGGTCGGTTACACTCTTCCGGCAGTCTGCTTGCGCGATCGCAGTGGCTTGAGCCTTCTGGGCTTGTGCCACGTTTGCGGCGTGTGCGTGAACGCCCAAACAAATACCAATCGCAACCAACGCGAGTACCGCAACGACCGCCACCACAATCGTCGCAATTTTGCCACAGGAAAGATGACGAGACTCTTTTCGAACTCCCATAACACTGTCCTCCAAAGCATTCTCAACAAATCATACCCAACAAGAGTCTCTCGCGTCCGAAAAAAAACAGCACACCGCCCCGGAAAGTCAAGCACACGACACCTTCAACTGTTGCTCGTTCGGCCTGCTTGCACGCGTTTGGGCAGAAGAATAGATTTTCAGATAGGCAGCAAAATGATTCAATCTTGTAAATCTCTCGAATCATCAAACAATGAGGAAGGTGATATTGTCCCGCGCTCAGGACAGCGCTCATGATTGCCAACCTCAGTTCATCCATGATCCCGCCATTCACGCAACGACTACGCACGAAAACGGGAGGAACCCAAGGTAAGGCTCTCAATTATCGAAGATCAAGGATCGAGGTGGATAAGAAAATCCACGACCAAAAGGTTGGGGATTAATATTACAAGAAACACTTAGTCGTCAAATATGGTAGCATTCCTGCACTTTAAATACTTTGTTTTATCAGAAATCACTGCCATACACATCAAAGACATGATAACCGTCTTTGTAATATCTCCAATCATTATCATTATTTGTTGGTTTTGTGGGCGGCTTATTGTCGTTGCCACCGTTGTTTCTGTCGCCTTTACGGTATTGCGGTGCCTGATAGTTGGAGTGATTGTAGTAGTGGTTTGTGCGTCTTGGCGTGTATGTGTGGCGAGTTTGGTAACGGTACATGCGATGAGGAGCACCAGACTTACGTGCTTGGGCTTGAGCTCTAGCAGTCTGTGCTGCCAGAGCTGCTTTCCGTTTCGCCTCAGCCTGGGCTTTCTTCTCGGCTGCGGCCTTGGCCTTAGCCTCTTGGTCATCCAACCGCTTCTTCGACGCGGTTACCGCTTCCGCCGCAGTAGCAAGACCTGTTGTATGAGCTGTGACCGTCTTCGCGGCAATCTTATTCGCCTTGGCAGCTGCTAAGAGTTTTGACCGAGATGAGATAGTGCAGGATGCGTACGTCGTGTTATCAGAAAGAAGATCCTTCAGCCGATCAACGGTTCTCTTGTCTTCCACTTGACTGGCCGTGATCTTGGAGGCAGTTGTCACGTTCTTCGTATTGGAGGCGGTGGTGAACGCGGTCTTCGCATCTTGAAGTGCGGATATACTCTTCCGGCAGTCTGCTTGTGCTGCGGCAACAGCTTGAGCCTCACGTGCGCGCGCCACATTCACCGCATGCACATGCACGCCGAATCCGACTCCAGCCGCGATCAGCGCAATACCAATTACCACAGCCATCACAATCGCTGCAATTTTGCCGCGGGAAAGGTGGCTGGACTTATTTCGAACTCCCATAACACTGTCCTCCAAATGTCTCCAGTGAATCATACCGAATAAGAGCCCCTCGCGGCCGGTAAAGCTCAACATCATAAGGAACCAGTGCTCTGCATGATTCAGACGCAGGATGTGAGGGAAAAGATATGAAGGGCGTGGAATTGCTGATGATAACTGGAGATCCGAACAACAAAAGAAGTTTGAGATGTAATTATCTTTACTGAATTCAGCATGACACTGTAGCAATACGCTCGGTTCGGTATAATGCCACTAGATCTTTGGTCTAGCGTCTTTAGCCTAGTGGCATTATACCGAGGGAGACGAGGAATAATAGGCAATCATCGAAGTGGTCATACCCGTGTTAGCTAAAACCCGTTTTTCCGGCATATCACGAAGCGTTACATGTTTGATAACGGTAAGAACAGCTCCTTATACCAGCCTCAACTATCAGCACCCCATCACACCATTCACAAAGCAGTTGCATGTGAAATAAGCCTCTGACACCTCTTTCGGTACAGTAGTTTTATGAGGATCTCCCTAAAACGTTTTCGGCACGGTGCCTATCATCTTGCGTTCTCTGACCGCGATTCTGGGCTCGTCATGCTCGTCTTTGCCTTCTTGGGACTCATCTGCGCAAATCTGCCGGTCATCGGGAAATGGTGTGAGGGCGTGCGAGATTTTCCTCTGCGCATTCCACTCACGAATATTAATTTGAGCGTGGGGGATTGGATGCAAGACGGTGTCCTAACGCTTTTCTTCCTCTGCGTAGGTCTTGGGCTCAAGCAGGAACTTGTTACAGGGTCACTGTCGCGGCCGAAGCGAGCTGCAGTTCCGGTCATCGCGGCTGTAGGTGGAATGGCTGTGCCGCCTGTCATTTACCTGTCTGTAGTGACGATCATGCGAATGGGTGGAGATCCGCTTGCTTTTCGTCCGCAGATCATGAACGGCTGGGCTGTGCCGACTGCCACCGATATAGCTTTCTCGCTGTCGGTTCTTTCACTGTTTTCGAAAGGACTTCCGCGGGAGATTCATTCATTCCTCCTGACGCTTGCCACTGTTGACGACCTGTTGGGGATTTTGCTCATTGCGTTTGTGTTTACATCTGTCAACGCATGGTATTGGTTTGTGCTGATGGGCTTGTGCGCGCTTGTGTGGGCATGGATGTGCCGTCTGAAAAAAGTGCCATGGCTCCTCGTGGTGGTCTTGGGCATCTTGTTGTGGACGATGACGTTTGAGGCGGGCATTCATCCCACGCTCTCGGGTGTCGTCTTCGGATTGCTTGTCCCAGCACGCAAGATTCATGGGGAGCCGAGTTCCCGTGCTCGCCGGTGGAATCATCGCCTTCAGCCGTGGTCTGCACTGGTGGCGCTACCGCTGTTTGCTTTCTGCGCAACCGCAATTTCGCTGAAAGGGTTCACGTCCCGAACGCTCATCTCACCTGTCGTCGTCGGTATTTGCTTAGCGCTGATCATCGGCAAGCCACTGGGAGTGATGCTGGCGTCATGGATTTCTGTTCACATCTTTGGATTGGAATTAGCCGGTGGCCTCAAAATTCGTGACCTGATCGGTATGGCGTGTGCGTGTGGTATCGGATTTACCGTTTCATTCTTGATCGCGGCGTTGGCATTCCACGATTCCGTTCATATCGCAGACGCTCGATTCGCTGTGCTTTTGGGATCGTTCTTGTCTGCGTGCGTCGCTGCGGTCGTCCTGCGGATTCAGTCACTCCATCCGCGGGCGCGGTGGGTCACTGCGCCTGGCAAGAATCACGCCAGTGCCGATCGACAGTAATACAGACTGGAATGTAGAGCTTTCCTCCAGGGTTCGCAAAATTTGTCGCAACGCAACAGTTTTTGCACTTCGATCAGCTGGGTCAATGAGACCATGACCTGGGTTCATGTGATTGGCGAGCGCGTCCGTCAAAATCATGAGCCCACCGCGATGCAAGATTGTGCTCGACGCTTGGAAACAGGCCGTGTAGTTTTCTGCTTGGCCAGATACGACGATGAGATCGTAATCGTCTGAATTGAGATGTGACAGGAAGGCAGATGGGCTCTGTTCGATGATCCTTAAAAGAATGCGGTTGCTCGCTTGATTTTTGAGGGTATCGCGGATTGACTGTACGTGCCCAGTGGAGGTGATGATCACAGTCAGTGACCCGTTATCTGGGATGGTTGGCAGAAGGGAGAGTGCGAGAGGAAGCGGGTCATCGGCGACGAGAATGACAGACTGCGCGTGCAGGATCTGTGCTTCGAGGACGATAAACCGGGTTTGCGATAGCGACTGTGGGTGTGATCCGTTCAGACGTGACTGCTTTCGTGCTGCATCAATTATGCGCGGTACATTGATTTCGGCGTGCTTCTCGACGAATTCCCAGTCGCGTGAAACGCTGTCGTACTCTACACTTTTCACCCTTTTACTGTACCGTCACCTCCGACTGCTTCATGGGCGAATCGCGGTCGGCTGCACGGTCTACAGCACGATGATGAGAGCCAGACGAGTGAATCATTCCGTCTTCGGTAATCACGATGACCCCTTGAGCCTCAAGAACTCCCAGTGCAACGGCGATGTCATGCGGCGATGATTCGGGGATGTGAAGACGGCGCTGGGCATGACGAACACGGTCTGCTATGTCGATGCGTGAATATGCATGGTGTTGCAGAATATGGTGCACGATATCTTTCATGTCGGTGGATGGGCTTTTCACATCAGTTCGTTGGTGCACAGGACTGTTTGGATGTGAAACGTGTGGAGGAGAGGCGGGGAAGAGCGACGGGGTCAGGAACGTGTTCAGATCGTCGAGATCAGTGAGAATCGTGGCCTGATTCGATCGCAATAAACGATTGCATCCGGCGCTGGAAGGTGAGTCGATTGGACCGGGAATGGCGAGCGTTGGCCGTCCAAGTTGCTCTGCCCAGTGAGCTGTGTTCAGCGCACCAGATCGGTAACGCGCTTGAGCGACGAGAACACAGTCACTCAACGCTGCAATGAGACGATTTCGTTCGAGAAAATGTGAAGCGTACGGAACTGTTCCAGGTGGAAGTTCGCTGATGAGTGCGCCGCCGTTTTCGCATATGCGTGCAAAAAGCTGCATATTTCGGGCTGGACCCACATGATCAAGACCGCCTGCAAAGATTGCCATCGTTGGCGTTTGACCTGAATCGAGAGCACCTTGATTTGCTTGCGCATCGATGCCCATTGCTCCACCTGTGATGACAACTGCACCGTTATCTGCTGCAATTCTTCCAGCGTTCCGTGCACAGTGCTGCCCATAGGAACTCATTTCGCGAGAACCGACAATTCCAATCGACGGTGTTTGGTCCACGAGTTGTTTATTTCCCTCGACCCACAGGCATAAGGGGGCGGCGACGGGAACACGCTGTGGAAGATCAGCAACTCGGGTGGGCCAGTGCGGATCGGATGGCGTCAACAAAGAAAAGCGCCCCGAAAGCGTCAAGAAATCGGCGAGAGCGGATTCATCGGTGCTCGGAAGCTGGGCGAGCCGTTTGAGCCAGTAGTTGACAGTTGCGAGAAGGTTTTTCGTGACGTCAGTATGGGTATCACTGCAATTGAAAAGTGCAGGTTGACTGGAACGCAGTACTTGAGCAATACAAGTACAGAGTTTGTCGGGAACATCAGGGTCTGCATGAGACAAGAGCGAAAGAACGGGCCACGGATTAAGGGATTGTGACGTACTAGAAGGACAGGAAGGATCGAGTGATTCTAGATGAGATTCTGAATGAGCATCTGGATGGTGCGATTCCTGCTGAAGAGCTGCAACGAGCTGACAGAGGATCATGTCAGGGCCATTAGCCAGATATGCTAACGTCGCCCATCCAAGAGCGGCATGCATCGTTTGCATAGTTAACTCCTTCGGTTTCGCATTTCAATTGCTTCGGCGACATTCTCGGTATTCGGTGACACTTTCCCGTCGAGATCGGCGATCGTCCACGCGAGACGTAAAGCTCGATCGGCACCACGGACGGTCAAAGTCTCTGAGCGGACAGCAGTGTCGAGAAGCTGGAGTGCGGCTGCAGATGTTCTTGACTTAAGCCATCGAGCGTCTGCGCGTCCATTCGTCGACCATCCGCATCCGTCAAATCGTTGGCGGGCACAAGCCCGAGCCTGGCACACGCGCTTACGCATCTGAGTGCTCGTTTGAGTAGGAGAGTGGTGACACGCAGCGGAAGTCAAGTAGTGGGGTGCAGGCGGAATCTCAATTTGGATATCGATGCGATCCAGAAGCGGGCCCGAGAGACGACTCCAATATCTTCGTCGCTGCTGAACTGTGCACGTACAGCCTTGTGCTGTTCCCCATCCCTTCCCGCACGGACACGGATTTGCAGCCATGACAAGAAGGAATTGGGCAGGGTAGAGCGTTGTGGCGCGACTGCGAGCCAAGCTGATGCAACCTGTCTCCAATGGTTCGCGAAGACATTGCAATGCTGCTGACGAGAATTCTGGAGCCTCATCGAGGAACAAGACCCCATGATGTGCTCGAGTGACAGCTCCCGGATGTGCGACCAATGCTCCGCCACCCGAAAGTGCACTCGGGGAGGCGGTGTGGTGCGGTGCTTCAAAGGGCGGAACGTGAGAAATACCATCCCGAGGGAGCGTTCCACACAGCGATCGAATAGATGCAACTTCCAGCGCTTCTTCCTCACTCAAAGGTGGGAGAATCGTCGGAAGCCGTTGTGCCAGCATTGTTTTCCCAGCACCGGGCGGTCCACTCATCAAAATGTGGTGTTCTCCGGCTGCACAGATTTCCAACGCGCGTTTTGCCTCGTCTTGACCAATGACATCAGCAAAATCAAGGTGAGCAGACTGATCAAGTGAGGGGATGGGAAGCGAATCTGCAGCAGGGCGAGATTGATGTTCTGTGTGATGCACCATCGTTGCACTTCTCGGAGTGTGCTGAATCACACGTCGATGGGATGAATGCCCACCCAACAGCGTGATCACTTGCGACAGGCAGTCAAGAGAGCGGATGCGAATTCCCTCGACGAGATGCGCTTCATCACTGTTGGCACGGGGAACCCACGCTTCGTGAATACCGTGTTCGCGTGCATAGAGCAAAGCAGGGAGCACACCGTGGACGGGAAGAATGGAGCCGTCCAAGTTGAGCTCACCCAGCATCAACGTGTCCGAACTGATCCGAGGAATTGCTCCGCTCGCCTGCAAGATCGCAACCGCAATCGCCACATCATGCGCTGAACCGTGCTTGGGGAGTGAAGCAGGTGAAAGATTGACGATGAGACGTGTCTGCGGCCATGCCATTCCGCACGCACAGATCGCCGCTTTGACGCGCTCGCGTGCTTCAGCCAGTGAGGTGTCAGGCAGTCCAATGATGTCAAAATACGGTAGTCCCGGGGAAACAAACGCTTGAATACTGATGAGACAGGCGCGTAAGCCGATCAGTGTCAACGACAGTGAGGATCCAATTCTCATCAGAACGCTCCTTTGATCAACCGCGCACGAATGTGATCAGGGGAGACGAGAACAGAGATGACGTCAAACCGGGGAGATAGGGGCTGATTGGGTGGTTGTGAAGGCTCGGTCGGGCGAGGAATACGAGGAATACGCGGATTTTCGCGTAACCATTGGTATGAGGCAAGACGTAAATGGCGTTGTTTGGCCAGACTGACCGCCTCTTCTGGCATTCCATATCGCACAGAACGCCGCGTCTTGACTTCTGTGAATACGAGTTGCTCGTTTTTATCTCGCGAGATGATGTCTATTTCGCCAAACCTCGTGCGGTAGTTGCGCGCCAAAATGTGCCATCCACGTTGCAAGAGCAGTGAAGAAGCGAAATTCTCGCCGAGTTTACCGAGTTGTGCTGGACTGAGATGCGAATCAAGAATTCGGCGGCAGACTACGTGCATTTCGTGTGCCGTGCCTGTCGCATCCGCCTTCTGTGAGAAACCATTTGTAATCATGGTTCAATAGCATCACAGCACAGACGAGTTCTGTGATCAGAAAAGAAAATGTGCACAAATGAGCAGCAAACAGGCGCTCACCCTTGCAATAACACGGATGCGTGAAGAAGGTCAGGTGTGAATAACTGCGGAAGATGCTGGGTGGCGGTTCTTTGGTGGCACTTACTCTTCGCGCGGAATGAGAGCAGTCATCCGATTGAGAACGAGCTCAAAACTGACTCCGCGGCGCGAATAATCAGGCTGATCGAGTGTGCTGATCATCGCATCCCGAACGAATTCACCGGCGATGCGGGCAGCTTCTTCGAGCGTTTTGCCTGCCATAATTCCAGCACACAGCGCCGAAGCAAAAGCGTCGCCTGTCCCATGGATCATGTGCGCCAGCTTCGCGTGCCGCAACTCAAACATGACCGGTTTTCCAGCCTTTAAATCAGGAAGCTGGCTGTCAGTGGCCACATAATTGCGCAAAAAGCCATCGCCATGATCGATCCCTTTAAGGACGACGGCATGCGCGCCTTGAGCCAGAAGAGCGGTGAGTAGCGTAGTCACAAATGCTGGGGTGACATCCTGTCCGCGATACTGAATTCCAGTGAGCAGTGATGCTTCTGTGAGATTGGGCATGAGCACGTCAGCGCCGGGGACGAGTTTCTTCGTCGCAGTGCACAAATCTTGCGTATACGTCGGATACATTTTTCCGTCGTCTCCCATGACCGGATCGACGAAACGCAAGGCTTGCGGATACTCCTGATACAAACGTTCGATGAGCGAAACTTGCTGCGCGGAACCAAGGAACCCCGAATAGATCGCGTCGAGATGGACCCCGATCTTTTTCCACGCATCCATGTAACCGGAGAGAAAATCGGTAGTGTCCAGGCTCACAAAATGTGGAAACAGCGTGTGCGAGCTGAAGAGTGACGTTGGCATTGGGCATACATCGCACCCAGCGGCTGAAAGAATTGGGATCGCTGCCGTTAAAGAGCACTTTCCGTACCCACACAAATCGTGAACAGCTGCGACGCGGGGGATGTAAGTGGGGTCTCGAGAGTAAAGCGGCCGATCAGCTGACCGTTGCACGTGAAGATCGTGATGTTCGTTGTATTCGCTCATCTTTTCTTCCCTATTAATTGGTGAATGTATTGATGGTATTGCTTGCTGCTGGATGACCGCTGATTGCTTGCCGCTCTGTGCACCTCCTTATTATATGTTTTCTTGCTGCGGCTCATCCTTGAGGATGAGGGTGCCTCTACTGATTGCCATTCACAGGACGATAGAAGTTCATTCGTGCGGCTGATGTGTCTGCTTTCATGCTCCGATACTGTTGAAAATCGCAGGGAAATCATGTGTGTGCATCAGCATGTGTGTGCATCAGAAAGAGGAAAGGGACACGATGGCTTCTTATCAGGATCAGAATGCAGCAGATCAGTATGCAACGGATCAGCAAGTAACGGACGCGCAGCCGAAAGACTCGAGCATTGCGATTCGAGCAACGGATATCGTCAAAAATTACGGTTCGGGAGAGACTTTTGTTCATGCTCTGCGAGACATCTCTGTGAGCTTTCAGCGAGGAGTTTTCGCATCGATCATGGGCCCGTCAGGGTCCGGCAAGTCAACTTTGATGCATGTTCTGGCAGGGCTTGATTCGGTGACGAGCGGTCATATCCTTTTGGACGGAACGGATATCACGCGCTTGAATGATAACGAACTGACGATTCTCCGTCGTTCGAAAATCGGATTTGTGTTCCAGTCGTTTAATCTGCTGCCCATGTTCACGGCTGAGCAGAATATCCTGATGCCGTTGACCTTGGCGGGGAAGAAGCCTGATTCCCAGTGGTTCCACGAATTGGTTACGTCATTGGGGTTGACTTCGCGCTTAAATCACCTTCCTTCTCAGCTTTCCGGCGGTCAACAACAGCGTGTTGCCATTGCGCGTGCGCTGATTACCAAGCCATCCATTGTCTTTGCTGATGAGCCAACAGGGAATCTCGACGCTGTTTCGAGTGCTGAGGTTTTGACGCTGATGCGCAAGATGGTTGACGATTATCACCAGACGATCGTGATGGTCACCCACGATGCCACCGCAGCTAGCTATACGGATCGAGCCATTATTTTGGCAGACGGCAAGATTGTCGCCGACCAGCCGCACCCACAAGCTCAAGAGATGGGCGATATGCTCACGCGCATCATGCAAAACATTGTTCAACAGCGCTCCGAGTCTCATTCGCTCACACCAGATGCGGTGTCAGACGCGTCTGTGTCTGAATGAAAAGTTTGTCAGTCTGTAGCATTCCAAGGTGAAATCATGACGAAAATCACGCTTACGATGATGCGGCGGAATCTGAAAATGTTCGTCCTCGCCGGCATCGCGATTGTTATCGGAACCGCATTTATCTCATCAACTTTTCTGTTTACCAATTCTCTCCAAAAGTCGTTGCTGGAAAGCGTAGCTACTCCATATCGCGGTGCCACGCACGAAATCTCCTTTGACGATTCACATCCAGAAGCGAAAGCGGTAGACCCAACGCTCGCGGATATTTTTCAGCTAGAAAAAAGCAATAAAATTTCTGACTGGAGAATGAGCGATAATTTACCGGCATCTGCCCTCAAGGGGAAAAATAAGACGTCAGGGCTCATCTTCCCGATGGCAACAACTCCGTCTCTTATGCCGGTCCGTCTGATGTCTGGATCGTGGCCGCACACAGGCCAAATTGCTGTGTCTCCTGTCATCGCCAAAAGTCTGAAAGCACAGGTCGGGAGCACTATTTCTCTCGTTGATGTTGAATGCTCAAACTTCCTCTCGAGTGAGGATGGCTGTGTTAATCCGCATCTAACCGTGTCTGGCATCGTGGACGATGACGACGAGAGCGAGTCAATGGGAGGTGCTCTCGTTCTTTCCCTGCCCGATTACATTGCCTTTAGTGAGCAGACACTCCAGCAGTCGAATCTTCTTGAATCTAAAAATGAGACGCGCAGACATGAGGGTACTACTTATGTGCGCCATCATCCGTATGCGCCTCTGACACGCGAACAGCTCATGCGCAGTAAAGCGAGCGTTACCGATGTGATGGTTGTGATGGGCCAAGCGCATGATCCGTCATCCGTCATGGCAGAACTGAAAGCGAAGGGCGTTCGTGGGTATCGCATCCGGACAGCTCACGCGGCTGAAATGGACATCATTAAGAGCGAGACCGGGGGCACGAATATCGTTCAGGTCTTCCTCCTCATCTTTGGTGTCATCGCTCTTCTCGTTGCTGGAATCGTCATCTCCAATACATTCCAAGTCATCGTTGCTCAGCGTCGCAGAAATTTGGCGCTCTTGCGGGCGATTGGAGCGAAGAGGAGCCAGCTGTATCGCAGTGTGGTGATGGAATCGGTGTTGCTCGGGTTCATTTCCTCAGCAATTGGAATTGCTCTCGCTTGTGTGATCGCTGGCGGATTGCAGCTTGGTCATGCTCGAATGGGAACGACACAGTTCTACTTCGCGCCGGACGTGACGTGCATTCTCGTGCCTCTCATCTTCGGCATCGTGGTAGCGATTCTTGCTTCCCTCTCTTCTGCGCATCTTGCCACGTCGGTCACTCCACTGGAGGCTCTGCGTCCACTGACTCATGTGGAAGGTAAAAAGGCAGGTGCGGTTCGTGGCATTATCTCCGCTCTGCTTCTTCTTGCTTCGCTTCTGTGTATCTTCTATGTCAAAACGGATATGGGTACAGCGATCAAGGCAGCACAGAATTCCGACATTGATAACGGGATATTCATGCAGCTGCTGTGCATTGCAATACTCGGTTGTGCGTTACTTTTCATTGCGATTGTCATCTCGGCTGTGTGGTGGATTCCGTGGACGCTCAAAGGTATCGGGGCGTTGGTGGAGCACTGTGGACCGTCTTCGCGTATTGCTGCGGCGAACGTGGTCAGAAATCCTCGGCGTGTGGCCGCTACAGGCGTGGCACTGGTGATTGGCGTGACGCTCGTGACCACGATTTCAACGGGCGCATCAACTTTCAAGGCGACGAGCGGAGCACTCGTCGACAGCCACTACACCGTTGATCTCGTCCTTGACGATGCCATCGATCATTCGCGCCGCTACGGATCATCTGCCAAGCAGGTTCTTTCGAAGATTCGCACAATTCACGGTGTGCAGCATGCACAGACCGTCGACCAGATCACTTTCCCGACCGAATCAACCGTCACGATTCCGGGTGCGAAAGGATCCAAGTCGCATCAAAAGTCACTGACGGTGTACTCCATCAGCAGCACAGCTCGTCAGCAAGTGATGAGGGCACAGGATCTCGTTCCGTCAGATTCTCGTCATACAGCTGTTGTCACCGCTTCCGACAAGAAGGAGCTGAGCCACTGGAAGGACGGTGATATTTTTGCGTTGCGGTTCGTGAACGGGCGGACAGCACATTCACAGAATCTGAAGATCAGCAAACGCCGGTTCGTCATCCCAGATATTCCGGAGAGGGATACGAATGACTCAACTTTGACTGCTCTGATCGATCCATCTGTGCTGGAGGATTTGCCATCTGGGCTCATTCATCGCGATACGCAGGTATGGGTTCGCATCAAGGACGGCGCAGACGGCTTGGCTGTCATCAACTCGATTCGCAACGAGTTCGGCTCATCTGCTCAGATTTATGGGCCGTGGGTTGAGCGGAAGACGATGAATGACTCTATCAACCAAATCATGCTCGTGATGATCGGTTTGCTTGCGGTTTCCATCATTATTGCCTTGATCGGCGTGGCGAATACGCTTTCGCTTTCCGTGATTGAGCGTGCGCGCGAGAACGCTACTTTAAGGGCAATTGGTATGACACGAGCTCAGCTCAGGCGTTTGCTTCTCATCGAAGCCTTGCTTATTTCGGTGAGTGCTTCGATCGCTGGTGTCATACTCGGAAGCTTCTTCGGCTGGTTTGGCTCATGGGTGGTGATCACTCCGACGACAGGGAATATGGTGTTCTCGATCGATTGGGGCATCACCGGCATAATCATCGTTGTGTCAATCCTCGCGGCTCTGATTTCCTCGATTGCCCCGGCACGACGGGCATTGAAGATGTCGCCGGTCGAAGTGCTCAGCGAGCCATAGTGATGGAGTGAGATATATGCCGAGTTCAGATCTGATTCCGGGCTCGGCATTTTCTGGTTGCAGTGCATAGTACACGGCACAGAGGGGGCTTTGATCGGAGACGAGCAATACTGAGTGATGTTAGTGGACGAGACCGTTTTCGTAAGCAAAGACGACGGCTTGAACACGGTCGCGCGAACACGTTTTTGCGAGAATGTGCGCCACGTGCGTTTTCACTGTCGGCAAGCTAATGACGAGTTTCTGAGCAATTTCCTGATTTGACAGTCCATGCGCCACTTCAATCAAAACTTCGCGCTCGCGGGTTGTCAGGCTGTTCAGTCGCGGATCGGGATTCTTCTGGTGAGTAGTGGCCGCTTGAGAGGCGTCCGCGGCGTGTGGAGAATTCGAATCGTGCTGCGCGGATGTTTCTAGCGGATCGGGCTGGTCGCGGGATGCCGGTTGCGCGGTGGCCAGATGTGAGATGAGACGGCGCGTTGCAGACGGAGCGATAATGGCGTTGCCCGCATACACAGTCCGAATAGAGGCGAGCATCTCTTCGGGAGTTGTGTCCTTCAAAAGAAAGCCGGATGCGCCTTCATGAATGGCAGACATCACATATTCGTCTAAGTCGAAGGTGGTCAGAATGATGACACGTGTGCGATGGGTGCGAGCGGTGGGTGAGGAAGCGTTCTCGTGAGCATCCCATTGTGCAATGCGACCGGTTGCGCTGATACCGTTTTCACCTGGCATACGCACGTCCATGAGGACGACGTCAGGATGGAGCTTCTTGACGAGCTCGACGGCTTGAGCACCGTCGCTGGCCTGACCGATGACGTGCATATCGCTTTGCGAATTAATCACCATGGCAAAACCAGCGCGGATGAGATCTTGATCGTCGGCAAGCAAGACGGAGATCACGTGTGACGGTGAATTAGACGAGTGAAGCGAGTCGTCACGCCGGTTGGTGAGCTGATTCTCGTTTGTCATTGATGCCTCTTTGACGTTTGTGTGCGTACTTCAGTCATGATAGGCGCCATATTCACAGGAGCGAGCGGAACACGATCCGCATCTTTTTCGTCCTCAGTGCGCCGCAGCAGCCCGAGAAGCTCTCTCGTTTGGGAGAGCGCCTGCCGTCCAGTATCCGCGATGCCAGCAAAGAGACTGGCGATTTCGTGCTGATCAGATGGCGTGATTGTTCCTTCCTTTTTTCGTGCAATCATTTCGAGACGAGGAAGAGCGGTCTGAACGGATTTCTCAACACTGTGAAGGGTCGAATGAATGTCAGTGCGAATGAGCGAGGAGACGCGTTCGTGTTCTTGACGAGATGCGGTGATAGCAGCTTCATTCTTTTCTGCGACGAGCGTTGAGTGCTGATATTGGAGGAGAACGAGGTTATCACCTTTTTCTCTCCGGGCGCGTGCGAGGAAGGCGATCAACACCACGGTGAGCGAAAAGCTGATCAAACACATCATCATCTGAATGATCACTGACTTGGGCGATGGCAATTGACTGTGAACTGTGATCGAGGCAGTCGCTAGCGCAATGATGGATGCGCATGCAGGTGTCACCCACGGAATGTTTGTGCGAGGCGAATACAGCAGCACGGAATTCAACGCCAGGAGAGCATTCGCGCAATTCCAGAAGAAAACGAATATTTCTGTCGTGTATGTCAGAGGCATGAGTGACGTGAAGAAGAGCGAGAGAGCGAGGCAAGAGGAGCACAGTCGTGCGCTGGCCTGAGCACTCATCTGCGCTGAAGATCGTCGCCATGCAAGAGGTGCGGCCGTCGTGATCAAACTGAGTATGAGGAACAGTGCAGCAGGAGGTTTTTCGCTCCAGATGACAGGAAGGCAGGTGGATAATTCTCCTGCGAGAAGAAGAATGGCAAGAATGACATCGCACAAGTGAATGTGCGCCATTGACCACGAGCTGATTTTCTCAAAAATCGTTTGTCGGCGGGAAACACGGTGGTGTTTGCTCATCTGGGTGTCTGCGTGACGATCGACTTCCTTCTCTGGCATGGTGAGTGGAAACTTGGCGTTGAGCGCAAAACCACGTCCAGTGTGGTGGTCAAGCGGTCCGGAAGTGAGTGTTCCCCCGATTGAGGCGAGTCGTTCGCGCATGCCGACCAGACCATATCCGGGATGAGAAGGATGAGTGATTCCGTTTCCGTCGTCAGTAATTGAGACATGAACTGTACCGGTCGGGGATTGCGGCCATGTCTCTTCGATTTCGACCGTGACGACGTGATCGGCGGGGATAGCGTGTTTGCGAATGTTGCTCAATCCCTCCTCAATCATGCGGTAGAGGACTGTCCCTTGCTTGTCGTCCAGGTTCTCAGGTGGGCGACCAATGACTGTGCGGTGGATCGATAGCTGGCCGACGCTGACTTTCTGCGCTTCGTGGATCAGCCGATCAATGCGCACGTATGACGGCAGATCGCGGCTCATCTCTTGTTCGGTATTTTGCTGACCGGCATGGTGGTGCGGTGAGAGGAGCTGTTGCATGGAGGCCAGTGATTGCTGTGTCTCCGTCTCGATTGTCCGCATAGTTGACAGTGCTAGTCTCGGATTCGTCGGTCCAGCAAAGCGCCCGCCGTCAGCCTGCACAATGATGACGGAGAGAGTATGGGCAATCATGTCGTGCATATCGCGAGCAATGCGAGCGTGTTCAGCAAGTCTGACAGCTCGGGTCTTTTCACGGACGGAATCGCTCAGAGCTTGATTTGATTGGGCGATGAGTAAGGATTGCTCTCTATTTGCACGTCTGAAACGAGCAAATGCCATGACAGTGAGGCTGGCAATTTCAGCCAAAAAGAGGAGCGTGCGCAGACTCATATAGCCAAAGCCCATCGCTTGCTGCTCTTGTCGTGTGTCTGGATCCAGCGACCACGGAGCGAGAAGAGGACCATATTTCCAGGAATGCAGGGCACACAAGACAGACAAAACAGGGAAAATAACCGCGCAGATCGTCCACAGTGCCCGAAAACGTGCATTCCCGAGCACGAGAGCGTCGTATAAGGCTAAAAGCGCAATTGCGTCGAACGTGATAAATGGGGGACCGAGAATGATCTGAATGATGACAACACTTATCTCTGCAACTGCGCAAATATCTGGCCACCGATGACGACTGATAAGGGGGATGCACAGGAGCATTCCCCAGAAATATTCCTCCCGTTGCTGGGGAAAAATGAAGCCGACACTTTCCGTGGAGACGTTCATTGCGTACACGAGGAGAGCAAGCAGCACCGCGCTCAGGATGTCACAGGCAAAACGGTGGTCGTGAATCCACTGATCGAGCGCTCGCAAGCGTTTTGCGTCAGATGACCTCCGTTTTTGGTGGGGGATCCTCTCCTGAACAGGCTTCATGCTTCTAGTTTATGAGTCGGCACACTGCGGAGGAGATGATTGAAACTTTCGTTGCTCGCGGTCTTCCTCGCCCTTCAGTGCAGGATAGCAAAAGTAAAATGAATGAATAAAGTAACCCTTCTGTGAGAAAGAAACGATATCGATGGCTGATGCACATCCTGCGCAATTTTCTGCTGCTGACATTGATCAGCAGATGAACCCGACGAACGATCCTCTCATTTCAGACGTGATGAACCTGCCGCTGGACCAGCTTCTGAAGAAATACTCAGATCTGAAAGGTGTCTTTGATGGCACACTTCTTCAATATCGGAAGTCTGACATCCTGCCGCGTATCACGTGGTGGACGCAAAGCATGTGTGACACATTTAATCGTTTATTCTTCCACGATCCAGCGCGTGCGATGGCTCTTTTCCGCCGTCTGATCCCACAGGCAGGAAAAGGTGTCGATGTGAGACCGCCGATCATGCTGGATTACGGTATCGGCCTCGTGATCGGTGATCGCACATTTATTAACACGGATTTTCTCATTATCGGTGGTGGAAACGTTCATATTGGAACAGATTGTCTGATCGGTCCGCGCTGCTCAATCTACACACCAAATCATGAGATCGCCATCAAACCGCGCCTCGAAGGGTGGCAGCACAATGAGGATGTCTCAATCGGAAACAACGTGTGGCTGGGCGGAAATGTGACGATCTGCCCCGGCGTCACTATTGGAGATAACAGTGTGATCGGAGCAGGTGCCGTCGTTTCTTCCTCCATCCCAGCCAACAGTGTGGCAGTAGGAGTGCCGTGCAAGGTCATCAAGCGCGTTCCTTGTGATGCTCCCGCTTCCGGCGCACGGCAGGAAGATTCAGAGTAACCATCAAGATGAGAAGGGCAAGGAGGGAGAGGATCTCGCACACGCTTCCTGCTTGCCCAATCTGTACAGAGCCACGAAGAGTGCCGATTGCCCCGAGAGCTAACCCTGATTGAAGGCCGATCAGTGGAATCCACATGAGAGTGCTGAACGGGAGCGGTCTACGGATGATTGCTGGAACAATAATGCAGGCGTGAGCGATCACCATCGTCATCGTGAAGCCAAGGTCAAAGCACACGAGTGCGAAGGCTGACCTCTGGCTGAAGAGATCAGACTGTGGGGTCAGAGTCCACAGGAGAGAGCCGATAATTCCCCAAACGTATGCGCACAACATCGCAACACCCATAAAGCCTGTCATTCCAGGTAGCTTGAACGTGTGACGAGCAATATCGTGTGCCAGCATGGTGATGAGGAGAACGAGGAACGACAGGCCGAGAATCACATATCCAACTTCGGGAATGAAGAGAATGAGAATCGACCCGACCACTGATACGCCAGCAGCTGTGAGCAATGTGTTCTCTACGCGCCGGCCAGTAAAGGAGACGCGCGCTAGTTCGAGGCGCTCGCCAATGATCGTGAGGACGAGGAAGACCATCCACAGAGGAGCGAGGCGCAAAGCCGGAACTGAGCATGCGTACAAAATCATTCCGAGCGCACCGGTGAGAGACCCCATCATCTGAATAATCAACGTCAGCGAATTCTGCCAACTCCAAATGCCGATGTAGACAGCGGAGAGTTCAAACATGGAAGCGGCCCAGAATGCGCCGGGGATGGCAGGCCACCACTGAGGCAACGTTGGAATGAGGGCGAGGACGAATGTGGAGACGACGCCGAGTGCCCCGAGGAGCGGTGCGATCAGACCCCAGCTAGGATGGCTCGCGCTTCCCGCATGATACGCTACGCCGCGTTCCATGCCAATTGCTGTGCCGAGGAATCCAAATACCATGAGAGCGCCGTGCACGCTCACGAGTTCGTGTGACTGGGCAAAAGGAGAGAGGCCGATGCGCGCGAAGGCAGTCATTAAACCGGTGAGGCAGGCGATTCCAGCCCAGATGAGAATTGCCAAACGATGCCACGGGAAGGGGACGATTCCGGTAATTCCAGAAGAAGCGGATTCAGTCGAAGTGGGAGATTCAGAGGTCTTGACCGTGCTCCTCCGCTGTGCCGAAGACACCGTATTTGCTGGAGATGCCGTCCGCCGGAATTGCTCATCATCACCAGTTTCTGACGTGCGGTATGACTGATCGTTCATCGGTGATGCCATTTTTCCTCCTTCGCCGGATGGGCATATTGTACGATTCAGCGTGCACTTTTCATGGTAGAAAATTGGGCTTTCGGAAGGTATTCTCAGTGTTCTACGATGAAAAAGATTTCACAGGGTTGTGAATGGTCGTCAATGATCGTGGGGAGAGATACTCAGATGTCACAGGTGACAAATAATCAACATGACGTACAACATGCTCACTCAGATGCCAGCACCGGCTCAGTGCATCGCGTGCCGACGGTTATGGCGATGAAAGCCAATTTGCCGTCACGTCTTTTCGACAGCGCATTAAATGATCAGCTGATGACGTTGACAGGCATCAACGTCAATTCCCCGGTCATCTCAGATTTTTCTGCACCTGAGTTCGCTTCACAACTGCATGATGCGCGCTGTCTCATCTACGGGTGGGGAGCTCCGAAAGTGACAGTCGACGCTTTAAATCGAATGCCGCACTTGAAAGCAGTCGTAGCGTCTCAAGGAAGTGCGTGGCGAGATTTCACTCCTGACGCGCTCGATGTCGCCCGTGAGCGTGGAATCATCGGTACGAACGTGCAGCAAGCGAATGCGCTTCCGGTCGCTGAATACTGTTTGGGCGTTATTCTTCTTGGATTGAAAGATTTTGCTCTTTCTGCACGCATGTATCGGGCAAGCCGCAGCGCACTCGATCGAGAAAATATCTTCCCCCACGCTGGCACATATCACAAGACGGTCGGATTGGTGACCGCAAACGGAACGGTTGCTCGTGATCTCATTCGTCTGCTCAAGCCATTTGATCTTCACGTGATCGGGTGGAGTATCGACATGGATGAAGACCAGGCTCGCACGCTCGGGATTGAACGCGTGAGCCTTGATGAGGTTTTCTCGTGCTCAGATGTCGTCTCTATCCATACACCGAGTATCCCTGCTACGCGCAATATGATTACGGCCCATCATCTTTCTCTCATGAAGAAGGGTGCGCTCCTCCTGAATTCGGCTCGCGGCGCGGTCATTGACCATGATGCATTGGAGAAAGAATTAATCTCCGGCCATATTCGTGCTGTCCTTGACGTCACAGATCCGCACGAACCGCTCGAGCCGGGAGATCCGCTGTGGGATTTGCCGAACGTCATCCTGACTCCTCACATCGCTGGCTCGCTCGGCTGTGAGCTCCATCGTCTCGGCGTATGTGTGATTGCAAACATTTCAGCGCTCGCTCACGGGTACATGCCTGAGCAGTGTGAACCGATTCCTTCTCGCACCAAATGAAAATCGTGAAGGAGAAATACGCGAAGGGAGAGATATGGCCTGGCAATTAGCAGCTTCAACGCTCGGAGCCCCGTACGATTCAGTTGATCAGCTTGCTGGCATATGCGCGCGCACTCACGTCACACAGCTTGAAATGGCTGTCGGGGATGAAATGCTGATCACGATGAGATCAACGGATCGAGAGCTTGCTCGCATCCGTCACACTCTCGAGGAGAGGGCATCTGTCTCAATTTTTTCGCTCGATTCGAGGGTGCATGTCTGCGATCCGAGCGTGCCGGATGAACAGCTGAGTGAAGATCTGAAGCGGTGTTTTCATATGGCGTCTGTTCTGGGAGCCCGGTATGTTCGCGTGTTCCCGTCTGCACCACTTGATCCGTGCTGTACTCCGGATCGGTTGCCCGGTTTGCAGCTTCCTGCAGGCATGAACCTGGCGTCGATCAGTCGACGAGGTGCGCGAGTGATTGTCTCCATTCTGTCGCTTGCCGATCAATTAGGGGTTCAGCCGGTTCTGGAGACGCATGATTCGCATCCGACCGGTGAGCGTAATGCGATGATTCATGCTGCCATTGATGCTCTTGCTCCCGGCAATCAGGTTGGCTCTATCTGGGATGTTGCTCATCCGTGGAGAGTGGGCGAGGATCCACACACGACTTTCTCGTTCTTGAAGCAGTACTTGATTGGCGGTCGCGGATTTGTGCAGATTAAAGACTGCGCATTCCGTGGAGATCAGACGCCTGTTTTACAAGGGACTGGGCGCGTTCCCCTGGCAGAAATATGCCGTATCCTCGCAAACGGAGGGTACGAGGGGCCGCTGTCGCTGGAGTGGGAGCGGCGGTGGTATCCGCAGGTCCCGTCACTTGAGAAGGCTCTTGTTGCCGCTCGGGATGCTCTCGAAAAAATAGATATCAAGCGTGATCTGAAATGATGGTCAGGTAGCGCGCTGGCATCTTTTCGCACAGCCACACTCTCCGTCCGCCTTCAAAAAAGCGGATTCCATCGTGATGCGCACGTCGGGCGTCAATAGCAAGAATGACGGGATGCGCGTCGCGGCGAAGACCGACCTGGCGGGCAAGAGGGATATCGGCAGACAGGTTGACATACTGTCGGCTTTCAGGCAAGAGACCCTCGTTCATAATGCTGGAAACGAACCGGTGTGCTGTCCCGTGATAGAGCGTATCTGGAGGAACAGCTTCTGGGCGGATGAAATGTCCTGGAAGAGAATGCCCGTACAGAGCACCTATCTTCCCGTTCTCGATCGCAAAGCGCTGCTTATCAGAGTGAGCCATGATCTCTCTGATCCTCTGCTCGGTCAACGGCGGATCAAATCGATGGACGCGGTTCATTGCTACGAGGAAATCGTGTAGATCAACGAATCCTCTTTCGTCGAGATGCAGACCATATTTGTAAGGATTGTGGCGGAGGCAATAAGACATTTTCTTGCTGATGAATACGTCAGATCGACGCATCGGCGGAAAATCGCGATTCGAAGAATGAGCCCGTGCGGATTGCTCAGAGGTGGATCGAGATGTCGATCGAGATGCCATCGTGCTCCCTTTCCCGAAAAGGTTTTTGGTTACACCTATCTCACTAGTTCTATAGTCATTTATTTCTGTTGTGACTGCTGTGTATTTTCCATGCGCTCAATTCCTTCGCGCTGCTCTTGGAGAACAGGTTTGAGGTAGCGACCGGTCACGCTCTGAGGGCAGTTGGCGACATCTTCCGGTGTTCCGGCGCAGACGACAGTCCCTCCGCGCACGCCGCCGCCAGGACCCATATCGATGATCCAATCGGCGTTCGAAATCATATCGAGATCATGTTCAATGACGACAATCGTTGCACCGTGATCAAGAAGGCGCTGCAGGACGCCGAGGAGTGTTTGCACATCAAGAGGATGCAAGCCAATTGTCGGCTCATCAAAGACGAAGAGTGAGTGCTTTTGATCGCGTTTCATCTCGCTGGCAAGCTTGAGACGCTGAGCTTCACCGCCCGAAAGTGCAGGGGAGGATTCGCCGAGCGTCAAATATCCGAGACCGAGATCGTGTAACGTTTGCAACTTCGCGTGTGCCTTCGTCAGGCCTGACGTGATGGTGAGCGCCTGATCAACCGTCAGCGCCAAGATTTCTGGCAGGCTGATACCCGGTCGATCGTCATCTTGCAACAGTGCAACCTTCGCCCGATCTTCGTCGCGCTCGTCCGTGTGCGAGTCGTTCATATGGGATGTGCGGATGTCGTTCTTTAAGTCTGCCAACGCCTTCAGATCCCCTCGTGAGCGAGGTGACCAGCGGATGGCATCGGCAGCAGGAGAGTAACGATGGCCAAGGCAGTCCGGGCATTGAATTGTGACGTCTGGGAGGAACTGAACATCGAGCGAAATCTGGCCGGTACCGTCACATGTGGGGCACCGGAGCGAACCGCTGTTGTATGAGAAATCTCCAGCCTTTAGACCGTGTGCGTGGGCATCTGGTGTACGAGCGAAAGCGCGACGCAGATCATCCAAGATACCGGCATACGTGGCAATCGTCGAGCGAATATTGATGCCAATCGGGGAAGCATCGATGAGATTTGCGCGCTGAATTCCGCCGCAATCGATCTTTTTCACGTGCGCTGGCGTGTGCTGTGGGTTTGCGACCGAGGGGACAAGGCCTTCGAGGACAGTTGTCGTCTTGCCAGACCCAGACACACCGGTGACGAGCGTCATTTTGCCGATCGGGACAGAGATGTTCAGCGGCTTAACAGTGTGGATGCTGCCTGCCGACATGGTGATGGCGCCTTCGTCGAACATGTGTTCTTTGCTGCAACGATGACGTGGTGTGACGATTTGTTGGCCGCTCAAAAATCCGCCGATGCGCGATTGCAGATTCTTTTCGATGTCGTGAACAGTGCCTTGGGCGATGATACGACCGCCTTGTGCGCCTGACTTCGGACCGATTTCGATGAGGTGATCAGCTTTGCGGAGGACTCGTACATCGTGGTCTACAACGACGACGGAATTGCCGTCATTGAGCAGATCGTCGATAACCCCGAGAAGTCCGTCAACGTTTGAAGGATGGAGGCCGATTGATGGCTCGTCGAGCACGTACAGCACACCGGTCGTGCGGTTTCGAACTGCACGCGAAAGCTGGACACGCTGACGTTCTCCAGTCGAGAGCGTTGAACTTGCTCGATCCAATCCGAGATAACCGAGTCCGAGCTGTTGCAAGCGCTCGATCGGTTCACGCATACCATCGATGATGGAGTGCGCCATCGCGTGCATATCGTCTGGAAGAGAATCGGGGACACGAACGACCCAATCGGCGAGTTCGTCGAGCGTCATCGCGGTGGCCTGTCCCAAGTTGATCCCCAGAACGTGTGGGGCGAGGGCAGCTGCAGACAAGCGAGTCCCATGGCACTGTGGGCACGGTGATTCCTTGAGGAACCGAGCCACACGCTTGAGACCGTGTTCGTCCTTCACTTTCGAGAGGGCGTTTTCAACGGTGTAGATGGCGTTGTAGTACGTGAAGTCCATCTCGCCAGACGTCCCTGTTTTCTTGTTGTTGTACAGCAAGTGTTTCTTGACAGCTGGGCCATGGAAGACGATGTCTCGCTCTTTTTTGGTCAGCTGGTTGAACGGCACGTTTGTGCGCACACCCATCAGCCGGCAGACGTCCTTCATGAGCGACCACATGAGTGTTCCCCAGACGACGACGGCCCCGTCATCAATCGATTTCGTCTCATCAGGAACGAGGGTGGTCGGATCCACTGTTCGCACGATGCCGGTTCCTTGGCATTTCGGGCATGCTCCGGTGGAATTAAACGCTAGATCCTCCGCGCCGGGTCCGTAGAACTTCGCTCCGCACGTCGGGCATGTTGTCTGTTTGCCAAGTGCAACGTCCATGCTTGGCTTGACACGGTGACCGTTGGGGCACACGTGGCTACCAAGACGGCTGAACAGAAGACGCAAGTAGTTTAAGAGCTCAGTTGATGTTCCGAATGTGGAACGTACGCCAGCAATTCCTGGACGCTGACGCAATGCCAAAGCAGCCGGAACATGCTCAACCTTGTCCACATCGGCGCGTCCTGCTTGCGAGATGTGACGACGCGTGTACGTGGACAGAGCATCCATATAACGCCGTGACCCCTCGGCATACAAAACTCCGAGGGCAAGCGAACTCTTTCCCGAGCCAGAAACTCCTGCAATCCCGACCATCTTGTTCAGTGGGATGTGCACGGAGATGTTTTTGAGATTATGAACTCGTGCTCCATAAACATCGATAGTGGTGGGAACGTGCCGCGATGAAGTATGCTCTGCCATTCTGACCTCTCGTCGCCCCGTGATTTTACAGGAATTTGTATGGCTTACATTAGACGCCATGCGTGATGAATTGTGATTGAGTGATTTCGCGAAGAGTGAAGTTACAACAGTCATCCCACAAGCATGTTCGTGATATCGGAGATATAAAAAATCCCGCCAGCGGAGTAACCGTTGAGCGGGATTCTATGGCGACACCATCGTCGTCACTTCATCGACTGAGCAGTAGCATGCTCTCGAGGAGAGTGCCAATCAGTCAGCAACAGCCTTCTTGAGCAGGCTGCCGGCAGAAAGCTTCACGCCATAGCGCTCAGGAATGTTGATCACAGCACCAGTACGAGGATTGCGACCCGTACGCTTTGCACGCTTGACACGCTCTGCGGAGAAGACACCCGTCAAACGCAGACCCTCACCACTGTGAAGAGCCTCGATGAGGACGTCCTGGAAAGCATTGATGGCAGCTTCAGACTGTGCCTTCGTGAGGTTGGACTTCTCTGCGACCTTCGAAACAAGATCTGCCTTGTTGTACGCCATAATTCGACTCTTTTCTCTATGGAGCGATGATCGACTAATTCGCTCGCTAGAAGCCAATATACCTCAAATTGGCCCAAAACGTTGTATTCAAGAGCCTTTTCAAGGAGTCACACACATTTTCTTCATCTCATATCAGGGGAAGTAGCCTTCTCGAACTCATTTGATTTAGAGAAGATTACGCTTTTGCATCCACTTCATGTAGATGTAGCCGAGCACCATGCGCAGCCAATAGCTCGCCAGACGGAAGAGCAGAGTAGCACTGACGGCGATTGTCGAGGGAACGCCGACACTCGTAAACGCAACGGAGACGACGGTTTCGACAGCACCTAAACCGCCTGGTGTCGGGGCCGCAGAGCCGATTGCATTCGAGAGCAGGAAAATGAACAGCGTCTCGATGAAGTTGAGATGGTAACCAAATGCCAGCAAACTCATCCAGAAGCCAGCTGCAAGCGTCGTATTTTGAATGATCGACCCGATCATGGAAATCAAAAGAATGGACGGCTGACTGAAAAGCGTGACAATCTCATGCCAGTAGTTACGAATTGCCGTTCCCCACTTCGTCACAATGTATTTGCGCAGCGGAGGAATGAGCATGATGATCGCGATAATCGCTGCGAGGACACCGACGACGATAAGGATCGTTTGCCCTGGAAGCGCATTCTTGAGCGAGTTCGAGCCGGTGAAAAGCCCGAGAACGATAAACATGAGGAACGTTGTCGTAAATTCGGCAACAGTGTCAGCTGTTGAGGTGGCAACTGCATGCGTGTTATCGAGCCCGATTTTCTTCAAGAAAATCGTATTGACTGTGAGCGGACCTGCTGCGACGGGCATAGAGACAGCGGTGAAGCTGGCAACTGCCTGTGTGCCAATGATGCCGAGAATGTGTCCATGACGTTTTTCGCGTGGGATAAAGATACCGAACGCGATTGCAGATCCAAGCCAACTGATGATTCCCATGACACACGACGCGACTGCCCACCACGGATTCGCACTCTTCACGGCCGTAATCATCTCGTTGAAGTTCAGTTGCGTGAAGACTGCAATCAACGCGATGAGCAGGAGCAATATCGTCACAAATCGGCGCACTGAGAAACGAGAAAGGTGAACCGGTTGGGATTGCTCGAGTTCTTGTTCGTGCGGAGTCAGCTGATTAATTTGTGTGCGCAATATGCTGAGAATCTTGTGATTCCACCCTGGCAGTTGTCGTGTTTGCTGGGGGATCAGCACAGCTTGCACATACGGGACAAGGGATGCGAGCTGAACCGGAGTATAAACTTTTTGTGCACAGGCGAGTGTTCTCTTTACCCCGATCGTAGCTGCAAGCAGGGTGATGAGCTGGACACGATCCATTTGGATGTGCCCTTGCGTTGACGCGAGATCTCCGTGAGCCCAGCCGCACAAGATTGCTTCTCCATCATCGCCACTGTTATGTGCTGTAAGTAGCTGTTCGCGGCTCATATGAGGAAGAGCGATTGTCTCATCTTTTTGCGTCGGACGTGGTGGAATGACTCCAAGGCACGATGCGGTGATGTTCCTGTGGGTGATCCCGCGGCTGTGTGCTCGTTCAAGCTCGGTGAAAATATGTTCGATTTGTTGATCCGAAGCGTGAGCAAGATCGAGTTGATGTGCGTGACGGCCTTTTTCAGGGGAGCGGAAAACGATGAGACTGGATGCGCCCGTGTCTCCCATAGCGACGGGTTGCGGAACTGTGAGACCGATTTTCCGGAGTGCGAGCAACATCGTGATGTGATGCTCAGAAAGATCGTGCGCATTATCGTAGCGACGTGTTGACAGGCCTTCGAGCTTGATCGTTTGCCAGATTTGTGACAAATAACCTTTGGAATGGCGCTGCTCGTCGTTGACAGAAACAGTCAATCGCTGGCCATCTCTGTCGCGGACGTGGTAAATGCGAGAAAGTTCAGTGAGATCGTCAGAGAAACTCAGTCCAGGGTTGCTTTCGGAAACGTCAGTCCTCCGGCTCATCTTTTCGGGGTGCACTCCAACTTGTTCGAGTGCTGATGCGAGTTGTGAGCCCCAAATTCCTTGGTTCGGGCTTCCAATCGCAAAACGAATGAGAAGTCCAACAAAATTTCCGATCAGCAGAGCGACGCCAGCCGCAGGAATCGTGATACTCGATGTGATGAGTTCAAGGGCAATCAGAACTGCGAACACATTCCATGCCCAGCGCAACCGGCTACTACCACGCCTATTTCCAGCTGCGGAGAGGAATGCTGTCGTGGCCGTATACAGTTCGAACGGTCCTAACCCTACGGATGAGATGACAGGCGCGAGGAAAAATACCCTCATGTTGGATGCAATAAGGGGGAGTATCAGTGAAAAAACAACGGCAAGCCCGAATCCGACGAGCTGACCAAGGACGGCCGATAGCGTCTGCGCCCACATGCGATTCGTCAGGAGTCGGAAAAGAACCGCTGCAAAGAGAATGAGGAGTACTGCCGTCTGAATGAAGTTCATCGGCAGATCGACGAGCCAGCGCAGACTCGACACGTGACTTGCTCGGACGACATCTTTCTCAGCACCCTGGAGCGTTCCGTTGAGGAGGAGGCATGCGACGATGACGACGACAAGTCCCGCTAAGCAGAGAAGTGCTGCCGCGAGGTCACGGACATCACGGACGCGCTGAGGCTGATGATCCTTAATGATCAGCGTGGGCGCTGATGATGTTCGCTCAGCCGGTTTAGTTCGGGACATCTCGTTACCTCCTGGCAGAAATCTCACGCATGTGACGAGTCACGTTAGTTGATGCAATCTCTTGTTTTATCGTAGCGAATGAGATTCACGTGGCGCCTGTGCGTCGGTGACACCTTGTGTTCCAGAGGCAAAGCGAGCGAGTTGCGGAGCAAGGCCGATATACGTTTCTGGTGTGAGATTTCTCAGGCGCTGAGCAACGTCATCAGGCAAATGCAAGCTAGCCACAAAGCGCTCAATATCTGCGTGTGTGATGCGTTTGCCGCGCATGAGCTCTTTCACTTTCTCGTACGGGTGATCCATTCCCGGCACGCCGGCCAACGCCTCGGCTCGCATAACTGTTTGAATTGGTTCACCGAGTACTTCCCAGTTATCTTCCAATTCCGCGTGCATGTGTGCCTTGTTTGGTTGCACTTGCGTCAAGCCAGTCAGCAGATTGTCGAGCGCAAGAAGCGAGTATCCGAAGGCTGATCCAATATTGCGTTGTGTCGTTGAGTCAGTGAGATCCCGTTGCCACCGCGATTCAACGAGTGTTGTTGCCAATGTGTCGAGGAAGGAGCAGGAGATTTCGAAGTTTGCCTCGGCATTTTCGAACAGAATCGGGTTGACTTTATGCGGCATCGTTGAGCTACCCGTTGCGCCCTTGACAGGAATTTGTGTAAACACTCCACGTGAAATGTACATCCACATATCCACGCACAAGTTATGCAAAATACGGTTCGCGTGCGCAATCGTTCCAAACAGTTCAGCCATCCAGTCGTGACTTTCGATCTGAGTTGTGAGTGGATTCCACTCCAAGCCCATTCTTTCTGTCACAAATCGACGGGAGAGATCCAGCCAATTCACATTCGGCAAAACTACTGTGTGAGCTCCGAATGTTCCAGTTGCACCGTTTATTTTCCCAAGTATTTCCTGATGTGCTACTTTCTGCCGTTGTCGCGAAAGTCGCCACGCGAAGACAGCGAGCTCCTTGCCTAGTGTCGTTGGTGTTGCGGGCTGACCGTGTGTCATCGCGAGGAGAGGAAGGTCAGCGAACTGGTGAGCACCGTCCGTCAACTTTGCGAGTACAGCATCACAGGCGGGAAGCCACACGTCGTGCACCGCATGTTGAACGCACCGCGCATACGACAGATTGTTGATGTCCTCTGACGTGCAGGCAAAATGGACGAGCGGAGCCAAATGTGTCAGTTGCGTCGGATGACCGAGTTTTCGCTCTGCTGCATCAAGCCGACGATCGATGTAATATTCGACGGCTTTCACATCATGGTGGGTTACTGCTTCAATGGCATGGTGTTCGGCGATACCCTTTTCGTCAAATGAACGAGGGATATTCCTCAGATATGTTTTTTCTTCGTCGCTGAGCGGCTTGACACCGGGAATGACTGAAGATCCATCATCTGCTTCGGACAGGAAGATCATCCACTCCGTTTCAACGACCATGCGCTCGCGGTTGAGAGCAGCCTCAGAAAGATAATTGACGAGCTGCTTCGTTTTAGAGCGATAGCGTCCATCGAGCGGACTGAGTGCAATCAGGGGAGTCATATCTGAAAGATTCATGTAACCTACTTTATGCTTTCAGTGTTACTGAGATTTGAGGGGATTCGAATGCGAAATACGGCCGGTGAAATAGTGGGTGGAAACGAGTTTCCCCGAAATACTTTTTTGAAAATGCCGGTCACTGTCTCGTACCGCTGGTGATCCAATGCGCGTCGCATCCTGCCATGTTGCTCGTTGATAATTCATGCCATGTGTCATCTCCGCATCTTTCCCGTGCACGACATGTGATCCATTGATATCAGTGGCATTATTGCTCTGCGAAGGGGAAGTAAAAGGCACAGGAGGCAGATGCGGTGTGCTGCGTGGCCGAGAGCCATTGACCGTTAGCCATGTTTTCCGCTTCGGATTGTGTTTCCCATCGAGCCGTGAGACGAGTTCACCACGATTTTCAACGCTGGTGACCCACGTGGAAGGTGGAATAGGGTGATTGGCGATCGGTGAGCCCGCCGTCACGATGTGATCGATGCGGTAGCCTGTGTGTCCGCTCGCAATTGTGGCGGCAACGATTCCGCCTTGAGAGTGGCCAACGATCGAGACGTGATCTCCTGGACGTATTCCACTTTCTTTCATCGCCTGCAGAACGAGTCGCGTTGATTCCGCAGACATACGCTGTTCGTTGCACGAACTCATCAACTCGATATTCTGTGACCAGCCAATCGCTGCATCTAAGTGCGTTTGCGTTCCTGGAATGATGACCAGCCACTTCACATTTCCAGCAGCATCTTGGTATTTTTGAACGGCAACAGTGCAATACGGGATAGTAGAAGCGGATGCGAGTTTGTCTTCATTCGCGAGCGCATCGGCGATACTGTGTGAGGCACCGAGTTGATGTGTGGTCGGATACGTCTGCGTGACGGTCAACGTATCACCTTTCAGGAGCCACGAGATCACTCTGGCAGCTAAGGTGAGTTGGGATGCAGCATCGGCTACTGGTGTGTCAGATTGCTTTTGGCCGGTAAGCCGATTAATAGTGCGTGCGGTCGAAGAGAGGATCGTTTCTTGAAGATCGTCACTGGCATCGAGAAGAGCGCCGGACGATCCGCTCATGCCGGGAAGAGCTGATAAAGCTGTAGCACCAATGAGAACAGCCATACTTCCGGCAGCAGTACGAGGGCGATCCAACGCAGTTCCAAGAGCATTCCTCATGAGCGCTTGGATTTCCTCTTCGGCATGTGAATATATGCCGCTTGCCCGCGTGAGTGCATCGGAGAGTTGCGAATACGACTGCGAGATGTGCGAGCACATGTCTGAAAGCTGTTGGCATTGGTGGCATGCCCGATCACACGCGGCCAGAAAGGCAGGATCGTGAACTCCTCGGCGTAGCTGCGGGTCAAGATTGGGAATAGGGCACAAGCGCATCAGTGTGATTTTGCCTCCCACTGACATGCGCGTATCCTGCCATTGTGCCGCGAGCCACCGCAGTGTTCGTCCCATATGAGATGCTTGACCGGCCAGGTGTGCCATTTCCTGCGTATCGATGTGGCTGATATTTCCTCCCGAGACACTGGCCAGTTCGCGATCGTTTCCACTCATCGCTCCCTCCTTTCACAGATGCGAGACGTTCTGGACAGCTGAGATGACAGCTCTTGCCGACTGATTGAGGTCATCGCCTTGGCGCAGCAGCGATGCAATACGTGCACGGTACTCTGTGCTCGCACGTCCGGCCCACTGTGAGGAGAGGAGTGCATGGCATGTTTGCTGTGCTTGCTGATGGCAGTGAACCGAAATGTGACATGTGAGAAAAAGCCGCGTCAGGATAATCGAACGGAAGGAATCACACGAGCAGAATTGCCCGTTTGCTGCGCTGGTCAGGGCAGTCGGAGCAAAGCGCGGTACGCCATTGCGGTCATCGGTCCCACTATCGCGCATCAGAGAATGAAGAAGCAGTGTTTGTGTCATGCTTCAAGTCAACAGTGATGGGGAAGGAGAAAAAAGAATGAATCGATAAAGTGGACGGATCTTCTCACGCACGAGAGGAATTCCCTTACACCCGTTCTCTCAAGTGGATCATGCTTTCGAGAACAGATGTGGATAACGTGCAACTGCGAAGCAGAACGTGTTCAGAGTTGTATGGCTATACCACGGCTCAACCACGGTTTTGCTGCAGCTTTGGTTTTGCCGCAGCTTTACCACGGTTTAGCGTTACCGTTGTCGGTCGTTGTTCCCGGTGAGTGCGAATTCTGTTTCAGCAGGTCGTTGAGTTTATTCTGCCGGCGTTGTGCTTCCTCGTTTTCCTTGCGTCGCAGTTGTTCCTCTTGCTTTTCGCTTTCTGTCTTTCCGGATTGGTTCGAGGAGTTTGTGTTCTTTCCGGATGGTGAGGAACCGTGCGCATCGTGGGAAGAATGAGAAGAATTCGACGAATGCGAAGAAGATGAGAGGGCACTGGCCGGTCGCATGCCGTTTGCCGTATCCTTTTGCGCTTGCTCCCATGTCTTTCCGTCTGCCATATCTGCAAGGATTCGATCCAAACGCGTCGACACTTTCGAGGCAGCGGAAATTGCGGTACGCACGCGCGGAATTTGCAATGCTGACCGTGACGATTGGCTTGCGAGCTCGGCGTTGACCTGGCGCTGTCGGATACGGAGCTGGTCCACATCTGGATTACTCTGCTTCGCTTGCTCGATCAGTTGCGTCAGCTGGTGGGACGTTGACGAGTAAATGAGCGTTTCAGACCAATTGTGCAGGCTGTAAGCGCTGACAAGAAGGAGGAGAATTCCGCTGATACTTCCCACGATTGTGAGGGCACGATGTCGCGGATGAGGGCGGTTTGTTGAGGAGTTCTGGTTTGATTCCAAGATCGCGCGCACCGCACGAGAAGTGGAGGAGTCCATCTCGTTGATCGCAGTGTCATCCGCCGTCTTGCCTGTGCGAGATTTCCGTGACGTCTTTCGACTCATAGATGCCTCCTGACACGAACGATATCAACGACGAACTCCCACACGACGAGAGCAAAGAGGACACACGCGAATGGCCAGATCAGAATATGCCGTTGGATGCGGCGCGTCTCAGACTGTTCGAGCGCGTACCCACGTGATGCTGCTTGCGGGAGGTGGGCTGCTGAGTGCTGTCGAGATAATTGGATGAATGGAATCGACACTTCATCGGCAATGCTTTTAAGTGTTGAAACGCTCATTTTGCTGATCGCTGGCTTATGCGTTGAAGGATCGGTTACCCATTGTTCGTGATGAACTGGTGCTGGATGCGCTGCTGATAGCTGTGTGGCATTGGCTGGGGTGATCAGCGGTACTGTGCCGCCGTGCGTAGAGCCGACCGCCATCACAGCGCCACCGTCCACAAATTGACGAAGTGCCGTAAAAGTTCTCCGTTCTCGCGGTGCAGTATTTTCTCCATCTGTCAGGAGATATAAGACGATAGCGTCGTGTGGACGTTCAGATCGAACTGAACTCATGGTGCGGATGAGCGTATCGAGTGGCTCATCAAGGGACGAACCTGATGAAATGCCGGTCGGCTCGACGCGCAAATCTCGTGCCCAGTTATCAATCGCCAGATGGTCAGAGGTGGGTGGAACTCCAAGCGTTGAGGAGGTGCCAAAACTGACGCCTGCATAACGCGACCCAGGGTTATTGGCCACAATCGTGGTGACTGCCGAACGAGCTGCTCCTAAACGCGTTTGTGGGGTGGAAGCGGGCCCATTGTATGCATCCGTGACCGCCATCGAACCGGTGATATCGACGGCGAAGAAGATATCGATGTTTTTGACGGCCATTGACTTGCTTGACGTGATCGTTGTCGGACAGAGAATGCACGCGCAGACAACCAGTGCCATGAGGATGCGGCGGATCCAGTCAGCGACGAGAGCGTCCGAATTAGATCGAGTGCGAAGAAAGTAAACAAACTCAGCAGTCGTGACCGCGATAATGAGCACGCACAGCACGATCGTGAGTGGCCAATTACCCCATAAACCAGTGAAAACGAACTGTGTCATTATCGCCTCACCCATCCTGCAAGAAGGAAGAGCAGCATTGTCAGGAGCGCAATAGCGAGGATCCACGGTTGCGGCTGATCAGTGACATCGATCGTCTGATCTTGCGATGCTTGGCGGATCTTCTGTCGTTCAATTGCCTGCACGAGTCCAGCGACTGACTCCGAGTTCGTGCGTGCCAAGAACGTTCCTCCGTTGGCCGTAATTTGCTTTTTCAAATCGAGTGTTGGTCGAGACTGCATATCTTGATTTGCTCCAGTAAACAGCGCATCGACACGAATTGAATTCAAATTCGCTTGTTGAAGGGCTTCGCGCAACGTGAAGATAGGTGTTCCAGACAGCACGTTGTCGGTGGCGAACACTATTGATGCAGGCGCAACACGTGGTTGACGAGAGGTGGCACTCACTGTAAAGCCAGGAATCATTGCTTCACATCCCATCAGTCCGTCGCCGATCAGACTCGTTGTATCCTTACGGTCTTGCGTTCCTGCCAGCCAATCTGAAATGTGCTGGTAATCAGCCTTGCTCATCGAATCAATGCTCTTTTGCGACTGCACATCCTTGAGCGCTCGGAGTGATGACGTGAGCTGAGTTTTCACGAGCTTGTAGTCGTTTGTTAATGGGAAGACCGTGCGAGATGTGGAGTTAAAGATGCTCATCCCGATGCGCTCAGTACGGAAATGCTCCACAAGGGCAAGGTACGCTGCGATCACTTGACGGTCGAATGGAAGAGCAGATCCGGACACGTCGAGGCACAAGACGATGTCACGCGATTGTGAGGAGCTCGTTAGATGTGTCGCTTGGCTTGGACGAGCGCTCAGCCCGATAACGCTGACAAGAAGAACAGAAACGGCAGCCAAACTTGAAATGACGGTGCGGCGGTACAGACGATAGCGGCGAATTGCCGGTGGACGGGAGAGTTGATCTTTCAGATTCCAAATTTTCGGATGAGTCGTTTGCGCCGATCGCGTACGGGTTACAACAAGAGTGAGGACGAGGGCTGCGATGCCGAAGATGAGGAATGCAACCCCGAGGACAGGCCATGCAAAAATAAATGATGTCATGCAACCCACCTCCGGATCATCGTCTCGACCCAGTTTGCTGCATCGTGCACACTTGCCTCATCTGCTTGCCGATTTGTCTGACTGTCTGCGAACTCGGCAGGATACAGAGCTGCGATCGTCTGTCGTAGCTGAAGGAATTGTTGTTTGTTACCAATTTGATGGCGTTGATTGAGATCCAGCAGTGTTTGCGTGCTCAAATCAACTCCCAATCGTCCAGAAGCAAAGCCACGAGCAATCTGTGAAAGGCGCGCATATGCTTCTTCTTGCGAAATGCGCTTCGAATCGTAATCAATGGTGACGTGAATAACTCGCCGTAACCACGTTTTCGTGCTTTCTGTGCGAGAGCGCTCGCGTGCTCGTTTGCTGAGTTTACGCGGCCGATGGGGAATAAAGGTGACCAGGAATATTACGAGGGCAATGACGAGTGTTGCAAAACCGATCCATGCGCATACCATCCCGACAGAATCGAGGGAAGGGACTGTCCATCCTGTCATTGCAACGCTCCTTTCCCTTTTGCTAGGAAATTCGTTGACCGTGAAGTTCCCACCCGTGTTCCCAGAGAGAGGAGTGAAATGAAGTGATCGAGCATTTGGAAACTCGATCCGGCGGAGAGAAGGAGATCGTTATGACGGCGTAATTCGTGACGGAATGCATCGCGCAAAGCAGCTCGACGTCGTTTTGTCTCTTCAGCAAGTTGGTGCGTTCGCAGAAACGCTGGCATGAGTTTGCCTGATACTGCATCTGTAACTCGCGGTTGAGTTGGCGAGAACGGATTAACAGGCTCGACTGTAATGAAAACGAGAGAATGGTCTTCTGACAATGATGTCACCAGCGGCATTTGTTGTGCTGTCACCGCGTTACTCGCTGTAGCGATGACGACTAGTCCATCCTGGACAGGGATTTTCTGCGCATAGCGGAAGAGCTCAGTCAAATTTCTCGGAGCAGGATTAATCCCTGCGACGGCCGAAGCAAGCGTCCTGTCGAACTTTGCGTATCCACCGATAAATGGGGTACGCGAAATCTTCCCCCCGTCAGCGAGAACGAGTGAAATTTCATCGGATCGACACAGGCTGAGCAATGCAAATAATCGCAGCGCATTGGCAGCAACATCAATCATTTTTTCGCCACTAGCTGCTGTGCCGTTCATCTCGTCGCCCGTGTCAAGCAGAAGCCAAATCGTACTCGTGACTTCGCGCTGACGTTTGACGACAATGGGTTTACCTGCCCGGGCGCTCGCTGTCCAATCGATGGAACGTGCTGAATCTCCTGGCTGGTAATCGTTTAAGTCAAGGAAGTCGAATCCGGTCCCGGGCAGAAGAGAGCCGTGTTCGCCCTCAATCAACCCCAAAGCACGCTGAGCAACCGGAAGAGTTAGACGAGATCCGAGTTGCTGGACACGCGCACGAAAACGCGCATCCCGGTCCGTGTCACTCGCGGCTGGGGCCGCAGGCTGTGCGGATTTTACACGCATCATGGAGCAGGCACCACCTGAAGAATGCGGTCGATCACTTGATCGCTCGTGACGTTGTTAGCCATTGCCTCAAACGTGAGCAAAATACGATGACGCAAAACCTCGTGGGCGAACATCTTGATGTCTTCAGGGATGACGAAATCGCGGCCGTTCATGAGGGCAAATGCTTGGCCGACGCGAACCAGTGCAATTGAGGCACGTGGGCTTGCACCGAGGCGAACGATCTGAGCTAAGTCGTCGATCGGGTGGGTACCGGCACCGCGAGATGTGGCAACGAGGTCAACGGCGTACTGCTCGATCTTCGTGCTGACGTGAACCCTTTTCGCCGATCTGCGCAAGAACAGCACGTCGTCAATACTGATGCGCTGATCCTGTGGAATCGGTTGAGGCGAATCAGTTCCACGACGGGTGAGGAGGTCAAGAATACCGCGCTCTTCGTCTGCGCTCGGGTACGTCATCACAGTCTTCATCTCAAAACGATCAAGCTGTGCCTCTGGCAGGTTGTACGTGCCCTCTTCTTCGATCGGGTTTTCGGTGGCGATAACCATGAACGGATCTGGCAGCTCGTGCCGTTGTCCGCCAATGGTGACTCCATGCTCACTCATTGCCTCGAGCATGGCTGACTGCGTCTTTGCACTCGACCGGTTAATCTCATCGAGCAAGACGAAGTTCGCATTCACCGGCCCGATTTGCGTAATGAGCTTTTGCGTTTGGAAATCAAAGATTTGCGTTCCCACGAGATCAGATGGCATGAGATCTGGCGTGCACTGAATGCGGTGGAAGCTACCGGACACAGACTGTGCCAACGTTTGTGCTGCAGTCGTCTTCGCCAAACCTGGGACTGATTCGATGAGAATGTGGCCACCGGCGATCATGGTGGTGATCAAAGATTCGCGCAAGAGTGTCTGACCAACAACTTGCTGGGAGAAGCGGTCGCGCAGTTGATTGGTCAGTTCCTTGGCGCGAGTGAGATCTTCCGTGCTCAGCAAAGCTCCCTCTGCTTCGCTACGGTCAGACTCACTGTCATGGGGAGTCTGAACTGAATTGTGAGAAAACAAAGGCATATGCCATACAATAACGGCTTGCCCTGAAAACGGTCCTCTTTACTCCCTTAAAACGATGGATTGTCGGATGGCATTGGTGCAGATTCTTTTGTCGGGAGTTGCCAGTCGATAGGTGTAACGCCTGCAGCCGTTAGCAACTTGTTCGTCCGAGAGAATGGGCGTGACCCGAAGAAACCATGTCGTGCTGAGAGCGGAGACGGATGTGCCGATTCAATGACGTTTGCGTTGGTCAGGAGCGGTTTGAGTGAACGCGCATCGCGTCCCCACAAAATGGCGACGAGGGGGAGAGGATTCCCTTCTGCATCCGTCCGATTGTTCAGTGTTCGGATTGCTTGGTCGGTGACTTTCTCCCAACCTTTTCCGCGATGACTTGCAGGTTGACCTGCGCGAACTGTCAGGCAGCGGTTCAGGAGCATCACGCCTTGGTCTGCCCACGGACGCAAATCACCATTGGCCGGGGGATCAATCCCCACATCGTTCTCAAGCTCTTGATAGATATTGCGCAGGCTGGCAGGAATAGGAACGCCCGGAGCCACGCTGAAGGCTAGTCCAATTGCGTTGCCGGGAGTCGGATAAGGATCCTGGCCGACGATAAGAACCTTAACGGAATTCACCGGCATCTGAAACGCACGGAAAATGTTCGAACTCGTAGGCAGGAACCTGTATCCGTGATGGACTTCTTCGCGGAGAAAATCTCCCATCTGCCGTATCACTGGCTCAACTGGTTCCAGTGCTTGCGCCCAACTGGGGTCCATCAGATCTTGTAACGGTTTACGTTCAACCATGCTTCCAGCTTATGCCGTCAGTCGGGTAGGTGATTTCCTCTTGACTCAGTAAAGTTGTGTACAGAGGGAATTCGACAGCAAGCCGGATACAGGCGGCATGTCAGGAGGATCGCTATGGCACGTAAGAGCTCGATCGAATCGGGATCGGGATTTCATGACGAGTTTGAAAACCCGCCTGCAGGGCCAATTGGTTTGCATCGCGGTAATCGCAGCATGTGGGTAAGGGTTGCTCCTTATATCATTACTGTCGTCATTGCTGTCGTGCTCGGTTTGGGCGTATGGCTGTATGTCAGTGGGAAAGGTGCTACTCTCCTAGGGCTCGGCCATCCGCAGACATCTTCAAGC
Source organism: uncultured Aeriscardovia sp. (assembly GCA_903789525.1). Lineage (GTDB taxonomy): Bacteria > Actinomycetota > Actinomycetes > Actinomycetales > Bifidobacteriaceae > Aeriscardovia. Next base: position 197,549 of record CAIFER010000001.1, read on the forward strand.
GTCTCAGCAACGTCATCATCTCGTAGCTCGTTGCATCAGTCTGCCAAGCACGATCGGTCAGCAAAGAAGAGTACGGCGTCACAGTCTGCAGGTAGTTCTTCGGATTCTTCTGCTCAACAGGGCACGAAGAATGATTCTGACGCACACAAGTCTGCTGATCAGTCACATCAGCAGAATCAGGCAGATCAAAACGGTCAGAATGATCAGAATGATCAGAACAAGGATCAGCACAACAATGCTACTCCGGCAGCTGATCACTCAGCTTCTATTCTCGTGTACAACGGTTTGTCAGCCGCCAAGTACGGTAGCAGTCGTAACGGTTATGCCAATTCTCAAGCACAAACGCTCAAAAATGCCGGGTATACGAATGTGACAGCTCAAACGAAGAGCGGTTACATCCCACCGAGCAACGTTGTGTGGTACGCCAACGATGCCGATCGTGGAACAGCGCAAGATGTCGCTTCCAAGATGGGAATTCAGGCAGTGAGCAAAATGAATCTCACCGACGCAAAGATTGAGGTCGTTCTCGTCACCAAGTGAACGGCGAAGGCCATCTTTGCGCGTGTCTTTAGCCGTGTCGCGGCGCTTTTTGGGCTAAGGTAGAGGAGTCGGTTACGCGGTTCGTGAATCGCATGAGCAGTTCTCCGTTGCAGCCGATCCAAAGGAAGTTAGAAATTATGGCAACTGGTACCGTCAAATTCTTCAACGCCACCAAGGGGTATGGTTTCATCACTCCTGATGAAGGCGATGAAGACATCTTTGTCCACTACTCCGCAATCCAGGCCGATGGTTATCGCACTCTGGACGAGGGTGACAAGGTTGAGTACGAAGCTGAACGCGGTCCGAAGGGTCTGCAAGCAAAGACGTGCAAGAAGATCAGTGCTTGAAGATTGATCACCAAGCGGATCGGACGGCTTCAGTTGTTGCAGTAGAATGATCCGTTTCGTTGATAGTTTCGGCGTTGGTTGGGAGTCAGCAGTTCATGACTGTTGGCTCCCTTTTTTATTCCCGATTTTGTGGGTTTTCAGCCGACAGAGCAGAATAAATAAAACTAGCACTCGAGGCCGGGGAGTGCTAATGTCACGAGTGGTACCTGAAGATGAAAGTTGCAGGCAGATAGCTGACGATCTGCCGGTGGTTTTCAGCTTCTGTTCAATCACAATCGTCACTGAGTGTGGTGGAGGATATCTGCATGGCAAAGATTATTAAGTATGGCGACGAAGCTCGTCAAGCAATGCTGTCCGGCCTCGATAAGCTTGCAAATACTGTCAAGGTCACGTTGGGTCCGAAGGGCCGCAACGTCGTTTTGGATCGCTCTTATGGTGCACCGACCATCACAAATGATGGTGTCTCCATCGCTGATCAGGTTGAGCTCAGCGATCCACTTGAGAAGGTCGGTTCTGAGCTCGTCAAGGAAGTCGCCAAGAAGACGGATGACGTCGCTGGCGATGGCACAACCACTGCAACGGTTCTGGCACAGTCCCTCGTTCATGAAGGTCTGAAGAATGTTGCTGCTGGTTCTAACCCGATTGCACTGCGTCGCGGCATTGAGAAGGCTGCTTCCGCAATTGTTGATCACCTCAAGAAGAACGCTACAGAGGTTCAGACGAAGGATCAGATCGCAGCAACAGCAACGATTTCTGCAAATGATCCAGAGATCGGCAAGACGATCGCTGAAGCTCTGGATAAGGTTGGCCAGGACGGCGTTGTCACCGTTGAGGACAACAACAAGTTCGGTCTTGATCTGAACTTTACTGAGGGCATGCGCTTCGACAAGGGCTATATCTCCAGCTACTTTGTCACCAACTCCGATGAGCAGACCGCAGTTCTCGATCATCCGTACATTTTGCTGACTTCTGGCAAGGTTTCAAGCCAGGATGACATCGTCCACATCGCCGACCTCGTCATGAAGTCTGGTCGTCCGCTGCTCATCGTTGCAGAGGATGTCGATGGCGAAGCTCTTGCCACGCTGATTCTCAACAAGATTCGTGGCACGTTCAGCTCTGTCGCCGTCAAGGCTCCTGGCTTCGGTGATCGTCGTAAGGCCATGCTGCAGGATATGGCAATTCTGACCGGTGGTCAGGTTGTTTCTGATGAGCTCGGCCTGAAGCTCGATTCCATCACGATGGATGTTCTCGGCTCCGCTGAGAAGGTCATTGTCTCTAAGGATGAGACCACCATCGTCAACGGCGCAGGCTCCAAGGATGACGTTCATGCTCGTGTTGAGCAGATTCGTCAGGACATCGCACACACCGATTCTGATTACGATCGTGACAAGCTTCAGGAACGTCTGGCAAAGCTTGCCGGCGGTGTCGCTGTCATCAAGGTCGGTGCCGCAACCGAGACAGAAGCACGCGAACGTAAGCATCGTATTGAGGATGCAGTTCGCAACGCAAAGGCCGCTATTGAGGAAGGTCTTGTCCCAGGCGGCGGTGTTGCGCTCGTCAAGGCTGCTAAGGATGCTGAGCCAGACATCAAGGGTCTGACAGGCGACGAAGCAACTGGTGCACAGATCGTCATGCGCGCTGTTCAGTCTCCGCTCAAGCAGATTGCTGACAACTCCGGTGTCTCTGGTGATGTCGTTCTCGCCAACGTTCTCAAGCTGAACAATGGCGAAGGCTTCAACGCTGATAACGGCAAGTATGAGGATCTGCTCAAGGCCGGTGTCGCTGACCCAGTCAAGGTCACTCGTTCTGCTCTGCAGAATGCAGCATCGATCGCTGGTCTGTTCCTCACCACTGAGGCTGTTGTGGCCAACAAGCCAGATCCAAAGCCAGCTGCTGGTGCTAACCAAGGCGGTCAGTACTGATCTGAACTGACTGATGTGAAGTAACTGATGTGAACTGATCTCAGTCGTTCAGAATAGGGGAGAGATTCCGATAGTTCGGGGTCTCTCCCTTTTTTGCTGTCATTTGCTCCGTCTCTTGTTTTTACTATCTACTATCTGTTATCTGCCGCCGGTCCGGATCGTTTGTGTGGGCTCAGTGCGCAAACAAACGGCTTGCTTGCGTCTCAGTGCTCTCGTACAGGTTCGACGCTTGAGCGAGAGCGTTTTGAATTGCTTCGAGTGATTGCTCGAGACCTTGCTGAGCCGTCCTCCACTGATCTGCGATAGAGGAGAACTGCGTTGCTGCGCTACCATGCCATACACTTTGGAGTTGCTGAAGGTTGGAATACATGCGGGCAACGGATCCGCGTATTTCTTCAACTGATGCACTCACAGCGGCACTGGAAGCAGAGATCTGCGCTGAATCAACAGTAAATTGAGCCATGATTGGTCCTTTCTTGTGTTCGTATCCAATTCACCCGATCTGGCAGATATGTGCATAAGATGCGTGACATCGTTGAGATCGGTTACCATGAAATCTATGCCGCTGGGGATGAGAGACACAGACGTAAGAAGGAATGTGCACGGATCGATGAGTAAAGTGTCGTCAGGCGTTGTCTCGTCGTGCATTCGTCTCTTTGTCATCCTGTTTCTTTGTGCCATCGTCGGGTGCTTGATGAGCGTGATATGCCCATCGATTGCGGTTGGTACAGAAGCGACAACGATTACTGATACCCAAAATTTGTTGGGATCAGGCTTAACGCGTGTGTCAGATGAGGTGGAATCGATTCATCGCACGACAGGTGTGACGGTCGATCTGCTGTATTTGCCGTCATTTGATACGAATCTTTCTTCTCAACAGTGGGCAGAAAATCAGCTGAGGAGTACGCATCCGAAAAGGAATACGGTCATGCTCGCGGTGGCGTCGCAAAAGGGACAGATGGTTGTGGTCGTCTCAGATAATTCAGATCACTGGCTCAAGAACACGGCAACGGTGTCAGCACTATCGGATGCAGCAGCGAAGCCCCTCAATGCAGCGAGTCCAGATTGGTCGGGTGCAGCTTTGAGTTTGTGTGACGAGATCGCAACGCAACACCGGCAAGCTCAACATGCTCCTGTGCGTCGTGCGTGGTTGATCGTGGGCATTGTTCTCGCCGTCATTGTGGTCGGTGGAGTCGTTGTGCTGCTGGTGATCGCTGGCAAGCGTGGACTATTTACTCACCATGCAGGGGCGCACGCAGGCACTCCAGCTCGTCGTCAGCGGAAGACTCTGGGGAGGAAAAAGCGACGCCGTTCATCTCGTCATGCGCCGCGTCACGCTCTGTGATTCGGTGATTCCAACTGGGTAGAGGCCACTTTTTAAGCGCGATCTTGGCTAGTTTCTGATGGGCATCCTGGATCGGCTTCTCACATCGGTTTTATATGAACTTCTGAGATGAGCTAACGTGCTCATCTTTTCTGAATGTTCGCTGAACGAAAACTCGATATTTCCCGTCAGTTGTGAGAAAACTCTCCGTGTTGCCGACCTCGTTGCCGTAGCATGGAAAACACAGGAAGGAGCTGTAAGATGGCCACAAATCCTCAGCAGAAGAAATATACGATTGCCGTTGTTGATGACGAACCGTCGATTCGTGATCTGCTCACTGCGTCGCTCCATTTTTCTGGTTTTGACGTTATTACGGCGTCGAACGGAAAAGACGCGGTTGCGGTCATTGAGAAGAATCATCCCGACCTCATCATTTTGGATGTCATGCTCCCTGACATTGATGGATTTACCGTGACGAGTAAGGTGCGTGCTCACGGAGTTCAAGCGCCAATTCTGTTCTTGACAGCTCGCGATGACACGCAAGACAAGGTCATGGGTTTGACGGTCGGTGGCGATGATTACGTCACAAAGCCGTTCAGTCTCGAAGAAGTGATTGCTCGCATTCGTGCTATTTTGCGTCGCACTCATCAGCAGAAGGATGACAATCCAGTCATTCGCATTGCCGATTTGGATATTAATGAAGATTCGCACGATGTCACGCGTCATGGCAAGCTGATCGATTTGAGTCCGACTGAGTACAAGCTGCTGCGCTATTTGATGGACAACAAAGGGCGTGTGCTCAGTAAGGCACAGATTCTCGATCACGTATGGCAGTACGACTGGGGTGGCGATGCGGCGATCGTTGAATCGTATATTTCGTATTTGCGCAAAAAGATTGATGACGTCACATATCGCGATGAAGACGGCACTGAGAAGAAAGTTGTTCCTCTCATTCAGACGAAACGTGGGATTGGATATATGATTCGAGAACCTCGGCAGTAGGGGTCATCATGAGCGGAAAGAGCCAATCACAGACATCTGATGATCAGTCCCGGTCCACACGTTTTCTCAACGGCGTTGTGCAGAGTGCCAAGCTTTTGCATCACAAGGCGCAGTGGAGTTTCGATTCCATTCCGCTGTCGACGAAGCTTGTCAGTTTACTCCTGGTGCTCCTGGCATTTGGCCTCACCGTTGCAGGGATTGCGACGCGCTCGCTGATCTGGATGTACATGATTAATCGCACAGACGATCAGTTGATCAGTCAAGCGCAGATCGTTGTGACGGACGTGAATTCGTACAATAGTGCATCGCTCGATGGTCCATCAGATTACTTTTTGCAAATTCGCGACGACCATAATCGCACTATGCACACGCCGTTGATTCCACGTTCGAATGATGGCACGCTGTCGGTTCCTGTGTTGCCGTCATCGGGCTCAAAGAGCAAAGTCAGAATTGGGATACCGTTTACGGTTGCTGGAAGAGTCCTCGAGAGAGATGGATCGCCTAGCTCCACTCATTCATCGCCGTGGCGCGTCGTTGCGTTGCGCTGGATCAACGAGAACAACGGAAGTAGTGGAATTGTGTACATTGGGCTCTCGCTCTCATCCGCTCTGGGAACAGCCCAAGCAATTATGCGATATTTTGTTCTCGTCGGAATGGTGACGATTGTCGTTGCGATGGTGTTTGGCACGATTTTTATTACACGTGCATTTGCGCCGCTTAAGCGCATTGAGAAGACGGCTGCACAGATTGCGGCAGGTGATTTGACACGGCGTATTCCTCCGGCACCGCGTAACACGGAAGTCGGATCGCTCTCTATGTCGTTGAATACGATGCTCGCTCAGATTGAACAAAGCTTCCACAAAGAAGAGCAGATGAATCTCAAGATGAAGCAGTTCGTTTCGGATGCGAGCCATGAGCTGAGGACACCACTTGCGGCGATCCGTGGGTATGCCGAATTGTATTTCATGCAGCGTCAGGAGCCGAAAGCGCTGGAACGAGCCGATGAGACGATTGAGCACATTGAAAAATCGAGTGAGCGAATGACGCTTCTCGTGCAAGATCTGCTTTCGCTAGCGCGTTTGGATGAAGGCAGGGGACTGGACATGAGCCGGTCCGTTCGACTTGACCAAATCGTTCACGATGGTGGTGAAGACTTGCACGCGCTCGACCCGAAGCGGCCGATCCAATTTGGTCATCTTGTCATTTTGCGTTCACCCAAGCATGCACCAGAAGAGACATTTGTTTCTTCCGATTTGCCGGTTATCTCACTTAAAGCGGATGGGCCGAAGTTACGGCAGGTCATCACTAATATCGTGGGCAATATTCATCGCTATACGCCTGTAGATTCGCCGGTGGAGATGAGCCTTACCGTTGTGGCGTCCTCGCTTGCGCCGTCGGATGTCAAGCAGATGAAATCTGAGCCGTCGTCAGTGAATGCGTTCTTTACGTCAACGCTCACACCGCTCGGATTGAGCAGGGAGAAGAAGCCGCACTATTCATATGTTGTGATCCGTGTCAGCGATCATGGCCCTGGTGTGCCGGAAGCCTCACTCTCGCGCCTGTTTGAGCGGTTCTACACAGCCGATCCGAGCCGAGCGAAAGAGCGCGGTGGAACAGGACTGGGAATGGCAATTGCACAGTCAGTGATTACCGCACACAGTGGATTCATTGCAGCATCGACCACAGATGGCGGAGGATTGACGCTCACGGCTGTTGTCCCGATGGAAGTGTCAGTTGCCGGTTCGGCTCAGGGATGAGCGCTCAGAGACCAGATAGGTAGAATAGAAGGATAGTTTGTTGTCCTGATAAGGAGGTTTCCTCATGCCCACTGGAAAGGTAAAGTGGTTTGATCCACGTCGCGGGTATGGCTTTATCTCATCTGATGACGGTGGTGATGTGTATCTTCCGGCGTCAAGCCTCCCATCTGGTGTTTCAACTCTTCGCAGTGGTACGCGTGTCGATTTTTCTGAGGTCGATGGTCGGCGTGGACCTGAAGCGATGGATCTCACCATTACGGAGCCGCGTCATTCTGTCGTTGCAGCGACACGCCCCAAGCCAGACGATATGGCTGCGATTATTGAAGATCTCATCAAATTACTCGATTCCGCAGGCAATTCACTGCGTCATCGGCATTACCCGCCGATGAAAGAATCGCGGAAATTGGCTGCAATGCTCCGTGCAGTTGCGGATGATTTTGACGTGCACGGAAATGCAGCGTGAAGGCACTGAGCTCACAAGTGTGTGATGGAGAGCGAGAGTCAATGGCGAAGAACGAAAAAGGTGCGTCGCAATCGCGTGGTGTGACGAAGCGAACAGCTGTGAAAAAGGTGGATGCAGCCGAAAAGCGGCGTATCCAAAATCCGGTCGAAATTGCGCGCGATGTCGCAGTTGCAAACGTTGAAGACCCATCAGCTGTCGGTGATTTCGTCCGTCGCATTGATCTGGGCAACAACGTGTATGATTTTCGCTTTTCTTCGCACATGCCCGGGTATGACGGGTGGCAATGGGCCGTCAGCATGTTTCACGATATTCCGGTCGATGAGTGGACAGTTGATGAGTGTGCATTACTGCCAACGAGTGGTTCGCTCGTCGCTCCTGCGTGGGTTCCATTCCGCCAACGATTGCAACCCCAAGACATCCAGTCGACGGACAGGCTGGGGACGGATGTGGATGATTCCCGGCTCGAGCAAGGCGTGAGCGCCGATTCAGATTCTGATTCGGATCAAGATGTGCAGCATTCTGAAGATTATCGGGATGTTGTCGGCGAGTTTCGTCTGACGCGTAAGCGAGTGCTCACGCGCAAGGCACTGCAGGATATTGCCCAGCGGTGGTACGACGGTTCGCACGGTCCTAAGTCACTGTCTACAGCGACCGCTCATGGATATCATTGCCAGAGTTGCGCATTTTTCATTCCGCTCGCTGGGTCAATGGGTCGGATGTTTGGTGTGTGCGCCAACAAGTGGAGCCCAGATGACGGCAAAGTTGTCTCTGTCGATCACGGTTGCGGTGAGCATTCGCTGATCAAACCGCCGGTGCAAACAGGTCTTTGGCCTGAAAATGATCCGGTGTACGATGACAGTCGCATTGAAGTCGTTGCACCACGCATGCGTGATGAACCGAATCACGCTCGTGTTGTCGAAAATCTGGATGATTCAGCCCAGAATGACGGCGAGATGGACGATGAAAAGAACGGTCAGTCAGCGGATCAGTCTGATGACGACGAGAGTTTGTCCTTCACTGTTGATGGCGCTGATGAATCGGAAGAAGCGTCAGAGCGGTTTAGTGAAAAGGATGAGACGCTTGATCGGCATTCAACCGATCCACAGGTCGCTCAAGAAATCTCATCGGGCTTCACGCGTCGTCGGGTTCGTCGCCGTCGGCATACACAAAAGTGAGGAATTATCCTGCAGGCGTAGAGATTGCGCGATTGGCGCAATCGGCGGCAAGACGGGAATTTTCTTCGGTTCCAGACTGTAAAGTGGAGTGCATCAGTCGGAAGGATTGCATCAATGTTCGAACGGTTTACTGACCGTGCGAGGCGCGTCATCGTCCTCGCGCAGCAAGAGGCCCGCTCTCTGCAGCACAACTACATTGGCACAGAGCACCTTTTGCTCGGGCTCATCCGCGAGAGTGACGGCGTTGCAGCGAAAGCGCTGACCGCCGAAGGAGTCACGCTCGATAAGGCGCGAGCCCAAGTCATTTCCATGATTGGCAAGGGGACTGCTAGTCCAGAAGGGCACATCCCATTTACTCCTCATGCTCGGCAAGTTCTCGAACTGAGTCTGCGTGAAGCACTTCAGCTCGGGCATAGTTATATCGGTACAGAGCATATTCTGCTCGGACTCATCCGCGAAGGTGAGGGTGTCGGCGCTCAAGTTCTCGTCAAGATGGGCGTTGACCTCTCTGAGTTGCGCACCACGGTCATCGATATGATTCGTGGCAACAATGAGGATCAGAGCCAGCAAAATCAAGAGCGTCTCGCTAACGCAGGCGGGATTGCCAATAAGACGCCTCAGAATTCGGCATTTTTGGACCAGTTTGGCCGGAATATGACGCGTGAGGCGGCTGAAGGAAAGCTCGATCCAGTCATTGGCCGTCGTCACGAGATTTTGCGTGTTATGACGGTGTTGAGCAGGCGCACGAAGAACAACCCTGTGCTGATCGGTGATCCAGGCGTCGGTAAGACGGCTGTTGTCGAAGGTCTGGCTCAGAAGATCGTCAATAACGATGTCCCGGAGACGCTCAAAGGTAAGCAGATTTATTCATTGGATCTCGCATCTCTCGTGGCAGGTTCTCGTTACCGTGGTGATTTCGAAGAGCGCCTGAAGAAGGTCATCAAAGAGATCAAGACACGTGGCAATATCATTCTGTTCATCGATGAAATTCACCAGATCGTCGGAGCAGGATCTGCAGAAGGTTCCATGGGTGCAGGCGATATGCTCAAGCCGATGCTCGCTCGTGGCGAACTGCAGACGATCGGTGCCACCACCACGGATGAGTATCGCAAGTACATCGAAAAGGATGCGGCACTCGAGCGGCGTTTCCAGCCTATCGAGGTCAACGAGCCATCGGTGGCAGACGCTATCCAAATTTTGCAAGGCTTGAAGCCACGGTATGAGCACCATCACCATGTTTCGTACACGAATGCAGCCATTCAGGCAGCTGTTGAACTGTCCGCTCGCTACATTCAAGATCGTAAACTGCCGGATAAGGCTATCGATCTGATCGATGAAGCAGGTGCACGGTTGCGTATTCATCGCCTCACTGCACCGCCAGAGCTTAAGAAGATTGATCAGAAGCTCTCTCAGGTGGAGAAGGACAAGTCAGCAGCCATTCAGGCACAAGACTTCGAAAAAGCTGCCACGTTGCGTGATCAAGAAGGCAAACTCCGTGCTGAGCGTGCCGAACGCGAAAAGACGTGGAAGTCTGGCGAATCGGATGTCTCGATGGTTGTCACCGATCAGACGATCGCTGAGATTGTCTCTGATACGACCGGCATTCCTGTCTACAAGCTGACTGAAAAGGAATCCCACAAGCTTCTGGGCATGGAGAAAGAACTGCACAAGCGTGTCATCGGTCAGGATGAGGCTATTAATGCTATTTCTCGCTCGATCCGTCGTGCTCGTGTTGGTCTCAAGGATCCGCATCGTCCAATGGGCTCGTTCATCTTCGCTGGTCCGACCGGCGTAGGCAAGACCGAGCTCGCGAAGGCACTTGCTCAGTTCCTGTTCAACGATGAGAACGCGCTAATCCGTGTCGATATGTCGGAATTCTCGGAGAAGTACTCAGTTTCCCGTCTGTTTGGTGCACCTCCGGGGTACGTCGGCTATGACGAGGGCGGCGAGTTGACTGAGAAGGTCCGTCGCAAGCCATTCTCCGTCATCCTGTTCGATGAGATCGAAAAGGCGCATCCGGACATCTTCAACACACTGTTGCAGGTGCTGGATGATGGTCGTTTGACTGATGGGCAAGGTCGCACTGTCGATTTCAAGAACACCATCATCATCATGACGACCAACATTGGTACGGGTGATATCACAAGGACGCAGAACACCGGCTTCTCGCTTGGTGCGGATGCTCAGCGTGATTACCAGTCCATGCGAAGCCAGGTTGTCTCTGATCTGAAGCAGAACTTCAGGCCGGAGTTCCTCAATCGTCTCGATGACATCATCGTGTTCCGTCAGCTGACGAAGGAACAGGTTCGCCAGATTGTCGATCTGCAGATCGGCCATCTCAACGAGCGTATGTTTGCTCGTCATATGGCGATCGACCTCTCTGATGCTGCTAAGGATTTGCTGACTGCTCGAGGATTTGATCCGGCGCTGGGCGCTCGTCCTCTCCGTCGTGTGATTCAGAACGACATTGAGGATGCCATTTCGGAGGAGATCCTCAAGGGAACCCTTTCCGAGCGTCAAGCTGTCCACGTTGATGTCACTGGTGAAGGAGATCACAAAGAGTTCACCTTTACTGGAACATCGCTGTCAGATGAGGAGAAAGCCGAAATTCAGAAGGCTGATTCTGGTCCGAAGAAGACGCTTGACATCATCTCATCTGGTCCGGCTCCATCCGAAACGGATTCGAAGGATTCCTCTGATAAGAAGAAGGAACCGGCGGCTGCAGGCGCTTCGCAGAACTCGAATTCGAGCGATTCACCTGATAGTGGCGCGAATGGGTCTGACACGCCAGAAGGATCTGATCCGTCGCAGCAAGAGTAAGTCAGTTCCAGAACTAATAATGCAGAGAGGGCAATTGTGCATGAGAGCAGTTGTCCCCTCTTTTTATGTTCTTTTTATTGGCTCCTTATTGACACCTTTGTTCTCTTTGTGTTCTCCTGCGTTAGTTCTTCTTATGAGTGAGTTCTCAAGAATGCCTTCTCGAAGGTGCGTTTTGCATTCGTATTCTTATTTGCAGGTGCGTTCTTTGACTGAGGGGACGATCAGTGGAAGGATAAGAGGCATGGATAAGCTCGCCATTGTTATCGTCACGTATCGCCGGCAAAAACTTCTTCGCAAACTTTTTGATTCGATTTTGACGTCAACGCGAGCGCCATGGCGCATTGTCATTACAGACAATGAGAACAGCGATGAGACGCGCGCTATTGTTCAGCATTTTTCACAGCAGGTAGATGACAAGTGGGGCGTCACAGATCCCGATACTGCAGCCCGAACGCATCGAGTTGTGTATCAGAAGATGGAACGCAATGAAGGTGGTTCCGGCGGCTTTGCGGCAGGTGTGGCTACCGCGTATCGTCTCGGCGCCCAGTGGTTCTGGATTATGGACGATGACGTGGCGATCCTCAGCAAGGGGATTGAACGTCTTGACAAGTGGGTCAAACGAGGTCATCAGGTTATCCAGGGCCAGCGTATTAACTATGACGGCACGCCGTTCTACTGGCAATATCACTTCATTGTTCCTCTGGGGATTCCAGATCCGATTGCGCCTTCAGGCTTTGGCCCTGCTGGTTACAAGGTGATGAACACCGCTTGCTTCGAAGGCGGATTATTTAGTCGGAAGGTGATCAGTCAAATCGGTTTGCCAGATCGTCGCTTCTTCATTTACTGGGACGATACGATGTACGGCTATTTGGCGTCCAAAGTCACGAACCCTATCATTGTTCCTGATTTCGTGATGCGTCGGACGCGTGAAATCAATCATTGGGATATTGCGGGCGTTCGGAAACTCAATTCGACGAGCGACATGAATCGTTATTACATCATGCGCAACCGTGGATTTATGGCCCGCTATTTCATGGCGCATGGTGATTATCGCCCGCTGTGCTTTGGATTCGGCACTTTCCTGACATTGTGCAAGGAAATTATCCGTATCATCATGGTCGATCATTCATATTCCACCGGTTTGCGTGCTCTCATCCGCGGCTGGTGGGCATCGCGCAGGATTTTGCACGATCCGAACTGGAAGCCAATGCCTCCGCTGGCTGACTAAAAGCGTGTCATCGTAAAGCGTGTGATCGCGGTAATCTAGTGAGTGAATGCAGTTTGTGTTCGGTAGCGTCAGCTGACCGAAAGAACGAGGAGGAGATCATGATTCCAACAGCTCAAGCCTTCGGAATCGATATCGGGGGTTCAGGAATCAAAGGCGCACCGGTTGACCTGAACGCAGGACAGTTTGCGTCCGATCGCCTGCGCATTCCAACGCCGGAAGTCAGCACGCCAGATGCTGTCGCTGATGTTGTGACGGAAATTCTCAATCACTTTGATGTGCACGATGGCACACCGATCGGGGTGGCTTTCCCAGCACCGATTAAGCCGGGCAAGCCTATTGATTTTATGGCGAATCTCGATCAGTCATGGGTTGGCGTTGATATCACGAAGCTTCTATCAGAAAAGACAGGTCGGCGTATTCGCGTTGTCAACGATGCCGATGCAGCTGGCTTGGCAGAGGTACAGTACGGTGCCGCAAAAGGGCAGTCTGGTCTTGTGATCACAACCACGCTTGGTACGGGTATTGGAACGGCGCTGATTATCGATGGTGTTCTCGTCCCGAATACGGAGCTGGGTCATCTGAATTTGGAAGGTAAAGACGCAGAACATTATGCGTCTGATGCAGCCCGTAGCCGTAAAGATCTCAACTGGAAGAAGTGGGGCAAGCGCCTGACGAAGTACTACAAGCTTCTCGAAAAGTACTTTAACCCTGATCTGTTCGTTGTTGGCGGCGGCGTGAGCAAGAAGAGCGCTAAGTTCTTCCCGTATATCAAGATCGATACGCCAATTGTTCCTGCTCAACTGTTGAATAACGCCGGTATTATCGGTGCTGCATACTTTGCTGACCATCAGCAGAAGCTGGAAGCGGCTGCGCGTGCCAATGGAGTTCTGGCTGTCCAGCAAGTCGAACATGTTCCTGCTGCACGCGTGTAAACATACGTAGTCAGTAGGGTAATAGGCAAGAGTGGAAAGTTGGGTGAACTGGACTTTCACGAGGATGAGGTGACAAAACTGTGACAGACACAAAGTCGAAGATCCATTTTTCTCATCGCGTGGAAGTCGGGCAAACGAACCCAATTATTGCTCTTCAACGCCAGCTCAAAGCGCAGGGGGTGGCGCTGCGTCAGCTCAACGATTCGAACCCAACACATCATGGTTTGACGCTGTCCTCTTTGCCACCGCGGTACAATGCTGAACCGCGGGGGCAGATTGAAGCACGAACAGCACTCGCTCAGTTTTTAATACGTCGCCATCAGCACGGTGGTTTTGACAATACGGTTGTTGGGTACGTAACAGCCGCTGATCGTCAGTCTGCCGTTTCTTCCTCCTCGGCGCGTGTTGATCCAGCGAATCTTTATTTAGCGAGTTCAACGTCTGAGGCATATTCGTGGCTGATGAAGTTGCTGTGCGATCCGGGCGAGGCAGTACTGTGCTCCACGCCGGGATATCCACTGATCTCTTCGATCGCACAGCTCGAAGGCGTGAAGGCTGTCGAATATCCGTTGCATTACGACGGATCATGGGTCATTGATGTTCCCGAAATCAAACGGCTCCTAGAGGCAAGTCTTTCTTCGAGCGCCGCACAACGTCAGCGTGCGGAATCACATGCCTTTGACCGAGCAGATGACCCGCAAGCTGAGCAAGCAGTGCCGCCGATCCGAGCCATTATTCTCATTAATCCGAATAATCCAACGGCGTCATACGTAGAGAAGTCTGACTATGAGCAGATCGTTACGTTGTGTCAGCACTATCATGTTCCGTTGATCGTCGATGAGGTCTTCTTTGACTATCGGCTGCGGCCGTTGCACGAACCGTTCCGTATTTCGGGTGAAAATCGTGTTTTGACGTTCGGTCTCGATGGCTTCTCGAAATTGCTTGCCTCTCCACATGCGAAAGTGGGATGGATCGAGGTCAGCGGCCCAGATGTCGACCGCACGGCGGCGCTCGCACACTTAGACATGATCAGCGATGACTTTTTGCCGATGAGTGGGATTATTGCTCAGCAAATTCCAGAGTTGCTCACACACGTTCCAGAACAAGTTGCCCGTGTGAGCCAGCGCACCACAACGAATCTGAAGACGCTCGACCATCTGCTCGCCACTGATCCTGCGCATCTTACCAACTTGCTGCGTCCAGAAGGAGGATGGAACGTTCTCGTTCGTTTCCCAGGTTCACTCGACGAATCGCAGCTGATCGATACGCTCATGCGCACACGGCATTTGACCGGACAGCCGGGATACTTCTTCGACATGCCGACGAACGGATATGTGTGTATTTCGCTGTTGCCGGAGCCGGAAGAGTTCGCGCGGAACGTTCAGGATTTGCTGACGACAATCGACTCATTTTTCCAATAATGGGATATGTGGGAAGGAGAAACGATGGGAGAGGAGCATAACCGTCATAGCCTGATTATTCAGGGAGCACTTTTTGGCGCTGATGACCGTGATCCTCTCGCTTCTTCCCATCCCACTACTGATGAACAGAAAACTACACATGATCGTCTCGCTGAGCAGTCAGGGCAGTCCGCTCGCCCGATTGTGACCGCGCGTTTCCGTGATCAGGCGTTGTGGGAAGATCACGCAGATCAATCGGATGACAATCATCAGATAGCGTCGCCATCTTCGTCTTCGCATGAGCAAGCAGTATTACCAGGATTGGATGTCTTATTTGGGCCAGATCCGGTAAGTTCTGATCAAGCACAAGAGACAGCTGATCGTTCTTCTACGCATAGCAAGCGTACCTCTCGTAATTCGCCGAAAAAGGTGCACGGTGGGCTGTCACGGAGGGTCCGTCTCTTTCGCGAACGGTTTGAGAAGGCTACAAAAGGGGAGCACTCGAAAGTCATTCACCGTCATATTCATGACGAGCCTGATACGGTCGGTCAGGGCGGACGAATGATCAATCGTGAAGCGCAAAAATCTCGTTTATTTTCATTTAGTCTGTTCTCAGAACTCGGCCAACAAAATGAAGTGCAGCCGCTCAACGAATCTCCACTCGACATCGTGTATGGGTCAGCGCAGCAACACTCATCGGCTACGCACACGCCGACGCAGATTCAGTCGCGTACCACACGTGCAACAACACGTACAACGAAGCAAACACGACAACTTGCACACATACGGTGGATTTTGAGTTTTCCAGCACTTCGCGATGCTGCAAACGGGCCTTATTCATTTGATTTTTCGCTCTCGTACAGTTTCTGGGATCGGCTTAGCGCATTAATTTTCGAGGGTACTGTTGGTCTTCCCGATTTCGTTGCCCATCAGGCATTGCAACAGATGGGTGATCCGAATCTAGCACAGTGGATCAATGACCTTGCGTGTTATGAAGTCTCATTTCCCGGTGTCGCACACAATGAGGGCGCGTATGCACACGCGATTGAGAAGATCACGCATCATCTGCCACTTGTTGTCGGCGAGCCTGCACCACAATCATCAGCGGACGATCAGGATGATCACGATGTGGAGTTCATCTCAGTGAAAACATTGATGACGCAAGCGCATGGTTTCTAGAAACATTTTCAAGTCATGACAAGAACTCAACACTGAAATGCACGTAAAAAAGAACGAGAAATCAAAAACAAAAGATAAAGCTGGTGCGAACGGAGGGAGTTGAACCCTCATGACCTTATCGGTCACTAGCACCTGAAGCTAGCGCGTCTACCATTCCGCCACGTTCGCAAAGAACAGTGTTATGTTAGCAGATAGATCTGACGAAAGCAAGATCACTGTTCCAAGTGCCCCGGATGCGATTCGAACGCACGACGCCCACTTTAGGAGAGTGGCGCTCTATCCCCTGAGCTACCGGGGCAAACCACATCTCACTATACACTTTTTCATCCGTGGTTTGTGTCGTCGCAATCAGAAGGTATTCTGACACTCAGTAATGTCAGGCAAGGAGTCCTACATGAGCAACAATCAGGTCAACGAATCCTCGCAATCAGTCATCGACCGCGCAGGGAAGCACCACTGGGGGTACAACGTCGATCAGGTTGACGAGTTTTTGCAACATGCTCACGACCTGTATGAAGAAGACGATCCTGGTCTGACGCAGGAAGATATTCAGCTGACGAGCTTTGATCTCGAGAAGAATGGGTATGTGATCGGACAGGTCGATGCCACACTCATTCGTTTGGAAAAAGCTGTTGTCGA
The DNA here is from genome assembly GCA_903789525.1 of uncultured Aeriscardovia sp. Lineage (GTDB taxonomy): Bacteria > Actinomycetota > Actinomycetes > Actinomycetales > Bifidobacteriaceae > Aeriscardovia. The sequence continues at coordinate 214,277 of CAIFER010000001.1, forward strand.
TAAGCACACGAACTATGAAATCGCGCATCGCGGTCGAGCTGCGTGGGATGTAGATACAAGTGCACTTGTTGGTACTCTGGAGGAAAGAGCAGAGGCTCCGGACGGTGAACGTTTTAAGCGTGGGCTTCCGCGGCATCCATCGTATGACGTCAAGCAAGTTGATCTGCTCGTTCGTCAGGCGTGGACGCGTATAACGTCGCTCCTGGGTATTCCGAGCCGAATCTCATCAGAACGAGATTCGCAGAACATCAATGCGTCGCAAGTGTCGAATGTGATTTTTACGCAGCGCAAAGCAAAGCATGGTTATGATGAGAGCTCAGTTGACGCTTATCTCAATCGTGTCATCCAAGTTTTGACGCGTATTGAATCCGTCACGCGTTTGGGTCTTTCGGCATCAATGCAGTCTGATCGTCAGTTTGATCAAGTTGGATCCGCTGCAGCTCCTGCATTTGAGCCACAAGGTTCATCGCCAGCCCCTGATGATCAAGATAATCAAGGTGGTTCGCTCGCTGGTCTCGTTCAGCATACGACCGAACAACAGCACGATGAACCGGGACAGCAATTCGCTGAGCCTGCAGCAACCCACCAGGAACACCCGGCGACTATACCGGTACCGGATCATTCTTATGAGACCGCACCATCACCGGCTGAATCTGTTCCGCCGGCTGCACCGTCCTTCGCACCAGCTCACAAGCCTGTCCGCACGACGGATATTCCATCTATTCCGCCACTGCCACGGGAAGATCAGCCATCACCAGAATATGATTCACATCCAGCTCCTGTTCCACAGTCACCTACACCGTCATCAGTTGCTTCTCAGAATGCAGCCGACGCCACGTCGCCTGCGGCCGAGCAATCATCTTCAGAGGATCGGAAAGATCAGAAAGATGATGCGTATTTGTCTCGTCTTATGAACACGAATGTGACGCCGACGGGGAGTTTTGATATTCCGTCTCTGACGCTCGGTTCATTTGCTTCTCAGCACGATAATTCGCGTGGCGATGAGCACGGCGAAACAAGTACAGATCATGACGCCACGAGCGATGACCAGCAGCAAGGTCAATAACTGACGCGGTATGTCTTTTCGCTTGGAGCGTCACCGGAGGCATGGCGTCCCGTGGTCTTTTCAAGGCCGTCTCGCGGCAACCATTCCCGTTTTCCTCGTATTATGGGGGATTTTGTTTGCTATTTCGCTGATGTCCTCCGTCAATTGGCCACAAAATGACCTGGGGCCTTCTGACCGCACAATCGCCACGCTTTCGCCGTCAACGAAGGTGAGTTTCGAGCAAACCCGTCATTCATTGCATTGCCCTAATCTCAGGCAAGCGAGTTCTGGGCAAGCGAGTGGCCTGTGCGGTTTGTCGGATACGCCGAATCGTTATCCGGTTCAAACGCATCATCTCACCCTCACTGTTCGCCAGCGAAAGACCGGGCTCACCCAAAAACTTCACGTCTTGCTGCGTATGCCTCGTGGGTTCTTGGGAAAGACCGGAGGGATTATTTTCCTGCACGGCGCGGGATCGTATACAGATACGGATTCTTTTGAGGATGTTGCCCACTATTATGCCTCTGCCGGTTACACGGCGATGACACTGGATAAGCCGACGTGGAAAACAAATCCAACGACACGTGATTACCGTTCGTCGGCTGACGCATATGAAAAAGCGCTGTCTTTGTTGCGTTCTCTGCCGTGGGTGAATCCTGATGCAGTGGGCTGTTATTTGACGTCTGAATCGGGCTGGATCATGCCGATGATTGAGCAGCACGATCATCACATCGCTTTCCAGATTCTCAACGCACCGATGTTGTTCTCTCCGCGCGTCGAACTGGGATTTTTCGTCGTCCAAGATTTTTCACTGGTCGGAACGAATGCAGGCTATATCGGAATCGTTAATCGTCTGCTTTCAGTCGACATTCATGCGCTGGGAACGGGGGATGCTGATATCGATCCGTTCACGCGCTCGTCGTTCGCAATTCCTACTTTTTTTGCCCAAGGGTCGCGCGACACGATGACCCCACAGGTTGATGGGACGATGAAGATTTTGCGTTCTGCATATCAGGCCGGTAACCGGAATGTGGTTGTGCGCAATTACCCGATGGCGAATCACATTTTGCGCATCGGATCACAGGCTCAGCCCAATACGCAGTTGGCGGACGGTTTTATGCGTGACACGCTGACATGGGCGAACGGAATTGTTCGACATGAGCGTCAGACAGCACCGGTCGTGGCGGGAGATGAGATACATCAGTCTCTGCGCATGCCGGTTTCAGCTCGGTCGTCTCGAGCGCGCACGTTCTACCTCGTCATCCTCAATGTGTTGGCGCTGCTTGGACTCCTCGTGGTGTTTGTTTTTTCGGTCGTCCTCCTGATTCGCCGACTTATTGCTCGTCATCGCCATCACAACATCGCCCCGTTATTTGTCGCAGGATTTGGCCGGACTCTGACACTCGTTGCCGGGACGACCGTGTTAGCGGGGGCATTCTTCCTTCTCGGCTTGGCCGTTACGATTACGCGCGTTGTTGACCTTGATTGGGGCGGAACGACGCAAGTTGGCGGAATGGCTGAATGGGGCTGGAACGTCGCACAAATCGCATGCATCGTGGTTATTTGGGCGTGGTCATCTATTTTTGTTTCACTCCTAGAGATCGCGATTCGACATGGTAAATTGGCGTGGTTGAGGTGGCTCAATCCTCATCATTGGAAGCACGTGGAAGAATCTGAGGAAGAAGATCAGGGGCCATACGAAAACGGTCCAGTGATCTCTTTGTCGAAGATCGGTCAGGCGTACGCTATTACCGTTATGGTGTCGATGTTCCTTGTTCTTCTCGTGTTTGCGTATTGGGGATTGTTCATCTACTAGCTCTGATTGGGATGGAGTGAACGGAGCGATCGCAACGACAGTGGCACCTGTGAGAAAAGTAATGAGCGTGGCGAGGAGGCGAAATGCCGGTCTATAACGATGAAGGAATCGTGCTCAGAACGTATTCGCTGGGCGAGGCAGACCGCATTATCACAATCCTGACGCGCGAGCATGGCAAAATTCGGGCCGTTGCTAAAGGTGTGAGACGTGAAAAGTCGCGGTTCGGAGCTCGACTTGAACCCTTCATGCGTGATCAGCTTCAGCTCTATCAGGGTCGTTCTGATCTTCAGATTGTTTCTCAGGCTGTATGCGTCGGGCCGTACTCTCATTCGATCATGACTGATTTTCCCAGTTATGAAGCGGCGACACTCATGGCCGAGGTTGCCGACGATCTTATTGGAGATGATCAGGGGCCGTCGGGTTCGCAATACATTCTGTTTGTCGGTGCTATTTCAGCGCTCTCACGGCGATTACACGCGCCGTGGCAGATCGCCCAGTCTTATATGTTGCGCTCGCTGTCACAAGCAGGGTGGAGGCCGCAGCTCAATTCGTGTGTGACATGTGGCATAACAGATTCGCAATCGCCATTGCTCTATTTTTCGGTTGCTGATGGTGGCGTACAGTGCGAAAAACATCACAAACCTGATGCAGTGCCAATCACTGAAGCTGATCGTGCGCTATTATCTGCGCTGTTGGCAGGAGACTGGGATCATTGTTCGGATAAACCGAGCATGACTGTTGAACATGTGGTGGAGATGTGGGCTCGATATTACTTGGATCGCCCATTGCATTCTGCCTCATTGATAGATTCGAATTATGGCTTTTGATTCACGAAAATATAGGTCGCTCGATCGGCCAGCAGCGCCGTTTTCCGATCCAACGATCATTCCGCATTTTCCTGCAGGGAAGGTTCCACGCCATGTTGGTGTCATCATGGATGGCAACGGTCGATGGGCCAAAAAACGCGGTTTGAAGCGCACTGACGGGCATCAGGCAGCGGAACCGGTTGTTTTCGATACGATCGCGGCCGCGATTGAAGCACACGTTCGGTATTTGAGCTTGTACACCTTTTCGACAGAGAACTGGAATCGTTCTCCGTCGGAAGTGCGTTTTCTCATGAATTTTTCCCGCGATATCATTCATCGGCGTATCGATCAAATGAATCAGTGGGGGGTGCGCATCCGGTGGGCTGGAAGACGTCCGCGACTGTGGAAATCAGTTATTGATGAGCTTGAGCGCGCTGAAGAGATCACGAAACACAACAAAGTGATCGATGTCGTTTTCTGCATCAATTACGGCGGTCGTGCGGAACTGGCTGATGCGGCTGCGGCGATTGCCAAGGAAGTGCGCGATGGGAAAATCAGCGGCGATCGTGTGACCGAAAAGATGATGAGCGATCACTTGTATAACCCTGATATTCCAGATGTTGATCTCGTCATCCGCACGTCGGGAGAGATGCGGACGAGCAATTTCCTGCCGTGGGAAGCAGCGTACGCGGAACTGGATTTCGTGCCAGAACTGTTCCCAGATTGCGGTCGGCAAGTCTTTTGGCGGTGTATCAACGATTATTTGCATCGTCATCGTCGATTTGGAGCGGTCCCAGCAAGTGGAGAGTAACCGAACGAATCGCGCGAACCTGGTCGAGTGAACTCGGATTATGCTCCGAGCGTTGTTTACTTTTTCGCGACGTGATCCGGCAATAATAGTGAACAATACAATTCGTTGAGCCTCTTCGTGAAGAAAGGATTTGGGATGGCAGAACAGAAAGATGAGAAGAAGCCAGAAGGAACGTCTATCAAAATTACTGGAGTGATTGGGCAAGCCTCGGATGCGTCGTCCGACATTCCAGCAGATACGCACGTCACTACGCGTCACACGTATTCAGCTTCCGGTGATCCCATTTCATACGATGCGACGGTTGGCACGATCAGCATCGAGACGAAGGATGTGAAGCCAGCTTCGTCCATGTTCCATCTTGATTTCGTCAAGGTTGATCCGCAGACGGGGAAGCCAGATGTCACACGTCCGGTCACGTTCGTGTTCAACGGTGGTCCAGGTTCTTCCAGCACATTCCTGATGATGGGGTCGTTCGGCCCGAAGCGCGTTGACACGGGAGACACGGTTGAAGGCGTTGGCGCCCCATACAATCTGATCGATAATCCGAATTCGATTTTGCCATTCTCCGATATCGTCTTCATCGATGCTCCAGGTGCAGGCTGGTCTCGCATTGCTGACAAGGCGCGTAAGGAACTGTGGGGTGTCGACGGTGATCTGAAGGCGTTCAGCCAGTTCATTCGCCGCTGGCTTGTGCTCAATCATCGGTGGAATTCTCCGAAGTACCTCTTCGGTGAGTCATACGGGACAGTGCGCGGTGCAGGCCTGTCGTATCGTCTGCAGCAAGATGGTGTCAATCTGACCGGTATCACGCTCATCTCGAATATTCTTGATTATTCATACGTATATGATCGCTCTGACCAGTCGTACGTCGGCTTCTTCCCAACGTATGCGACGACGGCATGGTATCACGGCAAGGCTGGCAAGGGTCTGACGCTGGAACAGCAGGCTCAGAAGGCCCGTATCTTTGCCAATGGACCGTATCGTCAGGCACTGTCGTACGGCGATTCGTTGCCAGAAGATGCAAAGCGCAAGATTGCGTCTGAATATGCGCATCTGACGGGACTGAGTGCAGATTACGTCCGTCGTGCCAATCTGCGTGTGTCGGTCGAGCGTTTCACGAAGGAATTGCTGCGCGACGAAGGCAAGATCGTTGGTGCGTACGACAGCCGCGTCACAGGGTACGATCTGGACGGCATTCGTTCGGATGTCACGTATTTGATCGATGATAACCGCCTTGACCCGGCCTACACTGCCAGTGCAGAGGCATATTTGCGCGATGAGCTTGGTTGGAAGGATCACGATCTTCGTCGTGATTTTGCTGACTTTGATCTCGACGGTGTCACCCCAGGCAAGAGCTGGAATTGGACTCATCGTCTTCCAGAGGGCGCTCGCGATGGATGGGATGGCCAATACGTCCAGTTCCCAGCCATGGTTGAGGATTTGGCAACGGCGATCGTGCATGAGCCAGGTCTGAAAGTTCTCTTTGGCAATGGTCTGTACGATACGTGCACACCGTTCTTCTCCACCGAGCATGATGCGGACCATATGCAACTGCCAGCAGCGTTGCGCAAGCATATTGCTTTCACGTATTACCCGTCTGGCCACATGATTTACACAGCTCCGAAGGCGTTGCCAAAGCTTGTCGCTGATTTGCGCAAGTTCTACTCTGTGGATGCAGATCACATGCCGGAAGTTAATGAACGTCCGGCTCTTCCGTTTGAAGAGTGAGAATTATCCGCCGTCAGCTATGATCGCAATGGTGGCACACATGATCAGGCACAGCGCCTGAATCAATGAGCGGGAAAGGTGCATTGTGGCAGAATCGAAACTTGATGCTGTTGTTTCGCTAGCAAAGCGTCGTGGATTTGTTTTCCCGGCAGGAGAAATTTACGGTGGAACACGTTCGGCGTGGGATTACGGTCCTCTCGGCGTCGCGCTGAAGGACAATATCAAACACGAGTGGTGGCGTTCAATGGTCACGACGCGTGACGATATCGTTGGCGTTGATACGTCCATCATTCTTCCACGCGAGGTGTGGGTTGCATCAGGCCACGTCAAGGTCTTCAACGATCCACTCATCGAGTGCCTGTCCTGCCACAAGCGCTTCCGTGCTGACACGCTCGAAGAAGCGTATGAGCATAAGCATGGTCACCCGGCTCAGAATGGCTTGAAGGATATTCCATGCCCGGCATGCGGCACGGTTGGTAACTGGACAAAGCCGCGTGATTTCAACATGATGTTGCGCACGAATCTCGGTCCAGTTGAGGATGAGAATTCACTGCATTATCTGCGTCCGGAGACGGCACAGGGCATCTTCGTTGACTTTCAGGAAGTCCAGCAGTCGAGCCGTATGAAGCCGCCGTTTGGCATTGCAAATATCGGCAAGTCGTTCCGTAACGAGATCACTCCAGGTAACTTCATCTTCCGCACCCGTGAGTTCGAGCAGATGGAGATGGAGTTCTTCGTTCAGCCTGGTACGGATGAGCAGTGGCATCAGTATTGGATTGATACCCGCACACGTTGGTACACGGATCTGGGAATTAAGCCAGAACATCTGCGTCACTACGAGCATCCGAAGAACAAGCTCGCCCATTATTCAAAGCGCACGGTGGATATCGAATACAAGTTCGGGTTCACTGGTTCCGATTGGGGAGAGCTTGAAGGCATCGCAAACCGCACAGATTACGATCTGACAGCGCATTCGAAGCATTCGGGGACAGATCTGAGCTACTTCGATCAAAAGACGGGTAAGCGCTATATGCCGTACGTCATTGAGCCAGCTGCTGGTTTGACGCGCTCGCTCATGGCGTTCTTGGTCGATGCATATGACGTCGATGAGGCTCCGAATACGAAGGGTGGCGTTGACCGTCGTACCGTGTTGCGTCTCGATCCGCGTCTTTCTCCAGTCAAGGCTGCAGTCCTTCCACTGTCGAAGAAGGAACCGCTGCAGACAATTGCTCGCAATCTTGCTGCAGATTTGCGTCAAAATGATTGGCAGATTGACTTCGATATGGCTGGTGCAATCGGTCGTCGTTATCGTCGTCAAGATGAGATCGGTACGCCTCTGTGCATTACGGTTGATTTTGATACGCCGAATGATCATTGCGTGACGGTTCGTGATCGTGACACGATGAAGCAGGAGCGTGTTTCTCTTGATCAAGTCGCCTCTGTTATTCGTCAGCGTATTGCAGATCCACACGTCAAGTACCCAGAGGGCCCAGCTGATATTACCGGTTCGGTTTCCGCTGATGGTGATACGAACATCGCTACGGAAAAGGCCGTTGATGAATCGGCACCGGTCAAGGTCGCATACGTGAAGGGAACGAATTAACGTTCTGCTCATGTCGGCCTGAAAAGGTGCGACATTCATTTTGATTCGCACAAGAAAGCTCTGACTGTGCCGGGAGGCGAAGCCAGAGCTTTTCTTCGCTTTTTCTTCAGTGACAGCAGTGAGAACACAAGGAAGAGAACATCAGGGAGGTCGGAATCTATGGAGGACATGAGCCGTGATGAGAAAAGGTTGCTCCGGCATTTGAGAAGAAATCAAACCGTCGTCACCGAAAAGGTTCCTCGGAGTGGCCATACTCTTCTGCAGCGTCCGACTTCCTCATCTGATTTCACTGCCTCTTCTCCGAATGAAACGAATGCGAAGCAATCGGGAGCAACTAACGTAACTGGCACCACTGGTGCATCTAGTACATCTGACACGACCGGAGCGAATAGCGTGGGCAATCAACAAGCTGCTCACACTTCATTTCCGGCTGTTTTGCCGCCACTCAAATTGGGGAATATTACCGTTCCATTTCCTGTAGTGCTCTCGCCCATGGCAGGTGTAACGAACTGGCCGTTTCGCGTGATTTGCGAACAATTCTGTCCTGGTGGCTTATTCATCGATGAGATGATTACAGCTCGTGCACTCGTGGCCAATAACGTCAAGGCATGGCGTTTAGCGCGGTTTGCTCCGAGTGAGAAGATCCGCAGTATTCAGCTGTATGGCGTGAATCCGCACTTTGTGGAGAAAGCAGCACAACTCATCGTTCAGAAAGTGCATCCCGATCATATCGATTTGAACTACGGATGCCCGGTACCGAAGATTACGAGGCACGGCGGTGGATCGGCGTTGCCGTGGAAACAAGATCTTTTCAGAGAGGACATTCGGCGTGTCGTTCGCGTGTGTGCTCCTGAAAATATTCCTGTCACTGTCAAGATTCGAACGGGGATCGATGCTGACCATCTCACGTATCTCGATGCCGTACAAATCGCACAAGATGAGGGATGTGCTGCCGTCATTCTGCATGCTCGGACAACCGCTGAATATTATGGTGGTCATTCAGATTGGTCCGCGATCGCACGCTTGAAGCAGAAGCTTGATATTCCGGTCATTGGTAACGGTGATGTATTCAGCGCTGAAGACGCGCTCGATATGGTTCGTCAGACCGGGTGTGATGGTGTTGCCATCGGACGCGGTGCACAAGGTCGTCCATGGCTTTTCGCAGATATTCAGCACGCTTTTGCGGGGTCCGATGAGCGGTTCAATCCCGATTTAGGAGAAGTGTGCCACATCATGCTTCAACAGGCGCACATGCTCGTTGATTTCTATGACGGGAATGAGCGTATGGCCGTTCATGACATGCGCAAGCACACTGCGTGGTATTTGCGCGGATTCCCTGTGGGCGGTGCAGTGCGTCGTCAGTTCATGGAATGCGAGAGCATCGATCAGATGAAGGACGTGATGGACCATCTCGATCATTCACTGCACATTCTTCCAGGCCATACGGGAATGCCACACGGCCGGATCCAGTATCAAAAGAAAGTTCACTTGCCGTATGGGTGGCTTGATTCTCGGACGACAACGAGCGAAGAACGGACAATCCTCTTCGGCGAAGATCCGTTGGATGCGAGCTATTGATGTGCATCGGTGTGCGTGATAGTCATCGGTGATGATAGAAAATTCAAGTCATTTTTTCTTGACAAGAGGCGAACACAATGTCAAGAAACAATAGTGCAAGGAAGGGTACCTGATAGAATCCCGTGAAGAGAAATCTAACGCTGGTCATTTTTGTCTCCGGCGTTGATGGTTGGTCGCCGAAGGCCTTGTCTCACAGGGGCTCCGGCGTTCTCGAGATGTCGTGACAGGAGTGAACGGTGAGCGAGACTGACGTGGACGCAGTTGATTCTCAGAAAAAGGGAATTAGCAACGAGGAGCTAAACGACCAAACCATCATCAAGGTTGTCGGCGTTGGTGGTGCTGGCGGAAATGCGATTAACCGCATGATTGAAGACCAGCTCAAGAATGTTGAGTTCATTGCCATCAATACAGATGCCAAGGACCTGATGCGCAGTAATGCCGACATCAAGATTTCGTTGTCGGATAAGACGAGTCGAGGTCTTGGTGCAGGTGCCGATCCTGCAAAGGGCGAAAAGGCTGCGAAGGATCACGAGTCTGATATCGAAGAGTCGCTCAAGGGCGCCGATATGGTCTTCGTGACGTGCGGCGAAGGTGGTGGCACTGGTACTGGTGCCAGCCCACTTGTTGCTCACATCGCACGTTCCCTTGGTGCATTGACGATTGCTGTCGTCACACGTCCGTTCTCCTTTGAGGGTCCGCGTCGTGCAGAAGCTGCCACGCACGGCATTGAGGCGCTGCGTAAGGAAGTCGACGCACTCATCGTTATTCCGAATGATCGTCTTCTTCAGCTTGCTGATCAGAATATCTCGATCTTCGATGCGTTCAGGACTGCTGATGGTGCACTGATGTCCGGTGTTCAGGGCGTGACGGATCTCATCAGTGCACAGTCGTACATTCACGTTGATTTCAACGATGTCACCACCATTCTCAAGGGTGCAGGCACCGCGCTCTTCGGCATTGGTCAGGCTCGTGGGGAAGATCGTGCTACGCATGCAGCAGAAATCGCTATCAGCTCCCCGTTGCTGGAAGAGAGCATTGATGGTGCACAAGGCGTCCTTGTCAACGTTGCTGGCGCGAAGAACCTCACATTGCAAGAGGCGAATGATGCTGTCAGCTTGATCCGTAAGTCCATCAGCCCACAAGCGCAGATCATTTGGGGTCTCACACTCGACGATTCGTATGGCGACGATATGCGTGTCACCGTCATTGCAGCTGGTTTTGACCATCAGAAGGATCACAAGAATGCTGACGGTCAAGAAGATTCTGGCAAGCTCATTGATACGCCAGATCAGCAACAGTCGTCTCAGACACCTGAATCGCAGACGGCTGCACTGCACACTTCGGATTCCGAAATCAGCTACTCGCCAGAGGTTCCATCGCTGAGCCCAGTTCATCTTGACTCTTCGCACCATGACGCAGCGGCTCACGAATCTTCTGCGCAGCCTGATTCGAATGCTCACGCACATCACTCTGCTCAGCCAGATCAGTCTGAGCAGTCGCAGAGCAAGCAAGCGGATCAGTCACACGACGAGTCGGAGGAAGACAGCACGGGGGATATTGATATTCCGCCATTTCTTCGTCAAGACTAATGTCAATACTTTCGTTCAACGTCAATTACAGCAGTGAAGGAGAGAGCCGATGGCAGGCATGCTGAAGAACATGAAAAATGCGATGTCGTATCTTGGCATGGCAGATGTCTCTGAGGCAGATGATCGCCGTACTCATCAGCGGGCTTCTCGTCCGAGCCGTCAAGAGGAAGAGGATCATACGAGTCGTGATTCGGTGCGGCAAGATTCACTCGATCAACCGCTGAATGATGATCCCGTTGATGAGCGTGAATCAGAGTATGAAGAGGAGTCAGAACCGCAGGCTCGTATCGTCACGATTCATCCGCAGTCATACAATGACGCGCAACAGATTGGGATTGCGATTCGTCAAGGCACTCCGGTCGTGTTGAATTTGACGGACCTGAGCGATGCTGTCGCATATCGTATTGTCGACTTTTCAGCTGGTGTTGTCTTTGGTCTGCGGGGAGCGATTGAGCGCATCACACCGAAAGTGTTCCTCTTGAGCCCGTCGAATATCAGCATTTCTGTAGCACAGACGTCACGCCGGAATAATTCTGCAAATCTCTTCAATGAGGACTAATCCGAGGGCTCATTTTATTCGATTCACGCAGCTTCGCATCGGGTAGGAAGGAACGGGACAGTGGTCGTCCTTCTTTTGCAAGCCATCCGGGCAATCGTCAATATCCTGTTTGACGCCTATATTGCGGTTCTTTTCATTCGTATGATCGTCGATTGGGTTATTGTCCTGTCCAGACGTGCTCCTCACGGTGTATGGGGTGGCATCGTTCGCGTCATTTATCAGTTGACTGAGCCGCCACTTGCATGGTTACGACGGTATATCAAGCCGATTCCACTGGGCGCAGTGAGTCTTGATGTCGGATATCTCGTTCTCTGGTTTGCTGTCGGATTCCTTCAGTGGCTTTTCAATTTTCTTTTCGGCTTACTCATCGGCTGAGTGCAGTTGAGTGTGGTCAAGTACGGCTGAATGGACCCGTGTTGAGTATTCCCGTACGCCTTATTAGTACAATAAGCAGTAGGCGAGGTTCTCAGCTGGCCTCACGTCAGCCCTGAGCCGTGATAATGTTAAAAACATGAGGCTTCTTCTGCCTTCCGTGAGCCTGCGATGCGGTAGGTTGCTGTAGTCGGGCGGAACGAAACCATGCTGTGCACGCGAGAGAAAGTGGTACGCATATGGCATTGCTGACACCGAATGACATCAGGAGCCATCGCTTCAATACAACACGTTTTCGTGAAGGCTACGATATTGACGAGGTCGATGCCTTTCTTGATGAGGTAACCCAGACTGTTGACGCTCTCAGTCAGAATGCCTTGGGTGGCGGCAGCACGCAAGCGCTCGGGAAAGATACCGCAGAACTCAATCGCAAGCTCAGCCAACTCAGCGATGAGAACGCACGTCTCAATCAGCAATTGCGTGAAGCCCGCGAACAAGCTCAGCAGCTGCAAGAAAAGGGTGGCTCAAGCAAAGAGCTGGAAGAAGCTCGTGCGCAGATCACTCAGCTCACACAGCAGCGTTCCGAGTTGCAAGACCAGGTCAAGCAGCTCAACACGCAAGTTTCTCAGCTCAACGATCAGCTTGATCAATTGACGCAACAGGCTGCAAAGGGCACGTACGGTGTTCAGCAGCTCAATTCGCAGATTTCTACTTTGCGTCGTCAACTGGAGCAAGCTAATTCTGATCGTCAGGCATTGAAGTCCCGTAACGAGGATCTTGCTCACCAGCTCGAAGTTGCCCAAAATGCTGTCAAGTCGTCAGATGACAACAGCAAGGCGTTGGATGCACTTCGTCATGATGAGAGCCAAGAACGCGAGCAAGTCGCACAATTGCGTCAACAACTTTCGGAATCTCATCAGCGTGAGGAGAGCTTGCGTCAGCAAGTTGCCAAGATGGAGCCATCAACTGAAACAGGTTCTTTGGAGAAGATTAGCAAGGCCGGTAGCTCTGCGCAGTCTGAGCCAGAGAAGGCCACGGCAATGCTCGCTCTGGCAATGCAGCTTCATGATCAGTATGTCGATAAGGGCAAGGCACAGAATGCTCAGCTCATCGCAGAAGGTCAGACGATTCGCAAGAACTTGATCGATGAAGGTCAGCGTAAGCACGACGAAGTCATCGCTCAAGCAGATGAGTACTCGAAGAAGACGCATGACAGTGCAGATCAGTACTCGCAGCAAGTCCATGAAGATGCTGATTCGTATGCATCACGCGTTCGCCAGCAAGCTGATCAAGAAGTCAGCCAAAAGAAGCAGGACGCTCAAAAGTACGTTGCTGGAATTCGGTCTGACGCTCAGGCATATGATTCGAAGACTCGTACCGACGCTGATAATTACGCGAAGTCTGTGAAGGCAAAGCTGATGAAGGATACCACCGTCATCGAAGGTAACATCACCAGCTTAAAGAAGTTCGAGAATGAGTATCGCACACGTCTGACGGACTTCCTGAATCAGCTCATCAAACAAGTTTCGGCAACGAACAATTACTCCGATCAGGCAACGTCCGGAGCTCTTCAATCCGTCAGCGATCACAGTGCTGAAGGTGCTGACACCGACAACGGCGGTGACAGCGAAAACGCCGATAACAAGTGAGTTTCGCGGCGGTGAAAGCAATGAATCATAGTGAGAAGCGGGAGAATCAGCAGAATGGTTCCCCCGCTTTCTCGTCTCTCTGGATCTTTTGGGCGGTCGGTCTTCCACTCATAGCCGTCGATCAGCTCACAAAATGGTGGGCACGCACAGCGCTCGCCGGTGGCACAACGGTGCGGATCATCCCACATGTTGTGCAATTCCGTCTTCTTTTTAATCACGGCGCAACGCTTGGTTTTGCATCAGGAAAAACAAGTTTGATTGCACTGTTTGCGCTTATTGTCAGCATCGGATTAGTGATCGCATCGGTGAAAACACACAGCCGTGTATGGCAAGTCGCACTTGGCATCGGGTTCGCGGGGGCTGTTGGAAATCTCATTGATCGCATCGTATGGGCACCCCATTTTCTCGATGGTCCAGTGACCGACTTTATTGATTACGGCTGGTCTGTCGGTAATATTGCTGACATATTCCTCGATATTGCAGTCGTGATGATCGTGATTCTTCTGTTCTCGTCAGTTTCGTTTTCTGGTACAGCGAAAGGCGATGAGGAGAAGTGAGCGAAAAGATTATGCCAGTTCCTGACGGTCTTTTTGGCACACGTCTCGATATCGCTGTTTCTCGTATGCTGGGAGTCTCACGCAGCAAGGCAGACGATCTCATTGCAGTAGGACAGGTACAGATTGCTGGACGGCGAAGCACGAAGTCAAGTCGCTTGTTACCAGAGGATTTACTGAGCCTCAATATTCATGAGCACAAAGTGTCGCCAGAGCCACCGGCTCATGAAATGGGAATTTTGTACGAAGACGAAGACGTGGTCGTCGTTGACAAGCCAGTCGGTGTGGCTGCGCATCCTTCCGCTGGTTGGACGGGTCCTACTGTGCTCGGTAGTCTCTTGCAGCGAGGGGTCCACATTACGCGACTGGGGGCATCTCAGCGGCGCGGAATTGTCTCACGTCTTGATGTGGGAACGTCCGGTGTCATGCTCGTGTGCAAGTCTGACCTCGCATATATTGAAATGCGTCGTCAGTTTGCTCATCACGAAGTCAAGAAAATTTACGAGGCTATCTGCCAGGGCAATCTGAAAGAAGACAAGGCAACGATCGAGGCTCCCATTGCGCGAGAACATGGAGCCACTTTTCGCTTTACTGTCTCAGCAATCGGTAAAGAAGCAATCACGCACTACGACGTTCTGGAGCGTTTTGGTCGAGCAACACATGTGCGTGTCAATCTCGAGACTGGTCGAACGCATCAAATTCGCGTTCATTTCAGCTCAATCGGCCATCCACTCGTGGGAGATCCGCTGTACGGAGCAAATCCGGTGTTGTCAGCACACCTTGGTCTCAAACGCCAATGGTTGCAAGCAATGAGTTTGACGTTTAAGCATCCACGTACTCACGTGTGGGTAACGGTCACATCGCATTATCCTGCTGATTTGGCACACGCACTTGATCAACTGCGGGAAGATAGCAAACAGCGAATGTCTTCGGGGTCTTCGAGCAGGTAAAATTGCTGAACCTTACTGAGGGTAAAACAGTTGGGGAGCCGCGATACATTAGAAAACATGTCTGCACGCGGGAATTTTGTTCATCTGCATAATCACACGCATTATTCCATGCTGGATGGTGCCTCGAAGATTCCAGATTTGGTTGCTCGCGTCAAGGAACTCGGTCAGCCTGCTGTTGGCATCACGGATCACGGGAATATGCATGGCGCATATGAAATGTGGCGTACGTGTGTCGATCAAGGCGTGAAGCCAATTATTGGCATTGAGGCGTATGTCACACCAGGCACTGCACGGCAAGACAAGACTCGTGTGCATTGGGGCACGCAAGAGCAGATTGCTGCTGGTGATGATGTTTCCGGTGGCGGAGCTATTACGCACATGACATTGTGGGCGGAAAACGATACAGGTCTGCGCAATCTCATGAAAGCCAGTTCGGTGGCCAGCCTCGAGGGCAGATTCGGCAAGTGGCCGCGTATGGATCAAGAGGTTCTCGAAAAGTACCACGAGGGAGTTATTGCTGCATCCGGATGCCCTTCATCCATTATTCAGACGCGTTTACGACTTGGCCAGTATGACGAGGCTCTCAAATGGGCTGAAACGTTGCAGGATATCTTCGGCAAAGAGAATTTCTACATTGAGCTCATGAATCATGGGCTGGAGATCGAAAAGCGTGTGATCCCAGATCTGCTTAAGATCGCCAAGACTATCGGAGCACCGCTCGTTGCCACGAACGATTCTCATTACGTGCGCGAGGAAGATGCTGAAGCACAGGATTCGCTGTTGTGCATCAATTCTGGTGCGCGTCTTGATGATCCGGATCGCTTCAAGTTCGATGGATCAGGTTATTACATCAAGTCTGCCGAAGAAATGCGTGATCTCTTCTCCGATTTCCCCGATGCGTGCGATAACACGTTGGAGATCGCTGAACGGTGCAACGTCATGTTCGATGATCATGAAGATGGCGCGTATATGCCGAAGTTTAATTGCCCGAAGGGCTGGGATGAGACGTCGCTCTTCCTACATAACGTGCAGAAGGGTTTGGAATGGCGTTTCCCCAAGGGTGTGCCGGCGAAGGTGAGTGCGCAGGCGGATTACGAGTGCGGTGTGATCTGCCAAATGCAGTTCCCAGGCTATTTCTTGGTCGTCTCCGATTACGTTAATTGGGCAAAACAGCACGGCATTCAGGTTGGTCCAGGTCGTGGTTCTGCAGGTGGCGCTGTCGTCACGTACGCGCTCGGAATTACAGAAATTGACCCAATGAAGCACGGCCTGATCTTCGAACGATTCCTCAACCCAGAGCGTGTCTCTCTGCCTGATATCGATATTGATTTCGACCCGGTCGGACGTATGAAAGTGCTGCAACATGTTTCCGACACGTACGGGACGCCATCAGTTGCGCAGTGCACGACGTACGGCACCATCAAGACGAAACAGGCTCTTAAAGATGCTTCGCGCATTATGGGGTACGAGTTTGCGATGGGTGAGCGGCTCACGAAGGCACTCCCGAGCGGTAAAAACGGGAAGGATCCTAGCCTGAAAGAGCTTTTTGACCCGAAGTCGAAGCATTATGCGGAAGGTGCGCCATTCCGTCAGCTGTGTGAGAAGGATCCGGACGCCAAGGCGATCGTGCATCGGGCGATGGGTATTGAAGGACTGATTCGCCAAACCGGCGTGCATGCGTGTGCCACTATTATGGCGGATATCTCAATCACCGACATTTCCCCGCTCATGGAACGCACGGATGGGACGATCACCACTGTCTTTGAGTACCACACGTGCGAAACGCTCGGACTTGTCAAGAACGATTTCCTCGGCCTGTCCAATCTCACGACGATCCACGACACGTTGGCAAATATCCGTGCGAACAAGCATGAGGATCTGAAAATCGAGTCTGTTCCGCTCGATGATAAAGCGACATATCAGCTTCTGGCAGCAGGGGATACGCTCGGCGTCTTCCAGCTCGATTCAGATGGCATGCGCTCGCTGCTGCGGCAACTCAAGCCAACGAGCTTCAACGATGTGTCCGCACTCATTGCGTTGTACCGACCTGGCCCAATGGATATGAATTCGCACATCAATTATGCGAAGCGCAAGAACGGCTTACAGAAGATCACGCCAATCAATCCAGAAGTCGCTAAACCGCTCGCTCCAGTGCTCGATGAGACGTATGGCTTGATTGTCTACCAGGAGCAGGTGCAGTCGGCGGCGCGTATCTTGGCAGGCTACTCGTTGGGCGAAGCTGATGTGCTGCGGCGTGCAATGGGTAAAAAGAAGCCAGAAGTGCTGGCGCACGAGAAGGTCCCGTTCTTTAAGGGCATGCAAGAGCACGGGTATTCGCAAAAAGCCGCGCAAGATGTGTGGGACGTGCTCGTTCCTTTCGCGGGCTACGCATTTAATAAAGCACATTCGAGCTGTTATGGCTTGATTTCATACTGGACCGCATATCTGAAAGCGCATTATCCAGTCGAGTTTATGGCTGCTTTGCTTCAAGGCGAGCGGACGAACAAGGATAAGACTGCTATTTATTTGGCCGAAGCACGGCGTATGGGGATTAAAATTCTTCCGCCGGACGTCAACGAATCTGTAAGTGCGTACTCCGCAGTTGGCAAGATTGTGCGCTTTGGCCTTGGTGCAGTGCGTAACGTGGGCGAAAAGGTCGTCGACGGCATTATCGATGGCAGAAAGTCGGGCTCGTATAAGGACTTCCTCGATTTCATTCGCCGTGTGCCGTTGGAAGTGCTCAACAAGCGTGCGATCGAAGCTCTGATTAAAGGCGGTGCGTTCGATTCGATTTCGCCGAACCGTCATGCGCTATTTATGATCTTCGAATCGGCGATTGACCAGGTCGTTCCTCTGCGTCGTAAAGAGGCAGAAGGGCAGTTCGATCTGTTTGCCGACCCGTCGACTGGCCGATCAAATGCGCTGGGCGATGCCACGATCGTCATCCCCAACGTTCCAGAATGGGATAAAAAGACGAAGCTGAACTTTGAGCGTCAAATGCTCGGTCTGTATGTCTCAGATCACCCGCTTTCGGGAATGAGCTCGATCCTGTCAGGCTTGCGGGACATGTCGATTGCCGAACTCATCAATCGTGCTCCGCACATGCCTGATCGCACTACCGTCACATTGTGCGGAATGGTGACGAATGTGGACCGTCGCATTTCCAAGAACGGCAATCCATGGGCGCTCGTCACAATCGAGGATATGGAGTCGAGTGTCGAATGTCTCTTCTTCGGCCGCGTGTATCAAGAGCATGCGCAAGAACTGAAGATCGATGAGATCATTCAGATTCAAGGTCAGCCGGATGTCCGCGATGAATCTATCGACATGCGTGTGATGGACATGACAGTTCCAACGATTCGGACAGGGGATGCTCGTCCGCTGGAAATCTATGTCACGCCTGCTCAGCTCAGTGCGCCGTCTGTCAAACGTCTTGAGAGCGCACTGAGACAGTTTCCTGGTGTGTCGCAAGTCTTCCTCATGATTGTGCGGTCCGATGGATCAATCATCAAGCTGACGTGTGGCGACCAATTCCGTGTCAATCGCGACACATCTCTCTTCGCTGAGCTGAAGACGATCTTCGGAGTCCGGTGTGTACGCGAAAAGCCAGCACATAAGCTGTCCAACGATATGAATTTCGCAGGTCGTGCGCCTGTACGAGCATAAAAAGTAAACGTGTCCAGCGCGTGGAATGGAAGAGGAAACCCATGAGCGAAGCAAACTCCGAGGAGCCACGGAAGCACAACGACGGTGACCACTTGAGTGACGAAGAGGTCAATCGTGCGCTCAAAGGCTATGAGCACGAATTCGACGAGATGGATGCTTTTGACGAGCAGCTTGAAGGTATTCTCGGAGAACGTGCTAAGTCGGCCGTTATTCTCACCCCATTGCGCTCACAGCGCTTACTGGCAGCCTTTTGTGCATTGTGCGGGATCCATGCTGATTGTGTTGGCGGTCAGGATGGAGCGGTTGCACTTTTGACGCAATTGGATGGGCAAGCTCCTGAACATGCGGCTGCATCACTGTCGCATCTTATTTCCGGTTTTTCAGTCATCCTCATCGTCAACCGCGCAGATAAGCTCGTCGCCAAGCCGTGGATTGATGGGAAGTCCGGGCAGAAGGTTCCACCTCCTGTCGTATTGGCGCAGGAGCCGCCGTTTGTGGAAGATTATCTCATCGGTGTCGAGGGTCGGAAGTCCATTCATTTACAACAAAATGGGATTCTCTCCAAGGGAATCACGCATGATCAGGCGTCCCAGATTGTTTTGGAGGAGACGAAGCAGATTCGTCCACATCACGGCTTCCACCCATTTGAGCATCTGAAGCATCGTCACGATGAGAAGCGAGGAAAGAACGATCGAGACCATAACGCCGCCGGTGAGCAACACGGCGATTCGAGTGATCCCAGCGCCAGCGACTGATGTGCACTCGTGACTGATGTGTGTGGGTTTAAACGCCGCAGTTTGAGCAAGGTGCATTTACTGCATCGTAAGGGGACGGAGCAATGGATTCGCAGCAGGAATACGTTATTCGAACGGTAGAAGAACGGAAAATTCATTTCATCCGCTTGTGGTTTACGGACGTTTTAGGGACGCTCAAATCCATGGCGATTGCCCCAGCTGAACTCGAAGGTGCGTTTAACGAGGGCATTGGTTTTGATGGCTCGTCAATTGAGGGGATGACACGCGTCTCTGAGGCGGATATGCTCGTTCGTCCTGATGCGTCAACGTTCCAGATTTTGCCATGGGATACGTCTTCTGGTTCTGCGCGTATGTTTTGTGACATCGTCACTCCGGACGGCAAGCCGTGGCTTGGTGACCCGCGGTACACCTTGAAGCGTGCTCTCAATCGGGCAAAAGAGAAAGGCTTCACATTCTTCGTCCACCCGGAAATCGAGTTTTATCTCTTCGAACACGATCGGAATGCTGATGGGCTTCCGGTGCCGATTGATCGCGGTGGCTATTTCGATGATGTACAGATGAGCCAGGGAATGGCGTTCCGTCGGACGTGTATCACCATGCTTGAGAAGATGGGCATTCCGGTCGAATACTCGCATCATGAGTCTGGGCCGGGTCAGCAGGAGATTGATTTGCGCTCTGCTGAGGCGTTGGCGTGTGCAGACAATATCATGACGTTCCGCACGATCGTCAAGGAAGTGGGATCTCAGTCTGGTTTGCTTCCGAGCTTCATGCCCAAACCATTGGAAGGCCAGCCTGGATCGGGTATGCATGTGCATTTGAGCCTTTTCTCGGGGGACACGAATGCTTTTTATGAGGCGGGTGCTGAGTTTAATCTGTCGGAGACGGCGAAGCATTTCTGCGCTGGCATCCTGAAGCATGCGTGCGAGATCTCTGCAGTCGAAAATCAGTATGTGAATTCGTATAAGCGCTTGTGGGGTGGGCAAGAAGCTCCAAGTTACGTGTGCTGGGGGCACAATAACCGGTCAGCGCTACTGCGGATTCCGCAGTATAAGCCTGGCAAGTCGGCATCAGCACGCATCGAGTACCGTGCGCTCGATCCGGCTGCTAATCCATATATTGCTTTTGCGCTCTTGCTTGCTGCTGGAATGGATGGCGTTGAGAAGTCGTTGCCATTGGATGATCCGACGAGCGATGATGTGTGGAATCTGACAGATGAAGAACGGCAAGCTTTGGGGATCACACCGTTGCCGGGCTCTTTGCATTCGGCACTTCAGGCGATGGAAGGTTCTGACTTCGTTGCTGATAGTGTCGGTGAGCACATTT
Organism: uncultured Aeriscardovia sp.; assembly: GCA_903789525.1. Classification (GTDB taxonomy): domain Bacteria; phylum Actinomycetota; class Actinomycetes; order Actinomycetales; family Bifidobacteriaceae; genus Aeriscardovia. The sequence goes on from CAIFER010000001.1 coordinate 235,081, forward strand.
TCCACTACTTCTTGGCGAATAAGCGCCGTGAGTGGAGTGCTTACCGTTCGCAGATCACTCCGTACGAGTTGCGCACGTATCTCGGATTGTGAGTCAAGGCTGTCAGTCAGCGCAATCAATGCTCAGGTGGTTGGCCTGAGCTGTGTTGTTCTGAGCTTGTGCCGTCTTTATTGGGAAGCGATCCGCCGGAGTCGCTGAATGCTGGGGTGATCTTTGACCCCGAGTTCTTGACCCCACAGCGATACGTTAAATTCTTCCGCAAGCCACTGAGCACGCTGAGCCTTCAGGCGAGCTGCATCACGGCGTGGGCCAGCTGGGGTGGCAGTGACTGCTTTTTGACATGCTTCGACGATCTGTTGTGCCTCGTGTGCTTGCCATGCCCATTTCACATCACGATTGGCATTTACCTTTGCTTTCTGCAGTCGTAGTTCGTCTGCTTTCAGATAGCGGACGATGTTCGGAAGCGCTTGAGGTGGTGTCTTGCCGATAAATCCAGGGTAAACGAGGGATGCACAGTGCTCCTGAATGGCGTGAAGTGTGGCCAGCATCGGGAGTGTGGCACGACCAGACACTTCCTTCTGAACTTTCCCGACTTCCCTCACGATAGCGATGACATCGTGTGCAACGGCATACACCGTATCTTCGAAGACATTGATACTTCGTTCGACGAGGGCGTGCAGCTCAGCATCGGTCGAGAGAGTACGAATGTCCGGGAAGAGCCGTTTGACAGCAGCGAGTTGCAGATCGTTGGCCAAATCTGTTGAAGATTTGTACGGTGCGCTCGCAAGCACGAGTGCTTCTGAACCAAGCCATCGGCTGGTGATGCGTTGAGGAGGTAGCCGAAGCTGTGAAAGAGCAGCGTCCCACAGCATTTCCTCGCGTGGTTTATCCGTCGCACCTGCTTTGTGGAGCAAAGTCGCCGATTGGACGAGATGCCCATGCTGATGAGCACGACGTGCTGAGTGCCCGATTGCGGTACGCGCAGCTGCCTGTGCCTGGGCTGCGAGATCATGTTGCAGCTGTGTCAAGCTTTTACTAATTCGCAAAACCGTTGAGTGATGCTGACGCGTGTGACGTGCAGTTGAGGATCGGGTGGCGTTTTCCTGCTGTGGATCGGCTTCGCTGGCAGTGTTGTGGATCGACTGGCCAAAACTGGCAACAGGAACAGGACCTGAAGATTCGTTCGCCGGAGTTGTTGCTGTCGCGTGATCTGTATGCACATTCTGACCGTGCGTGTGAGTGGACTCAACGCTGAACGTCACGCGTAAATAATTCGGGAGTTTAGCGAGCCGCTGTTCTGTGAAGTCGTCAGGGTGAATTTGTGCTCCCACTGTTGCAATCGCCGCCCGCGTAAAGACAGACGTGAATGGCTCCGGCTCTGTTCCTTCTGGAAGTCGATGGACGCCAGGAACCTGTTGATCATCGATATTGGCGTCGATCCAACGGCAGATTGCTCGCGCTGAGTCTGGTGCAGGAACAAATTGGACGCGCAGTTGCTTTGGCAGAGCTTTGATCAAGCCGGTCACCAAATCAACGCGCATACCCGGAACGAGCCACTGGAATTGGGATGCAGACAGACGGTTCAAATCGCTGAGAGGAACATGAATGGTAATGCCATCGTCCTTTTGGCCCGGTTTGAACGCGTAGGAGATCGGCAAATCAAGTGGGAAACCGTCACTGCCGCGCGTCTTCCACACTGACGGATAGTCACCCGCCTTCCAGCGTGCTTGCCCATCAAGGCGTTGCACATCGCGGACTGGATCAAAGTCGAGGATGTGCGGGTGCGTAGCGTGCACGTTTTTGAGCCATTTGGCTAAATCGGTCACTGAAGTGACATCATGCGGAATAATGCGATCGTAAAACTGAGCGAGATCCTCGTCATTGGCGATATCGGTCATCTGGCGTGTGCGGTTGACGCTCTCGTGCTCCTGGGCGATGATAGTGCGATTGCGTTCTATGAATGCATCGTAGGGGAATCGCCGCACAATTTGACCATCCACCAGACCTTGCTGTATGAGAAAATCTCGTGCTTGATCTGGGTGGATACGGCCCCATTGCACTTGTCGTCCAGAGACGATCGGAAGCCCATACAGGAGCACCCGGCTCGTTGCGACAGCAGCACCTGCGTGTGCAGACCAGTGTGGAGCAGAATACGTTGTCTTGAGCAGGTTCGGAACGAGTAATTCGCACCATGCTGGGTCGATCTTGGCGGCGAGGCGAGCCCACAGTCGCGATGTCTCCATGAGGTCAGCGCACATCACCCACTCAGGTGTGGAATGGAACAGTGCTGAGGCAGGGAAAATGGCGAAATGTGTGCCGTGAGCGCCTTGGTAGTTGTTCTTATTGCGTTTTTGTGCCTGCCTGATCGCTCGTGCACGAGCAGCACCTTTGAGGCCAGTAAATTGTGAGGCGCGTGGATTCACGATGATTTGCATCCCGATATTTGACAGGAGACCTGAGAGAATGCACTGGTGGATCGAATCGGAATCCCACGAACACATCAGAGAGTGCGCAGCCTGTTGAGCGAGGGGGAGAGCCATCGTTGCAGGTTCTGGTCGATGTATCGCTACCGGCTGGCCGACTGCAAATCGCATTTCTTTGCATACTTGCGCCAGCTGCCGATACATATCATTCCACGCACGCATGCGGATGAAGCTGAGAAACTCTTCTTGACAGCGCTTACGCATTTGGTGGTGTGACAATCGAGTCTGATTGGGCCCATAGAACGCATCCCAGATGTTGAGAATCGTCAGGAAATCACTCGTCGGGTCATCATAGCGATGGTGAATGCGATCGGCGTCATCCCGGTGATCTTCGGGCCGTTCACGCGGGTCCTGCAGTGAGAGGAATGAGACGATGACGAGAACGCACGCGAGCACGTTCGGAGTCGAATGCGCATGCGCTTGTAAAATCATGCGGCCAAGACGGACGTCGATCGGCAGGCGAGAAAGGCGGCGGCCGATGCGAGTCAAAATGAGATCTCCATGGCGCCGACGGATTGCACCTAATTCCGAGAGTTCAGTAATGCCATCGGAGACGGCGCGCATATCTGGTGGATCGATAAATCCGAAGTGAGTGACATCTTCAGCGTTGTGGACGACGCCGACGGAAAGCATGTGGAGGATGACAGCACCGAGCGATGTGCGCAGAATCTCTGGATCGGTGAATTGCGGACGTGAGAGGAAATCTTGTTGTGAATAGAGGCGAATGCAGATGCCATCGGCGACACGTCCGGTTCGCCCAGCACGCTGGTTTGCGGATGCTTGGCTGATCGGTTCGATCGGCAGTCGCTGGACTTTGGCGCTTTTCGAGTATCGCGAAATTCTCGCTGTCCCTGGATCGACGACGTAGCGAATACCCGGAACTGTCAGCGATGTTTCAGCGACGTTTGTGGCGATGATGATGCGCTGGTGGTCATGCCGGTCAAAGACGCGATGCTGGTCTTTGCTGGAAAGCCGGGCGTACAACGGCATGATTTCGATGTAACGGGGACTGCGCGGATCGGAACTCCATGCGGGCAGTGATGAGCGGATTGCCTGCGAGAAATCGCGAATATCGCGCTCGCCTGAAGCGAAGACGAGGATATCGCGCGGTCCGGTTTGACGGGCAGACAGATGGAGGAGTTCTTGACACGCGCGAGCGACTTGTGACGGCACATCGATGTCGTCATGATCTTCGTCGTCACTCTCTGCAGTCTTGTTTTCCTGCTGTTTTTCCTGCTGGGTGGCATTCGTGTGGCTTGCGGCAGGAGCAAACGCGGGTGGTGAGCCGGCAGGTTCGTAGACAATCGTCACCGGGTACGTTCGCCCGGAGACCTCAATGACGGGGACAGGATGATGGAGAGCTTTTTCAAAGTGTTTTTGGAATTTTTGTGCATCGATCGTCGCTGACGTAATAACGACTTTGAGATCGTGCCGGCGCGGGAGCAACTCGGTCAAATATCCGAGCAAAAAATCGATATTGAGGCTGCGTTCGTGTGCTTCGTCGATGACGATCGTGTCGTAGCGAGTGAGCAAGGGGTCGCGCTGAATTTGTGCGAGCAAAATGCCATCTGTCATGATGATGAGTCTGCTGTGAGGAGACGTCTGATCGGTAAAACGCACTTGGTAACCGATTTCGTCGCCGAGGGTAACGCCCATTTCGTGGCAAATGCGTTCGGCGACAGACCGAGCGGCGATGCGTCGTGGCTGCGTGTGAGCAATGCGCTTGCCATGTGTTCCGCGGCCGATTTCGAGCAGCATCTTCGGAATCTGCGTGGTTTTGCCTGATCCAGTTTGACCTTGGACAATCACGACCTGAGACGAGCGGACGGCATTTTCGATACGCGTGCGCTCGTGCGAAATAGGAAGATCAGATGGATAGGTAAACCGCATGAAAATTATCGTAACGCACTGTCATTATCGCTATTCTGACTGCGAAGTGGTCCGTGAAGTAGTTCGTGTGATGGTGATGACCCGGTAGCCTTTTGATGAGCCGATCTTAGAGGCTGTCATCCCGTTTCCGCAGTTGTGCTGCAACCATGTCAGGAGTGAATCGGCCCCGAGATTGTGCTGAACGACGAGATACGCCTGACCGCCGTCAGCAAGACGAGCGAGCCATGACAGGAGAAGGTGGTGCAGTTCGTCTTTCCCGACGCGAATAGGCGGATTTGACCAAATGACAGAGAATCGAGTATCCGCAGGAACATCTGAGGGAACCATGGCATGCACGTTACGTATGTGGTTGCGGTTGGCGTTTTCGCGCGTGAGCGTCACTGCTCGCTCATTGACATCGACGGCAATCACACGAGCATCCGGGCTCTCTGCACCCATCACAAGCGCGAGTGGCCCCCATCCACAGCCCAAATCAAGAAAAGTGCCGGTTGCTGGCAGTGTGGGAGCTTTACGCAGTAAAACGGCTGTGCCTGTGTCCAGTTGACGTTCGGAAAAGACACCTTTACTCGTCTGAACGCGAAAATCGTGCCCCCGCGCACTGAACTTCAGATCGCGTCGAACATCTGGCGCAGATGGATGTGCGGCAAAATATTGCTGCAACTGGTCAGACGATGATTTCGGACTCTCAGATGTCATAACTCTCAATTTTATCCCAGAGCCAAGGAATTCACAGCGATCATGCGTAGAATTGAGTCAACACTGTGAAGGTACGGTGCGAGCGCAGGAGCTCGCAACTACAAGGAGGGCAATGGCCATTTCATCGGCTCATTCGAGCGATACTGATACGCGCACAGATCAGCACGCATCATCTGTTCTTTCTCAGCATTCTGCGGTTCTCGAGGATGCTGATCAGTCGCATATTCAAAATGAGAACAGCTTAGAAGGGTGGCAGGAGCGTCACGAGCGCAACGAACTTCGGCATGTGGCAAATCTCAGCCCTGTTCATCCCAATGCGACGAACGTGGAGTATGAGAGTTATCGGCTGGAGCGTGTCATTCTCGTCGGAGTATGGAGTCCACTGACCACCAATCAGAATGATGCAGAGGAATCTTTGCGTGAGCTAGCTGCGCTCGCGGATACGGCCGGTGCCGTTGTTGTCGATGGCTTTATTCAGCGGCGTGATCATCCAGATGCCGCAACGTATCTCGGCTCGGGAAAGGCAAAGTACCTGGCGGGGATCGTTGAACAGGAAAATGCTGATACGATCATCGTGGATACAGAGTTGCCGCCCAGTCAGCGTCGTGCACTGGAAAATGTGACCGGCATTCACGTCATTGATCGCACTGCAGTTATTTTGGATATTTTCGCGCAGCATGCGACGAGCCGTGAAGGAAAAGCGCAGGTCGAACTCGCGCAGCTAGAGTATATGCTTCCGCGTCTGCGTGGCTGGGGTGAAGCACTGTCTCGTCAGGCAGGTGGTCAGACAGCAGGTCAGCTCGGTGGTATTGGTTCGCGTGGCCCAGGCGAGACGCGCTTGGAGATGAATCGTCGTGTCATTCACAAGCGCATCACGAAGCTCAAGCACGATATCGCACACATGGCTCCAACGCGTGCCACCAAGCGTGGTTCTCGCAGGCGCAATGGCATCCCGACCGTGAGTGTGGTGGGGTATACGAATGCTGGAAAGTCAAGTCTGACGAATGCGCTGACACGTTCGAACGAGTTGGTCGGCAACGCACTGTTTGCCACGCTCGATACGGCTATTCGTGGTGCTCACACGCGGACGGGTCGTCTGTACGCATACGCCGATACGGTCGGTTTTGTCCGTCACTTGCCGACACAACTCGTGGAAGCGTTTAAATCAACGCTGGAGGAAATCGGCGGGAGCAACATCATCATGCACGTGGTGGATGCGAGCTCAAAGGACATGGATGAGCAAATTCGCACGGTCGCTTCGGTGCTCCAAGGGATCGAGGGGACTGCCGATATTCCTCGTATTCTCGTCTTCAACAAGATTGATCTGCTTTCTGTCCCACAATTGGAGCGTCTGAAGGCACTGTATCCTGATGCGCTCTTTGTTTCTGCGGCTACAGGCCAAGGAATTACGGATCTAGTCCATCGCATTGAGTCAACGTTGCCGGTTCCGCCTGTGAGCGTGAAGGCACTGATCGGCTATGAGAACGGTTCGCTGATTCAGAAGGTGCGTGAACGCGGAATTATTGATGATCTGGAGTATACCGACGACGGTATGTGGCTGAAGGCTCATGTTGATGACGGTTTGGCCGCACACCTCCTCGCTGCTTCCAAGCAAGAGGAAGAGCGGAATCCTGCGACGATGACAAGCCATGCTGACAGTAAATAATGAACGGCATGTGGTCGTTTTCATGGCTTAAAATGACCTATGTCAATCTCTCGTGGTGTGGCTCATACATGCTGCACTCGCATTAAAGGAGAATCTGAATGGCAGTTTCTACTATCAAGCCGATTAAACTCGCAATCATCGGCGCTGGCGCCGTTGGTTCCACGCTCGCTTTTGCAGCAGCAACGCGTGGTCTTGCTCGTCACATCGTCTTTGAAGATATCTACCTCAAGGGTGCGCAGGCGCAGGCTCTCGATCTCGAGCACGCTTCAGTCTTCTATCCGCAGCCAGTTGATTTCGCTGGTTCGGATGATATCAACATCATCAAGGATGCCGATATCGTTGTCATCACCGCTGGTGCTCGTCAGAAGCCAGGTGAGTCTCGTCTGGATCTGGCTGGCAAGACCATTAACATGCTCAAGTCCATCGTTCCAGGTGCTATCAAGGCTGCTCCGAACGCGATTTATCTGCTGGTCACCAACCCAGTTGATATCACCACGTACGTCACTCAGAAGCTCTCTGGTCTGCCAGAGAATCAGATCTTCGGTTCTGGCACCAATCTGGATTCTGCTCGTCTGCGCTTCCTCATTGCTCAGCAGACTGGCGTTAATCCAAAGGATGTCAATGCGTACATCGCTGGCGAGCATGGTGATTCTGAGGTTGCTCTGTGGAGCTCCGCATCCATCGCTGGTGTTCCGCTGCTCGACTGGAAGCCACTTGCTGGTCACGAGCCACTGACTGCTGAGGTTCGTGAAGATCTGCACAAGCAGACAGTGAACGCCGCTTACGCCATTATCGAGGGCAAGGGCGCTACGAACTTCGCTATTGCTCAGTCTTCGTGCGATATCATCGATGCTCTCGAGTCTGACTCGGAGTCCATCAAGCCAGTTTCTGGTGTCATCGATGACTTCCATGGCATTTCTGATGTGTGCATGTCTGTTCCGCGTGTCCTCAACCGTAACGGTTTGGGCCGTGTCATCGAGACCCCGGTTTCCGATGGCGAGCTCGCAGCTCTCAAGAAGAGCGCCGATACCCTCAAGGAGAACGCTCATAAGTTCGGCTTCTGATCTGAACTGAACTGAATTGATTTCAGGCGCTGTGCATGGTTCTCGTGCACAGCGCTTTTTTATGCCTCTTTATGCCGTGCCGATTATGCAGTACCGATTATGCAGTACCGATTATGTCTTTCCATCCCGGTCAGTTGAACGTTTTGTGCTGACTGGGCGAAAAAGCGGTTGTCTGCGCATGATCTTCACATCTTCTGAGCGAAAATAAAACTATCTGAGACAGGTGGGAAGGATCATAACCGTGGCCAGCGAATTCACCGCGCATGCAAAGGCGATTTTGATGGGCGAGCATGCTGTCGTATATGGGCACGATGCACTCGCCGTTCCTCTCACCTCACTGCAACTGACCACGTCGATTTCACCAGATCCTGAAGGATTGACGCTCGATACGGGCACATATCACGGTCTTTTTGAGAAGGCTCCGCACAGTTTTGGCGGTATCCAGTTCGTCGTGCGCGATTTGATCGAACGCAATCACGTTGACGACCATATTCGCATTACGTATCGCAGTAACATTCCAATGACGCGAGGTCTCGGTAGTTCGGCAGCAAGTGCTTTGGCGACGATTCGGTCGGTCAACGACTGGTATTCGATTGGTCTGTCGGAGCAGGAGATCGTCGCTATTGGCAATCATGCGGAAGATATCGTCCACGGCAAGGCAAGCGGATTGGATCTCAACACAGTCAATTCGAATCGTCTTGTCATCTACAGCAAATCTGACGGATTTCGGCAAGTCGATGGCAAGCTCGGCGCGTATCTCGTCATTTCCGATACCGGTCAGATGGGGCAGACGCGAACGGCAGTGGCACACGTCCATGATTTGATTGTTTCGTCATCCCACGCACGCGATGACATCGATCAGCTGGGTGATCTTTCACGGCAGGCAATTCAGTGCTGGACTGAGCATGACGTCACGCACATGGGAGAGCTGTTCAATCAGGCGCAAACTATCCTTGCACACTTTGGGATTTCCACCCCACTCATTGATCAGCAGGTGGCTCGTGCTCGGCAGGCAGGTGCACTAGGCAGCAAGCTTTCCGGCAGTGGGCTCGGTGGTGTTGTGATTTCAGCGGCCGCTACGCGCGACGATGCCCGGCGGATTGCTGATGCTCTGAGTGATATTGCGTCGGGAGTGTGGATCGAAGCGATCTGAGCGGAGCCAGTCGGGGAGAACTATTTGTTCGTGATGCAAAAGGAGAAGTGATGACGACAGTTGTTCGAGAGTGTGTTCCGATTTCTGAGGCACGCTCACAGTCAGCAGCGACCACAATCTCATCTCATCCTTCTCGTCATTCGTCGATTCGTGCAGCAATTGCAACGGCTCACGCAAATATCGCTCTGATCAAATACTGGGGAAAGAAAGATACACTGCTTCGTCTTCCGTTTACGCCGTCGATCTCGATGACGGTCGACCAGCTCTACACGACGACTCGTTTTGAAATTCTCCCGAGTGCGGATCACAACTTTTTTGTGCTCGGCGGTGAAGAGCAGAGTGGTGCGGCTGCACAACGCGCGTTTGACTATGTTCGTCTTTTACAGCAACGGTTTGGAGTGAGCGGTCATTTCCGTATCGAAACGGTTAATCACGTGCCAATGAGCGCCGGTCTGGCGAGTTCTTCTTCAGCGTTTGCTGCCCTGGCTGGAGCGTTTGCCGGTGCGTACGGGTTACATGTTTCACGTGCCGAGTTGTCACGCATGGCACGATTGGGGTCCGGATCAGCATGTCGGTCTATTTACGGTGGACTGAGTGAATGGTTGCCGGGTACCGATGATCACTCGTCCTATGCTATTGCTCTCAATGAGCATCCGGATATTGACCTGAATTTGATCGCCGTGCAAGTCGATGTCAGCCCGAAGCCGATTTCGTCCACGCAGGGGATGGCACGTGTTGTGGCGACGTCACCGTATTTCCCCGTGTGGGTGCAGCAGACGCGAAAGGCGTGTGCGCAAATGCGCGAGGCGATTCAGCGGAAGGACTTTTCGGCGATTGGCCAGATAGCCCAGCAAAATGCGCTCGATATGCACGCCCTAAATTTAACTGCGCGCCCTGGGTTCACGTATTTCCAGCCTGATACGATTCGGGCAATGCGTGTGGTAGACGATTTGCGTGCTTCTGGCGTGGAATGCTATTACACGATGGATGCTGGTTCTAACCTCAAAGTGCTGGTGCAATCGGGCAATGTTTCTGCTGTCACGCATCGGCTTTCACACGATTTGCCTCACGCAATGCTCACGCGTGCTGGGTTCGGGCCGGGAATTAGCGTTTCTCGATTGGGAGAAAAGGAATGAGCGACCAGCAGCATCCGATTGTCGAGTCAGCACCGGGAAAACTGTATTTGGCAGGCGAGTATGCCATTCTCACACCCGGTAATCCTGCACTTCTCATGGCTGTCAATCGCGGTGTGACCGCACAGCTCACATTGCACTCCGGTCGTTCAGGGCATTTGACGAGCTCTCTCTATCCGGGCAAATCCGTCACATGGGAACGTGGAGACGATGGGCAGCTCCACGCATCCGGTGATGTCACTGATTTTTCGTTTGCGTGGAAAGCGATTGAAGTTGCAGACCGCTACGCTCGGCAACTGGGATGCGCGCCGCAGATGTTTTCGGTTGCACTGTCATCAACGCTTGATGCGAGTGACGGGCGTAAATTCGGTCTCGGATCGTCAGCAGCTGTTGTTGTGGCGTGTGTCAAAGCGATCCTGCGCGTTTATGGCCTGGAAGCTGATTCGCTGACGGTATACAAAATCGCCGCATGCGCTCATTGGCTTGTGCAAGGCAATGGTTCGCTCGGCGATGTGGCTGCCAGTAGTGTTGGTGGATTCCTCGTCTATCAGTCTGTCGATCGGGCATGGCTCAGCGACAGACTCACAAAGCTTCCACTCACCCGAGTCGTGGCTGCACAGTGGCCGTGTCTAAGACTGCGAAGCGTGCGTGTCAATCCGAATATCCGCGTGATGGTGGGATGGACAGGCAAACCGGCATCAACGGAAAAGCTTGTCGCTCGGCAGCAATCGCATAGCGGAGCGAGTTTTGACGAGCATGCTTTTACGCATGAGTCTGCTGTGGCGGTAGGCCATGCTGTTCGCGCATTGGAAGACGGTGATTTCGCTGGTGTTGCGGCGGCAGTGGAGAAGAACCGGGATCTGCTACACCGTCTTGCTCAAGCCAAGTCGCTGCCGATTGAAATTCCTGTGATGACGAAGGCAATCCAAGCATCGCAGCGTCTGGGGGCTGTAGCGAAGTCGTCTGGAGCAGGCGGGGGAGATTGCCTGATCGCATTTTATCGTGCGGCTAGTGGCGTTGATTGCAGCTCTCAACTTCGTACAGCGTGGAAGAACATCGGGATTATTCCGATTGATCTGACAGTTTCTACTGCCAATCATGTGGCTGATGTGCAGGTGCAAACTGCCTCCACCGAGAGCACGCATATCACTCCGTGTCACATGAATGCACGTCAAAAGCGGAAAGAAGAGCATCTCCGATTAGCACAGCAGCTATATTCCTCTTCGCGCCACACTGATTTTGACGCTGTCCATTTAGTCCGCCCCACACTTCCTGAAATGCGCGTTGAGGATGTCACTCTTGCAACGGATTTCTTCGGCACGCGCGTTGCTCTGCCGATCATGATCAACGCCATGACCGGGGGAACGGCACACTCGACTCAGATCAATATTCGTCTTGCGCGTGCAGCGGCGGCATGTCATATCCCGATCGCATTTGGATCGGCCAGTATTGTTGCGCAAGATCCGGATGCGTTGGATGGTTTCCTTGCAGCTCGGCGTGCGGCGGGTAAGACACCTGTTGTGATCAATGTCAATCCGTCAACTCCGTCGTCGACACTGATGCTCCTTATTGAGCGCTGTCATCCGTCAGCCATTCAAATTCATGTGAATGCAGTGCAAGAGATTGTGATGCCCGAAGGCGACCGTGATTTCCGATGGATTGACGATATCCGTCGCCTGAAACAGTGTGCTGAAAAATATGGATGTCCTGTGATCGTCAAGGAAGTCGGGTTTGGCTTCGATCGTGCTTCGATCCACCGCTTATGCGCACTGGGAGTTCAGTACATTGACTGTGCAGGAGCAGGCGGAACCAACTTTGCCGCAATCGAAAACGTGCGCAACCATCAGGAGGATTGGAGCTGGCTGACAGGCTGTGGGCTTTCGACCGTGCAAAGTTTGCTCAATGCTCGCCTCGAATCCTCTTCCTCGAAACTCACTGTTATCGCGTCAGGTGGCATCCGTAACCCACTGGATATGCTCAAATCGTTTGCACTTGGCGCATCGTTTATCGGTGTCAGCGGTGTGATTCTTCATCAGCTTCTTTCGGCTGACACGCTCGATGAAGGACAGCGCAGTGTTGAAAAGCTGATTCAGACGTGGGGGAAGCAACTTGCTCGCTTGTGCGCGGTGTACTCTGTCGCTGAGCCGAGTCGTCGCACTCACATTCCAGTGTGGCTGTCAGGTGATGTAAAAGAGTATTGGGATGCAGCACGAGCGGATTTCCCTCTCACAGCCGACTGAATTGATTCAATGATTATCAGTCAACGCGACGCAGCACACTGACAACTTTGCCCATGATGGAAGCGTGGGTGCCGTCAATCGGTGCATATGCAGGATTGTGTGGCATGAGCCACACATGTCCATTTCTATTTTCGAAGGACTTGACCGTTGCCTCACCATCGATGAGTGCTGCCACAATGTCACCGTTTGTAGCCGAATTCTGGCGACGGATGACGACGAAATCATGATTGCAAATTGCCGCATCAATCATCGAATCGCCGTGGACCTCAAGCATAAATAGCTCACCTTGGCCCGTTAACTGGCGTGGCAACCGCATTTCATCTTCCACATGCTGTTCGGCAGTGATCGGTTGACCTGCTGCAATGCGACCAACCAGCGGAACCGTCACGGAATTGTCGAGATCTTCAGATGGAACAGCTGGTAGCTCACCAAAGTGTGATGTTGTCAGTGGAGCTGGGCGTGCTGACATGCGATCAGTATTTGCCGGGGTAGTGCGATGCCCGATGAGCTCGATAGCTCTGCCTTTATGGGCGTTGAGGCTGACATATCCCTTTTTCTCGAGCATCTCAAGTTGATGCTTCACGGACGATGTGCTTTTTAAGCCTGCATCAGATGCGAGTTCGCGATATGTGGGTGCAAATCCATTATCACGCAGATGCTGGCGAATGGACTCAAGAATCTTCTCTTGGCGGTCCGTGAGTTTTCCACTCTCACTCTTGTTTTTCCTCGATGAGAGATGCCACTGCTGAGTGTTGGACATGTCGCCTCCTTTTATTTTCAGTTTACTGTTCTACTCGAAATAATCAAACATTTGTTCGAAAAACTCTTGACGAATTCGCTGGACTGGATCACAATAGAACATATGTTCGATACGAACAAATGTTCGAATAGATTCGTATCACCGGCAATTAGGAAAGGGGAGCTATGCGGCAGTCAATCAGTCCAACTGGCGAAATGATCGTCGATTTTGGTGAACCTTCACCAGCGCCAGAGCGTCCAGCACATCGCCATGGTTCACTGACAGTACGGCGTTGGGTCAGTATTGCGATCGTATCTTTATCGGTCATCGTGGCGTGTTGTGTTCAGCCGCTTGTTCATGCTCAAACACTTCATGCCAACACTATTGAAACTGCAGTTGTTCAGCCAGGGGAAAGCCTCTGGGGTTATGCACAACGACTCACACCGCGTGGAGGTGATGTTCGGCAGACCGTTGATTCTCTTCTGGAACTCAATCACTTGAAGGATGGTCGAGTGCAAGCAGGGCAAGTACTGAAAGTCACAGTTCAACATTAACTGACAGTTCATGGAGTGTCAGAGAAACAGGGGTGCGCTAATGTGGAAGTATGAATTGCCCATTCTGCCACTTCAAGGACACGAAGGTCATCGACAGTCGAGCAGGTGAAGACGGACTGTCAATTCGCCGGCGTCGTGAATGCCCACACTGCCATCGGCGCTTCACAACCGTTGAAACGACACTGCTTCTCGTTCAAAAGAGAAACGGGGAGCTGGAGCCGTTCAGTCGGCAAAAGATTATCGATGGCGTAGCAAAGGCGTGTCAGACGCGGCCTATCACGCGTGATCAGCTCAAAGATCTGGGACGCGAAGTCGAAGAAGACATTCGCGCTCGCGGTGCTGTGGAAGTTCCGAGTAGTGAAATTGGTAAAGCGATCCTGAAGCCGCTGCGGAAGCTTGATCTCGTCGCGTATATGCGCTTTGCGAGCGTCTATCAAAACTTCAAGAGTCTTGATGACTTTGAGCGGGCGATCCAAGAGCTGCGGGCTTCCGAGCATGTACGTCAAGGCGAAAGTGGCGACAGCACGGATCCATCACACGGATCGGCTCCTTCACCGCAGTCGTCGCATGAGTAGGGTCACGTCTTCGCACACTTGCAACTGAATGCGCGTCCGAAGGCACGAGAGGAGTCAGAGTGGAATTTCTTCGCTGTCCCGTTGAGTGCGCACGAGTACGAGCTGCTGTGTTGGGCGTGTGAGTGCAACGTAGAGACTTGAAGCTGCAGATAACCTGCTCGGGCCGTTTTCTTCTATTTGGCCAGGCTGCACAATGACGACGGCATCATACTCGAGGCCTTTAATATCAAGAGTATTGATGAGATCGATCTGATCGTCCCATTCGTCTTGTTTCTTGAGGCGCTCTTCTTCTTTCTTACCCAGTGATTCGCCAATCGCGTTCCAGAGCGGTGTAGTGATTCCCATGAGCGTTTCGGGATCAGCAATCACCGCAACACGTCCTGTCCCATCAGAGTTGATGTACGTGCGAGCGAGCTGAACTGTTTCTTTCACTGCTGCAGGGATGAGATCTTCATCTGAAGCGACGATCGTTCGTTTCACAGAGTTTGGGATATGACGAACTGCATGAACAGTGGAAACAGAAAGACCTTGAGAGGCAGCATAGTGATCTGCGACGTGCGCAACTTCTTGAGGGTTGCGGTAATCGATTGTCAACTTCTTGAGTTCCCACTTGTTCTTTCCGAACACAGCATCCATCGTGTGGTGCCATTGACGAGTTCCACCGAGGGCGGCGGTCTGTGCGACATCGCCGACGATAGTAAAGGAACGAGAAGGACAACGACGAACGAGCATCCGCCAATCCATGCGAGTCAGCTCCTGTGCTTCGTCGACCACAATATGTCCGAACGTCCATGAACGATCGTGTGACGCGTGCGAAGCGATACTGTCGCTATCGGCAGTCCCACTCATCTGCGCTGCCAGATCTTTGGCGTTGACGAGACCGGAGTGAGCAAGTCCGAGTTGCTCGAGCGTTTCTTGTGCGAATTTCTCTTCTTCGCTCGGACCCTTGTGGACGCCAATACCTGCAGCTGTATTGGGATCTGGGCCGATCAGTTCCATCGCTTCATCGAGGAGTGGAATATCAGAGATCGTCCACGGAGCACTCTCAGGCCGATAGAGCGCCTCGACTTCTGCTGAAGAAAGCCACGGTGCTGCGCGGCGAAGGCGACGCGGATGTGACCAAAGATTGCGAAGCAGCCATTGGGCTGTCAGAGGCAACCATGCGAGATTGAGCGTGTGCTGAATCGATTGATCCATGCGTAGAAGCGAGCGAACATCATCCATCTGCCCAGGCGTGAGGTTTTCGTCTGTGGCGGTCTCGTACTGTGCGACGAGTAAATCCAGCATGCGATCGATGAAGGTAACGCGGGCGCGATTGTGCGGTAAATGCGTGCGACGGGCAGCAGCCTGTGCAGACAAAATATCTTCTGCCGTCACAGTAAGTTGCACTCCACGGACACGAACAGTTGGTAGATGACGTGGAACACGAATGCGATCGTGAATAGCATTTTTAATCATCGTGGCCATGCGGATATCGCCCTTGATGGAGGCGGCAAACGGATCATCGCGATGTGTTGCGTGGATGCCAGGTAACAACGTTCCAATCGTGCGGGAGAGGACCCCAGTTTCGCCCAATGATGGCAGAACTTGCTCAATATAGTGCAGGAATTCGTTTGATGGCCCAACAACGAGTACACCCGAATGGCTTAAGCGCTTGCGATTGGTGTACAGAAGATATGCAGCTCGATGTAGAGCAACAGCAGTCTTGCCGGTTCCCGGTCCGCCTTGGACAACGATGACGCGATTGAGCGGTTGACGAATAATACGGTCCTGCTCAGCTTGAATCGTGGCGACGATATCGGTCATCTTGCCGGTCCGCCGCTCAGCTAAGGACGTTAGAAGTGCGCCTTCACCCGTCAGCGTTCCAGAATGCGAAGCGTTCGTGGCTTCTTTGCTCGTGACGTTGAGCACTTCGTCTTCGATGCTGACAACTTTACGGAAACTGAGCTGAATGTGACGACGCAGGATGATTCCCATACGGTTTTTGGCTGTCGCCTCATAAAACGGGCGTGCAGCCTGCGCTCGCCAATCCGTCAAGATCGGTTCGTGGTCCGCAGTCGACATCCCGATACGACCGATATAGCGCGTAGTGCCGTCGTCAGCATTGAGGCGGCCAAAGACGAGCCGATCGTCGACTGCTCGCAGTTGAGCCAATCGATCTTCATACATGGCATTGAACGAATCGCGCTCAGCCTGATGGGTAGGAGAGCCCTTTCCGCCTTGTGCGCGAACAGCTGACAGCCGTGCCCGTGTCTGCGCAGAGAGCTCATCGAGCCGGTGATAAATGCGATCGACGTGCGACTGCTCGTTGCGAATCTGAGATGCGTACTCGTTCATGACGTGACCCCGTTTCTGGAAAGCACTCAATTTTATCTCTCTGGCAAGCCGAGTGGAGGGTGAACAAATCCACCAAACAACCGAGATGGGAACAATGGGGTGAGAAATGGGTGAGAGTGGAGTAAAGTGGATATCGATCGCGGCAAGAGGAGGTATCTATGGCTTTGGAAAATAATCAAGCCGTTGATAACTCCGAAAACGATTCCGACGATTCTGAACTTCCAGCGCTTCTGCTCGGCACGTATACTCCCCGTCTTGATTCGAAGGGTCGTTTGGCTCTTCCTTCGAAATTCCGTTCCCAGTTGGCGGGCGAATTCGTGATTGCTCGTGGTCAGGAACGGTGCCTTTACCTTTTGCCGTCTCGTGAATTCCGTCGTCTTGCCGTGAGTATTCAACGAGCACATGTTTCCGATAAGCCGACGCGTGACTACTTGCGTGTGTTTCTCTCGGGTGCCAGTGAAGAAAAGATGGATCGGCAAGGTCGCATTGTGATTCCGCCGATGCTGCGTGAGTATGCCCATTTACAGCGTGATGTTGCGGTCATTGGCGTAGGAACGCGTGCTGAGGTATGGGATGCGCACGCGTGGAATACGTACTTGGCACAACAGGAAGATCCGTATTCGCAGATCAGCGATGACGTGTTACCGGAGGCTGATCTGTGATGGCTCGTCTTTCACATTCCAATCGCACACTGTCGCTGGCACCCGCTGCAGCCGCACACGCTCAAGATATAGAGCGCGCAGTAAAAGAGGCCGGCGTCCACAGCGTTCACGATCCCGTTTTACTCGATGAGTGCGTTCGGCTCGTCACTCCTGCGCTGAAGGATGATCATGCGGTGTGCGTGGATTGCACTCTAGGGATGGCCGGGCATTCACTCGCGTTTTTACAGGCATCGACGCATTTTCACCTGATCGGCATTGATCGCGATGACGAAGCGCTGAAATTTGCCTCCCAGCGACTTGCTGCATTTTCTGATCGCGTCACTTTCGTCCATTCGTCTTTTGACCAGTTCTCCAGCATCCTGGACGACTTGAACGTCCCACAAGTGAACGCTGTCTTTTTGGACTTAGGTCTCTCGAGCTTGCAAATCGACGAGAGGGACCGTGGATTCACATATTCTGCCGATGCACCGTTGGATATGCGTATGGACCCGACGACGAAACTGACGGCAGCCGACATCCTTGCAACGTATTCCGCCGATCAACTGGAGCGCATTTTCCACGACTACGGGCAAGAGAAATGGGCGCGCAAGATCGCTTGGCGTATTGTTCGCACGCGAGACGAGCATCCGCTGACGTCGACGAAGCAGCTTGATGAGCTCGTGGACCAGACTGTTCCTCGTAAAGGTCGGCCAGCGGGGGATCCTGCCAAGCGCGTATTCCAGGCATTGCGCATCGAAGTGAATGGCGAACTCGATGAACTCGCTCACGTGTTCCCGCAGATTCTCGAGCATCTCGCGGTCGGTGGCCGCATTGTTGTAGAGGCGTACCATTCGCTCGAAGACAAAATCGTCAAGTCGTTCTTCCGTTTAGGCGATCGCCCAGCTGATATTCCGCAAGGTCTCCCGGTTATTCCTGATGCTTTGCAGCCATATCTGGCTGATGTGACGCACGGTGCAATCACAGCAGATCAGGCTGAGCAAGCGCGTAATCCTCGTTCTTCTTCTGTTCGACTGCGAGCGGTTCAACTTATCCGTCCCGTTCCTGCACATGCAGCGCGTGATATTCGCGAATGGCTTGCAGTTACAACCCGAGAACGTACAGCTGAAAGAAGGTCACGATGAGCCGATCACCACGAAAAGTGCGCGTCGCTCACGTTTCTCGACGTGCTCACCCGATGATTTTCTTTTCGGTTGCGATCATCTTCCTGCTGGGTTCGATGCTCGGGTCACTGTTCATGCGCACGGCGATGGTTCAGAATTCGTTTACTGTCTCCAAGCTCACTAACCAGATCGGCATGCTCAACCAGGATGTGCAAGATCGGCAAGACAAGCTCGAGCAGTTGAACGCGCAGCTCCCGGATCGGGCGCAAAAGTTGGGTATGAATACGACTGAGAGTCCGGGCAGCATCGACATCACTCAGAAGGTCGATCCCAATCAAGTTCGTCAGGCAGCACAAGCAGCTCCACCAGTAAACAATCCACAGAACAAGAAGTAGTGAGGATGAAATGACAGACATCAAGCATTTTCAGCACGATGACCGCGAGCATTCTCACGACTTTCTCACGGCTATTGCCACGGTTATTGAACAATTCGGTGTGTGGATTCGGGAACATTCCAATCCGATTAATATTTCTTTCGATGTGCACCGTTTGACGCGCCGAGAGCGTGAGACCATCGTTCGCCACCGCAATACGAGCTTTGTACGTCGAACAGGAGTGCTCCTCATCGTTGCACTCGTCGTTTGTGCATTATGTGTCGGGCAATTGGTTCGCATGCAATTGATCGACGGAGGCGACTACGCACAAGCTGCGACGAACGAGCGCTTGGTGACGCGGACATTCCCAGCCCGACGTGGTTCAATCGTGGATGCCAATGGTAAAGTGCTCGCGCAGTCAGTAGAGACGTACACTATTTTCGCCGATCAAAAAGCGGTTGCAGCATTCAAGCCGATTAAGTGCACGGTGTCCACTTCGCAGACGTGCCATGAAATTAATGGACGTCAGGTCACAGCAAAAGGTGCTGAGGGAATCGCGGAGTTGCTGTCACCCGTACTGCGCATTGATACACAGACTTTGAAGAAAGAGCTGACAGGAACATCGCGTTATCGTATTTTGCGCAAGAACGTCATTCCGAGTGTCAAGCGCAATATCGATAAACTCCATATTTCTGGTGAGATCGGCGCTCAGCTCACGTCACGGCGGTGCTATCCAGCGGGCGATGTCCTCGGACCGGTTCTTGGAGCTGTCGATGCACATGGGACAGGTGTGGCCGGTGTCGAAAAAATGGCGAATGCGGCACTGACCGGTCGAGCAGGATCAGTGACGTATCAGCGCGGTGGTGACGGACAAGAGATTCCAGGCACTGCATCTACTGCGCGCGCGGCACGCAACGGCGGAACGGTGCACCTCACCATCGATTCGGATGTGCAGTGGTACGTCGAAAAGGCACTGCGCGACGGTCAGCAAAAGACGCATGCACAGTGGGGTATCGCTATTGTTCAAGATGTGAAAACAGGTCGTCTTCTGGCCGTAGCTGATACAGATCATGTGCACGGCGGTAGTGCGCAAGCGGCACTGCACCCGTCACGTGCGATGACAACGGTTTTCGAGCCAGGTTCGACCGGAAAGTTGATTACAGCAGCGAATCTGCTTGACAACAAGATTCACCAGCCAACTGATCAGTTCAGCGTTCCGTACCAGTTCCAGTACAACGGACAGACATATCACGATTCTCATGAGCATGGTGTTGAGAATCTGACGCTCGCAGGCATTATTAAGGAGTCGTCCAACGTGGGTGTCGTGATGGCATCGGAAGGCTTATCCAATCAGAAGCGGTACGACTTCTTGCGTCGTATGGGGATTGGTCAGTATTCGGGCACCGGTTATCCGGGCGAATCACCGGGTATTCTCGCACCAGTCTCGCAATGGAATGAGCGCCAGAGGCAGACAATCTTGTTCGGACAGGGCTATGCTGCTTCGGCTTTGCAGATGACGAATGTGGCTGCCACGATTGCAAATGGTGGTGTCCGTAAGCAGCAATCACTCATCGCGTCGTCCGTCAATTCTGAAGGGAAGAAGACGACTGCACCGTCCGCGTCACAACGCGTGATTTCACCCACCACTTCCCGTCAACTCTTAAACATGATGGAGTCGGTGACAGATATGTATCACAACTTCGTTAAGGTGCCCGGCTACCGTGTGGCAGGTAAGTCTGGTACCGCTCAGGTGTCGGATGGCACGAACAAGGCACTGAATCACACAATCGGTGATTGGATTGGCGTTCTCCCAGCAGATCAGCCGCGATTTGCAGTCATGGTCGCCTTCATGGATCCTGACCCGATCTACGGTGGCATGTCAGCCGGCCCAGTCATGAGCCAGATCGGTGTGTTCTTGATGCAAAAGTACGCTGTACCGACGTCGAAACCTCGGACAGACGCGATTCCGACACAGTGGTGAAAGACACAGAAAGCAGGAGGCGAATATGGCGTCAGATGATATGTCACCGCGCAGAATGACGATCGGCACGTTAGAGCGTCAATTTAATGCGCAGGCCTCTTCAGATGCGACTGCTGTAACGTTCACATCTGTCCCGACGCGCGTGGCAGAGGTTTCGCCGGGATCGCTGTTCATTCCTGCAGGGAAAGAGGTCACCCTTCAGGCTGCTCAGCGTGCCGTGCTCGCCGGTGCCTACGCTGTAGGGCTGTCGACGGATGCCAAATCAGGGATTCCGGCTTCTGATGAAGATGGCGCGCACACAGTTGAGATTAACGATCACGTACTCGGTATTCCTGTCGTCTTCATTCCTTCGCTCGAGCAAAAAGTCGGCTCGATTGCATCGGAAGTCGAAGGTGACCCCTCGCAGCAGACGGCTATTTTCGTCGCTTATGGGCCACAGTCACATGCGATTGCGCACCGATTGGCCCAGCTGCTACACATGCTGGGGAATCCAGTTGGTGTTCTTGTCGACCGCGGATCACAATCGGTGACCCGTCCGCTTGATCTGACATATCCGCTTGATGGCGCGCACGTTCAGCACGCATTGGCAATTATGGCTGAAGACGGAGCTTCTGCTGTCACCATCGCTGCCGATGATGCAACGCTTGATCCGTATGCTCTCGATGCGTGTGCAATCGATGTTGTGTACGGCGAATCAGGTGCGATGGGATTGCACGGCGCACACTTCAGTTCGCAGACGCATCACGTTCCGGCGATCTCACAATCAGGCGATGCACACGAGCCGAATCACCATGCTCTGAGTGTGGGGTGGGACAAGATCGATACAGCTGGCAAAATCGCGATCGCTATGGCCACTGCTGCAGGAATCACATCCGACGCAATCCAGCAAGCTGCGCAAGTGTTTCACGAGTTTGACGGCGACAAAGGGACGAACTGATGAGGCACACACAATCCGCAGAATTTGCATGCGGAAGGCTTAAACTGAGATGGTTGCGTTCTCGAGTCGCTGTCGTGAAAGGCGTGAGGGGAGACGGTGAAGTGCAATGATCACCACACGCATTGAAAAGGTCAAGGATGCTGTCGGTGGGACGTTTATCACTGGCCGGCAGGAAGTCGATATTTCGCATCTCTCGATTTCCTCAGTGAGCACTGATTCACGGCAGAAAACTCATAATGGGCTCTTTGTCGCCATCAAGGGTGAGCGAGTCGACGGGCATGATTATTTGAATGCGGCTGCTCATAACGGATACGTCGCCGCACTCGTCGATCATGAAGTGCCGAATACGGATTTGTTGCAAATCGTGGTGGACGATACGGTTCGTGCATTAGGCAAATTGGCGCGTTATATCGTCGATCGCCGTCGTTCCGAGTTCTTCCACCCGTTCACGCTGATCGGTATCACCGGATCTGTTGGAAAGACGACCACGAAGGATATCACCCGTGCAATTCTCTCATCTGTTGCACCGACAGTGGCACCGGTCGGATCTTTCAATAACAATATTGGCTTGCCGCTCACGGCGCTCAAACTGACGAAGAAAACGCGCTATTTTGTGGCTGAGATGGGTGCGAGCCAAATCGGAGATATTCGTTACCTCGTTAGCATAGCGCCACCAGACGTGGGTACTGAGCTTCGCGTTGGAACGGCGCACGTCGGCATGTTCGGCTCTGTCGAAAACATTTTTAAGGCAAAGTCAGAGCTGGTTGAGGCACTGCCACCGTCTCGCAAAGGTGGAATCGCGCTCCTCAATTCAGATGACCCGAATGTCAGTCGTATGGCGCAGGAGACACAGGCGAGCGTACGCTGGTTTGGTCTTGAACCGCATCCCGGTCGTCACCTCATGGTCACCGCGCAGCACATCACAACGGATCGGCTTGACCGCCCGAGTTTTGACCTCATTGTTGAGGGCGAGAACGTTGGACACGTCCACCTGCATATTTGCGGACGTCATCATGTCATCAACGCTGTTGCGGCGGCGAGTATCGCCCATGTGCTCCGTGTTGACTCGGATCGCATTGTGGAAGTGCTGAACTCTCACATGTCTCTTTCACCGCATCGTATGGCTGTGCGTGATATCGCCGTCAGTGGCGTTCATCTGACGCTCTTGGATGATACGTTCAACGCCAATCCAGATTCGATGCGTGGGGGAATTCAGGGTTTGCGTGGTCTGAGTGGGCCAGAAGATCCTGAACATCTGACGGTAGCAAAGGATTCGCCAGAAGCTCAGCCGTATCGAGTTGCCGTGCTCGGGCCGATGTTGGAACTGGGTGACGAATCTGTCAAACTGCATCGTCAGGTTGGTTCGCTCGTCGTCCAAAACGGCATTGATGCGCTGGTGGCCGTTGGTACGCCGTCATTGCCTCAGGCTGATCATCTCGCTGACGAATACATTACTGGTGCTCAGAATTCGGCATACCGATATAGTTCTGAGCGTCGTGGACCGTTGAACGTGCGGCGCGTGGCCAACACGGATGAAGCGTGGGCGCAGATTATGCACCTGGCCAGTAGGCATCCCAATACGATCGTCCTGCTCAAAGGCTCCCACGCATCAGGTTTGAGCACATTAGCCGATAGTCTTCTTTCACACGCACAAGGAGAGTGACATGAAGGCGCTAATTATTGCACTCGTCGTCTCAATCGTCTGCAGTTTCATTGTGACGCCGATCATCATTCGATTTGTTCGTCGCCATCACTACGGCCAGTACATTCGCCAAGATGGGCCGAAGTCACATTTGCTGAAGCGCGGAACGCCAACGTTCGGAGGCGTGGGGATCATCCTCTCAACGGTGCTCGGCTGGGTCGCTTCGGTTTTGTACCGGTACTTCAGCTATGGGTCACGTCCGTCGACGTCGGCTATTTTGACAGTTGGTTGCATGGTTGCGTTCGGTGCTCTCGGTTTTGTGGACGACTTTCTGAAGGTGGCTCATAAACGTAATCTCGGTCTGAGTATTCATGCCAAGCTCATTGGGCAGGTGCTCATTGCCACCTTGTATGCGGTGTTGGCTGTCGTCCTGCCGACGGAATCGAATTTCCCGACTGCAAGTATGAAGATTTCGTGGATCGAAAGTCCGTCGCTCAATCTTGCCTTTGCAGGTAAAACGCTTGGCATCATTTTGTTCGTTGTATGGATGAATTTCTTGTTCGCTGCATGGACGAACGCCATCAACTTGACGGACGGTTTGGACGGCTTGGCAACAGGGAGCTCCATGATCGCATTTATTGGTCTCGGGCTTATCGCCTTCTGGGAAAGCTACCATCTTGCTGGATCGCACGCAG
The DNA here is from genome assembly GCA_903789525.1 of uncultured Aeriscardovia sp. Classification (GTDB taxonomy): domain Bacteria; phylum Actinomycetota; class Actinomycetes; order Actinomycetales; family Bifidobacteriaceae; genus Aeriscardovia. The sequence goes on from CAIFER010000001.1 coordinate 259,002, forward strand.
ATGGTTTGAAGTACACGATTTCGGATCCCATCGATCAGGCGATTATTGCTGTGTGCGTGGTCGGAGCGTGCTTCGGGTTCCTGTGGTTCAACGCGCATCCAGCTGAGATCTTCATGGGCGACACGGGGTCACTTGCGCTCGGCGGACTGTTTGCGGCAATGTCGGTGACGATGCATATCGAGTTGCTCGCAGTCGTGCTCGGTGGCCTCTTCGTCATCGAGACGATGTCCGATGTCATTCAAATCGGTGCATTCCATCTGTTCCATCGCCGCGTGTTCAAGATGGCTCCGCTGCACCACCACTTCGAGCTGTCGGGGTGGCCTGAAGTCAAAGTAGTGACCCGCTTCTGGATGATTGAAGCAGCATTTACGATCGCAGGAGTCATCCTCTTCTATCTTGATTGGTTGATTCGCTCTGGTCAGCTCGGATAAATCACTCGAGTAATCGAAACGACGATAGTGGTTTGAAGGAGAATAGGAATGTCGACTTCACACGTCATTGGCGGATACGATTTCGGCGATGCAACGGTTCTTGTCGCTGGATTAGGCATCTCAGGCGAGTCTGTGACTCATATTCTGGCTGCGCATGGCATCCCTTATGTGAGCGTTGATCAGAAGAAGTCTGACGCCACCTATCACTCATTTGACCAGGTCGATTGGGCGAATATCTCCCTGGTTGTTACGTCTCCTGTCTTTAAGCCGACTTCACCGTTTTTGCTTGAGGCGGCGCGTCGTCATATTCCGGTATGGAGTGAAGTCGAATTCGCTTGGAGAACGCGCGTCTCACGTCCGCAGACGGGGAAGCCAGCCGGATGGATTGGCATCACCGGCACTGATGGGAAGACGACAACCACAGAGATGATTGCCGCGATGCTCAAAGCGCAAGGTCGTGTGTGCCCAGCGGTCGGTAACATTGGGTCACCTGTTTCTACAGCGGTGCAGGATCCCCACAACGACGGTTTTGTCGTTGAACTTTCTAGCTTTGCAATGCACTTTACGAATTCGCTCCATTTGGACGTAGCCGTATGGACGAATATTTCGGCAGACCATCTCGATTGGCACGGCGGATTTGCCAACTACAGCCATGACAAATCGAAGGTGTTCACCAACGCGCAAAAGGCAATCGTGTACAACGCCGATGATCCTGTCGTTTCGAAGTATGCGCGAGCTGCTCAGCTTCCTTCCACGTGCTCTCAAGTCGGATTTACGCTGCATGAGCCAACTGATGGGCAGATCGGTGTCGCCGATGGGTGGATTGTCGATCGCAGCGCGCTGAGTAAAGATTCGCATGCAGAACGTGTGGTCGCTCTGTCAGACTTCTCGCAGCAGATGTGTGACGCCGACGGCACGGTGTATCCGCATTTGATCGCCGACGCGCTCGCAGCTATTGGGGCAGCTCGGGCTGTTCATGTTCCGGTCAGCGCTATTCGTTCGGCTTTGGCATCATTCACGCCGGATCCACATCGCATCCAGCTCGTTGCGCAGTACCGTCACCCACACACTTCCACTCAGTCTGCTCAGGCTTCTGACGCACAGCCAATCCGTTTCATCGATGATTCGAAGGCGACCGACGTCTTGGCGGCCCAGGCTTCGCTGTCGAGTTTCCCAGATCATCGTGTTATCTGGATTTGCGGTGGACTGGCAAAGGGCGCGACATTCACTGACTTGATTCGTCATAACAAGGTAAAGATGAAGGCAGCGATTGTCATTGGTGTTGATCAGACACCGTTCACGACAGCACTTGCTGCAGGAGGAGATGTGCCGTATACGTGCATCACGCCAGGCGGCTCCGGTCAGCATGTGATGGATCAGGCAATTGCAGCTGCAATGCGGTACGCTCAGCCAGGCGATATCGTCTTACTCGCGCCAGCAGCGGCTTCGATGGATCAGTTCCGCAATTACCCGGATCGCGGAGATAAGTTTGCTGCCGCGGCTCGTGCGTGGATCGCTGCGCAGAAAGATTGAGCGATGCCTGCTATCCAGAAACCTAGCCGTGCACAACAGCGTGAAGGTCAGCGTCGGATCCACGAGGCAGCGCGAGAAAGACGTCGTGTGATTGGGACAGGCCACAGTGTTCCTGCCCCGTCGGTCACAGATACGCACAGCACCGGCCATACGCATACTGTTCGCCGCTTTGCGTTTATCACGAATCCGGTGTTCTGTTTCTTTTGCTTTATCGGATCTGTGCTACTCCTGACGATGATTGGGCTCGTGATGGTCTTTTCGTCTTCGGCCGTCGATCAAGTTGCGCTCAGTCGCTCGCCGTTTAGCATCGTCATCCAGCAGACGGTCTATGCGCTGTTTGGCTTGGTGATTGCGGTATTGGCGAACCTTCCGTCGGTCAAGCTGTATCGCAAGTTTTCAGGCTGGTTTTTGGCGGCCGCGCTCTTTTTGCAGTTTCTGACGCTCACAAGTCTCGGGCGCAGTTCTGGCGGAAATTCAGGCTGGCTTCAGATCGGGCCGGTGTCGTTCCAGCCAGCTGAGATTGTCAAACTCGCGCTGTGTATTTGGATGCCATTCGCAATCCTTCTGTCACATGCGCGTGGCAAAGGGGCAATCAGAGCGTATGTGGTTGCTGCGATCGGTTTTGCGCTGGCAATTATTTTCGTCATGGCTGGCAAGGATATGGGCACCGCGCTCATTGTCGGCGCGATTGGGCTCGTTGCACTTTTCTGTGGCGGAATCAGCTTGAAGTTCTTCTTCTCAACGACGGTACCGGCGGCTGTGCTCGTGGCGTTGTATTTTTTGCTCGGTAGTTCGAATCGTATGAGCCGCGTTAAGGCGATGTTTTCTCATTGTTCAGCGGCTTCAGATGCGTCGACGATCTGTTATCAGACGAATCACGGCCGATTTGCGATTTCGTCGGGCGGTTTGTTTGGCGTTGGACTCGGTGCGTCAAAGGAAAAGTGGAATTATCTCCCGGAAGCGCACAATGACTTTATTTTCGCGATCATCTGCGAGGAGCTCGGCTTTGTCGGTGCAATCATCGTGCTGCTGCTCTTCATTATGATGTGCTGGAGTTTGATCGTGATCGCTCGATCAATGCGCAATCAGCCGTATGAGCGTCTCGTGATCGTCTGCATTGCCACCTGGATTATCGTGCAGGCGCTCATCAACATGTCCGTTGTGCTCGGGCTTCTTCCAGTCATTGGCGTTCCACTGCCATTTGTGTCAGCAGGAGGGACGGCACTGGTCATGTGTCTGACGGCAAGTGGTGTGGCGGTACGGATGGCTCGATCGCAACCGGATATCAGTGCTGTCCTGGCACATTAACGATGGAGCGATGCGCTCAGCTGCTGAAATGGATACGATCGGTGTGGGAGATCAATAACGATCGACAGGAGGAATACGATGAGTGAGAACCAACAATCGCACGGTCCTTCAATTGTGTTTGCCGGGGGAGGTACCGCAGGGCATGTGAACCCTCTTCTCGCCATTGCTACGAGTGTCAAGCACAAAGATCCATCGGCACGGATCACCGTGATCGGCACAAAAGTGGGGCTTGAAGCACGTCTCGTTCCACAAGCTGGTTTCCCACTCGAGACGATCCAAAAGGTGCCGTTTCCGCGCAGGCCAGATCTCAACGCACTGAAGTTCCCCTTCCGATGGAGTCGAGAACTGAAAAAAGTTGAGGATATTCTGGCTACCCAACATGCTGATGTCGTAGTGGGTGTGGGCGGTTACGCTTCTGCGCCGGCATATCGAGCCGCATGGAAGGCTCACATTCCGCTCGTTATTCATGAGCAAAACGCTCGGGCAGGTATGGCGAATAAGCTTGGTGCCCGCTGGGCTGATTTGATCGGGACAGTGTACGAGAACACGGGTCTGCATGCTCGTGAAGGTGTGCCGGTCATTCGAGTTGGTTTGCCACTGCGTCCGGCGATCGCGCACGCAGCCCAGGCGATTGAGCGGGATCGAAAAGCAGCTCGGCTTGAAGGGTGTCGTCGGCTTGGGCTCGATCCGCATCGGCCAATTTTGCTCGTCACCGGTGGATCGCTCGGCGCTCAAAGCCTCAATGAGTCGATTAGTGGAGCGTGTGCACAGATTTTGCCACATGCACAGATCGTCCATCTGACAGGGCGTGGCAAGCTTGAGGAAGTGCGCCGCCGCGTGACACAAATCGTTGGTCGTCAGCATTTGGCCGGTTTGGGACCTGATCAGGCTGGCGCAGGTGATTACCATGCCGTCGACTACTTCGAGCATATTGAGCTCGCTTTTCAGTGTGCTGATCTTGTTGTATGCCGTTCTGGAGCGGGGACAGTCAGCGAAATCGCAGCGCTCGGTGTTCCCGCGGTGTATGTGCCGTTGCCGATCGGGAATGGCGAGCAGCGGTACAACGCACAGCCTGTCGTTGAGCTTGGCGGTGGTCAGATCGTCGACGATTCGGACTTCACCGTGGCATGGGCGCAGAAGAATCTTGTCGAACTTCTGACCGATACGGATCGGCTTGAGCGGATGCGTGCGGCTGCGTGGAAGTGGGGCGTGCGCGATGCTGCGAGTACGATGGCAGATCGCATTCTTTCGTTGGCGCGCCGCCATTTCCAGACGTCTCATCGTCAAACGGAGAGCCCTGAGGATATGAAAGGAAAGCAGGAAAGTCATGACTAATAATCAAACGGCATCATCGTCGATTGAGCCGCGTCCGCTTCCTGCTGATGATTCGTTGGCAGATGTGACAAGTCTGAGCGAATTAGGGAAAGTGTGGTTTATCGGCATCGGTGGATCGGGTATGTCCGTTCTTGCTGAGATGTTGCATCAGCTCGGCGTTCCGGTTGCTGGCTCAGATCGCACGAAGTCGCACTACACCGAGCATTTGGAGTCGATTGGTATCCCTGTCACTATTGGCCAATCGGCATCCAACATTCATGACTGCCAGACAGTCGTGTGGTCAAGCGCTATCCGTGCAGATATGCCCGAGATGCTGGAGGCGCGGCGGCAGCATCTGCGGTTGGCTCACCGGTCGGATATTCTGGCACTTCTCCTGCGCTCGCGTCACTCAATTGCAGTGGCTGGCACGCACGGGAAGACGACCACGTCATCGATGATCGCCACGATTTTTGCGAACGCACACGGTCAGTCTGCTTCAGCGTATGCGGATCCATCCTTCGCGATTGGTGGATCTGTGAAAACACCTCATGGCGTTATTCCAGGCGGTCACGTCGGGGCTGGCACGTGGATGGTTGCCGAAGCTGATGAATCTGATGGAAGCTTTGAGAAATATCGGCCGACAATCGGTGTGATCACTAATGCGGAGGGTGATCATCTCGACCATTACGGCACCGTTGAGAAGTATCGTCGAGCGTTTAGCGAATTCGTTCGTCATGTCGGCAAGAATCTCGTCTTGTGTGCAGATGACGAGGGTGCCCGGCAAGTATGGGATTGGATGAGTACGGCTGATCGTGCCCGTTCCTTTGTTTACTCCACGAACAGCATCGAGGCGTGCGAAAAGCTTGGCATGGCAGATCTGAGAGCCGACCACTTTGTCCAGATCGTGTCGAGTGCGGAAGAGCAAGCATCTGACTCCGTCGCGGATGACCAGAAGCATCCACAGACGCACACTGTCAAGCGAGGGATTGCGGATGCGTCAGATCACCCTGATGACAGCATTGAAGAAAAACTTACTGTGGATGTGCCAGCAGCAGTGGCCTCGTCGCATCAGCGCACGCGCGTGACGATTGGTTTGCGTGTCCCAGGGATTCACAACGCACGCAATGCAACAGCGGCTCTCATTGCGACTGCGCTCGCAGGAATGCCACTTGATCAGATCGTCAGCGGGCTAGAAGCCTTTTTGGGTGCGGCGCGACGGTTTGATTTCTGTGGCGAGGTGAACGGGATTCGCTTGTACAACGATTACGGTCATCATCCAACAGAGGTGGCGACGTTCTTGACTGCTGTTCGTCGTCGTTTCCCAGGGCATACGGTTCGGATCCTGTTCCAGCCACACACATATTCGCGTACACAGACGTTCTGCTCACAGCTCGTCGATGCGCTCAACATTGCCGACGATGTGTGGCTATCACGGCTTTTTGCTGCCCGTGAGAAGGCGTCTGACTTCCCAGGTATCTCCTCAGCAACACTCGTTCACGAGGCTGAAAAGAGGGGAATTGCCGGAAAGTTCCACCTTGTCGATGACATGCATGAAGCCGGTCGCCAGATGGCTGATGCAAGCAAGCCCGGCGACATCTTGTCCACTGTCGGTGGGGGAGATATCAACCTGGCGAATCCGGATATCCTCGATGAGCTTACGAAACAGGCGAATCATTCGTCAGAACAGTGAGCTTGTAGAACATAAGCTCATAGACAGTGCAAGCGTTATCACCACCATGCGGAAGGAGGAGGCATGACATCATATAGCCATCGACGGGATGGTGAGCGTGTTTCAATGGGGTCAGCAGACCACAACACGCATGCTCATCTGCGCCGATCGAGCCAGTCGAACCCGTCACGCCAGACTTCTTCCCATGGACGTGTCACTTCCTCAACGCCTCATCAGATACGCCTGTCGCGCTCACATCATGAAACGCACGTACCGGAGGCGTCCAGTCGCACGGGTCGAACTGTTCGGTCTCACACGACGGCTACTCACACGACTGCCACTCATACAGCGGCGCGCACTGTCCGTTCAGAGCGTCGCACGCAGGTGACGAAATCGCAGAGGCGTAAACGATCTTCCCCATCAATCGCATCATCGCGCAAGCAGAGGCGGAGGCGTTCTCGTGCGCTGAAAAACACTCACACTGTGACGCAGTCGGTTCAACCTACGCGTGAACACATTTTGCGCGGATTCGGCGATGCTCGGAAACTCATTGCCCCCAAGCCAGTCATGTCACAGCTTGAAGAGTCAGCGCAGAAGCATCAAGGTTTTTTCGCACCGTCGAATCGTGTTAATAGCGATGGGGTTGCGGTTGATGAAAGCAAACGGAACGGTTCGCCTCACCTCAAAAGGTGGATTATTTCACTCACCATTATTTTTGTCGTCGTATGTGTAGCTGTTCTGTGCGCGTGGGTTTTGTTCTTCTCACCGCTGTTTGCGATTCATGCTTCCGACGTGCAGATTCACGGGGATTCGCAATGGATCAACCACGATCAAGTGTGGAGTATCGTTGCTGAGCACACAGGTTTACCAGAAGAGTCGCTGGGGAACACCTATACGCAATCTGCTACCTCTGATACTCAGTTTGCAGCACAGCCTTCCACGCCCCATCATTCTGCAGCTCTATCGACGGGATCCCCATCGACGATCACGACGGGTCGTTCAGAATTTGCCTTTTCAACGAATGGGATGGAACGTGAGCTTTCCGATTTGCCGGCTATTGCATCGGTGAAAGTCGAGAAAAAGTTGCCGCATGGGGTGCTCATCACGATCACACCGCGCATCGCACAGGCACAACTCGTCGATCAGTCGGGAGCAAAAAGTGTGGTGGACTCGCACGGGGTCGTTTTGTCGTCGATGCCTCAGCGTCTGACATCTGTGCCGCTTATTCATGTCAGTTCGGTGACGCAATCGCTCAAAAACCGCGCTGTTCAACAGGCGTTGCAAGTGCTATCTCACATACCGCCCTCACTACGAGGGACGCTGAGTAGCGTGACAGCTATGACGCAAGATTCAGTCACGACAGTTACAGGCTCTGGTATCTCGATCATGTGGGGAGACGCGAGCCAGATGAAGCTGAAGGGAGAGATTGTTCAGCACATTCTCGTCGATCATGGGCTGATGAATGGGAAGAAAACGATCGATGTTTCCGCACCGTTGCGGCCAATTGTGCGATAAGTGATATTGTCAACAATCTCTCAGTAATTAATCAGTAATCGCCCAGTAATCGACTAGCAATCGACAGCCAGCAGGAGAGCATAAAAATCCCGACTTTGATGAGAAAGCCGGGATGTGATGAAGTGAATGAGATTAAGTTCACTTCTTCTGGCGTTGTTGCTTGCTCTGAATTCCCACGTAATCAGGAATCTCAGATGGATAGTTTGGCCATGCGCCGTTCTGCGTGCACACATATGCGGCCGTGTTGACAGCGCGACGATGTGCTTCCTTGAGTGGCAGGCCGCTCAAGAGTCCCATTGCAAATACGCCAGAGAACGAATCCCCAGCGCCGACTGTATCGACCACTGGAATGTGTGGCGTAGGGAGACGCGACGATTCCTTCTTGCTGACGATCAGCGAATGATCTGCTCCAGCTGTCAAAATGACGTCGTCAAGGCCATACGTCTGCAGGAACCAACGGCATGCAGCTTCTTCGCCGGCCGGAAGTGGGAACATTGTGCGCAGGAGCTTGAGCTCATCGTCATTGATCTTGAAGATCGTGGATTCCTTGAGCAGATCTTCAATCAGTTCCTTGCTGTAGAAGTGCTCACGGATGTTGATGTCGAAGTACTTGATGGCACCCGGCTTGACAAGCGACAGCAGCTTGAGAATGGTTGCACGAGACTCAGGGGAGCGTAGGGCGAGAGTGCCGAAGCACACGCAATCGGCGATCTGCACGAGATCAGACAGATCATGGTTAAAACGAATGTGATCCCATGCCACATTCTCGGAAATGGTCCACGTTGGAACGCCGTTCTTGTCGAACGATGCGTGCGTCGTGCCTGTCGGATAGCTGTTATGCTGCAAAATTGCACTGATGTGGTGGCTATGAACTTCGCCGGCCAGCTCATCACCGAGCTGATCATTGCCGACGGAGCTAATCGCATATCCATCTCCGCCATTCATTGTGGCGTGATAGACAAAGTTCGTTGGTGCACCGCCGGCACGACGACCGGACGGGAGCATATCCCACAGAAGTTCTCCAATGCTCAGGACGATCGGCTTTTCCTTCATTACTTCTGCCTGACCTTTCCGATCCAGATAGCTCGTCGACTCCCACCATTGAAGAAGCGACGAACGCTCTCATACTCGTATTTCTTCCATTATCGCTCAAAGGCGGTCTCTCCGCAAAAAATCGTCAACTTTTGACGTTGCTATTTAATTCAATGAATTGACAAAATGAATCTTTTGCATCAGGATAGAAGTGTCCTGATATGGAGCTCCGGTAATTCGGGGTTCCACGCAAAGAAAGAGCGCAGGCATCACAAGCACTGCACAAAGAAGTGGAGGAGCCGTTTATGGCAAATCTGTGGGGAATTGATAAGATCCCATTCGTCGGAAATGAGAAGGGACCGAAGGAAGGTCTCGCATTCCATTATTACGAGCCAGATCGCGTGGTTGCTGGCAAGAAGATGAAGGATTGGCTGCGTTTCGCAGTTGCTTATTGGCATTCCTTCTGCAATCGCTTGGATGATAATTTCGGTGATGGCGTTGCTCAGCGTCCGTATGACGGCAAGCATTATGCCAATCCAGAGGATGCAGCGCTGGCGAAGGTCGATTATGCGTTCGACTTCATGAGCAAGCTCGGCGCAGAGTACTTCTGCTTCCATGATCGCAACGTTGCTCCACAAGGTGACACGTTGCGTGAGACCGATAAGAACCTCGATAAAGTGATCGACAAGATCGAAGAGGACATGAAGGCCACCGGCATCAAGCTGCTGTGGAACACATGCGATACGTTCACGGATGGCCGTTTCGTTCGCGGTGCTTCGACCTCTCCATCGATCGACATCTTCGAGTATGTGGCTGGTCAGCAGCGCAAGTCTCTCGAGATCGCAAAGCGCCTCGGCGCAGAGAATTACGTCTTCTGGGGCGGCCGTGAAGGCTGGGAGTCCATTTGGAACACAGACGTCAAGCGTGAGCAAGATCACATGGCCGAGTGGTTCCGCATGTGCCACGAGTATGCCAAGGAGATCGGCTTCACCGGCCAGTTCCTGATCGAGCCAAAGCCACAGGAACCAACAACTCATCAGTATGACTGGGATGTTGCCACGGCTCTGAACTTCATTCAGCGTTACGGCCTCGACTTCTTCCGCATCAACATTGAGGGCAACCACGCTAACCTCGCTCATCATTCTTATGGTGAGGAAGTCCGCACAGCTGTCGATGCTGGCAAGCTCGGCTCTCTGGATGCCAACCAGGGCAATAAGTTCGTCGGCTGGGATATGGATGAGTTCCCAGTTGATCTGTATGACACCACTCAGGTGATGTGGGAGGTCATGCGTGCAGGTTCTATCGGCCCTCACGGTGGTCTGAACTTCGATGCAAAGCCACGTCGCACAAGCTTCACTGCAGAAGATCTGTTCCGTGCTCATATCGCAGGTATGGATTCCTATGCAGCTGGCTTGCTTGTCGCAGCCAAGATGCATGAGGATCACTTCATTGAGGATCTGTGGAAGGATCGTTATCAGAGCTGGGATTCTGAGCTCGGAAAGTCCATCGAATCTCATCATGAGACCCTGCAGTCTCTCGAGAAGCGTGTTCTCGATGAGCCAGAGAGTGAGCTCATGGCTTCGAACAAGTCCGATCACCTTGAGTCTGTGATGGCGACTATCAACAATTACATCGCTGATACGCTCAAGCAGAACTAATAAAACTGATAAAACTAATAAAACTGATAAAACTGAGCGTGATCCTGCTGGATCATAATCTGGATCACACTCTGGATCACAAGAAGGGGACGACCTCGGAAGGGGCCGTCCCTTTTTGCATGGGGAGTGCCCTGGTTCTGTGTGAGTCTGTAGAGCTGGGGAGCGATGGATGGCTGTACAATCAGATCATGAACAGCATTCACAACGATCAGCATGCTCATGATGCGGGTCTTCACACCAGTGATTCTCCTATCCCTCTTTCCGCAATGGCGCAGAGTTTATGGGGTAAATCAGACCGAGGAGAGAATCAGCTGTGGCTGCCTCTTTTCGTTCATATGTTTGATGCAGCACATATGGCGGCTCATTTATGGGATGAGTGGGTTCCAGTCGGTACTCGTGCAGTCATTGCACGTGAGTTCGGGAATGCCGACGACCCAGTTTGCCAGAAAAAAGCGCGTAGTCTTCTCGTTTTTCTTGCCGGAGTTCATGATATTGGCAAAGCAACGCCGTGTTTCCAGTCGCAGTCATGGTTTGTTCCGGGAAGTAATGACGGAGAAGAAGATGAGGGATCGAGTCCAAGATCCGGCTCAATGCATTCGCTGATCGATAAGCCTCAGAGTGCGGGATTCCATTTTGATGAGTGGAATTCTCACAGAATAAAAGATCAAAGTGATCACGGTGTCTCACATCCGCTTGCTGGAGAGATCATTCTCGGTTCCTACTTGCAGTATCGCATCGAACAAAAATGGAAGAGCAATCACGATGGAGATTTCCACCTCATCATGAATTCGCTCGGTTGCATTCTCGGTGGTCATCACGGGCGCCAACCAAGCAATGACGCCTTGGATATCGCTCGGCTGAAGTGGCAGGCGATCGCATGGTTTAACCGAACTGTCAGACAAACGGATTCGAATCGTTCAGAAACAACCAGATTCGATGCTGAGGAAGCACAGTATTGTCGTACGTGGCAATCGGCTCGAAAAGAACTGCTCGATTTCGTCTGGGACTTCTCTGACATGGATTCGGTTCATCTCGAAGACGTCGATCATTTCAGCGTTCAGACCGAAACCCTTCTGACTGGCATTGTTATTATGGCAGATTGGCTTGCAAGCGACCAAGACCGCTGCCCGCTCATCACTAATGATGCTCAGGCGCGCGAAGAATTTGTCAATGAAGACGGATCATGGCACACAGGCGAATCTCTGACAAGTTTGAATGCACTTGAAAAGCGCGATACGAGAGCGTGGAACGCATTTGATCTCGAGCCGTCGTGGGTAGAGAAAAGTGGTCAGATTCCGTCTGACGACAGCACTCTTTTCCGCACTCGATTTAACCTTCCCAATGGAGCAAGTCCTCGACCTGTTCAGAGAGTCGCGATGGATATTGCTCGAAAAGTCTCGAGTCCTGGATTGCTTATTATTGAGGCCCCAATGGGAGAAGGGAAAACAGAAGCCGCTCTGTCTGCTGCAGAGATTTTTGCTCACCGAACGGGACGAGGCGGAGTTTGCTTTGCGCTGCCGACGATGGCGACAACAGACGCGATGTTTGGACGTGTCGACAGGTGGCTTGATCGCCTTCCACAGGATCAGGATACGGGCAAGGATGAAAAGTCGGTGTACTTGGGCCACAGTAAGGCTCATCTCAACACTGAGTATCAGTCGATTATCACGCGGTCACAAGATGAAAAACGTCATCGGTTCGCATCGATCAACCAGGATGAGGCTGATTCGACACGGCAAACTGACGGCCGAGACACGGGCGAAGGTGCTGTTGCTTCAGATTGGTTCTCTGGGCGCAAAACAGGCGTCTTGTCAAACTTCGTCATCTGTACTGTCGATCAGGTACTCATGCTAGCGCTGAGAATGAAGCATGTTGTTCTCAGACAACTGGCGCTCGCGAATAAGGTCGTCATCATCGACGAGTGCCACGCGTACGACGACTATATGCGTGTCTACCTTGATCGGGCTTTGGAATGGCTGGCAGGAATGGGATGCCCTGTTATTCTTCTATCAGCGACGCTTCCGGCATCGATGAGGAAGGAATACGTTCAGTCCTATCAAGACGGAATTTGGGCTGATACGAAGATTGGTGTTACTCATTCAGCTGCAGAAAATGGGACAGCTGATCTGTCTCTTCTCTTTGCCCCGGTAGCTGCTATTACAAATAGCTATGTTTCGAGATCTGCGGAGAAATCACAGGATAATGAAACTTCGACAGATGACGAGGTCCTTGAGAATGCATATCCGCTCCTGACGTATACGGACGGATCACATGCGTGCCATCACCAGGTGGTTGAATCGTCTGCCAATCGCTCTGTTACTGTTCATCTTCAGCTGATCGATGACAGTGACAGTGAACTTGTTGATGTTCTCCGCTCACTTGTAGGGACTGGAGAGCACCCGACTGGTGGATGTGTTGGCGTTATCTGCGATACAGTTTCGCGGGCTCAGCATGCGGCTGAAGTTCTCAGTGAGGTGTACGGCGACAATCAGGTCATTCTAGCTCACTCTCGATTCGTCGATCGAGACAGGATGGACAATGAAAATCGACTGAGGACAATATTGGGTCCGCAGGCAACCCGTGGAAATGGGAAGAGACCGTTCCTCAAGGTTATTGTCGGCACTCAGGTGCTTGAGCAGTCACTCGATATTGATTTTGATGCGATGATCTGCGATATTGCCCCTGTTGATCTGCTCATTCAGCGTCTCGGCCGTCTTCATCGCCACCATCGCGGAGAAGGCGAGTGCGATCGGCCTGACGGTGTGCGAGTTCCACGATGTTTCATCCGCGGAATCGACCAGTGGAATCAGAGTGAGCCGCGCTTTGCAAACGGCATTTCGTGGAAAGATGCGAATGCTCGAGGTGTATACCCCCAGGCGGGCCTCGAGGAATCCCTCGGAGTTCTCGGTCTGACGCACGAAGATGCATCCGCGGCGCTTTCTTTGCCGAAGGATATTGCTCACCTTGTTCGTACAGCATACGACAGCAACAAACAATCGAGTCTGATCCCATCTTCATGGTCCAGATACGATGACGCTCGTCAGGCACGCTCTGATCATGCGGAGAAGGAACGATTCGATGCAAAGGATTTTCTTGTCTCTTCACTAAAACATCTCGTCAGAAATGATCAGTCTCTTCTGGTCGCAGGTGATGATAGGCCTCAGCTCGTTGGAGCGGAGAATGATAAGGCACGCTGTGCAGTTCGTGATATTACTGATTCTGTTTCAGTGATTCTGATGAGGCGGATTGATGAGAATACAGCTGCATTTTTGCCGTGGATCGGTGACGAAAAGAATCACATCAAAAAAGGTGCGAAAGTTCCTTTCTCGCATGCACCATCGAATAAGCAGGGTCTACTCATGGCGCAGTGTTCCGTGGCTCTTCCTCGATCGGTTTCGTGGGATATTGACGCCTTGATTCAAGAGCTAGAAGAGCAGTGTGGGAAGTATGTGCTCAACTGGCAGTCGTGCCCTTGGATCGCAGGGACTTTATTCGTTTTTCTTGATTCAGACGGCTGTGCTGAAATTGCCGGGAAGACGATTCGCTACACGCGTCAGAAAGGGCTAGAAGTTTATATTCAGAGAGATAATGAAAGTGCTTCTGATTTGCGATGAGTCAGAGGCTGATCCCGACGATAGTTGGGGTGATCCGAGTTATTTATTGATCGTCGCGTGCTCCTGTTTATTTCGGGATAAATAAATAACTATTGAAAATTGCTCGATCACGTGGTATCTTTTCTTGTAGCAGGAAAATATCCTGCAAGTAATGAAAGAGATTCGATGATGAACCTTGGAAGAAAAGGGAGATGATCATGACGCAGTGGTCTATCTGGTCTAATCCTTGGGTTCCGGTCCTCATGGTGGATGGCAGTAGGAAGGAGCTTCCTCTCAAAGAGGTCTTTGAGCAAGCAGCATCGATTCGGAATATTTCACCGGATCTGCCACAGGAAGAGTTTCCGATCCTTCGTTTGCTTTTGGCCATTATGTACCGTGCATATTGCCGGGCTGTGGGATCGAATCCATCAAACAAGAGATTGGAAAAAATCTGGTATCAGATTTGGGAAAATAAGTCTTTCCCGATGAATCTTCTTGACGCATATGCTCAGCACGTCGGTGACGGATGGAATTTGACCGGTTCCCGTCCTTTTTATCAGGTTGCAGACCTGCAGTATCCGAGTGGCGGCAAGAGTGAAGATCCTATTGCAGATTTCATTCCAGATTTTCCGAAGAAGCATGAGAAGTTCCTCTTCTCTATGCGCTCAGAAGGATCTGTTGATTCCATCTCCTACGCGCAAGCGGCCCGTCTCATCCTGTTTTTGCAGGCCTATGACATTTCCGGTATTCATACTCCCGCTCGCGGCAGTAAAACTGCTAAAGCAGGGAAGGAGCATCCGCCAAAGGGGATGCTGGGCATGAGCTTGCTCGGCGCATTGGGTGGAGTGTTTAACCAGGGAAAGAATCTGTTCGAGACATTGATGCTCAATTGGGTTCTCTGCCATGGTGATCAGGTATTTCTGAAGGATCAGACTGATGATCTTGCTCCGTGGGATCCTGAGCGACCAGCGCCATCAACTCAGATGAACAGTCACCGCTATCCAAAAGGTCCGGTTGATCTGCTGACGTGGCAGTCTCGTCGTCTGCTTCTGATCACAACTGATGACGGTACTCGAATCAAAGGTTTGCGCCGCTGCTTCGGCGATATTGCTGATGTCACTCGTCTGAACGGCCTTGAAATGATGACCGTGTGGCGTGAGAGCAAGACTCAGGAGAAACGCCAGAATAGGTCGGAAGTTTTTATGCCGGCTCAGCATGATCCAAACAAGTACGAATGGCAAGGACTTGCATCCCTTCTGGCTCATCATCGGAAATCACTCTCGAATGGAGACAACATAGCTGAGCCGAAGAAGGAAGGGAAAGTTTCGAAGCCCGGAATTATTAGTTGGGTGAGCTATTTGCAGAAAACATGGTATATCTCGTTGCCGGAAGTAATATCTGTCCGAGCTCAAGGGATTGTGTACGGTTCGCAAAGCGCGGTAATCGCTTCTGGAGTGGACGACGCTCTTGATCTCAGCACTGTTTTGCTGAAGTGGGACGATAGCCTGATCATACGGATCATCGATACCGTTTCGAAGTCAGAAGATGCAGTGAGTACACTGACCGGATATGTACGCAATCTAGAAATCGCCGCAGGAAATCGGGATCCTGATATGCACAGAGATGCAGTGAGCTCCGAGGCATATCACCGTCTTGACGCCATTTTCCGAGAACGTCTGAGGACGATTCCAAGTGATCCGTCTCAACTCGACAGTTTTCTTGCAGATTGGCGAGCAGCGGTGCATCGTTCGATTCTTACGCAGGCAGCAGAGTTTCAGCCTCGTATCGAAGCACCACTCTTCGGCGGTCGCGCAGATACAAAAGGAACGATGATGACTGCGACTCTTGCGAATTTCTATTTGCGTGCGAATCTGAACAAAACTCTGGGAACGCTTAATTCAACGGTTCCCGTGACAGTTTCACCAGTTTCGACGGGGAAGTGAGGTGTAAACAATGGTGTATCAGCAATCAATCTATAGAGCTCAAGAGGAGGCGCTCTCTCGATATGTCAATGCGAGAGTGATGCGTCTGCAATCGAGCTATCTCACAAAGGGAGCTGCAGTCGGGCAGTTGGCTCATTTGAGGCATCTAGCGCAGGGCAGTGGTTCTGAGTGGATGCTCGTCGGCAATGACCTTTTCGGACAAGTTGATACGGATGATCAGGAGTCTCACCAGTCTTCAGGCTCATCATGGGACAGCTCTCTCCTGAGAGAGCCATCTCAGCGCAATAAGGCTTTCAGTGCTGCAGTTGCAGCGATTGAGCTTTTTGCGCTACGCATTCAGTCCGAAACTTCTGAAGTCGCCGTGACTGATAGAACTTCCTTCGGGCGTGCATGCAGGAACATCGGCTTGGACGAGAAGCATCCGCAGAAACCAGAGGATATGAACGGCGTTATCGCTCGTCTGTATCGTTTGGAATCCGTGCAGGATCTTTCATCGTTTACAATGCTGCTTCGTCAGCTACTGGTCATGATGAAAAAGAATCAGGCATGCAAGCTGGATTTTGGTCGGCTTGCAGTTGACATCTGGAAGTGGCAACGCGGAGGTCATTTGGCACAAGATGTCCTGTTTGCATGGGCTCGCGACTTCTACCAAAGTGGGTCGCACGATGCGAAGGAGCCATCTGCTCATCTGGTCACGAAGTAGCAAAACTCATTTTCAAAAAAGAAATAAAGTAACACAAACACTATGAACAAGCCCTATCTGCGAAGGAGTAGAAGGGTAAGAAGGGATTAAGATGTCTATTTTTATTGATTTCTATGCATTGCAGTCTGTTCCACCGAGCAATATCAACCGCGATGATACAGGTTCACCAAAGACAGCACAGTACGGTGGAACTTTGCGTGCTCGTGTTTCCAGCCAGGCGTGGAAGCGCGCAATGCGGTCTGTTTTTCACAAGGAACTGAAGGGTGAGAATCTTGGTATTCGCACCAAGATGGTTGCTCGTCTAATTGCTGATCGTATTCGCGCAGACCGTCAGGATTTGGCGGATCAAGCTGACGATTTAGCTCATGATGTGCTGACCGCAACTGGTCTGAAACTGCAGAAGTCAAAGCGTTCAGGATCTGACGAGGGCGCTGAAGAAACCCCATACCTCGTCTTTATTGCTGATTCTGAGATTGCTAATCTCGCTCGTCTTGCGGAACAGTGGTCTGACGACCCTCAGATCAATCCTGCTAAGCCTTCGGCTAAGGAAAAGAAAGAAGCGACTGCTCTTTTCCATGGAAAGCAAGCTCTCGATATCGCATTGTTCGGTCGCATGCTCGCAGATACTCCGGATCTGAATACGGACGCATCTTCACAGGTTGCTCATGCGATCTCGGTCAACACGATCACTCCTGAGTTTGATTACTTCACCGCTGTCGACGATAAGTCTTCGGCTGATAACGCCGGCGCAGCAATGATCGATACCGTTGCCTACAACTCATCGACGTTGTATCGCTATGCCACAGTGGATGCCACATCACTGGCTCAGCAGCTAGGCGGTGGCAGCGTTGACATTCAGGCAGCATCGCGCGCAGTTGCAGATTTTGCTGATGCGTTCTTCCGTTCTATGCCAACGGGCAAGGAAAATACGTTCGCCAACCGTACGCTGCCGAGTCTGTGTCTGGCGATCGTTCGCAACTCGCAGCCGATTAATGCAGTGAGCGCCTTTGAAGACGCTGTCAAGGGAACGGATGGCAAGGCGATTACCACCGTTGCTGAGGAGAAGCTTGCTGGTCTGATCAAGCAGATCAACGAAAATTACGGTGAAAAGCCACTGACATCCGTGTACTGCACAGTTGGTCAGCCGGTTGAAGCTCTCGATACTATCGGCTCGAAGGTCACATTCCCTCAACTGAAGGAAGATCTTGCTCAGGCGGTGGTGGATCATCTTAATGCCAGCTCGCAGAAGGACGAGTGAGAACTCATGTCCGTTTTATTGCTCAGACTTGCTGGGCCACTTCAATCATGGGGATCGTCTTCACGATTCACACGACGTGATACTCGTCCAGAGCCGACGAAAAGCGCGGTCATCGGGCTGCTTGCCAGTGCACAGGGTCGGACACGTGAGGATTCAATTGAAGATTTGCTCAAACTGAAATTCGGAGTTCGCACAGATCAACGAGGTGGTATTCTCCGAGATTTTCAGACCGAGCATGCAATGCCGTGGGCTCGCAAGTCTCTCGATATGCCGCTTTCAGAACGCTACTATCTTTCTGATGCGAAATTTCTTGCAGCCATCCAAGGAGACGATCAGCTGATTTCATCGCTAGCGCATGCGATCAAGTATCCAACTTGGCCTGCCTTCTTGGGCAGGAGATCGTGTCCGCCAGAATTTCCGATCTTTTTCGGAATTTCACAGCACGCGACAGTCATCGAGGCGCTCAAACATGAACCGTGGATTGCTGCCAGGTGGTACCGTCACCGCGTTGGTTCCGGTGGGTCTCTGTCGGTTGCCTGCGACGCAGATCAGTCTGATGCTTCTGTAGGTGGAATCACCGAGACCGTTGCTGATCAGCCAACAGCGCATAGTTTCTCAGTAAAGTACCGCAGTTACGAGCTCAGGCCGGTTCGACATTTCACGGTGCCGATTGCAGAGCTTGACGGCCAGGAGCATCAGGTAGATCGTGATCCGTGGGGCGAAGACCGGACTGATAACTCACATCAGCCGCCGATCGCACTTGATGGGCATGATCCCATGGGATTCTAAGGAGGGGAGTATGTATATTTCACGGGTGCCATTGAATATGGCACGCTATAGCACGCGAAGGCTCGTGTCTTCGCCGTACCGGCTTCATGCTGCCGTGGAGGCTTCTTTCCCTCCTGATTCTCCGCGAACGGATGACAGGGGAGGAAGAATTCTGTGGCGCTTGGATCAGTCAGGTCAGGGAGAGTCTCTGTGGCTTTATGTTGTGAGTCCTGAGCGTCCTGACTTCACCGCCATCGAAGAACAAGCTGGATGGCCGATGAATAGAAGTTGGCAAACGCGGGATTATTCGCCACTTCTTCAGCGCATTGCTGTTGGTCAGAAATGGCAATTCAGGCTTCGTGCCAATCCAGTCAGAAAGGTGTCTGTTGATCGCGGACGAAATCCTCGTCCTTCGCTGATCGGCAAAAATGAGGGTGAAGTTACAGTCGCTTATCAGATGAAATGGCTGATAACTCGTGCTATGCGCAACGGATTTTCCTTGCTGGAGAATGCGATGACTCCTGGGGTTCCCGATTGCCTCATCAGTCAAAGGCGTCTCGAGCATTTCCGTCGCAAGGGAGCGACTGTCACTCTCCGTACCTGTGAGTTCGATGGAACGTTGGAAGTGACTGATTCTGAAGCTTTCCGTTCTTTGCTCGTTTCTGGCATTGGACGAGCGCGTGGATTTGGATGCGGACTTTTAACGGTTGCACCAATTCCTTCGCAGTCACAGTCTGAAGCAAGATCGCTCGATGAGAGGACTGCTCTTGCTTCTCTGAACTTGCCGGAATCTGATCAAAGTCAGGTTCGCTCTAGTTCTGATTTACAAAATCATAGCCGTTGAGAAATAGAGCAAATGTAATATGAAACGGCCAAATTCAGTCCCCGGTACACCACCTCCACAAGTAAGTGAGTTGGTTCGTGCCGAGGACCGTCTTTCTTTCGTTTACTTCGAGCATTGCGTTGTCGATCGTGAGGATAACTCCGTTACCATTACGACAAAAGAAGGGAAGATCGCTCTTCCGGCAGCTGCCCTGAGTGTTCTCCTGCTTGGACCAGGTACAAGTGTCACGCATCAAGCTATGCAGGTGATGGGTGAAAACGGTGCAATGATGATCTGGGTCGGAGAGCGTGGTGTGCGCATGTATTCTTTTGGCAGTCCGCTTACTCATTCGTCAGCGATGATTGAACAACAGGCAAGACTTGTCAGCAATGAACGCAAACGTCTTGCAGTTGCACGAAAAATGTATGAGATGCGATTTCCCGGCGAAGATTTTAGCGGGATGACGATGCAACAACTACGGGGACGAGAAGGAGCTCGTGTTCGGAGTGTTTATCGCAAGTGGTCTCGCGAAACAGGTGTTGCATGGGATAAACGGACTTACAATCATGAGGATTTTGACGATGCAACACAAATTAACCAAGCTCTTTCGGCTGCAAATACGTGTCTTTATGGTATTTGTCATGCAGTGATCTTGGCTCTTGGTTGCTCACCAGCTCTCGGATTCATACATGTTGGCCATGAAAGATCCTTCGTTTTTGATGTGGCAGATCTGTATAAAGCGGAGATATCTATTCCAGTTGCTTTCCAAGTTACTGCTAAGCATCCAGATGATATAGGATCGGCTGTCCGTCACGCAATGCGCGATAAACTGTATGACCTTTCCATCATGAAACGTGTCGCTGCTGATATTCGCATGCTTTTTGGAATGAAAGATGAGAGTACATCGCAGAAGACGATCAATGGAGATGCCGGTGGGGAAGACGGCTCTGACATCGCAGACTCTGATGTCGCAGAATCCGATTCAGCAGGGCATGGGGAAGATGATTTTGACACAAATCTTCTCTGGGATCCGCATGGAGACGTTCCGGGAGGTCGGGATTATTGATTACTCGTTTTAGAAATGTCAGGTAAAGAAGTTTCAGTGAATCGTTGCTTTTCAAGGAGGAGATCGGGATGATTGTTGTCTCCATGACTGCTTGTCCTATCGGGCTCCGCGGGGATCTTTCTCGATGGCTTTTTGAGATAGCACCAGGAGTTTTTGTGGGGAATGTCAGCGCTCGTGTACGAGACAATCTGTGGGAGAGGATCACAGGATTGTGCAAGGATGGACGAGCGACGATGGTCTATTCAGCACGAAATGAGCAACATCTTGCTTTTCGAACTTTCCGATCTGATTGGAAGACGATCGATTGTGATGGACTTGAACTGGTTCTCAAACCTGCAGGAACAGAGAATACGACCATTTCGGGTTCGCTCCGATCAGGGTGGAGCACAGCAAGTCATTGGAGACGAGCCAGGCGCTTTCGGCACTGATTATCACGGTGGAAGTATTGATTTTTTACCGAGTATCTATTTATCGTGACTGACGCTCACATGCATTGATATTTATTTTGATGGCGTTGATGCGATTGATATAAGTTCATGACAAAATGACGTGAGCTTATTTATACAGTTGCATTACAAGGTTGTAAGAGCAAAACTCATTAAAAAATAGAAACCTTGATGCGCGTTGCGCTGGAATAACTATAATTTTTAAGTGTGTTCCCCGCATAGGCGGGGATGATCCTCTTATCCGCATTAACCGAGCTTGCAGCCAACTGTGTTCCCCGCATAGGCGGGGATGATCCGCCGGCGTGATCATGTGGAGCGTGCACCTCGACGTGTTCCCCGCATAGGCGGGGATGATCCGAAAGGGGATGTCACGCTTCCGGACGGACTCCGGTGTTCCCCGCATAGGCGGGGATGATCCCTAGGTATTGATCGGATAGTGTTCCTCCGGTTTGTGTTCCCCGCATAGGCGGGGATGATCCGGTGAAGGCGCTCTACCCGCAGTGGGACGGCTCGTGTTCCCCGCATAGGCGGGGATGATCCCCGTTGGGGGGTTAGCACGCCTGAGACCGGCTAGTGTTCCCCGCATAGGCGGGGATGATCCCGTTATACTGCCAGTTGCCATACGGCTGCACGCGTGTTCCCCGCATAGGCGGGGATGATCCCTGACGCGCATGGCACGCCTCAGGCGGCTGTCAGTGTTCCCCGCATAGGCGGGGATGATCCGGCTCCCAGACTGTATATCCCACTGCCCGTCCAGTGTTCCCCGCATAGGCGGGGATGATCCTAGTAATCGAGGGCTAGTTTCCTTTTGGCGTCCGTGTTCCCCGCATAGGCGGGGATGATCCGCGGGCTGACGTTTTTAGCCGCGTCCTTAGAGCGTGTTCCCCGCATAGGCGGGGATGATCCGAGCACGACACGCCGATACTTTCCAACGATTTCGTGTTCCCCGCATAGGCGGGGATGATCCGACGATCGTGCTCACCACCTCCGACGGCACTAGGTGTTCCCCGCATAGGCGGGGATGATCCGATCGTGTCCCATTTCGTTGATTTTCCAAGCAAGTGTTCCCCGCATAGGCGGGGATGATCCGGGATCGAGCGGAAGAATCCGGCGATCTTGTCAGTGTTCCCCGCATAGGCGGGGATGATCCTAATGAGATCATTGGTCTACGAGCCGGGGATTGGTGTTCCCCGCATAGGCGGGGATGATCCCTGTGACGATCATCACGCCTCTCACTACCGTGAGTGTTCCCCGCATAGGCGGGGATGATCCCATTTCAAAGCGCCGAAAACTGAGAACGACACTGTGTTCCCCGCATAGGCGGGGATGATCCTAAGGACAAGAACGGCAGGGTCACGCAGTTTACGTGTTCCCCGCATAGGCGGGGATGATCCTCGTTTGCGGGTTGATCGCGCGATTTTGTGTTGGTGTTCCCCGCATAGGCGGGGATGATCCGTCCAATTGGTATTCGGACGGGACGAACCTCAAGTGTTCCCCGCATAGGCGGGGATGATCCTAAGTTTGGCTACCTGAGTGACCGACAAATAGTGTGTTCCCCGCATAGGCGGGGATGATCCGTTTAATCAGATCGCGTCGAACAATCACTGGACGTGTTCCCCGCATAGGCGGGGATGATCCCTGCTCGTATATTCCAACGCGGTATTCGACGACGTGTTCCCCGCATAGGCGGGGATGATCCGATCCTCCAGATCATGCTGGTATCCAGCCTGCTGTGTTCCCCGCATAGGCGGGGATGATCCCAAGGAAATCATCCCCGTCGGCTACGCGCAAATGTGTTCCCCGCATAGGCGGGGATGATCCGGACCTTGGCAAGAACATCGGCAAGGCCTTCCAGTGTTCCCCGCATAGGCGGGGATGATCCCACCATACTTTGCTACAGCCTCTTCGAGGTCATGTGTTCCCCGCATAGGCGGGGATGATCCGCGTTCGCTCAAGATCGTCGTGGAGCACCACGCGTGTTCCCCGCATAGGCGGGGATGATCCGACATCGCCGCTTGAGGCGTGTATTTTAGCCGCGTGTTCCCCGCATAGGCGGGGATGATCCCATGCTGATCGGCGATGACCGGCACGCATACTAGTGTTCCCCGCATAGGCGGGGATGATCCGGTGACGTGAAATGACTAACGAAGAAATCAATGGTGTTCCCCGCATAGGCGGGGATGATCCGCCGTTCAGGCTGAGGATTTCATCAGCGATTTCGTGTTCCCCGCATAGGCGGGGATGATCCGAAAAAAAGGAAGCAACAAAATGATCAACCGCAAGTGTTCCCCGCATAGGCGGGGATGATCCGGCGCTCGAAGCCAAGAAGGCTGAGCTTGAAAAGTGTTCCCCGCATAGGCGGGGATGATCCGTTTTATTCGCTAATAATGTCGAGTCCGATGAGGTGTTCCCCGCATAGGCGGGGATGATCCCAGGATCGACACGCGAAAAGTGCAGAAGTTACAGTGTTCCCCGCATAGGCGGGGATGATCCGCACGCGATCACCACGCAAGGCGTTGCAGTGTTGTGTTCCCCGCATAGGCGGGGATGATCCTCACCATCGCGGCCGGCTGAGCCGAACGGCTGGGTGTTCCCCGCATAGGCGGGGATGATCCCTCGACGAGCTGTTCTCGATCGCCGCCGCACTCGTGTTCCCCGCATAGGCGGGGATGATCCGTCTTGAATACGGTATGACCGGTGGATTATGATGTGTTCCCCGCATAGGCGGGGATGATCCTGCCGGCGGCGATCGAAGTTGATGCGCCGTCAAGTGTTCCCCGCATAGGCGGGGATGATCCTAAGAAGCGTTCGATTTACTTTAACGCGCGTGAGTGTTCCCCGCATAGGCGGGGATGATCCCTCAACACACTCTGCCCGATCGTCTAAAAGGCAGTGTTCCCCGCATAGGCGGGGATGATCCTACTCAACCCAACAGTCGTGGTGAGCGCGACCCGTGTTCCCCGCATAGGCGGGGATGATCCTCTGCTGGGCGAAGTGGGCGATCTGCTCGCGCGGTGTTCCCCGCATAGGCGGGGATGATCCGCCCGTGATATGCCTGATACACTCGGTCAGCGAGTGTTCCCCGCATAGGCGGGGATGATCCCCGTGCGACCGACATAAGTGCTATTCGAAGCGGGTGTTCCCCGCATAGGCGGGGATGATCCCTCAAACACAGAGGCAAAATCACTGTCGTAAACGTGTTCCCCGCATAGGCGGGGATGATCCCCTCTGCGACCCATGCATCTGCTCAGAATTCGAGTGTTCCCCGCATAGGCGGGGATGATCCGAAGAGCCCCACGCCCGCCGGAAGCCGGGATGGGTGTTCCCCGCATAGGCGGGGATGATCCCCACAGACCAGCAGAGCACGCAACAGCAGCCTGGTGTTCCCCGCATAGGCGGGGATGATCCCGTCAGACCGGCGTGCTCAACGCCCCCCCCCTACGTGTTCCCCGCATAGGCGGGGATGATCCCAAATTCGGATGGCATCCTGCCGGTAAAGTTTGGTGTTCCCCGCATAGGCGGGGATGATCCCACTCACCGCTGACCCAACCACAGGATCTACGGGTGTTCCCCGCATAGGCGGGGATGATCCCAATCCCGTTGGCGCGAGATGCTAGGTCAGCGGGTGTTCCCCGCATAGGCGGGGATGATCCTGTGGCGGCGTCCGCGATGTTGGCGAGCAGCTGGTGTTCCCCGCATAGGCGGGGATGATCCTGGTCATCACACAGACCGCCGGCGCAGGAAAGCGTGTTCCCCGCATAGGCGGGGATGATCCTCCACAGTAAGTTCCTCAACCGTCCGGGCGAACGTGTTCCCCGCATAGGCGGGGATGATCCTCTGAGACAAGAGATCGGCAAAAACGCTCATGTGTGTTCCTCGCATAGGCGGGGATGATCCCCTGCCGTTTCCTCACAGCCCTTATCCTCGATGGTGTTCCCCGCATAGGCGGGGATGATCCGGGTTATGGTCAGCTTGCAGAGGCGGCCGGTAAGTGTTCCCCGCATAGGCGGGGATGATCCCGATCATGGAGTGGCAACGATCGCGTCCCGGCCGTGTTCCCCGCATAGGCGGGGATGATCCCACAAAGGCCAAAGTCTGCCATTTACGTTTAAAGTGTTCCCCGCATAGGCGGGGATGATCCCGACGTCAGTTGGAGTGATGCGGGGATTATTCGGTGTTCCCCGCATAGGCGGGGATGATCCCGGTTGATTGACATGTACGCGCAAAACCAGCAGGTGTTCCCCGCATAGGCGGGGATGATCCGCAATTTCGCGAATTTCATTTGCGTTTCGAGCAGTGTTCCCCGCATAGGCGGGGATGATCCTCCGTCACACCATCACGGCTTGCACCCTCTCAGGTGTTCCCCGCATAGGCGGGGATGATCCCGGGAGAACAGCTTGCCGTGCGCCATGTAGTCAGTGTTCCCCGCATAGGCGGGGATGATCCGGCTGATGAGCTGACTAGCGAGTATAAGAATGCGTGTTCCCCGCATAGGCGGGGATGATCCCCTGACCAACGATCGCAGCCACACCCTCGAAGGGTGTTCCCCGCATAGGCGGGGATGATCCTGCTGAATTGCGAGTGTTGCGTGGTACCCCGGGGTGTTCCCTGCATAGGCGGGGATGATCCGCGCTCACGAAGACGCACAGTCACGCGATCATTGTGTTCCCCGCATAGGCGGGGATGATCCTCCTGATCGTCCTGTTCATTTTCGCGTGTGCGAGTGTTCCCCGCATAGGCGGGGATGATCCCTTGTAGGGCTTGCGCGTCGGTGAGACTGTCAGGTGTTCCCCGCATAGGCGGGGATGATCCCCGAACGCCAGCATATGACCGACTTCATCCTTGGTGTTCCCCGCATAGGCGGGGATGATCCCGCCTTCGGATATTCGACCTGCAAAGCCAGGCGGTGTTCCCCGCATAGGCGGGGATGATCCTCATGACGGGGTGCGAAATGGAGCGAAAGTGCAGTGTTCCCCGCATAGGCGGGGATGATCCGACCGCGCGTCTACGGAAGGCACGCGATCACACGTGTTCCCCGCATAGGCGGGGATGATCCTGCCTTTGAGAGACATATCGTCTCCTTTCAGAAGTGTTCCCCGCATAGGCGGGGATGATCCCGACTCACAGGGAAATCTAACAAACGCTTATGAGTGTTCCCCGCATAGGCGGGGATGATCCCGAGAACAGTGATTTCCGCCGCGAAAAATATTGGTGTTCCCCGCATAGGCGGGGATGATCCTCCACAGTGCGTTGAGGGCGCGCACGAACTTGGGTGTTCCCCGCATAGGCGGGGATGATCCGCAATCTAGCGGCGTATAAGATGCCGCCTCCTGGTGTTCCCCGCATAGGCGGGGATGATCCGTTGGCAACCAAAGTAACCCACCTCATCCTCGAGTGTTCCCCGCATAGGCGGGGATGATCCGATTGCGGCCGGAGCGGTTGACGCTGACAAGATGTGTTCCCCGCATAGGCGGGGATGATCCTCCCACGAGGTTATGTTGGCATGCTAATCGCCCGTGTTCCCCGCATAGGCGGGGATGATCCGTCAAACTCGGGCGTGTCGCACAGAGAAGCGCGGTGTTCCCCGCATAGGCGGGGATGATCCGTGCTCAAGCAAAATCCAAGCAAACGCTAAGCAGTGTTCCCCGCATAGGCGGGGATGATCCGCAGTTTTCGGTGGGTCGACGGTTACGGCATGTGTGTTCCCCGCATAGGCGGGGATGATCCCATGGTCAGCACAGGAGTCAGCATCCAAATCCCGTGTTCCCCGCATAGGCGGGGATGATCCGGGCGACGACGTTGACAGCATCGACGCTGATGTGTGTTCCCCGCATAGGCGGGGATGATCCCCTACCAGATCAACACGCTTGATTTCCGCAGAGGTGTTCCCCGCATAGGCGGGGATGATCCCGTCCGCCCGCCGTACGAGTCGACTTTTATCGTGTGTTCCCCGCATAGGCGGGGATGATCCGCGAAAGGAATCAAAATGATTAACCGCAATGAGGTGTTCCCCGCATAGGCGGGGATGATCCCATCCACGGAATTGCTCACACGCTCATCGCAACGTGTTCCCCGCATAGGCGGGGATGATCCCCGGAGCGGACTTGGTGTTATCGTCGTCAGAGTGTGTTCCCCGCATAGGCGGGGATGATCCGCTCAACGGCAGAAACCAGTTCCGACTCGACGAGTGTTCCCCGCATAGGCGGGGATGATCCTCGGCGTCGCACCGGCACGTGCGCCCTTGGCGGGTGTTCCCCGCATAGGCGGGGATGATCCGCGCGTGTACGAGGCGTGGAACGTTTCGAACCAGTGTTCCCCGCACGGGCGGGGATGATCCCTTGTACCACGCGCACTGTGACTGTCAGGTCGTGTGTTCCCCGCACAGGCGGGGATGATCCCTGTTGCGCCGCGACAGCTGCTGCACACCATCCGTGTTCCCCGCACAGGCGGGGATGATCCGATTTGTGCCTCATCAAACACTTCGAGGCCGACGTGTTCCCCGCACAGGCGGGGATGATCCCAATGTTCTGTTGCGCTGGAACATTCTGGCACAGGCGGGGATGATCCTATCCATCACCTCACAGGCTTGCTGCAGCCAGTGTGTTCCCCGCACAAGCGGGGATGATCCGGGATTCCGGACGAGCCAAGAATCCCCAAAATAAAAAACTTTAGGCGTCAATTATCGGCATCTCCGGCACCGACATCAGGCAGCTGCTTTTACAGAGCGCTTCTTCGCGTCAGCGATCGCTCTCTTAACTGCGATCATATCGTCTCCGTCATCGTCCCAACCTTCGCTCTTGCCGACGTCATAGGCAAGTTGAGCGTCCACGAGCTTGACGGGGAGATCATAGCGGTTCATTGCACAGACACCTTTAACGACGGCCAAGAAGATTTCACCTGTGTCGGCAAATAACTGGACTTCTTCAGCATCCTCCTGATGCCCAGTTTCCTGGAGGATATCAACACAATCATCAACTGCGATATCGAAAACGTCACGCGTTTGTTGTGTCATTCCATCCTCCTTCGAACATTAGGTGTGATCGTTGTGATACGGATTTTACCTTTCCGCATCCCTGTCGAAACGTACAAGTGGAATCCATTATATTCCCCGAAATAGGTCCCATTTTTTGTTGGCTTGACTGTTTCGAGGACGTGCTTCGCTGCTGCGATGATGTCGTTTTTGTCCCAGACGACGGGAAATTCGCTTCGGTCGGCGATCCAGCCGTAGCCGCTCATGTGACCGCCCGTGTAACGGATTCCAGGCTTGCCACCGTGCCCTTGACCCCGGATTTTCTTTTCAGAGCCGTAGAGAATGTAATTCAGTTCCTTCACTCGCAAAACGGGTAGTCGTTCGGCCAGTCGTTGGGAACCGTGGTTGGTGCCTCGGGCGGCATCTTTCACCTCCGATCGGATGAGGCGATGTATCTCTGTGCGAGGAAAGACCTGTAATTCTGCCAGCCGCCGAGTCGCAGGTCGGTGTTCCACGCATAGGCGGGGATGATCTGCGAATCAACGGTTCGTCTGGATCCCGAAGGACGAGAAGACATTGAAACCGACAAACGACTTCTACTGGGGTAACAAGAATCTTGAAGTCGAGATGAAAGCTGTTGCCACGCCAAGATTCGGGTACATTTTCCGCAGTATTAGTAGGGCTGTGAAGAGCGCACAAAAGCATGGAGTGCCAAAAGACTCGTTTGTTGTCGACTTGACCGGCGTATCGAAGAGACAGGTTGGTAAGCTAGCCTACCAACTTTCTGGTTACAATCGTGATCATCCTGATGCGACGATCAAGCATCTGTTCATCGGCTCAAACGGTGGAATCGAAAGAGCAGGGCAAGAAGAAAAAACAATCCCTAAAGGAATGTACGAAATCCACCTGATATAAAAAGAACAGCGAGATCGGTGGTTCCGCGCTTTATCGTGGCTGTTATTTCAAGCCGCACGGGGTCGCTCTCGCTGTTCTCTTTTCATACTATCACATTTTTGGCGGTCTGCCGGAGTGGTCGAACGGGCCCGACTGTGACTACGCGTTCCTGCGCAGGGATGATCCCGCCTGACAATTTGGAGACCAGCTGCCACGGGAACTTTTATCCGAACACGTGTTAAGTCGTTCTTTCACTTATGTGCATAACCCTGAGGCAAATGACATATGAGAGAGTTGAGTGATGAGTAATCGTTGGACAATTCGGCTTCGCGAGGCTAACTATTTGCTACGAGGGCGCTGGCAATACGGTTAGCTGACACGATTATCTGAGAGCTGCCAAGACCGGCTATAGGCCCGGCTCAGTAATGACCTATGAGTTTAACCTATGACCTTTGCCTATAGATCATCCGATCCCCGACAGCTCTTTTGACTTTGAAATCACTCGAGAACTGTGAACCACTCGATACTTGTCATGGGCTGCATAACAGTAGATAACAGAGTTACCCGCGATGGCGATCGTACTGTTCGTAGACGCGCTGACCCGTCGCAATCTCATCAGCAGTTGCAGAGTACGTTTCATCGATGCTGATCGGCCACGCCGGTGGTTCATCTTTCCCGGACAGCACCCATGCTGCCTGACGCGCCGCACCGATTGCCACGTATTCGTCGGTGTGAGGTACGTCGATTGACATTCCCCAGATTGATGGTCCAAGTCGACGCACGGCAGGGGATTTTGCTCCGCCGCCGATCAGAAGCAAACGGTGAATAGGGACACCGAGTCGACGCAAGTCCTCCAGGCAATCGCGCTGCGAGCAGAGGAGAGCCTCGACAAAAGCGCGGGCACAATTCTCGCGCGTCGTGTTTTCCAGCGTCATTCCTTCCAATCGAGCGCTCGCGGTCGGCCTGTTCGGTGTTCGCTCTCCATCAAAGAATGGGATGAGCGTGATCCCGTGTGCGCCGGGAACGGATTTGAACGCGAGATCAGCGAATTCGTCATAAGAAGTGCCGAGAAGATGGCAGCCAGCATCGATAATGCGTGATGCGTTGATCGTGCATGCGAGAGGAATGAAGTGACCGGTTAGGTCGGCAAACCCGTTGATAGCTCCTGTCTCGTCGTATGCCTCAGATTGGCTGATTGCAGCAGCAACACCCGAGGTCCCCAAAGAAATGGAGACGTCACCAGGCTTCATTGACAGTCCGAAGCTTGCTGTCGCATTATCTCCGCCACCTGGGCCGAGAATGCATCCGCCTTCGATAGCTGATCCTGCAATATGTGGGTCGGCTTTTTCGCACGTCTCACGTGCAGAGAGCACGCGCGGCAAAATGATCGCGTTCGCATCATTCGTTGAGCCGAGGGCGAGTTGCAGGCAGTCGCGATCGTATTGATTCGTCACTGGATTGAAATAACCGGTGCCGGATGCGTCAGAACGGTCAGTGTACAGATGAGACAGCGCTTTCTTGCCTTCTTCAGCGCTCTTGCAGGGGCCATAGCCGGCGATGCGCCATGTCAGCCAATCATGCGGCAGGCAGATAGCGGCAATCTTTCGAGCATTATCAGGCTCATTTTCAGCGACCCACGCCACCTTGGTGATAGTGATGGATGCAATGAGAGGCGTGCCGACGCGGTGAATCCACTCGTGAAGACCGAGCCGTTTCGTGAGCTCCTGCGCCTGTGGAGCAGATCGCTCGTCATTCCACAGGAGAGCGTCGCGGATCACCCGGCCGTGATCGTCAAGGAGAACCATGCCGTGCTGCTGTCCGCCAACAGACAGTGCCGCAACGTCATCGAGTTCACCGGCTTTCTGAGCAGCAGTGCAAAATGCGGTCCACCATGCATCCGGATTGACATGAGTGCCATCTGGGTGTGTTGCCGTGCCGAGCCGGACTTGACGCCCCGTTGCAGCATCTGTGACTCGAACTTTGCACGATTGCGTTGAAGTATCAACTCCCGCAACAAGAACAGGCTGTGCCATGAATCGTCTCCTTTGACTTGCGACTGTTTCTGACTGTGTCGACTGTGCCGTGACAGCGACTTTGTTATTTAAATAAATTATGTTGAGAGTGTCCGGTAAGATTTCAGGAGGAAATCGCGTACACCGCTGATTTCATGATAATTAATTGGACTTACTAATGGAAGAACGTTGGCGTTGCTTCACGCCGACGGAAATGAGGATGACCATGTCACGTCTCACCAAAATTAATCAGGAGAATTTACGGGAGCATAATCTTTCGGTCGTCCTCAAAACACTTCTCGCGTCCCGCACTCCGCTCAGTCGTGCTCAGCTTGCTGCGTCGACGGGACTGACGAAAGCGGCGATGTCACTCCTGTCGAACATCTTGATCAATTCTGGTGTTGTCCGTCAGCTGGAGCCTGCGCCGACTTCAGGGTACGGAAGACCAGCCACGCCGTTGGGGTTGATGGCAGATAAGTGGGTTGGTATCGGCTTGCAAATCAACACAGATGGATTCGGTTTTGCAGTCGTCGATATCACCGGGCACATTCTGCAGACGGAGTGGAATTCGCGCAGCATGGTGGGTACCAATCCAGCGGATATCTTTGCCGAGTTGGGAGCAATGGTGCTGCCAACTGTCGCTTCGCTGAAAAAGTCCGGACATGTTATTTGCGGATCTGGTCTTGCGCTCCCGGGGCTCGTGCGTGGTGGCAGTGTTCTGTTATCCGCGCGCAATCTCGGGTGGGGGCACCTGAACCTCGCTGATTTTGATGTCGTTCGTCGTCTGAGACCGCGGGGAGGCAATGAAGCAGATTTTGCCGCGATTGCGCAGATTCCAGGCTATGCATCATCATGTCAGAGCATGCCAAATGTGTTGAAGCCGTCCGACTCGTTTATTTACCTGTCGAGCGATGTTGGCATTGGTGGAGCAATTGTTGCTGATGGGCAGTTGACACGCGGTTTGCATGGTTATGGTGGAGAAATCGGTCATCTGTCCGTAAGTATGACAGGACCTGTTTGCGTGTGTGGACGGCGTGGATGTTTGGAAACGTATGCTGGTCGGCGTGCACTCGTCGAGAATGCGGGGATTGCGTCGCACCACCAGTCTGCGAGTAAGGAAAATGCTCACCGTCTCGTCGGCGCGTGGAAGGCAGGGGAGAGCAAGGCACGTCATGCAGTCGATCTGGGAAAGCGCGCACTTGCCTCTGCACTGACTTCGGTTGTCAATACGTGTGATATCGATACGATCGTTCTCGGCGGTTTCTGGACCCAGTTTGACGATCAGGTACTCACGTCTGTGCAGACGATGATCCAAAAATCTGTGATCGCCGACCCTGAGTGCACAATCACAGTGCTGACATCACCGGTGTCCAACCATGCGGCACTCGTTGGGGCAGCCGATGTCGGTTTGCGTGTCTTTATCGACCACCCTAGCGAGTTCTTGCATCTCGGTTCGGTCAGTGAGAAGTGATGTTCTCCTGGCCGTGTGTCACGAACAAGGCTGCCGCGGATCCTTGCTGTTTCCATTGACGGTACAGGGCAAGACGCTGAACCGTTGAGGTGGCGAGATTGGATGGCAGATTGTTGGGATCAAACCATCCCGAATCAGTGTTTTCGTGATCAGGAGTACCCGGCTGTTTGAGACCTTCAGTATGGCTGACAGGTGTGCACAGGAATTCATGATCCATGTACTGCGCTTGATCGCCATTCGCGTATGTGAGCATACGGTCAGAAGACGTGACGGCGATGAGCGAAGTTGCTTTCACCGTGATCCCAGTCTCTTCTTTCACCTCTCGGCATGCTGTATCCGCAGGTTGCTCAGTTGGTTCGATGATTCCGTAGACGAGCGCCCACTGTGCTGTGTCCGCCCGACGAGCGAGCAAAAGCTTTCCATCTGAGCGGACGACAACTGCAGTAATTCCCATCAGCCAGAGCGGTGCGTGACCGATATGGCGGCGAAGTTCAAGGATGAATGACGGAGTGGTCATTACAGAACTTCTTCTCCCGCGTGTGCGCGCTGCTCCTGGACCCACTTTTCCACGTCATCTGGTGCGCTTGGAATGATATCCTTCGACATCCACCGTGCGCCATCTTTCGTGACGAGGACATCATCCTCAATACGGATGCCGATTCCGCGGAACTCCGGTGGAACGAGTTCATCGTTGGCACGGAAGTACAGTCCTGGCTCGATTGTGAAGACCATGCCCGGTGCGAACTTTCCGCCTTGATAGCGACTGAAGCGTGCCTCGGCGCAATCATGTACATCGATACCGAGATGATGCGAGCAACCGCAGGCGTGCCAACGGCGATGATACTGGCCTTCTGGCCGCAACGATTCCTCTACAGAAACTGGGAGAACACCCCAGTCGTGCAAGTCAGTTGCGAGTGAGCGCATCACCGCATGATGAATATCGGAATACGTGTTGCCGAGCTGGACGGCTTCAAATCCGGCAAGCTGAGCCTTGTACACAGCGGTGTACAGCATGCGCTGCGTCTTCGTCCAGTGTCCATTGACTGGGAATGTGCGGGTGATATCGGCCGAATACAGGCCGAGCGATTCTGCGCCGGCATCGGAGAGCAGCACGTCGTTTGCACCGATGGTGTGAGTGTTGCGCATCCAGTGCAGCGTCGGAGCATCATCACCGGATGCCACGATCGTGTCATAGCCCAACGCATTACCCTCGTAACGGCACACCATGTTGAAGGCGCCTTCGAGAATGCGTTCACCACGCGGCTTACCGATAGCAGTATCGAGATGGCGAAGCATGTTGTCGAATCCACGTCGAGTCGTCTCAATGGCAGTGCGGATCTGCTTGACCTCGTACTCATCCTTGTACATGCGCGCTTCAGCGGCAAACTGGTGGAGCTCATCGTCGGATTGTTCGTTGGCGATATGGTTCGTGAAGCCGTTGAACTCGCGGATATTCTCCACCATACGAGTCAGGCGCGGATCAGCTTCCTTAATGATGCGCAGCTTGACGCCACCTGGCTCAGAAGACACGTGCGTGCTCAGAAGCTGTGTCAGTTCGCTGATGGGACGTGTCTCGAGGCCGGTCATCGTGTGGAATTCTTTCAGACCCGGGCGAGCGCCAACCCAATATTCGCCGTAATGTGCTGAGCGGAAGAATTCAGGTGTATGCCAGTCATCACGCGGATGAAGGAAGAGAAGTGGCGTGTGACCTGTTCCTGACGCTGACGGTTCCAAAACGAGGACGGCACCTTGTTCGTAATCTTCGCCGAGACCGGTGTAATACGCGAAAGTTGTATCCGGACGATAGGCGTAATCGCAGTCATTGTTACGGACTTTTGCCATGCCCGCTGGAATAATGAGGCGTTCGCCAGGGAATGCCTCAGACAACTTCTTGAGTCGAGCAGGGATGTAATGGCTGGACTCGAGTGGGGAGACGTGCAGATCTTCTGGACCCCATCCCTGCGTCATAAAGTGGCGGAATGCTGGGGAGTTCGGGCGCAGTGAGCGAGCATTGACGCGCTCAGCGATCGGCGTCTTGTCCATATCCTGAGCATTGTGAGCAGCGCGTGCCTGCGATGAGCTATCTGCCATGATGAATCCTTTCAATTCTTTCCTAGATGGATTTTTCTGGGTTCCTGATGTTTATTGTCTTCTGTTTTACTGTCTCATTATTTCGGATGCGATGCCGTCGACGGCGTGTCCGTGAGGCTCACATCTCGGCGCATGAGCAGATCGCGCTGTGGGTCGGAGCCAACTTGGTACACATGGGATCCGACGATGTGGAATCCCTGCGATTCGTACAGCTTTTGCGCTGGAATATTGCCTTCCCATACGCCGAGCCACATGTGTGACTTGTGGAGGCGAATAGCTTCACGCTCGCTGAATTTCATGAGATCAGTGCCAAGACCGCGGTGCTTGAAGTCTGGAAGAATGTAGAGGCGTTCGACTTCGAGGCTGTCGGTCGTTTTCATGGATGGATCCGACTGAGCGTCGCCGACGTTGAGTTTGAGGTAGCCGGCAATTTTTCCGTCAGCGAGCAGGAACCAGAAGCGAGAATTCGGGTTGTGAATCTGCTCAGTGAGCGCGTCTGTGGCATAAGCGCTGGTGAGAAACGCTTTCATGTCGTTAGGTGCGGTGATTTGGCCAAACGTATCGGCAAACGTGACGCGGCTGATGTGCTGAAGAGTGCGGACATCGTCAGGCTGATCGCTAACGGGCTGAAGACGAATCGACCCAGTAAAACGAGGATGTTTGCGTTCGCTTGGCACGTGAAGGTGACTGTCTGCTGCCATCGAATCCTCCTTTTTCTCTCAGCAAGCGCTGCGTGGAGACAGTGCGGTAAAATCAATCAGTTCACAGGAAAGCCGCAAGGCATTCTCCGATAGTCCATGGGAGCAATTCATGTCACTTGAGCATCCGGAAACTGACGGTCTGACAATGAAGCAGGTCTACCACGAGATTTTATCCCGAGCTCCAGAGCATAAGCCACAACCGAGTTTGGTGCGCATGCGTCACGCGCTCGATTTGATGGGGCATCCAGAGAAGGATTTTCGCGTCGTCCATATCACCGGCACGGACGGCAAAGGGTCAACGAGCATGATGACAGAAGCACTCCTGCGCGCATACGGGCTGCGGACCGGTTTGTACACGTCACCGCACCTCGAGCGGGTCAATGAGCGCATCAGCATTGATGGCACACCGCTGAGTGATGAACGTTTCATCGATGCGTTTGAGCAGGTCAAAGGCTTTATTGATTTGACTGACGAATGGGCTCAAAAGCAGGGCGGAGAGCGGATGAGCTTCTTTGAAGTTCTCACGCTCATGGCCATTTGGGCTTTTGCAGATGCACCAGTTGACGTCGCAGTCGTTGAAGTCGGCATGGGCGGTTTGTGGGATGCCACAAACGTCGTCGATGGCGATGCGTGCATTATCAACACCGTTGGCATGGATCACATGCAGTGGCTGGGTAACACGATCGAAAAGATTGCGACCGAGAAAGCTGGCATCATCAAGGAAAATTCCACTGTCATCGAAGGTCGGCAATCAAAAGAGTCGGTCGAAAAGATCATCGCTGACAAAGCGCATTCGCTTCCAGGCACTTCACTGATGCGCGATGGGCATGAATTGGAAGTTGTCTCACGCACACCAGCGGTGGGCGGACAGGTTGCTACGCTGCGCACACCTAATGGCACGTATACCGATGTGCCAATCAAGGCGTTCGGTGAATTCCAGGCGCATAACGCGTTGCTCGCTCTTGCCGCGTGCGAGGTCGTTATCCCGGTGGCGGGGGCACTCGACGGGAAGATTGTTGAAAAGGCGTTCAGCACGCTGTCGATCCCAGGTCGCATGGAAGTCATCCGTCACTCTCCAACGATTTTGCTGGACGGCGGGCACAACCCACTGGCACTGCAGGCTGTGGTAAAAGCAGTCAATGAGAGCTTCGCCTTCAAGCAATGCGTCGGCGTTGTCTCGATGATGAAAGACAAGCAAGTCGAGACGTGCCTCGGCATTCTCGAACCGTTGATGAGTCAAATCGTCGTCACGGAAAATTCTGAAATCGGACGAGTCATGCCGGTCGACGATCTGTATAAGATTGCGTGCTCTGTCTTTGGCAAAGATCGTGTGTACAAAGAGCCACTCATGACTGACGCGATCCAGCAGGCAGTTAATCTCGTCGACGCCAATGATGAAGAAGGACTTGGTTACGGTCACGGCATCCTCATTACCGGCAGCTTTGTGACGGTTGGCGATGCGCGACGGTTGTTGGAAGTACACAACAACAAGAATCTCCTGAAGCCAAAGAATCAGCGCGTTCACAACAAGTGAAATAAAGCCGAGTTAGCCGAGTCGGTCACATCAAGTCGAGCACATCGAGGAATGAGGGCGGATGTATCTCAAAGAGCTCACGCTCAGAGGTTTCAAGTCGTTTGCGAATCCAACGACGTTGCGGTTTAAGCCGGGTATTACGGCGGTTGTTGGTCCAAACGGCTCCGGGAAGTCTAACCTCGTTGATGCGCTTGCGTGGGTGATGGGCGAGCAGGGTGCGCGAGCTCTGCGTGGAAGCAGTATGCAGGACGTGATTTTTGCTGGGACTGCTACTCGTCCGCAACTCGGCCGCGCTCAAGTGAGTTTGACGATCGATAACAGCGACCACGCTCTCAACATTGACTATACAGACGTGACGATCACGCGGACGATTTACCGCAACGGTGGATCAGAGTATTCGCTCAACGGATCGCCTGCTCGTCTGATGGACATCCAAGATTTACTCTCTGATGCTGGTCTCGGTTCGCAGATGCACGTGATTGTCGGGCAGGGACAGCTTTCTCGTATTCTCAATGCAGATCCGCAAGGGCATCGTGCGATTATTGATGAAGCGGCCGGGATTCTCAAGCACCGGAAGCGTAAGGAGCGTTCGCTCAAGCGGCTGGCAGTCACGCGCCAAAATCTCGGTCGACTCTCTGATGTCATCGCCGAAATTGATAAGCAAATGCACCCACTCGAACGTCAGGCGAAGGCTGCTCGGCGCGCCGACGACATTCAAGCGCGCATTCGGCGAGAAAAGGGCGTTTTACTGGCGCACGATATTCAATCAGCTCGCAGCGATCAGGCTGAGCAGAAGCAGCAGCTTGCCCACATTCGTGCACGTTTGCAACAGGCACAGCTGGAGCTTGCGCACACGAAGATAAAAATCGATGAACTGGAACAGACGAGCGGTTCGGCAAGTCCTGTCATCGAGCGCCTGTCAGATCATTTGTCTCGACTCGAGCAGTTCGCCAGCCAAATGCAATCGATTGCACAACTGACAGCTGAGCGACATGATCGCGTCCAGGAGCAGCTGAACAGAGAAGGGCATGTGACGTCTGACCCGGATGTGCTCGATCAGCGTGTACGGGAGACGCAAGAAGACGAGAAAAAGCAAGAAGATGCTGTTCGGATCGCTGATTCCAGGCTTCAAGAGGCAACACATGATCGTGCGGATGCGGAAGCACAGTTAGCGAGTGTGCGGCACACGATCGTGGAGCTTCGCCAGTCCGCCAAGAAACATGAGGGAACTGTGAGTCGTCTCATGCAGCTGATTGCCCAGCAAAGTGCCACTCTAGATGCAGGACGTTCGCGCCTGACAGAGCTGGAGGGCGAGAAAAAGGAGACAACTGCACATATCACCCGTCTGAAAGATGAGCAGGAACAGGATCAGACGGAAGACCATCGCTCTGAGATCGAAGCGGTTCAGCGCCAGATTTCGCAGGTGGGAGAGCAGATTTCTCGCATTCAGGATCACCTCACCGATATCAGCGGGCAAGAAAAAGAGGTCAACGCCCGAAAGATCCGGTTTGATGCACGTGCTGATGCACTTGCCGATACGATTCGAGCTCGTCACGAGCCGGATCACAGTGCCGCGCACGATCAGACAGGGAAGGATCTGGCGCCTTCGCTCGGGGCTCTCGCTGATTTCCTCGATATTGTGCCGGGGTGGGAAGAAGCATTTTCGCGCGCGTTGTGGTACTTCTCAGATTCTGAGGTCCTGGCACACTCAGCAGATGTAGCAGATCGGCTCGCATGGATTGCCGATCATCCTTCTAGCCGTCGTTCGTATCTCGTTCCGGTAGAGGGGCAAAAATCGCAGAAAGATAAGAGCGCGAAGGCTGCAGGCACTGTCGATCACGATGCCGAGCACTCAATCATTCCAGCATCGCGGCTTTTGGTGTCACCTACGGAAGGTACCGATCATCACAGTGATAGCGAGCACGTGGATCGTCAACAGGTCGATCGCGAGCACGTTCGGCAGGCGGTTCTTTTGCTGATTCGCGATATCGGTGTGACGCGTGATCGTCAGACCGCATTTGCATGGTTTTCTTCTCATACCGATCACTCCACACAATCTTCGTGGCGAGCAATCGTGACGCGTACTGGGGAAATCATCACTCCGATCGGTGCTGTGGGGGGATCTCTCCGCGCGCCCAGTGATCTGACACTTGTCGCACGTCGCCACGCTGCACTCCGCGAATCCGCTCGTGCAGCGCAGACCTTAGCTGATCTCGCTGCGACGCACAAGAAGATCGCAGCTCAGCTTGCTGAGGCTCGCACTCGCACCACCACACTCACTGATCACCTCGCGCATCTGCGTAGTCAGCAGACTCAGCACGAAGAGCAACAACATCTACGAAGCCAACAGATCACCGATCAGACGACACGTCTCACGCGGATTAACGATGCTCTGAGAACTGCACACTCTGCTGTCACACAGGCACAGGCGGCAAAAGAAGAGGCTGAAAAGTCGCTCGAGCAGGCCAAAGCTTCGGGAGAATCGACCATTTCGCTCAGCGATTACGAGCAGCAAGAAGCCCACATTGATCAGAAGGTCTCCCAGTTGCGCGATCGGGAAATGCACTGTCAGCTGGCTCATACGAATGCGCATCATCGGCTCGATTCCCTCGCGCGCCAAGTCGATTACTTGCAAGAGCAGGCAGCGAATGCCCGAACACAAGCACAACGTGTCCACCGCCTCCAAGCCACGTTGACATCTCGTCTCAGCCGGCTCGATGCTCTTGCCCACAGTATTCCAGTACTGGAGCGACTCGTGAGTGTATGCCGTCAGCAAACGGCTCAGCAGCGCGCTCGCGTTTCTCGTCAGGCGAGTGAACATGACCAACAGTTAACGCTCTTACGCAAGCAGCGCGATCAACAGGAACCGATCGTGTCGCACTGTGAGCAGCAGGAGCATGATTGTGATCTGGCTCGGGAGCGATCGAGTGCGCGGTTGGGCGAATTGGCGCAAAAGTCGCGCGATGATCTTGGCATGAATATGGACGAAGTCATGCATTCATTCCCGTTGCCTGAAGAAGGTTTTAACCGCAACGAGCATGAACAAGCGTTGGCACATGAGCAGTCACGGCTTGCTCATCTCGGGAAAGTCAATCCACTAGCCGGTCAAGAATTCGATGCTTTGCAGGAACGCCGGTCGTATTTGTCTTCCCAGCGCGATGATGTGGAGCACACATGTGAGGAGCTCAAGAAGATCGTCTCCGGCCTGGATTCGACGATGCAGAAAGTGTTCCAATCGGCTTTCACAGATATCGAGCACGCTTTTGAAAAGATCTTCGCACAACTGTTTCCAGGTGGCACCGCACGTCTGCGCCTCGATGACCCAGATCATCTACTGACCACAGGGGTGATCGTCCAAGC
Source organism: uncultured Aeriscardovia sp. (assembly GCA_903789525.1). Taxonomy (GTDB): domain Bacteria; phylum Actinomycetota; class Actinomycetes; order Actinomycetales; family Bifidobacteriaceae; genus Aeriscardovia. The sequence goes on from CAIFER010000001.1 coordinate 299,095, forward strand.
GCGGCCAGCAGGTAAGCGTGTGCGTGAGTTGTCGCTACTTTCCGGCGGTGAGAAATCGTTGACCGCACTGGCGCTCTTGCTTGCTATTTTCGAGGCGCGCCCAAGTCCGTTTTATGTGATGGACGAGGTGGAAGCTGCTCTCGATGACATTAACCTGACGCGTTTGCTGAGTGTGCTGCGTAAGTTGAAAGATAGCGCGCAGTTGATCATCATTACGCACCAGCAGCGCACAATGTCAATTGCTGACATGCTCTACGGAGTCAGCATGCGTGCGGATGGTGTGTCTGCCGTCATGGCACAAGAATTGACGCAGCATCATGATAACGATGGTGAGCAAGAGAACGGCAAACCACAGGCGTAGTAAGAGAAAACGAAGAGAAAAGATCAGGCCAACTGCAAACGATGTAAACGAGCGTGCAGCTGGCCTGAAAGTTGTATGAGGAGTTGAATCAGTATTTCAGAGCGAGCGCAGGATTCGGTTTGCCTTCGCTGATCGCCTTGACGACAGTAATATCAGACGGCCATGGCACAGCGCGACCACGAATCTCGAGCCACTTTTCGTCACCCTTTCCGATGACGAGAATGACTTGCTGATGGTTGCCATTTGGTGATTTCAGCGCATGACGGGCCAAGTCGTATGCCATTTGGATCGCTTCTCCGCGTCTGTTCTCTACGCGGACGTCGAGAACACCAAGGGACGGGTCGCGCTCTGGGTTCGTGTCGTGCGACGCGAGTTTGCGAGCAGGATCTGCTATTTGTGCAGCAATATGGTGAGGATCCTCAAAGTACGAATCATCTTGCGTCACGATGAATCGGTTGGCCAAATGTGCTGCAGCTCGTGCCATGCCTTCACGGCGATCGAAAGCTTTTCCACCCGAGGAGCCAGTGATGACAGTGCAATAGCAGTGCGGGTAGCGGCGGCGAATGAAGCGCAAGAGTACAGTCAGGCTCGCATAGTTGTGCGCATAGTCCACGTAGCTGATGATGCCATCAGTTGACACGAATTCCTGCATGCGCCCAGGGACCGTTACGTGTGACACAGCCGCGAGGGAATCATGATCACTCGGATCAACGCCCGCCGTAACTGAGAGTGCAACAGCAGCAAGCGCATTCTCGAAGTTAAAATCGCCCTGAATAGACAAATCGAACGTACCAAGTGTCGTTGCAGGAGTAGAGTTCACATCCGCAGCAGTGGCGTGTCCGTCAGTGCGCAGACGCGGGCGATCAGTAAACGTGCTGACACGCTTGCCGTTGACTGTCTGTGGGGCGGAGCCCATAAAAGTCGCTGGGATATGTGGGTCCATGGAGAATGTTGCGGTCGGTTTTTCGAGCAGTGCAGCGTTCTCTGTGATGAGCCGTGATTTGTCGCCGAGTGTGGCGTTGTACACAAACAGGCGGCTTGCGGCAATCATTTTGCGCTTGCAGAAGAAGTAATCCTCAAACGTCGGGTGTTCGATAGGAGAGATGTGGTCTGGCGAAATATTGAGGAATGCGCCGACATCGAACGTGAGCCCAAAGACGCGACCGATCTTGAACGCTTGACTGCTGACTTCGAGAACGAGGTCTCTCATGCCGTTATTCACTGCTTCGCGCATCATGCGCATCATATCAATGGACTCTGGTGTGGTCAGGATTGACGGTGTCCACGTGTGGCCATCGAGGCAGTCAGCTTCGGAGCACATGAGTGCACAACGATTTCCAGTTGCATGGGCAAGGATCGCGTGCGTCATGTATGCCGTCGTCGTCTTACCTTTTGTGCCGGTGATAGCGATAATCTTGAGATCGCGCTCTGGATGCCCATAGAATTCCTGAGCGATGAGTGCCATCGCGTGGTAAACGTTAGAAACAATGAATCCAGGAATTGCAGTCGGTGTCGCGATTTCACTTTCACTCACGTAGCCGGTGACGCCTTGAGCGATAGCTGGTGGAAGATATTCAGGTTTGAAGTTGCCCTTGCAGAACAGAAGAGTGTGAGGTTGCACGGTGCGTGAATCGTAACTGAGGAGGGAGTACGTCACACCTTTCAGGCATGCATTTTCCGGGTCAAGAGTCCACTCTTTTCCATTGATGACTTCACGCAAAAGATGATGCGAACTCAAAAGTGCGAAAACGGTCCGGCCGGTAATTCGACCGCCCACATGCGTGGTTGCTGTTGACATTTCGTGCATCTCCATTCGATTTCTCTTCACCACTGATCGTAAAGCGACTTTGTGTGATTTTTATAGCCACTCGTTTCTAAAGGGACGCTTGCCATGGCTTTCGCGCCATTCATTGACGTGATCGGTCCACTGGCTGTGCATTGTGCGTTGCTGATCCGTGAGATCTGACAGTGGAATTTGACCGATCTTCTCATATTTCGCGCACATGGGTGCGATCAGATCGATGGCTGCAGTTGTATCGGCGGTCGCATCGTGGAACGATCCATGAGGGCTGACGCCATAAAACGCAGCCGCATCCGAAAGTGTCCGCCGTCCGCGGCGAGACGAAGCTGCCCGGTCAAGAACAAGAGGATCGACGACGAGCAAGTCGATCCGCTTCATCGTTGCACCGAGCCCAGGCAGATCCCAGTGATGTAATCCGCGTTGCAGCATCGCGACGTCAAAAGGTGCGTTGTACGCAAGAAGCGGAATGTTGAGATTTTGTGCTCGACTGATTAGCGAGGCGATTTGTGGGAGCCCGACCGTCGGTTCAATTCCGTGAGCTTGAACCTCAGCATCCGAAAAACCGTTGACCTGCTCAGCCGCCTGAGAAATATGCCGATGAGGGTTCATCACCCAGCTCGCCTTCACGTCTCCGTCGTACCCTTTTCTCGGATCACGCAGCACCAACGAGGCCGAAATAATCGCATCTGTTGGCCCCACGCCAGTCGTTTCCGTGTCAAAGCCGAGAAGATAGGAATCCTTGAGCTGAGTTGAGAGATCCTGGGCACTCATGTTGTCGAGTGCAGAGCTGAGAGCTGAATCAGCGGATGATGAACGAGAGGAAGACAGTTCAGACATAAACTCTATTGTGCTGTTTTTCTCAGACATCGGTTCATTGCTCGTAAAGGTAAGGTGACACAATAGGATTCATGGCACGAACAGAATCTCATTCCAGTCAGAGACAGGAATTTGAACGTCTCGCTGTTCCTGCACTCAACACGCTGTATCGGCAAGCTCTGAAATACACGCACAATCAGCAAGATGCTGAGGATCTCGTTCAAGATGCATTTGAGCGAGGATACAAGGCTTTCGGATCGTTTCAGCGCGGCACCAATATTGAAGCATGGCTGACGACGATTCTGCGCAACACATTTTTCAATAACTATCAGAAAGCGCGTCGTCGTCCGCAGCGAGCGAATGCCAGTACCGGCGAATTCAATGACTGGGATTTGTACGGTCAGTCGAACCATACGGGTGAAGGTCTTCGTTCGGCAGAAGACGTGTACATCGATTCCACCACGCCACCGCAAATCGTGAAGGCGCTGAAGGACCTGCCAGCAGACCGTCGTGCTGTTTTCATTTCCGCAGCGATTGAGGGCAAAAGCTATAAGCAGGTCGCGAAAGAGCAGGGTATCAAAATTGGCACTGTCATGAGCCGTCTCAATCGTGCTCGTGCTCAACTGCGCAGAGAGTTGGAACCGTATTTGCGTGAAGAAGGTATTGAACTCTCGGCAAATTCATCGCGACGGAATAAGAAGGCGGAGTGACATGTTGAGATTCATGAGACAACAATGCACGCGCTTGCAACGTCATGGTGTTTGCGTGTACATAGCAGGGGAGAAGTGGTGATAATGGCTCGCATCACGCACACATCAGCTCGTATAGTGTCAGGAACAGCCAGCTATCACATGGAGCTGGAGTCCGTCGAAGATTTTTCTGATTTATATCAGTGCGGATTAGGTCAAGAGCAACTCGACGGCAGAATGCAACCGTTTGCGGATTATTTTGATGTTGACGAGTGCTGTGATGAGTGTGAGAAGCAGATCATTCGTCTCGTTAGGGCACATTTGCATGAATATCAGCGCGCCCTGCATAATCCAGATGATGCAGATGACGATGTCAATGATGTCACCGAACAATGCCCGCATGAGCTTGAAATAAAGTGTCTGAAATCGTTAGCACGTCTGGCATCGTCAGATGATCATTCAGGTAATGATGAAGATCGTCATTCGTTGTCACATTCGCAAAAAGACAGCCAAACAACAATAAACAACAATAAACACCAGTGATACGGTCAAAAAAACAATTTAAATTAAGAGCAATATAACAAGAGCAATAAAAAAGGGAAGCGCCTGCATCGGTGTGCTTCCCTGTGATCGTTCAAACGATCAATTAAACCAAACGGTTGTTTATGCCGTCGGCTTCTTGCCGTGATTAGCCTTCTTCTTACGGGCGTCACGACGCATACGTCCACGCTTTCCCATAATGATCCCCTTTCTGACGACTACAGTAACATGCAAATTATCTTACACGTGGCGGACGGGTCTCACTGTTGTTCAGCGAAGAAGCGAACAGTGGTGGATGTAGAGCTGTTTGGTGCGAGTGTGATGAGGTTGGTGCCAGTGCGGAAAGCGTTGGCATAAGCGGTCATCGGCTCAATTGCAATACCAGATGGATGTGATTCAGTCGGGAAATTCGTGCCATTGCACACTTGCCATGCATGAATAGATTGATCGCCATCTAGTGTCACTGTGATGCCGTCTGGGCGTGTCAGGCTCGCGAACGTATGGCCATTCGCATCGCGCAGTGGATCACAGAATGCATCGTCGAGCACATGACCGGCGACTCTCTGTGGCTGACGGAAGTCAAAATCAGTGCCATCGACCGGCTCAGTCCCCGTTGGAATGAGGTTGCGATCGGTCACAATGTGTGTGCGAGCGCCCACCATGAGGCTGCACTGTCCGTTCTGCTCAGTAATCGGATCGTTGCCAACGAGATTCTTACCATTGGAAATCCACGGGTGCATGCCGAACGCCCATGGCGCATCGCTTGTCCCGTTGTTGTATGCTGTCATGGTCAGGCTCAGCCCACGATCGGAAATCTGGTATAGTGCCGTTGCCTCCACATGGAACGGATAGCCTGTGAGCGTAGCGGAATTTCTCCACCGCAGTTCGACTGCATCTTCCCTCAGGGCAACGAGCTCCCAGAATGAGCGATATCCCATGCCGTGAATGGCGTTGTGTCGCTCATGCTCGTCAATCGGCAGCGTGTATGTCTTTCCTTCAAACGTGTACGTGCCATTTTGAATACGGTTTGGGTAAGGAATGAGCAGATTCCCGTTCATGCACGGGCATGGCTGATCGGCATCAAAACCGGCGATGAGGTCATGATTCTTCCACTTGAGAATGCGGAGGATCGCACCTTGCTCGCAGATGATGGCGCGATAATCACCGTGAACGATCGTGTATTGGTTGCCCGTCAGTGGGCGTGTGAGCTGTTTCATGTCTCTCCTTGTCAAAGCGACGCACTTCATTGTTTTCTATCGTTGTTGGACGCTTTTCATTGTACTGATGGGAGAGCGACTGCGATTATTCTTCACCACTGTGCCAAAATGTCAACGACGCCAGCATGACACACTGTGACGAGGTCATGGGGATCAATGACGACAGATGCACCTCGTTTCCCTGCAGAGACGAGAATTTGAGGGAATGAGAGTGCAGACGCATCGAGGAATGTTCGATGTCGGACTTTCTGCCCGAACGGAGAGATACCACCGGTGACGTAGCCGGTGACGCGCATTGCTTTCTGAGGATCTGCCATTTCGAGTTTCTTCAGACCAGCGGCATGCGCGAGTTTTTTCATATCAAGATGCCCAGAGACAGGAACAACGCCGACGACTATTTCGCTCCCACTATCAGCTAAGAGCGTTTTGAAAACTTGATGAGGGTCCATCCCAAGATTGTGAGCGCCTTCGAGACCGTATCCCTCTTTCTTCTCATCACGGCGATCGCGAGAATAAAAGACCAGGGAATAATGAACTCCAGCTTTTTCAAGCTGCACGGTTGCAGGAGTAGAAGCACTTTCAGTTTTCTTCTTTTTTGACATCGGTAGTCGCGACCTTGATTCGTTGACAGAAATTGGTAAGACCGTCTCTTTGTTTTTAATCCGCAGACCGGACCCTGTGTTCTGACTATATCGGTTTTGTGGGAGGGGGTGCGAATTCACAGATTTGCAAACGAACACATATAAAAAGGCGCTCCCGAAGGAGCGCCCGTATTCCGATCAAAAGGTGTGAGCCTTTCGCTATCGGTTATCCCTGTAAGAGGGGACTAACTCATGCCTCGTTGATCTTAGCGAAGTAGAGGAGTGTACGAACCATGTTGCAGGTGAAGCCGTACTCGTTGTCGTAGAACGAAACGGTGCGAACGAGCTGATCATCGCCAGCATGGAGAACTTCGGTCTGAGTTGGATCGAAGACACCACCGTGGGTATCGCCGATGATATCAGACGTCACAATGCCATCTGGGTTGTAGCCGAAGTATGGCTTGTCAGAGAACTCAGCCTTGAAGGCATCGTTGACCTCGTCGACGGTGACCTTCTTGTTGAGGATAGAGGTGAGCTCGGTGACGGAGCCATCTGGAACAGCAACACGCTGAGCGTGGCCAGTGAGCTTGCCGTCGACGGATGGAACAACCTTGCCGAGAGCAATTGCAGCACCAGAGGAATGAGCGATGGTGTTGATAGCTGCAGCACGGTTGTTGCGACCCTTCTTGGAACGAGGTCCATCAAGGATCATCTGCGTGCCGGTGTATGCGTGAATAGTGGTCATGAGGCCAGCACGAATGCCGAACTTGTCATCCAGAAGCTTGACCATTGCAGCCAGAGAATTCGTGGTGCAAGAGCCAGCGGAAACGATGGTATCCGATGGCTTGAGGATGTCTTGATTGACGCCATAGACGACAGTCGGGGTGACATCATCCTTTGCAGGAGCAGAGATGAGAACCTTCTTGGCACCTGCGTTGATGTGAGCCATGGACTTGTCATGAGAAGTGTAGAAACCAGTGCATTCGAGCACGTAGTCAACGCCATCATTCTTCACCCACTGAAGGTTGCTGGCATCACGCTCAGAGTAAACCGTGTATTCCTTGCCATCAACGACGATGGAGTGATCGGTGGAAGAAACATCCACTGGGGTGCCGTCATTGTGACGGAAGACACCGTGGGTGCTGTCGTACTTGAGCAGATAGGCGAGCATGGACGGAGTGGTCAGATCGTTGATTGCGGCGACCTGAATATCATTAGCGGAGCCGCCCTGTTCCTGAAGCTGGAAAATGCGGCGGAATGCCAAGCGACCAATGCGGCCGAAGCCGTTAATACCAATGCGAACTGTCATTTATCATTCCTTCGAATCCAAGTGTTCCGGATTTGCCCGGAGCAATTCTTGATCTACGTGGGACACTTTTATGATACCAATTCCAACGACTATCCACCTTGAACGATCACACTTTTCAAGCCATTTTGAGCCTCAAGCCGAATACGCCAAATTGGGGAAAGAAAGGAGAGGTGAGAAGCTACTGTGATCGATAGATTTGGTCACTTATACATACATCTGAAAAGTCAGTGAAATAGATGCGCATGGGGAAATCACCCCTGTGTGTTATTATTTCCTGTGGCTTGAGGAATCAAGAAAGTGGAGTTTCCCACCTGGTAGCTTTTTGCAGTTACGGGTCCGCGCACACAGTGCGAATTTGAAGATTCGAGAAGCATGGTGGAGCATGTTTTTCGTGTCTGATCAGGATCAAACTTCACGCAGACATTACAGGTTGCGAAGGAGTCATCATTAGCGATCCGAGAATCAACGAGGATATTCGTTCCCCGAAAGTGCGGCTGATTGGGCCAAATGGCGAACAGGTTGGCATTATTGCCACGTCCGTCGCTCTTAATCTGGCTCGCGAAGCCAACCTTGACCTTGTTGAGGTGGCTGGAAACGCACGTCCGCCGGTGGCGAAGCTCATCGATTACGGAAAGTTTAAGTATAACGAGGCTCTCAAGGCTCGCGAAGCGCGGCGCCATCAGAATAAGGCAGAGGTGAAGGAGATTCGTTTCCGCCTCAAGATTGATGACCACGATTTCGAGACGAAAGAGGGCCAAGTTGAGAAATTCCTGAAAGGCGGGGATAAGGTCAAGGTCACAATTATGTTGCGTGGCCGCGAACGTTCTCGTCCAATCGGGGGTGTTGAGCTTCTTGAGCGTCTTGCTGACGATGTCAAGGAATTCGGAACGGTTGAGTCCCGTCCTCGGCAGATGGGTCGAGACATCATTATGACTCTCGATCCGAAGGGCAAGAAGGTTCATCTCGAGTCTGAGCAGCGTCGGCGTGGCAAGGAACAGCGCGCAGAGCGTCAAGCACGTCAAGCTGCACGTCTCAAGGCCAAGAGAGAACAGCAAAAAAAGCTTTCTGATTCGCTTCATCAGAGCACAGAAACCAAGGAGAGCAGCAATGCCAAAGAATAAGACAAAGACGGCAGCAGCAAAGCGCATGCGTTTCACTGGCACCGGCAAGATTCGCGTTGCAGGATGCGGAATGCGCCACCATCTGGAGCACAAGTCAGCGCACAAGCGTCGCATGCTGTCTCGCGATAGCATTCTTCCAAAGGCAGATCACAAGAAGATGTCGGGTCTGCTCGGACGCTGATCGCGCCATTATCAGAGCCAGGGAATTCTGAGGATATTCATCGATTAAAGAAAGCTGAGTAACTATGGCACGTGTCAAGCGCGCAGTCAATGCGCATAAGAAGCGTCGGACAATTCTCGAGCGCGCAAAGGGCTATCGCGGCGCTCGTTCTCGCTCCTATCGTCGTGCGAAGGAGCAGCTGCTTCATTCGTTTAACTATTCGTTCCGTGATCGCCGTCATCGCAGGAGCCAGTTCCGTAAGCTGTGGATTCAGCGTATTAATGCAGCTGTTCGCGCTCAAGGAATGACGTATAACCGCTTCATGCAGGGTCTGCGTTTGGCTGGAATCGATCTTGACCGTCGCGCTCTGTCGCAGATGGCCATCGAGGATCCAGACACGTTCAAGGTTTTGGTTGAACAGGCCAAGAAGGCTCTGCCAAAGGATGTGAACGCTCCGGTTGCTGCCTGAGCGATAGTGCACACAAAATAAAGATCTAGCCAGAAGGTCCGCCTGAATTCAAAGGCGGGCCTTCTTTTGTCTGGGCAGTATTTTCATATGGGATGAGACCGTATACGTGTCAGACGCATCCGTGTGAGACGCATCCGTATGAGAAAGGTGGCGGTTCGATGTCTGATAGCAGTCAGCACAGCGCACTGAGCACCGCCATTGATCAGTTTCTTGAGTATACGGGTGTCGAACGAGGCCTTTCGCCGGCAACTGTTCGTTCGTATCGCAGTGATTTGCGCGAGTATGAGAAATGGTGTTCGCATCGCGGTATCAGCACGATTGATGCGATCACGCGGGAGGGGATTGAGCAGTTTATTGCATCGTTAGGATCATTTTCTCCCGCGAGCAGAGCGCGGATGCTCGCGTCAATTCATGGTCTCCATCGCTTTGCATTTTCGCAGGGGATGGTCAGTGAAGACGTGTCTCGCTCGATCAGGCCTCCGGAACTGGGTCGTCATCTGCCAGACGTGTTAAGTGTCGCTGAAGTCACGCGTCTGATTCATGCGGCGTCTGTTGGGACGGGGACGGATCCCGTGAGTCTGCGTGATCGCGCACTTCTGGAATTCCTGTACGCGAGTGGGGCACGTGTCTCAGAAGCAGTCGGCATTAATAGTGCAGATCTCGATCTGAAGGATGGGCTTGTCCGATTAACAGGTAAGGGCAATAAGCAGCGCCTCGTTCCGCTCGGATCACATGCATGTCGGGCATGTCAGCGGTATCTCAATGCTGGGCGTCCGGTCTTGCAAAAGCGTGCAAAAGGAGAGCAAGAGCGCTCCGCCGTTTTTCTCAATAAACGAGGCAAAAGGCTATCGCGGCAAAGCGTGTGGGAGATCATCCAGGTGTGTGCTCAGCGGGCGAAAATCACAAAGCCGGTTCATCCGCACACGTTGCGTCACTGTTTTGCCACGCATCTGCTCGAAGGAGGAGCAGATGTTCGCACCGTCCAAGAATTGCTGGGGCATTCGTCAGTGACGACGACGCAAATTTATACCCACATTTCTCAACAACAGCTGAGGAAAGCATACGAGCAGGCGCATCCGCGAGCGCATTAACACGGACTCACAGAGTAACGCACTGACGAGTTATTTACGAGCATACGAAGAGCATTCCACGATCTTGCGTGGGCGAGTGTGACCGGCATGCGTTCAGTGAACCCACGTTCGAGGTTATTGATACAGTTGTCTATATGCCTACAGATCTTTTGGGACGCACGTATCAAACTTTCCCGGCACCAGCTCACCTCAAGGAGCATGGTCCGGCGTCTGTTATCGCTATGTGCAACCAAAAGGGTGGTGTCGGGAAGACGACGAGTGCCATCAACATTGCGGGTGCACTCAGTCAGTATGGTCGCCGTGTTCTTGTCGTAGATTTTGATCCGCAAGGTGCTGCCACGGCTGGTCTTGGCATCAACGGGAACACTGCTCAGAAGACGATTTACGATGCACTCTTCCAGACGCATATGGATATTCATGAGGCAGTCGTTCACACGCGTTTCCCGCATTTGGATGTCATTCCAGCCAATATCGATCTGTCAGCAGCAGAAATTCAGCTTGTCACGGAGATGGGTCGCGAGCGCATTCTGTCTACTGTTTTGCAGCCACTTGTTCCCGAATACGATGCCATCATCATCGATTGCCAGCCATCGCTTGGCTTGTTGACGGTGAATGCGTTGACGGCGGCGAGTGGAGTCATTATTCCGGTAGCGACGGAATTTTTCGCGTTGCGTGGCGTGGCATTGCTCATGGATTCAATTGAAAAGGTCCGTTCGCGCATTAATGCCAGCTTGCAGGTGTACGGCGTGCTGCCCACCATGTACACGCGAACTATTCACTCTGAAGAAGTACTGCAGCGCATTTATGAGAAGTTCGGAGATCAGGTTTTCCACACGGTTATTTCGCGATCCATCAAGCTGCCGGATGCGTCCGTAGCTGCTGCTCCTATCACTTTCTTCGCGCCAGAGCACAAGTGTGCTAAGGAATACCGTGAGGCAACAAGAGAGATCATCGCCCGTGGCATCGTCGCCTGATAGCAGTTTCCGCGTTTCTCTTGACGTCTATTCTGGGCCTTTTGACGTTCTTCTTGATCTGATCGCGAGTAAAAAGCTTGAGTTGACCAAAGTGTCACTGGCGGCGGTCACTGACGAATTTATTGACTTTTTGTCGCGCTTGAGCAGTGAAAATCCTGCAGTCATTGCAGATAGGAGCTCTGCTTTCTTGCGTGTCGCATCGATTCTGGTAGAAGCGAAAAGTGTGCGCTTACTGCCGGGAGGCGTCGACCCGGAAGATGAAGAGAGCATGCAAGCCCTCGAGGAAAGTGATCTCCTCTTTGCGCATTTGCTGCAGTATAAAGCATTCAAGAAAGCTGCGCAGCAGCTCGCTCAGTTAATGGGTCAACAGGCTGGGTTGCACGCTCATCATCCGCTTTTACCGTCTCGAGTTGTCACCCAGCTTTCGGATATTCGTGTGGGGTTGACCGCCCAGCAGTTGGCGGATTTAGCGCATCGCGTGATCGAAAATGCTCCTGCACGCACAGTTGGTCTTCGGCAGCTTCACGTCCCATTGGCAGATGTGAAGAAAGAGACAGCGTGGGTTGCACGCCAGCTGCAGCAGCGGCGAGGCGCAGTGACGACCTTTGATGCTTTGATTGCCCATGCAACAAGTCGCGCAGTGATTTGTGCTCGTTTCTGGGCACTCCTCGTTCTTTTTAAGTCACACGATGTGAGTTTCCGTCAAGCCGATCCGTTTGCTCCGCTGGAATTAAAGTGGGTGGGGGACGATGAGTAAAAATACGAATGATCACACAATCTCTCCAGTCAATCCTGACATGTATCCGGGCGGACTTCGAGGGTGCTTAGAAGCGATCCTCATTTCAGCAGACCAGCCTGTGAGCACGAGTGAATTGGAAGCATTGCTCAACCGACCAGAAGAAGACATCAATCGTGAGTTAGAGGGCCTCCAGCAACACATCTCAGCCGATGGGAAAGCTGGGTGGCAGATCGTCCATTCCGCTCGAGGATGGCGACTGGAGTCAACGCGTGCATACGATTCGCTCGTCGTCAATTTCCTGGGTCAGGGGAGCCGTAATGGTCACCTGTCTCGCGCCTGTCAAGAAGCACTCGCGATTATCGCGTATAAGCAGCCTCTCACTCGTGCTGACGTCTCCGAGATCCGTGGTGTCTCGTCTGACGGTGTTATTCGCTCTTTAATCGTGCGCGGTCTCGTTGCTCAGAGCACTTCGTCAGATCAGTCGACAGCACGTCAGCTCGTGACGACCGATCTCTTTTTAGAGAAAATGGGCATCGCTTCACTTTCTGATCTGCCGCCGCTTGCTCCTTTCTTGCCTGATCAGGTGGATGTGCAGCAGACTGAAAATCAAGCACGGGCGCGCGTGCAAGAACAGCATCACGATGAGTCTTCTGAGCTTGCTCACGTGACCCACGATGACGATGAGGATGATCAGTAGCGTTCAATAACGTTCAATCGCGTCGATATTCGTCTTCTCACGTCATTAAAATCACCATTTGTTATGTTCTGGGTTGAAGCTGTCTGATCAGCTGATCATTTCTCGCCCAGTGAGTCGTATTCAGAATCTGAAAAAGAGGTTCACTCTATGGCAGTTCGCTCCGATATCCGCAACGTCGCCATCGTCGCGCATGTCGATCATGGTAAGACCACGTTGGTGAATGCGATGCTTGAACAATCGCATGTCTTCTCTCCGCGTGAGAAGGTTCCAGACCGCGTGATGGATTCGGGCGCAATCGAACGCGAAAAGGGCATCACAATTCTTGCCAAGAACACTGCAGTCACGTATAAGGGTCCGCTGGCTGCGAAGTACGGTGCTCCGAATGGCATGACAATTAACGTTGTTGATACGCCAGGGCACGCTGATTTCGGCGGCGAAGTCGAGCGCGGTATTTCCATGGTGGATGGCGTTGTACTCCTCGTTGATGCATCAGAGGGCCCGCTCCCGCAGACTCGCTTTGTGTTGCGTAAGGCACTGGAAGCGAAGTTGCCGATTATTCTCGTCATCAATAAGACAGATCGTCCGGATTCCCGCATCCAGGAAGTGGTCGGCGCTACAAATGATTTGATCTTGGGCTTGGCTCAGGATGTGATGGACGAGGGCATTGACGTCAACTTGGATAAGCTCGTTGACATGCCGACGCTGTATGCCTCAGCAAAGGCTGGTCGATGCGATACTGTCCGTCCAAAGGATGGCGAGCTTCCAGCTAACAAGGATCTGGAGCCGCTTTTCGAGTCCATCATCAAGAACATTCCAGCTCCAACATATGATCCGAAGATGCCGCTGCAAGCACACGTAGCAAACCTGGATTCTTCAGACTTCCTCGGTCGTCTTGCACTCATCCGCGTGTACAACGGCACAATTAAGTCAGGTCAGACGTATGGTCTGTCACGTGTCAACGGCTCGATCGAAAACTTCAAAGTCACGGAACTGCTAAGGACGGAAGGTCTCAAGCGCACTCCAACGCAAGAAGCAGGTCCTGGTGACATCGTTGCAATGGCGGGCGTTCAGGACATTATGATCGGTGAAACGGTTGTTGATCCGAACAATCCGAAGCCGTTGCCACTCATTCACGTTGATCCGCCTGCAATTTCTATGACATTTGGTGTCAACGATTCTCCGCTCGCTGGCACGGAAGGCAAGGATCACAAGCTGACCGCGCGTATGATCAAGGATCGCTTGGATCGTGAGCTCGTTGGCAATATTTCCATCAAGGTGCTTCCAACTGACCGTCCAGATGCATGGACCGTTGAAGGCCGTGGTGAGTTGGCGCTGTCTGTTCTTGCTGAAGAGATGCGCCGTGAGGGCTATGAGCTGACGGTTGGTCGTCCAAAGGTTGTTACGAAGACGATCGACGGCAAGTTGTGTGAGCCGATGGAAGAGGCAACGATCGACGTTCCACAGGAGTACATGGGTGCGGTCACGCAGCTCATGGCATCCCGTAAGGGCATCATGAAGTCGATGAAGAACCATGGGTCCGGCTGGGTCCGTCTCATCTTCACCGTCCCGTCTCGCGGCTTGCTCGGCTTCCGTACGCAACTCTTGTCTGCAACTCGCGGCACTGGTATTGAGAGCTCTATCTCGGCCGGATATGCGCCGTGGAAGGGCGCGATCGAGATGCGCCAGAACGGTTCAATGGTCTGCGATCGCAACGGTTCAGCCAGCCCATACGCTATGCAGAAGTTGCAGGCACGCGGCACGTTCTTCGTTGAACCACAGTCTCCGGTGTATGAAGGCCAGATCGTTGGTATCAATAACAAGCCGGGCGATTTGGACGTGAACATCACGCTTGCCAAGCACATGACGAACATGCGTTCATCGACGGCAGATGTGCTGCAAACGCTGACTCCGCCGATCAAGATGAGTCTCGAGGAATCACTTGATTTCGCTGCTGACGATGAGTGCGTTGAGGTAACGCCTGAATCCATTCGCGTTCGCAAGATTATTCTTGATCGCGATCAGTGGTACAAGTGGAAGGCTCGCAACGCTCGTAAGGCACGTGCTGCTGAGGCACAGCAAGCTGCCGCAAAGAACAAGTAAATCAGCCTGCCAGGTGTAATAGGGCGACCAGATGACAACGCACAGTTCATACGATGTGAATTCATCCCACGGCTTCGTTTCCTCGAGAGGTCAGCGAGTGTGGGATGACGTCTGTATTTGTGTGGGCGGTCTTCTGGTCGCTCTTTTAGGTTCACTTCTGTATCGGTCGGGGTCAAGTAGCGGTATTCCGTGGGGATTGCTCGGCGCATTTTTCCTCACTTTTCTTTATGCGTGCATCTGCCGCAGAAAACGAGGTGCTCTAGGCGTTGCTCTCGGAATACTGGTCACATCGCTGATCGTATGGGCCGTGGCGACGCATCCTGGCCCGGGGCAAGATATTCTCATCCCGGGTTCTTCTCCAGCGTTTATGACATGGATGAGTAAAACGGTGTCGTACTGGTGGCTGATTGGCGTCTCTGTTGTTCAGCTCTTCGCGTTTTGCGTCCCGTCCTCGCGCTTGCGAAAGTAAGTACTGCGCTCCGGGACTGTTTTGAGAAATCGGATGTGAGTGGCCGGGATTCGTACCATTTCAGATGGCCGACGACCGTCAGCGGAACTATCGCGGCGCAACACGAGTGTCACGTCGTTCATACGCGGATGAACAGACGATGTGGTCCACTTCACCACATGCCCCACGTAATGATTAAAAAGTTGATGACCTGTGTGCGGATCAATCTCGGCAGTGACGCTGAGTGTGACCCGAGTTCCTGGTTGCGGTAAAGTGAGCATACTTTTATTGTCGCATTGGCTATCTGCATGGGAAGGGAGATATGACTGTTACAGACGCTCAAATACGTACAGCTGATCCTGCTCCCTGGCACGATGCTGTAGAGCAGTATCGAACGTGGCTCAAGGTGAACCGTGGTTTATCAGCCAATACTGTGCACTCGTATTGCGATGATGTGGAAGAATGTCTCACCATCCTGTCTGTCTCGGGCGTTCACTCACTCTCACGCGTGACGTTGTCTGATATTCGCAGTTGGCTTGCACACGAGTCGCGATCCCTTGCGCGGTCGTCACTGGCACGCAAAACGGTTTCTGTTCGCTCGTTCTTCGCATGGGCGCACCGAGCGCATCTGATTGACAACGATCCAGCTGAGGGACTGGCAACGCCGAAGCAAGGGACGTTTTTACCCACTGTTTTAACGATCGACCAAGCTCGCACATTGCTTGACATGGCTGATCATGAGGCGCGACAAGCAGACGATCGAATCATTCAGGCATCACATGCAGATCAGTCCTCGACAGCCACCCGTCATGATGCTGAGGTGATCGGTGAAGCAGCCATTGCTGAGCTCCTGTACGCAACCGGAATGCGTGTAGGGGAACTGACGGGCATTGATATTCACGATGTTGATCGCGACCGCCAATCGGTTCTCGTTCATGGCAAAGGGAACAAAGATCGCATTGTTCCGTTTGGTGATCCAGCAGCCCGGGCATTAGATCTGTGGGAGCAACAGGCGCGCCCGTTAGTGGCGGATGCGAAGTGCCCAGCTCTCTTTGTGGGAGAACGCGGGAAGCGCATTAATCAACGCGAAGTGCGTGCAGCCATCCATCATCTTGCTCGTCAAGCGAATGTCCCTGATATTTCACCACATGCACTTCGCCATTCAGCCGCTACCCACATGCTTGACGGGGGCGCTGATTTGCGTGAAGTACAAGAGTTGCTAGGCCATGCATCGCTCGTGACGACGCAACGATACACGCACGTGTCTATTGAACAAATGCGTGAAAAATATGCGCGAGCTTTTCCTCGAGCGTAATTACGTGAGCTGAGCTGGTCGTCATCTCCCCGCGATCAACTACGATTTACAGAGGGGAATACGCAGATGCAAATCGCACCGGGACAGAAAGGCACGAAATGTCATTCTTCGGGTTCGGCCACGGCCGTCATCGTAATCATATGAACAACGCGAAGCATCAAGGTGAACATGCTCATGAGCACACGCGGATAGCGCACAAGATCGAGGTGGAAAACCTTCAAAAAGCTGAGAACCAAGCCCATCAGATCGCTGTTGCTTTGACCGGTTTTGATCGCTCGCACGGTCCGTGGGACGTTCATGATTCCGGAATTCCAGATCGTGCATACGCTGACCTGGGTGCTCTGAAGATCCCGGAGATCTCAGGCATGCAAGTTCGTCTTGGTGTCGATGAGAATTCTCAGCGTGTCATGAATGCCATTGTCACGATCGGTGATTCGAGTGTGCAGTTCACGGTTCTGGCAGCGTCTCGTAATCGGCCTATTTGGAATGAAGTGCGTTCGCGGATAGCTATTGGCAAGGCGCCGCACGTGGTGGACGGTCCATTTGGTCAAGAAGTGATGGTGGATATTCCGTTGCAATCAGGGCGCCTTGTTCCAGTCCGTATCGTTGGCGTAGACGGTCCGCGTTGGATGGTGCGGGGGATCTTCTCCGGTGGTGCGGCTCAGAAGGATTCGCCGGATTACAAGAAGATGAATGATTTGTTCCGCTCAGTTGTTGTTGATCGTGGGCAAGAACCAGTTGCACCAATGGATATCGTTCCGCTGACACTGCCTGAAAGCCTGCAGAAGGAAGAGGATCAGGAAGCGAACAATACGCAATCGGGTACTCAAACAGCTACAGACAAGGTTCCGTCCAGTAAACCGAATGGTCCGCTCGTCAAGGGTATGGATGCGAGCCAGACGCAGAACGTCCTCCAGCGAGGAGACCTCTTCTCGGAGGTGCGGTAAGCCGTGCGCGCACAACCTGATCAGCACTCTTCGGCACCAACATCACACACATCAGGGATAGTCGATCAACTTTCCTCATCGCGTTTTTCTGTTTCGCGTGCTGTAGGAGGACCTCGTGGGGTTATCGAGTCATTATTGCCCAGTCTCGTATTCCTCGTTGTCTTCACCATTTCGCGTCAGTTGATGGTGACGATCATTGCATGCGCTGTCGTGAGTGTTGCGTGTTTTGTGGCACGGCTCATTCAGCGGCAAAAAGTCACGTCAGTGCTGATCGGTTTTCTTCTTGCTGCTCTGTGTCTTCTGGCTGCAGGGTTGAGTAAGGACGCACGGAATTTTTATGTTCCTGGCTTTTTCGTCAACGGTGCGTGGGCGTTTGTTCTGCTGCTTTCAGTTCTGATGGGATATCCTGCAGTTGGAGTTGTGTGTGAGCTGGCAGTAAGCCTTCCTGCCCGGCAGTGGAAGCCATTTCTTCGCGCGCATCGATCTTTCCGTCGTTCGTCTTACGGTGCAACGTGGCTGTGGATCATCCTTTTTGCTCTCCGGCTCGTCCTAGAAATCCCTCTGTGGGTAGTAGGTCAAGTTACATGGCTAGGAACTGTTCGTC
Source organism: uncultured Aeriscardovia sp. (assembly GCA_903789525.1). Lineage (GTDB taxonomy): Bacteria > Actinomycetota > Actinomycetes > Actinomycetales > Bifidobacteriaceae > Aeriscardovia. The sequence continues at coordinate 317,074 of CAIFER010000001.1, forward strand.
TGGTAACGGGTATTCCGCTCTTTGTGATCGTTGTGTGGGGAACGTGGCTCCTAGTGGGATCTGAGGTGTCTACTTTTATAGCTGCTCGGGCACAAGATCATCATCAGGACCACCATGATCGCGCAGGTCGTGATCACCCTGCGCCATCTGCATCTTTGTCGTCGTGATTATTGTTCAGATTAGTTCTGAAAGGTTGTCTCATGGATTCTGTCGTCACGATTGAACGCTTTGCCGATCAAGGCCGGTGCATCGCTCATATTGACGGACGAGTTGTGTTCGTTCGTTTTGCGTTGCCGGGTGAGAAGGACCGCATCACACTTGATGAACCGCATGACCGGCAAGATCGTTTTTGGACCGGTGAAGTGACTGAGGTACTTTCTCCTTCGCCGTTACGCGTGAAACCGGCGTGGAAACTTGCTGGTCCGCTGGCCGATGGCGGTGGAGTCGGTGGAGCTGATCTCATCCACGTGAGTCTTCAAGGGCAGCACGAGTGGAAGAAATCCGTTATCGATCAGCAAATGTTGCGTCTAGGGGGTGTCGAGTCGGATGTTCCAGTGCATGCGGCTCCGGGAGACGACCAGCGTGGTGGACTCCATTGGCGTACTCGAATTGAGATGATTGCTGATGAGAACGGGATGCCATCGATGCGCCGACGTGCAAGTCACCATCGTGTCCCCATCACTGATATGCCTCTAGCAACGGAGGAACTCCTCGGGATTGCTCGTCAAGAGAATGTATGGCGCGGTGGATTCAAACCGGGTTCACAAATTCGTCTTGCCGTCCCACAATTGCATGGTTCTGAGCGCCGTGGGAATAATTATGCTGTCTTTGCAGATGGAAAGCTAAAAGCCGGCGGGCCAGTATTGACGGAGACTGTCCCTCAAGTGCAGATTGGCTCCACACCACAAACCATCACGTATGAGGTGAATGCACGCGGTTTCTGGCAGGTGCATCGTTGTGCCCCTCAAATGCTTGTCAATCAGGTGCTGCAGGATGCTCAGGAACAAATCGATTCTGTTCCACGCACAATGTGGGATTTGTATTCCGGCTCAGGGCTCTTTGCTCTTGCTCTCGGCCTTCTTGCCGGTCGTGGCGGGAATGGCTTGTTTACGGTTGAGGGTTCTGCAGTCGCGGTCCGATCTGCACGAGCGAATTTACGCCATGCAGGTCTCGGAGCTGCGCAGGCGAAGTGTGGGAGCGTCGAACGCGTGCTACGGTCGATCCCATCACGTTATCTGCATCCTGACCTCGTTGTCTTGGACCCATCGCGCGCTGGTGCGAAGCGAGCTGTCATCCATCAAATTGCCGAGGCAGGTCCGCGCGTGGTGATTTACGTGTCATGCAATCCGACGAGTCTGGCGCGCGATACGGCGACGCTGATTGCGCAAGACTATCGACCGGTGGATTTGCAGGCGTTCGACTTGTACCCCATGACGCACCATGTGGAAACCATCGCTACCTTTGTTCAGACGCGAGAAGCGCGAAGAAGAGCAGCATGATGGTCGCACGAATCGATGGACGACTCGTTCGCTCTCTTGCAACGGTGGTCTTAGCGCTCGGATTGTGTGCTGTGAGCGCGTGCGGATCTTCATCACAGATCGCCGCAACCGAAAGTACTGCGCAAGTGACGTCTGGTCCGCTGGAAGGGATCAGCATCGGCTTCGTTGGTGTCGGGCAGACAGAAGGCGCTCGTGCTGCCGAGAGTGAGCGGAATACTGTTCAGGGCCTCAAAAAAACAGGTGCACGTGTTTTGTATTACCGCGCGCAATCGCTGAATCCGCAGCCGCAGATCGAGGCTGCACAGCGATTTGCCAATCAAAAGGTCAACGTCCTCGTCATCGATCCAGAATTTTCGAACGTGTGGGGCGATGCATTTGCCACCATGCGATCACAAGGAATTCACATTATTCTGCTTGATCGCAAACCGTTGTCGTTGCGCGTGAGTCGTTATGACACATTTATTGGTGCAAACACACGGTTGCTAGGGAGTCGCTTGGCACAGTGGGTGATCGACTCGCTGGGCATTTCTCCTGATAATCACAGTTTCGAAGATGGTGGTATCCCTCGGGCTGCGATTGTGAGCTCACTGCGTGGATCTGCGCAGGATCAGTACGCGACAGATGGGTGGCAGGACGCAGCATCTGGATCGTTAGACACGGTGATTTCGACGTCAGTTGGCCAAGACCCGGATGATGCGACTGACAAGCTTGTTCACACATGGACACAGCTCGCGCACGCTGATCAGCTTCCGCACGTAATTTTTGCGACGAATACTGTAGCGGCAGAAGCGACGATCCGTCTGCTCACACGGTGTGGCGTGCATCCTGTTCGTCAGCCATCTCAAGCGCTTTCAGCCGATGCACGTGTTCGGAGGACTTCACGTGGAGTTGGAAGCGATGGGAAAGGAACCGGTCGAGGCTGGTCAGTTGCAGTCGTTGCTATTGGGCAGTATTCGTGGTTGAAGCAGATGATTGCTCACGGCAAAATAGCCCGTGGGCAAGCACTACCGACTTCGTACGCGAGCATGGTTGAAGACGTTGTAAAGAAGCTCGCTGCAGGAGATCCCGTACCGCGTGAAATCACTGCTCCTGTCCATCCGGTTGCATGAGAATGAGAGAGACGGAGTGCGATGAAGAGCAGTATTCTCAATAATTGTTGGAATCGTGCGGAAAGAAGCACCTGGAAGGGGGAGTGATGGAGCCTCATTTTCCAGATGTAGAGCAACCGGGACTCAGCGATGCAGAGGTTCAGCAGCGTATTGCTGCGGGCCAAACGAATCAAATGCATACGTCGACGTCCCGCAGTTACTGGCAGATTATTCGTGGCAACGTTTTCACGCTGTTCAACATGATTATCGTTGTGGCGATGGTGCTCGTCCTTATGACAGGCGAGTGGAAAGATGCGGTCTTCGGAGTTGTTGTCATTGTCAATGCCGTGATCGGTATCTTCACGGAAATAAAGGCAAAGCGAACGCTTGACTCACTTTCTATTCTGACTGCTTCACGTCCTTTTGTCCGTCGAGGAGGGCGGACAGTCCAGATTTCAGCTGATCATATTGTGCTTGGTGACCTTCTCTGGGTTCGTTCGGGCGACCAGCTCCCTGCTGATGGCACAGTTGTAGCAACGTGGGGCCTTGAGCTCGACGAATCAATGCTGACGGGCGAGTCACGCACGGTTGTGAAGAAAAGAGGTTCGACAGTACTCTCCGGTGCTATTGCTGTTTCAGGCATGGCGCTCGTTCGTGTGACGGCCGTGGGTGCATCGAGTTATGCAGCGCGTTTGACAGCAAAAGCGAAGGTCTTTCATCGCGTACACTCTGACTTGGAAGACGGTATCAACACGATTTTGCGTTGGCTCGTTGCAATCGTCGTTCCTACGGGTGCCTTGCTGTTTTGGTCACAAATGCACATTGCCCATCGTGGTCCGGATTGGTGGAAACCGGCGATTGTGTCGTCGGTAGCCGGTGTTGTTGGCATGATTCCGGAGGGGCTCGTTCTTCTCACATCATTGAATTTCGCTGTTTCTGCGCTGTATCTCGCTCACCAGCATGTGCTGATCCAACAGATGCAATCAGTGGAGACGCTGGCACGTGTCAATTGTGTGAACCTGGATAAAACAGGTACTCTGACCGATGGTGGAATTGTTTTCGATGAGTTTGTACCACTAGACGGCTCAGCTCAGCATGCTGGATCAGATCGACTCGATGCTCATAATCTTGCTGCATTGATTGCAACGCTAGACGAGAAATCACCGAATGCGACGGCTCGTGCACTCCTTACTGCTTTTCCGCCCCAGAGAGTAGCTGCTCACGTTCATTCTCTCGCCCGTGTCCCGTTCTCGTCAGCACGTAAGTGGAGCGCCCTGCTGGACGCTGATCACATCGCATGGTTTTGTGGGGCACCAGAAATTGTCAGTGCGGCAGCGCTGAAGGAAAAACCAAATACAGATGCCAGCAAGAATAAGGGTGTAGCAGGTGTCTTATCGCGTGCTGCGAAGCTTGCGGCACAAGGACATCGCGTTTTGCTCTTTGTACGCGGTCCACACATGACTGCCCAACAGTTCACTGCAACAGCACACACTGGTGTCCCGAGCGACATCACGAGTGTGGCACTTATCGTGTGTAGCGAGTCAATTCGTCCGGATGCAAAAAGAACGTTGGCGTATTTCCGTTCGCAAGGTGTTCGGTGTCGAATTGTGTCGGGAGACAATCCGCAGACCGTCGCCGCTATTGCGAAGAAAGTTGATTTGGTCGGTGGAGGCCGTGCACCGCGGTGGTGTGATGCACGCGATCTTCCACACGATCCAGCTGGTATGGCTTCAGCGCTGAACGATATTGATGTGATTGGCCGTGTACTGCCAGAACAGAAGAAGAAGATCGTGCAGGCCCTGCATTTGACCGGTAAAACGGTTGCAATGACGGGTGATGGAGTCAACGATGCACTTGCGATTAAAGAGGCAGATTTCGGGATCGCCATGGGCAACGCGTCGGCAGCCACGAAAGCGGTAGCAGATGCGGTCATCGTCGACTCGAAGTTTTCGCACTTGCCGAGTGTGGTGGGGCAAGGCCGTCGCGTGATGGCGAACATGGAACGCGTCTCGAGTCTCTTTCTCGTCAAAACGTGCTATTCGATTCTCATTGCTCTGGGCGTCATTTTGTTTGCATTGCCCTATCCGTATTTGCCGCGTCATCTGACGTACATTTCAGCTCTGACGATCGGTATCCCCGCATTTATTCTTTCTTTGCCTCCTAACAACACACCCTATCGGCGCGGATTCTTGCAACGAGTTCTTGTGTTTGCGATTCCGAGCGGAATTGCGATCGCTGCTTGTACCTTAATTTCCTCAACGTTATGGCCACGACTGGCAGGGTGGGCGGTCAAGATTGACGATCAGGACTTGATGTCGCTCCGTGTGTGCTGCGCGATTCTCGTCTTCTCTCTCGAGATATTTGTGTTAGCTCGTGTATCTCGTCCAATTAGAAGCTGGCGGGGAATTCTCGTCCTTGTGATGGCTGGCCTCGGTATTGCAGGAGCATGTATTCCGCAGGTTCGGAAATTCTTCGAGATCGTTTTGCCGGACGATGTTCTCTGGCGCTGGCTTTTGCTCGGACTTGTTCTTTCGATTCTCGTTTTCTTGGCACTTCAGCGGGTGTCGATCGTGTTTGTGAGAGCTCTCAATAGACGGTTTATGCGCCACCCGATTCGGTCACGGTGAAAGCAGAGCAGAGAGAGGAAGAATAGTTGTCGCCGGGTTCGCACAGAACTGACGCGCTCTATTGTTCGTGTTCGACGTATTCTTCTTTCCGCTTTTCTGTGCGGCCTGGAATCTGTGAAACGATAGTTCCACACAACATGAATGCACAACCGATCATTGCGGGTACTGTCATCCGATCGCCGAGAATCAACGCGCCGAAGATTGCCGAGAAGAGAGATTCGAGTGACATAAGGATTGATGCTGGCGCTGGTGGAATAATCCGTTGACCAAAAATTTGCAATGCATATGCGATGCCCGTTGAGATGACACCTGAATACGCCATTGCCCAGCCAGCGTGAGTGAAAGCAGTCCAGGACGGAACATCATTCAAAGCGACCATGGCAATCCAGCTGAGAATTGCGCCAACGAGCATTTGACCGATCGAAAGATGAATGGGGTTAATCGGCGATCGGTCTACGACGATCATCTGGACGGCAAAGCAGATTGCTCCGAGGAAGAGAAGTAAGTCTCCCATGCCAAGACTGCTCCATCCTTTGGCAGGATCAATCGTCAAGAGAGCAAGTCCTGCAAGGCTGAGAAGTGCCGCGATGAAAACTCGGGCGTGCGGTCGATGGCCGAAGAAGATACCTATGAGTGGAACCAAGATGATGTACAGCGCGGTAATAAACCCAGATCGTCCCACCGATGCAGAAAGGTTTACGCCCAGCTGTTCAAATGTGATAGCGGCAAAAAGAAGTGCACCGCTGGCAATGCTAAAACCGCATGTCTTTTTCCAGTCCGATGGCTTTGTGCGGCCTGAGCGCACGATGAGGAGAGGAATCATAGACAGGAAACCGAAGGTAAATCGGAATGTGTTGAAGGCGAGGGGTGCCACATAACGCATGCCACTTTTTTGCGCAACGAATGACATTCCCCAGATGGCTGCGCAAAGGAGGAGTGCGAGTACTCCACTCCACTGATGCCGATTAACCTGTGCTCTCACACTCCAACTTTAAAAGAAAACCCGGAATACGTCCATGAAGGACGTGTCCCGGGCTAGCAGAAAGAAGATGTGCAGATCAGTTATCAGAAGAAGAACCAAGGAGTGCAAGCAGATACTGGAACAAGTTGACGAAGTCGAGGTACAGCTCCAGAGCCGCGATAATGGAGACACGCTTTGTCATCGCGTCATTGGTGCATTGGTTGAGCAATGTGCGCGTTGTCTGCGCATCGCGGGCAGTCATGATCGCAAAGAGTGCGAGACCGATCGCGGAGACAACTTTCCACGCCATCGTTGCACCAGGAATGAAGCTGATAATGATTTCAGCGACAATCAGGACGAGTAATCCGACGCCGAGAATGGAGCCCCAGCTGAGCATGTTCACGTGCGTGCCCAAGCCAATCATTGTCAGGCAGAAGAAGAAGCCAGCGCACAGACCGAGCGTGATGAGGATTGATGTGCTGTCGTATGCATAGAAGATCGTGGAGAGACTGAAGCCCATCGTGACGGCGAACACGTAGAAGAGCGTGTATGCAGTACTGACCTTCATCGTCATAACCCGAGATGAGAGGGCAATCGCCAAACCAATCTGGACGACGGCGAGGATCACGACGCCGACAATACCGGTAGCAACGAGGAAACGATAGGCGAGACCTGATGCGGCCGTCAGCCACGCCACCCCAAATGTGACGAGAAGCGCTAACGTCATCTGACCATACACACCGGTTACAGAAGCGCGGCGTGCCTTTTCGGACACTGACACAGGATTTTCAGAGATGTAATTCTCCGATGGGCGAGCGCCGGCATTGGGATATCCACCTGTCGGATAGCCATTTGAAGGTTGATAGTTCGTCATAATGACCTCATCTTCTTTGTGCTACCAATTCTTACTTCATGAGTGTAAGAGGGAATACTCTCCTCCTGCTCAAAGAAATCTCAAAGTTTGCTGAATGACCGTTACACTTGTCACTAAACTCGCACATCGATCGTGCGGGGGAGGACATCCTTCGTTTCTTCGAGTGCTTTTCGCGCATCTGCTTCGATATCGTGGTGAATTCCATCCATCTGGCCTTCGACATGCGCGAGTTCATGGGCGCAGGCGAGCAAAGTGGCTGAATGCCGGGCGATGTCCTTATCTGGAATGTTGTTCTTGTACCGCAGCTCATGTTCCAGGCTTGCCCAGTAATCCATCGCAATGGTGCGGAACTGAACTTCGACTGGGGTGACGTGTGGGCCATCGGAGAGAAACACGGGGACAGTCAAAATGACGTGCAAGCTGCGATACCCGTTTGGCTTTGGATTCTTAATGTAGTCTTTAACGCGCAGAATATTGACATCCGATTGGCGTGAGATCATGTCAGACACCGAATACACGTCGTCAATATAATTGCAAATCACACGAATTCCTGCGATATCGCGGAGGTTATTGCGCATCCCTTCAAGCGTCATTGGCAATCCACGCCGATGGAGCTTCCCGAGGATCGACTCAACGGATTTGAGCCGGTACTCAATGTGGTGAATGGGGTTAGGAAGACTGCGATAACTAAATTCTTCGTCCAAATTCTCAAGTTTGGCACGTACCTCTCGCATTGCACCGGAATACACCTGCATGAGTGCTTCAAGACTTCGCTGATCGGAAAAACCAGTGGCGCCGAACTTGTGAATCAGACTCTCGTATTGGCTCGACGAGAGGGAACCAGTGACAGGTTGGACAGCTTGCCGGCTACCGCTGGGGTGCTCGTCATTTAGCATTTTTAACCGCTCCTTGTGAAACGAATCACATTTCCTCTCTGATCCTACAAGGCGCGATGGCTGGAAGATACGGGCGTACGATGAAAACACAACACAGTCACGAATCAATCAAGATGAAATAAAGGCACGGAGGTGAACGCAGTGGCAGATGTGCAAGATGTGCAACATGCGAACACGTCACGGTGGTTAATCCCGCTCCATCCACGCGCCATTTCTATCGTTGGACCGACCGCGTCGGGGAAGACCGCACTCGCGATTAGCCTTGCTCACCAAATTCAGCAGCAAACCGGGCAAGAGTGCCAAATCGTCAATGAGGATGCGTACCAGATTTACAGAGGTATGGATATCGGGACCGCAAAGCCGACCGCTCAGGAGCAGGCACGTGTCCGACATTGGCTCATTGATGTGTGCGATCCACAGGAGTCGATGAGCGTGGCTCTGTTTCAGCACATGGCACGACAGGTCATCGCTCGGCTTGCACGCCAGCACATCCGCCCTATTCTTGTGGGGGGATCGGGTCTTTATGCGCGAGCAGCAGTGGATAATATGTCGTTTCCCGGCCATGATGACGCTGTACGGCAGCGTTTACGACAGCGGGCACAGCAGGAAGGGCCGACTGTTCTCTTCGAAGAGTTGCGTCACAAGGATCCTGAGGCTGCGGAGCACATGGATCCTCATAATGTGCGGCGCACGATTCGAGCGTTGGAAGTTATTAAGGTGACAGGCCAGCCATATTCGACGTTCTTGCCGCGTTATCGGTATGTGATTCCGACCCTCCAAATCGGACTTGATTTGCATTCCCACGATTTGGATGAACGCATTGCCCGGCGGACTGAACAAATGCGGAAAGATGGGTTTGTACAGGAAGTGCAGCGTCTGCGTGGTCAACTTGGGTTCACAGCGTCGAGAGCACTGGGGTATTCGCAGATTGAACGTTATTTAGACGGTCAGATCAGCGAAGATGAGGCTTTCCAAGAAATTGAGCAGAAAACACGTCGGCTTGCGCGACGTCAGATGAGTTGGTTTGGACGAGATCCGCGTATTCACTGGATTGACGCCCTCGATCCCGATGTCGTGGCACATGCTCTGCACCTCGTCCAGCAAGCGGATGCAGGCCAGTTCGACACTGCTGATTTTTCTGATGTCACGCCGACTCGTCATCATCTGGGTGAGATGCCCGGCCTTGGTCACAGGTAGAGGAGTATCCTTTCATACGTTATGGCACGCAACAATCGCACTCATTCTCGTTCCCGGAAGACGTCTGCTTCTTCAGATGAAGCAGAAACGAAAACTCTATTATCCTCTGCAGAAAAAAGGGCAGCAGAACCTGGCTGGAAGAAAGCACTTCTTTTCATTCCACGCGTGTTAGGTTCAGCAATCCGGGCGATTACAGGAACTGGGCCGGAATCTAACGACGACAATCGTCGCGACGGCCTGTGCTTTATTTTGATTCTCATTGCGGCGTTCTTTATTGCCAGTGAATGGTTCCGCGTCTCTGGCAAGCTCGGAATTTTCCTGCATCATATTGCAGCTGGGGCGTTAGGGATCCTTTCGGTCTTGGTACCGATCCTGCTGTTAGCAAGTGCGATTGGGATGATTGTTCGCTCTCATTCTCGCCTCGATACGCGTGTGGTGACCGGGTGCGTTCTTCTCGTGTGGTCGGTGTGCTCTATTGTGAGCGCAGCACGCATTCCACGGCAAGCACATTTTTCGTGGAGTTCACTGGAATCTGCTGGCGGAATTGTGGGATATGCCCTCGGCGAACCTCTTTCGGTGGGGCTCAATGAGGCGTTTGCAATTGTCATTTTCGTCCTGATCGGACTGTTTTCGTTACTCCTGATCAGTGGATCGCATTTGACGCAGATTGTCACGTGGGTGAAGGTGCATGTATTCCGTCGACCAGCTTCTGAGCCGTCGACAGCATCAACGGCTCATCCTGTCTCGTCAGATGGGAATTCTATTCGTGTCGACCCTCAAACCGGTGAGATCCTTGATGAAAAGGGGTCGGTGACTCACAGTGGTCTTCACCTGGCACCAGGCGTTCCGACACATGACAGTGACAGCACAGTGGAGGAGAGCGCTTCTACACCAACGTCAGAAAAGGCGAAAGGCAAGAAGTCGCACACATCGTTGTTGAACAAACTTGCCGATATTTTCCACCGGCGTTCCTCTCATCAGCAGACTCCGGAACGACTTGATCATTATGAAGGCGATCAAGCATTCGATCATGCTGCCAATGAGGAAAATTCAGCCGTTATGCAGCGGGTACCACAACCATCTGTACCGTCGACGACTGCTGTACCTACTTCTATGCCGACTGCTGTGCCTCCTGCCACGCCGTCTTCGACTGTATCTGCAACCGCAGCTGGTCCAGTTTCGTATCAGCCACAGCAGTATCGTCAGCTTGGACCGCAAGGGTTTATCAGCTCTGGGCCGGTTAAGCCGTCTCAGACGCATAATCCCACTTCAATGCCTGCTTCGAATACGCTAGCGGCAGATCAATCTCAGCAACGCGGACATGGGGCGCAGGGCACTCCTTCTACTTCACCAGCATCCGGTGAGACAATGCGTACGCTTCAGCCGTTGACACCAGGGCAGGCGCGCGATCAGTCGACTGTTCCAACCGGCTTAGCAACTGCAGCGGCTGGTGGTTCTCAGACACAAGCCGGAGCGGCTCCAGCTCAAACCGGTGAAGACATGAACCCGAACGCCGGTCAAGACGTGCAACAGGTACGCAGTTATCAGCTTCCGCCGATGGATATCCTCTCCCAGGGAGCTCCTCATGCGACGAAGACAAAAGAAAACGAGCGAGTGATTCAGGCACTGCGCTCCACCTTCAAGCAATTCAACGTCGACGCAAGTGTTGTCGGATTCCTGCGTGGACCGACAGTGACGCAGTATGAGGTCGAGCTTGGGCCTGGTACGAAGGTTGAAAAAGTCACTAATCTGCAGAAGAACATCGCATATGCGGTGGCAAGTTCTGATGTTCGTCTGTTGGCTCCGATCCCGGGTAAGTCAGCAATCGGCATTGAGATCCCGAATACAGATCGCGAGATTGTCCATCTTGGTGACGTCCTTCGTTCTCATAAAGCTATTTCCAACCACAATCCGATGTTGACGGCAGTTGGACAGGATGTCGAAGGCAATAACGTCGTCGCAGATTTGTCGAAAATGCCTCACCTGCTCGTGGCAGGCGAAACTGGATCCGGTAAATCAAGCTTCGTGAATTCGATGCTGATGAGCGTCATTATGCGTGCGACGCCAGAGCAAGTCCGTCTTATTCTTGTTGACCCGAAGCGCGTGGAGTTGACGGCATACGCTGGGATTCCGCATCTCCTGACTCCGATTATTACGGATGCAAAGCAGGCATCACAAGCACTGAAGTGGGTCGTCAAGGAGATGGACGCCCGTTACGATGACTTGGAATTCTTCGGCTACCGGCATATCAAGGACTTCAACAAAGCCGTGCACGAGGGGAAAGTCCACGCTCCACTCGGCTCTGATCGCAAAGTGGCACCGTATCCGTACATCTTGATCGTGGTCGACGAGATGGCTGATCTCATGATGGTCGCGAAAAACGATGTGGAGGATTCGATTCAGCGAATCACACAGCTTGCGCGTGCGGCTGGCATCCACCTTGTGCTCGCCACCCAGCGGCCGTCCGTTGATGTGATTACCGGTCTAATCAAGGCAAATATTCCAAGTCGCTTGGCATTTGCAACGAGTTCAGCGACGGATTCACGCGTTATTTTGGATACGACTGGCGCTGAAGAACTGATCGGACAAGGTGATGCGCTGTTCCTGCCAGCTGGTATGTCCAAACCACTGCGTGTCCAAGGCGCGTGGGTCAACGAATCTGAGATTCGTCAAGCGTGTGATTTCATTCGCAAAGAGCGTCGTCCGCGGTATCGCGAGGATATTGAGCAGATGACGAAACCGAACCCAGCTGAAGAGCAGAAGAAAGCAGCGGTGGAGGAGATCGGCAACGATATGGACGATGTCCTTCAAGCAGCTCAAATCATCATCGGCTCACAGTTTGGATCGACTTCCATGCTCCAGCGCAAGTTACGTGTGGGCTTTGCGCGTGCAGGTCGAATTATGGATATCCTCGAATCACGTGGAATCGTCGGTCCGTCGGAAGGATCAAAGGCGCGGCAAGTACTTGTTCCACCGTCTGGTTTGGAGCAAGCGCTCGCGTTCATTCGTGGAGAAACGACGTCTTTGCAGGCTCCGGCCTCGCCAGAGCAGCAGTCCACGCCGATAGCCGGGATGCCATCATCATCACCGTCATCGCATGTGCCACAGCAACCAGCACGATAGCGACCATTACAGTAACAATCACCTGTATGATGGAAGTAAGTGTGAATGCGATTGTTGATCGCTGCGAAGGGAGTCAAGATGTCAGGTAGTTCCGTATCGCCGAAGAACTCTTCGGATCACAAGGATTCTGCAAGAGCGGTTCGTCTCCTTTCGCAGTGGAAGACGCCAGCAAACATCACCACGATTATCCGCATCATTATGGTGATCGCGTGTGTCTGGCTCGCGTCTCTTGCTGGGCCATGGGGTGCGAACAATTACGGTTTGCGCTGGATGGCCGCAATTCTCTTCATCATCGCGGCGAGCACAGATAAGCTCGATGGTTATCTCGCACGTTCGCGCAATGAAGTCACAGATCTTGGTAAGTTGCTGGATCCTATTGCGGATAAGCTTCTGATTTGTGCGATGCTGATCGTTTTCTCCATCTTTGGAGAACTGTGGTGGTGGGTCACTATTCTCTTCCTCCTGCGTGAGATTGGAATCACAGTATGGCGGTTCGTCAATTTGCGCGATCGGAATTTGGTGATCGCAGCGAATTGGCCAGGCAAATTAAAGACTGTCTTTGAATGTGTCTCGCTCTCACTTCTGTTGATTCCACTGTGGCAGTTTGATTCACATGCACACGTTGAGAAGTCTGTTTTGAGCTTCACTGCTGGCAGCTGGTCGCGCTGGTATCTCGGTGTGACAGATGTTCTCGTTGCCGTTGCCTTGGTGCTGTGCCTCTATTCAGGAATTAATTACCTGATTCAAGCACATCACACGCTGCGCAATGCACCGCAAGGAGTTGAGAAAAAGCTGCAGTAATTCAGTTGGAAGGCAACTGAGATGGAAGATCGTGTGGCGACTCGCGCGAAGAAACTCATGGAATTGTGTCACGAGAAAGACTGGTTCCTTGCATGCGCGGAATCATTGACCGGTGGTCTTCTCGCTGATGCTTTCGTCTCTATTCCTGGCGCATCTGCTGTTTTTCTCGGCTCTGCCGTCACCTACTATCTCGGGGCAAAAATGAAACTCCTCGGTGTTGACGAGCAGGTGCTGAAAACTGTGGGTGCCGTTGATCCTCGTGTGGCACAGCAAATGGCACAAGGAACGCAGCGGTTATATGCGCAGGCTCGCCAGGAATACGAAGGACTTTCATCGCTGCCACTTGTTTTAGGTTTGTCGACGACAGGTGTGGCGGGTCCTGAGTCGGATGGATTCCAGCCGGTAGGGCGCGTGTATACAGGCGTGTGTGTTCCTGGTCATGCGCCACAGTCACACGCTCATATGTACACAGGAGATCGAGATGCGATTCGCCGTCAAGCAGTTCTTGGTGCGATTGATGGCGGACTGGCTGCACTGGGAGTCAACGTCAACGAATAGTTTTCGCGACAGCGTGTGAGATTCACAAGCGCTGGTGGATGATTATCGGCTCCGTCACGTGAGCATTTACCTGGGAAGTCATCTGTTCGACAAGAAAATTGATATATTTCGTGTCAATAATGGGAATATTTCTGCCAGCGAACTGTTAGAAAGAATGACAGAGCTCCATTGGAGCCATTTCGAATAACGAGAGGGTGGCTGATTTGGTTTCAGCAATTGATTCACTCGAAACTGCTAATGTTGCGCAGCAGCAGTATTCAGTCGGCCGACTGAATAGGCCTCAGCCACGCAGGGCACGTGAGCTCACCCCGTCGCAATATAGAGCAGTCATGTTGGCTCAGCAACAAGTGTTGAGGGCTCATGAAGCTCAAAGGGAACAATTCGTTCGTCGTGCTCAATTGCGTAAGCTTCAGCTTGAACAAGATCAAGATTTTCAGGCAGCAATTACATCGTCACCAACGCCAGAAAAGAAGGTTTCTTCTAATACGAACACCGGAATTTCATTCCGTAAAGTGCTAGGAGAGGTTTTGCGTTCTCTGCGTCAAGCAGATCATAAGACGCTTCGCGAGATCTCAGAGAAAGCTGGTGTGTCTTTAGGCTATCTTTCAGAGGTTGAGCGAGGGCAGAAGGAAGCAAGTTCTGAGCTTCTTGGCTCTATTTCAGCAGCATTAGGCAAGCCGCTGTCGCAGACGCTTCGTTTGGTTGCTGATGAGGTTGAAAAGGCCGAAAAGGCTGAGAATGAAACGCATAACCGCCAGAATCGTTCTGATCAGTCGGTGCAAATGGCAGCGTAATTCTGTCAGTCATGGTCAATGAGGGGTACCGGTGTCAGCCGGTGCCCTTTTTCTTTTCTTGAGGAGACGGTAAGTTGTGATACACAACGGTTATACGGAGAACGCATAGAATAGCGCAGAAAATAAAGAGCAATACAGAAAATAGGGAAAGTACAAGAAAAGCGGATTGACCATGCATGAGCGAGAATTTTGGCAGTTGGTTGATGAAGTATTTGGTCACGCTTTTGGGCGCAGTTTAGCTAAGGACGAGCATATGCCACGACTTCACGATTGGACTGCCGAAGAAGCGCTCGCACATGGCATTCGGCCGCGTGTTGTGTGGAATATGCTGTGCGATCAAATGCAAGTTCCTGATTCTGCTCGGTGGGGACATGACCACGTTGCACCTCCTTTGCCACCGAAGTCGCAGAGCTATTACAACGATTAGAAAAATACAATCCAATTATTCGAACAAATGTTCGCATTGTTGGTATAGTTATAAACAGGGGATAGGAGAGCAAGAGTCGCGTAAACACATCGGTTTGCGTCTCTCTCACAACGATTCGTGCACAATGTAAAGTGTGTATATCGTCGTGGGTTGCTTTCCAGTAGCGTGATAACCGTCAGTTCGTTCACCAGACAGGAGGCCAGTAATGGCTCAAAAGAAAGCTGAGAGTTCCTCGGCACAAGACCGTCTTCGTCAGCAGCGTGAAGCGGCACTGAACACTGCTCTGAAGCAGGTCGAAAAAGCGTACGGCAAAGGTGCTGCGATGCGCATGGGCGATGGTCCTGTGCAGAACGTCCAAGTAATCCCAACCGGTTCCCTTGCTCTTGATCTTGCTCTCGGGATTGGTGGTTTGCCGCGCGGGCGTATCGTGGAGATTTTCGGTCCGGAGTCATCTGGAAAGACGACGATGGCACTGGAATGTGTTGCAAATGCACAAAAAGCAGGTGGCGTTGCAGCATATATCGATGCTGAGCACGCTCTCGATCCGGAGTATGCAAAAGCGCTGGGGGTTGATGTCGATAATCTCATCATTTCACAGCCGGATTCAGGCGAGCAGGGCCTTGAAATTGCAGATATGCTTGTCCGCTCTGGCGCGCTGGATGTCATCGTCATCGATTCTGTTGCGGCACTTGTTCCGAAGGCAGAGATCGAAGGCGATATGGGAGACAGCCATGTTGGCCTACAGGCTCGTCTCATGAGTCAGGCTCTGCGCAAGATGACCGGTGCTCTGGCACAGGCCAATACCACCGCTATCTTTATCAATCAGTTGCGTGAAAAGATCGGTGTCTTCTTCGGGAGTCCTGAGACCACAACTGGTGGAAAAGCACTGAAGTTCTACTCGTCTGTCCGTCTCGATATTCGTCGTATTCAAACTATTAAGAAGGGCGATGAAGCGATCGGCAACCGCACGCGCGTCAAGGTTGTGAAGAACAAGATGGCTCCGCCATTTAAGCAGGCTGAATTCGATATCCTGTACGGAAAGGGTGTTTCACGCTCTGGTTCCATTATCGATATGGGTATTGAGAGCGGGATCATCAAGAAGTCAGGCTCATGGTTCACCTATGAGGGCGATCAGCTTGGTCAAGGCCGTGAGAATGTCCGTCAATTCCTCGATGACAACCCAGGTCTTGCCGATGAGTTGGATCATAAGATTCGGCAAGCGTACGGTCTGATTCCGCCGGATGATGACTCCAAGTCAGATAATCAGAAAGATTCATCTTCCCACGATTCAGACGGGAAAGCTGACTCATCTTCAGTGTCAGCGAGTGAAACTGAGTCAGTATCATCACACAGTACGGAGCAGGATTCTCCCGTCAACGCATAGAGAGATTGATGCATGATTGATCCGAAAGAATTTCTTCGGCAGCATCCCGTTGTGATTGCTGAGAGCAGTGACGAGCAATCGTCTGAATTACCTGACCGAACGAGTCATGCTCATCAGCAATCATCTCTTCGCGTATCTCGTCTGTCTCATCGCCACCCTGGCACATGGGAAAAGGAAGACGATGGGTCCGAGGAGCCTGACAGTGAGTTTGCTCGTTGTCAGGAGGCAGCTCTCCGCTCGTTAGACGCAGCAGGTGCAAGCGAGGAAGGTTTGCGTCAGCGTTTGTCTCGTAAATCTTTCTCTCCAGACGTCATTGATCGCGTTGTGAAAGAACTTGAACGTCAAGGCGTTTTGAACGATACCGATTATGCTCAATCAATTTATGAGCGAGGACTGCGCAAAGGTTTAGGGGCGTTTGGCATGCGTCGCGAAATGAGACTGAAGGGAATTCCGGACGAGATCATCAAGCGTTTTGTTGATCAAGGTGAAGAAGAGGGGAGCTTTGATCAAGCAGCACATGATCTCGCAGAATCGATCTTGAGGCGGTCAGAAAACGTTGATGGTCAGAAACTTGTTTCTCGTTTGGTTTCCGGTGCACGGCGAAAAGGACAATCTGTTTCACTTGTCATGAAGTATGCTCGAGAGCTTTCGGCAAATGAAATATAACAAGTGACATATAAGGCATATCCGCAGAACTGTCTCACGTCAGTAATCAGAAAATAAAGGTAAAAGAGATCCCTTATACCCCGAGTTCTGTCATGCACTGCGATCAGGCAGCACACGGATGGTCATCCATCTCAGCGGCCTACCCGGAAACGGGACGAGCAGCCCCATTGTTTCCTGCTTGGCTTTGCTCCCGACGAGGCTTGCATTGCGGCACCTGTTACCAGTTGCCCGGTGGTCTCTTGCGCCACCATTTCACCCTTACCTTTTGAAAGGCGGTTTGTTTTCTGCTGCGCTATCTCTCAGGTCACCCTGGGCGGTTTAACCCGCCGTCGTGCTCTATGGAGCCCGGAAGTTCCTCACAGACATCATGCCTGCGCGACCATCAAGGGATCTCGTGACGTAGTTTACGAGCCACCATGAACAGATGATGACAGGCAGTGTTTCGTTGAGGTAAAGTGGAATCAGTAGATGGGAATTATCTCATCTTTGTTGAGTGAAGGTGCTTGGCACCGCAGGCCAAAGGAGGTCATCATGGATATCGTTGTCACAGGTCGTCGTGTTCAGCTGAGTGATAAATTCCATGACGTCGTCAATACAAAGATGCAGCGCGTGACGAAGGTTGCGCCGGATACGAGTCGTATTCAGATTGTTGTCACACATGAAGGCAATCCAAGTCAAGCAGATTCTGCAAAGAAGGTTGAGATTACAGTCTTTGCAGGTCGTGATGTTATTCGCGCAGAAGCATCAAGTGCTGACGAGTTCAGTGCTCTTGACATTGCACTCGATAAGTTGACCCTTCGTCTTCGTCGCACACGTGATCGCCGTAAGGATCATCGTCATGGTCTGCGCAATGCACCAGTTCCAGATTTTGCTGCTGATGAAGAACTGGAAAAGGCTGTTGCCAAGGAGGAGAACGCTCGTCATAACGAGAAGGTCACCGGAGATTCTGAGGATTCGTTGTCTCAAGATCTGAAGGCAGGACAGTCCATTGAGGTTCAGGTTGGTGATACACCGATTGTCATTCGTCGAAAGTTGCATGTTGCTGAACCGATGACGATTGATGACGCCATTTATCAAATGGAACTCATCGGACATGACTTCTTCCTCTTTGTGAACAGCGCAACAGGCCGTCCGTCGGTAGTTTATCGTCGCCATGGCTGGAGCTACGGTGTCTTCGAGATTGATACGGCTGAAAATCTGAAGAAAGAGCGTGCCGCAGCTCGCAAGAAGGCTCGTGAGCAAAAGTAAGACGGCAATTCTCAGCACATTTCCCGAGAGGGAAAGGAGCTGAATTGCTACCTTGATGCGTCATCAAGGACAGTAGTGGAGTAGTGAGTATGGGCTTATCGCTGAGAGGCGATAAGCCCATTTCATTCAACAGAATATGAAGATCTGCATATCTGCGTAACATTGAAGTGTTTTCGTGACGGTCTTATCGGTTGAGGTAAGCGAACGACAGGAGTGGAGAAGTGGCATCAGTTCTTGACAAGGTCCTGCGTATTGGCGAGGGCAGGCAGCTCAAGAAGCTCCAGTCCGTGGCAGTGGCAACTAAGGCCTTGGAACCGCGGATTTCCGACATGTCCGATGAGGAGCTCAAGGCTCAAACAGCAAAGTTCAAGCAACGTTTGCATAACGGTGAATCGTTAGATGACCTCATGCCAGAGGCATTCGCGACAGTTCGTGAAGCAGCTAAGCGTGTCATCGGTCAGCGTCCATACGATGTTCAGATCATGGGTGCTGCTGCTCTTCACTGGGGCAACATCGCTGAGATGAAGACTGGCGAAGGCAAGACGCTTGTTGCAACAATGCCGAGTTATCTCAATGCGTTGAGCGGCAAAGGCGTGCATGTTGTTACGGTCAATGATTATTTGGCCAGTTACCAGTCTGAGCTGATGGGCCGTATTCATCATTTCCTCGGCCTTTCTGTTGGCTGCATCTTAACGAGTCAAAAGCCGGCTGAACGCCGTAAGCAGTACAACTGCGATATCACGTACGGAACGAACAACGAGTTCGGTTTCGACTATCTGCGTGACAATATGGCGTGGGATAAGTCAGATCTTGTTCAGCGTGGTCACCATTACGCCATCGTCGATGAGGTTGATTCAATTCTCATTGATGAAGCGCGTACGCCACTGATTATTTCTGGTCCATCTGAGGGCGGTGTCACGCGCTGGTATCGCGAATTCGCTAAGTTTGTTCCGAATCTGAAGCGCGATGTCGATTATGAGATCGACGAGAAGAAGAAGACCGTCGGCATCAAGGAACCTGGCATCGCCAAAGTCGAAGATTGGCTTGGAATCGATAATCTCTACGAGCCACAGAATACCGCGCTGATCGGGTATCTCAATAATGCCATCAAGGCAAAAGAGCTCTTCCTTCGCGATAAGGATTACGTGGTCACCAACGGTCAAGTCTTGATTGTCGATGAGCATACTGGGCGTGTTTTGCCAGGACGTCGGTATAACGAGGGTCTTCATCAGGCGCTCGAGGCAAAAGAGAACGTCGAAATTCACCCTGAAAATCAGACGTATGCCACCATCACGCTCCAGAATTACTTCAGGATGTACGACAAGCTCTCCGGCATGACCGGCACCGCCGAAACGGAAGCTGCTGAATTCCAGAACACGTATAAGCTTGGTGTCATTCCGATTCCGACGAATAAGCCGATGATCCGCAAGGATCGTGATGATCTGATCTTCCGCACAAAGCAGGAGAAGCTTGCGGCCATCATCAAGGATGTTGCTCGCCGTTATCGCAAGGGACAGCCTGTCTTGCTTGGCACCGCCTCTGTCGAGTCCTCTGAGGTGGTTTCTGCTCTGCTGGATCGTGCACACATTCCTCATACTGTTCTCAATGCAAAGCATCATGAGCGCGAAGCTGCCATCGTCGCGGTTGCAGGTCGTAAGGGTGCTGTGACAGTTGCCACTAACATGGCAGGTCGTGGTACCGATATCATGCTCGGCGGCAATGTCGAGTTCCTTGCTGATCAGGATCTGAAGAAGCGTGGGTATTCTCCGGAAGATACTCCTGAAGAGTACGAAAAGCTGTGGGGTCCGACGCTCGAGAAGATCAAGTCACAGGTCAAGAACGAACATGAGGAAGTTGTCAAGCTCGGCGGTCTCTACGTTCTGGGAACGGAACGCCATGAATCTCGCCGTATTGATAATCAGTTGCGCGGTCGTTCTGGTCGTCAGGGTGATCCAGGAGAATCCCGGTTCTATCTCTCGCTCGAAGATGATTTGATGCGCCTGTTTAACACGCAACTCGTTGCACGTGTTATGCGTCAAGGTCTTCCAGAAGGTCAGCCGATCGAATCGAAGTCGGTATCGAAAGGCGTTCGTAACGCACAGAAGGCTGTCGAATCCCGTAACTACGAGATTCGTAAGAACGTCTTGAAGTACGACGACGTGATGAACAAGCAGCGTACGGTGATCTATGCAGAACGTCAGAAGGTGCTGATGGGTGAGAATATCCATCAGACTGTCATGGACTTCCTCAAGAACACCATCAATGCTTATGCAAAGGCTGCTCTGCCAAGCAATATCAAGCCATCCGATTGGGATGTGAATGCACTGTGGCAGGCATACGCTCAGCTGTATCCAATCTCCTTGTCGGCAGACGATGAGAAGAAGAAGGCAACGGCCCTGAAGAAGCACGAGAAGGCGATTGCATCTATCGAGAAAGATGTGCTCGCTGATGCTAAGGCGCAGTATGACGCTCGTGAGAAACAGATGGGCGAGGACTTCGTCAAGGATCTAGAATGCCGCGTCGTGCTTGCAGTGCTTGATCGTAAGTGGCGTGAGCATTTGTATGAGATGGATTACTTGAAGGATGGCATTGGCCTGCGTGGAATGGGTCAACGCGATCCGTTGGTCGAGTATCAGCGCGAAGGATACCGTATGTACAACTCGATGGTGGAAGCCATTGAGGAGGAGTCCGTCCAACTACTCTTCCATCTTGATCTTCAGCAGATTAAGCATGAAGAAGAGCAGGCACGTGAACAGGCTGAATCTGGTACTGAATTGTCTGGTCCAACAGAGCCAAGCCAGGAAAATGAAGACTTGGATGAGGATGAGACGGCAGCTGATCGTTCCGGTGCTGATGAGCAAGACGAATCACAAGAGTCTCCTGCTTCTTCAACCGCTGGAGAGCAGATGGCCTCGCAACCAATCATTGGTGTTCAGCCTCTGACGCATGAGGATCGTGAGATCTCTGTGAGCACGCGCATTCGCAACGGTCAAGCAGCTGAACTCCGTGTTCCATGGGCAGACGGCCGAACGTTCCCGGGTACTCCGAAGAATGCTCCGTGCCCATGCGGGTCTGGTCGTAAGTACAAGATGTGCCACGGTCAGAACGAAGTTCATCAGGCTGCACATCAGAAGTAGTCAGTGCACTGAGTCATCGATAATGGGCTGATCGGTATACTCGCGGAGGGTGAAACGATCAGAGTCATTCGGGTGCTGCAGAAGTGAGTTGATGCTTCTGCAGCACCTTTTTATATGCGCTGTACACGGGTGTTCTTCTTTTTCCACGTGTATTTGTGTGTCTTTCATGAGATCAGGTGCCCTTCATTCAGACGTTTGGGCGTTTAGGTATGATCGAACTATCTAATTGGTGATAAACCAATTAATAAGTGATCGTTAGCATTGTGGCATCTGGTCGCGAGGAGGCAATGGGATGTACGCCCTAGGAATTGATATTGGCGGAACTAAAATTGCGTCAGGAGTTTTCAACGAGAAGCATCAGATCATTCAGCGGTGGCAAGTTCCAACTCCTTCGACGGCAACCGCGATTGATGCGCAAATTGCAAGCGTTTATCGCGAAGCGTGCGAGCAAATCGGAAAAATTAGTGCGATTGGTATTTCTGCAGCAGGCAATGTGGCTGCCGATCGCAAGACGATGACATTCTCCGCTAACATCCCGTCGTGGGTTGGTTATCCTCTGGCTCACAATGTTTCTGAGCTCATTCATCACGAAGTGCCGGTCATTGTTGAGAATGATGCAAACTCAGCAGGTTGGGGCGAGTACATTTGTGGTGCCGGCCAAGGCAGTCAGAATATGGTAATGCTGACAGTCGGAACTGGCCTCGGTGGAGCATTTATCCTCAACGGAAGTTTGTATCGTGGCTCCTATGGCATGGCTGCTGAGGTCGGTCATTTGCCAATGGTTCCTGATGGGGAACAGTGCGGTTGCGGTTTGCGAGGATGCGCCGAGAAGTACATTTCCGGAACAGCACTGGAGCGATTTGCACGTGCTGCAGTACGTCGTCGTCCACAAATGGGTAAGCGCCTGTTGGAACTCTCAGGCGGAGATATCGACGCAATCCGCGGACAGATGGTTTCGATGGCAGCAAAAGAGGGAGATGCGCTCGCACTCTACGCATTTAACAAGATTGGCGAGTGGCTGGGACGCACGATGGCGGCAATCTCAGCAATGCTGGATCCTGATTGCTATGTCATTGGTGGCGGTGTTGTCAGCGTCGGGGATATTTTGATGAAGACCGCTCGTTCTAACTATCTGCGGTTCCTCGAGGCGGCTGCCTATCGTCCGCATGCCAAGATCCTTATCGCGAGTGCAGGCAAT
Organism: uncultured Aeriscardovia sp.; assembly: GCA_903789525.1. Classification (GTDB taxonomy): domain Bacteria; phylum Actinomycetota; class Actinomycetes; order Actinomycetales; family Bifidobacteriaceae; genus Aeriscardovia. The sequence goes on from CAIFER010000001.1 coordinate 339,552, forward strand.
GACGCTGGGATGATTGGTGTCGCAGATCTTGCTTTGCGCGAAAGCGGCGAACTTCCATCCTTCGCTGCTTCTCAGAAAGATGAAAAAGAGAACAGTAAAAAGGAGAAGGCAGATAGCAAGAAGGATGAGAAGAAAGCCGATAAGAAAAAGAAGCATAACAAAGACTGATATCGGCGCAACAAAAAGAACACGAATCAGGTAAAGGGCGAAAGGGAACTCCTCTTCTCATAGATCGGGAGTTCCCTTTTGCAGTTATGTTCACGACTTCAGCAATATCGTGAAAGTAGCGTACCTCTCGTTTTTTAGCTTTCAGTTATTTAATTTTCTTTTTGGTTTCTTATTTCCTGCTTACTCAGTTCTCAGCATTTCAGTTTCTACGCGGATAATCTTTGCTCTGCAGGAAGAGGCCAACACCACCTACGATAAGTCCAAGAACACCGAGCGTTCCGAGCACCCCTGCAGCGGGAGGAACAAACGCACAGGCGATGAGTAAGACGAGTCCAATGATGATGAGTGCAGCATACACTGCTGTCGTCCGCTTTTTTGTTTGCGGATCGTCAACATCAGGAGGAACGTACGGGCCATCTTCTTTTTCTAAGACGCGGTCTGTGTCTAGAAAAGAGCTGCGAAAATCTCGCGGGCCTGAATGTGAGGGGTTTATTTCGGCGTGGTCGATACTGCCATCTGGTTCGAGGAACTCCTGTTGGTCGTTGTGATGATCCTTTTTCCGACCTCGCATATGCCAGTGATGTGACTGTGAAGAATGCGAAACAATTCGCTCGTGCTGTTGTGCTGCCTTTTCAAAACGTTGTGCAGGAGAAGATTTTTCCACTTCCTGAAGCTCAGAATGCTCGTTGAGAAAAGCCTTCCACTCGTCAGACTCCTTGTTGTGAGTTGATCGAGTATTGTTATGAGTGGACATGTTTTCCACCATAGCTCATCGTGGTGCTTGCGGGAAAAGTTCATCCTGGAGGAAGAGGAAATATGAAACGTCCGTTCAAGCTGTACTGGTTTTATGTGCACGCGCTCGGTGGCTTGGCGACTTACGCTTTTACTCCGCACGTTACTGGTCTTGAGAACGTGCCTCGCACAGGAGCAGCAATTATCGCAGCGAATCATTTGGCCGTCATTGATGATGCTGTGATTCCTCTCGTCACTCCACGAATGGTTCACTATATGGCGAAGGAAGAATATTTCACGAGCCCAGGCATTAAGGGTGCTTTTAAAAAGTTCTTCTTCACGAGTGCGGGTTGTTTCCCTGTTGCTCGCAGTGGCGGATCCAAGTCTCTCGGCGCACTGGAGCATGCGCGCGAAATATTGTCGAAAGGCGAGTTATTCGGGATTCACCCTGAGGGGACACGAAGCCCAGATGGCCGGCTGTACAAGGGCCATACAGGTGTAGCGCGGCTTGCGTATGAAACCGGTGCTCCTATTATTCCGGTCGGCATTATTGGTACAAACATTGCTCAGCCGATCGGGTCAGTCATGCCACATCGCCATCACGTCGAAGTGCATTTTGGAACACCAATTACTGTCTCCCGCACGGATTCTGCTCATGTGACGCATGATATGTTGCGGAATGTGACGGATCGATTGATGAAGGCCATCAGCGAATTGAGTGGGCAAACGTACGTTGACGAGTATGCACAAGTCGAGAAAGCTCGCCTGCGTCAGGAGCATGAGCGCGCGGCACAAGAGGCGGCACATCGCCGTCATGCTGCTCAACATTTCGTTGAATAGGCGTGACTTTGCTCTACTGAGAATACGGTTTAGACAACTGTCAGTGTAATAACAGTGGGGGCGCCGTGAGTGTCGTGCAGACGAATTCTCTGGCCGCCGGCAACCGACTGACTGAAGATTTGATGCAGATGCTCTCCAATGAGAGATGGTTGCGTCTTAACAGTCAATCCAAGATGCTGAAGACGAGAAACCGCGTCCGCCTTACTCAGCCCGATGACACTCGGAACGGTCACCATTTGTGGCCCACGAGAGAGCGTTATATGAATAGTTGCTCCCTTTTTGACGAGTTGTCCGGCTCCCGGGGAAGTGGCAATGACGGCACCAGCTGCAACAGAATCTGAATACTGTTCGGTGATAGTGAAGGTTAAGCCAGCTTTATGGAGTTGTTCAGTTGCTCTCTGTTTTGTCATGCCTGTCACAGATGGAACAGCAATAGGGCGAGGTCCGCGTGAAAGAGTGACCGTTACATGAGCCGATTTCTTAGAGAGACGAGCGCCCACACCAGGTGTTAGTGAGAGCATTTTCCCCTTCGGAACCGATTCCGAGTAAACAGTGCGCGTTGATGACGTGATCCCGTGTTCGTCGAGAAGATTGCGGTATCGCGTCCAGTCGCCACCTGCTACAGAACAGTTGCGAGAAGTCATACACGTGATGCCGGGGACGGCAGGAACGGTGATCAAGCTACCAGGACCCCATTGATTCCACCAGTACCATCCGCCTATCACGATTCCGGCGGCAACAAGCAGAGAAACGAGAAGAGTGAGAATGACTAGTACGCCAGAGCGGTGGGTCGGTGCTGAAGAAGTCTCGTGCACTGGTTGAACAGTCGAGAGGACAGCTGTGTGATGACTGCTGTTATGAGCAGTGGACTTGGCAGGAGCATGAGTTTCTCGAGGTGATGGCGCGAGATGGGCAGCGCGACCCGGATGAGCGAGAATTTGCGTTCCACCATTCGGAAAATTGTCAGGTAACGACCCTGCAGGAGAAGGTGGCTCAGGAACGGGCTGTTCGACGAGAGGGTGCTGGAGTTGCTGAGCGCCTGCCAATGGGCGCGTGTGCTGAAGTTTTGCGATCACATGCTGATAGTTGAGCTGAGAGGCAGAAAGCTGCGACATGATCTCATTGAGAAGTGCCAGTGCTTCTTCCCCGTTGTGCGGGCGCTGGGAAGGTGATCGTGCACAGAGGCGTGAGACAAATTGGCTGAGAGAGGACGGAAATTGCTGATCGGTCGCTGTAATGAGAGGGACATCCATACTGACGTGGCGAAACACAGTTGTAACGGGGTTCTCTGCCATAAACGGGATCGATCCCGTCAGCATCTCATACGCCATAATTCCAACCGAATAGATGTCAGATGCTGGGGTTGCCGTTCCGTCTTCGATTGTTTCTGGAGCAAGGTACGCTGCCGTGCCCAATAAGAGACCAGTTGTTCCCGTTGTCTGTTGCGAAACTGCTCGCGCTAATCCGAAATCAGTTATTTTGACGCTTCCGCGCACGGTGAGCAGGATATTCTCTGGCTTCATATCCCGATGAGTGATACCAGCTGCATGAGCGGCGGCTAAGCCATCAAGTATTTGTGAAAGAATGCGGCACGTACTGCGAACCGAGAGAGTACGCTGCTGAGCAATTTCGTGACGCAAATCAGTGCCACGGACATATTCCATGACCAGATACGGTAAATTGTTGACTTTTCCGGTGTCATACACCTGCACAATATGCGGATTTGCTACGGCTGCAGCACACGTCACCTCATTACGAAAACGACGAAGAAATTGTGCGCCATGTTCGCCTTGAGCCAGTTGTGAGTGAATGATTTTGACAGCGACGCGCCGATTGAGCCGTTGATCGAGTGCAAGAAAGACGGATGCCATTCCCCCTTGTGCGATCGCAGAGAGCACCTGATAGCGTCCATCGAGTACGCTACCAGCCTTCGTTTCTTGCATCATGTCCATGTTTTCTATCGTACTTTCTCAGACTTTTGATGGACGGATGTGCTCACTGATCATGACGACATTCTTACACTGTCGAGGCTGCTGGCATTACCTTTATTGCCTGTCAAACTGTTGAACGTGACATGTGTTGAATTTTGTGACGTCGCTGAACAGGCTAATCACTCTTTTCAGTAGTTGAACGGAAGCATTGTCCTGGTCGGTCATTGACAACTGTTCTCCCAGATGTGAAACAGCAGTATTGACACGACTGACGAGCTCATCGATGCGTGCGAATGAATGCTGGACGGCTGTGCTCGACAGGAAAAGTTTCTGGGCACGGTGGACGTCATGCGGATTACGGCTTGCTTGTTCATACAGATGTGCGAGTTCTTCACGATCAGAGGGAGAGAGTGAAGAAAGTGCGTCCGCCAGAAGAATAGTTCGCTTTCCGTCACGAATATCTCCACCTAAAGGCTTGCCCGTCGGCGGCTGACTGGGAAGGAGATCGGACAGATCATCGCACAGCTGAAATGCAATCCCGAGTGGAATGCCAATCGAAGTGGCGTATTTTTCTGCCTGCGAACTTTCCATTCCTGCAGCTAAGAAACCAACCATGAGTGGTGCGACGCACGTATAGCTGGCAGTTTTGCGAGTATAGATCGTGATGCAATTGTCGACGAGCTCACTCGTATGTTGCAGGGGAGTAACTGAATTTGCTTCGTCGAGTACTTGTCCGATTTCAACCTCGCGCTGCATTTTCAATAAGACTGTCATAATGCGCGAGGAGAGTGCATCAGGAGCGGTGGAACATGCGTTTTGCGCGCACAAGAGACTGACTGTTGCGAGAAGGTCTCCGAGCATGATCGCCAGTCCTTGACCCCCTTGTGCAGCATCTGTGGGTGTCATGAGATCAGATGAATGAGGGGAGTCTGCGTCATCTTTGTGCTCCCACGTTCGTGATTTCTGATGGCTGTGAGAAGCAAAAGCCTGGTATGCGCTCGCGAGCGCCACATGAGCAGCTGGACGACCGCGCCGGACTGATGACGCGTCCATGATGTCATCGTGGACAAGTGCACCCGTCTGAAAAATCTCAATTGAGCATGCTAAATCCCTCACACATGCAAACGGAAGTAGTGCATGACTGCTCAGCGGAAGACGAGAAGCGGCTATGAGCAGTAGCGCTCGCAAACGTTTTCCGCCTTGATCGCTCGTCACCGCTTGTTCGACTGTTGCCCGCATTAACGGAGCACTCGTCACACTATCCGCATCCGGGTATGAGAAACTCCTCAAAAGCTGGGGAAGTCTGTCTTCGATACTTTTTCGCAATTGAGAAAGTGTGAGATTCTCTTCGAGCAACTCGCGTGTTGATGAGCCGTTGAACTGCAAAGGATGAGTATGTGCCGAGGATTGCATACTCACCATTGTCTCCCTGGGCAACAGACATTGGTGAATTGAGGGTGTGCGTCGGTTTATCCACACTCATATCGATGTAAATGTAACTGTGCGAAACACTCTGTGAATCCCGTCGTTTGAGGAAAATGCGACGGTCTGTATTGAAAGACGCTGACCCTTTCGTCCACATTCATTTCATTTCGTTGATCGCTGTGTGCGCCTGAGCGAAAGTGAGTTCAATGTTCGATGAAAGGATCACGCAATGGAAACATCAGTATCTCGCGAATACGCAGTATGTTGCGCACACGAAGGAAGCACATTTTACCCTGAACGCGCAAGTCAAGAAGAAGTCGTCAGGTGGGTTAAGGAAGGTGGTCACGATTTTTTGGCAACTCTTTCCAGTGCCCATGGAGACGATCTTGTCATCTCACACGGCGTTCATCAGACGGAATTGAAGCGTCCTGTTGGTATTGACTACCGACTCATGAGGGAAAGAATCGAGGATTTTCGCGAGGGGCGGCGCAATGATATGAGCAAGGGTGATCGTCGGTTCTTCCGTCCTGTTTTACTGTGGTGGCTGATGGTGGCACGTAACCAAAATCCAGAGCTCCTCGTGCGTCAAGAACGACATTTTTCTGCGCTTCCCACCCGTCGTGACCCTCTCGTTGACAGTGTCCGAAAGATCCATTTACGTGTGTCACAACAGGAATTGTTGAATGACGGCACAGAAGATAATGAGGCAGATCTGGGACGGGATTGGCGCAACGAAACGCTGAGCATGTCAGAAAAATTCATCCGCGATTGGTGTGTTTGCATGGAAGAATCATTACCAATGCGCGATGCTATTCTCATTTCTTCCGTCAGTGACATGGATTATCTCGATCTCATGTCCGTCGCATGTTCTCCCACTGACCCACATGTGAAGAAAAAAGAAGATGCACAATTACAGCGCATTTTTTGTGATCCAACATGGGAAAAGAAATATGGAGGTACGTGTCTATTGGCGATTGACGCTCTCATTGGTATTTTGCAGCACGTGGATGGCACGATGTCTACGCAGCCGTGTGCCATGCTCGCTTATCTGCTGTGGTGGGCAGGCAGAGGTGATGAAAGTCTTGCGGCAGCGTTACGTGCTTTGAGTATCGATCGGACGTGTTCTCTTGCCCAGCTGGTTGTCAAAGTATGCCGGAGAAATGTTCGTCCAACGTGGTGTGAAAAGGGGAATGAAAAAGAATAAAGCGGGAATAAGAATTCTCTCACAGCTGTTAATAAAATGGATAGTTATGAGGTATTATCCATCCCCATACAGCTTTTGAGGAGGGCATGAGGTGACAGAAGCAGTGAAGGCGAGCACATCTCAAGTTCGTACGAACAGCGCGGCACAGAAGAAAACTGCAAAAAAGGTAACGCGGAAGACTGCTACTGCACATACTCAGAAGGCGAAAGCAACGACTTCTCGAAAAGCAGGGAAGACTGCTGTGCATGCTACGGCCACTGAAGCAAGTTCCGTGAAGCGTTCTCGTACTCGTACGAAGAAAGCGGCAACCTCTTCACGGAAGGCTTCTCAAACAGCGAAAGCGGCGAAGAAAACTGCTACTCAGAAGGCCACTGTAAAGAAGACTCCAGCCAAGAAAGCCACTGCGAAGAAAACGAGTGCACAGAGCGTTCAGTCCCCGGCACAGAAGACTGTGAAAAGAACGGCTGCGGCTTCAACTTCATCACAGAGTAAGAGTGCCAGCACGCCATCCACTTCGTCGACATCAATGCCGAGCGCTCCAGGTATCACCATTCACGAGTCGAAGAATGCACAGCGTCCAACTGCTATTTCTGGTCGGACGATCGAAGGCGATACGATTGCCAGTCACTTCAGCCGGAAAGATGTTCAGGAAAATTCGCGTCGCCAGCGTAAAGCTCGAGCAAGCAAGATGCGTGAGAAGGGCGCATTTGTTGTTCGCGATGATGATGACGATGATGATGTCACTCCTTCAGGAAATCCAAAGCGTCGTGTTGTCACAGCTGGTGCAACAGCTGATCCAGTGAAGGATTATCTCAAGCAAATCGGCCGCGTCCCGCTGCTCACCGCTGCACAAGAGGTTGACTTGTCGGAGCGTATTGAAGCCGGTCTGTATGCTCAGCATTTGCTGGACACTCAGAAAGGTGAGATGTCATTCACTCGGCGTCGTGAGCTGAAATGGGCTGCTCGTGACGGCCGAAAGGCGAAGGATCATTTGCTGGAAGCAAATCTTCGTCTTGTCGTTTCACTGGCAAAGCGTTACACAGGCCGTGGAATGCTGTTCTTGGATTTGATTCAGGAAGGCAATCTTGGTCTGATTCGTGCTGTCGAGAAGTTTGATTGGAAGAAAGGCTTCAAGTTCTCCACGTATGCTACGTGGTGGATCCGCCAGGCAATCACACGCGCGATGGCTGATCAGGCTCGCACGATTCGTGTGCCAGTGCACATGGTTGAAGTTATCAACAAGCTTTCTCGTGTGCAGCGTCAAATGCTCCAGGATCTCGGTCGTGACCCAACACCTGAAGAGCTTGCAAAAGAGCTTGATATGCCGGTGGAGAAGGTCGAAGAAGTTCAAAAGTACGGTCGTGAGCCAATTTCCTTGCACACTCCGTTGGGAGAAGATGGAGATTCTGAGTTTGGCGATTTGATTGAGGATACGGATGCAATAGCACCGCAGGACGCTGTGTCGTTCTCACTGCTTCAAGAGCAGCTGAAGAATGTGCTCGAAACACTCAGCCCACGCGAAGCCGGTGTCATCAAGATGCGCTATGGGCTCGATGATGGACAGCCGAAGACGCTCGATGATATCGGTCGAGTGTATGGCGTCACCCGTGAACGTATTCGTCAAATTGAATCGAAGACGATGGCGAAACTTCGTCATCCGTCTCGCTCGCAGAAGCTTCGTGACTTCCTCGACGAATAATTCCGCACACATTGAAGCCATCAGTCCAGAGTTTCATCCGTGAAACTCTGGACGCATTTGTTGATTGTTCGTATGAGCACTCATCGATTCAAGGCGGTGAGTGCTGTTTTTCATCCACTTTGTGGTAATGAGGGGGATCGTGGTGCGTCGCAAGGCACATTCATATGATGCAGGAGATCTGGCAGTTCTCGAAGGTCTCGATGCTGTCCGAAAGCGTCCAGGCATGTACATTGGTACGACAGATACGCTCGGTCTCATGCATTGCTTGTGGGAGATCATCGATAATTCTGTTGATGAGGCGCTCGCAAACGCGTGCACGCACATTACGGTGACCATTCGGCGCGACGGATCTATCGAGGTGGATGATAACGGACGTGGTATTCCAGTCGACAAGGAGCCAAAGACCGGACTGACAGGTGTAGAGGTCGTTTTAACGAAGCTGCATGCTGGCGCTAAGTTCGGTGAAGCAAGTTATAACCAGACAGGTGGTTTGCACGGTGTCGGCTCATCTGTGGTCAATGCGCTGAGTTCTCGTCTCGATGTAGAAGTTGATCGAAATGGGAAAACGTACCGGATGGAATTCCACCAAGGTCATCCTGGTGTGTATCGCGATGCTGATCCGGCGCATCCTTCACCATCATCTCCGTTCCGTCGCACCCGGAAAGGGTCAGCGACACAGTTACGTGTCGTCGGGAAAGTTCCGGCAAAGAAAACGGGTACGCGTATCCGATATTGGGCTGATCCTGAAATCTTCAATGCAACAGCACATTTCGACTATGCGATGTTGATTAATCGCGTACGGCAGACGTCGTTCCTCGTACCGGGGCTGACGATCGACGTTGTCAACGAATTTGGGAAGGATACATCACACAAGGCTGCGTCACAATCAGTAGCTGCTTCTCTCACATCTGATAGTGCACATCTGTCTTCTTCATCTGATCACGAACACAATCAAACCGGTGATACGAGTGATTCCACTGACTCCGATGACAGTGGGATCTCGAACGCGAGTGAAGGAGACGGCGAAAGCGAGTCTCTTGCGCTCGAGCAAACAGGGGTAGAAGGAAAGAAGACTCGTCTTCACGTTGAAGAAAAAGAATACGAGGTCCTCAGTCAAGAGCCACGTTTCCAGTCATTCCATCATGATGGTGGGGTCGTCGATTTCGTCGATTACCTCTCGCATGGGGAGCCTGTGTGCGATGTATGGCATATTACTGGCTCGGGCACGTATCAGGAGGAGACACAGCAAGTTGACGCCTCTGATGATCTGCATGCTGCCGTTGTGAAGCGGACGTGTGATGTTGATATCGCACTGCGTTGGACGAATGACTACGATACGACCATCAAGAGCTTTGTCAATGTGGTAGCGACACCAGGCGGCGGAACGCACGTCGATGGTTTCCTCAATGCCCTGACACGTCAAGTACGTCGGCAAATTGAGGAGAATGCGCGAAAATATAAGATCAACACGCACGATTCATCACAGAGGATTGAGCGTGATGATGTCGTGACTGGACTCGTTGCAGTCATCTCAGTTCGTATCGCTGAGCCGCAATTCCAAGGACAGACGAAGGATGTGCTCGGAACAGCTCAGGTGAAGCCGATCGTCTCTCGTATTGTGACAAAAGAGTTCGGTGAGATGATCTCTGGTTCTCGGCGTGGGTTCAAAGCGCAGTCGGAACTTGTCCTTGAAAAAGTGGCAGGGGAGATGCATGCCCGTATTCAGGCGCATCGTGCGAAGGAAGTCACACGGCGCAAGAATGCTCTCGAATCCGCTTCCATGCCAGCGAAATTGTCTGATTGCTTGCCGGGCAATGACGATATTGCGGAGTTGTTTATCGTCGAGGGAGACTCGGCACTCGGTACGGCGAAGGCGGCCCGTAATTCAACATTCCAGGCGTTGCTACCGATTCGTGGAAAAATTTTGAATGTGGAGAAAGCATCGCTCAATCAGATGCTCAATAATGCCGAATGCTCGGCGATTATTCAAGTCGTCGGTGCTGGTTCGGGCAAGGACTTCGATATTTCGCAAGCCCGATACAACAAAATCATTATGATGACCGATGCTGATGTCGATGGTGCACACATTCGTATTCTGCTGTTGACGTTGTTCTATCGGTACATGCGGCCAATGATCCTGCAGGGACATGTGTATGCTGCTGTCCCTCCGCTGCACAGGATTGCGTTGACGGGTAAGAATAAAGGGCACTATGAGTACACGTACTCTGAAAAGCAACTTGGCCACAAACTGAAGGAACTGGATGCGAAAGGAATCACATACAGCCCTGACATCCAGCGGTACAAGGGCTTAGGTGAGATGGATGCGGACCAGTTGGCGATCACCACAATGGATCCGCGCACGCGTATGCTTCGGCGCATCACGATGAGTGAAACGCTCGATGCAGATAAGATTTTCCGCTTGCTGATGGGGGATGAGGTTCCACCGCGCAAGCAGTTCATCGTTCAGAATGCGAATACGTTCGATCGTTCTCAAATCGACGCATAGCATCGTCACCATTGATCAGGAGAGGTGAGTAGTGACCAATAGTGATCAGTGATGAGTGAACAGAATCATTCCGCAGCCTTCTGCCCGTATCAACAGAAGACTGCGGAACTTTTTATTCTATATAGCTGATTGCTTCATCGAGATTGGTGCCAGATCCATCGCGTTGCATACTAATTGCAGGCAAATCGATCGGGTTACCATCATGATCGGCAGCATGAAGAGGATAATCTCCAGCAGCGGCGACGATGAGACAGTTCTGCCCTTTCAGGAAACGCTGGCACCGCACGCCACGAGTTCCACGTCCTTTGAGAGGGAACAATTCGAGCGGCGTGACCTTTGCGCTTCCTGGTTCTGTACCGCTCAACGCGTGACCGTCACCTGCAACGCTCAGGACGACTGCACCGCTGGCCGACGTCGAATCGGTCGCGGCCGTCCATCCCACGTGCCCTGCAGGAATAACGGCAAACGCGATGGCATGCGACGAGGAATCGAGGCTGATCCCCTTCATTCCAGCTGATGTTCGTCCTTGAGCATGAACTGCAGATGCTGCGAATGTCAGCAAATGCGCCGAATCTGAGATAAAGACGAGTTGATCGTTGTCAGTTGCTGGTGCGGCTCCGATGACCTCATCCTGCTGACCATCAGAACCATTCTTCAGTGTGATGATGGTGAAGGAATCCATAGTGGTGGGATGATCGCCGTTCCACCGTTTCACTATGCCGTTACGCGTTCCGAGCGCGAGTGGAACGTTACGAGAATCGGTATCAGAAGCATCGGAATGATGCGAGTCCCTCACAGCAAGTGCTGTGATAACTTTTTCGCCCTCAACCGGTTGCGTATCGTGCGTCCCGTTGAGCAATCCCGATGCGTTCACGCCGCCTACAGTGCTGATCCCGTCCTTGCAACTGAGGAGCGGCAAGTCAGAGACATGGGCGAGCACCAGCCGTCCCGCTGACGTCACAATTCCATACTCAGAGCGCGTGGACGACAAAAAGGCTGCGCGAATGCCGTCATGGCTGATGCGCTGAGTTGAACCAGAACGGGTAGCGAGTAGATCGAGAGCAGATGTGGCAAATCGTCCAATTCTGCCGTCTGTGCCGAGGATGACTGCGCACGGCGTATCTTCCAGTTGGAGAGCAGTTCCAGCCGACTTGTTTTTCACCGCTTGAGAGACAGATGACGTGTCGATTGTCGACAAATCGTGTGCCCCCGGTTTTGCAGCTCCCGCGGTTGACGGAGAGATCATGTCATCGCGCTGGGCAGCAACTGTTCCGTCGTCATCAAGGATGAGTGTGCGACGCCCGTCGCCGTATTCATCAGCAGCTTTCTTCATTTCATTGATAACGACTTCGTCGCGGTGTGCATCGGAAGAGAGGATGTGGTTGAGTTCAGCGATCGTCTTCTTCAGGTCGTCACGTTCGGATTGCAGTTTGATTTCACTGAGTTTCGTCAGCCGACGGAGCCGCAAATCAAGGATATATGTAGCCTGCGTGTCATCAATATCAAAGACAGCCATCAACTTGTTCTTCGCGGCTTCCTCATCGTCAGAAGTACGAATAATGCGAATAGCTTCATCAATGTCCACGAGTGCGAGCAGTAAGCCCTCGACGATGTGAAGTCTATCCTGCGCCTGATTGCGACGGAATTGTGAGCGACGCGTGACGACAGTCCGACGATGGTTAATCCACACGCTCAGCAGCTCTTTCAGCGAAAGAGTGTGGGGGCGACCGTCGACGAGTGCCACGTTGTTGATCGTAAATGAACTTTCCAATGGCGTCGTCTTGTACAACTGTGCGAGCACTGCGGCCGGATCAAAACCAGTCTTGATGGTGATCACCATCTTCAGACCATTGGTACGATCCGACAGGTCGACGGCGTTAGAGATCCCATCAAGCTTCTTTTCCTTCACACTCTGGCCAATGCGCTCCAGCACGCGCTCAGGACCAACCATGTACGGGAGTTCGGTGATCACAATTCCTTTTTTACGTGCGGTGACGTTCTCGACATGCACGCGAGCGCGCGTTACAAAGCTTCCGCGACCTGTCTCGTATGCCTCGCGGATGCCTTTACGCCCCATGATGATGCCACCGCCAGGCAAATCGGGCCCAGGAACGTCTTCCATGAGATCTGCTGTCGTCATATCTGGATTTTCCATGAGATGGATGGCAGCTTTCACGACTTCCCGCAAATTGTGGGTAATCATATTCGTTGCCATACCGACAGCAATGCCTTGCGACCCATTGACCAACAAGTTCGGGATTGCAGACGGAAGCACATCTGGTTCTGTCAACTTGTTGTCATAGTTCGGGGAGAACGGGACAGTGCCTTCATGGATGTCGGCATTCATCGCGAGAGCAGCAGGTGCGAGACGAGCTTCCGTGTATCGCGACGCGGCAGGCCCATCGTCAACAGATCCGAAGTTACCATGTCCATCGACGAGCGGCAGACGCATTGCAAACGGCTGGGCGAGACGAACCATTGCTTCATAAATCGACGAATCCCCGTGCGGATGAAGCTTGCCCATCACTTCGCCCACAGCACGTGCCGACTTCATGTACGGCTTATCAGGGGTCAGATGCATTTCACCCATCTGATAGATGATGCGACGTTGGACAGGCTTGAGACCGTCACGGGCATCCGGCAGCGCTCGCGAGTAAATCACAGAATATGCGTAGGCAAGGAAAGATGTATTCATTTCCGTTTGAAGCGGTGTGTTGACAATCTTCTGCTTGACAGACCGCGGATCATATCCTGCTTGCAAAGTAGACGAACGACGACGAGGCATACTTCTCCCTTCAGACGATCTCTTATTATCGCACACTCTTCTGTGCTCTTGGGAAAAAGGTCGTGTCAGTGGAAAAAGTGACACAGCACAAAAGATACAGATCAGTAAAGGCGAATACAGGTGAATAAAATGAGAGAAAGACCAGTAATCCGCCTCAACAGGGTATCAGCGTGGCAAGGAGATCAATAATGGCGAACGGAAATATTCCAGCGGCAGTCAGTCCAGGTGCTCAGTCGTCCCAGTTGCCAAAAGATTTTCACTGGGATCCTGATGATCCGCGCACCCTTGTTGCAGTAGAGCATGTTCGTCAACAGTGGAAGACCGGTGACGATCGACGAGATGCAGGTCTTTCGCCTACAGATCCTGATCTTGAGCGTTTCAACAACATTTCGTATGGGCCGGATCCGAAATGGAATCTTTTGGACGTCATTATGCCAGCGCACACTGATCATCCTGTGCCAGTCATCATCAACATCCATGGTGGTGGGTGGTTCTATGGCACGAAGGAAACGTACCAGTTCTATTGCATGGGACTCGCACGTCATGGCTTTGCTGTCGTCAATTTCAACTATCGCCTGGCGCCTGCAGCACGGTATCCGCAGGAACTCGATGATGTCAATGCCGCCCTTCACTGGGTTGCCAATTCTGATAACGCTCAGAAGTATCATTTTGATACGAACAATGTTTTCCTCGTTGGCGATTCGGCTGGCGGGCAGTTGGAAATGCAGTATCTTGCTTGCTTGTTGAATGCGGAATACAGGAAGAAATTCGGGTACAGTAAACCGGCGCTGACTGTTCGAGCCGTTGCAGATAATTGCGGTGCGTCTTTCATTACACTGCCGGGAATGAATATCGGTGTCACGCAGGCGTATTTCACCCCGAAAGTCATGGCAGAGCATCGCGACGATTTACAGTATGAAAAGTATTTGACTGATGACATCCCACCTGTCTTTATCATGACAGCATCGAACGATATGATTCGAGACTGCTCTGTGCGACTCGATGGTTACATGATTGCGCGTTCTCTTCCGCATGTTTTCCGTAGTTATGGTTCGCAGCAGGATCCGCGTTATCACGTCTTCCATGTCAGTCAAAAAGATGAGATGGCGAAGAAGTGCAATGACGATGAAATTGCATTCTTCACACAGTATTTGAAGAAGTGAGGGGAAGAGAACAGCAGGAATGGTCACGCAAGAACATTTCTCAGATCAGTTTCAACCGATTCGATCGCAGATTTCTCAGCGCAGTCTATCTGCTGTTCTGCCCGCGCTCAGTAGTGCGTTGGGCACACCATGTCCAACGGCTGTCCACGGCGATCCACATGCGTGCCAGACTGCCTTGGCGATGCCATCGGTGAGATCAGCAATCGTCATTGTTGTCGATGGGCTCGGTTTTCATAACTTGCAACTACGGATTGGGCATGCACCGCATCTACGGTCAATGATCGCCAACCAAACTCAGTTATCACATCATCCCGCTTCAATTCTGACGTGTTACCCTAGCACAACTGCAGCTGCACTGTCTGTTTTTGGAACCGGTACGTGCCCGGGGCTGACGGGTATGCTCGGTTATACGCAACTGAATCCGAAGACGCGGAAAATCTCGCAGATGATTCAGTTCCGTGGTGCAATTCCTCCGACACAATTACAACGTCAGCCAACAGTATTTGAGAAATTAACTCAACAGTCAGTTCGTGTGACATCTATTGGTCTATCTGAATTCGCACAATCGCCATTGACAGCAGCTGCCCTAAGAGGAACAGACTATCGGAACGTCGATGACCCGAATGAACGCGTGCGTTTAGCAGCTGAGCTTTCTTCACAACCGGGTTTGACGTACTTGTACTTTCGTGCTGTTGATAAAGCAGGTCATCATGCTGGTTGGGAATCTGATGAGTGGGCAACAGCGCTTGAACAGGTCGATTCGCTGATCGGGTATGTCACTCTTCACAGTGCTCCAGGAACACTTATTGTGATTACCGCAGATCATGGCATGGTTGATATTGATCTCAACGAGCAAATTGATACTGCATCCAATGACGCGCTTTCAGAAGGCGTGTGGAAAATTGGTGGTGAACCACGTGCACTGATGTTGTACGCTCACCGCGGAGCAACAGCTGAGGATGTGGATCAGATAGCTCAACGTTATCGAAGTGTTGTTCACGAACGGGCCCACGTGTTGACAAAGCAAGAAGCACTTGATGCGAATTTATTTGGCCCAGTCGATCAACGTGTCAAGCCGATGATTGGCGATGTGATTGTTATGGCATGTGGGCGAGTGACAATTGTGAATTCTAATGCCCAGACGGAAGGCGCTCGGCATATGCCGGGAGTCCACGGTTCACATACCGAGATGGAACGCCGTATCCCTCTGATTATGGACGTCGTGGATTAAGCCAGTCCATCATCTCCATCGTCGTAGTGCGCGATCAGAAAAGGGTGAGATTCACTCTCCGAAAATAATGTCATCCCACGATGGGATCGAGGAGTGGCCATTGCGCTTGTGAGAGCGTTGCGATGAATCACTTTTGCGCTCTTGCGAAGCAGTATGATCGGCGGCCGTCGTATCAGTGTGTGACGTCTGTGAAACTGCTGGGAATTCAGCACTTCGTTCTGCTTCGCCAACGGTCTGTGGGTGTGCCTCAGGCGGTACGGACGCAGCTGGTGTGCTGATTGCAGGTTGCCGTCCTGTGTCATCATTCTGGACTGTCGATGAATTTTCATCTGTGTGAGCGTCAGTGCTGTCATTTTCAGACGTGTCAGCCGGTGACGCGGCGTGAGATGTTGGAGACGGGGTGGTGTCTGTGTCGTCGGATTTCTGTTGATCTGTGTGCTCAGCAAGATGGGCGAGGCGAGGGTTAGCGAACGCGTCAGTTCCTGGTTTTGGTGCTGAGGTGGATGAAGACGTATCGGAATGTGCCCATTGTGGTTGTGCTGATGTGACAGTTTCTGGTTGATCGACACCTGGCAAAAGATCATTGTCATCATCGGAGCCAGTGAGCTTGCGTGCGGTTTCATTCGCGCATGAAACCGTGTTGTCCTGCATATTCCACAGCCACGTTGCGCTGTATTGATGACCATTATGGGGGAATGTAGCGGTAATCTGCCATGGCTGGTGGAGAATGCGACGTGCCGACCATTCAACGGAATCTGGATCGACACCGGAAGCAGACAAACTCGTTTCAATCACTTCATCGATACGAGACTCTTGATCTGAACCAGCCCATGTGACTGCCAAGAATTGTGTGATGGCTGAACGCTTTTCTTGCTCAACTGGCAAGCCAAAGCGACGCACCATGTCTTCAGAGACCTTGTACTTGTCGGAGATCTCCTTATATGTGTGACCGGCACGAACAAGAGCTTGAATTTGTGGTATCGGCAATGTTTGCTGTTCAAACGGGAGTGGTGCAGGATGACCGTGGTCGAGGCTGGAAACATTCTCTACAGCATGGCGGAGCGCACCAGTCGGCCGAAGGAGTGTTTCCTCGCCGTCCACCAAGAGGACAAGGTTTCCGTCACTATCTACATGGTCGAAAACTGCTTGCTTCATCGCGCCATTCCATTCCTGCATTGCATATTCACAAGATTTACTACGGTTTTAGTTTAGCTTTTGGTGAACCCTTTTTATTGTGCACCCTCCGTTGTATCTTTACCACGCCTAAGTGGTTATACCCAGTTGACACATATATGTATGAAAGGTGGAAACCATGGCACAGGATTACGACCAGCCGAAGGATAAAGATTCCGAGGATGATGATGAAGAGGCTGTCCAGCATTTAGCCGGAACGCAAAACGACAATGATGGTTCAGCGGACGATGACGATGACGACGATGACAGCGCCATTGCCGATAGCTACGAGCTTCCAGGTGCAGATCTGAGCAATGAGGATTCATCGGTGACGGTCATTCCGACTCAAAGCGATGAATTCATCTGCTCACACTGCTTCCTTGTCAAGCACCGCAGCCAGCTCGCCTACGTGCGGAATGGCAAGCCGGTGTGCAAGGAATGCGCCAGTGATGAGTGATTTCACCTCTGGAGACACGGTTTCCAGCAGCTCTCCAGAGGAGATTCGTGTCCTCATTACCGGTGTCAATGGCGCTGATCCGGCATTTATCCCACGTTATGAGCATGCGGGAGATGCCGGCGCAGATTTACGTAGTGCGATTGATTTCGATTTACATCCGTTTGAGCGCGTCATGGTGCCAACCGGCATTTGTGTTGCTGTCCCAGATGGGTATGTGATCTTAGTACATCCGCGGTCTGGACTGGGGTATCGCCGCGGCGTCACGCTTCCCAATGCGCCGGGGACAATTGATTCGGGGTATCGAGGCGAAATCCGCGTTCCGTTGATTAACTTGGACCCTCATTCAACGTGGCATTTCTCGAAAGGTGACCGTATCGCGCAGATGGTGATTCAACGGTACGTCCGCGCTCAATTCCAACGCGTAGAGTTTCTTCCAGCTTCCGAGCGCTCGACATCAGGGTTCGGTTCAACCGGACTTGCTCATTAGATCATCAATTGGGCAGCATCAATCGGGACATACCTTCACTCTTTCGCTGATATCCTGATACGTAGGAGGGGCCATGGATCAGAAGAAACAGACAGATGAAAATGCTGATCAAAAGAGTCCGTCTCACACACAAAGTGAGCATCCGACTGGTTTTGCAGCGTTAGCAGGTGCAAATTCGCGAAAGGTCTCTGCTTCTTCTCATCAAGAGGGGTGGAGAAACCACGTTACAGCGACGTCTCCGTCCGCAGTATCTGCTGGCGATGTGTCTCTTGCTTCTCCAGGTCTCCCTCCGGCAGCAGCGAATCCCAAAAGTCATGATCCTTCACAATGGATCGATATGACATCGCGCCTCATGGGTGCGGAAATTACCGATGACCCATGCGACGCACTTCGGCCTATCCTTCAGCAAGTGCATGCGCACTATCCAACAGCAGATCTCAGCATTCTGCGCCGTGCGTATAACCGGGCAGTGTGGCAGCATCATAATGAGCGTCGCCGTTCGGGGGAGCAATACATCATTCACCCGCTCGGTGTTGCACAGATTCTCGCTGATCTTGGTATGACTCCACGGGTGGTTGCCGCAGGTCTGTTGCATGACACCGTTGAAGACACGGATTACACGCTTGATCAGTGTCGAGCAGAGTTTGGCGACACAGTGGCCGGTTTGGTTGACGGTGTCACCAAGATCAGCAAGATCGAATACGGCGATTCTGCACAAGCTGAAACGATTCGCAAACTTGTCGTTGCCATGAGCCGAGATGTCCGTACACTCGTCGTCAAGCTCGCTGATCGTGTTCATAACGCGCGAACGTGGAGGTACGTGCCGGCATCTAATGCCAATCGAAAAGCGCGGGAGACGCTCGATATTTATACTCCACTCGCTAATCGACTTGGCATGAATGCGATCAAAACTGAGCTCGAGGAACTGTCATTCAAGCAACTGTATCCGAAGATTTACAACGAAATTGTCGTCCTCGTGGCCCGTCGTGCTGGCAAACGCGATGTGCATCTGAAGCAGGTTTTGGATGAAGTGCGTTCGAGCTTACGCCAGGCTCACATTGACGCGTATGTGACCGGTCGGCCAAAGAGCTATTTCAGCATTTATCAGAAGATGGTCGTCCGCGGCCATGATTTTGAGCACATTTACGATCTTCTCGGGGTGCGCATCATCGTCAACACGATTCGCGATTGTTACGCTGCCCTCGGTATGGTTCATGCGCGCTGGAAGCCAATTCCGGGTCGCTTCAAGGATTACATCGCGATGCCGAAGCTCAACATGTATCAGAGCTTGCACACCACGGTTGTTGGCCCAGGCGGTAAGCCTGTCGAAATTCAGATTCGCACGTGGGAAATGCATCGACGGGCTGAATTCGGCATTGCCGCGCACTGGAAATACAAAGCTAACGGTGTTGCTGGTCGCGCGCTGTCGGCTCCGGATGCCTCGGATGAGACGCGTGAGACGAGAGAGCTGAACGCAGAAAAGCACCAACACGCAGAAAACGGTGCACAAGCTTCGTCGGCAGAGGAAGAGGGAGAGCTCAGCGAAGAAGAAAATCTCCGGTGGATTCAACAACTCGCCGATTGGACGAGCGAGACTCCGGATTCTGACGAGTTCCTCGGGTCGCTCAAAGAGGATTTGAGCTCCGGTGAAGTGTATGTCTTTACGCCGCGAGGTAAGGTCATCACACTTCCGGCCGGCGCGACACCGGTCGATTTTGCGTATGCTATTCACACCGAAGTCGGTCATCACACGATGGGTGCGCGCGTCAATTCCAAGCTTGTTCCACTCGATACTCGACTCAATAACGGGGACAGCGTCGAGATCATTACGTCGAAGGCACAGGATGCAGGTCCGTCACGCGATTGGCTCACCTTCGTCAAGTCGCCAAAAGCTCGTAACAAAATTAAGCAGTGGTTCGGTAAAGAGAGGCGAACTGAGACAATTGAAGACGGTCGCGAAGATTTAACGCGTGCACTGCGACGGCACAATCTTCCGATCGCTGATCTCATGTCTGAACCTGCGATGGTTGGCCTCGCGCAAGATCTGGGGTTAGGCACGCCGAATGCTGTGTTCTCAGCAATTGGCGAGGGTAAGGTCTCGACGCAAAATGCGATCAGCCATCTCGTGCACGATCAGAATCCGCAAGAAGTGGACGAGGCGCTTGAAGAAGAAGCGTTGCCGCTTTCGGATTTGAGTCGCAAGGAACCAGAGCTCAGTTCAGGTCAATCGGTCATCGTCAAGGGCGCTTCGGATGTGTGGACGAAACTGGCAAAGTGCTGCACGCCAGTGCCAGGTGATCCGATTGTTGGTTTCATTACGAAGACGCAGGGTGTGTCTGTCCATCGTGCAGACTGCGTCAATATCAAGAATCTGGAGAAGCAGGCACCTCAGCGTATTGTGCCAGTTCGCTGGGCAGGTAATAAGGGGACGTTCCTCGTTCGAATTCAAGTCGAAGCACTCGATCGGCCGCATTTGCTCAGTGACATTTTCAAAGCGTTCTCCGATAGTGGAGTTGATATTGCGTCTGAGTCGATGCAAGTCGGTCGTGATCGTGTGGCGATCGGCCAGTTCGAATTTGAGTTTGCCAGCCAGCAGCATTTGAAACATATTCTGGCTGATATACGAAAAGTGGACGGCGTCTATGATGCGTATCGTCTGACGGGGTCGCACGAAGAACACGAAGTTCTCACGAGGCGCCGCGAGCTCGGTGAGCAAACGCAACGTCCACAAGGCGTTCGATCCGTTACCGGACAACCACGGCGCTCGCAAGACTCAAAGGCGGTGCGGCAGGACAGAAATTCGCAACAGGAGTAGCAGCAGAACAGAAGTGATGACGCGTCGACGTTGATCACAAGAGTGCTAATCGCAAAAATAACACTATAAAGAAAAGGTGACCGCCCTTGAACGAAGGACGATCACCTTTTGTCAATCTCGAGTAAGAATTACTTCATTACTTTTTCACAGCAGAAAGCCACGATTGCTTCGTTGCCTTCTCAGACTCGTACGCCTTCTTCTTGGCTGGGTCGTCTGTTGATGCAATGAGCTTGTCCAGCTGTGCGATGCGAGCAGTGAGCTGATCTTCGAAGGAACTACGACGAGCATCGATCTGCGGATTCTTTGCCTTCCATGCAGCATCTTCTACGCTCTTGATCTGCTTTTCAACGGCATCCATTCCGTCTTCGAGCTCGCGCATGTTCTGACGTGGAACGTACCCGATCTTGTCCCACTCATCCTGGATTTCACCCAGCTTTTGACGAGCGTGCTGAGCTTCTGCTTCCGTCGAAACTGGAACAAGCTTCTGAGCTTCAGCGAGGAGCTGACGCTTCTTCTCCAAATTCTCGACTTCACCAGCATCACGCTTGGTGCGGTCGGCTTGACGAGCGTTGAAGAAGACGTCCGCAGCTGCACGGAAGCGAGCCCACAGAGCATCATCATCACGACGACCTGCGCGACCAGCTGCCTTCCACTGATCCATGAGATCATTAAAGTCACGGCTCGTCTGACCCCAGTCGGTGGAATCCTTCAGCTTTTCAGCCTGAGCAATAATCTTTTCCTTCGCCGCCTTAGCCTGTGCATGCATCTCATCACGCTGCTTGGCCCACTGACGACGGTGATGGTTGAATTCAGATCGAGCAGCAGAGAAGCGGTGCCACAAAGCGTCTGACGTCTTCTTGTCGAGGCGAGCTTCCTTGCGCTGGCATTCTTGCCACTGAGTAAAGAGCTGTTGGAATTTATCACCGGTATCGCGCCAATTTGTTTGATCACCGAGCTCAGCAACAATCTTCTCTGCCTTCTCAACAACGGCAGTGCGATCCTGGAGAGCTTTCTGTACAGCCTTTTCGTGCCACGCAGCGATTTGCTCTTTCTTGGCAGCAGCTTGCGTTTCGAGGTCAGAGAACTGCTGACGAAGAGCAGCTAAGTCGCCGACAGCCTTCGGAGCTTCCAGATCCTTCTTCAAAGATGCAAGTGTCTGGTCGATCTCACGTGTGCGAATCGAATGACCCTTTAGACGCTGCGAGAACATTTGCACTCGTGCTTTGAGGTCAAGGAAACGATGGGCGAGGAGGTCGAGCGCGGTGTCTTCTTCACCTGTTGCATACTCACCAACGGTGCGTTCTTCACCACCTTCGGAGATCGTGATCACACCGTCATGCGCTTTTCCAAACTTCTTTGCCTCGTCCACATCAGCTTGCGTGTATGCAACGTGCGCAGCAGCTGGAGCAGCGGCTTTGTGGCGAGCAATCGTCGCTGGAGATGGAACAGGAGTCGACTGAGACGCTTTCTGATCAGTATGTGCGTTCGTTGCGGGAGTGCTGGCCTTCTGTTCTGGCTGTGTGGCGGCATCCTGCGATTGTTCTGGGACAGCCTTTTTCTCTGATTCATTTTCTGGCACGCTCATGCCTACTCCTTGGGTTTCGCGTTAGACAGAAGCTTGAGAATACACATCTCCCAAGTTTCTTCACCAGTTTCAGTATAGAGATGAGGTTGGAATGTGAGCCTCATTTTTCTTCACATTCGGGGACGAGAATATAGTAGGGAACGTGGCAAAAGGCGCATCAGTATCAGGGTTCCCGGAATGGCTTCCGCAGGAACGAGTCGTTGAACAAACAATCATTGACACTCTTCGTCGCATTTTCCAGTTACACGGTTTTTTGGGGATCGAGACGAGAGCTGTCGAAACAGGAGCGAGCTTGCTCAAAAAGGGCGAGACAAGCAAACAAATCTATCTGCTCTCGCGTCTTCAGGATGTCGGGCATGAGTCAGATACGCCGCTTCCTCAGCGCCTTGGACTGCATTTTGATTTAACTGTCCCACTTTCTCGCTATGTGGTTGAGCACTCTGGCGAACTTGTCTTCCCGTTCAAGCGGTGGCAAATTCAAAAAGTATGGCGTGGGGAGCGGCCACAAGACGGTCGTTTCCGGGAATTCGTCCAAGCTGATATCGATGTCGTCGGCAACGGGAATCTTCCATCGCATTACGAAGTGGAGCTTCCGCTTGTCATGCTGGAAGCACTCACCGCTCTCAAGCCGTTAGGGCTGCCGTCCGCGACGATTCACGTCAATAATCGTCAGCTGTCAGAAGGCTTCTATCGGGCAATTGGGCTCACTGATATCGAAGGGGTTCTGCGCGAAGTTGATAAGCTCGACAAGATTGGTCCACACGAAGTAGCGCAGCTGTTGACGTCAACGTGTGGCGCTACTGCAGAGCAAGCGCAGGCATGCTTGGATCTCGCCACGATCACGACGGATGACGAAAAGAAGCTTGCCTCACAGTTCACTGATCTGTGCGCACGGTATCACGTCGACACAGACTCGTCCGCATATGCGATGGCAATGCAAGGTCTCCAGACGGTGTCGATGATCATTTCACAGGCACGTGAAACGGATGCAGCCGAGGGATCGGTCATCGCAGATTTGGCGATTGCACGCGGACTGGATTATTACACGGGATCGGTGTACGAAACGAGCTTGGAAGGTGCACCAGAGCTTGGGTCCATCTGCTCCGGTGGACGGTACGACAACTTGGCACGGCAAGGCAACCACAAGTATCCAGGTGTCGGTCTGTCGATCGGTCTGTCACGCTTGCTCTCGTACTTGTTGAGCGTACGGAAGGCGCGTGCAAGTCGTCAATCACCATCTGCCGTCATGGTGGCTGTGTGGAACGAAGACGATCGTGCCTCGTCTAATCGCATTGCTTCCCAGCTGCGATCGCGCGGAATCAGTACGGATGTTGCTCCGAGCGCACAGAAGATCGGCAAACAGATTCGGTACGCATCACGCCTTGGCATTCCGTATGTCTGGTTCCCAGTCGATCCGAATGCACAAGCCGGTTCAGACAACACAACGCAGCAGGTTCGCAACATTATCACGGGTCAGCAAGAAACTGCAGATCCGGCGTCATGGAATCCTAGTAGCGTGTATGCACGTCAGCACATTGTTTTCGACAAGGACGGTCAACAGTGAGCAGAACAGAATATAAGACGCATTCTGCTTCGGAAGTCACCGAAGCATTGATTGGCACAACTGTCACGTTGGCAGGCTGGGTTGATCGACGGCGTGATCATGGCGAAATGACGTTCATCGATTTGCGCGATCATTCCGGCCTTATTCAGATTGTCGTAGACCAGCCGAAGCTTGCCGAGGGTATCAAGTCTGAGTACGTCATTCAAGTCACTGGTACTGTCGCACATCGTCCGAACGGCGAGGTCAACGATCATCTGGCTTCCGGTGCCATTGAAATTGATGCGAAGAAGATCACTGTTCTCTCGCAAGCTCGGACGCTTCCGTTCCAGGTGTCAACGATTCTCGAGAATAATGGCGATAATCCGCTGCCGGGCGAGGATGTTCGTCTGAAGTATCGTTATCTGGATTTGAGACGGCCTGCCATGCAAAAGCGCCTCAAGATGCGTTCTGACATGGCGCGTGCTGCTCGCGAATCGTTGTATCAGCAAGGGTTCGAAGAGGTTGAGACGCCGACGATGATCAAGTCCACGCCAGAAGGCGCGCGTGATTTCGTTGTTCCGGCTCGTCTGCAGCCAGGTTGCTGGTATGCACTTCCGCAGTCTCCGCAGTTGCTCAAGCAGTTGCTCATGGTTGGCGGTGTCGAACGCTACTTCCAGATGGCTCGTTGCTATCGCGATGAGGATTTCCGTGCTGATCGTCAGCCAGAGTTCACGCAGCTTGATATGGAAATGAGCTACGTTGGTCAGGAAGATGTCATCGCCATGGGTGAGAAAGTCATCCATGACATTTGGAAGTCGCAAGGCTATGACATCCCAACACCACTACCGCGCATCAATTGGCAAGACGCCATGGATTGGTATGGTTCTGATAAGCCAGATCTCCGCTTTGGCAATAAGCTCGTGGATTTGACTGACTTCTTCAAGGACACTCCATTCCGCATTTTCCAAGCTGACTATGTGGGAGCTGTGTTGTACAAGGGCGGTGCAAGTTTGCATCGTCGTCAGTTTGACGATTGGCAGTCATGGGCTCGTCAGCGTGGTGCCAAGGGACTGGCATATGCGATCTTCAAGGACGGCGAAGTTACTGGCCCTGTCGCCAAGCATATTTCCGATGCGGAGCGTGCCGGCTTGAAGGAAGCTGTCAAAGGTGAAGATGGAGATGCCGTCTTCTTCGCGGCTGGACCTCGAGAGGGCTCTCAGATGCTCCTCGGCCTTGTTCGCCGTGAAATTGCTCGTCGTCAAGGGCTGCTTGATCCACATAAGTTTGCTTTCACGTGGGTTGTTAACTTCCCACTGTTCCGTCGCGCGGACGATCCTAATGATGATCATGTCGCAGTCGGTCATTCACAGTGGACGTCGATGCATCATCCATTCACCATGCCGAGCAAGGATTGGATCGATAAGTTCGATCAGGATCCGGGTCATGCTATGTCTGATTCGTACGACATCGTGTGCAATGGTCTGGAAATGGGCGGTGGATCTGTGCGTATTCACCGTGATGATATTCAGGATCGTGTCTTCAAGGTCTTGGGGATCAGTCAAGAAGAGGCTCACCGTAAGTTTGGCTTCCTACTTGACGCATTCAAGTTTGGAGCACCGCCTCACGCTGGTATGGCAATTGGCTGGGATCGCTGCGTTGCCATTATGGCTGGTGTTGATTCCATCCGTGATGTCATTGCATTCCCGAAGGCTCACTCGGGTGAAGATCCAATGACGGGTGCGCCGGCTCCGATTACTGCCCAGCAGCGTCGTGAGACAGGTGTGGATGCTACACCTGATCACACTCAAGCGGATCGCCATCAGTAATGAAGTAGTGAGATTATTTCAGGCGGAGAAGGTGAGTAACTTTCTCCGCCCTTTTTTATCGCGTTGACATGAGGAAGGGTCGAAATGAAGAGCACAACAGAGCAGGTAGATCAGCACAGCGGTCGCAAGCCTCTGTCTTTGCTTGATCTTGCAGGTCTCGAGGATCCCAAGCCGCCTACGCAGGATGAGATTTTCGATCGATTCTTCCAGTGGGTTTCGTCGCGAGGCTATACGCCGTGGTCGCATCAACAGGATGCTGTCCTCGATCTGCTGACGGGTTCGTCGGTGATTTTGGGTACGCCGACTGGTTCAGGTAAGTCCATGGTTGCGCAAGCCCTCATGTTCGATGCGTTAGCGACGGGTAAGCGCGGATGGTATACGGCACCGATTAAGGCGCTGGTGTCTGAGAAGTTCTTCGATTTTGTCTCGATTTTCGGCAAAGACAACGTGGGAATGATCACGGGCGATTCGCATATCAACACGGATGCCCCTATCATTTGCTGCACCGCTGAGATTCTTGCTAATGAGGCGCTTGAAGGGCATGCGGACGAGATTGACATGGTAGCGATGGATGAATTCCACTACTTTGGGGACTCGCAACGCGGTTGGGCGTGGCAAGTTCCTCTGCTCACATTGCCGCATACGATTTTTCTTCTCATGAGTGCAACGCTGGGGGATACGTCAAGTATCGTCAAGCTCCTGGAACGGCAAAATGAGCACCCGGTAGATGTGATTGCCGATGCTCCGCGGCCCGTTCCGTTGAGCTATAAATACGTTCAGACAGCAGTTCCGCAAACGATCGACGAGCTGATGCACGGTGGGAAATCGCCGATTTATATTGTTCATTTTTCGCAAGCGGCAGCCGTCACAACAGCACAAATGCTCTCCAGTTACGGTGTTGCCACGCGTGAACAGCGTGATGCAATCAAGCAAGCTATTCACGGATTCTCGTTTACGACAAAGTTTGGTCAAACACTGCGGCACTTACTCGTTACTGGTGTCGGGGTACATCACGCAGGTATGCTTCCGCGTTACCGCCGCCTTGTTGAGCAGCTCGCTCAGCACGGTCTCCTTCCAGTGATCTGTGGCACTGACACGCTCGGTGTTGGTATCAATGTGCCGATCCACACAGTTCTCATGACGGCGCTGGTCAAGTTTGATGGCAGCCGCGAGCGCAGGCTCAAAGCGCGGGAATTCCATCAGATTGCTGGTCGTGCTGGTCGTTCTGGCTTTGATAGCGAAGGGCTGGTCGTCTGTGAAGCCCCCGAGTACGAGATTGAAAATGCGAAGGCGTTTGCGAAAGCGAACGGTGATCCGAAGAAGATTCGCAAGATTCACAAGAAGAGCCCAGAAAAGGGAACGATCAGTTGGGATGAACAAACATTTCGCAAACTGATTGCTGCTCCACCTGAGACGCTCGTTCCACATCTGCAGATTACGCACGCTCTCGTTCTGAACGAGGTGTGGCAAGGTGGAGATGCTCATGAGCGTATTGACCGGCTCATTAACGAATCACTGCAACCAGATCGCCAGAAGCGGGAACTTGAACAGCGTGCGGACGAAATTATGGCCACGCTCATCAACGCTGGGATCGTCGATCGAGAAGAGCAGCCGGATGGGTCAGTCGATTACAGTACAACGCTCGACGTGCCGGACAACTTTGCACTCGACGAACCCCTCTCTCCGTTCTTGCTGGCTGCACTTGAGCTACTCGATCCGGATTCGCCGTCGTATGATCTCGACCTCATTTCGATGGTCGAAGCGACACTCGAAGATCCGCTTCCAGTGTTAAAAGCGCAACAACGCCAGGCGCGCAACGAGGCGTCGTTGAAGATGCGCGACGAGGGAGTCGAGTATGAGGATCGCGTTGAAAAGCTACAGGAAGTCACGTATCCGAAGCCGCTGAACTCGTTGTTAACTGACGCTTTCGAGAAATACTGTCATGACGTTCCGTGGGCGCGTGATTATCAGCTCTCACCGAAATCAGTTGTTCGGGACATGGTGGAGTCTGCGTCAGATTTCAATGAATATATTTCGCGGTATCAGATCTCGAGAGCCGAGGGCACAGTACTGCGTTATTTGTCGGATGCATATCGAGTATTGTCGCGCACTGTCCCGGATGACAAGAAGACGGATGGCATTGACGACATCACCGACTGGCTCAGTGTTATTATTCGCGGTATCGATTCGTCACTGGTGGACGAATGGGAAAATACCGGGAGTGAAGCTCAGAACGAGAGTGCTCAACAGGCACAGAATGCACACGCGCCACGTGCCGATGTCAATGGGATTCGCGATCGGCATGGTCTGGAGCTGCTGGTGCGCAACTCTCTGTTCCGGCGTGTGATTTTGATCAGTCAGCAGCGCGATGATCTTCTTGGTGAGATGGATTCTGCGTGGTCAATGGGCCGACGCGCGTGGTCGGATACGCTCGATGACATCTACGACGAGCATGACAGTATCGCAACCGATCAAGAAGCTCGATCTCGTGACTTCTTTATTCTCGATGAAAGCCATGAAAAGGATGGAACATGGCACGTTCGTCAGATTCTCGACGACAGCGATGGGGATCATGATTGGACGATTGATGGAATTGTTGATATCCATGCGACCCAAGATGAGGGACAGATCGTTTTCACAGATTACCGCGTCGCCACAGTTCAAGAGTTGTTGGATTCCGGCGATGATATCAGCGAGAGCGAGCGATGAATGATGGCTGATGATTTGTTTTCGCAGGCGGATGTTCCGCAGCATCGTGTGACGAGGCCGCTTGCCGTGCGAATGCGTCCTGTCACCCTCGATGATGTGGTGGGACAACCTGATGCTCTTGAAAAGGGATCTCCGTTGCGCAGATTGGCAGCTCCTCAAGGTTCTGATCAGCTTGCAGCGCCGAGTTCTGTTATTTTGTTCGGACCACCGGGTGTTGGCAAGACAACGGTTGCCACAATTGTTGCTCGGCAGTCAGGTCGTGCATTCCGGCAGCTGTCCGCAGTCACCAGTGGTGTGCAAGATGTACGACGAGTATTGGCAGATGCGCGAGAGCTTCTCATTACACAAGGCAAAGAGACGATCCTGTTTATTGATGAGGTCCATCGCTTTTCAAAAGCTCAGCAAGACGCATTGCTGCCGGCGGTGGAAAATCGCGATGTGACATTTATTGCGGCGACGACGGAAAATCCGAGTTTCTCTGTTATCTCACCGCTGCTGTCTCGTTCGGTCGTTGTCAAGTTGAAACCGTTGTCAGACACGTCGCTCAACACGATTATTGATCGGGCGTTGACGTCACCACAGGGTTTAAACGGGAAGATCACACTCAACGATGACGCGCGTGATCAGATCATCCGATTTGCTGGAGGGGATGCGCGGAAGGCGTTGACAGTTCTCGAATCTGCGGCTGGTGCGGTCGATCAGCGCGTGGGCACAAAAGCTGATGCGCGCCGCATTGTCACCGCCGCAATCGTCGACGAAGTCATGCAGTCAGCGCATATTCGTTACGACAAGAAGGGTGACGAGCACTATGACGTCGCGTCCGCTTTCATCAAGTCAATGCGCGGATCTGATGTCGATGCTGCTTTGCACTACCTAGCCAGAATGATTCGTGGGGGAGAAGACCCTCGATTTATTGCACGCCGCATCATGATCGCTGCGTCTGAAGAAGTAGGAATGGCTGCACCTGGTATCCTTCAGCTGACAGTGGCAGCGGCTCAAGCTGTTGCGATGGTCGGCATGCCAGAGGCGCAGCTCATACTGTCCCAAGCGGTCATTGCAGTGGCGACGGCTCCAAAGTCGAATGCCTGCTATCTCGCACTCGATGCTGCGCTCAAAGATGTGGATGCAGGAAACTTCGGATCTGTCCCGCTGCATTTGCGGAACGCTCCAACTCGACTCATGCAAAAGTGGGGTAATCACGAGGGATACAAGTATGCGCACGACTGGCCGGACGATATCGCACCGCAGCAGTATATGCCACAGCCTTTGATCGGTCATGAGTATTACCATCCGAAGAAAAGCGGGTATGAAGCTCAAATTGCAGCACGTCTGCCATGGGTGCGACGTATTCTGCGAGGAGATGATCCTGCTCATCTCAACCCAGTCGATCACGAAGATGTTGGACCGAATGCAAAGACGTCAGATCGGAGCGAGCATGACAAAAAGAAGTAATGGTGTGCAGCGTGTCGTGCGTTGGTGCGTTTGTGCGCTGGCATGTGCCGGTCTGTGCATGACATCAGCATGCGGGAATGCGCAGAGTTCCGTGCAGCAAGCCGAAGAAAAAAGTTCAACCGTTCTTCACGCGCAGGAGCAAGCACGTCAGCTGCAGCAAAAGACGGTATCGTTTATTACGACTGTCGGGCGGTCTGGAAGTTTTCGTGCGGCAAGCCAAAATGACATACGCACACAATTGTCAAACGCTGGATATGTGTTTGGTCCGTCCGTGAGTTCTAATGACACGCTTGAGCAGATGCAGACGTTCGAATCCGCGTTGGCTGCGAAACCTGCTGTCATTCTTCTCACACCTGCTCAGCAAACGGGTTGGACGGGTGAACTGAAAAAAGCGCGTGCCAGCAAGATTCCCGTCATTTTGGTGGGTCGAACAGTTAAGCCGGCAAACTCGCACCTGTATCGCAGTGTGATTGGGCCGTCAGACGTATGGGCAGGTCGGCAAGCGGCTTTGTACGTGAACTCTTTGCTCGCTAAACCAGATCAGTCAACGGGTGATAGCACACAACAGCAAACGCTGCATGGACTAGTCATTCAAGGTCCATTAGGTGATTCGCAGACGAATGGTCGCATGAAAGGGTGGTCGGAAACGATCTCACCTCGTGTGAACGTGGTCGCTCAGGCGAATGGAGATTGGACACGAACATCCGGAAGAACCATCACAGCAACGTTGCTCCGTCAGCATCGAAACGATCACATTAGTTTTATTTTTGCGCTCAACGATGCGATGGCATTAGGTGCTGCTCAAGCAGTCGAGCAAGAAGGACTTCGCGGGAAAGTTCATATCGTCTCTATTGATGCGACGCGTGCAGGCCTGATGGGATTGATCAATGGTGATCTCGATCGGGTCATCGAATACAATCCGTTGATGGGTCCAGAAGTGATGACAACTGTGACAGCTCTCTTAAGTGGGAAGAAAGTCGCGCGCCGAGTCGTTGTTCCGTCACGTGTTTTCACTGCTCACAGTGCACAATTAGTGCTCGACGATCGCGTGTATTAAGCAGTGGATAAGTAGTGAATATTCCGTGATCGATCTCTTTTATCTTGATTGATGTAGGTATAAAAAAGCTCCCGGCTGTGTGATGCGGTCGAGAGCTTTTGTATGAATAACTAAATATTGAGGTTATTGAAAGACGAATGCGGTGATTACTCGCTTCGTGTCGTCTTGCACAGTGGATCCCATGCTTCTACCTCAACTGGCTTGCTGTTAGCCACTGCGAGGGTTGCTTCATCGAGGTATTCCTTGCGGATAACCACATCGTAGACGAAGTCTGAGAACCATTCGTCAGACATCACGAAATAACCGTTTTGGCCAGGCTCTTTGCCCCAGCTATTTTCGATCTTCCAACGATCCGGCTTACCGTTCTCATCCAGATCCACGCCCTGGATTGTCATCGCATGATTGCCGATGGACTCCAGGTAGCGCAGGCGATCAGCCTTGTTGAGAGTGTAGTGAACGTCGAACAGGTCTTCCACATTCACACTCTTGCGATCGAAGATGCCCTTGTCACGCAAGCTGAAGATGAGGCAATCGCATGCGAACCATGCTGGGTGACCGTCTTTGAGCTGAGCGATGAGAGCCTTCTTGATGGTGTCCATGCCCACATTCGCGAAGCTGATGTCGTGGCCACCGACCACATTGCCCTCATGCTTGATGGAATACACGTGGCCGTATGGCTTCTGCGGAGCATCCATGAGATCAACGTAATCGAATACGTCGAGCGGCAGATACTTGTGTGCGAACTCGAGAGGAGTGATATTGCGCTCTTGAATGACCTTGCCCGGCACGAAGCCCTTCTTTGCGCGAGCTTCCTTCTGCTTCTTCACTTCTGCAGATTCAGAATCGTCGGACTCGTCTTTGACACGAACAACAAAGTCAAATGACTTCGGAGGTTCACCCAAGCTGATCGCCAGCATGCGATAGATATCATCCAGCTGATGATTCTTCACTTCACGCAAGGTGGCCAGTGTCTCACCATTCTCGTGACGACGGCGAAGCTCAGCAGCGTCCTCACGGCACTTGGCGTCCACGTACTGGTCCATATCCGACGAGTTCTCAGCATTCTTAGACTCTGGGAACGCTTCCTTCGGCATGAGACCATACTTGCGCACGAGGTTGGCGAACATCCACCACCAGCCGCCGTCGGACGTTGGTTCTTCGTTAATAGTTTCGAACAAGCGGCTGTTCAGCGGCTCATCGAGTGTGTCGAGAACAGATTCGAGGTAGAAGTTTGCCTTCTCGAGCTTGTCCCAGAAGAACAGATACGTTTCAGAAAGCTCAAAATCTTCCAAGCCAAGTGAGTGGATGATTTCGTAGCGGCACACATTCAGACCGGCGAACATCCAGCAACGTCCAGAACGCTTCTGATTAGTGATGGAACCTTGCTTCAGCTCAAGGGAGAACGTACGCGGCAGGCTGCGAACACCTTCGTAATCGGTTGCTGCGGCAAGAATGCCATTATTGACAGCCGCATTTGCGGAGACACGGTATGCGCGCTGAGCGTTGAAGCTACTCGCGTATCCTTCATTCATTGACGGAGTGACCGCTCCATCCGCTGAAGGCAAGGATGGAATTGATGATGTTTGTACCATGCACTTTATGATAGCGGGTCATCCACGATAAACATGCGGTGCGAAACATGCCGGAAATATCATGTAGAATAAGCCTCTAGAATTAACCGGACTCTCTGGGAAGTTTGGAGATGGATCAATGAGTTCAGCTCTTACTTTTGCGCTGGCGCAGATTGATACGTGTGTTGGCGATTTACACGGTAACTCTGAAAAAGTGATGAGCGCTGTTCGTCAAGCACACGCACATCAGGCGGACGTGGTTGTCTTCCCAGAAATGACACTCACGGGTTATCCGATTGAAGATTTAGCTTATCGAGATACGTTCCGGCGTGAAGCAGTGCGTGTTGTCCATCAGATCGCGAGTGATCTCGCTAATGAAGGCTTAGGGGATACGTACGTCATTCTCGGGTCAATTGGTCGTCCAGAAGGCGTTTTAACCCGTGAATCCACGAAACCACGCAACAGAATGCTGATTCTTCACTCTGGTCATGTGGTGGCGCACTATGATAAGCATTTTCTTCCCAATTACGGTGTGTTTGATGAGTATCGCATTTTCTCGTCAGGCAATAAACCACTCGTTCTCACCATCAATGGCCGAAGAATCGGTGTGGCTATTTGCGAAGATATTTGGCAAGACGGTGGCCCAGTAGCCGAACTCTCACATGAAAACATTGATGTGCTCGTCACTATTAACGGTAGCCCCTATGAAGAGGGCAAGAGTCAGACGCGCCTTGATTTTGCTCATAAGCGTGCTCAGCAGCTCGGTGTTCCAGTCGTGTACGTCAACCAAGTCGGTGGGCAGGACGATCTCGTTTTTGACGGTTCTAGCTTCGTGATTTCGCCTGCAGGAACAGTGCTTGAACGCAGTCCTGAATTTGCCGAGGATGTATCGTATTGGACGCTTCCAGCACCATCTTCTGACAGCACACAGTTTGAATCACTCGAGCAGTCACGTACCACAATCGCCCCTGAAATGATCGGGAACGAGGAAGTGTATCGCGCCTGCGTCCTCGGGTTGAAGGATTACGCTGCGAAAAACGGGTTTACAGGAGCTGTCCTCGGATTGTCCGGGGGAATCGATTCCGCACTCACTGCGACGATGGCGGCAGATGCGTTCGGTGCCTCTCACGTGTGGGGCATCTCCATGCCATCGCAATTCTCTTCAGGTGGGTCGAAGACGGATGCTGAGCAGCTTGCTGACAACCTCGGCTGCCATTACGAGACACAGCCAATCGAACCGCTATACAAAGCTTTCCAACAGCAACTTTCGCTCTCGGGAACTGCGCAGGAAAACCTTCAAGCGCGTATTCGCGGTGTAATCGTGATGGCATATTCAAATTCGAAGGGTCTGCTTGCGCTCGCGACTGGCAATAAGTCGGAGCTTTCGTGCGGTTATTCGACGATTTACGGCGATGCCGTGGGTGGTTTCGCGCCCATCAAGGACGTCTTCAAGACGCGCGTGTGGGAGCTTTCTCGGTGGCGTAACCGCTGGGCTCGTGAGCATGGACAGACTGAGCCGATCCCAGTTTCTTCGATTACGAAGCCTCCGTCCGCAGAACTGCGTCCTGGTCAGAAAGATTCTGATTCGTTGCCGGAATATCATCTGCTTGACCAAGTGCTAGAGGCATATATCGAAAAAGCGCATGGTCGTGCTGATCTGTTATCAGATGGTTTTGATGCGAAGACGGTAGATACGGTGATGCGACTGGTGGATCGTGCTGAATGGAAGCGCCGTCAGTATCCAGTTGGTCCGAAAGTCAGCTCGCTTGCATTCGGTCGTGACCGCCGTTTGCCGATCACATCACGCTTCAGGGAGTAATCGCTCAGATGGCACGTGTGACGCGAAAATTCTGGTACTTCAACATCCGCACCGGTCAAGTCGAGCACGGCCGACAATCTCGTATGACTGTGTTGCTAGGGCCATATCGGACGCGTGAAGAAGCGCAAGAAGCGTACCATATCGCGGCTCAGCGTAACGCGGCGTGGTTGAAAGATGAGCGGTTGCAACAAGCCCAAGAGCACCGCGATCAGCAGACAGATCACGACGGTGATATGCCATCGCAGCATAGGCACTCCGCGGACAGCGAAAAAGATGCCGCAGATACCGCCAGCGATGCTTCTGAGCGGAAAGATCATTGGGTGCCGTGGAAGGAATTTTTGGATCAACCTGCATCGCGCGAGCTTGATCGTGAAAAGCACGGCGCACCGGGGGCACCTTCACCGGTGACTGATATAGAGGGCGATGTGGGGTCGGTTTCTGATCCGAAAGATCCGCATAGCTTTGAAAATCAACTGAGCCGTTTTCAGCGTCGGCATCGTGAAATATTTGGGGAGGACTGATCGTGCCAGCACAAGGTGTGCAATCGCTCTCGTCTGTAAGTAACCCCATTTTGGTGGCTGAACCGCGTGGAGGCGTTCCAGAGCTGACCGATACGCCTGCAAAGTTTGCCGCTGCACTCGATGATCTTGCTGGCTGCTCGGGGCCGCTCGCGGTTGACGCAGAGCGCGCTTCGGAGTATCGGTATTGGGACGGTGACGATGTTATTCAAATGCGTCGCGATGGATCTGCGACGTATCTTTTTGATATTCCTGCGCTTCTGAAGGCAGGGTGTCATGTGCAGGATATTACCGAGCGAATGCCTGATGTCGAATGGATTTTGCACGATGCAGCGCAAGATTTGCCGAGTTTTGCTGAGCTTGGGTTGCGTCCTTCGCGACTTTTTGACACGGAGTTTGCAGCCCGCTTTCTGAATATGAAGCATACGGGACTCGCAGCGTGTACAGCCGCATTTTTAGGACTGACGCTGGCCAAAGAACATGCGGCTGCTGATTGGTCAGCTCGCCCATTGATGCGTGATCTGCGTAATTATGCGGCATTGGATGTCGAATTGCTCATTCAACTACGCAATGCAATGGATCGACAACTGAAAGCGTCCGGAAAATCAGAGTGGGCACGGCAAGAGTTTGATCACATTTTGGCACGTGGGCTTGCACCGCGACCAGCAAATCCCGAGCCGTGGATTCACGTTTCAAATATTACGAAACTTGGTGCTGATCGGCGTGCGCTCGGGATCGTCCGCGAACTATGGCTCACCCGTGATTACTGGGCTCAAAAACTCGATATTTCCCCTCAGTTGCTCCTAACAGATGCCACGATTATTGAGGCAGCAAAAATGAAGCCACGCAATAAGAGGCAGTTCGCGGCTATCAAGGGGTTGAATCATCGAGTGGTTAGAAAAACGGGAACGGAACAAGACAAGATGTTTGCCCGTTATATTCCTGTGCAGGAAAAAGTGAAGAAGCACGTGTGGCGAGATGCTATTAAGAAAGCACTAAAACTCCATCATTCGCAGCTTCCTGATTTGATGTCCTACAAAATTCATGATGGAACGTCGTATCACAAGTCGATGAAGTATTGGCGAACACATCAGCCAGCACGATATGTCCGCTTAGAGCAAATGCGACGTGCTGTCGCTCAAATCTCCCAAGATGTCGCGATTCCAGTCGATCTGATCATCAGGCCGCGTTTGCTCAAAGAAGTGTGCTGGGACGAAATTCAAGGCACGGCGATGATCGATCGATTCCGAGAACGAGGTGCACGAGAGTGGCAGATCGGCCTTGTTTCAAAGTCCCTCTTGGCAATTAACATCGGCTAGTGTTGCCTTTAAGGCAGATTTCACTGTTTTACTAGGAATTGGAGCGCAGGGTGAGAACCACAGTCAAGAAGCTCGATCCGACCAAGGTGAAGATGACTGTCACGGTCGAGCCAAAGGAGCTTGATCCTTATCTTAAGAAAACTCGTGAGGATATTGGTAAGCAGGTCAATGTCCCTGGCTTCCGCAAGGGGCATGTCCCAGGGCAAGTGATCGATGCCCGTTTCGGCTTTGCTGCTGTTGTCTCCGAGGCCGTGAATGACGCGGTTCCGGAGCTGTACTCCCAGGCCGTTGAGTCCAAGAAGCTTCACCCAATGGATCAGCCGAAGATTAACGTCGAAGCTGTTCCAATGAAGGAAAATGACGACACGAAGCTCAAGTTCACAGCTGAGGTTGAGGTTCGTCCAGATATCAAGCTGCCAGCTTTCAAGGGAATCAAGATTGAAATTCCTGAAGCAAAGGTGACAACGAAGGATGTCAACGACCGTCTTAACCAGTTGCAGAAGCGTTTCGGCACGCTTGTCGGCGTTGATCGTCCTGCAAAGAAGGGTGATTACGTCAATATCGATCTGACTGCCACCATCAAGGGCAAGAAGGTTGATTCACAGTCTGGTGTCAGCTATCAGATCGGTTCAGGCAACATGCTTGAGGGCATGGATAAGGCTCTGGAGACGCTGACCGCTGGTGAGAAGACGTCGTTCGAGGCACCACTTGCTGCCGGAAAGCACAAGGGTGAGAAGGCGACTGTCGAAGTCAAGGTCAACTCTGTGAAGGAAGAGCAGCTGCCAAAGCTCGATGATGATTTCGCGAAGGAAGCATCCGAGTTTGACACTCTCAAGGATCTGAAGGAGTCGATCAAGAAGGCCGCTCAGCAGGATGCAGGCGGACGTCAGGCTCAGCAGGCTCGTGATGCATTCATCGCGCGCTTGGAGGAAGGACTGGATATTCCGGTTCCGAAGGGCGTTGCAGATAAGCTGACGAGCGATCATCTCAGCCAGAACGGCAAGGATGCGAAGAAGGCAACTGCCGCTGAGAAGAAGAAGGCTGCAGATGAAGCCGAGAAGGAGCTGCGCGATCAGATCGTTCTCGACCAGCTGGCTGATGACGAGAAGACAGAAGTCACCCAGTCTGATGTCACGAACTTCTTGGGCACGATTGCTCAGCAGTACGGCATGGACCCGAATCAGTTCATTACCTCGATTGTTCGTAACAACCAGCTCGGTTCTGCTGTTGTCGAGGTTGGCCGTTCGAAGGCCATGATCGCCGGCATGCGTCAAGTCAAGTTCGTTGATAAGGCTGGCAAGACAGTTGATCTTTCTGAGTATCTTCCAGAAGAAGAAAAGCAGGAAGACAAGAAGTCCGCTCAGTCTGATGCTGATGCATCTGCTCAAGCCGCAATGACTGCCGCTGCTGTCGCCGATAAGATGACAGCAAATGGCGGTTCTTCTGACGAGGCTTCAAAGGCTGATAAGTCACAGAAGTTTTCTGAGAAGAAGAGCAAGTCGAGTAAGTCGGCTTCGAGCGCGAAGAAGTCGGCAAAGTCTACGAAGGCCACCAAGTCTTCAAAGTAGGCCCAGACTGAACGACCAACTTGAAGTTATCGCTTCTGAGAAATGATGCGATCTGCCCGTGCCACGTAAAAATGGTACGGGCTTTTTCATCTCTTTCATTCCTTTCATTTCCAGTAACATTTGCTCGCGTACAGCTGAATGTGCGCTCGGCGGAATGTGGCTGCGACGTGCCGATGAGGGAGTAATCTCATGATTAGAACAAGTCAGAGCAAAGGAGTGCGTCGTGGAACGTCTCAACAGTCCATCACCACAACTTGATGATGGTGGAACGTCGGCAATGGGCATGAATCTCATTTTTAACCGGCTTCTCAAAGACAGAATTATCTGGCTAGGCTCCGAAGTTAAGGACGAGAACGCTAATCAGATTTGTGCTGAAATGCTGATGCTTGCGGCCGAAGATCCGAAAAAGGATATTTGGCTGTACATTAATTCACCGGGTGGTTCCATCACAGCTGGAATGGCCATCTATGACACGATGAAGCTGATTGAGCCGGATGTGGCAACAGTCGGCGTTGGAATGGCTGCATCAATGGGTCAGTTCCTGTTGTCTAGTGGTACGAAGGGCAAGAGGTATCTGACGCAGCACGCTCGTGTTCTCATGCATCAGCCAGCTGGTGGCATCGGCGGTACAGCGACGGATGTGCGCATTGATGCTGAACTCATCATGGACATGAAGAAGACGCTTTCGGAACTGACAGCTGAACAGACAGGTCATACATTGGAGCAGATTTATCAAGACAACGCGTATGATCACTGGTTCAATGCTCAACAGGCTTTGGATTATGGCTTTGTTGACCACCTTATTTCCGATAAGCAAGGTATGAAGCCTACTGATCAGAAGAAGGGGGAGTGACGATGGCATCTGAAGAAGCTCAATTTGTCGCACGCGCACGTCGGCTTGCTGGCGGTGACATTGTTCACAGTCCAGTTGCTCGGTACGTTGTTCCTGAGTTCACGGAACGGACACCGTACGGAGTGAAGACGGAGAATCCGTATTCTGCACTCTTCGAGAACCGCATCATCTTCATGGGCGTTCAGGTTGATGACACGAGCGCTGATGATATCATGGCGCAACTTCTTGTGCTTGAAAGCCAAGATCCGAATCGTGACATCATGATGTACATTAATTCGCCTGGTGGCTCAATGACGGCCATGACTGCTATTTATGACACCATGCAGTACATCAAGCCAGATGTTCAGACAGTGTGCCTTGGCCAGGCTGCTTCAGCTGCTGCAGTGATCCTCGCGGCTGGCACAAAAGGCAAGCGCTTAATGCTGCCGAATGCACGTGTTCTTATTCATCAGCCTGCTGTTGACCAGGGTTATGGTAAGGCGAATGAGATTCAGATTCAAGCGCAAGAACTGTTGCGTATGCGTACGTGGCTCGAGAAAACGCTTGCGAAGCACACCGGCCAATCTGAAGAGAAAATCCGCAAGGATATTGAGGTCGATACGATTCTGACTGCTCCAGAAGCGAAGAAGTATGGGATCGTGGATGAGGTTCTGCCACATCGCAAGTAAAGCGTGAGAGCCTAAGGAATCAGAGAAATCATGCCAGGAGTGCAACGCTGCTCAATCGGTGTTGCACCGATAAGAAGAGGGAAGGGATCCGAAAATCCCTTCCCTCTTCTTTATCTATCTTTTCTTTCGCTTTATTCTGTCTTATTCTCGTTCTTCTTACGCGGAACGTAAATCTCATTGTTAATGAGATCTGCAAACTTTGCGATAATGAGCGAGCGACGAGCTTTGAGCGATGGCGTCAGCAAGCCATTTTCTTGCGTGAAATCAGTATCAAGAATCTTGAACTTGCGGATTGATTCAGCACGTGACACGTTCGTGTTTGCGGCGCGGACAGCACGATCAACTTCTGCGGTGATAATAGGGTTGCTCGCGGCCTCGTGCAAATCTGCGACCGGTGCTGCACCTTGCGACTTGAGCCAGTCGTTAGCAGAGGCGAAATCAATCGTGATGAGTGCTGCGATGAATGGCTTGCGATCCCCAATGACGAGGCACTGAGAAACAACCGGAGACGTCATAATAGCGGCTTCGAGAACGTCAGGAGAGACATTCTTTCCGCCGGCGGTGATGATGAGGTCCTTCTTCCGGCCGGTAATCGTAATGAAACCGTCATCGTCGATTGACCCTAGATCCCCGGTATGGAACCAGCCGTCAACGATTGTCTCTTTGGTAAGCTTTGCGTTGTTATGATAGCCGCGCGTGATGGACGGTCCTTTGATGAGAAGCTCGCCATCGTGAGCAACCTTGAAGCTCATGCCTTGCAACGGACGACCGACTGTTCCGATCTTGTAGCCAGAGACAGGGTTGACGCATGCTGGGGCGGCTGTTTCAGTCAGTCCATAGCCTTCCAGCAGCGGTAGTCCGCAGCCATTGAAGAAGTCGGCGATATGACGATCCAACGGTGCTCCACCGCAGACGATGTAATCGCAGTGTCCTCCCAGCACGTCACGGATCTTTTGATAGACGATCTTGTCGTAAAAGCTATGACGGAAGGCGATGAGCGGTGAAATGTGACCAGCTTGCTGCTCACGACTCCATTGGCGGGCAACATCAGCAGCACGATGGAAGATGTGTCCAGCAACACCGGACCCAGCGAGCTGCGTTGCCGCGTTGTATACCTTCTCAAAGACACGAGGAACGCCCAAAATCAGTGTTGGCTTCGTGTACTTGAAGTCTTGAAGAATCGTGTGGAACGACCCCATTGCCAGCGTCAGCGTGCCAGCGATGGAGTAGAACTGCATGTATCGTGCCAAAACATGCGCTAATGGCAGGAAGCACAAGTACGTTCCGCCACCCTTACGCATGCCGATCTTTGACATCGTCGCTTCGCCCGAATAAATAATGGTGACGAAGCTACCATGCGTAATTTCAACGCCCTTTGGCTTGCCGGTGGAGCCGGACGTGTAGACGATCGTAGCGAGATCAGATCCGTGAATTGATGAAACGACAGACTCAAATTTCGCATCGTCAACTGTTCGACCCATTTCTCGGAACGTCCCGACCGCGTCATCGACAATTGAGTACGTTTCCTTCAGAGTCGTGCACTTATCGCGGACAGCCATGATCTTATTGAGCTGCTGATTATCCTCAGCGAATGCAATCTTGACTTTTGAATCGTTGAAAATAGCTTGAATCTGTGCGGATGAATTCGTTTCGTACACGGGGATTGTCACTGCGCCGACTGCCATAATAGCGATATCAAGTGCGGTCCACTCCCACCGGGTGTGAGAGACGATGGCAATGCAATCACCTTTTTTGACGCCGTGCGCAATCAAACCTTTGGCAATCTGTGTTACGATCTCCAAAAACTGCGTGGCCGTGAAGTGGTTCCACGTCGTTGCATCCTTGCGATATTCAACAAGAATATCTTCAGGCGTCCGGTGAGCTCGTTCTTGAAGAATGGAGAACAGGTTACGGTCTTGATCCACGTCAATGAGAAGTGGTGAGCTGATTTCTTGTCTCATTTATCAATCTCCTTAATCCTTCTTCGGTTGCTGGTCGTGTGCTGCATCATGTGTTGCAGAAGTGGAAGCTGTCTCAGTCGATGAAGAGTGATCATCTGCGCTGTCTTCAGCGTTACCGTTTTTGTTCTGATCTGATTCAGCATTCTTCTGACGCAGCGCTTCGAGACGATGACGCGAATCTTCAACGACAGCAGCTGCAGTATGAGACACGTGTTCGCCAATCTGGGCGCTCGCATCGCGAACGTTTTCGTTGACCTTGTGGAGAAGACGGCTTGCGTCAGATGGCTGCGGTTGGGTACCTGGGCGTGGGGTGTACACCTTGTTGTTGATGACGTCCGCATAGTGCTTTACTACATGAGCGCGTATGATCTTCAGACTCGGTGTGAGTGTTCCATCATCCTGTGAGAAGTCAGTTGTCAAAATCACGAATTTGCGTACTGATTCCGCTCGAGAAACAGACGCATTGCCGCGATCCACGTATTGCTGAATGAATGCTTTCACGGCCGCATTGTTCGCTGCATCCGCTACTGACATGTTCGGATCGAGATGGTTCTTCTTCAGCCAGACACTCAGCATGCCCGGATCAAGCGTGACGAGTGCGGCAACGAATGGCCTCCGATCACCGATCACAACGCAATGCGACACAATCGGGCAGCGACTGATCTCCTTTTCTAGTGGTGCAGGAGAAACGTTCTTTCCGCCCGCCGTAATGATGAGATCCTTCTTGCGGCCGACTATGTACACAAAACCATCGTCATCGATTTGCGCCAAATCGCCGGTCTTCAGCCAGCCATCAGAGGTCAATGCTTCGCGAGTTTGCTCAGGATCGTTGAAATAACCCTTGAAGACACTATCGCCATGGATTTCGAGCTCATCATCATCGGCAAGACGAACGGTGATACCTGGCCCTGGCTTACCGACGGACCCAATACGGTTAGCTTTCTCGAAGTTGACGATGCATGGCGCTGCACTCTCTGTCATGCCATAGCCTTGGATGAAGTGCAGTCCATCGATTCCGTTGAAGAAGTGAGCAAGATTCGGGTCGAGAGGAGCACCGCCACAGGCGAGCCATGCCACATGGGAGCCCATAGCATCCATGACCTGACTGCCGACAGCGCGCATGTAAAAGGCGTGACTGACCTTCTCTGCCGCCGTGTGACGCTTACCAGCTTGCTCATCCTTCGACCATTGAATGAAGTGCTGTGCAGCGGCCTGGAAAACATTGCCCTTCAGACCTGCACCAGCCTTTTGGCTAGCTGCGTTAAACACCTTTTCGAAGACGCGCGGTACTCCGAGCAAGTACGTCGGCTTGAACGAGCGGAGATCAGCGAGCAAGTGCTTGGCGTTTGGAATGAAAGCAACGGTTCCTGCATTTCCAATTGCGCAGAATTCAATGTACCGTGCGAAGCAATGTGCCATCGGCAGGAAGAGGAGAAGGCGATTGGGCTTTGCCAGCATCTGAGGGAGCACATCCCAGCCATCGCGGACGACGCAAATGAAATTGCGATACGTGAGCATGGCACCTTTTGGTTTGCCGGTCGATCCCGATGTGAACACAATAGTGGCAACATCGTCCGCGTGAACACTGGCTTTTGCTTTGGCGAGCGCATCGTCACTCACTGTTCTGCCTTGCTCGATCAGAGCCGGTAGACCACCGGATTCAAAGCAATAGATGTTCTTAAGCGATGAAACACCGTCGCGTATTTGTTCGAGATATTGGCTGTGAACAGGTGTATCAGCGAACGCGCAGACAGGAGAAACTTCGTGAACAATCCCGTTCGCTTGATTGTATGAGTCTGTTTCATAGATTGGGACAGTCACCGCTCCGATGAGAGAGCACGCGAAATCTATGACGGACCACTGGTAACACGTCGCTGAGTAGATAACAACTTTGTCACCCTTATGGATCCCCTGTGCAAGAAGACCTTTAGCTGCTGAACGAACGGTTTTTGCCATCTCTGAAGCTGTGACGTGAATCCATGATTTCAGTCGTGGATCAAGTGGATCACGGTATTCAGCAATGACATCAGACGGACGCTTATCCGCTCGGATTTCCAAGAGACGATAGAACGTATCATTATCCGCAGTATTTTTAACTGC
The DNA here is from genome assembly GCA_903789525.1 of uncultured Aeriscardovia sp. Classification (GTDB taxonomy): domain Bacteria; phylum Actinomycetota; class Actinomycetes; order Actinomycetales; family Bifidobacteriaceae; genus Aeriscardovia. Next base: position 382,717 of record CAIFER010000001.1, read on the forward strand.
TTGCGGCGTACCATATTCTCTCAACATGTCTCCAGTCTACCAATGAAAAACTGTGAAACATGCTGAGAGATTGCTGAAAAATCGCACTAAAAACGGCAACGCTGTGTTACGTTACGCACTTATCCGATGTCAAGTTCTGTGGCAATCCAGCGGCAACCAAATTTATTGAGCCGAATGTTGCACAGGAAGGGTGTTTTCCCGATGCGCAGTCTCACTGTTGATTCGATCGTATGGGCATTAATAGCAAAAGAATGCTCGCCTGTGATGCACGCAGGCAGGTGAGGGAAGTTAAAGAGGAGAAGCTGAGGACGTGATTCGCAGATATTCTTCTGGTGAATGATTCGCCCGTACACGGCAGCATTAGTTTTCTCGCGGACGAGAGATGGGGTGAGATTTCCTCGCATTATTTCAAGAGCTTGGAAGCTGAGGATGGCGATCGTTTTACACAATTCTTGGGCTTCCGCAACGCGAATGTCGTGCTCATTACACCACACGAATTCAACGCGAGCCGGTGCAATATGGCGGCTAAACATGACGTGCCAGACCCGCTTTGCGTGATAGATCTGATCACTTTTCGTTGCGCAGTTGGCATACGTCAGGACGCTGCGAGGCTTGTGCCCTGGTGGGAGTGGCAGATGAACATTATCTGCATTAGCCGCAGCACCGCATTCGAAATTGGATGGTCCATATGGTGGTTTGAGTTGCCGATGATTTGCGGATGGATGAAGGAGATATCCGTCCTTCGGCCGCCGTAAGTCAAGAGGTTTTTCGGGAATGTTGAGCGGATTCGATTCGTTCACAGAAGCGTTGTCGGTATCGTTGTCGCTATCGCGGTTGCTCTTATTTTTGTTGTCTTTAGTTTTCTTTTCTCCCTGCTGATCAGACTGCGGTGTCTCAGATGCGGTATTTTCCTCATTTTTCTTTTGCTGATCGTCATCGTCGTTGATGTTTCTATTCGATCCCATATTCACTTCTTTCCTTCACTCTTCAGCCTCTTGTGGAATCGCACACGGAGAGGATCGTAAACGATAAAAATGCTCGACGCGTTTTGAATGCGTCAAACAGTGTCCCAATGAACATAAGTTCATCAGGACACTAAGAGCTTACGCTATCGTTGGATGAGTTAAGAAAAAAAGTTCCACTCATTGTGGATAAGTGGATAACTACATAACTAGATACTCTGTATGGTCGTTAGAATTCACCAGGATGATAACGCGATAGAACCACATCACACCGCTGGAACGACTTGAGATCGTTATATCCCGTTGACGCCATCGCTCGTTTCAGAGCACCGACGATATTGGTCTTCCCGTCAGCGTGATGACTTGGTCCAAAGAGAATTTGTTTGAGAGACCCCGCCGTTCCAACGTTGACGCGCTTGCCATGGGGAAGCGTTGCATGATGTGCTTCTGGGCCCCAATGCATGCCACGGCCCGGTGCTTCTTGTGCGCGTGCGAGTGCCGTTCCGAGCATCACACCGTCTGCTCCGAGCGCGAATGCTTTAATAATTGACCCAGATGTGCCGAGGCCACCATCAGCAATAACGTGAACGTAACGTCCGCCTGACTCGTCCATATAATCGCGCCGAGCTGCAGCAACGTCGGCGATGGCTGTTGCCATAGGAGGTTGAATTCCAAGTGTGATACGAGTCGTCGATGCTGCTCCGCCACCAAAGCCCACGAGTACGCCGGCAGCCCCTGTTCGCATCAGATGCAGAGCAGCTTGATACGATGCGGTTCCTCCGACAATCACGGGGACATCAAGTTCATAAATGAACCTTTTCAGATTGAGTGGCTCAGCAGAAGTCGAAACGTGCTCGGCAGAGACTGTCGTACCGCGAATGACGAACATGTCAACGCCTGCATCCAGGACAGTGCGATAGAACTCTTTTGTTCGACCAGGAGAGAGGGCTCCTGCGACAGGAACCCCGGCATCACGGATTTCATGCAAACGCTCTGTAATGAGATCTCTGCGAATCGGCTTGGAGTAGATCTCCTGCATCCGGGCTGTAGATTCTTCTGGATTGAGATGACTGATTTCATCTAAGAGTGGCTCCGGATTCTCGTAGCGAGTCCAAATGCCTTCCAAGTCGAGAACACCGAGGCCACCTAACTTTCCTAGTAAAATAGCGGTCTTTGGGCTCATCACCGAGTCCATCGGCGCTCCAATGATCGGGATAGAAAAGTAATTTGCATCAAGTTGCCATGACACGGAAACATCCCGCGGATCACGGGTTCGACGTGACGGGACTATGGCAACATCATCGAGTGAGTATGCCAAGGATCCTGTTTTTCCTCGGCCAATAGAGATTTCCTGAGCCATACGCTTCAGAGTACGGGACTTGTGTGACGAACGCATCACATGAAACCTTTCAGTCAGTCAGCGTTGTTGCACAAGTAATGGCGGGTAACGGTAAGTAAAGAGAGACTTCAGGGCAAAACATAAAATTGAGGACGATGAAGGATTTGATTCAGGGGCGCGCACGGTCTTTACTCATGTGTATTGCACGATTTTTTGTTGCAGGTGTGCTTGCTGTATCCCTCTGTCTGACAGCATCGTGTGGTTCTCAAGCCACGAACGTGCCCACCACAAATCCGCGCTCGACGTCCTCGTTGAGAGTGCTGGCGCTTTTCCCGACTGATGCTCCCGTCGTCAGTGGAATGAATTCAGCAAACCACTGGAGCGTGCTGGGACAGGATTTGAAAAAAGCTGTTGCATCTCACATTCCGCGTGCTCACGTGACAGTCGAGCAATCAGCACATATTTCTGATCAAATCAAAGCGCTCCGGGACAACCAAGCGGACCACGATCTTCAGCTACGTCGCGGTGATGTTCTTTTCGTCACTCCCGCAGTAGATGTAGAAGATAGTGCCAAAGGATTTGGCAATATGGTGGGCGATCGCATCACGTCACGTTCTGCATCTGAAAACTCAAGCGTGTCTTCGTCGCAGTCGGAGGATTCCGATGGGTCCGATGATCCAGAGACTGATTCGAGCGACATGGCAGATCAAACTACTCTTGCTTCTCAGCTCACTCATCTCGAGAAAAGTGGAGTTCATGTAGTCTTGTGTGCACGGAGAATCAGGGGATATCGCCTATCAATGTTCATTGAGACGATGAGTCCGTATGAGGTTGGTCGCCTTCAAGCCCAACAAGTTGCTTCGAAAATCAAGCTGAGTGAGGCAACACCACGCAACCCGCGGCGGATGATCATTTTGGCCCCAGGCTCTATCGATGATGCAGTTTCTCACGAGTTCATCCATGGTGTATGGAGTGTTGTGGGGCCGTCACTGAGTGATGGGAAAGCTGTTCTTGTTGGGGCTGATCATATTACGACAGAGAGCGATTTCTTCCTCAGTGATCAAACAAGCTCGTTCTTCCTCAACGGATCGAATGCAGCCGGGGTACAGCGTGCTGTGAACGAAATAATAGACCAGCAAATGAAGGCAGAGCACCAGAGCTCTTCTCCGCTGAATGTCATCCCTGGATTGCCACATCAGACCACGCCGATTGATGCGGTCATTGCAGGTACGGATTTCGCGGCACAGCAGACGGTGGCAGTGGCGACAAATCGCGGTTACACGGGGTCTGCAGCCACCATTAATCCTGATGTGTCGTTGCAATCAGTCGTCAATAATCTTGCTGGAAACCATGATTTAGCAAAAAAGAAAGTACCTGATCCGAGGCACCCGGCAAATCATTCTGAGCAGCACGATCATTCATCTGCAGCTACATGGCCTGTCATCTCTGGATTTGGTGGGTATTCAGCTTCCGTATCTCTCGTGACATCTGGAAAACAATGGATTACCGCCGTCGTAGATGAGAAAGCTCTGAGTCTGTCGCTCGCACAAATGTGTCATAACGCTGCAGTGAGAAAGACGATCACCAGTCAGCTTCATACTCATAGTGAAGGCTCCCCGAAAGCTCCAGTACAGGTACTGAGAGCGCGTATTGTGACAGTAACGAGCGAGAATATCAAACGTGATCTCCTCGATCCTGGGTACGCCAGTGCTGCCGACGCGGGCCTCTAATTCGGTTTCAGTACAATATGCGACGGTATAAGAACAGTCAGCGGATCCACGTAAACCCCATCACGGAGCACGCCAACGTGAATATAACCCTCTGCACAGTGATCCGAAACGCCCTCAATTGAAGCTACACGTTGCCCTTCGTGGATTTGATCACCCTTCTTCAACTGTGTGCGAGCTGGTTCAAATGTCATCACCATTCGACCAACTGAATTACTTGCAGCAGAATCGATGGAAGTCAGTGAGATGCTGACGACATCCTTTCCTCCAACTTTCCCAGCAAAATGAATCGTTCCATCGGCAGGAGCAACGACATATGAATCAGCTCCAGCTTGAATATCGATCCCTCGATGGCCAGGAAACCAATTCTGCAAAGGAATGCGAGCACGGTTACTGACGCGTCGAGCTGGTTGCCCCTGTGCATTTCGTATTGGCCATGTCAGCCGCACAGTACATCCAAAATATTGAGAAGTATGGGTACGATGGCTTTCTTCGCTCATACGGCAGATCTGGGGAGTATGTGTTACTGGTGGAGCGACTGAAGCACCCATCGATGTCTGAGAGGCAGGAATGCCATGAAACCCTAGGGCGATGAGGAAGACGGCAACTGTCATTAGTACAGTTCGCGCTCGCGAATGGATCAATTGAGTATGAAAAAGCATCATATGTGTATTGCATCGCAGATGAGTAGAAGGCGAAATAGAAAAAGAAAATGTGGACAGATTGATGACCATTTTTCTTATTTTCGTGGAATAACGGGGTAGAAGTATTCGATGAGGAACCGTTCTGAATGTGGACGACACGCCGATGTTGAATTCGAAAAGAATTTCTATATAATAATTAATTGTCTTCCCGCGTAGCTCAGTGGTAGAGCGTTCGACTGTTAATCGAAAAGTCGCCGGTTCGAGCCCAGCCGCGGGAGCTCATAAAGCTGGATCGTAAGGTCCAGCTTTTTATGTATGTGCATGTATGTGTATCCCGCTGGAGTAAGGGGTCTCTCGTATGACGGTTCGCCCAATTCGCGTTGTTCCAGATCCTGTTCTTCGTACACCATGTGATCCGGTCACGTCAATCACACCGGCGATTCGCCAGATCGTCCAAGATCTCCTGGATACAGTAGATGATCCTGGTCGAGCGGGTCTTTCGGCTAATCAGATCGGCATCAGTTTGCGAATCTTTTCGTACAATGTCAACGGCAAGCTGGGGTACATCATCAATCCTCATATCGTTGAAAAGCGTGGTCAGCAGTATGGGGATGAAGGATGCCTTTCACTGCCAGGGCTGTGGTATAAGTGCGCACGTGCAGATTATGCCAAAGCTGAGGGGATTAATCTCAACGGAGGCCATATCACCCTCGAGGGTTCTGGCATTATGGGTCGAATGATCCAGCACGAATGCGATCATTTGGACGGTCACGTTTTTATCGATCGTCTTGCTTCCGATCAGCGTAAACTCGCGATGCAGTACATGCGCGAACATCCGTTCCAGCAGCCGCGGATTGCTTAATCGCGTTTGACACCTTTTTGCATCGTATTGTGTATCGCTTCCCGTCTTACCTCTCTCGTATTGTGATAAGTGCATGTTTTGTATAAGAGTGTGATCGCAGCACTCTTATGCGCATAGGAATAACTGAGTGCATGCAATTACGCGCCATGACAGCGATGGCCTGTGTCGGTCGGTCTTGTGAAAGATTGCGTCCAGGTGCTCATGGCTAGGAAAGAACCGACAGAAAGGTAAGATCATGGCACAAGTTACCATGAGCCAGCTTCTCAAGGCTGGCGTTCATTTTGGTCATCAGACCCGTCGTTGGAATCCAAAGATGAAACGTTACATCCTCATGGAGCGCAACGGCATTCACATTATTGATCTTTTCCAAACACTCGGCTGCATTGATAAGGCGTATGACTTCATCAAGCAGACAGTTGCTCACAACGGCACCATTCTGTTTGTCGGCACGAAGAAGCAGGCTCAGGAGGCTATCTCCAAGCAAGCAACGCGCGTGGGCATGCCATATGTCAATCAGCGTTGGCTCGGCGGAATGCTGACTAATTTCCAGACTGTCTCCAAGCGCGTGAGCCGCATGAAGGAACTCGATGACATCAACTTTGATGACACGAAGTCTTCAGGTCTGACCAAGAAGGAACTTCTGCTGCTGCATCGCGAGAAGGACAAGCTCGATAAGGAGCTCGGTGGCATTCGCAATATGTCCCGTACTCCATCTGCGCTCTTTGTTGTTGATATCAACAAGGAAGCCCTTGCTGTTGACGAAGCTCGCAAGCTCAACATCCCTGTTGTCGCACTTGTCGATACGAACACGGATCCAGATCTCGTCACGTATCCGATTCCAGCTAATGATGATGCGATTCGTGGCATCAACCTCTTGGTAACGCTGATGGCGGATGCTGTCGCTGACGGTTTGCTTGAGCGTGATCAGAACGTGAAGAAGTCCGTTTCTTCCGATGACCAGAAGAACGCTTCAACTGCCAAGTCTGAGCAGCCAATGGCGGAGTGGGAGAAGAATCTCCTTCAGAAAGGTGGTTCTGCAGCCACTGCTTCCGCTACTGCAGCAGTTGCACAAGCAGCTTCTGCACAGGACAACAAGAACGCATCCAAGAATCAGTCTTCTGATTCTTCTCAGGATAAACAGTCGAAGTGAATGAAGCGCTTCCACGCGTGAGTGGGAGCTAAAAACAGGAGATATGATGGCGAAAGTCACTCTTGCACTGATTAAGCAGGTTCGTGAGGACACTGGCGCTGGGATGCTGGCTGTCAAGAAGGCTCTTGACAAGGCTGATGGCGATCCGAACAAGGCAAAGGATATTCTTCGCGAAGAGGGTGTCCAGGAAGCTGGTAAGCGTCAGGGCCGTAAGGCACAGCAAGGCCTCGTTGCCTATCGCATCGTCGATGAGGGCGGCAAGAAGGTCGGCTACGCGCTTGAGCTCAATTCTGAAACCGATTTCGTTGCTGAGACTCCTCAGTTCGTCAAGGTCGGCGAGAAGATTATTGATGCAGCCGTTGCTGTCCACGCCAAGAGCGCTGAGGATGTTCTCAATGCTCCGACTGATGATGGAAAGGTTTCTGACACCATCACTCAGGCTGCAGCTCTATTCAAGGAACACGTCAAGCTGGGCGTCTTCCAGCGCATTGAGGGCGACAACATTGATTTCTATGCGCACAAGAAGTCGCAGGAGTTCCCTCCGTCAACGATCTCAATGATCGCAACGGATGCTCACGGTGCTTCGATCGCGCATGATGTCGCTTTGCAGATTTCTGCAATGAGCCCACGCTGGCTGAAGGAAGAGGATGTTCCGGCTGACGTCATTCAGCATGAAGAGGAAGTCGAAGCAAATAAGTTCCGTGCAGCGGGTAAGCCGGAGAAGATCATTCCGATGATCGTCAAGGGTTCTGTGAAGTCCTTCTACAAGGAGACTGTCCTGCTTGATCAGGAATTCGTCAAGGATTCTCATAAGACTGTTGGACAGCTCTTCAAGGAGAATGGTGCACAAGCTCAAGCCTTCCTGCGCATCGAGGTGGGCAAGGCTGATGCTGAAAAGGCAGCACAAAAGGTTGCTGATTCGGCCAAGTAATTGCATTGCACTGAATGTGCGTGAGTGAATTCTTAAAAATCACTCGAATTACGCATATCAAGAATGAGAGTGGCGGTCTACTTTGGTAGATCGCCACTTTTTATTGCGCGAATGTCATCAAAGCGCAATTAATCATGCTCTTCTTTACTGACGAGTGTCGATCAGTACTGATGAATGTTCCCGAGTGTCGGCTTGAATCCATACGATAGGTACAAGGATGACCTGGCCGAAGCTGGCACGGCGATTCTGACTGCGATATCCAATCTGCTATTCAGTGGAAGGTGCATTATGACCCAAACTGGTTCACAACCGCGCAGAGTTCTCTTGAAGCTTTCAGGCGAAGCATTTGGTGGCGGAAAAGTAGGAATTGACACGGCCGTTATTCGTCGCATCGCTAGTGAAGTCACGAAGGCTGTCCAAAAGGGAACGCAGGTCGCAATCGTTGTCGGCGGCGGTAACTTCTTCCGCGGAGCTGAACTACAAGAGGCCGGGCTCGATCGTAGTCGCGGTGATTACATGGGCATGCTGGGGACAGTCATGAACTGCCTGGCATTGCAGGATTTCCTCGAGCAAGAAGGCCAGGAGACGCGCGTTCAGACTGCGATCGAAATGCGACAAGTTGCCGAGCCTTATATACCTTTACGCGCCATTCATCATCTCAATCGCGGTCGTGTTGTCATCTTTGGAGCCGGTTCGGGTATGCCGTTCTTCTCCACAGATACGGTTTCCATCCAGCGAGCACTTGAAATTCATTGCCAAGAAGTAATGATGGGCAAAAATGGTGTGGATGGTGTTTACACAAGTGATCCACATCGTGATCCATCTGCGCGCAAATTCAAAGTCCTCTCGTTCAAGCAAGCGCTTGTCGATAACCTTGCTGTGATGGATTCGTCTGCGCTGAGCATGGCACGTGATAATCATCTCAATATTCGTGTTTTCGGGCTCGAGAAACGAGGTAATGTCACACGCGTTCTCACTGGAGAACATATTGGTACGTTGGTGACGACGTGCGATCAGTCATCATTCGCCGATTAATTGTGCAGACATGCAGATTTATTGGGACTCGAACCGTATCATAGAAGTAACGTTCATTGTGGGAGGGCATTATGTCTACACTCGTTGATCAAGCTGCAGCACAGATGGATAAGTCCATCGTTGCAACAGAACAGAATTTCACCGGCATTCGGACAGGGCGTGCAAATCCAGCCCTTCTGAACGGCATTATGGTGAACTATTACGGTTCTCCAACCCCTATTAAGCAATTGGCATCTGTATCGGTGCCAGAACCTCGCACGTTGGCGATCACTCCATTCGATCGGTCTCAAATTAATGCGGTGGAGAAGGCAATTCGCGATTCTGATCTGGGTGTGAACCCGAACAGGTCCGGCAATGTCATTCGCATCACGTTGCCGGAATTGACGCAAGATCGTCGCGAACAGTATGCCAAGATGGCAAAGGATGAAGCTGAAAAGGGTAAGGTTGCACTGCGCAACATTCGCCGTAAGGCTCGTGAGGATGTTGAGAAGCAACTGAAGGCCGATTCTATTACAGAGGATGATCGAGATCATCTCTTCAAGCAGTTGGATGACATCACGAAAAAGCATTCTGATCGCATTGATGCACTGCTGGAGAGCAAGCAGTCTGAAATTATGACTGTCTGAGATCATTCCTTCGAGTAATGGAGAATCAAGTGTCGGATCGAGAATTAGCTTCCGAACGCCGCGAAGAGGAACTAGCCAAGATTAATAAAAAGACGGGCCGCAATATGCCTCTCGCCATTCTGACGGGGGCTATTCTCGTCTGCCTCGTGGCCGGTGTCTTACTGTGGAATGCGCATGTTTTCACTTATCTCATCGTGGCTTTTATGCTCGTGGCGATTTGGGAGCTGACGATTGATTTTGCAGTAGGGCATATTCGTCTCCCATTGGTCAGCCTCGAGGTGGGGGCAACGGCACTGCTATTACTCACGTGGTACGTGCCTGACCATTTTCTCGGACTCGGATATGGCTTAGCGTTAGCGCTCTTTCTCGTTGTAATCGGATGTTGTATCGACCGGATGATCGGCAATCACATTCCATCTGTGATTTCGCGTGCTGTCGTCGATGCGCGTCACCGAGCTGAGAAATCCGAGAATAAGACGGATGTCACATTTGATTCTCCCGCAGCAGATCATGAGCTCTTTCAAGGGTGTATCAGGAATATTGCCGCTGCCATTTTCGTAGTGTTGTATATTCCACTTCTGGCGTCGTTCCTTGTCATCATGCTGCATGAGACAGGCTATCAATGGAGAATCATGATGGCCGTTTTCGTCCCAGCACTTTCTGACACAGGTGGTCTCTTGTTCGGAGCCGCCTTCGGGAAGCACAAGCTATCGCCGCGCATTTCTCCGAAGAAATCATATGAGGGATTAACAGGAAGCGCGATTTTCGCTATGATTGGCGCTTCGCTCTTCTATGGCTTTGGTTTTTCAGCGAACTATATAGCTGGAGGATGGTGGAAACCACTCGTCCTTGGTCTGGCAATCACTATTATTGGGACGGTCGGAGATCTCTCTGCTTCCATGCTCAAACGTGATCTAGGAATCAAGGACATGGGGTATATTCTTCGCGGTCACGGAGGAGTGATGGATCGCGTCGATAGCATTCTCATGGCTGCGCCTGTGACGTATTTCTTACTGTCTGTTTTCGGCGTGTAAAAACGTTGAGACTTCAACCGAAAACGAGGTCATTCATCTATGGATATTTCAGCGATTACTGCAGGACGAGTTCTTGCATATATTCCATCGCCCACAATTTCATTTATTCGCATCGGATCTGTCACCATACATTTCTATGCGCTCACAATGCTTGCGGGGATGATTGTTGCTATTTGGATCCTCACACATCGCTGGAAGAAATATGGTGGAACATTTGACCAGGTTCTTGACGTTTCACTTATCACCATTATTTGTGGTCTCATCGGTGCTCGTCTCTTTCACGTCGTGACCGTCCCGTACGCATATTTCCCACCGACAGGGAATCCAGCAAACATCCTCAAAGTGTGGGAAGGTGGCATGGCCATCTTCGGAGGCCTGATCGGTGGATTCCTCGCCGCATGGGCGTGGGCTCATCACAAGGGATATTCAGTCTTATTACTCGCTGATGCGTTGGCTCCGGGTCTCCTCGTTGCACAAGCTATTGGCCGTCTGGGGAACTGGTTCAATCAGGAGCTTTACGGTGCTCCAACCACCCTTCCGTGGGGTCTGAAGCTGAATTCTGCACCGGCAATTGGGAAGAGCGAGCAGTGCTATACAGGTTCCGCGTGCCCTCTCGGTCAAAATACGCTGTTCCATCCCACGTTCCTCTATGAGATGATCTGGAATCTCATCGGCGCAGCGCTGATTGTCTGGGTCGTCGGACGATTTGCTCGCAAGCTGAAAGGCGGCCAGATCTTTGCCATTTATCTCATGTGGTACGGTCTCGGTCGCACATGGATTGAAACTCTCCGTATTAACCTTTCCAGTGAGTTTCTCGGCGTGCGTATCAATGTGTGGGCCGCGCTCGTCACTGTTTTCATCGGCATCCTTCTCTTTACGATTCTTCTGCGGTACGGGCACTCTCGCGATGTCCTTGTTGAGCAGCTCGAAGCCGTCACTCGCGAAGATCTCAAACGAGAGCAAGCAGAAGAGCAAAAAGCAGAAGACAAGAGACGTGCTCGCAAACATCGTTCTCATCACGATGAAGGCCAGAAGAAAGTCGAGCAGACAGTTAAGCAGACAGTTTCTTCTGAGTCAGATCAGTCGTCTCATTCATCCCAGCTTCACTCATAATGAGACAAGCAATCGCACAATACTCACGTCCTGACGCCGTTCAGCTCGTCTGCCCACTGTGCGGTGATCCCTGCCATGCGCGCGGTGCTAGTTTGTACTGTTCTCATGGCCATACGTTTGATATCAGTCGTCACGGCTCAGTGGATCTGCGGCGCAAACGTGTTGAGTCGTCTCATTACACGGCTAGTTTCTTTCAGGCCAGACAGAAAGCGCAGCAAGCAGGTTTGTATCGCGCTTTGACGGCTGCTCTTCAAAAAGTGTGCAGTTCCAGCACATGTGAACGGCCACTTGTCGATGTGGGATGTGGTGACGGATCAATCACGGCTGCCGTCGGCGCGGATGTCGGTGTTGATATCAGCTCTGAGGCTATTCAATTGGCGTCTCGCCATTCTGATGCGATCGAGTGGATTTGTGCTGACAGTAATCGTTTGCCGTTTGCTGATCGGTCGATTTCTACGTTGTTGACTGTTTTCGCACCAACGGATTATTGGGAAGCTCGCCGAGTGAGTAAAACTGGCCGGCTCATTAAGGTTGTTCCAGGACCTCAGCACATGCATCAGTTACGGTCGGTCCTGGGAGTTCCTGCGGCGCGGAATTCAGCGCAATCAGAAGTATTGGTTCGTCAGCATGCAGTTATTGTCAAGCGAACTGAAGTGAAAGAAACGATTCAACTCAGGACATCTGCACTACGCCAAGCTGTCGCGCTGATGTCGCCGGTATCCTTCGGCCGGCTTTCACGTGATATGCAGCAATGGAGCGCACCACAGCGTCATGCGATCGATCAAATGACGAGTATCACCACAGATAGTGTCATTCTCGTCTGCAATCTCAAATAGAATGAGCACCATGACAATCCAGATTGCTCCTAGTATTTTGTCAGCAGATTTTTGCAATCTTGAGAAGGATCTCAACGAGATTAAGACAGCAGATCTCGTCCACATTGATGTGATGGATTACCACTTCGTCCCGAATCTGACGATTGGTGAACCAGTTGTGAAGCGTATCTGCCAGGTTACGAAGATGCCGACAGATGTTCATCTCATGATTGAAGATCCGGATCGTTGGGCACCCCATTACGCGCAAATGGGTGCCACGTCTGTTACGTTCCACATGGGAGCAACACATGCACCGGTTCGCTTGGCACGTGAACTTCATTCCATGGGCTGCAAGGCATGTTTTGCTGTACGTCCTGCAGAGCCGGTTGAGCCGATCTTCGATATCTTGTCTGAGTTTGACATGATTCTTGTGATGACTGTTGAGCCAGGTTTTGGTGGGCAGAAGTTCTTGGACAATCAACTCGGGAAAGTCCGTCGTCTGCGCGATGAAATTGATCGTCAGCATTTGTCGACACACATCGAGGTTGACGGGGGAGTAAGCCCTCAGACGGCTCCACTCGTTGCCAAAGCTGGTGCCGATGTCCTTGTTGCAGGGTCTGCCGTATATGGTGCTTCCGATCGTGCACAGGCTATTGCAGACATCCGTTCTGCGGCACAGAAGGCATATCAAGGCTGAAGCATAAATAGTAGAGGAACTCTGGACGCAAGAAAAGGAGGAGTGATGCGCGAAGACGGCAAGAGATTTAGTCCGCCAGCTCAGCACCGTATTTGGACTATCCCAAATCTCATTAGTTTTCTTCGCATCCTGACTATTCCTCTTATTGCTTGGCTGATCTGCTCAAGCCAGCCGGGTCACGCTTCTCGACTCATTTGGGCACTTGTTCTTCTGTCTGTGTCTGCAGCATCCGACGGCGTGGATGGCTACATTGCCCGTAGATTCAATCAGGTTTCTGTTTTAGGCCAGATCTTGGATCCGGTGGCAGATCGTCTTCTTGTCATTTGTTCAGCGGTGGCACTGTGCATCACGAATGTTATTCCGTGGTGGATTGTGATTCTCCTCGCACTTCGTGATCTGTTTTTGCTCTGTGTCATCGTTATTCTCGCACAGTATGGCTATGGTCCGTTGCCGGTTCATTTTGTCGGTAAAACCGGAACGTTCCTGGTAATGATGGCAATTCCTGTGCTCATCATCTCACATTTTGCCAATTCCACGACAAGTTATGTCTTCTATATTTTCCGTTGTATCGGATTAGCGTTCGTCTGGTGGGGCATTGGTCTGTACTGGCTTGCCGGGATCATCTATACGATTCAAGCAATCAAAGTTATTCGCCATGATCGCGAAATTTCCGCCAAATTGGAGACGAAGTCTGCTGAATGAGTGTGCCATCACAGTTTCCTCCAGCGCATATGGATTCTCCGCGTCAGCGTGTGGTCTTTTCTCGCCAAGCACAGAGCTTGGCACATCAACGCGTTTTATCGACACAAACTCTTCTCCAAGCTGCACATCATCGGTCGCGTCGAGGGGATGACGACAGTCTCGTCCGTATTCTCAACGATTTGAATGATCGTCCCGTTGATCCGATTTATCAGGATGTCGTTTTGACGGCGTCAGCACGGAAACACGGTAAGGTTGCCACGATTTTCCTTCGCATCATCATTGTGCTCATTTGTGCGGCAATTGGGATGAGCGGTGTGATGGTCGTTGAGCAACTTCACAAGAACTCACGTCGACGTGTCCGCATGGAACTCGCCAGTCAAGTCTCTCGAACCGCTGAGCGTGAGGAAAAACTGAAAAACGATGTAGCGCAACTCGAGCAGAAAGTTCGGTCGCAATCGAGTCGCTTACCCGCGCAAGATGCGAAGACGAGTGATTCGGAAGAACTCATGAATGGAACATCTGCCGTGCGAGGAAAAGGAATCCGAATAACGATCGAGACTGCCACAGGAAATACGGCCGGGTCCGCTGCTCGTACAGGTATTTCAGCCCCCAACACGTTTACGGACACAGATTTACAGCAACTAACCAATATCTTGTGGGCAAACGACGCCGAAGCGATTTCGATCAATAACCGGCGCATTGGCATGATGACGTCGATTCGGACGGCGGGATCATCCATTCTGATTGGTTTGGAAAGTTTAAATGCGCCGTACACTATCACCGTCATTGGTGATTCAGCACAACTGACAAACGCATTGACATCTACGCGAGGAAAGCAGTATTGCCAATCGCTTCAGGCTCGCGGTTTGAAAGTGTCCGTAGTGATAGACAATTCGATTACAATGAATGCGGTATCTAGCTCCCAGAAAACTACATTCGCGAAATTACCGGATCAGTATCGTTCGTCTGAATCAGGTACGGATAAAAAGTGAGGCATTCATGGCAGCTGTAATCGGTCTCATTATTGGGATTGTGGCTGGACTCTTTATACAGCCGACGGTCCCAGTTGCACTGCAACCATATCTTCCGATCATGGTTGTTGCTGCAATTGACGCGCTGATGGGTGCCGCACGGAGCTATTTCGAACGATCATTTAGCGACCGCGCATTTATTGTTTCGCTCTTTTCTAATATCATCATCGCCGCTGTCCTCGTTCTTGTTGGCAACCAGCTCGGTGTCGGTTCGCAGTTGTCGACAGCTGTCCTCGTCGTTCTGGGAATCCGCATCTTCTCAAATGCAACGGCTATCCGTCGATTCCTCTTTAGGAGCTGATAGATGGCTCGCGAACATCATTCTTATACTTCTCGAACGAAAAGTGCTTCGCCAGCCGATTCCACTCCAACCGGTTCGTTCCCGAAAGTGAAGTCTTCATCTCGGCACATTACTTTTTCTCACATCGCCATGCGGCTCGTCGTGTGCCTTTTATGCGCTGTTGTCGGCATGGCCGCGATTATTCAGCACAAAAACATTCAGTCATCGTATGCGTCATTGAGTGAAAACGAACTTGTCCGACTCCTCGATGAGACAAATCAGCAAATGAGTTTGCTCGAGAATCAAAAGACGCAACTCAGTAATCAGCTTGAATCGATCCAATCTGCTGCAGATCAGAGAGCACAGCTGCAGAAGATTGAGAACGAAAATAAGACGACTCAAGATATTTTGGCAGGAACGCTTCCCGCAACTGGACCAGGTGTGCGCATAACCATTCGGCAAGGTTCGTCTCATATTGATGCGGGAACGCTCTTTAACCTCATCGAAGAGCTGCGGAACGCTGGCGCTGAAGTAATTCAAGTAAATAACGTTCGTGTTGTCACATCGACGTATTTTGAGAATACGCATGATGGCGTGGATTGCGATGGCTCTGAGCTCCATTCTCCGTACGTATTCCAAGCTATCGGCGATCAGGAAGCGTTGACTAATTCCATTAATATTGCCGGGGGAGTCGGATCTCGATTGCGCGTCCAATATGGTGCTTCTGTGTCAATTGAGAAAAAAGATGCGCTGAAGATCACGAAAATTCGGCAGCCAAAGAAATTCACGTATGCACAGCCTATAGAATAGAAGTATGACAGACCCGATTGAAAACGCAGGAGAGACCACAAGTATTGGTCTTCCAGCCATTCAGATTCCGCTCACCTCAACGAGTGACCGTCCTCTGAGCCCTTCTGATGTGCAGACGATTAGCAAGTTGGCACCTGGTTCAGCGCTTCTTGTTTCCACTCGTGGTCCGGAGTCTCGGTATCTCCTGGATGAAGATGTGATCACAGTGGGGCGTGATCCAAAGGCAGATATCCTTCTGGACGATTTCACTGTTTCTCGCCAGCATGCTCTGTTCCGTCGTGTGAAGGGCGGCTACCAGGTTGAGGACGCCGGCTCTCTCAATGGCACATATGTGAACATGAAACGTGTCGATTCCGCCGTTCTCCATAACGGGGACACCATTATTATTGGTCGTTATCGTCTCATGTATTTCACGAAAGCTGCGGTCGTTTCACAGTAACCATCATCAGTAGCTATCCTGTCGATAGAGCTGGTTAAACGAGTGTCTTCCTATGCAGATTGCTAGGAATGCGTGAGTGATTTATCACACATCTTCGTAGAAACGCCCTGTCAGACTTCCGTCTTTATGTCGTAAAGTTGATATGTTGTTTCGTCAGGCTATGAGAGTGGTGCAATTCTCGTAGTATCGATAAGCGTAGGAAAGGGAAGTGCTTCATGAAAGCTGTGCAAGGAACCCTTTTTTCTGGTTCACACGGCCAGGAAGCACACTCCCAGTACGCATACCGAGGCACTGTTGCATCACGTGTAGCGGGTATCACTTATCGCCAGCTCGATTATTGGGACCGCAAGCACATAGTGTGCCCGTCGCTCCATGAATCACACGGATCAGGCACTCGACGGCTGTATTCTTTCCGCGATATTGTGCTGTTATCTGTCATGAAACGGCTCTTGGACGCTGGTGTCGTATTGCAAAACGCATCCCTTGCCATTGCACAACTGAGCCACGAGCCAGTCAGCCAGATGCGTTCTCTGACGATTATGAGTGATGGCAAATCTGTACGCCAGTGCACCGATGATCGATCAATCTTGGCTTTGCTCAAAGGCGGCAACGCAGTTTTCGGACTGTCTGTCAGCATGATTTATTCTGATGTTTCTGCTCGTCTTGAAAAAGAAAACTTCATTGATCTGAGCGAACAAACCGTCTCAGATCGCACGGGACGTCTCACACAAAATATTTCTGCAACTGCTGCAGCACATATTTCTGAGAATAACAGTGTTCAGAGTGATGATGCGTCTGTGTCAATGCCGTTGAATTCATCTGTGCTGATGTAAGAATAATCGTGAGAGAGTAGGACACATAAATTTCACTCTTCAAATAAATATTAGTAATCTGACATAACGTACATTATCGGCTAATTATATTTATTTTTGTTTTTCCATATTTCTCAGCCACTTTCGAGTTCTGTGGTGGTTCATGGGTTTTATTTCTTCTCACGATTTATCCGATGAAGCGTGATTATTTTCCTCAGAAGACGCTGTACAGAAACTACATGGATTAAAGTGTTTTCACGAATTTATATTATTTGCAGACCTTTTATTTTTGTCTGAAACGTTCTGATGAAATTACATCTGAACGGATTCATAATAATAACAAGGATTGAGGTTATAATGCCCACTAACTAAATCATTCAATCTGGGGTTTCACTATGCAACTGACCATTTCATTACTTCAACTTTTACCCGAAACAGACAAGCAACGCTTGTTAGCAAAGAGCGATCATTATTGTGAATTAGCGAAAAACCACTGCGCTGACATTGCACTTTTCCCAGAAATGTGGAGCAACGGCTATAGCATTAAAGGGACAGAAGAAGAATTAAGAAAGCAAGCACTCAGTTTGCATTCTTCTTACATTGGGCATTTCCAAAAATTAGCTCACGCATTAGATCTCGCCATTGCGATTACTTTTCTTGAGAAACATAATCCCCAACCCCAAAATAGCATGGTTCTTATAGATCGCCATGGCCGCATTGTTTTACATTATTCAAAGATTCATACATGCGATTTTGGTGACGAAGCCAAGCTTGATCCTGGTGATACTTTTCACGTTTGTGAGTTAGATTGTGCGGCTGGAACAGTAAAAGTCGGAAGCATGATTTGTTACGATCGAGAATTTCCAGAAAGCGCGCGCATTTTAATGCTTCAAGGTTCGGAAGTGATCCTTGTCCCCAATGCTTGTCCAATGGAAATAAATCGTTTGTCACAATTACGCGCACGAGCTTATGAAAATATGTGTGCGATTGCAACATGCAATTATCCAGCCGGAAATATCAATTGTAATGGCCACTCAACAATTTTTGATGGCGTTGCATATCCGCAAGATCCGGATGATCATTCGTACTCACGAGATATGAAAATTCTTGAAAGCGATGAACAAGAAGGAATTTATACAGCAACAATTGATTTATTTCAGCTCAGAAGGTATCGTCGCAGTGAAGTTCAAGGCAATGCATACAGAAGGCCAGAGAAATATCACCTTTTGATTGATCAGACAATTAAGCCACCTTTTGTGAGATCTGACCGAAGAGCATGAAATATTTTGTGATGAAATCTCCATAATTTGAACAAACAGGTTGTTACAAAATGTGAAGAGAATTCATCATGTCACCTAATACTAAACATTAACGAACATGCTATTTAATGACATTGATAAAGGAAATTAAAAAAAGGGGAGAAGCGATAAAAGTCCTCTCCCCTGTACGCACTTCACCTACACCTCTCCCCTGTCTGCGGTGAAGTAATTATCAAGAAGTAATTATCAAGAAACTGAGCGCTTAAGCCCCTGTATGCTCCGGAGTAACGTGATCAGCAAAGTACTTCGCAACGACGCGTGGTAAATCTGCTGGAGAAGCTGCCGTTGTGTAGCAGTGATACTTTTCAAACTCCCCCGGGTATGCATAACCCCACTTAGCACCAATTGTGTCTAGATGACCGCCTTTACGGGCACCTTCGATGTCAGTCCAGCGGTCTCCCACCATGACGGCGCAGTCAGAAGAACGGTTAAAATGAAGCTTTTCAAGAGCGTATTGGACGATTTGGTCTTTTTTAATCCGTGACATGTCAGAGCTGGCACCATAAACGCCGTTGACGTATGAAAGGATGCCAAAGCGACGGCAGATCGGAATCGATTGGAATTCTGGCTTTGCAGTGCAGACAAACAGATCGTCGCCTGCGGCTTTCATCGCAGTGAGAGCATCAAACATACCGTCGTAGACACGATTGAGATACATGCCCGGGATATGCTGACCGGGATTCTGCGGGTCGTCGAAAAGTGGCGTCGTGTACGCATGACGGTAATATTGAACCATTTGCGGTAACTGAGCTTGAGAAACACCGTGCTTGAGCATTGAATCCTGAATGGCCGGGCCAATAAAACTCTGGAGCTCATGCGCAGATGGAACTGCTATTCCTGCCTTCTGATAAGCATATTTGACAGACGAAATAATGCCGTTATCAGATTTTGTGAGTGTTCCATCAAGGTCCAACAAAACGATTCGCCGACCTGTACGCACAGTGAATCCTCCTCATTTGTTTCACAGCCGAAGCTGTTCACTCAAAATCTCTTAACCCGTATGAGGATACTCACGCTTTTGGACGCACGAAATCGCGAGAATTCACTCGTAATCCGGGAACCATCCCTCTCGATGCATCTTCAGACGCTTCTCCAGCAGTGCCTGAAGTTCTGGGATAGTACGACGCTCGAGAAGCATATCCCAATGTGTGCGCTGTGGTTTCTTGGAATCAGAACCATCGTCAGAATCGCTGTCATCAGCATTCTCGCGAACAGCGATCTTTCCACAACGGCATTCCCACTTCTCAGGAATCTCAGCATCTGTAGAGAACGGAACGATCGTGCGATGGCCATCCGGGCACACATAAGCGACATCATGACGACTGGCGAAATCAACTCCAACGTCTGATTCCAACGACTTTGAACCAATGCTCGTACCACGCAGAGAGCGTTCTGCCATAGTGACCTCCTTTAGCCATTACATCAACAAGATGGAGCTGATATTATTCCCGTTCGTCAAAAACTCGCCAATCGTCGTCATTATCATGATTAGCTCGATCAGCATGACGATGATCTGTTTGCCGATGAGGTGAGTCAGGTTGCGTTGCCGCATCTGAATAAGCAACGATTCCACGATTAATAATGGAAACTGCCTTCTGAGCGCATGCGTCAAGCTCGTCTCCATTCGTGTCCAGGTAGTGAGATGCCATACTGATCTGCCCGAGGACATCGCATAAACGCTTGCACGTGCGGACGAAGTCACCCGGTTGGATTTCGGTGCCATCTAGAATTTGACCGATCGGCTTATCAGATGACCAGTCAAATATCTGACTCACGATGCCAAAGTCTAACTGTGGCAACGGATCAAGCCCGGCTTCCTCGACCGTATAATCCAGACCTTCCCAGATGTCCTCCATATTGGCGGCTGCAGTCGCGATATCACCTTGACGACCACCCGGGAAATGATCGGGTTCGTGCGTCGATTCATCACGACGGCGTGCTTCATACACGGTTCCAGACACAACCGCGGCCAGTTGCTGAGGGTTGAGATGATCGAAAATGTGCTCGACAAGGCACTCTGCCAGCACCAAGTCCTGTTCGGTGAAGAGTTTGCGCAGCAGGTTTCCACTCCACGTGAGTTGGTAACTGTGCGAATCCCCGTCCAGATAGCCAAGTTTCTGCAAGACAGAGCAAATGAGATCAAATCGACGTGAGACGATTCCTGTTCGAGAGTCGTAGCGATCTTTGAGAACTGCGTAACGCTTCCGGGCACGCAACCACCGATTGCCTTGCTTGAGATGCCGGTTCAGATCTGGGCATGAGTTGCACGGATGCTCTCGTTCCTGGCGGCGTGTATCCGCGATCTCGTCATCCAGCCGCTGAAAAGCTTTCTTACGATCTAATGGAGTGCGGAACTGCGTGTGCTTCAGACGGCGTCGTTCTCCGCGTTCCAAATTCGTGAGCTTCTCACGGAGTAGGAGGAATTCCTTAATATTCCCGTGCGAGCACGTCAGCGCTTCCTCGAAGCCATCCACTGCATCGGCTGCATTCTTGAGCTCGCTGCGCATTTCCTCAGCAGATTCGTTCGCTTCCCATTGCGCGAATGACTGATCGAGAGTTCGACGCGCGGTTTGCGGATCCTCATCGTGCAGCAGATTGACGGCCATGTTGAACGTAGCGGCAAACTGAGAATGAAGCGGGTAAACACGCCGTGACGACAGTGCTGCGAGAGTTGCCGGCTCAAAGTTTTGGTGGTCAACGACGATTGCATGTCCGAGCGTATCGATACCACGTCGGCCTGCGCGCCCTGTTAATTGCGTGTACTCCCCTGGCGTTAGCGGTACGCGACTCTCCCCGTTGAATTTGTCAAGCTTCTCGATAATCACTGAGCGAGCTGGCATATTAATGCCCAGAGCAAGCGTTTCTGTAGCGAAAACGACTTTAACGAGACCGAGTTCGAAGACTTTCTCCACAATCTCGCGGAAGAGAGCGATCATTCCCGCATGATGGCAGGCAAAACCGTGTTCAAGCGCGAAGCGGAAGGATGGATACCCGAGAGCTTTGAGATCTTCGACGCTGATCGTGTCTCCGATCATCGAATCAGCAATCTCACGGATTCGACGTGCTTCCTTTTCTGTCGTGAGTGTCAAACCTGCATTAATGCACTGCTCAACTGCGCGCTCGCAACCATCGCGTGAAAAGATAAAGTAAATTCCCGGCAAGAGATCCAAATAATCGAGCTCGTCGATGATCGCCCACCGAGACGGGTAATAGTGCCGGATCATATGCCCGGAATGATGTTGCCTTCTGCGGCGATGTCGCCTATTCTCCTGTGACCGATATGCACGTTCAGCAAGGGCATCGAGTTCTTGAAGACGGGCAGCAAGTTCAGGATTGACCTTTTCTGCAGCTGAAAGCGGACGATTACTGTGATGATCTTTATCTGACGAGCGCTGATCCGACGTGCGTGAGTGGCTCTCCTGCTCCTGCGAACGATACAAGTCATACAGTTCCGGCTCTTGCTGTGCCGATGGCTGCAGAATGACCGATTGCTGGAGTGGGACAGGACGAGTTTCCGAAACGATGAGTGCGGTTTTCCCACGAACCGAACGGATCCATGCGCCAAAGTCTTCGATGTTGGACACGGTGGCTGACAGTCCAACAATTTTGACAGACTGCGGCAGATGGATGATGACTTCTTCCCATACTTGGCCGCGGAACTTATCACCCAAATAGTGGATCTCATCGAGCACAACGTATGTGAGGTCTTTGAGTGTGCTGGACTGCTCATAGAGCATGTTGCGCAGCACTTCGGTCGTCATAACTACGATCGGGGCTTCTGAGTTGATCGAAATATCGCCGGTTAAGAGGCCGACGTTGTCGCTTCCGTACAGGCGCGAGAGCTCATGATACTTCTGATTGCTCAGCGCCTTAATGGGCGTTGTGTAAAACGCTTTCATATGTCGGTGCTGCGCGAGGAACACCGCAAAATCAGCGATAACTGTCTTGCCTGCCCCAGTTGGAGCCGCGACGAGGACATTGTCTCCCTTTTCAAGCGCATCCAGTGCGTGGATCTGGAAAGGATCTAATTCAAACGGCAGCGTCCTGGCAAATTGTCCTGCAATGGATTTGCGACGCTGCTGCTCAGCACGGAAATGAGCGTATCGCTGTGCTGGCGTCAACTCGCTTCGATCATCCGTATACTGTTCATCCAGATCGGCGGATGATGAGGCCGACCGTTGCTTTTGTGAAGAAGACTTATGAGAGTGATGACTTCTTCGAACCATTCGTGTAACCTTCCTGGTCTGCGATGTTCGGTTCAGTAAGTTCAGTATCGGTATTAAAGCGTGCCCACCGCGCCCATCGCTGATCTCGCCGATTGTGTGCTTTTTGCCGATGGACGACGAGACGATAATGTACTTCCTCGTAATCTGCAGCGGTCTGCCCCACAGAACGAGTGAGCACGAGTGGTTTGCTGGATCCGCGGTGTGCACGATCACGTGCCGCAGATATCTCGTTCATATCCTTTTGGATGGCATGCTGCAGTGGAGTCAGTGATGCCAGAGCTTGCCGAAAATGGCGAAAAGCATACCATAGCCCCACTGCAACCATCGTCACGAGGAAAAGAACGAGAATAATCCAGATCCACCCGGGCATGAACTACTCCTCATGTTTTTCGTTGGACGATGCTGAGTCTATCTCGCCAGAATCTTCTAAACGCTGTAGCTCACGGTGTGCACGGGCATGAATCATACGCTGCAAGCTCTCTGGACCAACAGCCTTAATGTGCGTTGCATGCGAAATGCAGTATGCGACGAACCACGAATCCGAGGAGATGATGAGGTGGATCTTGTCACCGTCATCCCATGGTTCTACCGATGAACTCGGCAAATTGGCGATAAATCCAGGATCATGTTGAGTGGTGATGAATGTGGCTTTCGTCCCCTTGTCAAAACTCCACTGGCGCAACTTTTCGATAGGCACCGGAGGAATTGCGCACGGGATCTGAATATCTGTGAGCTTGAGCGAACTGATGCGAGAAGCTCGCAGCGTTGACCACTCGTGTGAGTGATCCGTCGTCGCACCTTTCTTCGTGTACGTCCGAATCTTTGAGACAAGAAGGCGATGCGTACTAGCGGAGACAACACTCCACGTGGCGATGTAATAGACACCTTCATCAACGAAGACCTTCGCTGGTGCGACGCGGCGACGAGTCGTCTTTCCGGTTGCATCCGTGTAATCGATATCGATGAGATAACGACCGCGAATAGCCTCTTTGACAGCCGGAATGCATGCCGGCTCAAGTTCATAGCCGGTCAAGCTCAGCCATGGCATGTCTGCGGTCCGCGTGTTTGCGCGCAGTTTAGCGTACAAGCGTTCAGCATCCTCGTGACTTTCTTCTGGCAACAGTGGAGAATGTGCCAAGTAACTGACGGATGCCGTCAGCAAACGCAAGTACTGCGGTGAAAGACCTGCAAGACGTTCAAGTCCGAGTGAATTGGTCGGTTTGACAATACCGTCGTCCTCGAGCAAGTCCCAATCAATATCGAAGAACTGAGAACCTGCCAATTCGCCATCGTCTGAAACGGTGCTGAGCGTACCAATATCTTTCCGGATCGTCTTGAGACCCTTGGCGCGCTGTTCTTTCGTCTTAAACGGACCAATAAAGCGATCAGCAAGCTCTTCTAGCGAATATTGAGCCTTCTTGTGCGCGGACAGGAAGAGCATCAGACGCAAACGGCGATCGACATCAGAGCTGGACTGGCCGCTCGAAGAACTACGCCGACGCGTGGTCTTCGACGGATAGCTCACAGGAATAGTTGGCTTGAGCACTCTCTCTGAAATGGGAACTGGCTTTGACCGTGAGCTGTCATCCGTCACTTTAAACGCTTCAGCACGCTGGAGTCGCTCAACAAATGCGGTCAATGCCGCTTGAGGTCCACGAATGCGTGAACCCGGATGCGTCAAAATGTAGAAGGTGAGATCAGCTGCATCCTCATATGCGACGTTGATCTTTTCGCCACTTGATTCAACGGAAGCAGTGAGCTGGTGAGACTCAACTGCATCTGTCAGTGCCTTTGGGATTGACTGCGCACCGATCTCGGGAGCAATAGAATCCAGGCCGAGACCAGGATTTGAAAGGCGGGCACGCTCAGAAATACTGCGTTCAGAGGCGCGGACGAATTTCTTGCTCTTTTCCTGCTCTTTCTCTTGTGACTGACTCAGACCCTTTCCCAGCGAATTAGCCAAGTACGTTGCAGCAGCCAGGATCGGCAGATCGTCTGAATCAAAGTGCAGACGTACAGGAGCCTGATCCCCTAAGCGCAGACGATAAGAAGCGAAATCTTGCCCATCCGACTTGGAAGAATATTCTGGCTGACGGGATTCGATCTCGATACCCATGGCAGCAAGTTTGGCTCGATCACGCTGGAATTGCTTTGCAAAGGCAGCTTTCGCTGCTTGATCGATCAGTTCGCCATACGAGTCGGAATAAGCTTTGACCCGCTGTGCAATTTGCCGTGATGTCAGCCACTGCGGGAACGCTGAGGAGAGGACAGCTAGAACATCCAGCTCGTGCTTCCCCCACTTGTCCGAGAAGCGCCGGCGACCATTGGATCCTTCTGCCATGTGTCCTCACGTCTCTCTAGTTTTATTGACAGGATTATCTATTAGACTTCACCTATTCTAGGGTATTTTTTAGTTTTTGTTCACTTCTCAGCTAAAACAGTGAATTCTCTCTTCGCACACGTCACCGCCACGCACCAGATTCGATGCCGTGAGGGCCAACATATGAACCGGACGGAACAAATGATGGCACTCCTTCGTCCTTGAGGCATGCCGCACCAAAGAACGTGACATCTCGGCCGAACGTCCAATCCCCGCGAACGGTTACTGAGCTAGCAGCAGCGATCGATGGTACATCATACGGGAAGCGTTCGTTGAAATCATTAATGTTCTTGTAATAGCGTGGATCGAGATTGACTTCAGGGAACACGTAATTGGCGTCTTCCATTTCGTATGCATCCGTCAGGTGGAATCGATCTGAGCGCATGATATACAAGTCGTTCGTTGTCTTCACCGGCAGGAAACGAGGACGGTCAACTTCCAGGCAGGTGGCATTATCAAAGACGCTGATAGCCGCACCCATGGCAGTCTCCAGCTGAACCACTTGAGGAGACGATGGGTCAGTCGGATCGACCGTCTTGTGATTCATAATCACAGGGAGTGGCATGATGCCGCCGAACTCCTCCAGCTTTTTCTTCAGATCGGAGATTCTGACCCAGATATTATTCGTATTGAAATAAGGGTGCTTGCGAATATCCGTGGCAGCGGCGACATCTTGTGGTCGAATTTGACTCATTTCACGCAGCATGAGTCGATTTGTCTTTTTATTGATTACAAATTGACCGCCTTTACGATCAGCCGGCGTCTTCCGGGCAACTTCGACCATAAACGGCGAGTTTGTCGACGCGAAATAGCCTGCCACCGTTGAAGATGGGCGCGCGCCGAGGTTATCCGAGTTGGAGATGAACAGATATTTCATCCCCTCGCTCAGCAGTTTGTCAAGAATTCCCGAATCGTACAGAGTCGCATACACGTCGCCATGCCCTGGAGGGCACCACTGCAGATTGGGATTCTGAGGCCATGTGACAGGCATGCCCGTATCTGCGAGGATCTTTGGCTCGCGATGCTGGAGAACTTGCAACGGAATCTCTTCTTGGTGGAAATTCCTGTCACGATGAATGAATTGAAGAGTATCAGCGGACGTGCGGTACGAATTCATGAAAATGAGAGGCAGACGGACACCTTGTGTGCGGCGCGTTGTGGTGACTTGGCCGAGAATGATGTCGAGGAAACGCATCTTACGGCCTTTGTGCAGACGTACTGGGAGGAGAGACTTAGCGCGTGAAAGGCCCATTGACGTCCCGAGACCACCGTTGAGCTTGAGAAAAGCTGTCTGAGCAAGGGCAGCGTGTGCAGCTTCGTGATCGATCGTCTGCATGGCGTCAGCAATGTGAGGGAAATGATCAGCTGGTGTGACAGAATCCTCTGGAATAAAACCGGCTGAGTCTTTTTCCCACGTGCGATAGGAATGCGTGAAAGACGTAATAGCTATTTTGCTCATCCCATCTTGCTGCATCAGCTTCTGTGCTGCTGCGAGCCCTTTTTGGCTCATGGAGACCTCCCCCACGAAGATTCGTTGCTTTCCTATCGTATCGAATTTATTGGCACATAGTGGAAATGAACATTGCAATGTTCGTTTTTATTACGATTTGTACGCAAATAAATAGTGAATGCGATCAGTAGGAAGCGAGGAATGCTGACTAAATAGACGAGTACATGAAATTCTGGGCGGGAGCTATATCGCGCAACCCGCCCAGATGAGAACTGAAAAGAAAGAGATAACGAAAGTTATGAGTCTTCTAGTCTTCTTTCTCAGCAGTAATTTCTAACATGAGAGCTTGCAGCGGCCACAATGTCGGTAGTTGCAAACCGATGTGTGAGAGAAGACGACCGGAAATAACAAATCCGTTGTTACTGTGCGCATTAGTCAGCCACTGCGGGATTGCTCCACCACACTTGGCATCCCCAATCTCACGCAGTTGACGAATACGGTAAACAGTATTGTCATCAAGCTGCGGAATGCACAGGCTATCCGAGAGATCCTGGCGAACATCGTCGACAGTGGCGATCGTCACAACAGCATGGGTGCGATTGTCATCCACCACGCCACGAATGCGCCACGCTGGGTCAACAGTGTCCTCATGGAAAATATGTCCAGAATGCAATAGCGGACGGAGACGACGATACAGGGCAGTGACATGACTGACTTGCTGCAGCTGGTCGTCCGGAACACGCAAAAGATTCCACTCGAGACCTGGGCAACCCTCTAGCGCAATGGCACAGCGCAGAGACAAATCTGTCTGACGGCCAGTCGTATCCGCTGGAGACGGTCCAATATGCGCACCGAGCATTTCTGGCGGAACAAGCAATTCAGTCCAACTTTGAATATCAGCGCGATCACGTGGATCGTTTGTGTCGGATCCCCACACGCGATCACAGTGACGAAGCATTCCAGCATCGGTTCTCGCGCCGCCTGAACTGCAGCTTTCGATGTCCAGCCACGGGAATTCTGACTTCAACGCATCAATGAGCCGATAGACTGCCAGCACCTGAGCATGTGAACCTGCCTTCGATTGGTGAACAGGCTCGACGAGATTGCGATTGTGATCCCACTTGATGTAATCAATGTGCAAATGACGGATCAACTGTGCCATCTGGTCATGAACATGCTTCCACGCACCATCGTTCGCGAGATCAAGCACAAACTGATGGCGATAGGAAATTCCTGCAGGAACGGACCATGCACGATCGTCTCCTAAGATCCAATCGTGATGCGCGCGAGCGAGATCAGAATCTGCGCTGATCATTTCAGGTTCGAACCACAGGCCGAACTCCATACCCAACTGGTGGACGTGAGAAGCGAGAACATCGAGACCGTGAGGCCAGACACTTTGATCGACAACCCAATCGCCGAGAGCTCTCGTATCATCACGGCGGTTCTTAAACCAGCCATCATCGAGAACGAATCGTTCAACGCCAACTTGTGCTGCCTTGTCAGCGAGTTTGAGGAGCGTGCTCTCATGCTGGTCAAAATACACTGCTTCCCACGTATTCAGAGTAAACGGACGTGGTGTGTGCTTCCGCCCCGGCATCGAGCGAACCCACGTGACGAGTTGATCACCGATACCGTCCAGCCCAGTATTGGACCAAGCAAATGCAACGTCTGGAGTTTGATAGTGCTCGCCTTTGCTGAGCTGGATCTCACCGGGCGTGAGCTGTTCGCCTCCACCGAAAGCCGTGAGATTGGCAGACAGATTATCGAGGCGATTAATGCTGTCACCGCTCCATGCCACGTGCGAGGCCCACACTCGACCGGATGTATGTCGCGGCGCGCTGTCAGAAAGAATTTGTATCCAGGCACTATCGTGACCAGGCTTCCCGCGATATGCTTCCCGAATAGTGGAACCGGCAGGAAGAGCAATCGTATTTGGCTGCTTTTCCAGTGGCCAGCGACCGCCAAACGTTGTCAGCATTGTCGCTGTGCGTGGAACCGGCATTGTTGGCTCGGCTGCCAGAACAGTGAGAATATCATCTCTATCATTGCGCACAACAATGTGTTCGATTACTGCTCCGCCGCGTGCAAGAGTGATCGACAGCTGAACAGCAACGCCTGTCCCGTGTTTGCCATCATCAGAAGCCGCGATCACGAGCGTGTGATGGTCATCGCTGACGCTGACAGTTGGCTTTTCAAAGTGTGGGTAAATCTGCTGGCCAGAACGACTGATCTGCAGACCAGGGCGTCCGAACCAACCTTCCCATCCTTGAGGCAGAACGGACATGCGCCACGCGGCATCAGTTGTCTGTCCATTTGTCTGACGCTGTGTGGCTGTGGCAAGCTCGTTGACTTGTTGCAAGGTCAACTCACCGAGATCACTGCCCCAATACGCTACTTCCGGCATTGCACCCGGATGATTGAGGAGAATGAGGTGAGTTCCATCTCTTCGAATTTGCCAGGACTGTATTGACTGTGCGGTCATACTGTTTCCCTTCACCCTTGTTGTGATGTAAGTGATGACTCATGCGGAATGCTGTACCGCATTCGGTGCATCCGCGAGAGACTGCCGAACAATGAGATGATACGGGTCTTCCATGCGATTGTGGACTTGCTCCCCTTTGATCCTCTGGAGAAGCATGTGAGCGGCGATCTTTCCAGAGGTAATGACGTCACGGCGAACAGCAGTGAGCGTAGGCCGTGTTGCTGTGCACAGGAACGAATCATCCCAGCAAATAATCGAAAGCTGCTGCGGAACGTGCACTCCCATTTCTGACGCCGTCGAGAGGCCTGCCAATGCCATCACATCGTTGTCATACACAATTGCCGTGATGTCCCGGTGCAAACTCAAAAGTCGTCGCGTCATCTCAGAACCTTGCTCAGGGGTGTAATTGGAATGCATGCACGCATATTGGATGCCGCGTTTTTCAGTCTCGGTAGAGAATGCTTGATCACGAATGAATGAGTGACCGAGATTTTCAGGGCCAGCAACCCTGCCAATTGAGGTATGCCCATGCTGTGCAAGAGCGTTTGTGATCAGCTGGACGGCTTGTGCCTCATCACTTCGCAACGTTAGTAACCCACCTGTCATGCTCGGATCAGCAAGCACAACAACGGGAATAGTTGAATGATGGCGGAAATAGTCAATGCGAGGGTCGGCAATCTGAATATTGATGACGACGATTCCATCAACTGTTCCAGAGGCTATCCAGTCGGCAATCACATGCAATTCATCTGTGATATGAGGGGCGAGACGAACCATCAGAGAATAATTCTCCGTCTCAAGTTCCTGGCTCAATCCGCTGATGAGATGCATGTAATACGGCTCGATAGCCATCGAATTTTGATTACCAGAGATAATGAGGCCGACGCAGCTGGCACGCGAATTGGATAGTGACTTTGCCGCATGATTGGGTTTCCACCCGAGACGCTGAGCAACCGACAGTACGCGCTCGCGGGTAGCAGATGAAACACCTTTCTTCCCGTTGAGTGCGTACGAAACCGCGCTGTTCGAAACGCCAGCAGCACGAGCAACATCACTAATCGTCACCGTCGTATGCAGCTGCATCGTCAGACCTTTCACTGATGAGATTATGCGATTCAGATTTTAGTTGCGGCACAGATCGTTAGCGCTGCGCAAAACACGTGGCGCAACATACTGATCGGCTTGGCCAGCATGCGAGCTCGAAATGTGCAGCTCTGCCTTCTCGCCTGAAAGAAGCGAAATCATGCCTTGATCGACCTGTGCATGAGCATCGACTTTATCTGCCATGCAGAACAGATCACGGACGTACGACTTCGCCGTCACAGTGAGAAGATATCCACCTTCTGCTGGTTCGCATGTGGCACTGAACGCATCTGATGGCTGTGCAAGTTTTTGATCAATGACCTCAGCGCAGTCAAAGATCGTGCGTTCGAATGCAGGTCCATTGGCCGACGGATCGGCGCTCGCAGTTGCGACAATCACTTCTTGAGTCGGATCTGTAGCATGAGCAACATCATCGTTCAGACGGATATGACCGGACTGGCCTGCTTTCAGGCTCATCGTCTCTGTCTGCGAAGCAAGTTCTGTGCCATCAAACCGGACGCGACGAATCGTCCACGTTCCACTCCACGGCTCACGCGTATCGTTCACTGCAGTGAGGACGAGGATATCAGGGGTGAGCGGCGTCATGCCTTCCCAGCTGTGATCGTGACGATTTTCCTCGCTGATTTCTCGTTGAATTGTGGCGAAACGATTAGCAAAGAACTGGCGAGAGGCGTACCACAGCGGCTTGCGATGACCGTCGTAGTCCACAGCTGCCCAGGAGATGACCGGCCAATCGTCGTTCAGCTGCCAGATGATCGATCCGGCATTAATTGGCTCAATGGAACGGAAGTGGCTCACACCAAAGCGAATGGCCTGTGCTTGTTGTAGCTGGCATGCCCAATGCCAATCTTCTGGATCTTTCCATGAATCAGTTGGCAGGAGCCAGTTGCGAGATCCATCTGCGTTGCGGCTGATGTCGTTCGTCGCGCCAGGAGTCAGATGCCCACGCATGCCACGAGCCAGCTTGATCTGCCCATTCACTGCCTTTTGATGAGCGCTCATCTGAGGACCTGTCAAGCTGATTGGCTGATCGTGGACGACACGGGTCAACGTTGACCATGCAGGCGGAGCTTGATAGCCGAACTCATCAGCAAAGCGCGGTGCATAGGCAGCGTAATGACGATAGTCAACATCATTCCAGATATCCCAAATGTGGCTTGTGCCATCGCCCACGTCTCCAGCGGAGGTCTGCTTAGTGAACGCCATCGGAGAGCTCGGGATGTAAATGCGCGTCGGATCCAAACGGTTCAGCAGATCAGGAATGATGTGGGAATAGTACAGATCTCCCCATCCCTTCTCATGGAATCCGTATGCATTGACCGGTTCATCCTTGTCACACAGATTCTGCTTATATCCGCCCCATTGCGCGTATGCGATGTAATCCTCATTCGAGCCGTTCCATACGACCAAGCTCGGATGTGAGCACAAGCGAATAATTTGTTCGCGGATTTCGTACGTAATATCTTCGACGGTATGTGGATCCTCTGGATAGGAAGCGCATGCAAGGGCGCAATCCTGCCACACCATGATGCCGTTGCTATCAGCGAGATCGTAGAACTCGTCATCTTCGTACAGACCGCCGCCCCACACACGGACGATATTGGAATTCGACTCCGTTAAATCGCGGAAAGCTCGTTCGTGGCGTTGTGTGCCCACACGGGTGATGAGTGCGTCGTCAGGAATCCAGTTGTATCCCATTGCGTGAATAGGGACGTGATTGATAAAGATTTGGAATGGACGACCGTTATTATCAGCATCCGTCGTGAAGCTCACTGTGCGGAAGCCAACATGACCGTTCCACTGTGCAGCTGTTGCATGTTGCGCGGAATCTAATGGCTGCGCTGTCACCGTAACGACGTAAAGAGGATGATCGCCGTATCCGCGCGGCCACCATAGCTGTGCGTTCGGAACCTCAATCTGAATCTTCGCATGATTGCGCGTCGGCTCCACGACTTGCTCAGCGTCGTACGTCTGACCTTCTTGGCCATCCTTGGCTGGAGAGCTGATTGCGACGTGAACGGTCACAGGAACACGGCTTTCCTGCGGATTGTTCATCGAAATATTGCGGCCGACGCCCATGCCCTCTCGCTCAACTTCGACGTCCGCGTTCAGAATGCCCGTGCCATGACGATCAACATCGACGAGAGGACGAACTGAAACGATACGAGCACCAGACCACGAATCGATGCCAATTGGCTGCCAAATACCAGCATTTGCAATGTCAATGCCCCAATCCCAACCGAATTGTGAGCTTGGCTTACGGATCTGATTAAAAGCGTGATGTTCGGTGTGAGGGTAGAGACCACGAACTTGCTCAAGACGGCTCGACTCGCGGACTGGAGAAAGAACGTCAACGACGAGGGTGTTCTCCCCCTCTTGCAGTTGTGAACGCACATCCCACCGATACGTGCGGTAATAGTCGTCGACTTTATCAACAAAGCGACCATTCAGTGAAATGCTGGCGATAGTATCAATGCCATACGCGACGAGATCATGGCGGGTATTTCCATCGTTATGCCACTCAAAAGTGCAGGTAAAACGCCAATCGACATCCCCCACCCACTGAAGCTTTTGCTCATTGATTCCATCAAACGGGTCAGGAATGAGACCGGCCTCCAGCAAAATGCGCATGGCCTCATTGGGCATGTCAGCTGGAATACCCTTTTCACACGCGCTTCTGACATTTTCATCGGGAATAGCTTGCGGATTGAGCGCAGTGAGGCGCCACCCATGTTTCAGTGCAACGAAAGTAGATGGTGTATGAACCATTTTTCACCCTTTCGGTATGTTTGTCATCTTTGACAGTGATCGATAACGAACGACCTCCATCTTAACCGATTAAGTATTAATAATCTAGGCTTTTCTCGAATTATAGAGAGAAGGCTGAGATCGGTACTGAAACAGAATCCGAAATTTAAGTTTGTATGACGATCCGTTCAGTTCATCGACAGCAGGTCTTCTCACCCAGTCGGATTGGCATCGCCATGTAGGATTGGACCGTCAATGAGTTAACCAAAGGATTAAGTATGTGCACAGCAGTGTGGTTTGTCGATCAAGACGGTCATTTCTATATGGGTCGCAATCTTGACTGGGGATGCGGGTACGGCCAGAAAGTGATTGTTACCCCACGAAATTGGTCATGGAGTTCGCGGCATGTCGGAGATCAGTGCACTCATTCGGCGATTATTGGGATGGCTGTCCAGGTCAATGGTTTGCCGATGTACTTTGAATGTGCCAATGAAGGGGGATTGATGGTCGAGGGACTTTCCTTTGCAGCAGGTTTTGCTCACTATCAAAAGCCCCAAAATGGGAAAACAAATGTCGCAAGTTTTGAACTGCCTTTGTGGTTGACGACGAATTTCACGAGCGTAGATGAGGTCGAAAAAGCTGCTCAAGACCTGGTGATTACAGACGATCAGTCTGATCCTCAGTTTGCTCCCACTCCCCTACACTGGATCGTGGCTGATCAGACGCGTGCGATTGTGCTCGAGCAAGATGAGAACGGGCTCCATGTTTTCCATGACGGATTCGGCATCTTGACCAACCAGCCTGGCTTTGATTTTCATCGTCAGAATATGCGCAACTACATTGCTGTGCGAAGTGCATGGCCAGGTGATCGAATGATGGGCACTGAAAAGCTCACTCCACTCGGAGTTGGACCGTCTGTCGTCGGACTGCCGGGCGATACGTCATCGATTTCACGCTTCGTCCGTGTTGCGTATCTCAACGCATCGTATCCATCGCAAAAAGGCGAAAAGGACAATATTACGCGCCTTTTCCGTACACTTGGATCAGTTTCTATGGTCAAGGGTATGACTCAGATGGCAGACGGCAATTATGAGTACACCTTGTACACGGCCGGCTGGTCATCTGCAACGCACACGTACTACTACTCCACGTACGATGACCCTGCGATTCGTGCTGTGGCGATGACGGAGCAGCGCGTAAATGCTAATTCTCCTGTGACTATTGATTAGATGATTACCCGGCTTTTGCAGATGCATTATTCGTGTGGCACTTATGCGGCATGCTTCCCACGGTGATGGACAGGACGCGCTCGACGCCACAATGCAACTGCAACGGCTATCATCACGAGCCAGACGAGTGAGATTCCTAACACCCACCACAGCCATGACAGGTCTCTGCCAGCACGAGAGACCGGTGGGGCTGGGAATGGAATCTTGACGCGTGTGCCGGTCACGAGCAGACGCTGTGTGTTTACGCCATATGGTGTACAGGTGAGAAGCGTTGCTAGATCTCTGCCTTTAACAATGCGCAGTTGTGAAAAGTCACCGGGATCGACCACCCGGATATCGATCACTTTGTAGGCGAGATCCTTGCCAAGGGTTGTGAGATAGAAGATATCTCCCTTCTTCGCGCGTCCTCCAAGGCCATCAAGCTTGTCAAACATCACTTTGTCAGCAAGACCTGTGTGTGCAGAGATGACAGTGCGCGTGTTAATACCACCTACTGGCAAACTTGTGCCATACATATGGCCAGCTCCCCGAGCAAGTGTGGCAAGGTCAGTACCGTGTCGCACTGGTAGAGAAATGCCCAGACGTGGGTAACGAATAATAGACATCACGCCATCGGCTGGCAAAGTGAGCTGATGCATGTAGTCCTTGGTCATCGAAGTTTCTTCAGAATTGCTGGCAGTAAAGGGATCGACGATTTTTCCGAGCACAGGTTGGCCGGAGGCAGCGAGTCGACGATTATAAGCGTCGGCAGCACGCCATTGTTCTTGGCGTTTGCGCTCGGTGAGCTCTCGGGCAGCGCGATCATGCGCATCATCAGCAGCCTGTGTGGCACTTGAACTGCCGAGCATCATCATGAATGGCAACGTTGACAGAAGAGCAAAAAGAAGAAAGCAGATGATTGCCGCGACGAGCATCCACGATGTCCGCTTACGCTGCGGATTGCGTTTGCGTTGTTTCTGAATCATCAGTCACCATTCTGTTGAAGGACACGTATCAGGTATCTTGTGAGAAGAAACCTATTGCTATTACCAGATGTAGCGATACCACTCAGTTGTTGTGACGCAGTGCAATCACGATGAGCACGACGCCTCCGACGAGGACTATCACGGCGGCAATAAGGAAAGGCCACACGCCCATCTGCCCAGTTTGAGGCATGGAGCCTAGCTGAGGTATATGGTTTGTAAACGTCTTGTTATCACCCGTTACTGATGTAACGAGACGACCACTTCCATTGTCTGTTACTTCCACAGTCACTGAATGGGAATTTGTGTCGTACCTTATTGCCTGATCGTGGTCATCTGTTTCTCTGATCTCATATGTATGGGTGCCCGGTTGATTGTACGACAGCTGAGGGAAGGTGATACTGCCGTCGCTCATTGCGGTTGCTTCTGACACGCCCGCACACGATCCATCAGACTGCTTTTCACACATCGTAAAGTGATACTTATTAGCTTCCACCTCACCAGGAGCATTATTCGGACCAAGGAGAACCTTCTTGATCATGTGGATCATCGCTGTTCCCGGTTTTGTCTTGTACGTATTTGTCAGCGTTGCCGAATCTTTGTCTTCGGGATCGATGGTACCTGTCGTATTGTCTGATCCTGTAAGTTTCCATCCAGCTGGAACGTTCGGCTCGGTGACGGTATATGACGTATACGCAGGAATATCAGCGATAGTGACACTCTTGCCTCCGCCAATGGTGATATCAGCTTGGCCATCCGTAAACGTATAACCATCAAATGTGCCAGACACTGGATTGTGATCGCGATCTTTCAGTATGACGTGCATGGTGAACGAACGCTGCGCTGTCGGGGTGCCTGCAACATTTTTTGTGATGGTGAGGCTCCCCGGCTTTGACACGTTACGGAACGTCA
Organism: uncultured Aeriscardovia sp.; assembly: GCA_903789525.1. GTDB lineage: Bacteria > Actinomycetota > Actinomycetes > Actinomycetales > Bifidobacteriaceae > Aeriscardovia. The sequence goes on from CAIFER010000001.1 coordinate 418,541, forward strand.
GATCCCCCACGTACTGAACTGTGGTGGTCAGCTGTCCTGGTCTAGTGGGGTCATCCTTCACAGTGACCGTCACCTGGACGGCGTGCTGATCAGAATTCATTGTTGTCGGCACGCTCGATGAATCCTCACGGACAAAATACGTAAATTTGCCAGCCTGCGTAAATGAGAGCGGACTAAATTGCAACGAACCTGCTGTGTTCTGGACTGTCTGGAGAATGGTGCCGTGAGAATCATACAAATTGAACTTGTAGCGTTGCGCGGCATCCGGCACGTCACCATCCACTGTCTTTGAGAGTCTGATTGAGACGGATGTTGATCCTGGTGCATAGCGATTGCGGAAACCAGCTTCTTGCGTTTGCCCAGAAATGATCGTTCCTTCTGTGCCCCACGCGGAGTCTTGCACCCAACCTGGGAGCATGCCTCCAGTAATAGTCTGTGGCAGTCCGCCTCCGGGTATGTCACTTTCCCATTGCGCGTATAAAGAGTACTTCTCTTTCTCCGTAGGTGACGCGGGAGCCCAACTCGTCCCTGGCTGAATCAGGTTCGTACGATCATCTGGCTGTGTACTCCAACCAATAAACTTGTAGCCCAAACGGAAGAATGATGGTTTCGGCACCGTCAGACTGTCCCTCATTTTGATCATCTGATTGGGCATCACACCGATGACAGGAGCACCAGATCCTGCATTGCCATTAAATACGACAAACCACGATGGAGTGTAGCGTACCCAAATGCGACCAGACCGATACTCGTTGGGGTTCTTCGTCATCATCTCTTGAAGTTGCGCCTGAGTGAATGGACCGACATTGCCGTCTTCGGAGATTACGTCTCCATCTAATCCTGCCTCAACATTAAGGAACTTTGCACCACCATTTTTGGCAGATGGGATACCAACGCGTTGCCACGGCACGCCACTAAACATTACGGATATAGTGGTGACGCTGGATACATCCCAATTTTTCAGTGCTGTGAGATCAGTGAGTGCCGACGGGCCGGGATAAACTCCGAACATAAAATACATATTGGTAACGTGAGATACATCCCAGTTTTCAAGGCCAGACAAGTTTGTCAATCCAGTGTTGTTGTAAAACATATTGGTCATATCCGTGACCTTGGATACGTTCCAGTTTTTCAGTGGCTTGAGGCTCGTTAGACTCGAGTTTCCGTAAAACATGTTGCTCATATCCTGGACGTTGGATACATTCCAGTTTTCAAGGCCAGCCAAGTTTGTCAATCCTGTGTCAGTGAAAAACATTTTGCTCATATCCGTGACCTTGGATACGTTCCAGTTTTTCAGTGGCTTGAGGCTCGTTAGACTCGAGTTTCCGTAAAACATGTTGCTCATATACTGGACGTTGGATACGTCCCAGTCTTCAAGGCCAGCTAAGTTTGTTAATCCCGAGTCTCCGGAGAACATGTAGTTCATACTCGAGACGTTAGATACATCCCAGTTTTTCAGTGCTGTAAGATCAGTAAGTGCCGGATCGCCGGAAAACATGCTGTCCATTCCTGTGACGTTCTTCGTGTCAAAATGTGACAGACCGCTGATATCGGATAGCTTCGAACAATTTGCGAAACTTGAATACAAGCTTGTGTATGGATTTGAAAAGTTAAGTGTTCCTTTTGCCTGAATAGCTGTAATATTTTTCAATTCTGGCTGATTCATCCATGGGGCACTGCTATTCAGTGATGTTTCGAAAGTACCTGTATTTCCTGATACAGGTTCAAAGAACAACACATTGTTTTTAATCATGTATTTAACAGTGCCAGATGTGTTCCACCCTGGATCGCCGTCAGATGGCCAGGCAGGTTCTGCTGCACGTGCTGGTGCGGTGAGTCCGAACACTGCAAGTTGAGTCTTGTCATCTCTCTCTGGTGTGAGGGCATAAGTAAATTTGTTCTGCGCTGTGCTGATCACCACTGGGGCATTCCCGGAGTTAGATGAGTCAACTCGCGGCAGATCGGAAAGAGGATAAGCCATGAGGATGTGGTAGAAGAAATTATCTCCCGGCTGAACATATCCTGAGAATACGTTGTCAGCAGTCAGCGTTTGGTTGCCCTGCCCATCAGTTTTGATCGTGGCATTAGGAATATCAGTGCCAATGATGAGCCCTTTAGCGTAGGAAATGTGCTTCCCTGTCCCATCATCACCACTGAGCACCGGCGTATCTGTGACGGAAAGTTTAAATGCGCGATTACCTGTGACTGAAGCCGATGTGTACCAATCCACATACCAATACTGGGAAGAATCAAAATTCTGTGGTTGCAGATTTGCTAAATACGGAAGATTCTCATAAAAGTGACCCTCTTTGTGTACATCTAGAAGTGTTTCACTTGTGTTCACAGTCGCAGTGAGAGGGCCAGTAGTCTGAACAGCAGTGGCATTATTCCCGACATCATGCAAAATGACGCGAATGGGTGACGATTCTACGCCCGAAGGAACTAGATGAGGTGTGATATCCGTGTATGAGAATTCGAAATATCCTTCATAGGAAGCAGGAATCGGCATGGCGTTGCGCACGACGATGCGGTCGCCGAGACGTTGGTAAGTGAAGACTGATCCACTAGCAGGATCCTCTGGAACTGAAAGATTGATGGATCCCAGATCATTACCTTGAGCGTCTTTAAAGAGTGTGAGAGGCAGAGTAAACTCCACTTCCCCTGGCTGGTGGTCATGATTTCCGGAGATCTGGAAATCAACGCGAGCTGGGAAGGACAGAGATGTATCGTCGCTCGGATTCGCGATCAGATGTGATGGATTACTTGGATCTCCGTTGAGCCATTTAACGGTAAGATTATTGATCTCTGCTCCATCGACGTCAGGTTGATTGTGTTCCGGTTGAATATCTGACGACGGACGCGTATCAAAAATGCTGGTGAATAGCTTCCGGATAACCGGAATATTCGTGAAGCGAGCATCATCAGGTCGAGAATCTGTCCCCCGACTTGATGGTGAACCCAAATAGACTCCATGAAGCGTTGAATCCCGGCGCAGTTGCTGTGCAGTGATCGTCCTGCCAGTGATTGAAGCTGCGGGTGCTGTCCCCGCATGCACCATCTCAGGTCCCTTTGGCTCTGCCATTGCAGCAGATGGGATGAGCATCGCGGCCACTGCCGCTACTGCGACAAAACCACGGATCCAACGTTTCATAGAAATACTCCTCTATTACGGATGATCAGACGATATGTTTCGACTAATCAGGCGTTAACGCGGCGCTTGCGGTCAGCGACCACCAGCATGATGCCTGCTGCGAGAACGATGACAGCAGCGGCGATCCAAATGATCAGCCATGCGGCACCAGTCTTTGGCATCTCAGTGAGATTGCGAGCATTGATCACATGAACGGCGTCGCCATCATTTGTGACTGCCTCAGCCAGTTTGTTGGCCTCTGTAATGCCTGACACTGTGGCAGCGCCGGTTGTCTGGTCAACGTTGACAGTGAAGCCGACGGACGCCAGGACAGGGCTGTCGAATCCGGCTGGAGCCTGGGTTTCCTTCAGCACATATTGGCCGTTGATGCCGTCGAGGGTTAGATTACCCTGATTGTCCGTTTCGAGCGTGTCCACGGTCTGCGTGTCACTGTCTGTAGCTGGACGATACTTGCCGTCACTGATCTTCACCATGCGAATAACGGAATTATTGTTCTTCGCATCCAACAGCTGGAATTGAGCACCCGACAAGGCGTTACCTTGCACGTCGGTCTTGTGGAAGCTGACCTTACCGGTATACGTGGTGGTCGTTGTAGATGGCGGAGTGGTCTTATGATTCGTCCAGTCGTTTGGATTGTGCGAATACTCGACGGTTGCACTATTCTTGTTCGCTTCTCCTGCAACCGCATTGGCGTTGAGTTTCGCCTGATAAGTGATGACAACAGCGGCACCAACCTTGAACAGATCTTTGGCCGGGATAATATCCCCGTCAGCGGTACCAAACTTAACAGTCAAAACACCAGATGCGGCGTCCACGCTGGCGTGAATGTCAGCGGCAGGAACAGCGGTACCACCAAACCGTGGCTTTCACGCTGGAAGCATCGACCGTCAAGCCCTTAGACGGCGTATCGTTCACACCGTAGTAGAAGTGGTCGTAGCCCGTCCAATTCGGGACAGTCGAATCGACCTCGTAGGAGATGGTTTGTCCGATCGTAGCGGTGGCGGTCTTGTTGCCGGATGCGACACTGCCGTGGTTCGTATCAGAGATCTTGGTGATCTTCTTGGATGCCGTAGTGGTGTTCACCTTGTAGTCGACCACACCCAGTTGGAACGGGTTCTCGCCCGCACCAAGTTTCGTGATCCCGTTGATGCCAGTGCCGGTCAGTGCGATAATTGCTGCCTGCTTTGGTGCACCGGTCGTGTCGGCGATCGCGTAAATGCCCGGCTTAACCAACGCTTTTGCAATATTCTTGTCCGTCGTGCCAACAGCTAATTCGGTGCCGGACGCAACCTTCGACTGGAATTCTGTCGTGTTTTTCAGCTTATCCAAGAAGTCACGAAGCTTACCTGCCCACGGGCTGGACTGCGAATCAAGCAGGTTCTGAACAACCCATGTCATCGGGTTCGCGTCCGACGCATTATTGCCTGTCGGAAGGCTTGCCTTTACCTGTGCGGCCAGGCCAGCGTCTTGAAGATCATAGGAGGTGATAACCGTGCCATTCGTGGTGGCTGAAGAATAGTATGCCAGTGGAACAGCCTTAAACGTTGAGCCTGTCAAGTCAGTGCCAGTCGGCGCATCAACTTCGATAGATTGATCTTTCGCTAGATCATCTGCGCTGACATGAGTGTCAGCTGCAGAGGCAATCGACGCCCCTCCCCAAGCTGCAAAAAGCGTGGCGACGCTCGCAAGAACTCCGCACATGCGTTTCAATCCGATATTCATATCGGTAACTCCTTCTCAATTGTGTGAAGAGAATTGCCAGAAAAGACTGTCGGATAAATGCCAATGCTATCCTCACTCTCTCCCGGCGATTCACCATAACCGAAGGCAATACAACCCCCATACCCAAAATAACAATTTCACGGATAATGTCAATATTCGTGAAAAGAATCGCTGATGTCTACTCTTGTAAGGACAGCACCACTGAACAAAATGGTGCTGCTTGGCTATATGTCTATGAGAGGTACGAGTGAAGATATGCACTTACTCAATTTGCAACACTAACGTTTCGAAACGACATCGGGTATTTTCGGCATGAAAAAAGGGTTCCGAGCAAATGCCCGAAACCCTTATCAGTGGAGCCGGCGGGGATTGGACCCGCGTCCGATGGCCGAACCCTCAGCCTTCTACGTGCGTAGTTAACCCTTAGGCTTTTCAGCTATTTCTCTGCCCCTGAACTTCTATCAACGGATTTCAGCAGGCACAGCCACAGTAAAAGTCCCGAAAGCACCCTCTGGCGAAATGCTTTCAGCAAGTCTTCAAAATGACGCCCAATCGTTATGCGAAGACTTCACAACGCGGACGGAGACGCATCTCACTGGTTAAATCCTGAGAAAAAACTCAGGCAGCGAGAGCGAACTCAGTGCGATTAGATTTAGCACTTATTTTTTGCGCGAGAACGTTTACGTGAGGACTTGCGCGTTCACGGCACGCTTCTCTGCGGCGGACAGACCACCGTCGAAACCAATCGGCCCCTTTTTCTTTTATGAAAACAACTTACTGGAGAACCAGTCATTCCACATAGTACAACGATGTCCACAGAAAACCGAAAATAATGTTCATTCTTCTTCCCAGAGCAAAGAAGAGTTCCCGACACTCGTTGACGCTTTTAGTGTGCTAGATCTGATCTCCTGGCCCTGGAGTTGGCAGAATTCCTTGCCATGGGCTTGGCTCTCCCTTAAGTGATTGAAACACGTGCGCAATCATAAGAGCTGTCATACCAGCAATTGCATCAGAGGGATCAGGCATCAGTGCAAGATCCTGAGCAGGAAGACGTCGGCAAACGGTATGCCAGAATTCCAGTAAATCTGATTCGCAGACATCTCTTACCGTTGCCAGGACATCCACATTTCTCAAATCCCATCCTTTTTGCCAACAGTCAAACCACAGAGACAGCACAACGGAGGCAACGCGACGTTCCATGCGAGCGAAAGTCTGCGGCAGGCGATCAGCGACAATTCCTACCGCTCGAACGACGTTTTGATCAATGTTGTGTGATTGCGCCATTGAGCCTTTTCCTCCAAACGAAGTACACGATGAGTGCCAGAGGGATGATGATCAGTTGAACGAGGTAGAAGTCGCGAATTGGAAGAAGTTCATCGATCACGCCACCGAGCATTGGTCCGAACGACATCGCAATATCCAAGCCCAAATAGAATGTAGCGCTAGCCAATCCCTGCTCATTGATCGGAGCTAGGAGCATTGCTGTCGCCTGCAGAACCGAGTAAATAAGCCCATATCCACTCGCCATCGTTGCTGCAGCCAACGCCATCATCCAGTTGTTGGTCATAAAGGTAAGGAATATCAGATTCAGCGCCGAACTGATCAGACTGACCCAAAACCACGTGCCGAAGGGAAGAGTGTCAAAGTAGCGTCTCAGCGAGATTCGCATGATGAGCAAGAGAATCGCATAAATAAAGAAGTATGCGCCAATGGCAACGCTGAAATTGCGTTGTTCTGTGTAGGTGACGATATCGGCTTGAGTGATGAAGTAAGGAAATGCAAAGAGCGCGGTGAGAAGAAGGACAGGGAAAGCTTGCGGCTGAATGAGACGAAAATGATGCTGACGGTTCTTTTGTTGTGAGGTAGTGGTGTGTGACGGCGAACGTGACTGTGTTGTTGCGCTACGCTGGTGGACGAATTGGATGCAGACGATCGTGGCAACTGCGGAAATAGCAGGGATAATGATCGCGTGCCGATATCCCAGACGGTGATAGACATTGATGGAAATCGCCGGTGCAATCGCCATCGCCAGAGCATTCATTAGCCCATAAAATGCCATCGCTTCGCCGACGTGCTCGCGAGGAACGAGAGCAGCAAGCCACGTCGTCATACATACTGTATCGAGAACGTAACCAAGGCCATTGATGAGGCGGAAGAGTAGGAGAAGCTGAGCGTTTGGGGTAAAAACGTAGCCAAGAATGCCGACAGCGATGAGAGTTCCGCCAATCAAAGAGAGTGCGTAATAGGAAAATCGGTCGGTCAAATGTCCTGCGCCCGGACGTAAAAACATGGCTACCAAGCTCATCGTTCCCACGATTATGCCGGCAAATGTGGCCGTTGCACCGAGATTTTTCGCATATCCGTTGATCAGAGGATTGACGAACATCGTGCTGAACATGAAGAAGAAGGAAGCTGCCATCACAAATTTGACATCATGTGTGTAAATCGAAGTGACGGATTTCTGATGGCTCATCATTTCCTCCTGCCGTCGGGAACAGGTACATCTCTGTAGTACTAGTTATCCACCGACATTCATCATCCTCAAAGCCCTATATCACGGGATTCTCGCTTTCCCCTCCTTCAATCCGTTCACATTTTTTGATCAAGACCAATCTCGTGGCAATTCATGTGACGATACGGGTACAGCCATTTCGTCATTGAGTGGCTCGCCACATGAATCTGATCATTCGTAGGAGGAGAGAAATGAGAAGATCACAATGGATATCAAAAATTCGAGGGGTGTGCGGTCTCCTTGCGGCTTCAGCACTCCTTCTTGGAGCGGGAACAGCATGTGCTTTTGGCTCGATGACTCCACAACGAGCACCGGTACATAATCTGAAGGCTGCTTCCCCATCGACTTTTTCAACTTCTGCGCGTCCGCCTGATGCCGGACCAGATGGAGCACGTGTCTCGCTGTTTGATTACACCGTGACGGGCACTCAGCGTGCTCGTGATGACGGCTCATGGAAGCCGTCAAATTACACGCAGTTAGGGCAGGCAAATATCGGATACGACAATCCAGACCGTAACGATAATGCATACTTCAACCACAAACCGGAATGGTTTGAGGCAGGAATTAATGGAGGCGGTTGCAAAGAGCAAAAATGCCAGGCTGATCCGTCCACCATGAGCGGCGGACATTTGCTCAAGTTCTTTCATATGGGCGAGCAAGACAGCCATTCGACGCGCAATATCGCTGATGACAGTAAGGTGAGCAATCCTCTCTATCACTATCTCTGGAGTCGTAACAACGCTACTAACCCTGACCCATCTGGTTCCAAGCACTTAGGGCATCCAAATGACAAAGAATTCGAAACAATCGGTTACAACAACGTTCAGCCGAAGCTCTCTGGCGCTGGTGTGCCAGTTGTGATTGATCCGGATCATCCTCAATACTCTGAATCACTGGTGTATCTGTTCGATCCTTCTTGGTCGTGGACACCGGGGCGTACGTGGCAGAAGACCAATCTCAAGGCGAATTTGCTCACTCAAGGTTCGGATGGGTACTGGTCGTATGATTCCAACGAACAGTGGGCACAGTATGACAACGGGGACGGGTTCAAACTCACCACTAATCCAGGTAACCCGCATCAGGCAGCAAATGGCAAATATTTCGCACCATTCGACGCTCTTGGCACACGTGAAGCGGATATTGACCACTATTTTGGTATGCGACTCGACCAACCGTTCCGTGTCAATAAAGATGGCCTCTCCAACGACGGTAAGCCGATTCGATTTGACTTTTCCGGTGACGACGACGTGTGGGTCGCCATCGATGGTGTGATTGTCTTAAATATGAGTGGCCAGTTGATGTACCACCAAGGCAGCATCAATATCACAGACGGAACTATCGAATCTTCGGACAATAACCGTCAAACAGTCCTCAATCGTGTCTCGACCACATTTGCTCAGCGTCAAAAGGCTGCTGGCATCACCAAAGGCGTATCCGTGCGCGGTGGCCTCACAGCAGGAATGCATACTTTGTCTTTGTTCTACTTGGAGCGCGGTAACGGAGGTTCAAATCTCTCAATTCGCTATAACTTGCCGACTCCTCGCAGCGTTCGACATGGATATCGACTTTCTGTTTCCACGCAAGCTCACGGACCGAAATCTCTGACTGCTGGATCACAAGAGCCGGTCACAGATACGATTTCGTCAACATTTGCTAGCGGCTATCACGAACAAGAGAATCTTCGAGCAACAGCGACACTCCACTGGGATGGCTCCCCTACTGCACAAGTGAGTAAGAATGTTTCTCTCCAGGCAGGCTCAGTAAAGGATTCTCCGCACTTTACGCCGCAAGATTTCGGATGGAAAGAATGGAAAGCTGGCCGGTATTGGTTTGATACCCATATTGAAAAGCAATCTCATCTCACAGAAGCAGTCGATACTCCAGATCATGAACCGTCGGAATCATGGGTTCTCTCGCCTCAGCCTGTCGCACAACCTGTTCCAATCAAACCGAACAAAACATGGGCAATGAATTCGAAGTCAGATGGAACAGGCTCGTGGAAAACTCATACCGATCCAACGTGGACAAATCACGTTGATGCAGATCACGGCAGTTTCCGCGATTTGGACCCTCTCGCCGCTGTCGTCAATGGGGTTATCCCTGCACATGTGAAAAAAGCTCCGAAGTTTGAGCTGACTGACAGCTGGGATGAAGCATCTTATGTGTGGCAGCCAGATGAAATATCGTCTGTGAAAGTGTATGCCGTCGACATCCCTCATACTGCAAGCAGTTCCCAACAATCAGAACACACGGTTCTTACTCCCACGGTTGATTCTGTGCAGTCACGTGGGACTGATGTAACGGATCAATTCCGTATTACTCTCGACGGAGTTCGTCACCGAATCACCGCGTCATTGAGATCTGAGGCTGCAAGCCACTATACACAACTCTCGCGTGACCGGCAGATCACTCTACTGATACCTGGGCACATTCGCCTTGCACAAGGACGTGGTATATCCCAAGTGCGTCGTGATTACCCTCATCAGACGAAGCCCCAAATTTGTTCATGGCCGGGATCTGAATCTTCTGGAGGTCAGCATTCCTTCATCAATAAGGCCTCACAGACAATGAATGGAAAGAGTAGTGATACAAATCGCCCGGATATTTGTGTCATTGCACCACTCGTCCACAAATCTGTCCAATCTGATGGATCACAGGGTGGGAGCGTTCGCGATATTAATGGGAAAAGCGTTTTACCAGGTCAGAAAGTTCACTACACATTGACGGCTGACGATATAATCTCCCACCGCGCTGAGGGGTATGCCACTTCGCAGATTAAATTTGTCGACGCCTACGATCCGCACGTTACCGTGGAGGCATCAAGCATTCGAGTCATGAGCGGTGGCCACCTCCTACAACGGTCGGATTACACGGTGTCTCACACTCCGCAAACGCATCAGCTCAGTGTTTCAATCAAGCCGTCTGCGATCCAATCCTCTGATCACACTGATCAATTGCTGACAGTCTCTTTCGATGCTCACGTATCACAAGGTATTGCTGCTCTCACCACTATTCGTAATGCGTTCGATTACATTGTCAACCATTCGCAGATACCCTCAAATGAGGTGTCGAATCGTTATGAACCACCAGCTCCAACAAAACAGGTGACGAGAACAGGTCACCCGAATCAATCCATTGATGGGAAAACCATCAGAAACGGGGAAAGTTTCGATTATGTTCTTTATCTTGATGCTTCTCCATTCTCTGCTTCCGGCTCAAACTCTGTATCTGCCTATCCTCTTCGCCGAATTGGGATTGTTGATCGGATCGATCAACGGCTGAAAATTGCGAAGGGATCACTGCGCATTCATGATGAGAATGGAAATGATGTAACCTCTCGCTTCACCATTTCAACAGCAGACGGAGTCGTTCGTGTTTTTGCCTCGACAGCAGATATGGGAAAGTATGCGGACTTATCAGTGTATCAGCGTGAATCAGCTGTACGACTTTCTTCTCAAGTCGACCAATCTGTTTTAGGACACCGGTATGCAATTACTATTCCAGTGACATTGAACTGCAGCACATCTCAGACTTCCAATCTGACGAATAGTGCCGAGCAGATCGTTGATGACCAGCAATATGAAACAAATCGCGTGTCGAATAAAGTTTATTCTTCTCGACCACATAAATCTGTTCTCACTGCAATTGACGGAAAGGATGTGAACAGTTCACGGATAGAGCAAGGCACGACTTTTGTCTATCGACTTGACTCAAGCACTCTCCCGTCGAATCGCGCTTATTCACAAGTATCAGATTGGACAATCACCGACGAGATTCCTCGTGAGGATCAATTCACTGGAGTCTGGGAAATTAAAGCTCTCAGCACGATGGAAATCAACGGAAAAACTATTCATCAAGGACAGACGATCGCTCATAGTGTTGAGCAAGAAGGCCGCGAATCGCAGGATGGAGTGAATTCGTCGCTTCTGGGGAATTCATCTCTTTTTACCGTGCATCAAGACCATTCCGGAGTGCTGACAATTAGTGCAACTGCACAAGCGCTGTCTGCATTTTCTCAGCAAAATGAGCAACCAATTAGATGGACTGCCTACATTCACTGCACACGTACAAAACCGTCCGAACACGTAGCAAATCACTTCAGCGAATCCACAAACGGACTCACACGTGATTCCAATACTGTGTGGACATCAACCCCGCAGTTGCGTAACCAGATGTTGCCAATGACGGGCGGCGCAATGCCTCTAACTCCTTTGTTTGCAATTATGTGTCTGATTGGAGGAGGAGCTCTTGCAATAGCTGCGTTTCGGATACAGATCTATGAACATGACGAGCAGCAGGAAATGAGTAGTAAAAGATGAGTAGCAAGGATCGAGTAATCCGAACATTTGCTAGGCGATGAAGAAAGCGCGCGAGTACCTCACTAATCAGTATCACAAGAATAAGAGTGGGATGCTTTGCGCGAGAAAAAGGAGGGGGCAACGGGATTTCACCTTCCCGCTCCCCCTCTTATTTCTGTTTTCTTTTCCAGAAGATTACCTGTTTGAGGCAGTTTCACGATATACTGAGATACGTTTCGGGCCATAGCGCAGCTTGGTAGCGCACTCGCTTAGGGTGCGAGATGTCACCGGTTCAAATCCGGTTGGCCCGACGGTTTTCCCGTTATTCCAGTGATTTTTCGTTAGCTGGAATGATGGGATTTCTTTTCCGATAGCAATGAGATGGCAATTACTGCCATCAACTTCATAAATTCTGATGGCTCTGGAACGGTTGATCACGATGAGCATAACGACACTATCAGAACCATGCGTGTGACATGCTACTTAGTCTGGCGTTCTTCTTAGTTTGGCATGTTCCTTAGTTGGATATTTTTATTATTTGACATATTCGAATCTCACATGCTGTCCTTGTGCAGCAAGTGTCAGTGCAATAGCAAGAGCTTGCTGATTAAATCCGATTGCATCATCAGTACTTGCAGGGGAATTGTCATGTCGGTAGTGAATGATGATTCGCCGACATTGAGTAGAAGCACTGCTCGCATCAGTTGACTTGTTTACTTGTGATGCGTCGTGATTACGGTTCACCGCACGGGATGAACGGCCTGTCATCTTACCGAGAATGTCAGAGATCGTCATCATCAATGGATCTCGATCATAAGACAGACGATATCGCGGTGTCGCTGTGTTCACGTGAGGAGAAGTACTCTGCTGTTTCCTTCTTATCTCGTCATAATCAAGTGAAGCAAGATGAGTTTCCAAGTGATTCTTAATCTGATTAACTTGCTGTACCCGCATCATTTCAAGGAATTTCCACGCGCGAGCTGACGGATGATACCTACGGGCACTGGGGCTCGGATTTTCCCAGTATTGGAGCGTGGCAATATTCTTATTGAGATATTTAGCGAGGTCAGCTGTACTCAGGCCAATGAGCTCACGCATTGCCTGCCAATCTGCCTTCGTCCGAATCATGTCATCTAAGTTAACAAAAAATTGTGGGAAAAGTCTAAAAGAAACGGTGAAAAGACGCCATTTACCGTATTATTCGCTAATAGATGATTATTTACAGGTGTTTAAATTGCCTTTTCTACTGCCTGAGATATTCAGCCCAGAACTATCAGTGTGAGTATTTTCTGTTCATAATCGTATAAGCGAAAACAAAAGAATAAGGAAAAAGAGAAATAAATAAAAGAATAAAGAAAAGGCTCTCTTGTGCATGTTTCGTACGCACAGGAAAGCCTCTCAGTTTGCATCAGCATCAGACTTGTTCAAGACGAATGCCGATGATTGAATTATTCTCGCTGCTCACTACTAGCCGCGATGGAACAGATTCTTGAAGAATCCACTGATCCCAGACGACTTGTGTGATTCATTGTTCGATCCATTTTGATCAGCCGATTGAGCTGCGCTCTGACCAGCCTCATTTTCCTCATTTTGTGGTCGAGGATGAGTAGGAACTCCCGGCTTGGAATCGGGCAGATCACCAGAAATACGCACACCATTCAAGCAAAATGGATTCACCGCAACAGTGACAGGGATTCCAGCTTCGTCTGAAACATACTGAGCAACGACATCAGGAACTGGCTTACCTTCCCATTGACCGTCAAGGAAGCGCCGTCCATATTGTGGCCGCGAAAAAGTGATCGTCAATTTTCCGTCAATAAAACTCGTTGACGGGGCGATTCCATCAATGACGTACCCAGACAGCTTAATCGGCATATGCGCTTTTGCCTGTCTCCACACAGCCAATGGATTCATTGCATCCTCCATTCTCTTCTCTCTTTACCGAAATTGTGATAAACGACTATATTTCTCGCTCTATGCGTTGGTATTAGTTGGTATTTTCTAGATTACAGATCTGTGCATACCTGCTACACACATCGATGATGGAGATCACTGACGGTCTCTTCAGCAGGATTCACAGTAATTCAGAACGCATCTAGCGAATTTTCGTTGTTCTCTCGCCTCGCTTTTTCTTCTCACGAATTCGGACTGAAATCTTTATAGGGGTTCCAGTGAACCCGAACTTGTGACGAAGCTGATTTTCGAGATAACGGCGATAATCAGCGTCCAAGAAGCCAGTCGCAAAGATCACGATCCTTGGAGGGCACGTATCTGCTTGCGTGACAAACAGAATGCGTGGCTGCTTGCCTCCTCGCAGCGGATGCGGATGAGCTTGCTGAATTTTTCCGAAGAACGTGTTGAGCTTACTCGTCGTAATGCGCTTCTGCCATGATTCCAGCGCAGTATTCATCGCCTGCGGCAACCGATTCGTATGCCAGCCAGTTTTTGCAGAGAGACGAATATGCTCAGCCCATGGGACACGCCTGAATTCGGTCTCTTCCAATCTGCGCAAACGTGCTCGAGACTGATCGTCCATCAAATCCCATTTGTTGAAGACGATGACAATAGCGCGACCAGCATCGACTGCCTGGCTCATAACGCGCAAATCTTGTTGCGAAATCGGCTGAGAGACATCGAAGAGGACGAGGCACACTTGTGACCGTTCAATGGCAGCCTGAGTGCGCAAGCTGGAGTAATAGTCTGCACCTTTTGCCTTAGCCAAGTGCCGCTGAATACCTGCTGTATCAACGACAACCCACTTCTGCGAACCGATCGTCACAACCTGATCAACTGGATCGCGTGTTGTTCCCGCAATATCTGTCACGACGGCACGATTTGCGTGAGCAAGCTGATTGAGCAAACTCGATTTCCCAACATTCGGCTTACCAATGAGAGCAACGCGTGGCAACGTTGGATCTTGGCGTAATCCAGAGGTGTGATGACACTTTTCCAACTCATCGACACACACATCGAGAAGATCGCCGACACCGAGTCCATGCATCGCCGAAATCGGATGCGGCTCCCCCATACCAAGCTTCCAAAAGTCAGCTGCGTCAGCATCCTGTTCTGGGTTATCGATCTTATTGACCGCCAACACAACAGGTTTACCGGCCTTGCGTAGTAGTCGAACAATCCGCGAATCAGTGTCTGTTAGCCCAGTGCGCGAATCGACAACAAACAGCACGACATCCGAAAGATGGACGGCAACTTGTGCTTGATCAGCGACTGCAGAATCCATCCCTTCAACACCGACTTCCCAGCCGCCAGTATCGACGACTTGGAAGTTATGGCCAGTCCAATTGGCATCGTACGTGACTCGATCACGCGTGACACCTGGCTTATCTTGGACGATTGCCGCTCGACGACCGAGAATGCGGTTGACAAGTGTAGATTTTCCCACGTTTGGACGTCCGACAACAGCGAGGACACCTACGGATTGCTCTTCTGGCTGCTGTTCAGACGAGGTTGCACTCTCTTGGCTCAGAAGATCCTGATCCTCGGACGTCAGCTCATAGTCCTCAAGCTCTGCATTGCTCAAATTTGCTTCAGGATGGATGCGAGCGAACTCCTCATCCGGCAGTTCCATCCCCGCATCTTCGAAGGCAGCATCGAGGATATCCTTGAAAGCCGTCAACGTCTCTTCGAGATTCATGTGCGAGTTGTCAATCGTCGTGACACCTTGTGCAGCAGTGGTGAACGACGTCGTCTTTGAATCCGCGCGATCACGGGCAGCAACATCATCCGAACCAACGGCAGATACCGTCTTTCGCTGTAAATTCCGGCGCTTCTGTCGGACTTCTGCACTTGCCGTCAGCAGGACGCGTACTTGCGCTCGTGGGGCAACAACAGTTGTGATATCTCGTCCTTCGGCGATAATGCCTCGACCGTGTGAGAACGAATCTTCGTCCTTCTGGCGTTCAATCTCACGGCGTTGCGCTTCGATGAGGACAGAACGAACTGACGGGATCGATGAGACGACGGATACGTGTGAGGAAACGTCGTGTGAGCGAATCTCTTCAGTAATGTCAATGCCATCGGCGCTGACATGTGGATGCTCAGGATCGACAGAAATGGAAAAGTGGTTGCCCATGAAGAGGTCGTGGACGGCATGCGCAACGGCTGGGGCATCGGACAGATCAACGTGCGTATGCAAGCACCACCACGTTGCTGCACGGTACATCGCACCCGTATCCAGATAAGCGAGCGAATATTCTGACGCGAGACGAGTTGAAACCGTCGATTTACCTACACCTGCTGGGCCATCAATTGCAACGGTAATCACAGTCCAACCTCCTCTTCCAGTTGCTTCACTTCAGAGAGCTTCAAGACCCGGTACGAACCTGGGTGAATGCCTTCGACGCTAATAGGTCCTATCTTTGTGCGGATCAGCCGATAAACCGGGTAACCGACGGCGTCAAACATGCGACGCACGATGCGATTTTTCCCCGAATGCAAAACGACTTTCACCGTTGCATGTTCACGATTGCCACCGAGAATGACAGCGTGGTCGAAATGGATCCACCCGTCTTTGAGATGTACTCCCTCACTGACCATGCGTCTGACAGTGCTCGTGGAGATATCCCCACTAACAGAGGCAACGTACGTTTTCTCGATCTCATAGCGAGGATGCATGACGTGCTCAGCAAGCTCACCATCATCGGTCATGAGAATGAGTCCTTCAGAATCGTAATCAAGACGACCCATGTGGAAAATACGACGGTAACCGTCACCAATAATGTCCCTGAGCGTCCAACGGCCTTGCGGATCATCCATGGTTGAGAGGACTTTCGTTGGCTTATTGACTGCAAGTGTCACGTGCCTGTCATTTATGTGGACACGTGATCCGTCCACCTTGATCGTCTGTTTTTGAGGAAAGACGCGGTATCCCAGTTGAGTGACGAGTGCGTCGTCAACTTCAACACGGCCGTCTGTGATCATTTGTTCGCACTTGCGCCGTGAACCATATCCGGCTTGGGCAAGAACTTTCTGCAAACGCACGCCTTCAACAGCTTCAGATGGATTCGTTCCATGTGAACCTGGGTCTATGACATTCCTCACATGTTCAAAACGCGATTCTTTGCCTGGAATGTAATGGCGGTTCTGCTGTGAAGCCCCGTGAAAACCGTGCGCGTACCGATGATTGGCGTGATTGTGTTGATTATTTCGATTGTGCTGATGCGATCCGCTGTGCTCGCGGAGTGCATGTGAATATGCGTGTGGCATCGTTCTCCCAACGTGACCATTGCACACGCTTGACTGTGTGCTCCAAGAATGAAAATGGATACATCTGGTCAAGCTTTGCTCATTATTGATGCGATTTTCTTGCGGTTTTTGAGCGTTCGCACAGCCCCTCTTGCTAAGCTGGAGGACTGTAAAGAACGACTTCAAAAGTCGCAATCAAATCAAAGGACAATTATATGTCACAATCATCTCCTTCAAAACAGTCCACGGCTGTTGCCTCTGGGCTGAAAGACAAGCTGGTGACGCGTTCTCTCGCTGAGCTAGCTGGAACGTTCTTTGCCGTTGCAATCGTGCTGTTCGGCGGAGCATGGGGTTCCGTGAGCGGTTCTTCGCTCGTCGTTCTCATCCTCGCCTCGCTCGTTGGCTATGGTGTTGCAGCAGCATTGTTTGGCCGTGTTTCCGGTGGGCACTTCAATCCTGCCGTGACGTTGGCTGCTGCTCTGAGCGGTCGTATCGGCTGGCTTGATGCTCTGTGCTATGTGATCGCACAGGTGATTGGTGGTATTATCGCCGCCGCCCTGCTTCTGCCGATTTTCCCGTCCGTTGTTGAAGCTATGAGCCAAGCTTCTCAACAAGCGCAATCGCGGATGACCGATGCTGTTCTGTGGCAAATTGTGGTGAATCGATACGGTACATCACAGGTTCGTGTCACTTCAAACGTGCAGATGGCGATCATCGTTGAATTCATTGGCGCTTTGATTGTCGTCTCTGCAGTTGTCTCTGCACTCCGCCCAGATGGGACGACGCGCCGCGTGTTCCCTCTTGCTTCTGCGTTTGGCTATGCAGCAGGCGCTGTCATCACTGGTATGGTGACTGGTGCTGGTCTGAATCCTGCTCGTTCAACTGGCGCGGCGATTTTCGCGCAAATTCGTGGCGTTCATGATGCACTTTCTCAGCTGTGGATCTTCTGGCTTGTCCCACTTCTGGCCGGAGCAATTGTCGGTCTCGTTCTCGCAATTGTTCAAAGTGGATCTGCGCCACTGAAGCACACGGTTCCTCAGACGCCGCAGGATCACCACGATGACATCACCCTTGATTCAAAGTCTGATGCACAGTTGACGAAGGATTCTGAAAATATTTCAGCTGCTTCAGACGTGAGCTTGAAGAATGCTGCACATCGTGTGTCGATGGATCAGAAGGCTTCGCATACAGATGATGAGCGCGATATTGCCGATTTCAACACTGTGATCAAGCAAGATACCGACAATAAGTCTTCTGAGCTCGAAGCCGAAAAGGAAGCATCAGAGCGCAATGACTCTTCCTCTGACTCCGATACGAATATCGATTATGTTGTGAAGAAGGAAAGCTGAGTTGTAAGGCTAATTAGGTAAAGCCTTAAAAGCCTTGATAATAAAGCTTCTTCTCCACCATTGGTGAAAGACATAACCGAAAAAAACAAGTGGACAGATGATGGTACTTACCGTCACCTGCCCACTTTCTTTTGCTTGACTGTTTCTTTTGCTTTCTCTCTTTACCGCGTGATCCACAAGATACTGAGATATGTTCCGTACAAGCCAATTGCGAGTCCATATCCGATAATGACATCGAACGCTCGAGAACGGATTTTCCATGGACTACGATCACCCGCACAGAGCCGGACTGTCGCAACAATGGCACAGAGCAAGCAAATTATTGCCGTTGCAATACCAAACTGATGGCACAGAGCGAAGATACACACAATAACAAGGACGAAAGCAACACCCCACTCGAACCACGGCTTACCCTCATTCGCCTCAGAAACGAACGGGTGCTCTTGACCGGTAATATGCGAAACCTCTTCCTTCATCGGTTTGCCCGCTTCAGGATTGACAGACTCGCCATTCTCCTCGTCTTCGAGTTTTTCTAGCTTCTGTTCTTCCTTTCGTTCTTCTTTCTGTTCTTTCATCTGTCGCGCACTAGTTTGTTGCTTGTTCATGTTTCTCAGTTCTCTCACGCTTTTCCACTACTGCAGACTTTTTGAATTTCGCCTGCTTGTGTCCCCTCACGTACCGAATAATTGCTTGACTTCCTACGATCAATACTCCAGCAATGACATACCCCAGCAAAATCGGCCGCAGCAATGGCGCAAAACTCTGCGAGAATGATAGTCCGACAGTGACGAGCTTCCCGGTACCCAGTGAGCCGATGGAAACCATCATCCAGATCCACAAAACAAGCGCTACGGCGATTGATGCCGAGATGAAGGAGTACAGGGATTCGACCGCAGTTGCAGCAATGCTGTCATGAATTGACACGTGTCTCATCAGAACGATCAGAGCGACGATCCCCGCACACAGACCCGGCAAGATCATCAGAAGTGTGCGAAGAGCTGGCGAATGCAGCGGTTGAGGAATAATACCAAAAATCGGGAAGAGAGGAAGAGCATGAGTAGTGACCGATGTCAGCGAAACTGATCCGGCTTGTCCAATGGTAAAGACGCCACCGCTCATCCACCCCAGAACCGCAATCTGAAGATTTGGAAGCCACGCAATCGACAAAATCACCAGAAGAACCGCAGCTACGCTTTGCAATCCATCCGACATCCCTAGGGCATACACGATGTTCATCACAGACGAAAATCGCGAGCAAAAGAGCCATATGAGGGCAACTGTACTCAGCGAAAGCAGAACTATGACAGTCAATTGAACAAGGTGGACGGCAATCACGAGGCCTCGCACTAAGTGCTCACCACCCAGTTCCTGTGCCCATTGACGAATATGGGACTGAAGTGTGGATGCGTATTGAATTGCTATTGCGATAATTCCGAGAAGAAATGAATGAAGGAGCACATCGATAGAATTCCATGACAGTGATGATGACGCGCTGTCAGTGATGAGGAACCAGCCTGCGATCCAGACCGCGAGTGACACGCACACACACGTTACCCGAAGTGGAAGAGAAAGACGCTGACGCGATGAATGGGTGCGGATGAAAAGACGATCCATCCACACCCATATGGCAATATCAACGAGTGTGAAAAGCAGCGCCGGAATACCGAATAGTAGTCCAGAAAATGTGTAGGTGACTCCTAAGCCGGAGAGCATGAGAGCAACGGCCCCGTCCAGAGCGGTATCTGCCCCGACATGTGATGGAAGAGACGTTCCTGTGACAATGACCAAGCCAGAATACAAAAATGCGATAAAGGCAAGGATTGCAACAGAAATAAACGGTGCAGCACAGGAACGGAGGAACTCATGAAAGAAGAGACGAGCGAGACCGGTATGTGTTCTATTCTTTCTAGTTGATTGGTTCTCGGCCGATTGCATACTATTCATCAACCAGCCTCCTTTGCTCTCAGCCCTCAGGATTCTGCCGCATTCTTTACGATTCCATTATGCAGGCATTGAGATGAGGCTGCTATATGGCTTATCCCCGAGCTTGCCATGGCCGTTGAGACCGTTGAGTTCTACGACAAACTCAAAGCCGGCAACATCTGCGCCCGCGCGTTCGATGAGCTTTTGCGCAGCTTGAGCTGATCCACCGGTTGCAATGAGATCGTCGACAATCAGCACATGAGAACCAGCAGGGATGATACCCTTCTCGATCTCGATAGCAGCTTTGCCATATTCCAATCCATATGTTTGTTTCAGCGTCTCTGGCGGTAGTTTTCCAGCTTTTCGGAATGAAACGAAGCCTTTGTGAAGTTTCAAAGCCAGTGGAGCACCAATCAGGAACCCACGCGACTCCAAGCCTCCCACATAATCGATGTGGTCTGCCGGGACAGGAAGGTTATCAACAAGAGCATCAATGAGATCAGAAAAGGTATCACCATTGTTCAGAACCGGAATGAAATCCCTGAATTTAATCCCTTTCGCTGGAAAATCAGGAATTGTGCGCATGAGCGAAAGAATGCGCTGAGCCTTGCGTGTTCCCAGTTTTGCAAGACCTTCAATAGTGACATCCTGATGTGATGCATTGTTTAAAGATTCAGCCATAAGAAAGACACTGTCCGTTCAATTGATAAAACGATGGATCAGTTTGAGAGAACTGACCTTCGCTTCCTACCCTTTACACAGTAAGACACTGCACCATTCACAGTGATGAAAAGGAAGAAAGGCACCCTTCTGAATATAAAGAGTGCCTCTCTGCCTGTGTATTCTCACATCAATCAGATGACGACTGCGACGAGTCTGATTGAGTATCTGTTGATTGAGTATCTGCCGATTGCACATCAGCTGACTGACCGTCTGATGAAGTGTGAGTATTTTCAGACGAGCCGTCAGACGCATTGCTGTTTTCAGATGCGTTGTTATCTTCATCAGCGTAATGAGGGATCACCGGCGGCTTGACAATAGCCTGGATGCGCCAGCGGGACAGCGAACCTTCAGAATCGATCACCACTTGATCATGTGCTGGATCGGCTTCTTTGATCGTGCCAAGGAGACCAGAGACGGTTGCAACCTTATCCCCTGGCTTCAGATTGTTACGCCAGTCATCGCGCTGCTGCTGCGTCTTCTTCTGCTTACGCGAAGACAGCCACATCATCACGATGAGAGCTACGATCAGGATAATCATGAAAATTTCCATGCCAAAGCCAGAACCTGAACGAGCTTGGCGTGCAGCTGCGAGGATCATACGAACTTCTTTCCTGTCGTGAACACTGATTCACACAACGAACAGTGGCATTTTATCGGTTGTGACGGACTCAATCGATATCAAGCGTTGCAGGAGGAACTTTCCCCATGTGCTTCCACGCTTTCTTCGTTGCTACGCGACCTTGTGGTGTCCGCATAATAAAGTGCTCACGCACCAAATAAGGCTCACACACTGTTTCGATTGTTTCGGCCTCTTCACCGACCATCGCGGCAAGATTGTTTAGACCAACAGGGCCACCGTGGAAGCTGTTGATAAGTGCATCCAGAACAGAGAGATCAAGCCGATTGAGTCCTTCTTTGTCGACCTGGTACAGATCCAGCGCTGAACGAACAGCTGATAATGTGATTTCAGGGAGATTGTGAACGACTCCCCAATCACGAACACGACGCAGAAGTCGGTTTGCAATACGAGGTGTTCCCCGAGAACGCAGCGAGAGCTCTTTAGCAGCAGATGGAACGATCTTCACTCCCAATACTTTCGCAGATCGCTGGATAACCTTTTGCAATTCTTCCGGTGGATAATAATCAAGATTTGCAGTAAAGCCAAATCGGGCACGCAACGGGGCTGGAAGCATACCTTCACGCGTTGTTGCACCTATCGCTGTAAAACGTGGAAGAGTGAGTGGAATTGAAGATGCCCCCGGGCCCTTGCCGACAACAACATCGACGCGGAAGTCTTCCATTGCGATGTACAGCAACTCTTCTGCGGCACGCGGAAGACGATGGATCTCATCGATGAAAAGAACTTCTCCCTCTTCGAGCGATGAAAGGATACTCGCCAAATCGCCTGCATGCTGAATCGCTGGACCTGACGTCACGCGAATGGGAACATCAAGCTCATGCGCCACAATCATGGCAAGCGTTGTTTTGCCTAGTCCTGGAGGCCCCGCAAGCAGAATATGATCGGGCGGCACATGACACTTGCGTGCTGCTTCCAAGAAGAGTCGCAGTTGCTCCTTGAGACGCGGCTGTCCGACAAAGGAGTCCAACGTATTCGGACGCAAGACCTCCTCGCTGATGGTCTCGCCTTCTTGTGGTTGTGCCGAAACGGTCTGCAGCGACTTTTCTGATGCGCCCGTATTCATCGTGGGTGCGACACCGCCATCTAGTTCGTTACCGTGAGCTGCATCCAAACCCGGTGCCTGTGCCCACGCATCAGAAGATGAAAGCCGAGGAGAAGTGCTCCTGCGACGGCGAGATGCTCTCCGTCTGATAACCATTGTTAACCCCTCCCTAAGCTGGCCAACGACTCGCGCAATACTGTGCTTACGCTTTTCTCTGGGATATCATCCTCGAACGAATGACTGCGCATAACTTGCTCAACAGCTTCGCGTGACTCGTCTTGAGCAAATCCCAACGAGCACAATCCTTCGATCACTTGACGCATGCGAGGCGGAGTTGTCTGCTCATTTGCTTTTGCATTCGGCTTATCTTGAGCAATGACACCCGCCAGCTCAACAATGATCTTTCGTGCTCCGCGAGCTCCAACACCCTTTGCCCGCGTGAGCGCTGTGACATCGCTATGGGCAATTGCTGACCGTAAACCATCTTCTCCACATGCAGAAATCAGTGAGAGGGCAGCGCGTGGGCCGACTCCGGAGACCTTTTGCAGACGCACGAACATTTCTTTTTCGCCTGGCGTGCTCAATCCGTACAAGGCGATACCGTCTTGTGAGACAACAAGATGTGTGTACACCGTGAGCTCATGCCCAGCATGAAAGCGGCTCAATTCCGACGATGGCATGCGAACTTGATAACCGACTCCTCCGACGTCAAGAATAATGGAATCGGCCTCAACATCTGCCACCGTTCCACGCAGACGAGCAATCACTCCACACCTCCTATTTCTGCCAGCACAGCGTATGCTCCTCCATGTTTTCCATTACACCTTTATCATACAGCAAGAATCGAACAATTGTTCGAATATTTCTCACATGCCACGTCCGCGCATATTACTTGCTTTGCGTTTGACTTTTTGCAGCTGAATCGTCCATTGCCGTTGAGCTGGTGTCAAATGCTGTTCACGCTCTCCCCCCATCAGCTCGCCGTTTGGATGGAGGGCATGCGTAATAGCTTGTGCCAACGCATCAGCTGCATCTGGCGGTGTAGGAAGTTGAGATAAGTGCAATATCTTGGCAACCATCAGTTCCACTTGTGGTTTTCCGGCAACACCATTACCCGTCACAGCTAATTTGACTTGTGACGGTGTGTGAACCGCAACAGGAATATTGCGATCGGCCGCACCAACCATTGCAAGTCCAGCGACCATCGCGGTCCCTAAGACGGTGTTTGTATTGTGCTGAGCGAAGACCTGCTCAATGGAGACAACGTCTGGCGCGAATCGATCCATCTTTTCGTTCAGACCACGCCAAATAGACAGAAGTCGAATGTCTTGCGAATCATGTGGACTCGAGCGTAGAACATCGACGTGAACAAAGGATAGTTGACGGTATTGGCCGACTTGGATGACACCAACTCCACACCGCGTCAAACCAGGATCAATTCCCATGATGATCATGCGTACAAATCCTTCCTGCTCGGTTTTCCACAAAAGTCGCAAAAAGGCCCGCGACAGATGATCTGCCGTGAGCCTTTCTTATTGAACGAGAGATGACGTTACACTCTCTCAGTCTTCATCGCTGTCAAGCTGTGCCTTGACATCATCAGATGCAGTCCAGTTTGAATACAAATTCTGGACATCATCCAAATCATCGAGCGCATCAAGGAGACGAGTTACCTTCTTGGCACCTTCGAGATCCAAGTTCACCTGTGACTTTGGATCCATGACGCTCTCAGAAGAATTGTGATCGAAGCCAGCATCCGTCAGAGCTTTGGTGACGGACTGAAGATCAGAAGGATCAGTGACAACGACGTATACATCGCCCTCATCACGCACATCCTCTGCACCTGCATTCGCAGCTGCTTCAAACAACTTGTCGTAATCGGTGTTCTCGGCTGGAACCTCGATCTCGCCCTTACGCTCAAAATTGAATGAAACAGAACCACTTGACGCCAGCGATCCGCCATTCTTATTGAGCGTGGTACGCACATCGGCTGCAGCACGGTTCTTGTTATCAGTCAAGCAATTGATGATAATGCCGACACCTTGCGGACCATATGCTTCGTATGTGATGTCTTCGTAATTCGCTCCGCCGGCTTCAGCACCAGAACCACGCTTAATAGCGCGCTTGATGTTATCGGCAGGGACCGAATTCTTCTTTGCTTTATTGACGGCCTCAAAGAGAGCTGCATTTCCGTTGAGATCGCCGCCGCCAGATCGAGCTGCAATTTCAATGTTCTTGACAAGCTTGGCGAAGAGCTTTCCGCGCTTCGCGTCGATTGCCGCCTTCTTATGCTTCGTGGTGGCCCACTTGGAATGTCCTGACATGGCGCTCCTCCGCTTGGAATAATCAATCTGCAAGGAATGTTAACCGCGCGACCGGACGTGCCCTCTCGCCTTCAGCCGCGCGTTCAACTTCAGGATGATGACGTCCTGTATTCTCGTGTTTTATTTGTGAGCTGTACTATTGCTCGTCAAATCGTACTGCGATGCCAACCGTGCGAAGGCAGAGGCATACGCATCGCGCTGATTACTCAGCAAAATTGGCATTGTTCGTGTTTCAGCGACGATTGGCATGAAGTTCGAATCGCCTTCCCAACGAGGGACGATGTGCTGATGCAGATGATCAGCAACACCCGCTCCAGCGACTTTCCCCTGATTGATGCCGATGTTCCATCCGTCAGGATGGGATACAACGCGCATGACTTCCATTGCAAGAACCGTTGCTTTTTCGAACTCCTGCAGCTCAGGATCTGTCAGCTGTGTCAAATATCCGACATGACGATACGGGCAAATCATGAGATGTCCGACGTTGTACGGATAGAGATTCATGATCGCAAAGACTGTCTTTCCACGCCATGCGATCAATCCGTCTTCGTCGCTTTTCTTCTCAGCCGCACAGAATGGGCATTTGTGCTTTGCGTTTTTCTGAGCACGAGGATGTGCCCCTTTGCCTAGCACGTAACTCATTCTCTGCGGAGTCCACAGACGCTGATAATGATCCTCTGCAGGCGGAAAGTCTGAAGGTGGGTCGATACGAACTTTCCCGCCTTCAGACATCTTCATCTTCTCCTGATCAGTCATTATTCGCCGTAACTGGCACGTAACCGCTGGACTTGAGGAAGTCATCACGGCTCATTACCTGATCGTGTGTCTTGGCAACAGCGGCAATGTACTTGAGAGCATCAGCTTTCTTGACGCCATTGAGCTGTGATCCATCACGGAAACGGAAGCTGACCGCACCCGCATCCTGATCCTTCTGACCAGCAATGAGCGTAAACGGAACCTTCTGCTTGGCGGCATTGCGAATCTTCTTGCCGAAGCGATCGTCTGTGATGTCAACTTCAGCGCGCACGTCATGCTGCTTGAGTTCATCGCAGAACTTCTTGATGTAATCGAAGTTGTCGTCGGTCACAGAAATGCCCTCAACCTGAACTGGTGCAAGCCACACTGGGAATGCTCCAGCGTAATGCTCAAGAAGCAAGGCAAAGAAGCGCTCCACCGATCCGAATAGTGCACGGTGAATCATGACTGGCGTACGGTGATCGCCGTTCTTGTCGATGTATTCCAGATGGAAGCGCCGTGGCAGCTGGAAATCGAGCTGAATGGTCGAAATCTGCCAATTGCGCCCAATGGCATCCAGTGCCTCGACAGAGATCTTCGGACCATAAAATGCTGCACCGCCTGGATCTTCACGGAACTGCAAACCAGATGCCTTGGCAACATCGCGCAGGGTCGATTCGGCCTTTGCCCACAGTTCATCCGAGCCGACATACTTCTTTGGATCCTTCGTGGAAATCTCCAGGTAGAAGTTTGTCAGACCGAAATCAGACAGAACTTTCAGAACAAAGTGAAGAATGGACTTGAGCTCATCCTCCATTTGCTCTGGAGTGCAGTAAATGTGCGAATCGTCCTGCGTCAAGCCACGCAGACGCGTGAGACCATGAACTTCGCCACTCTTCTCGTAGCGATACACAGTGCCGAATTCAAAGAGACGCAACGGAAGCTCACGATATGAACGCTGACGGCTCTTGTAAATCAAGCTGTGCATCGGGCAGTTCATCGGCTTCATGTAGTAATCCTGGCCCTGGCGCTTAATTGAGCCATCTGCGTTGCGGACCTCGTCCAAATGCATCGGCGGGAACATATCGTCCTTGTACCACTGCAAATGGCCTGAAGTCTCAAACAGGTCGGCCTTCGTGACATGTGGAGTCTGCACGAAAGAATAACCGTTGCGCAAATGCATGCGACGAGAGTATTCCTCCATGACGTTGATGATCATGCCACCCTTTGGATGGAAGACCACGAGACCTGGACCTAATTCCTTCGGGAAGCTGAACAGATCGAGATCATGACCGAGCTTGCGGTGATCGCGCTTCGCAGCTTCTTCCATCATCTGAGAGTACTTGGCGAGATCATCCTTGGAAGCCCATGCTGTGCCGTAAATACGCTGCAACGACGGGTTATTCTCATCGCCGAGCCAATAAGCAGCAGCAGTACGTTCCAGCTTGAAAGCCTTGATGTACTTCGTTGAAGGAACGTGTGGACCAATGCACAAATCACTCCACACGACTTTTCCGTTGCGGTCAACGTTGTCGTACATAGACAGCTCGCCATTTGAACGCGCCTCGCTCGGAGCCTTCTTGGCGATCTGATCTTCCTTCATGGTGATGAGTTGACGCTTATACGGCTGATCAGCCTCTTCTTTCAGCGCCTCGTCTTTTGTGACGACACGACGACGGAAGGTCTGATTCTCCTTGATGATCTGGCGCATCTTCTTTTCGATGCTCTTCAGATCGCTTGGAGTAAATGGACGATCAATGTCGAAATCGTAATAAAAACCGTTTTTGATAGCTGGACCGATGCCAAGTTTGGCATTCGGGAACAGATCTTGAACCGCCTGAGCCATCACATGCGTAGCAGAGTGACGCATAATTGACAGTCCTTCATCACTTTGAAGTGTGATGGACTTGACGTCATCGCCATCGTGAAGCGGTGTTGACAGATCGCGAGGGGTGTTATTTATGTAGACAGCTATAACATCTTTGCTATCAGGGAAGAGATCCGCGCCAGTTGTGGCTGAATCCACCTCCCTCTTTTGTCCGTCGAGTACGATGGTCATCTTTTCATTGGATTCAGCCATATCAATCCTTTGCTTTCACGGCCTGCTTTACTAGGTGCAGGCCAAGGTTGGATTTGATTGTGCTTACGAAGATAGCTCTGTGATGAGACGTTCACGATCAATGCGGCAATACAGGCGGAAAGACAAAATTATAAGAAAGAAAAAGAGAGAAATAACAACTCATGAATAAGAAAATGAAAGAAGTACAAGAAATGAGCAAGGTGGGCGATGCTGGAATCGAACCAGCGACCCCTTCGGTGTGAGCGAAGTGCGCTAACCGCTGCGCTAATCGCCCTTGCATACACAAAAAGCCTGGATTCCTCCAGGCCTTCGTGGGCG
This sequence comes from uncultured Aeriscardovia sp., assembly GCA_903789525.1. GTDB lineage: Bacteria > Actinomycetota > Actinomycetes > Actinomycetales > Bifidobacteriaceae > Aeriscardovia. Next base: position 446,560 of record CAIFER010000001.1, read on the forward strand.
ACGCTGGGATCGAACCAGCGACCTCTTCCGTGTCAGGGAAGCGCGCTCCCTCTGCGCCAGCCGCCCAATTATGAGAGAGACCTCAAGAGGTGGGCACGAGAGTCGAACTCGCCTACGCGGCTTTGCAGGCCGCTGCCTAACCGCTTGGCTAACCCACCGCATTTGATCGAGTCAACTCAAGGACCCTCGAGCGGCCAACGGGACTCGGACCCGCGCTCTCGACCTTGGCAAGGTCGCGCTTTACCAACTAAGCTATGGCCGCATGCCCTCGAGGCATTGCCTCAAAGCACAATCAAGAACTATACACTTACTTTTTGCAATTGCAAGTCGACGCATTTCAAACCGCTAATATTCCTAAAATAACGGCGCATCGTCGGCGTGTCGTCTTCGGCTCTCCGCGATCACGCCCTCGGCGATATCGTCTGTGATAGCCGATCAGATGCCATACGCTGAAAGTATGACAAACGGCACGAATCCTCACGTTCATCACACGGTTCTCGTTGCGGCTTTTGAGGGCTGGAACGATGCCGGAAACGCATCCAGTGATGCGGTCAGGAGCATCATCAATTCATATGATGCACATACGGTTGCCACCATTGATTCTGATGATTTTTACGATTTGCAACTCACACGCCCGTGTATGTGTACTGCAACTGGTCGTCAACGAATTGTGTGGCCTCAAACAACGTTTTATGAGACGGATATGTCGGATTCCCTCACGCTGATCTTGGCCTTAGGTCCTGAGCCGAATTTGCATTGGATGGATTATTGTCATAGTTTCCTCAGAATCGCTGAAGATGCCGATGTCGATCAGCTTTACCTGCTTTCTTCTATGTTTGAAGACACACCGCATACGCGTCCGTTGCCTCTCTCCATTGATGATGGCGCAGATCTCAGTGTCGATTCGCAAACGTATAGCGGACCGGTTGGCATCCCAACAGTGCTCAATATGGTGGCTGCACAAAACGATATCGAATCGCATTCTGCATGGGTGAGCGTGCCGCAATATGTCGGTGATGGTGACTGTCCGCAAGGCAGCATGACGCTCGTGACTGCGTTGTGGAAAGCATTAGGCGTCACACACTGGAAAGACGGAGATCAGCTACGTCAAAAAGCCCAGGAATGGGTGAAGCAGACATCAGAAGTCGTCAAAAATCACGAGGTATTGTCTCAACATATTGCACTCCTGGAACAGGAGTATGACGACAAGGCTCGGAAAGATATGCTCGCTGAGGCTGGTGGCGACGTCGCGGATGAGGCTGAGCAATTCTTGCAATCACTCGATGAGAAGTCTCAACAGCATCACGCCAACCATGACAAAAAGGGGAAGCAGGACAGCTCTGAATCGCCATCTACTTCCCCATCACAATGATTCATACGAAGAGCGTTTGTTCTCTTTCGCCCCTCTCATCTGCGAACTGCGTCTACAGAAGGGCGTGGAGTGAATGCACAACAGGTTCGACTGCAGCAGATACAGCTGGAATGGCGTGAGAGACGATCATTATCGCGATAACAATTGCAACAATTGTGCGATACACGGCAAATCCACGGTATGAGAATTCACTCAGGATCTTCAAGCACAAGTAGAACACAAATGCTCCCACAATAAACGCCACGAGTGTGGCAACGAGCGTTGGCCCCCAGCCTGGGAATCCTTGTGCTATCGCCTTGTGAGGATGGCGAATCGTTTTCACGAGTTCAAGCAGGCCAGAACCAAAGACAGCCGGAATGGCGAGATAGAAACTGAAACGTGCCGAAGTTGAACGTTTGAGTCCACGCGTGCGAGCAACAGTCAGCGTGCTTCCCGATCGTGAGACACCTGGAATCAGTGCAAGAATCTGACCGCAGCCGATCCACAGCGCATCCTTCCACGTCATATCGTTTTCAGAACGAGACTGCATACCTTTTGCATCAGCAAGCCAGAGAAGCAAACCAAAGGCGATCAGCATCACGACTGTGATCCACAAACTGCGAAAGAGAGTATTCGTCAGTTTTTGCAGAGCGAGTCCACCAATCACAATGGGGATGGTGCCAAGAATGACAAACCAGCCCATTTGTGCATCACGATCACCACGCCCGAAACGAGATCGCACATCTGATCCATTACGCCCGATTAAGCACAACCACCACCGTGAAATCATGCGGCCGATTTCCCGGCGATAATACAAGAGAATGACGAGTTCTGTGCCTAACTGGATGATCGCCGTGAATGAATCCCCCCAATCACCGGCACCCATCAAAGTCCCGAAAATGCGAATATGCGCACTCGAGGAAACCGGAAGGAATTCTGTGAGACCCTGCACAATACCCAAAACGATGGCCTGCAAATATTTCATACGTTCTATTGTGCATCGTCATCTTCCCGGAACGTCTACCATCGAAGACAGGACATGTGTGAATGATCACATGGAGGAGGATTTTATGTCTCGACTGTCAGTTCACCGTAAAACGCGTCCATTCCCACCAAAGGGTTTCTTCCCCTGCGAGGCAGCAGGTTTGCGATGGATGAAAAAGGCTGAGGCTGTCGGCGGTCCACGCGTGTGCACCGTGATCGATGTCACCGAGAAATATCTCGACATTGAGAAAATCACGTCGACAATGCCAACAGCGCATGCGGCCTACACTTTCGGCTCACAACTTGCCAAGATGCATGATGCCGGTGCACCAAGTTGGGGTGCTGCGCCGGAAGGTTACACAGGAAAGTGCTATTTCGGTCCTCTCCAGGATCCTGTCTACATGCCCACTGGTGCATGGAAAGATGTGACAGATTATTTCACCAATGCTCGTTTACTCCCGATGGTCAAACTAGGCATTCAGCGCGGTGCTCTCGATGATATTGACCTCGAGAAAGCAGAAAAAATCTGCACCCTTCTTCCTACGCTGCTCGGTCCAGCGATTGATGACAAACCAGCGCGCGTGCATGGTGATTTGTGGAGTGGCAACCTCATGTGGACAAAGGATAAAGGCACCACACAAGCGGTTCTCATCGATCCAGCTGCACACGGCGGTCATCGTGAAGAGGACCTTGCCATGTTGGATTTGTTTGGTGTGCCGTTCTACCGAGAAATCATCGATGGATACAACGAAGTCCATCCCCTCGCTCCAGGATTCGAACAGCGCTACACGCTCTGGCAGCTCTACCCCATCGCTGGGCACTGCGTCTTCTTCGGGGGCGGTTATATTAGCCAATTCCGCCAAATGTGTGATGCAGTGTTGTCACAAGCCTCGTACGGAATTTAATTTTTACTCGCTCATTGACTCATTCTCTTCATACGCCGAGCGTCATCCGGAATTCTGGAGATGTCTTCAGGAATTCTGGAAGGCGTCTCGGATCTTTCCAAAGAATCCCTTGTGATGCGTCGTAGGCTCTCCTTTTTGAGCGAGAACCTTGTCATCCGCCGGCTCAACAGACTGAGCGAAGTCCTTCAACTTGCTCATCTGTTGCCGGTTCAGATTCTTGGGAATTGAGACTTGAATGTGGACAATCAGATTGCCGCGTTCACTGCCCTGATTGAGCTTTGTGGCTCCTTTGCCCTTGACCTTCACCGTGTCTTCAGGCTGAGTCCCTTGCGGAATCGTGATCGAAGTTGGTCCGTCCAGTGTTGACACCTGTGCAGAGTGACCAAGCGCTGCCCATGTCATTGGCACTGTAATCCAGCAATGTAAATCGTCATTGTGACGTGTGAAGTGTGGATCCGGGGCAACAGTGACATCGACATACAAATCCCCAGCTGCTCCGCCGCCTTCACCAACTTCACCTTGAGAGGCCAAGCGAATACGCGTCTGATCGTGAATTCCTGCAGGAATCTTGACGCCAATACTGCGACGTGTCTGAATGCGTCCGTGGCCGTTGCACTGTGGGCATGGATGCTGAATGATAGTGCCATAGCCTCCGCACCGTTCGCACGGCTCTGAGCTGACCATCTGACCGAGCAACGTTCGACTGACGCGCTGCTGATATCCAGTTCCATGGCACACAGGGCACTGGATCGGCTGCGAATTATCAGCCGAGCCGCTTCCATGGCACGTCGGGCAAATCCCGTACGTATTGATGGACAAATTCTTGACGCCGCCGAAAACGGCATCTTTCAAACTAATCGTCAAATGCGCCAGCGAATCGCGTCCATGCTGTTGCCGTGGAAGAGGACCTTGATGCTGGGCGCCGAAACCACCACCGAAAATATCGCTGAAGATATCGCCGAATCCACCAAATGCATCACCAGCTTGACTGGCACTAGCAGCACCGGGAGAATTCGGATCGATCCCGGCATCGTACATTTGCTTTTTCTTCGGATCTGACAAAACAGAGTATGCGTTATTGATCTCTTGGAACTTATCCTCATACTGTTTGCCTGCAATATCAGGATGGTATTTGCGAGCCATGCGACGATATGCTTGTTTGATTTCTGCATCGCTGGCATCGTGTGAGACACCCAGTACTTGGTAATAATCGGTTGCCACCGATCAGCCCTCCTGTTTTCCGACAATCACTGAAAGATATTGTGCCACAGCCCTGACGGCGGCCATTGTAGCTGGATAATCCATGCGCGTCGGACCAATAGAGCCAACATACGCCAATAAGGTGCTATCAGTGCCGTTTCCATCACTGAGCTGAGTGGACTGAGATGAAGAAGATGACGACGAGGGCAGAGAATCAGATGCTCTCTTGCTGACAGCAGATGAGTGCCCGTATGCGCTCGAAACAATTGACGCATGCAAAAGCCCTCGCGTCCGTGTTTCCGATCCAATCGCTACACCGACGCCAGTTGAACCTTTTTCGAATTCCGACGCGTATGACAACAGTCGCAACACGACGACCTGTTCTTCAAGCGCATCAAAGAGTGCAGCGAGATCTTCTGGTGACGTTTCTTCGGACCGTGTCAGCTTCCCCACTCCGGCCATATACAACTTATCTGAGAGCAACTGCTCGTTGAACCCGTCAAATGCATGTACAACGGCTGTGAGCAAGTTCACGATCGAAGCAGATGAATCAAATTCATGCGCAACATTTCGTACCGATTGCGAGAGATGAGACAAAGGCCGATGAACAGCGATCTCATTGATCCGCACAATTGCAGTGTGCATGTCTTCCAATTCAGGAGAACCATCTGTCACAATCGTCCGTTGCTCCACACGCCCCGAACTCGTCACGGCGATCGCTAATGCTGCATTCCATGAAAGTGGGACGATTCCAAACCGTTGCAGTGTGGCCTGTTTTGTGCTCGGAGACGCTACGACAGCTACTTGACCCGTAATCCGCGAAAGGAGCTGCGCAGCCAATCGTAAAGTGTCATCAAAACTGACAGAGTGAGAGAGAAAATCTGCTATGCCGCGCTTTTGAGCCAGCGTCAAGGGAGCAAGGCGCGTGAGCCGGTCAACGAAAAGTCGGTACCCCTTTTGCGTGGGAATACGGCCAGCCGATGTGTGAGGTTGAATCAAATACCCCTCATTCTCGAGTTCGTTCATATCATTACGGACTGTTGCCGAACTCGCCGCAACCGGCAAAATATGGGATACAACACTCGAACCGACTGGTTCCCTCGTTTTGACGTATTGAGTGATGACAGCTCTGAGCACCATCATTCGACGCACTTGTGGAGGACGACCGCGCATATGAGGCCCCCTTCCCTTTCTTTCTTTTTTAGCACTCTCAAGACGTGAGTGCTAACTTATGAGAGCTGAATCGCTCACAGCTGATATACAGGGAAAACAAAGGCCGAAGTCAGAAGCCGGTTTTATCATTTGAGGTGGCATCGGAGGCTTGGAATTGTGGCATTCAGCCGCATCATGCAAGCCTTCACACCAACCGGAAGGAAGACAATGAGCGATTTCGCGTGGACCGATCTGGACCAGCGCGCCGTCAATATGTCAAAGGTATTGGCTGCCGATGCGGTCGAGAAGGCCGGAAGTGGCCATCCTGGCTCCGCTATTTCAATGGCTCCGCTGGTGTATACACTGTACCAGCGCTTTATTAAGCATGATCCGAACGACCCGAAGTGGGCTGGCCGTGATCGTTTCATTCTATCGGGCGGTCATGTTTCGCTCGTTCAGTACATTCAGCTTTATCTTGCTGGCTATGGCATCACTATGGATGACTTCAAGAATTTCCGTACTCTCAACGGAAAGCTGACAGGTCATCCAGAGTATGGCCAAATTCCTGGCATCGAAATGACGACTGGTCCTCTGGGTCAGGGCCTTGCATCTAGCGTTGGCTTTGCATATGGTCAGCGTTTTGAGCGTGCTTTGCTTGATCCGAAGGCTGCTGCAGGTACTTCCCCATTCGATCATCGTGTGTGGGTAACTGCAGGTGAAGGCGATATCGAGGAAGGCGTCAGCTCTGAGGCATCTTCTCTCGCTGGTAACGAGAAGCTCGGCAATCTGTTCGTGATCTTCGATGCGAACCACATCCAGATCGAGGGTGATACGAAGATTTCCCTCGGTGAGGATGTTCTCAAGCGTTACGAAGCTTATGGCTGGTACACCGATGAGGTCAGCTTCATTCAGCCAGATGGTTCTTATAAGGAAGACGTCGCTGCCTTCGCTGATGCCATCTCCAAGGCTGAGAAGGTCACTGATCGTCCGCATCTGATCAAGGTTGATACCTTGATGGCATGGCCAACGCCAGGTAAGACGAATGATCCATCTGCACATGGCTCCAAGCTTGGTGCTGAAGCTGTTGCAGCTCTCAAGAAGACTCTTGGCTTCGATCCACAACAGAGCTTCATCGTCGATAAGGATGCGCTTGCACATGCTCGCGAAGTTGCTGCTCGTGGCCTGAAGGCTCACGCAGCGTGGGATAAGGCATATCAGGCATGGCGTTCTGCTAATCCAGACAAGGCTGCTCTGTATGACCGCATGAAGGAGCATCGTCTGCCAGAAGACTTTGACGCTGCTCTCGATAAGGTCGAGGCAGGCTTCAAGCCTGGCGACAAGGTTGCAACGCGTAACTCCTCTGGTGCAGCTATCAACGCTATCGCATCTGTCATGCCAGAGTTCTGGGGTGGTTCTGCAGATCTCGCCGGCTCCAACAAGACGACAATTAACGGTGCTGCTTCCTTCGAGCCAAGTGACGAGGCAACGAAGCAGTGGCCGACTGACTCCCCTGCTGGCCGTGTCCTGCACTTTGGTGTTCGTGAATTCGGCATGGGCGCAATCACCAACGGCATTCTGCTCGGCAGTGATACTCGTCCATTCAGCGGCACGTTCTTCCAGTTCTTTGATTACATGCGTGGTGCCGTTCGTCTGTCCGCTCTCATGGACATTCCGAACATCTACGTGTGGACGCATGATTCTGTTGCTCTGGGCGAAGATGGCCCAACGCATCAGCCGATTGAACATCTGACCGCTGCACGTTCTATCCCGAACCTCGATGTCGTTCGTCCTGCTGACGAATACGAGACCGTTGAGGCATATCGTGCTCTGTTCAAGAAGAATGAGACTCATCCGACTGCCATGATTCTGACACGTCAGGGTGTTCCAGCACTGGCCGAGACTGCTCAAAAGGCACATGATGGTGTCCGTCGCGGTGCATATGTCCTTGTCGATACCGAAGGAACTCCAGATGTCATCATCATGGCAACTGGTTCTGAGGTTCATCTTGCTGTTGAGGCTGCTCATCAGCTGGCAAAGAAGGGCATCGAAGCTCGCGTCGTTTCTGTTCCATGCATGGAATGGTTCGAGAAGCAGGATCCAGAGTATCGCGAAGCTGTTCTGCCTGCAGGCGTGAAGGCTCGTGTCTCTGTGGAAGCTGGTCTGGCAATGCCGTGGTACAAGTATCTCGGTGAGTATGGCAAGCCAGTTTCTATTGAACGCTTCGGTCTTCAGGGTGCTGGAGACGTCAACATGCGTGTGCTCGGCATGACTGCAGAGCACGTTGCTGATGCAGCACAAGCTTCTCTTGCAGCTGTCGACGCTTCCTACAACTGCTGAAGTCACGACTTCCGTTTCAAGGAATTAATTGTGGTCGTCCGTCACGGGCGACCTTAAGGAGGAAAATCAATGGCAGAAAATGTCAATACGCAGCGCACGACCGACAATGGCGTGTCTATCTGGCTGGATGATCTCGATCGCACTCGCATCACTTCTGGCAATCTCCAGGAGCTCATTGACAACTACAACGTTGTCGGTGTGACCACGAATCCATCCATCTTCCAGAAGGCTCTCGCACAGGTTGGTCCTTACGATGAGCAGCTCAAGCAGCTTGGTCGCATTCCTGTTGATGACGCCGTCCGTGAGCTCACCACCACCGATGTGCGTAACGCGACCGACATCTTCCACAGCGTTGCTGAGAAGTCTGATTGGGTCAATGGCCGTGTTTCTATCGAGGTTGATCCTCGTCTGGCACATGACACCAAGAAGACTGAAGAGCAGGCTGAGATCCTGTGGAACAAGGTTGATCGTCCAAATGCGATGATCAAGATCCCGGGAACTCTCGAAGGTCTTCCAGCAATCACCGCAACGCTCGCCAAGGGTATCTCTGTCAACGTCACGCTCATCTTCTCTGTTGAGCGCTACGCACAGGTGATCGATGCCTTCCTCGACGGCATGGAACAGGCTGCCAAGAACGGTCACGATCTGTCCAAGATGGAATCTGTTGCTTCCTTCTTCGTCTCTCGTGTCGATACTGCAGTCGACAAGCTTCTTGAGGCCAATGGTTCTGCTGAGGCAAAGGCCCTGGAAGGCAAGGCAGCTGTTGCGAATGCACAGATTGCTTACGAGCTCTTCCAGAAGAAGTTCACCAACAATCCTCGTTGGGAAGCTCTCAAGGCCAAGGGTGCTCATGTTCAGCGTCCTCTGTGGGCTTCGACTTCAACCAAGAACCCGGCTTACAGCCAGACCCTGTATGTCGATAGCCTTGTTGCTCCAGATATCGTCAACACGATGCCAGAGCGCACGCTGAAGGCACTTGCTGCAGGCGGCAAGGGTGAGCCATCCATCAACGCTGACTCTATTGCTCAGTCTCATAAGGTTATGGATCAGCTCAAGGCTCTCGGTATCAACATCAAGGATGTGACCGATAAGCTCGAGGCCGACGGTGTTGCCAAGTTCATCAATTCTTGGGATTCCGTCCTCTCCGATGTTCAGAAGGGTATCGACCGCGTTAACGGCTGAGTTCTCACCATCTGAACGTTCTGAGTAATTAAATTCCTCGGTACTCATACGAATACCGAGGAATTTTTTATGTCTCGACTGATCTCTTCTATTTCCGGTCTCTTTATTTTCTTTACAATTCAGCGAGAGCGATAAGAAGAAATATGCCGGTGAATATGACGGCACGCAACAACACAACAGCCAAGTAAAGCCCATATGAGAACTCCGCACCACTCAGCGACAGTGAGATGCCCTGGTGAGAACGGAACAATGAGGAGGATCAGAAGAACGACTCCCATCACGATAGCGGCACCAATCCCCCATCGACCACCCGGAACAGTATATGGGCGAGGTAAATCAGGCTCTGTCACACGCAGTTTCCAACATGCAGCCGCACTGACCATACACGCTGCAACAAAGGCAAAAGAACTGATGGAGACGAGGGACACGAGGAATGTGCTCGGAATCCACGGTCCGACAAGTGCAGCAACCGCCATGACGATATTTGCCGTTGTCGGTGTACCAGTCGTTTTGTCAACCCGTGCGCAGACTGAAGGGAGCAAACTTTTCCGGCCCATCTCAAGGATGACACGACTTGTTGCCGCATAAAACGAGTTCATTGGGCCAATCGGACTAGCAGTAGCAATCACAATGAGTGGAATAGACAAGAATACAGGTAAAAGTCGTATGACGTGGACTGCAGGGAACGAATGCGATACAAAGTTCGGCCATGGCTGGAATAGTGTGAAACCAGTGATACAGATCACATAAAACAGTGCAGCTGCTCCGATTGATCCCATAATGACCCACCCGAAGCGGTGCCAGTCGACGTGTGAGCCAGCTTCTTCCGCAGCCTGCGGAATGGTATCAAATCCGACGTAGAAGAACGGCGTCATGACGAGAACGGTGATAAATCCACCGGTAAAATCATGTGCTTTCGTCACAGTCCCCGAAACAGATCCAGATGCCGACGAACTGATAGAAGAAAAAACAGGGTGTGTGAGGTTACTGAAGTTGCCACGAAAGAGTCCGACGCAGAAAATGACAATGACAGCTATTGTGAGGGCCGCCACGATAATGCGGCTCATCACTGCTGTCAACTTTGCCCCGTGATGGTTGAGTACGATGATCACACAGACGACGATTTCGGCAATCAGCGAAGGAATAACGGCAATTGAGCCAGTGCTATGCGGTACTGTCATTCGCCACATGCGAAGCCATCGCAATGATGGAACCGATCCCCACACAACATCAATAAATTGAGAAATGGCGACGCCCTCCCATGGGACGAGACACCCATTGCCGAGGATGACAAACCAACCCGTGAGAAATGCAGTTTTCTTCCCAAACGCGCGATCGGCATAATCGATGACGCCACCACTCACAGGGATAGCTGAAGCGAGTTCGCCGAAGACAGCACCAAATGGAAGGAGGAGCAATCCTCCGATGACAAAGGCGAGAATAGCTTCAAGTGGGCCTCCCCCTAATATGATCCAATCGCCCACCAGCACGATCCAGCCAGTGCCGATAATCGCGCCGAAACCGAGGGCAAAATAATCCTTCATCGTCAGATCGTGCTTCATCGCACATCCTTTCGAGGGAAGTTACACAGTCATGAAGTCTTATCAGTCTTGTCACAGAAACTTGTCAAAGAAAAAGGTCACCGGCAGAACACCGATGACCTCTCTTCACCGTCACGATAAAAGCTAGTGAATCAGACCAAACTTAAAGAGCAGATCCAATGCGATGATGAGCACAACCCAGATGAGTGCCACAATAATCGTCAGACGGTTCAAGTTCTTTTCTGCTACACCAGATGTGCCTGCAGATGCGCCGATACCACCGCCGAACATATCTGAGATACCGCCGCCTTTGCCTTTATGCATGAGAATAAGGAGCGTCAGCAGGATGCTGGCGAGCACAACGATAACCTCGAGAATAATCTTTACAGCTTGCATTCCGGTACCTCCGAACGGTACCTGTTGAGGTACCTTCCAATTCTGAGATTTATTTTACCCACAGGTATCTACGGTATATATGCAAAATCACCATACTACTGTGAAGAAACGCTTAGATCGAATGTCAGTGAGTGCTCTCTTCCTCGCTTGCCTGTGCGTTCTTCCTCCGCTTGCGTGCAACAAGTGCTACAAGACGAATCATCTTCGAGAATTCCAGGGGGTCGAGTGATGCGCCGCCCACGAGGAATCCATCGACATCGGGTCCTTGCATGAGATAAACAGCGTTCGACGCGTTTGCGGAACCGCCGTACAAAACACGAACCTTTTGTGCGACACGTTCCCCGTATGTGCGCGCGAACAGACCACGAATTGCAGCCGCCGCATCCTGCGCATCCTGTGCTGTGGCACTGTTCCCCTTGCCAATTGCCCACACTGGTTCATATGCGACGAGCATGTTCTCTGCTTGTTTATCCGACAAATCACGGATGACGTCACGCACTTGACCGACTGCATAATCGAGTTCGATACCTTGCCGTCGTTCTTCGAAACTCTCACCTACACACAAAATGGGTTTCATTCCAGCAGCAAGCGTGGCACGTACCTTATCAACGACATTCGCATCGTCTTCTGGGTGATATTTCCGTCGTTCAGAATGCCCAATAATGACGTACGAGCAATCAAGTTTTTGCAGCATTTCCGCAGATACATCGCCGGTGAAAGCGCCTTCAGACAAAGATGAGACGTTTTGTGCGCCGATTTTGATGTGCATGCGATCGGAATGAACGAGAACTTGCACGCTTCGAATCGCCGTAAATGGAGGCATAATGGCGATCTCGGCATCAGAAAAGTTGAAGTGAGCATCGCGCAATAGCCACGATAGCTTTTGAACAAAATACGTTGCTTGCAGATGGTCAAAATGCATCTTCCAATTGCCGGCCACCAGCGGAACTCTCAACGCGCTCACTTCAAACTCCCTGTTCTTCACGGTTGCTCAATGGTTATTGATACGAAAGGCCCGACCGCTATTCCGCGGCCGAGCCTCCTGACGACGATGGATTCCGCACATTCACTCAACCGGAACCATCGCTTCTACGCCCTCATGAATTACTCGAGGACAGCCAGACCTGGCAGAGTCTTTCCTTCCAGGAACTGCAGTGAAGCGCCACCGCCAGTGGAGATATGCGAGAACTGCGAATCCTTGAAACCAAGATTACGAACAGCAGAAGCTGAATCGCCTCCACCGACGATCGTGAATGCTCCTGCAGCCGTGGCGTCAACAAGACCCTGTGCGACGGCCTTCGTTCCTGCTGCAAACTTCGGGAACTCAAATACGCCCATCGGGCCATTCCACACAACCGTCTTCGAATCAACGATCTTGTCATGGAAGAGCTTGCCGGAATCCGGACCGATATCAAGACCCATCTTGTCTGCTGGGATCTGATCAGCTGGAACGACCTGTGATGGAGAATCAGCCGCGAACTTGTCTGCAACGACGATATCCGTTGGAAGAACAAGCTCAACGCCCGTCTTCTTCGCGGTCTCGATGTAGCCCTTGACAGTGTCAATCATGTCAGGCTCTAGCAGAGACTTACCAACCTCATAGCCTTCTGCCTTCAGGAATGTGAAGACCATGCCTCCGCCGATGACGAGACGATTGGCCTTGCTCAGCAGATTTTCGATAACACCGAGCTTGTCGGAGACCTTCGAACCACCGAGAACAACGGTGAACGGACGCTCTGGATTGTTTGTGGCACGGGACAGATTGCGGACTTCCTTCTCAATGAGCAGACCAGCAGCAGATGGAAGTTGCTTCGCGATATCGTAATCAGAGCCCTGCATACGATGAACAACGCCAAAGCCATCGGAAACAAAGACGTCGCCAAGCTCAGCAATCTTCTTCGCATAAGCAGTACGGACAGCCTCATCCTTGCTCTGCTCTTCCGGATTGAAGCGAACATTCTCCAAAAGAACAACGTCACCCGGCTTCATTGCAGCGACTTTGGCGTGAGCATCTTCACCGTACGTATCATGTGCGAGTGTGACGTTCTGACCAAGCAATTCACCCAAACGCTGAGCAACAGGAGCCAAACTAAGATCTGGAACGATCTTGCCCTTCGGACGACCCAAGTGAGCCATCACAATGACCTTAGCCTTGTCGGCTACCAGCTCGCGCAGAGTTGGCAAAGCAGCACGAATGCGGCCGTCATCAGTGATGGTCGTACCCTTCAGCGGGACATTAAAATCGCAGCGCACGAGCACGCGCTTGCCTGAAAGATCACCCAGATCTTTGAGAGTCTTCATATTCTCATCCTTTCGCCTCTGCGTTGAAACCGCAGAGGAAGAACCATATCAATATGGAACCACTCAAATCATACCATTTGCAGATCAATACGCGTCTGCAGCAAGTGAACGAAGAACAGCCGATACATCTTTTATGAAGAGATACGTTTCACGGTCATATGGTGAATGATCGTCACTGACCGTTACTGATCCACGTCTGCGTTGAGCTTAACCTGATCTGAATGAGCAGTGTCGGTCTCTTCCTGCTTCATCCGTTCGCGATCCCGTTCAACCTTCTGAGACAGTTGGAACAGACGACGAATACGCCCTGCAATCGCATCTTTCGTGATAGGAGGATCTGACAGGCGACCGAGCTCATCCAAGCTCGCATCTTTATGATCAAGGCGCAGCTGACCGGCTTTACGCAGCTTTTCTGGCACGTCATCTCCTAAAACAGAAAACGCATGACGAACTTTTGCACTCGCCTCAACAGCCGCTTTGGCACTACGGCGCATGTTTGCATCATCGAAATTGGCGAGTCTATTTGCTTCACCACGACGCAACCCATCAGACCGCTTGCCACTCCATTCACGTGACGTGCGATGCGCACCCATTAGGAGCAGAAGTCGCTCAATTGCATCTGCATCTTTGAGCTCAAAACGTTCGGTATTCCGATACAGCTTGAGCGTGGGATGAAGAGAAATACTCTTTGCCAGACCAACGAGCTGAGCGGCTGCCTCATAACCCGGGCACAGAATCCGTAAGTAACTGGAACGACCTGGATCCGACAGCTCACCATGGGCAAGAAATGCACCACGTAAAGCCGCAATATTTTCTGCTTTATTACCGCGAAGCACATGAGCCGGAAGACCACGTACCGGATGCCTTCGCTCATCGAGAAGACCGGTTTGCAATGCGAGTGGACCGCCTTGCCGAATGACACGAACCGCATATTTGACGGATGACTGACCTTGCGCCGTACTGCGCTTTACCTCAAGGAGCTCAGTGTCATGCATATAATCGTGTTCAATTGTCGATTCGAGCCACTTAGCCGCCGAAATACGAGAGAAAACTGCCTCGATAACAATATGACGACGGATCAGATGAAGACCACCGCCAAAACGAATCATAGTGGAAGCTTGCACACGACGTTCGCTGGGATTATTTCCATGAACTGCAGCTAGTTCATCCATCACCTCATCAATCAAAGACACGTTACATCCCCTCGAACTGATCGCACTCGCTGATCCCATGTATACCGGCTCTCCTCGCCGATTACACATAGTAAGTTTTATCGTTTTTGACCGACATTTCGCGCTTTTCATCTCAGTGAGAAGATGTCATCGTCTGAATCTCTGATCACCGCGACGCATTCAACAATTTTTCGAACGCATCTGTCAGGGCTGCTGCAAGACGAACACGATCGTGAACTCCCGGTTGACCGACAACATTGAGCTTACGACGCACGACAAGCGGTCGATGTGTACCTGACAAGTCGGATGCGCTTCTGTCCTCTGCCTTGTGAGTGGTGGGAGACGTCAATGGAGATGCCGATGGTCCAGTAACGATCGCATCCAACGGAAGATGATGCGAATATTGCTCAAAAGTGGTGAGTTCGCTTTCTTCCGTCATCCCCGTCGTTTCTGAATCCTGCTTCAGATCCATAATGAGGATTTTCTTTGCATGGCTCGCGTGCAAAGCATCCCGCAGTTGCGGAACGAGAAGATGAACAAGAAGTGATGTGTACCACGATCCAGGGCCGAGCGTGATCACGTCGGCATCGTGAATCGCTTGCACTGCAGCAGGAAAGATTGGCGGATCAACAGGACTGATTGACAAAGAGAGTACTTGTGCCCCAGCCTTGGCAATCGTCCGCTGTCCGTGCAAGGTCTCAACCGATCCATCAGTCATGCGCACCTGTGCTGTCAGATCCAACGGCACATGCGCACCCGGAATGACCGTACCGTCGATTCCTAGAATGTTTTGAACAGAACGAATTGCACTGAGCATGTCATTTTGCTTGCGCTGCCATTGTGCCGCCAAAATAAGATTTCCTAGCGAATGACCGTTGAGAGGTCCGTGGGAACGGAAACGATGCTGAAGGAACTGAACGACACCGCGCCTTTGGGACTGCTCAGAGACGAGCGCTGACAAGGCCATCCGAATGTCACCTGGCGGAAGGATGCCCGGAAACTCTTCACGAAGACGACCAGAAGAACCGCCGTTGTCGCCAACACATACGATCGCTGTCACATCTGGAGTCAACAGCCGCATCGCTTCGAGAGTGGCATGAAGACCGTGACCGCCACCCAGGCACACTGCCTTGATGTAGGTGTGACGCGAATCCCACGGCCGCGCATATCGCATGGAGACTGGTGCATGCCCTTGATACTTCATCTCTGATCTCCCTTCACATCACGATGGGTCGGGAAGTTCACGGGCTGAGACAGTGACGGTCAACCCGTGCGATCGTAAAGAACGTGCAAGCGCGTCAGCCATGACGACAGAACGATGCTGCCCACCTGTGCATCCAACGCCGATCGTCACGTAATGCTTGTCTTCTTTCGAATATCCGTTGATGGCGATGAGAAGCGCCTTCGTCTGCGCTTCGAGAAATTCCTTCGCACCAGGCGATGAGAGTACGTACGACCGGACTGGTTCGTCGCGTCCATTCATGGAACGGAGTGAAGGAACCCAGAATGGATTGGGAAGGAAACGCACATCGATGATGAAGTCAGCGTCCATCGGCAGACCGTATTTGTAACCGAAGCTGAAGACGTGCGCGGATACAGTATCTGGCCCTTTACCGAGCAACTCGTTGTACAAGCGAGTGGATAGCTGATGAATATTGAGATGGGACGTATCAATAACAATGTCGGCTTGCTCTTTGAGCCGTGACAACAATTTCCGCTCTTCTCGGATTCCATCGATGAGACGACGGCCGTGCTGAAGAGGATGAGGACGGCGTGCGAATTCATACCTCTTGACAAGCACCGCGTCTGAAGCGTCCAAGAAGAGAAGACGATGGTGAACGTCCAAGTCGTCGAGATGGCTCATGACTGCAGCCAGGTCACGGAAATATTCGAGAGCGCGCACATCGATCACAGCAGCAAGTTTGTGAATGTGCGAACCAGAGCTCGTCATCATATCGACGAGTGGAATGAGCATGCGTGGTGGAAGATTATCGATGACGTACCAGCCCATATCTTCCAATGACGCTGCGGCACGCGTCCGACCTGCCCCTGACATCCCAGTGACAAGAAGCACTTCAAAATGTGTGTCTGAGTGACTGTCCGCCATAATCTCTCCCCTCGCTTTCTCTGATTGTACGCACTCAACGCGTAGTGTGCTGACCTTTGCTAATCCTGTGTCTTCTCTCTTCTCTCAGTTGTTTGTGTTTGTGTTTTCTCTGTTTTCTTCGATTCTTGTGGGTGCAGTGTCGTATAGATGTCGTGGGCACGCGTTCGACCAATACCTTTCACTGCCTCAATTTCGTCGATTGTCGCAGCCTTCAACTTTTTGACAGATCCGAAATGAGAAATCAGCCGCTTACGGTAATGCGGGCCGATTCCCTCAATCGAATCGATGACAGAGTTGAGCTGCCCCTTGCGACGGCGATTGCGATGGTATGTGATAGCGAAACGGTGCGACTCGTCACGGACGCGCTGAAGCAGGTACATTCCCTGCGACTGCCGTTTCAAAATGAGCGGATAATCCTCTCCCGGCAGCCATACTTCCTCCAATCGCTTTGCAAGACCGCACACAGCAACGTCGGTCACATGACAGTCGTCAAGTGCTTTCTGAACTGCTTTCACCTGCCCAGCGCCACCATCAACGACAATTAGATTCGGTTTGTACGCAAAACGCCTCGGATTTGTCCCTTGCTGAACGATCTGCTCGGCTTCTTCATGAATGCCTTCCTCCGATGCAACCGTCGTCTGACCAGCTGGAACGGTGCCTACCTTCGAGCGAATCTCCTCCTCAGTCTTCTCCATCTTTTTGATTTGATGCTCGGCTTCGTCCGTGTCCCCACTATCGCCTGCAATATTGCCATGACGGAAGCGGCGGGTGATCGTCTCATACAACGCATCCAGATCATCGAGCGTATGCCCAGTAGCCGTGCGACCATGGATGGAAAAGCGCCTGTACTCGCCCGGGCGAGCCATCCCATCTTCAAAAACAACCATGGATGCGACTTGGAAACCACCACCAGCGGCGTTCGAAACATCATAGCCTTCGATACGCAACGGAGAGCGAGGTAAACCGAGCTGATCTTTAATATCGTTCATGGCCTGCTGACGAGCGGCAATATCGGCAGTTCGCTTCATCTTATTCTGCTTGAGACTCAGCGCAGCATTGGCTTGAGCCCGGTCCATGAGACTCTTTTTGTCACCACGCTGGGCAACATGGATAACGACGCGCGACCCTCTCAGACTACTCAACCACTCTTCCAGCTTGTCGCAATCATCCGGAATGATCGGAACAACTATTTCTGGTGGCACAGAGGATGCCTCGGAAAAGAGGTCGTCGCGACCGGTCACGCTTTCACGCTTTTTTCTCTCACGCGTTGCTGCAGCCCGCTCAAGCGGATTAGAAGCAGTCAGTGATTCAGCATTCGAGACTGCATCCCGCTTCGTTGTGACGGTGATTTCGTTCGCAGCACTCGATGCATCCGGTGCTCCTGGATCCGCATCAGACTCGCGCTTCTCATCGTCCTCAAGCTGCGAGTAGACCTGTGTGATCATATCTGCCATGAGTGATGAATCGGACACATCCTCAACTTTTTCAACACTCCAGTTGCGCTCCCCACGAATCGTTCCTGACCTGACAAAGAACGCATGGACAGATGCTTCAAGTTCATCGCCGGCAAATCCAAAGAAATCAGCATTCACATCGTCGCTGAAGATGACGGAGTTTTGCTCGACTGCGTTCTTCATCGCAGCTATCTCGTCACGAAGTCGCGCAGCCTTTTCGAAATCAAGTGCATCACTCGCCGCTTTCATTTGGGCCGTGAGCTGATGGATGTATCGAACACCCACTCGACCGGTCAAAATGGACGTCAGCTGTCGAACCATCTCGCGGTGCTTCTGCGGGCTCACTTTCCCAATACACGGACCGGAGCACTTACCAATCGAATACAAAAGGCACGGCCGACCACTGACATGGGCTCGATGGAAAACCGCTGGTGAGCACGTACGAACAGGAAAAATGCTGAGGAGCTTTTCTAGCGAATTGCGAATTCCCCACACCTTCGTATAAGGACCGAAATACCGTGTTTTGCGCGTACGCTTTGAGCGCGTGATCCAGATACGAGGATATTTCTCACCGAAAGAAACAGCTAAGAACGGATACGTCTTATCATCACGAAAGACGACATTGAAGTGTGGATCGAATTCCTTGATCCACGTGTACTCGAGCGTCAACGCTTCCATCTCAGTGCCAACGACAGTCCACTCCAGACTGCGGCCAGTCAGCACCATTGCTTGCGTGCGTGGATGGAGCATACTTAGCGGCTGAAAATAGAAAGTCAACCGGTTACGCAGATTTTTCGCTTTCCCGACGTAAATAACACGACCGTTCGCATCTCGCCACTTATACACTCCCGGAGACGTAGGAATGTCAGACGTATTCGGCCGAAATAGATCACGCGAATCACCGAGGAGCGGTTCGCCATTCTTGTTGAATCCTGGCTTCTGACCGTGTGCGAGAGCATCCTTTTTTGCTTGCTCTTCTGCACGGTCTTGGTCATTTTGACCAACAAGACTTGAAAGCGTGTGCCTCCAAAAGCCGTGAGATTCGGCCTCTTGCTGCTCACTCACTTTCGATGCATCCTTTTCTCTTCAGCTGCGACGCGATGAGGATCGAGCATTGGCTTGAGATACTGACCCGTCCAGCTACCAGGAACACACGCCACATGCTCTGGCGTTCCTTGTGCGACGATTGTTCCGCCGCCTTCGCCGCCTTCGGGGCCGAGATCAATAATCCAATCGGCAGACTTAATGACATCGAGATTGTGTTCGATCACGATCACAGTGTTGCCCTTATCGACAAGACCTTGCAGCACATCAAGCAACTTGCGGATGTCTTCAAAATGCAAACCCGTCGTCGGCTCATCGAGAATGTAGACCGTATTGCCAAACGAACGACGTGCCAGCTCGGTGGCGAGCTTCACACGCTGTGATTCGCCTCCCGAGAGCGTTGGAGCTGGCTGGCCGAGGCGAATATATCCGAGACCGACATCAACAAGGGTGTCAAGATAACGAGAAATTGCCGGATACGCATGGAAGAATTGTGCCGCCTCAGAAATCGGCATATTGAGTACGTCAGCTACGGATTTACCGTTGTACTTCACTTCGAGAGTTTCACGGTTATAACGCGTTCCATGGCATTCCTGGCACGTCACATACACGTCTGGCAGGAAGTTCATCTCAATTTTGATCGTTCCGTCACCATGGCAGTTCTCGCACCGGCCACCTCTCACATTGAATGAGAAACGACCTGCCGTGTACCCACGAACTTGGGCTTCCGGAGTCTTAGCAAAAAGCTGTCGAATGCGATCCCACACACCCGTGTACGTTGCTGGGTTCGACCGTGGCGTGCGGCCGATCGGGCTCTGATCGACATGAATCACCTTTTGGCACTGATCAATGCCTTCAACACGTGTATGTTTGCCGGGGACGATTCTCGCTCCATTGAGCTGATCCGCCAGACTCGGATACAAAATCTCATCGATGAGCGTGGACTTTCCGGATCCGGAAACACCGGTGATACACGTGAAAACACCCAACGGAATGTGCACGTTGATGTTTTTGAGATTATTCTGACGAGCACCAACAACGGTGAGTTCATGTGCGCGTGAGACTTTACGCCGCTTGTCAGGAACGGCGATCTGACGGCGACCGGTCAAATAGTCGCCCGTTACAGACATGGATGCTCGGCCAATCCCTTTCGCCGGGCCAGAGTAGATAATGCGACCGCCGTTCTCTCCAGCACCTGGACCGACATCGACAAGCCAATCAGCTTTCTCCATCGTCTCCTGATCATGCTCGACGACAACGAGCGTATTACCGAGATCTCGCAGGTGATGAAGAGTTGCGATCATGCGATCGTTATCACGCTGATGCAAGCCAATTGATGGCTCATCGAGCACATACATGACACCGACCAAGCCAGAACCAATCTGCGTGGCGAGACGAATACGCTGTGCCTCGCCTCCTGACAACGTTTTTGCTGCACGCGAGAGCGTGAGATAACTGAGGCCGACATCATTCAAGAACTTCAGTCGAGCACGAATCTCTTTGAGCACGTCCGCAGCAATCTGCTTGGCATTGCCCGTGAGAGTCAGCTGCTGAGCCCACTTGAGCTCTTGGTCAATTGGCATATCGCACACATCAGCAATCGATTTTCCGTCGACGGTGACTGCGAGGACCTCCGGCTGGAGTCTACGCCCGTGGCACACTGGGCATGGAACTTCGCGCATGAATGATTCGTAGTATTCGCGCATAAACTGCGACTCAGTCTCGTCACGGTGACGCAAGATTGAATGGATGACACCTTCAAAGCCTGTGCTGTATTCGCGCATACGACCCCAACGATTGCGGAATTTCACTTCGACTTTGAAATCATGCCCGTTGAGAATGGCGTCCTGAGCCTTCTTCGGCAGCTTGTTCCACGGGGTATCCATGGAAAAGCCCATTTCACGCGCCAGCGCCTCCAGATTGCGCTGATAATATTCGGCAGTCGTCTTGCCTGTATTCCATGGAGCGATCGCGCCTTGCCTCAGACTCTTCGACGGATCCGGGACAATGAGTTCTGGATCAATCTCCAACTTGTAACCAATGCCGGTGCACTCCGGACATGCGCCGTACGGAGCGTTGAATGAGAATGTTCTCGGTTCGATTTCTTCCAAATGCAGCGGATGACCGTTCGGGCACGCACGATGCTCGCTAAATGGTCGCCGTCGCTGTGGGCTGTCTTCTGGCTGATCTACGAAGTCAGCAACGATCGTGCCGCCGGAGAGTTTTAGTGCAGTTTCAAGTGAATCAGTGAGACGCTGGCGAACTTTCGGGCGGATGACGAGGCGATCGACCACAACTTCGATCGTGTGTTTGAGCTTTTTATTGAGCTTGATGGAATCGGAGAGATTGACCATTTTGTGATCAATCAACGCACGCACATAACCTTGCGAGCGCAGATCAGCGATTTCAGCGGCAAACGTCCCCTTCTTCCCACGTGCGACTGGCGCGAGCAATTGGAAACGTGTGCCCTCCGGATATTTCATGAGAGTATCGACCATTTGCTGTGGCGTTTGCGCCGAGACGGGGGCGCCGCACACTGGGCAATGCGGAACACCAGTGCGGGCAAAGAGAAGACGGTAGTAGTCATAAATTTCAGTGATGGTGCCAACCGTTGAACGAGGATTGCGATTTGTCGTCTTTTGATCGATCGAGACAGCTGGAGACAGACCCTCGATTTTATCTACATCCGGCTTACCCATCTGCCCGAGGAACTGACGAGCGTAGGCAGACAGTGACTGAACGTAACGGCGTTGCCCTTCTGCGAACAGAGTATCGAACGCGAGCGATGACTTACCGGAACCAGATAAACCGGTGAAGACTGTCATTTTCCCACGTGGGAAGGCGAGATCAATGTTCTTGAGGTTGTGCTCGCGAGCGCCTTGGATGACAATTTTTTGATCACGGCTCAGACCGTCAAGCGTACAGATCACAGTTCCCCGTGGAGAAGGAATAGTGCGAGGACCGTCTGCGCCTTCCGGATCTATATTGACCAGATCATGCTCCCATGCCGCAAGCTGGCGGGCATCTGGCTTGACACCCTCCACAAAGTCTTTCTTCATCGCTTGGACGGTTTGCTCTGGATCTGTACGGCTCATCAGTTCCTCCGATACGTCAGTTTCTCAGCTTCACGGATACGAACGTTTGTTCGATTATCGTACATGCGTCCGACGGTTCATCTCTCAGCTATGATCACTGTTCTTCCATTGCCATGGCAGGTGCATATGAGCGGGCACATCTTTCCAATCGACCGTATAACCTGCGCCGTGAGCGCAAAAGACAGAATCAGGCGTGTCTTCTGGATGCGCCATGGGGTCATAACCGATTTGTGTGACAAGCTGCTCTTGATTGGCACACGGACGGAACGAATCAAAAACGCACAGCAGTCGGCCTTGCCCGTGTGTGTAGTTACGCACATCTCTGGCATATCCGC
Source organism: uncultured Aeriscardovia sp. (assembly GCA_903789525.1). Taxonomy (GTDB): domain Bacteria; phylum Actinomycetota; class Actinomycetes; order Actinomycetales; family Bifidobacteriaceae; genus Aeriscardovia. The sequence continues at coordinate 469,116 of CAIFER010000001.1, forward strand.
GCATGCGGGAGACGGGAGCAAAACCGTTGATGGTGACCGAAGCGTCGTTCGCTGCGTCTGTTGAGGTCACCGATCCGCCCATACGCTCGATGTCGCTATACGCTCGACCAACTCGATCGGGCGTCAGTATCAGTTGGAATCGATACCATGGTTCGAGGATTTGGCATGCGTTGCGCGCTCGCAGCTCCATGAGGCCTTGCCGCACGGCACGCCATGTTGCTTGCCGAAAATCTCCACCGACCGTGTGCGTAATATTTGCTTTCCCTGCAAGGAGCGTGATTTTTACATCAGTCAGCGGTGAGCCGATCATCACCCCACGGTGTACTTTCTGCTGAAGAAACGCGAGAATATCTCTCACCCATTTGCCGTCGAGCGTATCTGGTGGGCAGGCTGAAGCATAGTGCACACCACTTCCCCGCGGCGCTGGCTCAATGAGAAGATGAACTTCCGCATAGTGGCGCAACGGTTCAAAGTGTCCAACACCTTCGACCGGCTTCGTGACGGTCTCGGTGTACACCACTCCAGCATCCTCAAAACGGGCTGACAAATGGAATCGCTCACGCAACTCTTCGCTGATCGTCTCCAGTTGTATTTCACCCATGACCGTCAGAGTGATTTCATCTGTTTTCGCGTTCCATGTGACATTCAGCAGTGGTTCTTCGTCATCGAGAACCTGCAAGGCATGGAGTAACTGGTAAACCCCCTCGTGTGAAGCCGGATGATCGCTCGTGCCACGTGGGATTGCCTGGTATTGCAACACTGGCTGCATGATGGACGAGTGAACATTGCCTGCCGCAGAACCGAGCCCTTGGCCAGGCATTGTGTGCCGTGGGCCGACAATCGTACACACTTGCCCGGCATAGACGTGAGAAACTGTCTCATATTTACTGCCGTCGTAAATGCGAAGTTCGTCCGCCTTCTGTGGATCTTCCTCTCCGGGGGTCAGCTCCTGCTTAGCGTCCAGTGTTCCCCCGGTCAGGCGCACCCACGTGAGGCGATGTGATCGGTCATCATGCGAAATTCTGATCACGCGAGCGCCAAAATCACCGTCCACTGTGCGCGTCGGTGCAAACGCTTGCAGAGCGGCGAGAAATCGTTGGACGCCCTCAACTTTGAGCGCCGAACCAAAGAAACATGGGACACACTTCCGGCGTGCAATCAACGACCTGATCTGACCTACGGTGACAGCGCTCGGCCCTTGATCTAAATAGCGTTCAAGGAGCTGATCGTCCTTCACGGCGATCGATTCTATGACACTGCGAGAAAGCTCACACGATTCAGCGGTATTCGCCGGAGAGCTATCTCCAAAATCAACGCACGCAGATGAGAGAGACTGCAACTGCTTCATCAGATGCACTCGATCGAATCCTGGCATATCGGTTTTGTTGACGAAGATGAAGACGGGAAGATGGAAATCAGCAAGCATGTTCCACAAAAACCGGGTGGTTCCCTCTACACCGTCTGACGCTGAAACAACCAGAATTGCACAGTCGAGCACAGCAAGAGTTCGTTCAGTTTGAGCCGAAAAATCGATATGCCCCGGCGTATCGAGCAAAGTGATATCAGCATGCGGGGTGCGGATGAGCGCCTGATGCGTGAAAATCGTGATCCCGCGTGCTTTTTCGAGAGCGTTCGTATCCAAGAAAGCGTTCCCGTTATCGACCCGGCCGAGTTTTCTGATTGTCCTACCAAGGTACAGAAGAGCTTCGGACAGCGTCGTCTTCCCCGCATCGACATGTGCAACAATCCCGACGACGATATTTCTGCGCTGATGATGCTGTTCATGCCCGTGATGTGCCGTCTGCTGACTTTCGTCTACCATACCTAATTCCCTCGAGCTACTTCAGCAATCTCATCCCAACGTTTCCCTTCTCTTTATTGTATGGAATGTCTTTATGCTCGTCGCGCAGCGTCGCGATAAGCCGGTAAAATCGTGCTATTCGCAGTTCATGCAAGGGGGATCATGGGAATCGAAGCAAAGGATCTGGAAATCCGCATTGGCGCTCGCCAACTTCTCGCCCCAACCACATTTCATGTTGAGAAGGGCGATCATATCGGTCTCGTTGGGCGCAACGGTGCTGGAAAGACGACGCTCACGCGCGTCATCACCGGTGAAATGCTTCCCGCTGGAGGTCACGTCCACGTTCAAGGAAAGCTCGGCTATCTTCCACAGACCACGAAGGCTGGCAATCAGGAACAGCTTGCGCTCGACCGTGTCATGGATGCCCGAGATATCGGTCCGCTCCTCAAGCGTATGCGTCGTGCTGAGAAGGACATGACTAATCCAGATCCCAAGATCATGGAAAAGGCCATGAAAAAGTATGACCGTGTGCTCGCCGAGTTTGAGAACGCAGGTGGGTATGCGGCACAGGCCGACGCCATTAAGATCGGCAAGAGCCTTGGTATCGAAGAACACACTCTCAAACAGAAGCTCGGAACACTTTCCGGTGGACAGCGTCGACGCATCGAGCTCGCGCGCATTCTGTATTCAAACGATGACGTCCTGATTCTCGATGAACCGACAAACCATTTGGACGCCGACTCGATCGCATGGCTGAAGAAATACTTGCAGAACTTTAAAGGTGGTTTCCTCGTCATCTCCCACTCCACTGAGCTGCTGGACGAGACTGTGAACCGCGTGTGGCACCTTGACCCGCGCACTGCAACGATTTCTTTCTACAATCTCGGCTGGAAAGCGTACCTCAAGCAGCGTGCAGCTGATGAAGAGCGTATGAAGCGCGAACGTGAGGTTGCTGAAAAGAAAGCATCTCGCCTCATGCGAGAAGGAATTCGTCTGCATGCAAAGGCCACGAAGGCTGTCGCTGCCCAGCAGATGATTCGTCGCGCCCAAAAGCTCTTGGATGCAACGCAACCACAGCAAAAAGCGATGAAGGTCGCTGATCTGCGATTCCCAACACCAGCTCCGTGTGGCCGAACGCCGATCATGGCGAAGAACATCTCCAAAACGTTCGGCTCAAACGAAGTCTTCACAGGTGTTGACTTGGCAATTGACCGCGGCTCACGCGTGGTGATCCTCGGAGAAAATGGCGCCGGTAAAACAACGACATTACGCATTTTAGCGGGCGCAGAAACGACGGATACAGGGCAGGTGATCTACGGTCACGGCTGCAAAATTGGTTATTTTGCACAGGAACATGACACTCTTGATAACAACGTGTCTGTTCTTGCCAATCTCATGCACGCCGACCCCGAGCTCGACAACACGCAAGCGCGCACTATTCTTGGCAGCTTCCTGTTCTCCGGCGATGATGCCAACAAACCGACATCCGTCCTCTCCGGAGGCGAAAAAACACGACTAGCGCTAGCAACACTTGTCACCAGTAAGGCAAACGTTTTGCTTCTCGATGAGCCGACGAACAATCTGGATCCTGAGTCACGCGATCAGATTTTGTCCGCCATCTCCAAGTACGAGGGTGCAATCGTGCTCGTCACCCACGATGAAGGAGCTGTTCAGGCACTTCGCCCTCAACGCGTTCTCCTTCTCCCGGACGGTGACGAAGACTTGTGGAGCGACGACTATTTGGACTTGGTAACTCTCGAATAAAAGGAGGAATAATGCCATCTCAAGGAAAATACGCAGGGTCTGATGTTCGTTCGATGACACTGCAGCAGTTGCGGTACGTGACCACTATCGTCGACTGCGGGTCGATGAATGAGGCAAGCCACCAGCTCTTCGTTTCACAGCCGGCGCTCAGCAAATCTGTCCGCGATCTCGAGGAAGAGATTGGAATCACAATCTTTTCTCGTTCACGTCAAGGGATTACCCTCACCCAAGATGGCTCACAGTTCATCGCATATGCTCGCCAGATTTGCGAACTCGCCGATCAGCTGGAAGACCGCTACAACGGACCGCAAGTCCGTCGTCAGATGTGCACAATTTCCACCCAGCATTACATGTTTGCGTCCGAAGCACTCGCTGGTCTCGTACGTGGGCACGCCAACAACTACGAATTCCGCCTGCGCGAGACGACAACACGAGACATCATGGACCAAGTCAGCAGTATGCGTGCTGATGTCGGCATCCTCTATTTGTCGAGTTACAACAGCGAAGTCATCACACGAGAATTGCGGAGCCGAGGTCTGCGATTCCACCCTCTTTTCCGCACCAATCTGCACGTTTTCATGTCGTCGCTCAACCCACTGTCGAACCGAACATCGCTAAGCCTGTCAGAACTGTCTGATTTGCCATTCATTCGCTACGAGCAAGGAGATACATCAAGCCTCTTCTTCGCTGAGGAAGCCGTGTGGCCGCACCATCAGACGCGCGTCATCGATGTCAGCGACCGAGCAACAATGCTCAATCTCATTGTCGCTATGAACGCTTTTACGATTTGCTCAGGAATTGACAACAATCACGATCTCAACCCGAAAATGATCCGAACTGTGCCGCTCAAATCACGTCGCCACATGTTGATCGGGTGGATCGATTCAAAGCGCAGCCGCCTCTCAGCAGCAGCCCACGCGTATCTCAAGGCGCTGCGGCTCGTCATTACCGCAAAAGGCTACGAGCTCCTTCCGCCCACAGGCGTTGTCGAATAGCATCGAGTAACTTTTTGCGGGGGAAAAGACAATCAGTCAGAGTCGGAATCAGAGTCGAGAAGCCACTGACCTTTTTCTGCCTTCAAGCGCAGACGACGACCGACATCATGCAGCCGTGAATGCACGATCGTGGCAACTGGCAGTCCGGTCAGCTTCCATCCATCAAATGGAGTGTTATGCCCCTTTGAGAGGAAGTGATCGGCGTGCACAGTCCACTGCTGATCAGGTGCGAGGAGACTGATATTGACGTGTCGATTCCGGTTGACTGTCAGATCCAAAACTCTGCGCGGTGATTCACCACCTACGTGCGAAACACCAGTGGAAGGCGTGGTCAGCATGTCAGGAATGCGTGAGCGCCCAAGCCCCAGAATGCGTGATGGCGCAAGACTGAGCATCTTGATGAGCTGCGTTTCTTCAATCAAGCCTGTCGTGACCAAGAGCGTATGGCACAGACCGTAGCACGTTTCCAAACCGGAGATGCCATCCTGCGCCTCAAATGTGTTCCCCTGCTTTTCATCGTGGGTCAACGGCGTGTGATTGCACGAAATTGCATCAATTGTGCCATCGGCCAGCGCCGTCAAGACAGCACGACGATCGGCTGCCGAACGAAGCGGCGGATTCACTTTGGCGAGAGCCCCGTACCGCTCAAGATCTTTTTCGGTGAGCGCAAAATAATGTGGTGCCGTGTCGCACGTCACCGGAAGCCCCTCATCCTTTGCCTGACGGACGAGATCAAATGCGCCGGCAGTGCTCAGATGAGACAGATGAAGGCGCGCTCCGGTGCGACGAGCACAATCAATATCGCGGCGAACAATCTCAATCTCCGCTGAATCCGGACTGCCTTGAATACCAAGGCGCCGAGAAATTTCCCCCTCATTGACTGTGCCACGCGGAATGCGCTCAGAATGGTCCATGACGACAATCCCGTCGTCTGCAGCGTTCTCCATGATCTGCTCGAGAAGCTGGTCTGGGATGAGGCGATCATCATCGGACAATGCGACGACCGGGTGGCCATAGTTGCGTTCGTAAACGCCTCCGCGTAAGAATGGCTCCCAGTTTTCTGGGTCATTGACGCGTTTACCAGCACGTCCCAAAGTAGCCGCCGCAATCAGCGCATAATCGATCGGCTGATTTGGATCAAACTCGTGGCCGTAGCGCTCCAAATAATCGAGGACTGAATCAAAACCGCGCAGCTTATTTGTTGGCGGATCATCCTGGAACGATTGACCGTCAGCAGCAGGCTCTGTATCCGCAAAAAGTGCGACATCAGTGAATCCACCGCACGAAGCGGCAGCCGAACCCGAATGCATATCCTCACGATTGGTGTGTCCAGGATCGTTGAAATGAACGTGCATATCGACAAGGCCGGGGGCAGCAACAAGTCCAGTGCAATCGACAGTTGCGCCCTTCAAGCTGTGATGACGCGTTTTGACAAGAATATCGATGAGCTCGCCAGTATCCCATTCGCGAACTTTTGCCAAACGCACTGTTCCCACTTCATTGAACGAATCCATGATTTCCCTTTACAACACCGTTCGTCGATACTGTCCGTCGATATCACATGCCCTATCAGCGCATGTTAAATATGCACGACAAGCACATTGTTTTGTTCAAACGGCACAATGTCTCCGCTCTCGGCTGAGGCAATCTCACTCATCTGATCATCTGTTAAAGTGACATTCCCCGCATGATCGAGATGACCTTCGACGTAACGAATGACAACATGTCCATCCCCCTGACGGGCAAACGTGTCATACAGTGTGATGAGATCAGTTGGAATCCCCTGTACGCACACCTCGCGACGCGAGCGCTGCAATGCCATTTGCCGGCGCAAGCGATCAATCTTGTCATCGCGACGTTCTTTGATATCCATGCCCGCTTGCTTTAAGTGATCGTCATTGTGCGCCAAAATATCGTCTGCCGTGTGAGCTTCGGACAGCTGTGAACGATGCTGTTTCTCCTCTGCCTCAAGCTGATCTAAACGAGCTTGACCCTGTGCCCGCTTCTGCTCAAGCGCCGATGCAGATTTTCCCGAAGTTCCACCATGAAGATGTGCTGCAATGCTATTCAGATCACGGCGAATCTTCTCACGCTGTGTAGCAACGTCATCAAGAGCACGTGCCTCCTGCGCTATCGTGCGAGCAATCTGATGCCGTTTGATGAGGATCTGACGCCGTTGCATGATGAGTTGCTTGAGCTGGGCCGTCTCTGGGAGCCCTTCGGCCTCAGTGCGAATTGAGCGTATCTTATTGTCCGTTGTCTGCAAATCAATCAGAAGCTGCTGAATCTTGGGCGTTGACTTCACATATGGCATTGTAATCACTGCTTCCCCACGTGCGCAATTTCAGAAGATTGTACGGACGGATGTCCATAGAACAAACGATTGACGACAGACCGGCATACGCGCATCCGATGCATGAGCTCGTTTTCAAGCCATTCTCCGCGACGCGCTCCGAGACCCATGCACGCAGAAATGGCTCCGAGCGAACGAACGTCGTCTGTGACAATATCCGGATCTGATGCTGTCCCACGCCACAAATACGCTGCATTGCGTGCGTCACTGGCAAACTTCCACGCGTTACATAAGGTTTTCACGTCCTCGTCGCTGATCAATCCTGCCTCATGCTCAGCGTGAAGTGCCGGGAGTGTTGACACGACTCGAAGCTGCGGCATCGTTCCAGCATGTTCGAGCTGGAGAAGTTGCACCGTCCATTCGACATCCGACAGGCCGCCGTTGCCGAGTTTGAGATGGTGAAGGCGATCGACGCCATGTGGCAAACGCTCTGACTCCATTCGCGCTTTCAGTTTGCGAATCTCCTCGATCTGATGAGGATTCACACCCGCTGACGGATAACGCAATGGATTGGCAATTTGTTCGATGAAGCGGGTCGCCACATCACCACTTTCAGCGACAGCACGCGCACGCAGTAGCGCCTGCGCTTCCCACGTCTGCGCCCACCCAGCGTAATACGCGCGGCATGATGCTAGCGACCGGACGAGTGGACCATCCTTGCCTTCGGGGCGCAGATCAAAATCGAGCTTCATTCCTTCGCTTGCGCCTGGCACACCTGTCAGACAGCGCCGTACATCCGCAACCACAGCAGAGATATATTCACTTGGCGTGACCGAATGATCGAGCGAATGAGCATGGTCATGCGTGGCGGCGTGTGTGACGTCATCCACGATCATCATGTCGGCATCAGAATTGAAATTCATATCCTGTCCGCCAAATCGACCGAGCCCAATCACCCCGATCTGAATTTGCCGGCCTGTCTGCTCTAGCTCGCTGTGATGCCGATGGATTGCCCATCGCAATGCTGATGCCACCATCGCGTCCGTCAGATCAGTCAGGCCGCGGCGCACGTGCACGGAATCGCAGACGTGACACATCCAACCGAGCGCCACCCGTGTCATCTCCTGCTGACGAACGGCGAGAAGATTGCGTGAAAAGTCAGTGAGCGAATCGGAGAAGTTAGATTCTACGAGCCTCAGTTGGCCGTCGAGACTCTTCCGATTGCGTGGCGTTAAACTCCGATCATCAGCGAGCCACGAAACAAGCGATACTGATCGAGCTATGTGCGAGCCGAGGAATCGTGAGTTTGACACAATCGTACACAGGCGGTCGGCAGCAAACGGCGAATCGCGCAAAATGCCCAAATAAGGAGAACCTTCCGCAAAACTCTGTTCAATTCGAGCAAGCATGAGGATCCCCATATCAGGATCCTGCCCATGACCTAACGTCTGCAACATCGACGGCAGAATAATGCGATTAATTTTGGCAGCTCGACTGAGCCCGCGCGTCAATTCCGTCACACGGCGCATCGCACTATCTGGATCTGCGAATCCGAGTGCGGCATAACGTTCACGGGCAGCAGGAACAGTGAGACTCAAATCCTGATCCGAGAGTTGCGCGATACGCGGGAGCATCGGACGGTAAAAGATGTCTTCATGAAGGCGGCGCACCTCACGACGTGTATCGTCAAAGCGTGAAATAAGAGCTTCCGGCAAAATACTGAAAGCGCGAGCAAGTCGACACACATCCTTGTTCGTGCCGATCTGCTGATCTGTGATTTGCCGTGGACGATCTAATCCACCATTCCCCTGCTCACCGAGATCGGGGAACAAATGTGTTCGCCGTAGCTTCCACATTTGCTGACGATGCTCGAGGACACGTTCAAATCGATAATCGCGAGCAAGCCTCGTGCCTTGCTCTTTACCTACATAGCCGCCAGCGACAAGTGCCGCCAAGCCATCTAACGTCGACCGCACTCGCAGCGAATGGTCTGTCCTGCCATGCACCATCTGCAAAATCTGGACAGAGAATTCAACATCCCGCAAGCCGCCTTTACCAAGTTTGATCTCCCGCTCGCGCAGTTCAGTGGGAATGTTATTTTCTACGCGCGTCCTCATTTTTTGGCAGTCAAATACGAAGTTAGGACGAGTAGCAGCATTCCATACGAGTGACGCTGCCATTTTTTCATAATCGGTACCGAGATGCTGATCTCCAGCGACATACCGAGCTTTCAGTAGTGCTTGGAATTCCCAGTTTTCCGCCCATCGATCGTAATACGCACGATGAGATGGCAGTGACCGCGCCAGTGGGCCATCTTGCCCTTCTGGGCGCAAAGTCGTGTCAATCTTCCACAGTGGAGGCTCATTAACTCCTGTCAGCGGTGACTGACAGATTTTCTCGAGTTTTTCAGCGATATGTGCGCCAATAGCCTCTGCTTGCTGCGCACTGAGAGTCCCAACCGGATTACACACGTCAATGACATCGCAATCGGAGACGTAATTGAGTTCCCGGCCGCCGAGCTTGCCCATGCCAATTACACAGAAACGTACGCGAGCGCTTGATGGAGTCATCAACGCAGCAATACGAAAGGCAGCCTCTAACGCTGCCTGAGCCAGATCTGAAAGCATGTGCGATACGTCTGGCTGAACCTCCAGTGGGTTCGAATCCACATCCCATGCCATGATCGCCGCTAGTTGTCGCGTGTATTCGCGGCGTAAACCGGTGACAGCTTGAGCGAAAGGGAAATGAGCATCCGGCTGCTCTGATCCTCCTTCAGCTACAACTGGTTGTGGGACAAGAGCAGCTGCACACAGTGCATCGGTTCGCTCCTGAAGACTCCACATGTGACTTTCGTACCCATTTCCAGCGGCAGCGGAGATGAAATCCGGATGAGTCATCATGCGCAAACCCATCTCTTGTGATACCCCCAGCACTGCGATGAGACGATTGAACCCGACGCTGTGCGGCCACAGAAGTGAGCGAACTGCGCCTTTCATCGTGTCCGCCAATCGGGCATACGCCATAACAGCTGTCTGTGGGTCTGCAGCGTGACTCAGCGCCTCTGCCCCTGACGCAAACAGATCTTCGGCGAGCTGCGGATGCTCGTTTAAATGCGTGTCTGAGCTCACCGAGCATACTGCTTGCCAATACGTGCGAGCAAGCTGTTCTGCAGGCTCGATGATTGACCGATGGAAAAGCGCTATCCCCTCGTCCAGTATGCGATTCTCACTCATTGCCGGTGTCATCCTGCCGATTCTGATTGCCATCATGATCGTTGTGCGCATGCAACACGCGAAGCTGATCGTTCAGATCGCGAAGTACTTTCCGGACCTTCCGATCGCTCGTCTCACGAATCTCTAGCTGCTTGAGATCTTCTTGCGGCGTATGACCTGTCCGATCCACATCTGAGAAGACATTCTTCGAACCGCGTTCCCGCTTATGCAGTGCCGAGAAACCTGTGGCCATCGCACGGGAGACAACAAGAAATCCAGTATGCCCGATCATCGTGTGATCTGGACGGACCGCAAGTCCTTCTGCCTTCCATGTGCGCTCGATGAGCTCGTAAATCTCTGGTTCAGTCCACATGTTCTGTGCACGTAACTCATCGGCGAGCCGACTCATCTGCGTAGTCGTTGTGATATAGCACACGAGGACGCCACCCGGTGCAATAACTCGTCCTGCCCGGGTCAGCCGGTTCCATGGATCCAACAAATCTAACACGATACGATCTTGCGAGTGTGGCTCGAGCCCTGCAGCGACAGTATCAAAACTACCGACGATCATATTCCACCAGTGCGGATACTGGCCAAAATACAGTTCGATGTTGTGCTGACTAATCTGCGCAAAATCAGCTCGCTGTTCAATCGTGGTGAGTCTACCGGTCGGACCGATCGCATCCAGCAGCGCCAACGACATCGCCCCAGATCCGCCTCCGCACTCAAGAACATGTGCACCGCGACGAATATCTCCTGCTCCGAGCACATCAAAGATATCCTTCGGGTACATGATTTGTGCACCACGTGGCATTGAGAGCTGATAGTCAACCATGCGGGGGCGCATCACCACGTACGGCCAGCCACCAAAACGCTTCCCTTCTTGCTTCTTCTCATCCGTCTCATGCCGTGATTTATCAATGGAAAGCACAATAGAGCCTGGCAACTGTCCGATTATGCGATCGTGCGGGATCAACCCATGAGCAGTCTCCGTTAAGCCGCCGTGAACGAGCTGAACCGTTACTTTCTTGCCCTTCCGGTCGGTCAACTGCACTTTTTCGCCTTCGCGGAACACTCCTCGCCGCATTGATGAACTTCCCTTCACAATCGCAAAAGGGCCAGAAGGCATGCACCTTCTAGCCCTGACATTTCACAGCATTGAAGCCTTAAACAGCTGTTCCGTTCTCATCGAGATACGGATTACGGTAATGCGTGCTCCGCACAATGAAGAGCGACAGCACACCGATCACGAAGATTGCACTGACAAGGAGGATCGCCCATATCGGCAGATGTGGAATCCACATCACAATGAGGAACGCGAGCGCTGAAAGAACGATGATGAGCCAGCTGATGAACTTTGCAACGTCTAACCCAGTGTGCTTGCGATGCTCTTGCTCCTCAACCTTCTGCTCTTCGACTTCTTGAGGAGTGGGGAGGACGTTCTCTTCAACTTTGCCAGGACGCCACTCTCCCGAATTAGTGCGTGCAACGCGATCAGCACGCGCTTCAAACGTGGCTTGATCGTTGGCCGACCTCTGCTCGCGCGTTAAATTCTGCGCACTCTTATTACGCGCTTGAGCGCGCCTTTGAGCCCTGTTGGCCATGAAGCCTCCTCATTCACAACAAATACTGTTTCACACTTTACTCTCAGACGAGGAAATTCCTACGATATGGTCATGCCCGCGTTAATGAATCCAGTACAGTCTCGACGATCGCATCATTGAGAAGTCGGCCCCGTAATGTCGGCCGTAACCGCATCTCATCGCTCTCGTTCACTGCATCGTGTGAGACCGGTTCAAGCAAGCTATCTTCTTCCAGCCGCTGCCAGATACGGGGATCAACGGACTCGTACCCTGCTGCCTGTGCTAGGTGGTCGACATGCCGAACCGAAATTCCCCGTCGTAGACGGAGTCCTAGCATGAGCCCTTCTTCGAGAGTACCCTGCTCGTCTACCCACTCGTGGCCAGACCATGGGAGAACACCAGCGTTGAGTTGTCGTGTCCAAACTTTCGGGTGTCGCGTATCCCACGTACGCAGATGAGCAAAATGCGCATGCGCTCCAGGACCAATACCAGCCCAATCTGCACCCGTCCAATAACCAAGGTTGTGTTGATCCTCGTGACCTGGATGTGCCCAATTGCTGATTTCATACCACTGGTACCCGGCTTGTTGGAGCAGTTTATCGGCGACTTCGTATTTGGCTGCCTCATCATCGTCACTGGGAGCAGCGAGTTTTCCAGCCGCCACAAGACGACCCATTTTTGTGGCTGGTGCGAGTGTCAGCGCATAGCAAGAAAGATGGTCCGGATTGAGCCCAATGGCTGCCTTAAGACTGGTTTCCCAGTCATCCATGCTCTCTCCCGGGGCTCCGTAGATGAGATCCAGTGATGTCTCAAGGCCGCACTGTTTGGCCCAAGAGATAGCAGAGACCACATTTTCTTGTCGGTGTGTGCGATCCAGCGTTGCCAGAACATGCGGGACCGCCGACTGCATACCCAGTGAAATGCGCGTAAAACCGCCCTCTGCGAGCTCACGAATTGAGGAGAGGCTGACTGTATCCGGATTTGCTTCCGTCGTCACCTCCGCATCTGGCGTCAGTCCCCAGAGCGTCCGCACGCACGCAAGCATTCGGACGAGATCATGGGACGGAAGAATCGTCGGAGTCCCGCCGCCAAAGTAGACACTTGATGCCGGCTGACAGACGATCCCCGTTCTGACCTGCCAGGCATGCAGTCGCTGCAGCTCACAGATGACGAGATTCGCGTAATTCTTCTGGCTCGCTCCTTCGCCAAAATCACGAGCCGTGTACGTGTTGAAGTCACAGTACCCGCAGCGCCGATAACAAAACGGCACATGAATATAGACCTCAAATCGGTGCTGAGAATGTGGATCAGTAAGGTGAGCGCGTTGCCATGCTGCAACTTTCCGACCATCCGCATCGTGCTGCTGATGGAGCTTGGCCACGGCCGCCGGTGAAGCTGTGGGACGAAAACCGCGAGGAACATGCCTCTCATCTTTGAAGACGCCGACACCAAGACCGAGCGGGTCAGACTCACAGACAGGATCAGGATTGTTTTGCCAGTCTTCCCCGCCGATCGTTGGCATCTGCCAACCTTCAGAGTTCTCTGCTCCTGCCATCAGGCTTGAGCCTTCCGGCGGGCCGCACGAATCTTGTCCCGCGTATCGCGATCCTCTGCACCCGTATCCGTTGACAGTGCAGCAATGAACGCCTCTTGAGGAACTTGAACGTGTCCCAGCAGTTTCATCTTCTTCTTGCCGGCCTTCTGCTTTTCTAGGAGCTTGCGCTTCCGCGTGATATCGCCGCCATAGCACTTCGCGAGCACATCCTTGCGCATCGGACTAATCGTTTCACGGGCGATAATGCGAGCGCCAATCGCTGCCTGAATGGGGATCTCAAAGAGCTGGCGTGGGATCAGCTTTTGCAGCCGCTTGGTCATCATGACACCGTACGAGTACGCGCTGTCACGGTGCACAATCGCTGAAAACGCATCGATCTTTTCGCCGTGAATCAGGATATCCACCTTGACCAGATCAGCCTTTTGCACGCCATCGCGCGTGTAGTTGAGGGTTGCATACCCCTTCGTGTGGCTCTTGAGCTGATCGAAGAAGTTGAACACAATCTCCCCGAGCGGAATGCGGTACTCGATGTCGACTCGCTCCGGGGACAAGTATTCCATCGTCTTCATCTGGCCGCGATGCTTTTGACATAAATCCATGACCTCACCGATGAACTCTTTCGGGGTCACGATATCCGCCAACACCATCGGCTCCTCGACTTCGCGAATCTTCCCGTCTGGGAACTGGCTCGGATTGCGTACTTCCACGCTCGTGCCATCTTCCTGCACAACCTTATAGTCCACGTTCGGGGCGGTCGTAATGATATCGAGACCGAACTCACGCTTGAGACGTTCGACGATGATCTGCATGTGCAGCACGCCGAGGAAGCCGCATCGGAAGCCAAATCCAAGGGCAACGGATGTCTCTGGCTCAAAGGTCAGTGATGCATCGTTGAGCTGCAGTTTCTCGAGCGCATCGCGCAGATCCGGGAACTGGACGTTATCCATCGGGAAAATACCTGCATACACCATTGGCTCGGGCTCACTGTAACCCGGCAGCGGCTTTGTGGCGGGATTGCGTTCCGTGGTGATCGTGTCTCCCACCTTGGATTCGCGCACATCCTTGACGCCCGTAATGATGTAACCGACTTCACCAGCACCCAGTGACGTGCACGGAGTCATGTTCGGACTGATCACGCCAAGTTCAATAGGATCGTGTGCCGAGCCGAGCCCCATCTGACGGACGCGCTCGCGAGAACGAATCTCGCCATCCACCATGCGGATATACGTGACGATTCCGCGGTACGAGTCGTACACAGAATCAAAGATCAGTGCCCGTGCTGGAGCTTTCGGATCACCGTGCGGAGCAGGAATCTTGGCGACGATTGTGTCCAGCAAATGTGCGATTCCCTCGCCTGTCTTCCCTGAGACACGCAGAATATCGGATTCGTCGCACCCAATTAAATCTGCCAGCTCTTTGCCGTACTTATCGGGGTCTGCGGACGGAAGATCAATCTTGTTAAGGACAGGGATGATCGTCAAATTGTCATCCAAAGCCATGTACAAGTTCGAAAGAGTCTGCGCCTCAATACCCTGTGTGGCGTCAACGAGCAGGACAGCGCCTTCGCACGCGGCCAGAGAGCGAGAGACCTCGTACGTGAAATCAACGTGACCTGGCGTATCAATCATGCCGAGCGTGTATTCCGTCCCATTAACTTTCCATGGAACGCGGACTGCCTGCGACTTAATCGTGATTCCGCGCTCACGTTCGATCGCCATGCGGTCCAAATACTGGTTTCGCATTTCATGGGGAGCAACTACGCCTGAAAGCTGCAGAATACGATCAGCGACCGTCGACTTGCCGTGATCAATGTGCGCGATAATGCAAAAGTTTCGAATCAGCGATTGGGGGGTCCGACCCGGTTGATTGACTTCAGTGACCATTTTTCCTCCCGGCTTTGCTGACAACTCTTTTATTGTAGAGGACGGTCAACTCTCCTATTGGGCAGGTACGTGTGTATTATTGAACCTTGTATTTGTAGAGTCTGCACGTCGTTTGGAGTACATCATATGGCAAACACCAAGCAGCAAAAGAAGCGCGTCATCACTAATGAGAAGGCGCATCAGCGTAATATGGCTGTCAAGAGCGAACTGAAGACCGATATCCGCAAGGTTCGCGAGGCGATCGAGAAGAAGGATAAGGCAGCTGCACAGGCTGCATATGCTCTTGCTTCCCAGAAGCTCGATAAGGCTGCTGGCAAGGGCGTCATCCACAAGAATCAGGCTGCTGATCGCAAGTCTGCTCTGGCTTTGGCGATTAACCAGCTCTGATTGAGCTTTTAATGAATATAAAGCCCTCCCCTTTCTGGGAGGGCTTTTTTATTCCCTTGAGAACAGATTTTTGCTCAAGAATGCGCTCAAGAAAAGAATGAAGGCAGACACAAAGGGGGATCAAGCAGAAACCCGACCCCCCCCTCAATCGTCGCAGAGAGATTTCACTTGAGATTCGTGGTGAAGAAATCCTCAAGTTTGTCAAACGGAATGAATTTCCGATTGTCATAGAGGTCAATATGTTCAGCGCCTTTGACGATGTACTTCTCCTTCGGGTCGTTCGCAAGACCATATGCTCGTTCAGAGAAAGCGCGCGAATGGGCAATATCGCCAAAGACGAAGAGAATCGGACGCGGTGAAATCTCGTCAATGTGGGCAAGCGCATCAACTTGCAGCATGGAGAGTTGACTCGTTGTGGTGAAGTTACCGCGCGCGTTAGCGTGGAATCCGCGCGGGACTGCATAGAACCGGTTCCACTCGTTGGTGATAGGGTCGGTCTTCGGCAACGCGTCGACGGACGGATACGGCTTGTCCGGGAAGGACGGCTTATACTCTGGCTGACCGTTGGCATAATCTTCCCAGCGACGACGGCCGAGCTCGTCCTTCATCTCATCCAGCTGTTTCTTGTCAAGCTTCATCATGCCGCGGATATCCGTGATGTCATACAGGGAAGCCGTTGCAATCGCCTTGATACGCGTGTCAACGCTGGCAGCCATGAGCGAGAAACCAGCAGAGCCACAAATGCCAATCACACCGATCCGCTCGCGGTCAACGAAGGGCACTTGAATGCCCAGATAGTCCACAGCAGCGGAGAAGCTCTCCGCGAAGAGCTCTGGCGAGGAGACGTGACGCGGAAATCCATCTGACTCGCCCATGAAGGCTTGGTCAAAGGTCATCGAAACAAATCCACGCTTGGCCATCTCACCCGCGTACACGCACGGACCCTGTTCCTTTGTGCCACCATATGGCGCGCCGATGATGAGCGCAGGATACGAGCCGCGGAGATCAATGTCCTTGGAATAATAGAGATCACCGGCAAGCTTGATGCCAAATCGGTTGGTGAAACTGACATGATCACGCTGAACGTTCTGATCCAGATCTTCAATGTATCCGTACGCCATCAGTAATTCTCCTCTGTGTTATTGATCGATTGTTTGTGATGAATGAAACGATCAGACGTCTTTTCGATCATCGTCGGGAGGAACGCGGCGATCGAACTGTATCTTCGTTTCTTTTTGTCCTGTTACGAAATACTGTATGGAAGCGATCAGGTAATGTAAAATACTTATTATTTATCACATTCGATAAGAAAAAGTAATAGAAACTCTGTGTTTTAAGGAGGGTGCCATGGAGCTTCGAGTCCTCCGCTACTTCCTTGCGACAGCACAACATGAGAACATGACGAAAGCAGCAGATGAACTCCATGTTTCTCAGCCCGCTCTTTCTCAACAAATAGCAGAACTCGAACGAGAACTTGGAGTCAAACTTTTTCGGCGTGACCACCGTCGAATTTTCCTCACTGACCAAGGTCAATATCTTCAATCGCGAGCGCAAGAGATTATTGATCTTGCAGACCAGACTGCGGCCAACATCGGCTCAGGTCAAGAGGTCAGTGGCACTCTTTCCATCGGTGCCGGCGAAAGCACAGCGATGCGGATGGTCATGTCCGCCGTCGGAAAAATCATGCGTGAAAACCCGAGAATTCACCTGCACCTGATCAGCGGTGACGGTTCAGAAATGGAATCCTCACTGAAAAAGGGTGTCATCGATTTTGCAGTGCTCATGGGTTCAAGACCTCTGCAGGATTACCATCATTTGCAACTTCCTGAGAGCGATCGGTGGGGACTTGTCATGCGCAAAAATGATCCGCTCGCTGCCGCAAAAACGATCTCACCGACTGATTTGATTGGACAGCCACTCCTCGTCTCGGAACAGTCACTCGAAGAAAATCGCCTCGAAAAGTGGTGGGGTGATCTTGACGAGAAAATGAATATTATTGGCACCTATTCCTTGGTCTACAACGCGCAATTACTTGTCAGCCAGGGATGGGCCTCTATGATCACCTTTGATCATCTTGTGGGTGGTCCCGCTGGACACGATCTCACCTTCCGTCCACTCTCCCCTACACTCCGCGAGACCACAACGATCATCTGGAAAAAGAATGTCGAACAGTCAATGGCCGCTCGCACCTTTCTTCGGGCCCTGATGCAGGAACGCGAGAAATCTCAGAATTCAAAAGATGTGAGTGATGATCGCTGACTTCTGCGTACATCATCACACAAACAGTGCCTGAATCTGCGAGGTCGTACCGTACGACGCTTGGGCACCGTGACCGGTCGCCGCATACGCAGAAACGTAGGACGCAAGGCGTGCCGATTCGACGAGCGTCAGATGAGAAGCAAGCCCCGCAAGGATTGTTCCCATGTAGGCATCGCCGCATCCTGTTGTATCCACAGCATCGACAGAAACAGGCCGGATACTCACGATCGGTTCTTCAGATGTGCGGTCAAGAACGATTGAACCGTGAGCGCCGAGGGTCACGATCGCCTCATCGAAACCGAAGTGATGAAACTTCTCTTGGAGACGACCCCAGTCAAGAGCATGCCAATCGTCATCTTCTGGTTCATCTATCCCCAGCAGTTGTGCCGTCTCGTGCTCATTGACGAGCAAGATATCAGAGTTTTTGATGAGCTCGGGCGGAAGTGTTGCAGAGAAGGGAGAATCATTGAGCAACACCCTCGTGCCAGCGGCATGGGCGATCCGTGCCGCCGCAGTCACCGCCTCTATCGGACTTTCGAGGCACAGCCCCAGTGCACTCGCTTGCTCGATCACCCTCTTGTGCGCAGCCACATAGTCAGGAGATACGGTAGCGTTTGATCCCGGCGAATAGACAATCGTGTTCTCTCCGTGCGCATCGACGGTAATGACAGTCGTGCCACTGGGACCATTCGTCTTCAAGACGGCACTGGTATCCACGCCAGCAGACTGCAATTTGTCGAGTAAAAAGTGCGCGTTGGAGTCTGATCCGACGGCACCGAGCATCTGGACTCTAGCACCAAGAAGCGCCGCAGCAGCCGCTTGATTCCCTGACTTGCCACCCGGAAGGATCGTGAGTGGACCTCCCGTGACAGTCTCTCCTGGACCCGGAAGCCGCGGAGTCGTGACAGTGTAATCCGCGTTCATTGATCCAAGAACAGCGACTGTGCCATGACTGTGGGCAATCGTATCCAGTTTGTGCAGTGTCTCATTGAGTGCCATGTCATTCACCTCTCTGTGAACAATCGTGCCAGAGGCGCTCGAATTGAGTTCACACGAGGTCCGTCAGAATTGTGATCTGACGCAGATGATGACGGATTTCTCCCTTTTGCTCGAGGTCCGTTAGCTTCCGTGAAAGTGTTTCAGGCGTCGTTCCAAGGAATGATGCGAGATCTTTCATCTTGAGGGGAATCTCGAGGACTGACTTACCTTGCTCAAGTCGAAGACGATTGAGATAGGAGATGAGACGTTCTCCGATATCTGGCACACTCATCAGCTGCGTTTGCCAGTGCAGAAGACTAATCGTGCGTGCTTGGTCTTGCAATAAACGGAAGGAAACCTCGGGATTGTGCTGAAGGACAGTCCTGAAATCTGCTCCAGATAAAAGACATACCTCACCTGCAGTTGTCATCTGGACATAAACATTTTTATTCTCGATGCCGAGAAGCCAACCTTCGCCAACATGATCTCCCGCCGATAAGATGCGCTGAACAATCTCGTTCCCATTTGCGTCCAGCTGGTAGACACGAGCGCGACCGCTCTTGACGATTACGAGGTTCGTTCCGCGAAAGGGGCTCGCGACAATCGTCCCTGCGCCGACCTTCCGCCTGTTTACCTGATTCTCAAGCTGCCGCTGCTGGGTGAGAGTCAGAGTACGAAATAGCGGGACAAGTCGAACGCAGAGATCTTCAGTCATTGTCGTCTTCGTCGTCATCGTCGTCATCCTCATCCTCTTCAGAATACAGACCCTCCTTCAAGCAGTGGTTGAGAAAGCGCTGTGCCAGGGCGATCTGTTCGTGTGTCCACGCGAGAAGGTGAGCAAGAAGATCTTCCAACTCTGGCCACTCTTCCTTCTGTGCGAGCTTTACAGCCTTCGTAATGAAGAGATTCTGAGTGTCAAAATCCTTGACCAGATCGAACAGCTGCTCTTGGCCAGGCCGATACTTATCAGCTCCGTTCTCTTCGAGCATTGTGTACTCGGCGATCTGGCCAGTTGTTGTCGGAATAGATTCTCCCTGACTCACAAGGAGACGGTCAAGCTGATTGAGAAAGTCCTCTTCCGCCCGTATCCACTGCTTTGCCTTCTGATCCAAGAACAGTGCAGCTGTTCCTGTGGCAAAGAGGGAGGCTTGATGGATTTTGAGTGAGTGAAGGAAGAGATTGGCGATAATATGCCCGGTCATTGCTCCCGCTGTGGGCGTGTGATGATCAATATCACTTTGTTTCAGTTCGGCTTGATAGCGATCCTCCGCAGTTTGGTCAGTGCTCATCAGATTTCCTTCTCCCGTGTTCCTTCGACTTGATAGCCCATCTTTTCAATGTTGCTGCGGATCTCTTCGACTGTTCCACCACCTTGTGCGAGTGTGAACTTCACTTTCCCGGAGTTAAACAAAACGCGAATATCGCCAGTACCGTTGACGGCTTCCACGCTCTTCTTGATCTTTGTCAAGCAGGATGGGCAGGTCAGCCCTCCGAGTGTCAAAACAACTTTCTTCATATCAACTACTCCTTGCATCTTTCTGCATCTCTTCCAAGAGATAACGATCCTCACCTTACGGGATGCTCGACAAGCAAGAATTGATGGAGATCAATTTTCGCTCTGAGATTCTTTTTTCCGCCCACGGATCACCAGCAGTCGCATCGCATTGAAAATCACGATGAGAATACTGAGTTCATGAATCAACATTCCTGACGCCATCTCGATATATCCGGCGAAGAGGCCGATAAAGAGCAAAAGAACTGTCAGGAGAGCAATGCCGATGTTCTCCCACATTGTCATGACCGTGCGTTTTGCAAGATGGAGTGCATTCGAGAGGTTCAAAAGATTCGAGCGTACGAGAACGACATCAGAGACGTCAAGAGCGACATCCGTTCCCGACCCCATCGCAATGGCGACGTCGGCCTTTGACAAGGCAATACTGTCGTTAATCCCATCACCTACAAAGGCAATTCGATGCCCTGCCTGCTTCTGTGCCTCAATATAAGCGGCCTTATCTTGTGGGAGGAGACCGCTTTTGACCTCATCAATTGGCAGCTCGGAGGCGATCTGCTTAGCAGTCTGCTTCGTATCACCCGTGAGCATCACAAGACGGCGGACACCTTGTTTTTTTAGCTCTTTGAGTGCTTGAGCAGCATCCGGCCTTAAAAGATCGCGTATCCCGAGAACCGCTAGCTCCTCGCCGTCTGCGCGAGCAAAGATCACGATGGAATTGCCACGTCCAGCCATTTCCTCAACGAGATGGTCTAAACGCTCTCGATCTTCCTGAGATTGACCTGCCCGTGAAAGCACCTTCGGGAAAGATGCAATGAGACGGCGATTCCCGACAAGATACGTCTGCCCCTCAATTGTCGCTTCAAGTCCTTGACCGTTCAGAACGTCAAGTCCTGTCACGAGGGGATTCGTCACCGTCGGAAGAGATGTGATCGCAGTAGCAAGCGGATGGTTTGACTGATGTTCAATGGCGACGAGATGGTCAAGAATATCCTGCCTTTGACCACGCAGAACATGGATTTCCTCCACCTGCGGATGTCCGACCGTCAGCGTCCCTGTTTTATCGAAGGCAATTGTGTCCACACGCCGTAGTCGGTCCATGACATCCGAGCCCTTAAACAAGATCCCCCGCCGCGCGCCATTGCCGATCCCTGCGACCGTCGAGACGGGTACTCCAATGACGAGTGCACCCGGGCAACCGAGGACCATGATCGTGATTGCAAGTCGAAGATTACGGGAGATCAAACCGACGAGAAGAGCAGCAACGAGGACGAATGGTGTGTAGTACGTTGAAAAGCGGTCGAGAAAACGCTGCGCCTTCATTTTCGAGTCTTGTGACTCTTCCACCAGTTCGATGATTTTCCCAAAAGTTGTGTCTTCGCTGACAGCAGTTGTGCGAACAGTTACAAGGCCATTTTCAAGGAGTGTGCCAGCATAAACTTTCCCGCCGATTTTCTTCTGCGTCGGCTGCGATTCTCCGGTAATGGTTGATTCGTTTACGAGCCCCTCCCCACCAATGACTACTCCATCGACCGGAACCTGTGACCCCGTCTTGACTTGGACGATCGCTCCCTCATCCACAAGATCGACGTCTACTTCTTTCGTTTTCCCGTCCTTGGTGACCACAAGAGCAGTTTGAGGAGCCATCTGCGTCAGTTCCTTCACGGCGGACCGGGTTTTCGTCAGCGTTAAGTTCTCCAGAACATCGCCAAGGAGAAAGAGCCATGTGACAATCGCTGCCTCATCAAACTCACGGATGATAAACGCACCAATGACAGCGAGCGAGACGAGGACATCGATTGAAACGAGCTTCATTTGAAGCGAGGAGATCGCGGTCAGTGCGATCGGCAGGACACCGATAATGCCGGCTACAAGCATGAGGAGCTCAGAAGGCAAACTGACGGGCAAAAGCCAGTGCAAGAACTCTGCAAGAGCAATCAGAACAGTCAGAATAATGACAAGTGCAGTGCGATGGCTTGTCAGAAATAGTTGGATCTTCTTCACGATCACTGCCCTCCTTCTAAGAGTCAACTTAGAAGAAGAGCAGTTAAGGGAAATTGATTCCCATCAATTTTCAGTCACAGTGAAGAGGCTCGATGACCAATCGAACGCCAATTCAACGGTTTTCTTTATCGAGGAAAGCGAGGAGATCCTTCGTCGCTTGGTCGTCATCCTTACCGCTAAACCCGTGCCCCGCACCGTCAAGAGTGATCAGGTGCGCATGAGGGAAAGTTCGTGCCGCCCGCTGAGAGTAGGAGATCGGCACAATCGTGTCGGCAGTGCCATGAATGATGAGCACATCGCCTGTGTAGTGCGGCATCTGATCGTAAATATCAAAGGACAACGCATCACGATTGTAAATCGACCCGATCGGCACACCCATGACCGACGTGATATTCTGACCGCTCTTTTCTCTCTTCCGCGCATCATCTTGCAGCACGTAAGCGGGATAGAAATTGACGAGCGCACGAACATCCTGCGGCCGATGTGCTGCGACGTACGTGGAAACAAATCCCCCTTGACTCGCTCCCATCAAATACAGTCGATCATTATCCACATCACTGCGCTCGCGCATCGCGTCCATGACGGCATTGAGATCTCTCGCTTCAGTGAGCACCGACATTCCCGTCGTGCTCCCACCACTTCGGCTGCCGACACCACCACCGACGAAATCAAAGATCAGTGCAGCGTATCCATGCGTGGAAAGCGACTGTGCGTAACGCTGCATATATGAGGAATCAGAACCAAAGCCATGTGAGAGGATCACCGTTGGAAAAGGTGCCTGCACTGGCCCTTGCGGTTGATAAAACCTTGCGAAGATCTGGTTACTCCCGTCAGGAATACTGATTGTTTCGATCGTCATTTCTCCTCCTCTTCCCTCTGATTTCCTCAATTTATCACGGTCATCAGGAGCTCCAAGAAACATAAAAAGCCGCGCTCCCTTTCGAGAACGCGGCACTATGAAACGCTACGAAGCTCGCGAGATCAGCTCGTGAGCCTCAGTCGTGATTCAAGCTCACTTGGAAGCCTTGGCACCAGCAGCAGGAGCCTTAGCGGCGTCACCTGCACCTGCGGCCGGAGCAGCAGCACCCTCAGCTGGAGCGGTAGCGCCAGCAGCAGGAGCCGTCGCAGCTGCGCCAGCAGCCGGGGTCTCTGGAACTTCCTCAGATGGAATCTGAACAGAGACAACCGATGCGGTCGGAGCAATGTCGAGGAGCTCAGCACCCTTCGGCAGCTTGACATCCTTGGCCTCAATGCGGTCTCCCGCTTGCATTCCATCGACAGAGAGCGTGAAGCGCTCTGGGAGCTCGGAGACGTCTGCACGGACGCGAAGCTCCTGAATATCGATGAAGGCGACGCCGTTGCCCTTGGTCTCGCCGGTGATGAAGACAGGAACGGTGATCTCGATCTTCTCACCTTTCTTGACCTCATAGAAATCAACATGCTCAATGGTCCGCTTGAGCGGGTTACGCTGAACGTCCTTGACGACGGCGAGATGATCTTCCTTGCCGAAAGTCAGCTCATACACAGCGTTGGTGTGACGCAGAGCATTACGCAGTTCCAGAGCAGGAATCTGGAGGAACAGCGGCTTCTTGCCACCTGCGTACACAGATGCTGGAACATTGCCTGCCACACGCATACGACGCGCTGCACCCTTACCAAACTGAGTGCGCTCAGAACCTTCAAGCTTAATTGGTGCTGCCATATTTCGTACCTTCTTTCTTGTTCTCAGCTTCGTTGCGGGGACAAGACCGGTACGCGCACCCTCTTTCGAACACAACACGAAAGCGTGCAGGACCTTGCCAAGTCGATTACGGGACTTCATCCCCTCGCCAAAGCACTTCTCGTAGATTAGCACAGGTCATCCCCCATCCAAGCAAACGCATGTATTCCTACGGGTGCGTAAGTAGAGAGAAAGCGCGCGCGGGGTTAAAGTGACAGGTGTAAAAACGGTCGGCAGTGGCATGTCGCAAACAGCGATGAGCACGAGACGCCGCCGAGGAATGAGGAGATTATGCCCTTCAAACTGAGTCTTCCCAGTGCTCTCCAACGTATTATTGACGCTCATGGTTCGCATCCGACAACTTCCGATCTTTCGCAGCCAGATGATCCGGCTCCTTCTCCAACGCATCAGCCGGAGCTTCCGTATGAGTTCGAGTACACGCCTGGTATGCCGACTCGCACGTATATCGATCACACTTCTGGATTGAAGACGACGGTCACAAAAGGTGCACCGTCCATTCCTGAGTCAGAAACAATTTATGACATCTATCGTCACCGTGCTGAGCGCATGCCAAACGACCCGCTGTACTGCTTCCGCGGTGAGAATGGTTCATGGACTTCACGAACTGCTGCACAGACTTTAGGTGATATTCGTCGTACTGCTAAAGGATTCCTTCATCTCGGCGTCCGTAAGGGTGAAGGCGTCGCTCTCATGAGTAAGACGAGCTATGCGTGGGATCTTGTCGATGCAGGTGTCGTCTCTATCGGTGGAGTACTCGCCACGGTGTATGACACGGATTCTGCCGAACAAATCGCACGCATCATTGACAATGCTGATGTTCGTATCATCATCGTACAAACTGACCAAATGCGCCAAAAAGCTGAAGCAGCGGTAGGCAAACGGTCGAATATTCGTATTTACTGCTTGGAGCAAGGTGATCTCGAGGCTATCCAGGCATACGGCGAGACGGTTTCAGATGAGCAACTAGACGAACGCATTCGGTCTATCCACGCTTCCGACTTGTGCTCAATCGTCTACACGTCTGGATCCACTGCCCTGCCAAAAGGTGTCGAGATGCGGCACCTCAACTACTGCACCACGGCGGAGAATTTGCGTGCGTATCTTCCGAAATTGTTGAACGATAAAACCGGATCAATCTTGCAGTTCCTTCCACAAGCACATTCATTCGCTCGTGCTATCAATTACATCTGCGTCAACTCCGACTTGCGGATTTATATTTCCGACAGCTTCAAGAGTCTTTTGTCTGATTTACAAGTGGCACGTCCAACCATCATGATCGGCGTTCCGCGCGTATTCGAAAAAATCTACAACGCAGCGAGCCAAAAGTCCGGCAATGGCATCAAGGGTCATATCTTTATGGCTGCTGCTAATACTGCTCGCGAATACATGCACGAAGTCGCTCACAACGGGCAAGTGAGTCCTGCGATTTCAGTGTTACGAAACACGTTTGATCCAATTGTCTACCGCCAGTTGCGTGATGTGCTTGGCGGACGGACAGAGTGGCTCGTTTGTGGTGGTGCTCCGCTTGATCCAGCGCTGATGGACTTCTTCCGCGGCGCAGAAATTCCGCTGTACGAAGGCTACGGATTAACCGAAACGACGGCACCGTGCTCGTTCACGCCTCTCGATACCCCTTATCATGAGGGGTCAGTCGGCTTTGCCTTCCCTGGCTTCGCCCTCCGTATTTCGAAGTCAGGTGAATTGGAAGCAAAGGGAACGGCGTGCTTCCAGGCATATCACAAGAATCCATCTGCCACGCGTGATTCGTTCACGGCCGACGGTTGGTATAAGACGGGCGATCTCGGCCGCATTGACAACGATGGGTATATCTACATTACTGGACGCATCAAAGATCTCATCATTACGTCTGGCGGCAAGAATGTTTCACCTGGTCCGATGGAAGAGGTCATTGAGCGGTGCCCAATCGTGTCCAATGCACTCGTTCTCGGCGATAAGAGACCATTTGTCTCTGCTCTCGTCACACTTGATGCCTCCGCACTGCGCGGTTGGCTCAAGTCGAAGGGCTTGGATGAGCGTATGAGCGTCCAGGAAGCTGCTGAAAATGCGGCTGTCCGCGCCGAAGTTCAAGACTTCGTCGATAAAGCGAATGAGGGTGAATCGCGTGCAGAATCTGTTCGCAAGTTCATCATTCTGCCAGAAGACTTCACTCAAGACAATGGCCTCATGACGGCGTCCATGAAGGTGATTCGTCCGAAAGTGATCGCCCGCTACTCACAGCTGCTCAATACACGCATGTACATCCCACGGAAGCATACGGAGTGAGTATCCGCTGAACACTGAGGAAGAGAAGAAAAGGGTGTTTCCTTTCATAAGGAAGCACCCTTTTTATATCTCAGTTACGCAGTTGCACCAGTTACTCTCGTGCCAGCTGCGCACGACCTCCTACGCTCATGGACGTGCTGCTTCGAACGGATACACTTCTCCCCACTGCCTGCGCAAGCTATCCATTTGCTCCATAACACGGATGGTTTGCTCGTGCGACATCTCTGGCGCCTCGATATCGCCATTGTTCCGCGCGTGGACGGTCGCCATCACTTCGTATTCATAACCCGTCAGCTGCGAATCATTGAGAACGCGGGAAGAAATACGGTGATGATTGGCATCGTACACATCCATGGATTCCGGATTGTTGATGTTGTGCACCACGATGTAGCCGCGAGTACCACGGATGAGCCCGAGTCGATCCCCTACTGACAAAATGGACGAGCTGAGTGTGGCCATCACCGTTGACGCAGTCGAATCGGCAGCCTTCGGATTGTGAAGCCACAGGACAGCGGCAAATCGCTGATCAACGCCGGTCTCTGTTTTCGCGCACACCGACTCTATTTTCTGAACACTTGCGTTCGGAAGCGCCATATCAACGAAATTCAGGTCGTAAACACCGACGTCAAGAAGAGCTCCACCGGCCAGAGCCGGATCCATAATGCGCGCTTTGTGACTTGTGGGATACGACAAACTTGCGGAAATCTCCGTCACATCGCCGATCACACCGGATGCAATGGTATCGGCA
Organism: uncultured Aeriscardovia sp.; assembly: GCA_903789525.1. GTDB lineage: Bacteria > Actinomycetota > Actinomycetes > Actinomycetales > Bifidobacteriaceae > Aeriscardovia. Next base: position 496,112 of record CAIFER010000001.1, read on the forward strand.
ATAATCTGGCGGCTCGGCATGAACCGAGTCCATATCGCTTCAACGCACGCCTGACCAGTCTGTGCGCTGACTTTTATGACACGGCGAGCCTGATCAGCATTCGCAGTAAATGCCTTCTCAACGAGAACGGCCTTGCCAGCTTTCATACACGCGATCGCTTCTTGCTCGTGCAGCGCATGCGGCGTAGCAATATAGACGATATCGACGTTCGGATCAGCTAGCAGATCTGCATAACTTCCATATGCGTGTGCGAAACCGTACCGAGCAGCAAACTGTTGCGCACGATCGAGACTATTGTGCGTTGCTACAGCATATGGTGCGATCGCATCGGCATAGCGCTGATCGTGCGACATCTGGACGAGAGTGTCAGCCATTGAATGTGCAATGCTGCCCAAACCGAGAATTGCAATATTGCAGCGATGTGTCATATTCTTCCTCACTTCATTGTTCGCGGTTGAATACTGTCACTCAAAACCAAGACGATCGAGTTCCTTCGGATTCGACTGCCATCCACGAGCGACGGTGACATGCATCTCGAGATGTGCGCGTCCGCCGACAATACGTTTGATTGCCGTTCGCGTCTTTGCACGCACCCACACCAGATTTTGAGCATGCTTTCCAATAATGATCGGCTTTTGCGATGTGCGCTCCACGTACAAAGACACGAGCACACGAATCGGAGCTGGCCGTCCTGCCTCATCAACTTCGCCTTCGCGTGGACGAATGATCGCATCAGTGACGGCAGCGAGCGAGTGTGGAAGCTCATCATTCAGCTTGCTCAAAAACGCCCCGCGCACGATTTCGGAAATCTGCCGTTTTTCGCTCTCTTCAGCCACCACGGAATCCGGATACATTTTGGGCCCAACAGGAACAGAAGAGATGAGCACACGCGCAACTTCGTCGACGTTATCGCCCGTCAATGCGCTCACAGGAACAATCTGCGTGAAATGCCCGAACCGATCGACATCGATGATCTTATCGACGAGCTGATTCTTGGTGAGCCGATCGATCTTCGTCACAATCGCGATCACCGGTTTGCGCCAGTACTTCGCAGATGTAAACGGCTCATGCGGTTTGGCAAATTGACTCCCCAACTGATGGAGAATACGCTGATCACCCGGCCCTAACTTCTGATCAGCCGGGAGCACAAAACACACCGCATCGACTTCTGAAAGCGAATCCTTGACCATATCGTCAAGCCGCTGACCGAGCAATGTGCGAGGACGATGGATACCAGGCGTGTCGACAAGAACAACTTGGCTGCCGGGCCGGTTCATGATGACACGCAAATCATGCCGTGTCGTCTCCGGTCGATCACTCGTTACCGCGACCTTTTTGCCAACGAGTGCATTAATGAGCGTTGACTTGCCGACATTCGGCCGTCCTACGATCGAGACAAACCCTGAACGGAAATCAGGATTGCCGGTTGTCTTCTGTGCTGCCGCGCGGGCGAGCGATTCTCGAGACTGCGTTTCAGCCACGATGTACCTTCTTTTCTGACTTCAGCGAATGATCCTCATCCTGAGATTTTCCAGGTGCCTTGGCATCGTGCGACGGCTGAGATGTATCAGCAGCGGATTGATCTGCCTTTTCGTCTGCCACGATCGGATTGCTCGTCAGCTCGACAGCAGACTTCACTGGCTCAATGCGCAACATCGACACGCGCTTACGCCGACCCGACTGTCCTATCGCGGTCAGCTTGAGCCCATGTGTTTGCGCGGATTCGCCGACAACAGGCACATGCCCGAGGATCTTCGTCAGCAAACCAAAGACAGTATCGACGTCATCCTCGTCCATGTCGATTTCAAAGATCTCTTCCACATCGGCAATCGGTGTGCGGGACGGCATGTTCCACACATCTGGCGAGACTTCCACTGACTCAATCTTGTCGGACTTCTCATTCTCGTCCTCAAGCTCACCGACGATCTGCTCGATCGCGTCTTCGATCGTCACCAGGCCTGAAATCCCGCCATACTCGTCAAAGACCATTGCAATGTGCTCATGCTCTTGTTGCATCTGATGGAAGAGATCATCAACCGGCTTTGACTCAGGGACGAGAAGCGGCTTGCGGGCGAGCGACTTAATCGGTTTCGACGTGTCGTTCGGATTGAGCGCCACCAAGTTCACTGCATCCTTGATGTACGCGATACCGACGAGATCATCTGGCGTATCACCGACGACCGGCAGGCGAGAAAAACCTGAACGAGAAAACAGTTTGAGTGCCTGAGTGACACTTTCGTCTTCGCCAATGCACACCATATCAGTGCGCGGAACCATGATTTCACGAGTCAACGTATCAGAAAGCGAAACGACATTGCGCAACATCTCGGCTACAGCTGGGTCGAAATCGCCACCTTCGATCATGCGATCGACGATGGCGCGAGATTGCTCGTTGTGGATGCGCTCAATTTCCTCATCATCGCTGAGATTGCCATCACCTTCACGCTGAAACGACTGACGTAATCCTGAAATCTTGGCAAATGGCGTGATTGCGTGGACTGCTGTCATCATGCGCGAATGTTTGATCATGATTTCGAGAGGACGAGCAACTCCTGCCATGCGCGGACGCGCCAGAATAGACAGGAATCCGACAAGCAGCGCAGCCACGACACCAACAACGAGATAGATCCACAGCTCACTTGTGAACTGTGCAACAATGACGGCAACGCACACACCTGTCAGCACGTTCATCACGATCCGCCAGAACGATGCGGCGGATGAGGCTTCATTCCGGGCAGCGACAAGCTTTTGAACTTGAGCGATGCGCTTGAGTCTGCGTGTTCGCTCAAAATCAGTCAGCTTTGTATCCATCTGAGTTTTGAGTGAACGATTATTCAGCTCCGTACGGGTGACGCGAGCAACTGCGGCTTCTTGGCCTGCCAACGCCATGGAAAACCAAATACTGAGAATGATTGCAATTCCTAGTACGACACAGATAACGATCTGTTCAGCTGACATGTTCACTGTCCCTTCTGACCGGACTCAGTGCCATCGTCTGATGTGTTCGATTGATCTGATTCATCAGGTTTGAGATCTGAAGCTCCTCCACGAATCATTTTCTCATGCCCTGGCTGAATATGTTCTGGATGCTGCTGCCAATAGCGTGCGAGCATATCAGGGGATCCTGGTAGTGGCGTGATGTCAGTGAGCTTGCCTGATCGCTGCGCCAAAAAAGTGAGCATGAGTTGACGCTGAAGTGTAAACATCTGATGCTCTTGCTGATTCGTGGTGTGGTCAAAGCCGAGTAAATGCAAAATACCGTGTGCCGTGAGCAGCAGCATCTCTTCAACCGCTGAATGACCTGCCGCTTGGGCTTGTTGTGCCGCCACATCAGGGCAAATGACGATATCGCCAAGAATACCGGCCGGCGTCACATCTCCATCACTGCCAGGACGCAACTCGTCCATCGGAAAGCTCATCACGTCAGTCGGACCTGCAAGATTCATCCAATGCTCATGCAACTGGGCTATCGGCTCTGGGTCGACAAAAGTAATTGACAGCTCTGCGTCTGGGCTGACCTTCATCTGATCCAACACCCACAGACCGAGGTCTGAGAATTCCTTTGGATCGATCTGCCACTGCGTCTCATTGGCGACTTCAACGCTCATTTTTCGCCTTTCGGCCGTTTTGTGAGTATGTGTTATATGCTTCTACGATCTTGCCGACGAGTGAATGACGAACAACGTCAGCTGACGTCAACTGCACGAACGCAATGTGATCAATCCCACGCAGAATCGAGTGAATCGTGCGCAATCCTGAGCGCCGAACCGCCAGATCAACTTGCGTAGAATCGCCCGTGACAACCATCTTCGTATTAAAACCAAGACGTGTCAGAAACATTTTCATCTGCTGCTCGGTCGTGTTCTGCGCCTCGTCGAGGATCACAAAAGCGTCGTTGAGCGTCCGACCGCGCATGTATGCCAACGGAGCAACCTCGATCGCGCCGTCTTCCAGTTCATGGTGCATTTGCTCCGGACCGAGCATATCGGTTAAAGCATCATACAGTGGGCGAAGATACGGATCAATCTTGTCATTGAGCGTTCCAGGCAGAAAACCAAGGTTCTCCCCTGCCTCCACCGCCGGACGCGTCAAAATAATACGGCGGACACGATGTGCTTCAAATGCTTGCACAGCTTTAGCGACAGCAAGATATGTTTTACCTGTTCCAGCCGGGCCGATACCGAACGTAATGATGTTGCGCTCGATTTGCCGCACATAGCGTGCTTGCCCTGCGGTCTTCGGTCGAACTGGAACACCACGCGCAAACGTGATCGGCGCAGCGTCTCCCTCCACGGCAGTCGAATTGACAGCATCGTTACTCGCGGTATTTACCGTGTTATTTACGTTTGCAGTGTGTTCGACATGATGAGCTGGAGCAAATCCGTCACGCCGCTGATCGCTGAGGGTACGGCGTTGCGGAGTTTTTCCACTCGTCGCCCGATGATACCGGTGATCCACGTCACGCTGATGCGTATTTTCTTCGAGACGATGTGCACGCGGTCGGGCTGTCAACATGCGACCCACGGAGTCAGCAGAGTACGGTTCATGCGCCTGCGCAGCCGTAATAAGACGATGCATGAGGTGGACTGCTTCTATTGCATCCGGCTCGTCTGAAGCGGAATGACTAATGATGGAGATCACAGAACCGCGGACGACAAACGCCAGATGAGGATATGCCCGCTCCACTTCCCGCAACACCGAATCAACCGGCCCCAAGATGAGAGTCGGATCTGTTCCCTCTGGAATGTGGACACGCCGCGTGGCAGAACTGCGATAGCTGCCAGCATTTTCGGACATCGAGCGCTCGCTCACTCTGGCAGCACCTCACCCGTCAGCACGTGAGCATGAACATGGAAGACAGATTGACCGGCATTCTTACCTGTGTTGAAGATAAGCCTATACGAGCCATCAGCCTCATCAGTGGCAATCTTTTGAGCAACTTCAACCATATGCGACAACGTCAGTGGAGCTTTCTTCGCCAACTCATCAACAGATGCATAATGCACCTTCGGGACGATCAGCACGTGAACCTTTGCCTTCGGATGAATATCGCGGAATGCATAGACCTGATCGTCTTCATACACCTTCGTGCTCGGAACTTCCCCAGCAATAATCTTGCAAAATAGGCAATCCGAATGAGCCATGTGTGCACCTTTCTTCAACAGCTCCAGTACTTTCTACTGCCATTGTGTCACTTAGTATCAACGCTTCTCGGCTACCAGCTGAAGACATGAAGACACGCTGATTGCCACACAGCACTTTTTCTTTTCGTCACATCATGCTATAGTGTGTGATGTTGCCATTAAGGCGATGTGTCCGGGTGGCGGAATGGTAGACGCGCTAGCTTGAGGTGCTAGTGGCCATTTTTGAACGGCCGTGCGGGTTCAACTCCCGCTCCGGACACTTTTTATTTCTCGTATTTATTTCATTTCTTCTTTCTCGCGTTCGGTGGGATTATTAGTGCTTTCGGCGTGATCATTGAGCTGTATTACGCTCTCTTCTCCTTATGCGCAGCTAAATAGTCGAGAAGAGCAAAGACGGCACGCTTATTTTCAGCCGGAACGCCATGTGCAATGATGTCCTGTGCACTTTGATGAAGGTCATTGTTTTCGACCGGGTAATCACTGTCATTGCAAGCAATCTCCCGAACATTATCCACATCTGGCTCACAGTGAAACTGCAGGCCGACTACGTTGCCGTGATACACGAATCCCTGGTTTTCTACAAGATCACTGCTGAACAGTAGATGCGCACCCGTCGGAATAGCGAACATATCTTGATGCCAGTGCAAAACGGTCATCTTTTCCGGTAAACCAGGTATTGAATGATCCTTCAGGTAGACAGGAGCCCATCCGACCTCTTTATGCGGTGATGCACTCACTGATGCACCGAGGATGACGGCAATCTGCTGTGCTCCAAAGCACACACCTAAAACTGGCTTCCCTACGCGCATAACTTTCTCGATCAGCTCACGTTCGGGTTTAATCCACGGATCTGAATCATACGGATTTGCTGGGCTTCCGAGGACGACAAGCAAATCTGTCTCAGCTTCGGTCGGGAATTTTCCGAACGTTTCTGGATGATAAACCCACGTTTCATGTCCGCGCGCCTGTGCCCACTCTTGAATCATGCCCGGACCTTCGTTAGCAACATGTTGGATCACGCTGATTCTCATTTTTCACCTTTCCTTGGGCATACTTACCCCACATATTTACCGTTGATATTTACCCTTGATAGCGACGTTCTACGCTAGAACCATGCAGTTTATCAAAATCAGCACACTTGACGACCCACGGCTGAAAGCATACGTGTCACTAACGGAACTCCAATTGCGCAACCGTCTCGAACCGAGTAAAGGCATCTTCATCGCTGAACAGCCTAAAGTCATTGACCGTGCACTTGACGCCCATGTCCAACCGCTTTCATTTTTGATTGAAGCGAAATGGATCGATACTATGGCTTCAGAATTCTCTTATGTCGATCATGTGTGGGGACCCGATGTTCCTGTTTTTATCGGTAATGAGCAGCTGCTGACGCAACTGACCGGTTATCGTCTCAATCGTGGTGCCTTGTGCGCTATGCGTCGATGGAAATTACCGAGCGTCGAAGAGATTTGCGTCCATGCTCGCCGTATTGCCGTCCTCGAAAACATTGTGAATCACGAGAATATTGGTGCAATCATGCGCTCAGCAGCAGCACTCGATGTGGATGCTGTTTTGGTTACTCCATCGTGTGCAGATCCCCTCTACCGGCGAGCTGTCCGTGTTTCAATGGGAACATGTTTTCAAGTTCCGTGGACGCGTATTGGTGGTGACAACCGGCACACATGGCCGCATCCTGGACTCGACAGGCTGGAATCACTGGGATTTACGACAGTCGCAATGGCGCTGACGGACGATTCAATCGGGCTCGATGAACTGTCCGATCGCACGCACAGTCCTGCTACCGATCCCAGCCATATTGACAAACTAGCGCTCATCTTCGGTACTGAAGGAACTGGGCTCCTGAAGTCGACCATCCGCGATGCGGACATAACCGTTAAGATCCCTATGAGTCACAACGTCGATTCCCTCAACGTCGCCGCATCTTCAGCCGTTGCCTTCTGGGCAACACGGCCACACACTGCTCGGTAACTGAGTAATACAAAAATGGCCTCGATGAGGATTATTCCCCACCGAGGCCAATTCACAGATCACATCGTATTTATTGTGCAGAATGAGTTGTGCTCGTCGATTGACGAGACTTCTTCACGTCTTTCTTCTGGCTTTCCAGCTCGGTGACCTGCTCCTGATGCTCAACGCGACCAGCGAGATCACCCACTCCCGCGCCAGATGCATCAGCAACCTGTGCCTGTGCCTTCTCTGGCAGAACAGTTCCACACAGACGACCAAGCCAATACAGACCGTGATAGAGAACAAGGCACAGAACCGAACCGATTGCGATGCCGTTAAACGTGACACCCTTGACGGCGAAGGTGAAGTCTGCGATGCCGACGATCATCGTGACAGCTGCGATCGCCAAGTTGACGTTCTTCGAGAAATCAACGTGATTCTCAACCCAGATGCGCACACCGAGCATGCCGATCATGCCGTACAGCAAAGTCGTGACGCCGCCGAGCACGCCTGCCGGAATCGTGTTGATAATCGCACCGAACTTCGGGCACAGCGAGAGGATGAATGCGAAGGCTGCAGCGAACCAATATGCCGCGCTTGAGTACACCTTCGTGGCCGCCATCACGCCGATGTTCTCAGCGTACGTGGTGGTGCCAGAGCCGCCGCCGAAACCTGCAAATGTCGTACCAAGGCCATCAGCGAACAGAGACATGCCAATCTGATCGTCGTAATTGCGACCTGTCATGAGAGCAACGGACTTGACGTGACCAACGTTTTCAGCGATGAGGACGAGGACGACTGGGATGAACATGGCGAGAACAGACCAGTCAACGATTGGCAGATGGAATTGCGGCCATCCGATCCATGCGGCCTTCTCCACCGGTGTGAAGTCAACCTGATGCGTGCACACTGCGAAAATGTATCCGACAATGACACCGAGCAGAATGTTGAGACGACCAATCAGTCCGCGGAAAAGCACAGAAATGAGCAGAACAGCAGCGAGCGTGATGATCGCTGTCACTGCAGAACTCGCGGTTGCACCTTTCGGTGTCTTCGCATTCCAGTTGTTCCACACGCTAGGAGCGAGGTTAAAGCCGATGATGGAAACGATGCTGCCTGTCACAATCGGCGGCATGATGATGTCGATCCACTTGGAACCGGCGAAATGCACGATCAAGCCAATGAGAGCCAGGGTAATGCCGGTGCACATGATGCCGAACGATGCGCGTGCAATGCCGTTCAAGCCCGTGAAACGTGCTGTCACCGCTGTAATAGGTGCGATGAAACCGAAGGAGCTACCGAGGTAGCTTGGCAGCCTGTTTTTGTTGATCAGCAGGAAGAGTGCCGTTGACATTGCTGTGAAGAACAGTGTTGTTGACGGATCAAATCCTGTCAGAATCGGAACGAGGAATGTTGCTCCAAACATTGCGATGACGTGCTGAGCGCCAATGCCAGCTGTGCGACCCCATGTCAAACGTTCATCAGGAGCAACAACTTCACCTGGCCCCAGGTGCTTGCCGTCCCCGTGGAGCTTCCATGTAAACATATTGTGTTTGACAGATTGATTTGGTTTTTCTGCCATAATGGTGTCCTTCCGCGCTGCCCACCGGGCTCGCGCATTTCATACGACCGCCGCAACCTGCGACAATCTTCAGAACGGTTCAAGCTGTGAGGTACACCTTTAAGCTTGTGCCGTAGGCATAATATGGCACGAATGAGAACAACACATGACAGTGATGTAACAAATATGCTACACAATAATTTGACTCCACCCACAAACTGTCAAGAACAGTGGAGCCATTAGGTTATCACTTCATCCAGATTCGCGCAACTTGCAGTGTGAAATGCTTTACACCACTGCGATCAGCGCACCACAATCAATCGCATCAGAATTCACACAGTGGTGTGCGTCGTAGCACGACATTGTGCCTGAGCGCACACCACGTCTCATTGCCCCACAAACACTTCCTCATAGCGAAGTGATGAATGAGCGGATGGATGAATGGATCAGAAATCGTATCCAATTGCGTTGAGCTGTTGACGACCTTCCGGCGTGATCATGGACAAATTCCATGCTGGCGACCACACCCAGTCAATACGGAACAGATCGACGATTCCTGCCAAAATGCTGGCAGTCTCATCTTCGATCAGGTCAGTGAGTGGGCATGCCGGTGTTGTCAGAGTCATGGTCAGAATTGCGCGCCCCTTGCGGTCAATTTCCACAGCGTAAACGAGCCCGAGATCAATCACATCCAAACCGAGCTCCGGGTCGATCACACCGTGCATGGCATCGCGCACAGCCTTCGCCGTATTCATGCCAGTCGCATCAGCAGCTTTCAGAGTGATCTCGCGCGGACGAGACGCACCTGCTTCCTGTGAGTCCTCCAAACTCGGGGCAAAGGATCCGGTTGCCAGCGGATTAAATTGCCCACTCGACGCATACTCCTTTGCCAGATCAATAGCACTCACTTGCGATCCCGCATCGTCAGAAAGTTTCTTCAGACGTTGCGAGGCAGCGCGAGCATCTGCTTGCCGACTGGCCTGTCGACTATCAGTTCGATTGTGTTCGGCCATTGTTATTCCTTTCACTGAACAGATTGATGTGAGGTCTTATCTAAGGCAGCCAACCCACGAGCAATCGCATCGCGGACTCCTTCCCACCCGAGCAATGCACATTTAATGCGCATCGGGAATCGGGAAACGCCTTGAAACGCCATCGCATCGCCAAGGTCATCTGCCACATGAGAATCTGAAACACCTTTTCCGCGCGAATCCATCAATTGATGAAATTCATTACGAAGACGCGTGAACTTCGAAACTTTTTGCCCAGTTGCCATATCATGCATGACCGAGAGACTCGCTTGAGAAATCGCACATCCATGCCCATCCCACTCAATCGACTGGATTGTCGGATCATCCGAATGTGGAGAGCCAATCTTCACGCGAATCATAACCTCATCACCGCATGTCGGGTTGAACTGATGCGACTGCGATAGGCAATATTCATGCGTCTGGCTCACGACTGCCGAACTTGTTGTACTGTCGCTGTGAGCTGCGCTCTGCTCGTGAGCGACATCCGGAGCAAAATGAGTTTTGCCATGGGGTGCACGAGACTGTTCCAAAATGAACTCTTGATACATTTGCTCCATTTGCGGATCAAGTGCGCTGTCAGGATCGTCCAAATCAGAATCGAAATCAGAATCGGGATCCGACGTGATACCAAAATCCGACAGTGCTGCGTCGACATCTCTGTCAGACTGATCGCTATCAAAGAAATCACTCATGTTCGTTCGCCTCTTCTCGTGCCGTTCTGTTCAATTTCGGGTTCCCAAGAAATATGGCCGAATCTGAGCAACTGCGTCGATCAGTCGATCGACATCATCGACGCTCGTATACACTCCGGCAGACGCACGATTACTCGCAAATACGCCGAAGTGCCGATGAATCGGCTGAGCACAATGATGACCGGTTCGGATAGCGATCCCCTGCGCATCCAAAAACTGACCGACATCGTGTGGATGAACGCCGTCGACCTCAAAACTGACGGTGCCGACGCGCTGAACGGCATCCAGTGGGCCCAAAATACGGACACCAGGCACACCGGCGAGTTTGAGAAGTTCGGTAGTGATCTGATGCTCATGCTCAGCAATCGCCTTCAGCCCAAGCGACTCCATCCACTGAGCTGCAATCCCTGCGCCGATTGCCTGGGCAACAGGTTGTGTCCCCGCTTCAAAACGATATGGCGGATCCATGTACTGTGCAGGTTGATCAAGCCACGCGAGATTGACCATCTCACCACCAAACTGCGCAGGTGGAAGCGCATCGAGCAATTCTCGCTTACCGTACAGGAAACCGATACCGGTCGGCCCATACATCTTGTGCCCTGACCAGGCCGCAAAATCGCAATCCAATGCTTTGACGTCGATGGGCAGATGTGGCACTGCTTGGCACAGATCGAGGACGACAAGCGCTCCCACCTCATGAGCACGGGTGATAATCGGCTTGACGTTCGTAATAGCGCCAGTCACATTGCTCACGTCTGTGATCGCAACCACTTTCGTGTGCGGCGTAATGACAGAATCTGCTGTATCGGAGAGAATTCGGCCATCTTTGCTGACGTTAAACCACTTCAGCGTTGCACCCGTCCGTCGTGCCAGCTCTTGGAAGCTCAACAGCACGGAATGATGTTCAGCCATAGACACAACGATCTCATCACCGGGACCGAGTGCGAAGCGCTTCTCCGCTTCTGATCCCGTATGATGCTGGGCATCGAGTGACGCATTACCAAAACTCGTGGCGAGCAGATTCAATGCCGAGGTAGCCCCTTGAGTAAAGACAATCTCCTCGTGGCCTTCCCGAGCATCCGCATTGACCAAATGTGCAATCCGTCGACGTGCTTGCTCAAATGCGAGTGTCGACCGAACGGCCAGTTCATGCGTACCCCGATGCACTCCCGCATTGATCGTGGAGTAAAACTCAGGATCAGCCGCTATCACACGCTTCGGCTTTTGCGACGTAGCAGCTGTATCCAAGTAATCCAGCGCATGACCATGGATCTTTTGCTGGAGAATCGGAAACTGTGCACGCACGGATGAAACCCACTGATCAGCTTGGGTATGTGGGGATGCTTGTTGATTGGATACGGTCATCATCAGCTTCTCTCTGACTTCAGTTCACAGACATCAAAGCACATGGGCAGCGTGTTTTACGCGAGCGCTGACTCGCTCTTGCCTTGCGGCAGATAGCGATCATAACCAGTTTCCTCTAGCTCATCGGCCAGTTCCGGACCACCTGTACGGACGAAATGTCCATCCGCAAAGACGTGAACGTAATCGGGATGAATATAGCGGAGAATACGCGTGTAGTGCGTGACGAGCAGCGCACCAAAGTGATCGTTCTTCTCTGCTCGGTTGATACCTTCGGCAACAATCCGGAGTGCATCGATATCGAGACCCGAATCAACCTCGTCGAAGATGGCAAATTTCGGTTTCAGAAGTTCGAGTTGCAGGATTTCCGACCGCTTCTTTTCGCCGCCAGAGAAGCCCTCGTTGACGGAACGCTGTGCAAACTTCGGGTCAATGCGCAATCGCTTCATCGCGTCTGACATCTCTGAAACCCACTGACGCAAGCCTGGCGCATGCCCCTGCACTTCGGTGACTGCCGTGCGCATGAAATTCGTCATCGACACACCAGGGACTTCGACTGGTGCCTGCATCGACAAGAACAGTCCCTTGCGTGCACGCTCGTACGGCTTGAGCTTGAGGATATCCACGCCATCGAGCAGCGCTTGCCCGGATTCGACTTCATACTTCGGATGCCCGGTCAGCGTGTATGCGAGCGTCGACTTCCCGGAACCGTTCGGGCCCATGATGGCATGAATCTCTCCGGTATGGATCGTCAGATTGACACCTTTGAGAATCTCTTTAAATCCGCGTTTCGTCTCCACACCAGCGCGCAGATTACGGATTTCAAACGTGTGTGATTCGCTGACGTGTTGTGCTGTTGCCTGTGCCATCAGTTATCCTCCAAAACTTCCGTCATGGCCGCTGATTCGCCGTGTGCGAGTCGTCGATCGATGACAGACATCAAATTCTTTTGAACACTTTCAATACCGATTTGGCTAATGAGCTCGTCGAAGAAACCACGGACAACGAGCTTGCGCGCTTCAACTTCTGGAATTCCACGCGATTCGAGATAGAACAACTGTTCCGCATCAAATCGACCGACCGAGCTCGCGTGACCAGCGCCGACGATATCGCCGTTCTCAATCTCCAACTGTGGCTCCGAGTTCGCAATTGCACCTGGGCTGAGAACGAGATTGCGGTTGAGCTCATACGAATCTGTCTTCGGCGCACGCGGAAGAATCAGGGCATTGCCAACCCATGCGGATCGCGCTCCCCGACCTTCCAGTGCACCCTTGTAGATGACACGAGACTTGCAGCCCGGGTGATTATGAACCACCATCGTGCGATGCTCCATGTAAGCATGTGGATCGGCGAAATAGATTCCGAGCATGTTCAGGAAACCTTGCGGTCCGCCAAAATCAGGATCCATCCGAAGACGAATGATTTTGCCTGAGAGCGAGACGACGTTATGTTGAACCTGAGCGTCTTGACCGACATGCAATCGCTGATTCCCGAGGTGCCGTGAACCGTCATCCCACTGCTGAATAGACGTGACGTTGAGATTAGATGCCTGTCCAGCATCGACCTCCACGCCTTCGGCCAAACTCGCCACTCCCGTGTGCAACAAAATAACTTGTGCGCTCGTTGCTGGTTTCAACGTGATGACGATATGGATTGCGTCGAGCTTGTTCGAGGTGCCGTGAATACGGATAATGATTGGTTTCGTGACATCGCCGGTGACGTTGAGCCACCAGAAGCGACCACTATGCTTGGACGCCTGCCATTCCAATGCTGAGGGCAGATCAGTCGGCTTTCCCACTGTCCCAGCCGGTGAATGAGCAAGCTGATCGGAGCTGAGACGACTGAATGTTACCGGTGTTGAACTCGTCCCCTTGTTTGCAGGCGTCTGGGCAGCTAACTGTGTCCCATCTTCAAATGCCGCAGTCACTTGAGTTGTTCCGGATGCTTCAAACGGCGAGAAGAAGTCCTGCAAATCGTTGATCGGTGCGTATCGCCACTCATCCATCGAATGCGAAGGAGTTGCAAAATCTGACGGGTCAAACGACCGAACAGCCCGATCTGCGCTCGATGGCATGAGCGCCGGGAACTGATACGGATGCTTCGGATCAAAGTGAGGAACCTTCACCTGATCAGCAGTGGCAGCGTCATCTGAAACAGCAGAAGACATCGCGGTCGGTGATGTGCTCTTCTGAGCAGCTTTTTCACGGTCTTCGCGATCCTTTTGGCGCGCTTTCTCGATACGCTGTGCCTCGCTGGCGTTCGCTTGAGCTGCAGCTAAACGAGCTTTCTGTTCAGCGGAGAGAACTTTTCGACCCGTCCCAGAACGTCGAAATCCTGCAGCGTCTGTCTGATGTGCCTGAGTCATCATCCCACTGATCCTTCCATTTGCAGTTCAACCAAACGATTGAGTTCGAGTGCGTATTCCATCGGAAGTTGACGTGCAACCGGCTCTACGAAGCCACGGACAATCATGCCCATTGCTTCCTTCTCCTCAATTCCGCGCTGCTCCAAATAGAACAGTTGATCTTGTGAAACCTTGGAAACAGTTGCCTCATGGGACATCGTGACATCGTCTTCACGGACGTCCACATGCGGGTATGTGTCAGAACGCGAGAACTCGTCAACGAGCAACGCATCGCAGACAACCGACGATTGTGAGCCATGAGCACCTTTTGGAATGGCAACAAGACCGCGGTAAGCAGACCGTCCGCCACCGCGGGAGATTGATTTAGCCACGATCGTCGATTTCGTGTGTGGAGCGAGGTGAATCATCTTGGCGCCCGTATCCTGGTACTGTCCTTTGCCAGCAAAGCTGAGCGACATCGTCATAGCCTTGGCGTATTCGCCGGCCAAAATGCACGCCGGATACTTCATGGATGCCTTCGAGCCGATGTTCCCATCAACCCACTCCATCGTGCCGTGAGCTTTCACGAGCGCACGCTGAGTCACCAAGTTGTACACGTTATTTGACCAGTTCTGTACGGTCGTATACCGCACACGAGCGTTCTTTTCGACGATGATTTCGACGACTGCTGCATGCAGCGAATCTGTCGCGTAAATCGGCGCCGTGCACCCTTCGACGTAATGCACGTACGAACCTTCGTCAGCAATAATGAGTGTGCGCTCAAACTGGCCCATATTCGGCGTATTAATGCGGAAATATGCCTGCAAAGGGATGGTGACGTGCACGCCTTTAGGAACGTAGACGAATGATCCACCGGACCATGCAGCCGTGTTGAGTGCCGCAAACTTGTTATCGTTATACGGAACAACGGTGTTGAAGTATTTACGCACGAGCTCTGGATACTTGCGCACTGCAGTATCAGTATCGCAGAAGATCACGCCCTGCTTCGACAGCTCATCGCGAATCGAATTGTAAATGACTTCGGACTCGTACTGAGCTGCGACACCTGCGACAAGCCGCTTCTTCTCGGCCTCCGGGATGCCGAGGCGATCGTACGTGCGCCGAATATCCGGCGGAAGATCGCTCCAGCTTTTTGCTTCGTGATCGACAGGCTTGACGTAGTACTTGAAGTCCTGCGCATTAAAGCCAGACAGATCAACACCCCAGCGAGGCATTGGCTTGTCGACGAAAGCATGATAGCCCTTTAAACGCAAATCGAGCATCCATTTCGGCTCATGCTTATCAGCCGAAATGGCGCGAACCACATTCTCGTCAATGCCCTTTTTTGCAGCTTGACCTGCTGCATCCGAATCGTGCCAGCCGTACTTATAGCTACCGAATTCGGAAATAATTTGATCGTCTTTCTGAACCTTTTTTTCATCGACGCGCGTGCGATCATACACGTACTGACCCATCTCTACATCGGCCGACTCGTGCGATGCCGCCGGTTGCGATGACGAATGGGGAGATTGAGGATTCCCTGCCACGGTATTCCTTCCTGGTTGAAGACTGTTTCTATTATGCAGCGTGAAACGCTGGATGACACGAATTTGAGTAACATTATTTGACTTTTGTTTGTGATGAACGATATATCTTCACATTTTTATCACATAATGGAGTAAAAAAGAAGGCAAGATCGCGGTGATCTTGCCTTCTCGTACGAGGTTTTACAGAACTTACTTTGTTTGTGTGTCCTGTGTTTCCTCTGCGCCTTGAGCCTGATGCTCCAAAGCGGCCTTGATAAATCCTTGGAACAGTGGATGTGGCGCATATGGACGTGACTTGAACTCCGGGTGCGCCTGCGTTCCCACATAGAACGGATGATCCTTCTGATCAAGCTCAACGAACTCGGTCAGACGTCCATCAGGAGACGTGCCAGAAATCTTCAAACCAGCATCATTGAGGCGATCCATGTAGTTGACGTTGACCTCATAACGATGACGATGGCGTTCAGAAATATTCTGGCTACCGTACAGCTTCTCGACCAATGAGCCCTTCTTCAGGACTGCTGGATACGAGCCGAGCCGCATCGTATGGCCCATATCAGAATTGGCGAGAATTGCCTTCTGCTCCTCCATTGTGGCGATGACTGGATTGGTGGCATCCGGCTCAAACTCCGTCGAATTCGCATCTTCGAGGTGAAGCACGTCGCGTGCATACTCAATGACCATGCACTGCAAACCGAGGCACAGTCCAAGTGATGGAACTTTATTCTCGCGAGCCCACCGCAGAGCCGTGCACATTCCTTCGACACCGCGCACACCAAATCCGCCAGGGATCAGGATTCCATCGCAATCAGACAGTTGCTTCTTTGCGGCGGCCATCGAAGTAATCGTGTCTGAAGCAACCCACTTGATTGAAACCTTTGCCCAGTTGCCGAAACCGCCTGCTTTGAGTGCTTCGACGACAGACAGATATGCATCTGGCAAATCGACATACTTGCCAATGAGCGCCACCTGCACGTGCTTCTTGAGATTGTGGATACGCTTGAGGAGGTCTCCCCACTGACCCCACTTCACATCGTGGAACGGAAGGTTGAGGCGACGAACAATGTACGTGTCGAGGCCTTCCTTGTACAGAACGGATGGCACATCGTAAATGGACTCACAATCCGGATTACTGACGATACCATCCTCGTCAACATCGCACATCAAGGAAATCTTGTCCTTGATAGCCTTTGTGACCGGCTTGATTGACCTCAAAACGAGAGCATCTGGAGTGATACCGAGCTGACGGAGTGCCTTGACGGAATTCTGCGTCGGCTTCGTCTTCATTTCGTGTGCAGCCACGATGTACGGGACGAGCGAAACATGCACAAACATGCAGTTATCAGCGCCAAGCTCACGGCGAATCTGACGTGCTGCCTCCATGAACGGCTGCGACTCAATATCGCCCACAGTACCGCCAATTTCCGTGACGATGACATCGACATCATCGCCAGCTTGTGCGCGCATACGAGCCTTGATCTCATTCGTGACATGTGGAATGATTTGCACACACTGGCCGAGATACTTGCCTTCGCGCTCCTTGCGCAACACGGATTCGTAAATCTGACCGGTGGTGACATTAGCACGCTGAGTGAGATTGACACCGCTGAAGCGTTCGTAATGGCCAAGATCCAAATCTGTTTCCGCACCGTCTTCCGTAACGAAGACTTCACCGTGCTGGAACGGATTCATGGTTCCAGGATCAACATTGACATAAGGATCTAGCTTCTGCTGCAGAACGCGAATACCACGCATTCTCAGAAGCCGTGAGAGTGAAGAAGCGGTGATTCCCTTGCCCAGAGAGGACACAACGCCGCCAGTGACAAAAATGTGCTTTGTAATGTGATGATGTTCGATACCTTGTTCGACCATGGAACCTCAGGTTATCAGATAGCTCAGATAAGGACACGCGCAGCTCCGTATGCCCGCTTTTATCCACAGAGTTGACAGCTAAGTTACGGCTCAATTTCAGCGATGAGCGTTGTGCCGTCCACATGTGCGATATCCCTCGGTTCCACACTTGAATGGTGCTGAACTGAATGCATGACATATTCGATGATGGACCAGCTGTGCCAAGGTGCGCTCCTCGCTGTGTTTGCAGTCGGTGCGCTTCTGCTTTCTGCACACGATTGCGCGACCCGACTGATTCCACGTGCTCCAGTTTTCGTCAGTGCACTCATTGTCGCTGTCATATGTGGTTCACACGCCCTGTCTGTCTGCACGTTCGGATTTTGCGTTGCCCTTTGCGTGTCCGCACTACGAACCATTTCCCGGCATCAATTGGGCCGAGGAGATGTGTGGTGCACTGCATTCTTCGCGATGCCGATCAGTTTTTATGCTCACGATCTCTTGACAGCAGTAACGAGCGAATGTTCGTCGCTGGCACTCGCCGGTTTCATAGGACTGATATGGTCATTCTTCCGGCCCCACCGTGCCTCCCCGCTTCCGTTTGTGCCACCACTAGCCATCGGGCACGCGTGCACGCTCCTGGTTTTACTCGCGGAAAACGGTATCAGTCACTGATCAAGATCGATCACTGATTCTTGGCGGCCCACTGGTGATACTGGCGGGAAAATTCCTCAAACTGCTTCTCACTATTGGTGAACTTTGTTTCTCCTGTATCGAGATTGACGGTGACGAAGTAGAGCCAATCGCCCTTCGCAGGATGCTGTGCGGCCGTAATCATCGCCCCATCAGGTTGGTTGATCGGTGTCGGAGGAAGTCCTGTGCGAATACGGACGTTATAAACGTTCGATTTGTCGTGAAGCATAGAATCTGTCAAGCCAGATGGCTGCACATTATTTCCATACGCCACCACGGAATCCATGCCTAAGCTCATATTCCGATCGAGTCGGTTTTGAATAACACGTGAGACCTGCGCATAATATTCCGGCCTATTCACTTCGCCGCCGATAATTGAGGCACGAATGAGGATTTGTTCGCGCTGATTTCCTTTCGGAACATTTTGCTCGTTCAGGAAAGCGATCCTCCGGTGAACCATATCTGCAAGCAAGTCATGAGCGGATTTGTACTGATGCGGATCATACGTATCCGGCTGCAACCACCCTTCAAAACTTCCTTGTGCTTCGGGAGGAAGGATCCCCTGTCCGTGCGCAGAAATGATCGCATGAAAATCGGATACCGGCTTCTTCATGAGCTGTGCAGCTTCGGCAACAATCTGTGATACGCGCGAAGAACTTGTCACAGTAATCATTCCGCGTGCTTTCGAAGGATCGGTCAAGATCTTGATCACCTCAGCTGAGCTCATGCGATATTTGAGCGTAAATGTGCCCGGCTGCAGGTTGCTCTCCACTCCTTGTGAAACGACCGTCCCCGAAAATGCAGATGCTGAGGCGATAATCCCCTGTTGAGCCAGATGTTGAGCTATCGATGCGCTCGACTCACCTTTTTTAACGGTGAACTCCACCGAACCGTACCCAGGACCAGGCCAATCTTCGCTCTGCTGAACCGAAGTGACGCTATTGCGCTGTGCAGCTAAATGCCGACCGATCAGCTGCTGCACACCAATCATCACAGCAATGACCACAACGACAATGAGGATGATTAACCCGAGACGCCGAACAAATGTGAGCCGCTTGCGACGTTCCAGGCGATGTGCAGCTGTACGAGAAAGAACCGGTGATCCGGATTCACCATGTGAGGGTGAAGAATCACCCGCTTGAGCCGAGCGACGGTCTGATTCCTCAGAACTGTGATCGCTGACAGATTGAAAAAACGACTCAAGATCTTCGTCATTCTCGTCCGGAAAATTGTCCTCGCTCCCATCCTGGCGAAGCGAAGAGTCAGACGGATGCGATGAGTGGTGTTGATCTGTCATTCGGCTATCTGCCTTCCTGATGTGCGAAACGATCTAATGCTGTTTGCAGAATGATGACAGCTGATTGTTGGTCGACCATTGGCCGATGCTTGCGTTCTCGATATCCTGCTTCTTCCAGTTGCTGGTGAGCCGTCACCGTGGTTAATCGCTCATCTTGCAGCTGAACTGAAACTGATGAAATACCTCGCCGCGCAAGCCGGATACGAAGCTGCTGTGCCCACCGGCGATCTTTACGAGCAGATTTGCCCTCTTCACCATTCAAAAGAAGCGGGTATCCAACAACAACGTGGTTGACATGGTGATCGTCAATGATCTCAATGCACTCGTCAAGTGCTTGGAAGGAGTCGCCATAGACGGTGATATCACGCAATGGGTATGCCATACTCCCCTCGGGATCACTCACTGCAATCCCGACACGTGCATCGCCTAAGTCGACTCCCATCCACACTGCCATAATCTTTGCCTCTTGGTTTGAGAGCGCGAATCAACGCGAAAGCTGGCTGAGGACTTCTTTCAGTGCAGCATCAACCTTCGCTGGATCTTTGCCACCGCCTTGAGCAAAGTCAGGACGGCCGCCTCCGCCTCCACCAAGAATCTTGGAAGCAGAACGAACGAGATTTCCTGCCTTAATCCCTTTCGTGCGAGCAGCTTTGTTGGTGGCTACAAAGATGAGTGGACGATTCTGAGCAGAATTACCAGCCAATGCAACGACAACCGGCTGATCTTCACCCAGCTTGCCGCGAATAGCTGTCACGGCATCGCGGACACCAGAGATGTCACCAAACGTCCCGATGTTACGAGAAGCGAAACGAATGCCGTTGACATCAGCTGCATCGTGCACAATGCTCGGGACAGATTGCGTGAGCTGAGATGCGTACACATCTGCCAGTTTCTTCTGTGTATCCTTCAATTCCTCCGACAGCGACGCAATGCGCGATTGAAGCTTTTCAGTCGGCACGTTGAGATCGTTGGAGAGCGAAGTGACGAGTGAATGCATCTGATGATTGAATTCGTAGCCCTTTTGACCCATAAACGCATCAATTCGGCGTACACCTGAGCCGTTCGAGAACTCAGATGTGATGACGAAGTTGCCGACTTTACCTGTCCGATCGAGATGAGTTCCACCGCACAATTCACGGCTCCATCCATCTCCGATTGTGACGACGCGAACGATATCACCGTACTTGCTGCCGAACAGATGCATCGCTCCGAGCTTTTCAGCGTCCTTGATCGGCATGTTCTTATACGTGACTGGCAGATCTTCACGCACAATCTCATTGACGCGATCTTCTACTTGGTCAATGAGCTCCTGCGCAGGAGCCTTGCCCCACTGATAATCGAAATGTAGGAAATCAGGAGCAACGACAGAACCGCGCTGAGTTGCCTGCGGACCGAGAATCTCACGCAATGCTTTGTGCAGAATGTGCGTTGCCGTGTGTGAACGAGCCAATGCCGCACGCCGATCTGTATCGATCGAAGCATCGACGTGATCGCCTGCATGAAGCGTACCGTCACTGAGCGTGCAACGATGAATGACGAGCCCCTTGACGACTTCTTGCACATCATCGACGTCCAATGTGGCACCGTCATCCGAAAGAATCTGGCCGTGATCAGCTTGCTGACCGCCACGCTCTGCGTAGAACGGCGTCTGATCCAGTACAACTTCGATCTGTGCTGGAGCGGAAATCGATTGAACAGGACCATGATCGGTGAGAATGCCAAGCACGGTCGCACGAGATTGAGATTGGGTGTATCCGAGGAACTTCTGCGGTTCCTTGAGCGTCTTGCGGAAGTCATCATAAATGCTCAGATCCACGTTATGACGTTTCTTGAGAGCATCCTTTCGCGCACGAGATCGCTGTTCTTGCATGAGCTGACGGAAGCCCTTCTCGTCAACAGCAACACCGTGCTCTTGAGCCATCTCAATCGTGAGCTCAATAGGGAAACCATACGTATCGTGAAGCTTGAACGCATCAGAGCCGCTGACCATCGCATCCATACCACTGCGCTTAGCTTGCGCTTTTGCACGCGACACAGCGACATCGAGAATATCAGTTCCCTTATCGAGAGTGCGACGGAATGCATCTTCTTCGTCATAAGCGGCTTCGGACACATCGTGGAACGTCTTCTCAATCTCTGGGAAGCTGAGCTTCATGACGTTTTCGGACACTGGCAACAACGTTGGCATAACCTCACCGTTCACACCGAGCATCTTCATGGAGCGAACAGTGCGACGGATCAATCGGCGCAGAACATATCCACGGCCAAGATTGGATGGACGCACGCCATCGGACATGATCATGAGCGCCGAACGAACGTGATCGGCGACAATACGGAAGCGAACATCATCCTGTTCGTTGACACCATACTTACGGCCGGAAAGCTTCTGCGCAGCCTCGATGACCGGGAACATCTCATCGGTTTCATAGATGTTCTGCTTGCCTTGCAGAAGATATGCAACGCGCTCGAGACCCATTCCGGTATCGATATTCTTACGGTGCAAATCGCCAACGATGTGTAGATCAGTCTTCGACTTGACGTTATCAACTTGATATGTCTCGAAGACGAGATCCCAAATCTCGATGTACCGGTTGTCATCCGCGACCGGGCCACCGTCCTTGCCGTACTTCGGACCGCGATCGTAGAAGATCTCTGTGCACGGACCGCCAGGACCAGGGCCACCGGTCGTCCAGAAGTTATCTGCCATACCTAAGCGCTGAATATGGCTCGGGTCAGCGCCCTCATTCTTCCACATGCTGTATGCTTCATCATCATTCGTGTAAATGGTGAACCACAACAGCGAAGGATCGAATCCATAGCCGCCTTGATCTTGCGGTGTGGTCAGAATCGTCCACGCGTAATGAATAGCTTCTTCCTTGAAATAATCGCCGAAGGAGAAGTTACCCATCATTTGGAAGAATGTGCCGTGGCGTGTTGTCTTGCCGACCTCGTCAATATCCAACGTCCTCACGCACTTCTGTAAGCTCGTCATGCGGCGGCGTGGCGGAGTCTGTTCGCCCAGCAAATACGGAATAAATGGGACCATGCCAGCGATCGTGAACAGGGTCGTCGGATTTGGTGAAATCAGCGACGAAGACGGAACAACGAGGTGCCCGTTCTTCTGGAAATAATTCAAGAACCGCTGTGCGATTTCAGACGTTCGCATGCGTTCAGACTCCCCTCTGTGCGGAAGATGATTGGTCAGCGATATCGATTGTAAAGAGTGTGCTGTCATTCACGTGTGACATTCACGTGTGAGGAAGGTATTCAGTCATCGTGATGGTGGTGCGCGCGGCCAAATTCTTCCTCACGATGGGTGAAACGGTCTGTTAATTCTTGCTCACGCTGTGCTTGAGCCTGTTGGAATTCTGTTCGAAGACTCGTCATTGTCGACGTCATAGCATCGCTATCCGTCAGCCGCGGACCGTAGGCGAAGTATGCAATAGGCTTCGGCGTGTGAACTCTGGCGTACGCACGGAATTTCGCATACCCGTAAACGCCCAGTGCCGCGCCGACACTTACCCAAAAAAGTTTGCGGAACAGTTTCATGCCTGCTCCTTCGACGCTTTCGCCGTCTTGCTCGCATGCGCCGGCATAGCTGAGCTTTTCACGCTGTTTGCTGTATGGCGAGGCTGACTCGTTTTACCGAAGAATGACTGGAACGTCTTCTTCGCAGCGTACATGCTGGATGCAAGCTTGATGACTGGCTTCGACAGCAAAGACGCATACAAATCCGTCAGCGCACCTACGTTACGAGCAGTGTATTGTGCTGAATCAGAAATCTGGTTGATATCAGATAGCGATTTGTTGACTTGCGTGACCGTTTTCACGGACTCATCCAAAGCCGGAACTGCATGGTCTCCCGTTTGCTTCACTGTCTGCGCAATCTGATCAAACATCTTGCCGAGTTTGATAAGCGGATAGATCATGAAACCTGCAAGGATGGCGAAAACGATGGCGGCAATCAGCCCTGCAATATCACCGATTCCCATTTCAACACCTTTCACTGGCAGCGTGTTTTTATCCTACTGAATTCAGCCGACGAAGCCCCGAAATGACCTATTGACCTATTGATTAAAGGAAACAACATGAAGGCAATGATCAAAATCGGCGTCCGTATCAAAGTCAAAGGTGGTCACCGATCCGTTCTTCGGGCGATGGGACAAATCGTAACCAGCACCTGCAAATTTGTTCATCAAGCTCAACAACGTATTGCCGTGCGAGATTTGAAGAACATCATCCCCGTCATGCAATGGACCGTGCGCTGTGCACCCGTGAACTGCATCATGTGCTATCAATGCGTACCCTTGCGCGATACGATGCCAGTATTCATCATTCGATTCCGCATCGTGAAACGGATCTGCTTCCTTGAGAAAATCCTTCGTAGCTTTTAATCCAAACTTCTGAACGATCGACTGATACGTGGGAGCTCCGTGTGGCGCACCGGCTGCGTACCATGCCATCGCCATATCTTGGCCTTCAAAATACCCGTAGAACTGCTCACGAAAGTAAGGGCTCGAAATCACCTGGGTGACCGAACCTGGAGTTGTATTCTCATCGACGATGATGCGTGCGGTCTGCTGCGCTCGTGTCGTATCCGAGCAATAAGCAGCACTGAGCTTCAATCCTGCCAACTTGCGAGCGGCCTCATGCGCGTCTGTGATCCCCTGCTGCGTCAGCGGAGCATTCGTCCATCCTTGCAAACGATTGTACCGATTGAAATACGTTTGCCCATGCCGAACGAGATGAAGATGAAGAATCATGGCTCTATTATCACACGCAACTTCTCGCTAAAAGAAAAGAAAAAGGCCCTGCGACCGGAGCCGCAAAGCCTTCAACATCAATAAACCTGAAAACAGGTCGTCCAGATCAGTAATGAGCGTAGTACTCGACAACGAACTGGATATTGACTTGCACAGGAATCTCATCGACCTCTGGCAGACGCTTCAAAGTTGCCTTGAGCTGAGGAAGATCAACCTCAAGGTAACCAGGAGTGGCAGGCAGAACATCACGATGATTGCCCTCAGCTGCAATCTGGAAAGGAACCATGGTCTGGCTCTTCGGCTTGACCATGATGACCTGACCAGGACGAACACGATAGCTTGGACGATCCACGATGTTGCCATCGACGAGAATATGACGATGGACAACGAACTGACGAGCCTGTGCAATCGTGCGAGCAAAGCCAGAACGAAGAACAAGCGCATCCAAGCGGGTCTCGAGGTTAATCAGCATTGCGTTACCGGTCTGACCCTCAGAACGA
The DNA here is from genome assembly GCA_903789525.1 of uncultured Aeriscardovia sp. Lineage (GTDB taxonomy): Bacteria > Actinomycetota > Actinomycetes > Actinomycetales > Bifidobacteriaceae > Aeriscardovia. Next base: position 520,862 of record CAIFER010000001.1, read on the forward strand.
GTTCCAACCTCATACGCCTTACGCAGCTGCTTCTCAGAAACACCGTACTGAGCACGCAGACGCTGCTTTTCCTTCAGACGAACCGCATAATCGGACTCAGAACGACGACGGCTATTACCGTGCTCGCCTGGACCATACGGACGCTTATCGAACAGACCCTGAGCCTTCGGGGTCAGAGCAATTCCCAATGCGCGAGACAGGCGAACCTGACGACGTGCACGCTGAACGTTGGTCATATAAACCTGATTTCTAATCTGTCGTTGTTTGAACGCCACGGCCAAGACTTCTCTTCTCTTGACCGCCGAGCCAGGCCTCTTCAATGCTTCACGCGTTTTTGGCGCAACAGCCGGACAGCTGAACAACCAGCTATACGAGACTGCCGATCCATTGACGGGCTAAGACTCCAGACGGGTGCTTTCACACCATTTCTGAATCATACGCTCAGCCGGTCACAATCTTCTTTTTCAGCTCATAACTTTTCGATTGGAGCGAACCGCAGCATTAGTCTCTTGATTCCATCTGATCCAAAATCGACGGTCGCAACAGAGTTCTTCCCGTGATCTTCTACTGAAACAACTGTGCCGAGACCATACGAATCGTGTGTGATCTTATCCCCTGGCTTCAGGTCAGAAGCAGTCAGACGTGGTTTCGCGTTCTTCGTCGTATGCGACGACGAGAAGGACGCCGAACTGGCAGCCGGTTTGCGATGACTGTAATGGATCTTGCTGCGCGGATGGAAGCGCGATGATCCAAATGAGCGACCGAAATTATCGTCACTATCAGCGTCAAAACTGGAGTGGCGGAATCGTGAGAACGAGTTGTTGGAACGGCGCGATGAGAAACTGTCAAACAGCGAGCTCGACAGATCATCATCCATGTCATCGCCAAAGCTCGACCTCATCGTTTCCGTCGCCGTCTCTTTGCGCTTCCACGTGATGAGCTTGTCTGGGATGTCATCAAGGAATCGACTCGGCGGCATTTCTTGTGTCCGCCCGAATGTGCTGCGTTCCCCGGCGCGTGTCACATAAAGGAGTTTGCGAGCGCGGGTGATACCGACGTACGCGAGTCGCCGCTCTTCTTCCAGCTCGTCCTCGTTGTCTAAACTGCGCTCATGCGGGAACGTGCCATCTTCCATACCCGTGAGAAAGACAACTGGATACTCGAGACCTTTCGCCGTATGCAACGTCATAAGAGTGACTTCACCAGCGCTGGAATCCGGCACAGAATCGGCATCTGACACGAGCGCCGTATTTTCAAGGAAATCTGCCAACGTGGCGTTCTGGTTTTGCGACTCAAATTCCGTGGCGAGGGTGACAAGCTGACCGAGATTGTCCAATCTGCTCTGATCCTGTGGATCAACCGAGTTTTGGTATTGCGCCATCAGACCAGTTTGCTCGAGCATATGTTGAACGATTTGGCTGACACTCGTCTGATCAGCAACTTCTTTTTGCAAGCCGAGAATCATGTCTCGGAATGCAGCCAAATGCTTTTGCGCAGCCGAGCCGATCCCCAACTCGCCAATGTGTGTGACTCCATCCCAAAACGTTGATCCGTTTTGCGCTTGCCAATCGAGAATTGCTTGTTCTGACCGTTTACCGAGTCCACGTTTCGGCTCATTGAGAATACGGCGAACGCTGATATCGTCTTTCGGATTCATCACAACGTGCAAATAAGCGAGCGCATCCTTGACCTCTTTGCGCTCGTAAAATCGCGTTCCTCCGACAATCACGTATGGGATTCCCGCTGACATAAGTGATTCCTCAAGAATGCGAGATTGTGAATTTGCTCGGTACATGACGGCGATATCCGAGTAACTGTAACCGTTTGACCGTAGACGAGCGATTTCTTCGGCGATCCACTGCCCTTCGCCTTGCGCTGAATCGGCAGCGTATCCTACAATCGGATCACCTTGGCCGAGCGCTGTCCACAACTTTTTCGGCTTTCGGTTCGGATTGTGCTTGATGACAGCATTTGCCGCATCGAGAATCGTCTGCGTTGACCGGTAATTCTGCTCGAGCAAGATCGTCTTCGCGTGCGGGAAATCTTTCTCAAAGTCAAGAATGTTGTGAATATCAGCTCCACGGAACGCATAAATAGACTGATCCGAATCGCCGACCACACTGATCCATGCAGGATGCTCAGACGGGAAAGCACCGTATCCGGCTAGTTCACGAATGAGTTCATATTGAGCGCGGTTCGTATCCTGGTACTCATCGACGAGAATGTACCGCAGACGGTGATGATAATAGTGAGCCGCATCCGGATTCGTCCGCAAAACCTGAACGGCACTCATGATCAGATCGTCGAAATCAACGGCGTTCGCTGCTTGAAGACGATGCTGATATTCGGCGTACACCATCGCATACAGCTGATCTGGATCCGTGTTAAATCCGATGTGTGTTCCTTCAACACCTGGCTTGAACCCTGGCGCATACTGGTTGACGCACGTGCGCCAATCGATCAGATTATTCTTGAATTCATCAATTTTGGAAGCAACGGCACGCGGCGTGTATTTTTTTGAATCCACGTTGAATGCAGTCTCGATGATCTTGAGGAGACGTTGCGAATCTTGCTGATCATAAATCGTAAAGTTTGAATTCAGTCCAATCGCAGACCCAAAACGGCGCAAAATAAGGACACACGCGGAATGGAACGTTGAAACCCAGATGTGATGGGCGTCAGGACCGACGATACGGGCAATGCGCTCGCGCATCTCCCCCGCCGCCTTGTTTGTAAATGTGACTGCAAGTACTTGGCTTGGCCACGCGTGCCACTGGCTGATAATCCATCCGACACGTCGCGTCAGAACACGTGTTTTGCCAGACCCTGCCCCAGCTGCAATCAGGAGTGCTGGTCCACGATATTGGACTGCCTGTGATTGCTGAGGATTGAGTCCTTTGAGCAATTGAACGCGCGCTTGCGCTGAGCGTTGCGAAGTTGTGGAATTTGTGAGACTGTCAGCCACGATTGTCCTCCTGCACGTCTTGAAACTCAGTCTCCGGGAATACCCTTAATATGGTAACTACCATTGAGAACTGTTACCGTGCAGCGCACGAATGTCATATATTCTCATGATTCGCTCGGAAGGATTACGCATGAAAGAGCTGGAGGATCGTATTCGTCGTGACGGAGAGGTCAAGTCAACTGAAATTCTCAAAGTTGGCTCGTTCCTCAATCATCAGATTGACGTCTCTCTGTTCAATGATATGGGAGCAGAATGGGCTCGCCTTTTTGCTAGTAAACACATCAACAAAATTCTGACGATCGAAGCCTCCGGAATCGCTATCGCGGCCATTGCAGCTCAGCATTTTGGCAACATTCCAGTCGTCTATGCAAAGAAGAACCAATCGCGGACGCTCGATAACAGCCAATATGAGACGCAGGTGTACTCGTTTACGAAGCAAAAGTATTACAAGGTCATTGTCTCTACCCGCTATCTCACCGCGGATGACCACGTGCTCCTCATCGACGACTTCCTCGCGAACGGCAATGCCATGCACGGGTTGATTGACTTGTGCAAGCAAGCTGGAGCACATGTAGAAGGAATCGGCGTAGCGATTGAAAAGTATTTCGAACCTGGTGGTCGCAAGCTGCGCTCTGAAGGATGGGATCTCCAGTCTCTCGCGTGTGTCAAGTCCATGAATCCTCAAACGGGTGACGTCATTTTCGAGGAGAATCCGACTGCCTGAACTGTTACTCACCTGCATCACGAAGAGAAAAGCATGACAAGGATGACAGAGACGCACACTCCACAGCACACGAATCCACTCACCGAGTTTGACGGCCACATCCGGTTCATCACAGGTCTTCCGTACGGACTCCAGCACGTCCTGGCGATGTTCGTCGCGAATCTCGCTCCAATATTTCTCGTCACATCCGCAGCTCATATGAACGCTGACCAATCAGCCCAGCTCGTGCAAAGTGCTCTCCTCATGGCAGGTTTGGGTACTCTCCTCCAGCTGTACCCGATCTGGCGTTTTGGTTCGCGTCTACCAATCGTCACCGGTATTTCATTCACATACGTGGCAGCTATCACAGCCATCGTTGCCACACACGGTTATGGGACGGCAGTTGGAGCAATCATTATCGGTGGTGTGCTGGAAGCGCTCCTCGGCCTGACTGCTGCGTGGTGGCGTACATTCATCCCCACGATCGTGCCTGCCCTCGTCGTCACATCTATTGGTTTGTCGCTTCTCCCTGTTGCAGCGCAAAGTTTCGGTGGAGGCACCAATTCTCATGATTTTGGATCGTGGAAGAACATACTGCTTGCTTCCATTACGCTGATTATTTGCATCGCCTTTCAAGTGCTCGCACGCGGATTTGTCAAGCAGCTATCCGTTCTCGCTGGTCTCATCGGTGGCTATATCCTCGCGCTCTGTCTGCATGCTGTCGATTTCTCGCCCTTCCAGCATTTGACGGTCTTTTCTGTCCCACATTTTCTTCCTTTCACACCGCGCTTTGACGCTGGCGCAATCGTTTCTCTGTGCGTGCTGTACCTCGTTTCCGCCATTGAAGTAACTGGGGATACGACCGTTCTGGCACGCGTTGGCTTGAACCGAGATCCAACTAACCGAGAAGTCTCTGGTTCGATTGCTGGCGATGGTGTGATCTCACTCGCCTCTGGACTCTTTGGATGCCTTCCATTGACGAGTTTTGCTCAGAATATCGGGCTTGTACGCATGACAAAAGTTGTCAATCGCCGCGTTATCGCCTCTGGCGCCGGAATCCTGATCATCTCTGCCTTCGTACCTGCCATCGCTGCAGCATTCAATTCCATCCCACAAGCTGTGATGGGCGGCTGCACTGTCGTGATGTTTGGCAGTGTCCTCCTCGCCGGTTTCCAAATGATTGCACAAGCAGGATTTAGTGAACGAAACGTCCTCATCTCCTCATTGAGCTTGACGATGGGCGTTGGTTTCACGCAGGCACCTGCTCTCTTCGCACACGCGCCGGCTCTCGTTCGCCAAGTCTTTGCCGGAAACCCTGTAGCTGGAGTGTTTATCATTGCACTCGTACTGAGCTTGATTCTTCCGCGATCTGAGAAAACCTCTCGATCGAAAACGCATTAACGACTAGTGATAGACGTATCAAACTATTTTGACCTCTAAGGATGAAAATGAAAGCTATTGATGTTTTCACGCACATTCTGCCGACTGCGTACCGTCGTGCACTCGACCGCAGTATTCCAAATGTGGGCGGTCGTCATCCATCTTTGCGAGAACCTCTCCTGCAAGATTTTGATATGAGGCTCGTCGCCAACCCCGTCCAAACATTGCAAGTAACGGCAAGCGTCGTCATCGACGATCAGATTCGAGCGAAGACACAGCCGCGCGTGGCCGAACAGACGAATGCTGAATTGGCACAAACGGTTCTTGATCATCCTGAGTTGTTCGAAGGCGCAATCGCACGTGTGGCCGCCTCTGACATGAATTGGTCCGCGCATTATATTGCCGATACGATCGCACGCTCAGATATCCTCTTAGGCGTACAAATGATGACGAAAGAATCAGGTGTTCCTTTGACCGATGCGCACTACGATCTGGTGCGCGACGCTCTTTGCCGCAGTCACCGTATCTTGTGGGTCCGTTCCGTCATTGAACATGCACCAGGCAATGCGCATGTTCTTTCCGCCACTCTTGACGACATCCGTCAAGTGACCGATTCAATCGCGCACGACCAGTGGACGAGCCGGTTTGCAGGGATGCCGATCATCATTCACATGGGCGTCGCTGCGTTAAGTAATGCTACAGACACGCAAGCTCGTGAGTATGCTGGGCTATATCTCGACACTGCATGCGCATCATCTGAACAAATTGAACGTGCAGCATCGCTGTTTGGAGCAGGCCATATTCTCTTTTCCTCCGATGCGCCATTTGGACCGGATCCGCTCAGCATCGAGCAAAATGCGCTTGATGCGATTGACCACACTCATCTCAGTGATGAGCAGAAGACAGCAATCAAGCTGAATACATGGGAATCACTGCGGTCGTCAATCCCCATGCACGTGCAAACCGAGAAAGACGCATATCAACTCGATAAGGCAGAGCAAGCAAAACGCGAAGCGGCAAAAAAGGCTGCCAACAACGATGAAGAATGACTTTCCTCACATTTACTTGCCGGTGTGTGTTTCTTTCCACTGATCAACAGCCGTCTTCAGCCGATGGAGTGCATCATCGACTTGACGACGCGGGCAAGCGAGTGCCATCCGAATAAAGTCTCCGCCTGCCCCATACGTGGAGCCAGGTGTCACGATCAAACCTGTCTTCTGACGAATGAAAGCACACAATGCATCTGTTCTGCCAAGCGGATGTGATAGGGCATCGTGCTGATTAACCGTAAATCGAGATGCCTGCCCACCAATCGCCTTCCACTCCTCGGATGTAAGTGGGTAACGATCCAAGAGATCAGCGCAATCAATCCATAGTAAATACGTGGCAGCGAGCTGAACCGGGACAAGCTCCGGAATCGATGTTGCGAGAAAATGCTCGACGTGCTCGACATTCGCTTTCAGATACAGTTTCAGCGCTGAATACCAGTGATCTGAGCGCGTATAGGCTGCAATTGTGCCCGGAATCGCCGCCAGATTCGGTTCAGCAATCTCATCCTGATTGAATCCACGAACAGCTTTTTGCCGTAAACCTTCGTCAGCAATAATGGCCGTTGCCGCATGCAGCGCCGCTACATTGAACGTTTTCGATGGCGAAACAAGCTCGATGACATTGTGCCGCAACGGATCCGGCAAAGAAAGAAGTGGAGTGTAGTCTTCCCCTCGCAAAACAAGGTCACCATGGATCTCATCTGAAATGATGGTGACATGATGATTTGCTGCAAGACGGACAATACGTGCCAAATCTTCCGGCTCCAACACAAAACCGATCGGGTTGTGAGGATTGCAAACAATCATGAGCGTGGTGAGTGGATCTGCCATCTTCTGCTCAAGATCAGCCCAATCGATGGCATACGAACGGTGAGCCCGGTCATAGACAAGCGGGGAAGCGAGCGCATGTCGGCCGTTATTAAGTATCGAGTTGAAGAAGATGTTGTACACCGGGGTGAGCAGCAGGACGTTGTCCCCCATATTACTGATGTGCCGAACGAGTGAGCTAATTGCCGGCACAACGCCCGTAACAAAGTGCATCCATGAGCGCGGCGGCTCAAAACCGTGATGACGACTCATCCATCCGGCTACCGCGTTGTAATAGTCGTCGCCTGGCACCTCATAGCCGAAAACTCCTGTTTTCACCTTGTTTTCCAGAGTATGGATGATTGCCGGTGACGTACGGAAATCCATATCCGCAATCGTCATCGGCAACTCACCAGGCTGGGCTTCCTCATCCCACTTATCTGAATCGGTGCCTCGGCGTGAGACCGGCTGATCGAAATACGACGCGTCGCAGGCGACATCGTCGATGTGACTGACAGATTCGTTCTGACTCATCGTTCGCTGCGCCCTCACTCGTTGTATCCAGCGATATGCTCTTGTGACTGATCTGCCGATCGTCCGGCTTGAGCAGTGATACGCTGACCGCCCACAATCACAACGGTGTCAGCTGGATTAACCACATTTGGATCACTAATCAATGCACCGACAGCAGGGGCCTCGATGCGCCCCGAAATCGGGTTTTTGATGGAGTCAATCGGCGTGGTCACCTGTGCGTCAATGTGTGAGCACATCTCAAAAGCAAGATCTGTGCGCAACAGCTTCGTGTTCTTAATAGTGAGGCCGTCAATGTAGCACAATCCCTGATCGGATTCGACGATGCAATTTTCGAGCCGAATATTCGAAGAATTCCACGCCAAATATTCGCCATTGATAAACGAATTCTTCACAACCACATTCGACGTGTTCCAGAACGCGTCCTTTGCCACGATGCGCGAATTCGTTACCGTGATGTTACTGGCACCGTCAAACGCGTAATCACCGATGATGTTGAGATGATCGGCAGTGATGTTTTTACTGTTCATCCCAAAGTAAATGCCGTTTGCCTGAACGTGATTGAGAGTAATGTCCTCACAATTCCACAGGGTTTCCTTGGCATCAGAGAAGAAGACGTTCGTGAGCGTAATACCTCGCGAGCGGCGGAACAACTTCGTGCCTTGGAGCGAGCAGTCTGACATGGTGAAATTGCGCACGTACCACATCCCCGCGTGAGCAATCGTCTCAACGACGGTGTTCTCAACAGTGACATGATCGGCATACCAGAATGGGTATTTCCACTTGAAGACACAATCGCGCACATCAACATTGCGCACCTCTTTGAGTGGAGATTCACCCTTCCCGAACGTGCAGTTTTCCACACGCGCATTTTTGATGCCGTAGAGCGGACGTTCACCGGTGAAATACTTTCCTGAAATGCTCTGAAGATCTTTATCTGACGTTGGAGAGGACGTATTATCTGGCGCTACAGCACGAGAATGTGTTCCACACCACTGCGTCAATTCTTGTGAATCCATTCGGGACTTCCTTCTCTCCTCGCTCGGACACTGCAACTCCTCGTGCAGCCTTCTTACCCCTCGTCTCTTAATATATTGTCACTCACACGTATTCAGCGGACAACGAAACGTCGTGCCCTTTCACGTCCGGACTGACCAGGAAGCTAACAGTATGAGCATGAACGAGCATCAACCACGGCGCAAGCGGCAGATTGAAAAGACGAAAGAGGCGTTTAGCACCGCCCTCCTGTATTTGCTTGCCCGCCAACCACTTGATTCGTTGACAGTGACCGCACTCGTCTCCGCCTCAGGAATGTCTCGCAAGTCCTTCTACCGCCACTACTCGTCTCTGGCAGACGTCCTCGTGGACGATGCGGTCCGCCTCACCATCCGCATGTCTCAATCGCTCTCCACTCCAGGCACGCTGTCGATCTCACGGCTATGCGGTTCGATCATCACGTTTTGGACACCGCACACCGACGTGCTCATTGCTCTGCGTGATGCTCACCTCATGGCACAATTCCACCGCGAATGGGATCGCTATGCGCTCACGTCCATTCAGCCGCCACTCGTTCGTTCATTTTTCACGGCCGGTACGTTCAGTATGCTTTCGCAATGGATCCACCACAACTGCGCTGACGATGCTGACCACATTCGTCATCTGTTCGTTCGCTGTGATCAACCGCATGATGAGTTACCACCTAGTGAAGATATGCTTGCCAGAAGTAATATCCAGCCTGAATAAAGGCAAGCACGGCGATAATCCTCCGCATTATTTTCGCAGGAATAAAGCGCAACAAGATTGGACCGACATATCCGCCGATAAACATTCCAATAGCCATTGGAATCGCATCAATCCAATAAATCTTCGAGAAAAACGCGTAGATAATGAGCGCAACGAGATTCGCCATTCCACAAATCACATTGCGAATCGCATTGATCTCGAGAAATGTGCCGCTCACCAAATATGTCAGAATAACGAGAACGACAACACCGCCAGCCGCTCCAAAGTATGCTTCATAGATTCCCATCGTGACGAGAAGGAGAAGCGCCAGTCCTTTCTGCCACGTTGACAGATGTTTCCGTGTGTTTGTCTGCTGATGCCCGGAGACGAGAATCATGACACCGGCAAGCGCGATGAAGAACGGAACGATCTTCTCGAACACAGTACCCGGGAATGACAGGAGCAGAATGGATCCGATGACAGCACCGATGACCGTGCAAAGAGCCAGTTTGCCGACGAGCTTCCATTTGCCATGAAGTTCGCGTGTTGACGAGATCGTGGCTCCGGCACTGTTAAAAATGAGAGCTACGTCGTTGGTGACGTTAGCAAAGACAGGTGGGATACCCACTGATAGCAAGACAGGATATGAGATCAAGGAAGCGAACGATGCCATCGAGGATGACAGTCCTGCAAAGAACCCTCCGACAAGGAGATAGGGCAATAACGCCCATAACGGTAAATGTGCCAGCACGTTTTCACCTTACTGAGACCGCATTACTGAGACAGTAAAAGAAAAGCACTGCTCGAATCGCATGATGCGTCCAAACAGTGCTTTCACGCTCTCATTGCGAGGGAGTATCACTCCCACTCAATCGTTGCCGGCGGTTTACTCGTCACGTCGTAGACAACACGGTTGATGCCCTTGCACTCGTTTGTGATGCGATCAGCAATCTTGTCGAGCACATCGTATGGCAGACGATACCAATCTGCTGTCATGGCATCAGAAGATTCGATTGGACGGATCACAACTGGGCAACCGTACGTCCGCTCGTCTCCCTGAACACCCACAGAATGAACGTTCGCCAGCAGCACAACTGGGCATTGCCAGATCTTGCGATCCAAACCAGCTTTCGTCATTTCTTCGCGGGCAATAGCATCCGCATGCCGCAGCAGCGCCAAACGAGCCGGGGTGACCTCACCAACAATGCGAATGGCCAGTCCTGGACCTGGGAACGGCTGACGCCAGACGATGCGATCAGGAAGACCAAGCTTTGTACCAATTGCTCGCACTTCATCCTTAAAGAGTGTGCGAAGTGGTTCAATGAGCTTGAAGTCCAGATCTTTTGGCAGGCCGCCCACGTTGTGGTGAGACTTAATGACCGCTGCACCGTCTCCGCCACCGGACTCGACGACATCTGGATACAACGTTCCTTGCACAAGCCACTTGACGTGTGCACCAGACTTACCAGCTTCCGAGACGATCTTCTTGGACTCGCGATCAAACGTCTTGATGAACAAGTCACCGATGATCTTGCGCTTCTTCTCTGGATCAGTCACACCCTTGAGCGCATTGATAAACATATCTGATTCATCAACAGTTACGAGTTTGATGCCGGTATTCTTCACAAAGTCATGCTGGACTTGCTCGACTTCACCCTCACGCAGCAGACCATGGTTCACAAAGACGCACGTGAGCTGATCACCCACTGCCTTGTGCACAATCGTGGCTGCAACAGCCGAATCAACGCCACCAGACAGTGCGCAGATCACGCGGTCAGAACCGACTTTCTGACGGATAGATTCGATCTGCTCCTGCAACAGACCGCTCGTGCTCCAGTTATCGGCAATACCTGCTTCGACATGGAGGAAGTGAGAAATGAGATCTTGACCGAGCGGTGTGTGCTTCACCTCTGGATGCCACTGGACTCCATACAACTTGCGAGCTGGATTCGCCATCGCTGCGACTGGCGCACCTGGCGTATGGGCAAGGACGTGGAATCCCTCCGGTGCTTTATTGACAGCAACACCGTGGCTCATCCACACCTTTTGCTCAGCAGGCGAACCTTCGAGGAATGACGTGGCAGACGTAATCGTGGCAGTCGTGCGACCGTACTCGCCTTGTGCTGCTTCATCAACAACGCCACCGAGCTCTTTTGCCATGAGCTGAAAGCCGTAGCAAATGCCCAAAATCGGGATCCCAGCAGAGAAGATCTTCGGGTCAATGCGCGGCGTTCCGATTTGACACACCGATGCAGGACCACCGGAGAGAATGATGGCCAACGGCTTCTTGGCGAGCATCTTTTCCACTGACAGCGTATGAGGGACGAGCTCAGAATACACATGCGCTTCACGCACACGCCGAGCAATCAGCTCAGCGTACTGGGCTCCATAATCAATAACGAGAACTGGACGCCTGTCCATATGGCTCCTTACGGACGTAATTTGTTGATTCCTCACGCTTCTACAAGCTGGAATATGTACGGTTATTGTGCCGCTCTTTAAGGACATGTACAGCAAGACACGCTCTTCTCATCTTCTCTTCGCTCCGAGAGAAATCATCGTTGTGCAATCGTGCGCACAGATGAGGCGAAGACGAAAGAAGAGAATGGAATAGGACACGCTGTCCTCACACGTGAACGTCGTCTCTTTCCAATAAACTGAAGCCGATGAAGGGAACTGAGATGTGTGCGAAGGAGGACATGCCCTCGTTTGCATACAAATTCTCACCTTCAATAAAAACAGATCACATAAGAGTGCAGGAGAACAAATGACGAATCCTGTTATTGGAACCCCTTGGAAGAAGCTGAATAGGCCTGTTTCTGATGAGGAGCTCGAAGGTGTGGATAAGTATTGGCGTGCAGCCAATTACATGTCCATCGGTCAGATTTATCTGCGCAGCAACCCGCTGATGAAGCCGCCGTTCACTCGCGCTGACGTTAAGTATCGTCTGGTGGGTCATTGGGGCACCACCACTGGCTTGAACTTCTTGCTCGGTCATCTCAATCGTCTGATTGCGGATCATCAACAGAATACTGTTTTCATCATGGGTCCAGGCCACGGCGGCCCTGCAGGCACGTCGCAGTCGTACCTTGATGGCACATACACCGAAACGTATCCGGAGATTACACGCGATGAGGCTGGACTGCAGAAGTTCTTCCGTCGTTTCTCATATCCGGGTGGCGTTCCGTCTCACTTTGCACCAGAGACCCCAGGCTCCATCCATGAGGGTGGCGAGCTTGGTTATGCTCTGTCCCATGCATACGGCGCAGCTCTGAATAACCCGAGCCTCTTTGTCTTCGCAGTCGTCGGTGATGGCGAAGCTGAGACTGGTCCTCTGGCAACGAGCTGGCAGACTAACAAGCTCATGAATCCGCGCACCGATGGTATCGTTCTGCCGGTCCTGCACCTCAACGGTTACAAGATCGCCAATCCTTCCATCCTGTCTCGCATCTCTGATGAAGAGCTGCATGACTTCTTCCACGGCATGGGCTATGAGCCATATGAGTTCGTCGCCGGCTTCGACGATGAGTCTCACATGTCTATCCATCGTCGTTTCGCCAACCTGCTCGAGCAGGTCTTCGACGAAGAGTGCGACATCAAGGCTGCCGCACAGACGAATGACATGGAGCGTCCGTTCTATCCGATGATCATCTTCCGTACACCGAAGGGCTGGACATGCCCGAAGTTCATCGATGGCGAGAAGACCGAGGGCAGCTGGCGTGCCCATCAGGTTCCGCTGGCTTCTGCTCGCGATTCGGAAGAGCACTTCAACATCCTCAAGCATTGGCTTGAGTCGTACAAGCCAGAAGAGCTCTTCGATGAGAACGGTGCTGTTCGTCCAGAAGTGACGTCCTTCATGCCGAAGGGCGAACTGCGTATTGGCGCAAATCCAAACGCCAATGGTGGACGCATTCGCAAGCCGCTCAAGCTCCCGAAGCTTGACGACTACCGTGTTACTGGCGTTGAGAAGTTCGGTCATGGCTGGGGCCAGACCGAGGCAACACGTCAGCTCGGCAATTACGTGCGCGATATCATCAAGCTCAACCCGACTGACTTCCGTCTGTTCGGACCTGATGAGACCGCTTCGAACCGTCTCCAGGCTGCCTATCAGGTGACTGACAAGCAGTGGGATGCCGGTTATCTCTCCAAGCTCACCGATGAGCACATGGCTGTCTCTGGTCAGGTCATCGAGATGCTCTCTGAGCACCAGATGGAAGGCCTGCTCGAAGGTTACCTGCTCACTGGTCGTCACGGCATGTGGAGCTCTTATGAGTCCTTCGTTCACGTGATCGATTCCATGCTCAATCAGCATGCAAAGTGGCTCGAGGCAACGGTTCGTCACATTCCATGGCGTAAGCCGATCTCCTCTGTCAACCTGCTGGTCAGCTCTCACGTGTGGCGTCAGGATCACAATGGCTTCAGCCATCAGGATCCAGGCGTGATCGATATCCTGCTGAACAAGAACTTCAACAACGATCATGTTGTGGGCATCTACTTCCCATGCGATGGCAACGCTTTGCTCGCTGTTGCAGAGAAGTGCTTCAAGTCCACGAACAAGATCAACGCCATCGTTTCTGGCAAGCAGCCAGCTGCTACATGGCTCTCCCTCGATGAAGCTCGCGAAGAGCTCAAGAAGGGTGTTGCTGAGTGGAAGTGGGCTTCGAACGCCAAGAACAACGACGAGGCTCAGATCGTTCTCGCTTGCTGCGGTGATATCCCAACACAGGAGATCATGGCAACGGCAGTCCGCCTTGACAAGCTTGGCATCAAGTTCAAGATCGTCAACGTCATGGATCTGCTCAGCATCCAGAATGCATCCGAGAACAACGAAGCTATCTCCGATGACGAGTTCAAGGAGCTCTTCACTGAGAACAAGCCGGTTCTGTTCGCTTATCACGCATATGCTCGTGAGATTCGTTCCCTCATCTGGGATCGTCCAAATCACGACAACTTCAACGTCCATGGTTACGAAGAGCAAGGCTCTACGACCACGCCGTATGACATGGTTCGCGTCAACAACATGGATCGTTATGAGCTGACTGCTGAAGCTCTGCGTATGCTCGACAAGACGAAGTATGCGGATGAGATCAACAAGCTCGAGAAGCTTCGTATCACTGCTTACAACTGGGCTGTTGATAAGGGCTACGATTATCCGGATTACACGAACTTCGTGTGGCCGGAGGTTCGTACTGACCTCAAGGGCGGCGCAGTCAAGGCTGTCATCAACACTGCTGGTGATAACGAAAAGTGAGCCTAACGTGTGAAGTTCATTTAGCTTCGCACTAAACTCACAGAGGCCTTCCAGATCTCGATTGACCTGGAAGGCCTTTTTCATATATCTTCGCGTGCCGAAATCCCTACCAGTGAAAAGATGTTGAAAGTTTCTCCCATACGCTTCCTCGAACCATTCGTTGACAGAGAATAGAGACGTGAACTTTTCAAGGCAAGCATCTATGCAGCACTCTTCGTCAGTTCATACTCAAACTCAGCAACAAACCGTGTTTCTGTACAGTCCTGAAGATGGAACCGGACGAAACACGATAGCCGTCGGTCTTTTGCATACGATGCGGAATGCTTACTCGTCCTGCGAGCCATATCAGCCCATCGTCGGCGCTGGAAGCACTATCATGCCTCTGCTGCTTCATTCGATGCACAGGAACACCGCACACGGCATGACCACGCCTGTATCTTCAGACGATATTCGCGCACATCAAGGTGCCACACTTGAACAAATCCATCGAGATTTCGCAGAATCCGAGTTACGGATTGTCGCTCGCGTCCACGAATCACCGGTGCTGAGAACTGCGAAAGCGTTGCTGTGTGTCGGTTCGAATCGTCCTTCATCTGCTGATCCATATTTGCTTGCCGATAATGCTATTGTCGCCGCCGACCTCGGTGCGCACGTCTTCATTTGTCTCGATGGAGCAGGTCTCACAGCCTCACAAATCACTCACATGGTACGATCGCATCGTCATTTCGTGGAAAGTCACGGCGCTCATGTGATTGGCATTTTTATTTGCCCGTGTGACCCTCGCATCCGTCCCGAAGTGCTTATCCGACTTGTCGATGACGAATTGCCAATCTGGTTTGTTCCGTCTCCCCTTCTTACTGCGAATAACGGAAATGAAGATCGTGACCATGATCACATCGACGCTCGCCTTGCCGCATGGAATGATGCTGTCAATGAAAAGGACGTCATTGCAGCAGTGAGTGCGCCATCACGCCCCATCATTACACCTGCACGTTTCCAATATGAGATTTTGGCGAAAGCTCATCTAGATAAAAAGCGCATCGTCTTGCCGGAAGGTGACGATGATCGCATTCTGACAGCTGCTAATTACTTGCTCGCACACGATATCATTGACGCCACGATCGTCGGGAACCCGGATCAGATCCTCCGTCACGCACATTCCCTGGGGCTCGATTCGATCGATCGTGCCGAGCTCGTTTCACTGTCGGATCCTCACCTTCTTTCGCGGATGATTCCTGAACTCGTCCGTGTGCGCGCATCACACGGTGTCGACGAGCAAAAAGCGCGCGAGCTCCTTACAGATCCGAGTTACTTCGGGACGATGTTCGTCAAACTCGGTCTGGCTGACGGGATGGTGAGTGGAGCTCGACATTCGACCGCTAACACGGTCCGTCCCGGCCTGCAAATTATTCGCGCTCATCCGGGTGTACCTATCGTTTCAGGTGCAATGGTCATGTGTTTGCCCCGTCGCATCGACTTGTATGCTGACGTCGCCTTGCTGACGAACCCAACTGCCTCACAACTAGCAACAGTCGCACAAGAGTCCGCGCAAACAGCACGTATGCTCGGCATTCGACCGATCGTCGGCATGCTCTCCTATTCCACCGGAACTTCTGGAAAAGGCCCGGATGTCGACCTCGTACGCGAGGCAACTCGACTTGCTCACCACCGCAATCCTCAACTGAGCATTACCGGCCCAATCCAATTTGATGCGGCATGGGATCCAAGTGTGGCAGCGATGAAGGCACCTGGCGATCCTGCAGCTGGCCGAGTAAATGTGTTTGTTCTCCCCGATCTCTCAGCTAGCAACGTCGCCGTCAAAGCAGTTCAGCGCATTGGTGGCGGAATTGCAATCGGCCCGATCCTGCAAGGCCTCAACAAACCAGTCAACGATCTTTCGCGCGGTGCAACCACTCGCGACATCATCAATACGATTGCGCTGACGGCTGTGATGGCGCAGAACAACGAGTGACTGTTCTCATCGGCGAGTAATCTGGACATGTATGCGTAGTGCGCATGTTTCAACTTGTGGGAAGGAATGAGATGGCGAAAACCGTTCTCGTAATTAACGCCGGTTCTAGCTCGGTGAAATATCAGCTGATCGATCTACAGACCAGTAAATCAATTGCCTCCGGTCTTGCTGAGGCGATCAAGGAGCCAGTCGGGGGTCATTACCGCCACGAATATCAGGGGCACAAGTATGATCTCCACGAAAATATCCCTGATTTCCATACGGCATTTAAGCGTATCCTCGGCTTCTTCGATGAGCATGGTCCAAATCTGAAGGACTCCGGCATTATCGCTGTTGGTCACCGTATCGTCCAAGGTGGCTGGCTCTTCCCGAAGCCAGCCCTGGCCACGAAGAAGGTCGTTCAGCAGGTCAAGGATCTCGCTGTTCTCGCACCGCTACACAACGCTCCAGAGGCTGTCGGCATCGAATCAATGAAGGATCTTCTCCCCGGCGTTCCTGAGTTCGTCGTCTTCGACAGCTCATTCTTCTTCGATCTACCTGATGAATCCAAGTACTATGCGCTCAACAAGGATGTCGCCGCGAAGTATCACGTCCAGCGTTACGGCGCTCACGGTACGAGCCATGAATATGTAGGATCCCTTGTTCCAGGTTTGGTCGGCAAGCCAGCTGAAGGATTCCATCAGATTGTCTTGCACATCGGTAACGGCGCTTCTGCTTCTGCACAGATCTCCGGCAAGCCAATCGACACGTCGATGGGTCTGACCCCTCTCGAGGGCCTCGTCATGGGTAGTCGTACTGGTGATATCGACCCAGCAGTCGTCTTCCATCTGATTCGTAATGCCCATATGAACGTCGATCAGATCGATGACTTGTTCAACCACAAGTCGGGTATGACCGGTCTGACTGGTTACGGCGATTTGCGCGAGATTCACAAGCTCATCGATCAAGGCAATCACGATGCACAGCTTGCGCTGAACATTTACGTCCATCGCATCGTCAAGTACATTGGCGCTTACTGGGCAGAGCTCGGCAAGCTCGATGCAATCACCTTCACCGCTGGTGTCGGCGAGCACGATGAGATCGTGCGTCAGATGGTGTGCGAGAAGCTTGCTCCGTTCGGCGTCAAGCTCGATGAGGCAAAGAACAATGCACACAGCTCAGATGCCCGTATCATTTCTGCTCCAGACAGCTCTGTGGCTATTTGCGTGATCCCGACTAACGAGGAGCTGGCTATTGCTCGCAAGGGCGAAGCCATCATCAACGCCGGACACGATACGTACGGCACCAAGGTCGGCGAAGACTGATACGTCGCTTCGTAGCTGAATAAAAAGAAAAATAGAAGTGGGTTGCTGAGTATTAATCAGCAGCCCACTTTTTCTTTCTGTTCTTCCTGTTATTCTCACTTTTTCTGTTATTGAGATTTCACCTGTGAATTCTTTCACGCCAGAGCTGTGACTCAGATCTCCACTTCAGAGTCAAAAAGCGGGGTCAGCTTGAGAGAATCAAGCGAAGCCGATTGATCTTCACTGGTCCCCATTCGTGCCGCCATCGCCTGGTCGATCACTACTTTTGCGTTCTTTTTCAGAGGTGTGATGGCAAGAACGAGCTTTCTATCACAATCCTCAATCAGCTCGCGATAGTAACTAAGGTCAATACACCACGCGTCACCGTTGGCAAAATTATCGTCAATCAACCGCGATCCAGCAAAGAGCCAGCCAATATCGCCCGTATAGTGGATGGCAAGCATAAGACCATGTGTCCGGCTGAATTCGAGAGCTTCTTCAGGAATTTCTATGATGTACCGATCGTGGTGAAGCATATCAACACGAGGAGAGAACAAGCAATTAGTATGGCTTTCCCGGCTATTGTGGCTTTCTTCGCTATGCTGTTTGCGAAGCACTCTCTTCTCTGAGCACCCTAGTTCGGCTGTCTTCACCGTATTCTCCGGCAAAAAGCGTAAAGAATATCGACCAACTGTCCCAGCGAGCCTCAGATGCGCACGATTGTGGTAGAGAACAGGGACATCATCGTGAATCGTTGGAGCGCTGTGTGAAAGTTGTGAAGCAAACTTCTGATCATCGCATGTCACAACAAGTGAATCAGCCATTGAATCCTCTGTTGCACGAGAAACCGTCATCCGTTCAGCAACTTCACGTTTCAGACAAATGATATGAACTGCATGAGTTCCGTCAGACACATCGAATTGACTCACCGGCTGATCTGGAATCACACGCGGTGACTGTTCGTGAGCAAACTTCATCCACACCTGACTCATCCCGTCCGGTATGCAGAAAACATAAGAGGAAGGCTTACCGTGTGCGCCTTTCAGCATCGTGATCGGTTGAACAGTTGCTGCCTGCACAGTGATGCCATCGAGATCCATATTGAAAGGTAAAATCGCGTTCTCTCCAGACGCAAGACCAACTCCAGGAATGCGAATACATGAGTGATCGGCGAGATGAACTTCAAGTGTCTGATTGCTCACAGGCTTCATCGATGCGTGATCTTGGAAATTATTGAGAAAGATGAACCCGCGTTGCCCATCAGAACGGACACACCAGCGCACATCAGTCAAATCAGAAGGAACAATGTCCTTTTGATCAGCAGGAACATACGGAAGAAGTGGGACAAGTTGAGACGCAAACGACGTGGCAAACAGGTGCAACAAGCGCAACCGACGAGCTGACTGGCGGAATTGCCCGTATTGGCCGATCGGCGCTTGATAATCGTACGAAATCTTTGGCGTCTGGCTTTCATTGAGGTAAATACCATCACCTGTCGGGTTGGAGCCTCCTGAAAACATGTAATAGCCAACGAAATTACATCCAGACGCTATTTTGACGTTCGCCATTGCATCAATAGCGACGAGAGGAAGCACGAACCGATAGTTATACGTGACAACCATTCCGCCGCCCATTTCGCAACACGCATACGGACGTGACGAAGGTGGATAGCTCGGATCAAATTCACTCGTTCGCGTCACATGATCATCGTGATAATTTCGGTACAAGTATTCGTCTGTCAGAGGATGCGTGCCAGTCCCGTCATAAAAAATCCATGGACGGTACGCATAACCTCCCCACAGCGGCAAAACATCGGAAGGAACAGGAGCCTTCCCCCATCCAGTATTCGTATAAAACGGGACAGCAATGCCAACATCCTCAGCACACTTCCGTAGCGCAGAAATGTATTTCATCCCTTCATGGCCGCCGGGAACCCAATCTTCCGTGACCCCAGCAAGAAACTCCCATGGCGCAGACGAATGCATGTATTCGTTATCCAACTGAGCGGCGATGATCGGTCCACCATCTTTCCAATACAAGCCTGACAGTTGCGCGGCAATGTGGGAATACAGGTCATGCACCAATTTCATGAAAACGGGATCTGTTGAACGAGCTTCACACGGCTCGCTAAACACCCAATCTGGAATGCCCCCGTTGCGCGCTTCCCCATGATCAAACAGTCCAATGCGCACGATGACCATGAGAGAATGCCGAGCACACGTTTGAATAAACCGACGCAGGTTTCTCCGACCCGTAAAATTCCACACACCTTTGTGTTCCTCATGATGATTCCAGAACACATACGTAGAGACAATCGTGACGCCTGTTTCTTTCATTTTGGCGCATTGACTATCCCACTGTGAAGGATCGAGACGCGAGAAATGGCACTCCCCTGCAACACCAAAGACAGGTTTGCCATTGATCGTCATGTAGTAATCTGTGAAACCGATTTTCTCGCCAGTAGGAGAAATATCCCACCCGCGATGAGTGATGTGGAACGGACGTGCACAGTATGGCTTCACTCCTGACAAATCAATGGTGTGAACGGATGATGGTGAAGACATGACATTCTCCTTTGAATGATCTTCGTTTCCCTGTTATCTCTTATGGTACAACCGTGTACCATCGGCGAAAGGGTTCTCATCTAGATAGCCGCGATAGCATAGAGACATGCATACACGTCCAGGAAGGAACTACCCCCTCGGAGCCACATTTGATGGCTCAGGGACGAATTTTGCTCTCTTTAGCGCAGTCGCCACCGGAGTCGACTTGTGCCTCTTCGACAACGAAAATCACGAAACACGCATTCCGATCACCGAGTGCGACGGATACGTGTGGCATATTTACGTTTCTGGCATTTACCCCGCCCAAAAATACGGGTTCCGCGTGCACGGGCCATACGATCCAGAGCACGGCCTGCGCTGCAACCCGCACAAGCTTCTCCTCGATCCGTACGCTCGCTCTATTGCAGGTGAATGGCGTGATGATGAGAGCCTATACTCGTATTACTTCTCAGAAGCTTCTCACCCTCAGCGAATGAATACGCTCGATGACGCTGCTTTCATGCCAAAATCCGTAGTAGTCAGTCCATGGTTTAACTGGGAAAATGATCGCAATCCAAAGATCCCACTGTCTGATTCGATTATTTATGAGACACACGTACGTGGCATGACGAATCTTGACCCAAACGTGCCGGCTGAATTGCGTGGCACCTTCGCCGGAATGGCACATCCAAGTGTCATTGAGCATCTCAAGTCACTAGGTATCACCACTGTCGAACTCATGCCGGTTCAAGAGTTTGTGCAAGATTCGACATTGCAATCCCACGGTCTCTCCAATTATTGGGGATACAACACGATCGGCTTCTTTGCACCTAACGCTGCATACTCCAGCTCGGGAGAATGTGGTCAGCAAGTTGCAGAATTTAAATCGATGGTGAAAGCGTACCATCGTGCAGGCTTGGAAATTATTCTCGATGTTGTTTATAACCACACGGGTGAAGGCAATCACCTCGGCCCAACACTGTGCTTCAAGGGCATCGATAACAAGTCCTACTACCGCCTCGTTTCCGGCGATGAAGAGCATTACTTCGATACGACCGGCACCGGTAACTCGCCGAATATGAATTCGCCGCACACGGTCCAGCTCATCGTTGACTCACTACGCTATTGGGCTCGAGAGATGCACGTCGACGGCTTCCGTTTCGATCTTGCTCCTACACTCGGCCGCGAGCACGGCGATTTCGACAAATCATCGAGCTTCTTCACTGCAGTCGATTCTGATCCGCTGCTGTCGCATGTCAAACTCATTGCTGAGCCATGGGATACGGGCGAAAACGGGTATCAGGTCGGCGGCTTCCCTGTCAATTGGAGCGAGTGGAACGGTCATTTCCGTGACACCGCGCGTGATTTCTGGCGTTCGCAGACGTCAACGCTTCCTGTTTTTGCTAGCCGTATCACCGGTTCATCGGATCTGTACGAGCACAATGGGCGAAAGCCAGGTGCATCGATCAACTTCATCACCGCGCACGATGGGTTCACCCTCACCGATTTGGTGAGCTACAACCGCAAGCACAATGAGGCAAACGGCGAATCCAATCGCGATGGTACGAACGACAATCGATCATGGAACTGCGGAGTTGAAGGTCCCACAGACATTCAAGACGTCACTGACCTGCGTACCCGCCAACGGCGTAACTTCCTCTCGACGCTTATGTTCAGCGCGGGCGTCCCGATGATCCTCGGCGGAGATGAGATGGGCCGCACGCAGCAAGGCAATAACAACGCGTACTGCCAAGATAACAAGATCAGCTGGTTTAATTGGAATCTCTC
The DNA here is from genome assembly GCA_903789525.1 of uncultured Aeriscardovia sp. Classification (GTDB taxonomy): domain Bacteria; phylum Actinomycetota; class Actinomycetes; order Actinomycetales; family Bifidobacteriaceae; genus Aeriscardovia. Next base: position 542,856 of record CAIFER010000001.1, read on the forward strand.
GCAGTCAGATCGAGACCTTCTCAATTTCACCCGTAAAATCATCCATATTCGCCGCTCGCACCCAGTCCTCCACCGCTCCACGTATTTCACTGGTCGCAAGGGCGGTGATACTTCGAGCGAAATTCCAGAAATCGAATGGTTTGATCACACCGGTCAAATTATGGATCGCGACAATTGGAACGATTTCTATGCTCTCAGTATCATGATCTTCCTCAACGGCCATCACATCGGGGAAACCGACAGCCTTGGCAACGAGAAAACGGACGACGATTTCCTTCTGATTTACAACGCATATTACGAGCCGATCGCTTTCACTCTCCCACCGCGAGCATACGGGCGAAAGTGGCAAGTTGACGTCGACACGTATCGTCCAAATTCACCACGGTTCACGTACGATGCCGGGTTCACGCTGACCGCACAACCGTATTCGTTCCTCCTGCTCCAATCTGTCCTTCCTGCTGAAGGTCAGACGTTGCACAACACGGCAGAAAATAACATCGGCGTCTCGGAAATCCATCAGAAAGCGGATCTGCGCGAACAAGGTGGAGAGATGATTGCTGACAAACAGGAAGGCATCACAAGCGACGGATCAGAATAGAAAATAGAGAGAAGTCGAGAGAAATAATCGAGATTCTCACAGACGCGCTTTCATTTGTACGATGGATGCAGTCGTCCCGTCTCCAGCACCTTGCAAACGAGACATAATTTGCTGCGACGATGATCCAAAGTTGTCGTATGCAATCTGCACTGTCGTGCGATCCATTTCTATCGCCGCTGCCTGCCGTGTAAAAACGATAAACCACAGCAGATAGAGCAACAGGAACAACCCCTCAACGTTTGTCAGTGTCGTCGCACCTCCAAGCCAAAACAGGCCTGTGACGACACATCCGCCCATCATCATGTATCCCATCGCGTACATTGACCTGCTCATCTGTGGAGCAAGCCATGGTAACGCGCCAATAATGATGGCAACCGGCAGAACCATGGTCCGTCCAAAGAAGTTGTGGAGCAGTGGATGCGCCGAATATCGGAACGTCCCAACGCCAATAATCCAGACACAACTGATCGTCAGGAGGATGAGCAAAATCATCATCCGAACATGGAAATGCGAAATATGGAGCGAATGATCATCACGAATCTCGGCCACCAGAGCTTTTCGCTCAGGACTGTCAGTGGGCAAAGAGCTGATGTGCTTACTCCAACTGTGATACTGATCGTGCGATGCCACTAGCTCGAACACCGCAAAGTAGCTGATAATCAGCATGCAGATCCCAGTCGCAATGATCGTCACATTGAACAACGTTGCTGCTGGTGTTGTCCGATCTCCCAGTTCAGAAAAGTTATTACGCCACCATCCAGGATCAGTACTCGTAATCCCCGCAGTTCCGATTCCGCTGATCACAAAAATGGGTAAGAAACTCGACAACGTTTTTGCTGTGAGCATTTCACCGGACACATACCCGAAATAGCTGAAGATCGCTCCTCCGCCAGCGACGAGCGCCAACATGTACACATTGGCAGGATCGAACCCGATCATGTGGTACAAAGCGTAAATAATGACGAAAAAGGCGAGGAAGATCGTATAGCCGTACACGAACGACAGTGCCAGCGTCTCAATACCACGACGGATGACAGCAAAAATTGTGCGTACAAGACGTCCCGGGGCACCAGAGAAGCGATCAAAAAAGTCTGAAATACGCTCAAAGAGATTCTCATGCCCGTCATCCCATTGCGAGTGCTGATGATGAGTTGCGCGCCTGAAAAAATGAGATGTTGAATGCGCATATCCACACAGGAAAGAGATCAAACCGCCAATACCGACGATTGCTGCTCCCACGATGAATCGCATGAGTGGATCCAGCCACTGACCGTTTGCAAAACGCTGATATGCCAGCATCGCGCATACCGCAAAAGGAAGGATAATCAATGCTGAAACCAGGCCAGCGGATTCTGCCCGAAAATTGCGATTGAGCACCACAGGACGAATTGTTCGTGCAGACGACTGTGCACGTGACTGTTCTGATGCCTGTGTGCCTGATTGTGAGTGTGTTTTCTGCTCTTCAGCCATATTTTCTAGCGTAACATCGTGATTCGAACCGTACTGCTGCGCTTCAATTCTCAGTGCGCCAGGTGAGACTCGAACTCACGACACTCGGTTCCGAGGACCGATGCTCTCATCCACTGAGCTACTGGCGCATCCACCCTTATGATCAGTCATCTCCACGACATTCAGCACAATGGGTGCAGTGATCAATCAGGGACAATCGGTGGCATCTCCTGTGTGCGCTCAAATTCATCCGTTGCACTCGTCTGCTGTTGTGCTTGTGCAGCAGGGCGTGAATGGCGAGCAAGCACTGGCATGAGCTCTGTATCAATGACTGCGTTCGTGGCGACAACATCATTTGCTTGATGCCAGTCAATGAGGCTGCCATCCCAGCGACTCAAATGCCCTTGCGCTTCCCATACGACAATAGCGCCTGCCGACACAGCCGGGATATCCCATGAATGAAGTGACGGCTCAAAATACGCGTCGTATGTGCCGTCTGCGACTTTGCACAAATCAAGGGAGACCGGTCCGATACGTTTAATATCAGCAGGACGACCAGCTAAATCACCCACTGTCGCGAGCGCACGTTGTGATTCAGAACTGAAGTAACTCATGCCGAAGCTGATCACAGAATCGTAGAGATGTGGCCACGTCGTTGGAATAATGCGCTCACGCTTGTCAACCTCAGATGTATGGCGAATGCGAATGGCACCCTGTCCGCGCGCTGCTAAGTACGTCAGACCGAGTGCAGGGGCGTACACGATACCGAGAATTGGATAAATCTGGCGACGCTCATTTGCCTCGAAAAGCGAGACAGTGATAGCCCACTCGGAAAGATTGCGAGCGTAATTAATTGCTCCGTCGATGTTCCCTGCACACCAGAACCGATCGCCCGGTTGAACGTCTCCGGACATCTCATCCCAAAAGCTCTTATGCGGTTCGAGACGGTTCAGCCCTTCCAGCAAGAAACTCTGCAACTTGTCATCAATATCGGAGGCATACCGATGACGACCTGACTGTCTTGCTTGATGGCTGTGCACCAGATTCGTCCGAGGAATCAGCTGATTGCGCAAAGCATGTTCGCCCGCTTGAGCACAAACTTTTTGGGCTTCTTGAGCAAGCTGACGCAAATCCATGGAACTCACCTTCACCCTTTCAGACCAGAGCCGCCATGTCATCCATGATTGTTGAATTATATTGTGATTTTATTTTACGTTATTCAGTACTTGCGCAGAAGCGAGACAAACATCATGTCCGTCTGCGTTTGGTCAGCAAACATTTGAATATCGCCCTGAGCGGAAAGCCCGAACGAACGTGCTTTGCTGCCGAGCAACTTTTCAGCCACGCCTACGGCATTCACGCGAATCACATGCGGATAGTGCGAGAGAACCGCATCAACGACGTGACGTGTTTCAGCAAGAGCGGGTGAACATGTGACGTACGCCACGACACCACCCGGTGCCACACAATCGAGAGCAGAGACGAGCAAATCGTGCTGAATGCGGCTTAAGCTGCCCAATTCTTGTTCACTCTTCATCCACCGTGCTTCAGGACGCCTGCGTAACGCACCAAGCCCAGAGCATGGAACATCGACCAGTACTCGCGAAAACTGTCCGCGCATGTGATGACGATCCGCATACCCTCGCCCATCTTCGACGGTGATTTTCTCGATCGGATCAAAACCGGCGTGTCGCAATGCTCTCACATTCTCTGCGACAAGTTTGGCCCGAGTCGCATTCACCTCATTTGCCCACAGTTTGATCTTCCGAGATCGTGCAAGTGAACCGAGCAGAGCAGTTTTCCCACCAGGTCCAGCACAGAGGTCGAGCCAGCGCGTTTCAGTACACGTGAGCGGAGCCATTCCTGTAACGAGTGCAGCAATCTGACTGCCTTCATCCTCGACCCCCGCCTTTCCCTGTTGGATAGCAGGAAGTTTTTCGGGAGTCACTGATTTAACGCGCACCGCATAAGGTGACCACCTGCCACGTGAGATATGCGCGTGAGGAAATATCCTTGTGACCTGATCGCTGAGCTGCTGAACAGTCATCAGACCCGGGCGAACTGTAAGGGTCACTTCTGCAGGCTCGTTATCGGCAGCAAGAATACGACTAACTGGTGTGATGGAATTGCGGACGTCAGTGACACCGCGGGCATACATCCAGCTAGAGGCGAGCTGACGGACGATCCATATCGGGTGTGAGTAGCGAATTGCGAGCCTGTGCAACGGCTGTGAGTGTGGGATTTGTGATGTGAGAATCACTTCCCACGTCTGACGATCACGCGTGGCAATCTTGCGCAACACCGCGTTGAGAAAACCTGCGCTCGAACGAGTTCCCTTCGTCGCACGTGCTAAGGAAACACTACTGGACACAGCAGCGTACGACGGAACTGACATAAATAGAATCTGATACGCCCCTAGGCGCGCAAGGTCGAGCACATCAGGATCTATTGCGGAGACGGCACGATGCGAAACTTGCTCGAGAAGCGCATCGAGAAACCCTTGCCACCGAAGAGCTCCGTACACCAGGTCGGTCGTAAACGATGCTTGACGAGGATCCTTCATGCGGGTGAGCACATGCGGAAGTTGCAAATTCGCATACACGTGACGAGTGCGGACAGCCTTTAAAACTGCAGCAGCCGCACTGCGAGACGGATTTGCTACGCCCTGCGCTTTACTCACAATGTGCACCTTCCTGCAATCGAGCTCCACGCGCCCAATCGGCTGCACGCATTGGCTTCTTTCCTGGAGCTGTCACGTTCAGAATTTCAAGCAATTGCCCATCTGCACACACAACGTTGACGTGCTTTTTCGTGACAATCACAGTTCCAGGTTTTTCGGGCGAACTCACGTGATCAGTATCGGCAATGACCGTATGAACTGCATTGAGATGCAATTTGATACGTTGATCGCCGTTGACAAGCGTCGTCCACGCTCCCGGATCCGGATTACACGCACGAATATGCGCACCGGCAATCGCAGCTGGCAGAGTGAAATCTGCTCGCGCATCGTCGGTGGTGATCTTAGCGGCATGAGCCCGGGAACGATCTGTCAGGCGTGGCTGATCTCGTAGAATCGCCTGAACGGCACCGATATCCGGCTGTGCATCCGCTGGCAGATCTGCCACATCACTCGTATGGAACGCAGCCTTTTGGATGGAGTCAAGTGCGCGAATGAGCAACGGTGCCCCCACGTGTGCCAGATGATCCATCAGCTCACCACTCGTCGGCTCGCCCTTAATCTCTTCGCTGTGCTGCAGCACCATTTTGCCAGAATCCACACCGGCATCGAGCTGGAAAATGGTGATTCCCGTCTTCTGATCCCCTGCCCAGATCGTGCGTTGGACAGGTGCCGCGCCACGCCATTGCGGAAGAAGCGAGAAATGAACGTTATACCACCCGAGTGGAACGGCATCGAGAACGTTTTGACGCAAAATTCTGCCATACGCAACAACGACTGCCGCATCAACGTGCCCAGAAATCCACTGCACAAAATCGGGATCACCTGGTTTGCAGTCAAACACAGGAATCCCCAACTCTTCCGCAGCCTCTTTCACTGGGCTGGGAGTAAGCTTCCGGCCACGGCCTCGAACAGCATCTTTACGAGTGAGTACCGCTACCACGTCATTGTCGGATTGTGTCAGCGCCTTTAAAAAAGGAACAGCAACGTGCGGAGTACCTGCAAAAAGAATTCTCATTGTCTCTCACGCTCGCTTTCTCTTTACTACTTCAATTCACTATCGTCGCTATCGTCCGGGCGGGCAGCCAAATCGCCCGAATGAATCAATGCTGGAATCGCTACACCCATTCGCCGCAAGTCATGACGAACCTGCTGTGGATTCTTCTGGACAATCCCATGAAAACCGAAACTCTGGGAAGCAGCAACATTCTTCGGCTTATCATCAATAAACACCGAGGAAGCTGGCGTGATTCCAAACTTGCTGCACGCCTCATCGAAGATTTCTTTATGCGGCTTAAACTGGTGAATAAATCCGGAGACGAGATATCCGTCCAACTCACTGATCACTGGATAGCGACCTGGCACCCAATAGAAGTTTTCGGGTGACCAATTGGACAGCCCCCAGCAGCGATAGCCTTTGCGATGCAAATCGTCGACCAATTGCCGCGCGCCCGGAATCTCACCCATGAGCGACTGGTCAAAGTGATGGAGGTAGAAGCGCATCATCGCGCCCCAAAACGGATCGTGCTGATCCATGACACGGCACGCAGCAGAAAGTGAACCGCCGTGATCGCTCACATCATTCGCATCATCGAATCCAGATATCGCATTTGACCTGAAATCACGAATGACATCGCTCTCATAGCGTGCTGAAAGCGGCCCAAATGGATCCCAATGGACGAGCACTTCTCCAAAATCAAAGATCACATTGCGAATAGGACCATCTGGTTGCGCGACATTCTTCCACCGATCATGCACAGACTGGTTAATCTGACCTTGTGCGCGCTTGATCTGCTCGACGCTCATATGCGTGCGCTCAGGTGTGAGCGGAACGAACTGCGGCTCCTCTACAGAATTCTGGTGTGCCAATGCGTGCCTCCTGTCAAACGGTCCGACACTATGATAAATCTTCTCCCGTTTCTACCGTTCAACTAAATCTTTCGGATCGATCCAGAACCTAATTTCACCGCGAGCACGACTAGCGATGAGCTGCGCCACAGCGGTGTGAAGTCGATCAGCTAATTCCTGGCGATCTTCGCGCGGAACGCGCACGATAGCACGAACACGGTCTGAAGCACCTTTCAAGACTGGTGCATGCCGCTGTGTTTCTGGAAGACGAATTGGGATGGGGCCAAGAACTGACGGAACGGGAAGCTCATCTGCATCTTGATCCGAAGATGGATGATGAATGCGAGGTAAGTCTCCACCATCTGCTGCCCCAATTTCATCGATCACGCGCATGACCAAATCGTACGTTCCCCACACGGTTGCCGCCGCAACAGTGGGAGGCAAGAACGTCGATTGTCGGTCAGCGAGTTCGGATGCGGCCACAATACGCGGATCCCACATAATGAGCGATTGCGCAAGATCGTCGTCACAGTCTCCAATGAGGATGAGTCTACCGCCCTGTGAAGCTGGAAGTGCCGATGATCCAATCGCCATCCACGTGCCTAACACGTCTGTGCGGGCATCTAGCCGCTGCGTAAAACGTGAACTCCATGCGTCCAAGATGACGACTGCACTGTATCCGCTGGGGCCTTCCTCAGACTGTACTGTCGGGATTGCTGAGGCAGTCGCTACAACGACGCGAGCGCTTGAATCGACATGGTCAATCGGACCGCGCGGAAAACGCGGAGAAGCGGGTACAGAGACGACAATGGGAACAGTGCCCATGAGGTGAGAAATTTGAGTCGCTGTCCCCTGGGCGCCTATCCTCAATGGACGCATCTCGTGCGACCCACACCATCGGCATGTCCACCGCACCGCTGGCTGACCACACCATAAACACACGGGTGCTTCTCCCGGTCTTGCTCGCAAAGGACCGGCGCATCGAGTACACCGTGCTTGGCGATGACAGCGAGCACAACCGAGTACTTCAATAAAGCCTTCTAACCCCGCAACGACGAGAACAGGACCACTCTTCAGCGCCTGAGTCATGAGTGCAACAGCGGTGTGGGGAATACGAGAGCCGGCTGTCACATCACCGCGTGATCGCACATTCTCAGGAGTGAGCCAAATTCCCTCTGGTCGTAGCCGTGTCAATGCCTCTTCAGTCGCATGTATTTCAAGAATCGGCATCGCATCGGTATCACTCGTCACATCCATTTGTGACTGGGGACTACGAGCGAGGCCCATGCAGACGAATATGCCTGAATGAAGGCGTGCACGCAACTGCAAAACATCGCGTACATTAGCGTACGGCTGGTCACCATCACTGTTTTGATATGCATTGTCATCGACGACTGCAAAAACTGCACCGGGACCGACGGGAGCGTACATAGCTGCGCGCGTCCCAATTGCGCATCGCACGAGACCGGATGACAGGCCAAGAAATGCCCGATATCGTTGCGATGGCGTGGATGCTGAATCAAGAACAGCGAAGTCCCCTTTATCGTTTGGATGGGTCGTATCCGCGCTGACATTTCTTTTTACGTTGGTACTCCCGTTTTTATCGTGGGAAACGTGCGCTTGTGCTGTCACGGCTTGCACACCAAAACGCCGTAAGCCGAACGACTCGAGTTGCTGTGTCAACGCGCGAATTTGACGTGACCCTGGGACGACCGCGACGACGGGCTTTCCTGCCATCAGTGCCGTGAGGATCATCCATGCCATATCCTGCGCCCACCGACCTTTGCCTGGTGCGACGTCCCAAATTACTTCTGGAGCACGGCGGTCAGGAGTGTGGATTTTCTGTGTTTCCTGGGTCTCTTGCGGTTCGTGTAACGGTGACCGTGACTGTAATTGTGGCTGAGCTTGGATCCATTCCTGTAACTTCTCGATGGAATAATCTGCCTGCTCACGTGCACATAAATCTGTCCATTCTGTGCGGAACTGATCAGCAATACGCAATCGAGGACGGCCAAACAGGTAATTCCACGACCGTTCTTTCTCTACACGGGACGTTCGCGGCGGAACCGACAACGAAATAATCTGTGCGGTCGTTCCCCCAAAAAAGCGGGCAATGTGATCGATGTCTCGACGCTGATCGGCATCCAGCACGTGAACAGGCGAAACGACGCGATCAAGCGGACGAATTGTATGGCGTGCGACACTAGGAGCAGGCACACGCCTCCAGATGAATCCTTCGACATGCCGGGCACCGAACGGCACTTCGACACGTACACCTGGTTGCGCCTCATCAGATATATCGTCTGGGACGAGATAGTCGAAAGTTTGTGAGAAATGCATAGCACCGATCAGTACGACAACCTGTGCAATGGGATTGACACGTGCCAACGGCACTGACGTTGTCACCGGGTGATAGACGCGTTTGTGCCGTGCGCGGTGTGCTCGCTTCACCGCTGGCAGCGTAGAATCAGCTAAACCGGAAAAACCAGGCTGCTGATACACAGACGTACGTCTCATGAGTTGTGCGATGCCGTCCGATGAGTACGCGTCAGATGACCGACTTTCCCTCCTGCACGCCGAACAGCAGCCAGCAGGTCATCTGTTCGATCCGTTCTCTCCCACGTGAAATCAGGGTCCTCACGGCCGAAGTGACCGTAGCACGCCGTCTTCTCGTAAATCGGCCGCAACAAATCGAGTTCATCGATGATTGCAGCTGGCCGCAGATCGAAGACAGAGCGAACTGCGCTTTCGAGTTGATCGTGACTAACTCCCGGCGCGATTGTGCCAAACGTATCAATATTGATCGCAACCGGGTCTGCCACACCGATCGCATACGCAATCTGCACTTCAACGCGATGCGCCAGATGCGCCGCCACAATATTCTTCGCAACCCACCGTGCTGCATACGCACCCGAACGATCGACCTTGCTCGGATCCTTACCGGAGAATGCGCCACCACCGTGGTGAGCTGCCCCACCATACGTGTCGACGATAATTTTGCGACCCGTCAAACCTGCATCTGCTGCAGGACCACCGATGACAAACGAACCGGTTGGATTGACAAGGAGACGATAGTGAGAGTCATCAATGTCCCCTGCGCACATCTCTTTCAAAACAGGTTCAATCACGTGAGCTGTCAACTGGTCACGTAACCACGCTTGATCGACTGTCGGATCATGCTGAGTGGAAATAACGATCGTATCAATGCGCTGCGGCTTGCCATCATCGCCGTACTCAACGCTCACTTGCGTTTTTCCGTCCGGCCGCAAATGAGGGACGATCGACTCGTGACGAACTCGAGCAAGTCGCTGCGCCAATCGTTGCGCCATCGTAATCGGGAACGGCATAAGAACGCTCGTCTCGTCGCTCGCATAACCGAACATCACACCTTGATCGCCAGCGCCTTGCGTGCGGTACAGCTCTTCTTTCTCTGCCCGGCTCATTCGCGCATGACGCCGGATGCGATCCACTCCCTGCTCAATTTCAGGGCTTTGCTGGCCGATTGCTGAGATCACACCACAGGAATCCGCATCCAGGCCGATCGCACTGCTCGTATACCCAATGCGACGAACAACTGTGCGCACAACGTTCTGAATATCCGTATAGGCATGCGTGGAGACCTCACCAAAGACGAAAAACATCCCCTTTGTGGCACACGTTTCAACGGCAACGTGAGAGAAACGATCTTGTGAGAGCATATCGTCCAAAATAGCGTCAGAGATCTGATCGCAGATCTTATCCGGATGACCCTCTGTGACTGCCTCTGCCGTCTGCAGTTGCCGTTCTGCCATCGCCGTTACTCCCCCATATATGAAAAAATCTTCCTGATTTGGTTTCTGACCTCCTCAAGGAAGATTTCTATTTTCACAGTGACCGACGCTCTTTGCATGCGAAGAGCGGAGTCGGATTACTTCTCAGATGAATCAGACGAATCTGAATCTGACGAGTCCTTTGAGTCTGACTCAGCGGACGAATCACTTGCTGAATCAGACTTGTGATCCGTCTGATCTGCAGTATCAGATGCGCTTGAAGTACTCTCGTCCTTGTGCTGAGCCGCAGCTTTACGCGCCTCATTGATCTTCTCATCATCGACTTCTGGCTCATCAGAAGCAAGCTTCTCTTCGAGCAATCCCTCGTTAATCTCACGGAATGCGATCGAAAGCGGCTTTTCATTGTTACCGTATTCGACGAGCGGGCCGACGTTTTGCAGGACGCCCTCATTGAGCTGATTGAAATACGAATTAATTTGACGAGCACGCTTAGCTGCGAACATCGCCAGTGCATATTTGTTTCCATTGGTGTGCGAAACAAGCTCATCAATCGTTGGTTTTGCTACTCCAGTTGGATGTGGCGAAGTCCCAAGTGCCATGTCAATCCTCCACTTCTGATCGGTCTCTCATTATATTCCCCAGCCTAGGCAAACACGGGCTTTTCACTCGTCAGGATTGAGACCATATTCCTGTGCAACGAGACGCCATAGCTCATCCGCTGCTCGCTCGACACGATCGTTGACGATGACGCGATCAAACTCCCGTTCCGCTCCGAGCTCAATGCGCGCTGTTGCCAACCGTTTCATGCGCTGTTCCTCATTTTCCGTGCCACGCTCGGCGAGACGCGTGATCAGATCATCAAAGCTCGGCGGCGCTAGGAAGACAAAGAGCACATCAATACCGAGTTCAGCAGCCTTCTCACGAACTCGACGGGCACCTTGGAGATCAATCTCGAGAATAGTAGGAATTCCCGCTTGCAAGTGCTCTTGGACAGGACGCAATGGTGTGCCATAGTCCGCCATATTGTGAACAACCGCAGTTTCCAAGAACTCATTGTTCTGCCGCATTTGGCGGAATTTTTCAGGAGTGACAAAGTAGTAATCCACTCCATTTTTCTCACCGGGACGTGGCTGACGTGTCGTGGCCGAGACAGAAACCCACACGTTTGGATGCTTCGCGCGTAAGGCAGCTTCGACAGTTCCTTTTCCGACAGCAGTTGGACCGGACAGAACAATCATGCGCCCACGTGGAGCTGACGAATGAGCCCTCTTCTTCCGAACCCGTGTTGCATACGTTTTCGCACGTCCGAACCAGTTGCGGACAGGAGAGTGATGAGGTGAAGAATCGTTTTCTGTGTGCTGTCTCGACATACACACCCTCCTCACGGTATTGGGTGATTATAATGATCTTTTTATCCGTTTATACGCATTCTACCGGATTCCGGCGTGTCGATGCTCAAAGATCGTCGTTCTTGCCAAAAGACGCTCGGATTGATGAATTTGCTTCGTTACCGGTCGCTCAAGACGAGCTCCTTCACGCCGCCGAGTGAGCAAGCGATGTCGCTCAACACGGGTCAAAGCCTTCCGCCGCCTTCGTTCAGCTGCCGGGATCAGCGACTGCAGTGTACCGATTGTCGAGTGATCCGTCTGCGTATTATCTGTATCGCGTCCATTCTCCTGAGCCGAACTCAGTCCCACTGCGCGCTGTGATTCATCATCATGCTCTGGCCGATCATTCGGATCCTCAGAAATAGCACTGAGCACGGCGTGAATAAACGCCGGCGAATCCGCATCACTGAATCGTTTAGACAGTTTCAGTGCCTCATCAATTGCTACAGGAGCAGGCGTGTCGTCGTTATAAACTATTTCCCACGTCGCAATACGCAGAATATTCCGATCAATGACGGCCATGCGCGAAAGATGCCAACTCGCATGATCATTGATCATGCCGTCAATATGTTTGTAGTGCTGCGCAACGCCGCGGACAATCTGAATCGCATAAGCAGGGAGAGGCGTCTCAGCTCCGGGCATGGCCATTCGTTCACTGAGCAGATCGAGGATATCTGCGTCTTTTTCATCAGCTTCATAGAGCGTGTTGAGTGCCCGCTTACGAGCAGTGGAACGAGCCATCGGCCTCTCCCATCTTCAAACAGGTGCCAGCCTCACGAAGGACTAGCACCTTCATGCAATTTTCAAACAACAACTCTCGCCACCAGCGAGAGCTTTCATATATACATCACCACAGGCTCATCTATGCCAAATGAAAAGCATTCTTGCATAGATGATTGGAAACAGTCTTCGACTATTATCGTCTTTCAGTCTCAGCGCGTCTCACGACCGAGATAGCTGCCATCGCGCGTATCGACCTTGACGATTTCGCCCGTCTTCACGAAGAGCGGAACCTGAATCTCTGCACCAGTTTCAACAGTTGCTGGCTTCGTTCCTGCGTTCGAGCGATTGCCCTGGACACCCGGCTCGGTTTCAGTCACCTTCAGCATCACGGAAGCTGGGAGCTGAACAGACAGTGGAGTGCCATCGTGGAAGCTGATCACGCAATCAGTTCCCTCCACCAGGTACTGTGCCTGATCGCCGAGCATGCTGGAAGGAATAGAAACCTGATCATACGTTTGCATATCCATGAAGACGAAGTTGTCGCCATCACGATATGAGAACTGAAGATTACGGTTATCAACCGTCTCAAAATCAACCTTCATGCCGGCGTTAAACGTGCGCTCAACCTGCTTGCCGCTCAGAACGTTCTTGATGGTGGTACGAACGAAAGCCGGTCCCTTGCCAGGCTTAACATGCTGGAACTTCACGACCGTCCACAACTGGCCGTTCAAATTCAAAACGGAGCCGTTCTTGATATCGTTCGTGGTTTCTGCCATGTTTCATCTGCCTCCTGAATGACGGAAAAGAAAGAATAACTCGCTCTTGCGAGTCACTAAGCTGAGGCCATTATGCCACGCCGGCTTGTCAACACACGACAATCACATACAAAAGGAAAACATGTGCTATAGTAGTTTTTGTTACGGGCCGTAGCGCAGCTTGGTAGCGCGCCTGCTTTGGGTGCAGGATGTCGCAAGTTCAAATCTTGTCGGCCCGACGGTTTTCCCGTCATCTCAATGGTTTCACGATCACTGAGGATGACGGGATTTCTTTTTTTCTGGAGCAATGAGTCACGAATGATGGCTCACGATTGCTGCATCATCATGACGAAAGGCCGAAAGTTGCCTTCCTATTTGGCATCACCGGCGCAACAGGCGATGCAAGATGAAGTGTAAACGGGTCTGTATCGGTCTGAGATAGTTTGATCGTCACCGTTTTCCCCGTTGCTTGCTCAATCGCATGGCTGATATCAGGGATTGCATAATCGAACCACACCTTTTCTGAGGCATAGTGCGGTGTGTTGATAATTGCTGGTGTTGAATGGAACTCGGACTGCTCCCCTAATCCCGTGAGACGCCCATTGGTAACTTTGATCCCACGGGCACGCAACAGCGCTTCCTCGTCAGCTTGCTGCTGTTCGTCTAAAACCGGATGATGGCGCAAATCGGACGTCACGTACACATCTGCACCCGTTGCCCGAACTTGATCGAAGAAGGAATCTCCTGATCCGCCGAGCACAACCACTTTAGAGACAGGCATATCGAGGTCACCGGCAACATCGACGCCACGCTGCGTCGGTGGAATCACATGATTGACACGATCAGCAAATGCACGCAGTGACAGTGGTTGTGGTAAATGCCCCACACGACCTTCACCAAGCTGACCATTCCACGGTGAGGAGGGATCGTCAATGGGAATGAGCGGCTTTTGATCGAGGATACCCAACTTGTCGGCGAGCGCTTGGCTGACTCCACGGTGCGCTGCATCTGCATTCGTGTGACCTACCCACAGAGCAATACCATGCGATTCGAGCTGACGAACAATCGCCCCACGATGTCCCAGACCGCTGACTTGATGCACAGAGCGGAAGAACAGTGGGTGATGCGTAATGAGGAGATCGGCATTCCACTCGATAGCTTCACGAATGATGTCGAGACTCGGATCAACTGCACAGTAAATCCGGTGCACCGGTGCAAGAAGATCCCCTACGATCAGACCGGGGTGATCCCAGCTCTCCGCATATGTGAGCGGATACAACTTTTCGAGCTGTTGAACAACTTGCGCGAGAATCGGCCCCTGATCAGCTGTTGCATTTTCGTGTGTGGATGATGACATGATTCCCCTCTTCCCTTGTCGCGCTGAGTGTCGTTGAGCACAATCGTATACATTCGCTTGCGATTAGTGAGCGGCAGCCTTCCAATTCGGTCCCACACCCGTCGAGACGCTGAGCGGAACACTTAAATGAACCGCATTTTCCATCGCATCCTTGATCAGCGCGGTGACTTTTTCTTCTTCGCCTGCTGCGAGTCCGACGATGAGCTCATCGTGAATCTGCAGGAGAATTTGGCTACGAGCGCCCATTCTGTCGAGCTCTTGCTGAGCACGAATCATCGCGAGTTTCATGATGTCAGCGGCAGAACCTTGGATCGGGGCATTCAGCGCCTCACGCTGAGCAGCGAGCCGTGCCATGCGATTGCGTGTATGAAGAGCTGGGAAGTAGCGGCGCCGACCGAACATCGTCTCCGTGTATCCCCGTTTCTGTGCAAGCCGGACGAGCGATTCGAGGTAGTCGTGCACTTTCCCGAACGTTGCAAAATACTTATCCGAGAGAATACTCGCTTCAGCCGGACTGACTTCCAACCGCTGCGAAAGGCCGAAGTTTGTCAAACCGTATGCCAAGCCGTAGCTCATTGCTTTCACATGTGTGCGCTGGGCCGGTGTGATCTGGTCAATCGGGATACCGTAGACGAGCGAAGCAACGTACTTGTGGAAGTCTGCACCCGACCGGAACGCTTCGATGAGTCGCTCATCGCCAGACAGATGTGCCATGATGCGCAATTCGACCTGAGAATAATCGCAACTGAGCAATTGAGTAAAGCGCGGAGCCGCCACGAATGCAGAACGAATCTGACGGCCTTCAGCACTGCGATTCGGGATATTCTGCAGGTTCGGATCCGCTGAGCTGAGCCGTCCCGTTGCCGCGACCGTCTGCTCATACGTCGTATGAATGCGGTTATCTTGCGGATTGATCGTCTCTTGAAGAGTTTCGATCATGCCTTCAAGTTTGCTCTGCTCGCGATAATCCTTGAGTGCCACGAGGAATCCGCTCGCCTGTTCATTATCCGCATACTTGACGAGAAGTTTATCGAGTTCAGAGGCGCTCGTCGAATACCCTCGCCGCGTCTTTTTCGCCCCTTTCAGACCCATCTGATCGAAGAGGACAGTCTGCAACTGCTTCGGGCTACTGAGATTGATGTCATCACGTCCTGCACAGCGATACGCCTGCGTTTGCGCTTGTGCCTCAGCGGTCGCAAATTCACGGCGAATAGATTCGAGACGATGCCGGTCGACATCTGCTCCCCGATCTTCCATACCTGCTAAGACGCGTGACGTCGGCATTTCGATGCGATCGAGCAATCCCCGCTGACCACGCCGATCAATCACTGGAACAAACGTGCGCGCGAGCGCTGCAACGAGTGGTAGGCGACGAGCTAACAGAGCGTTACGAGAGCTCTCCTGCTCCTTTCGCTCCGCTGCAGTTAATTTCTTCCGTGAGCGGCGCTCTTTTTCAGGCATGTAGTCGGTTTTCATGAAAGCTGTTGCGCATGCTTCCACACTGACCGGAGATGTATCTGGTTGCACGATATACGACGCAAGTCGCACATCTAACACTGGTGTTGGCACAGAAATACCGATTGCATGGGCAAGACGAAGATCTTCCTTATATCCCCATACGATGAGGGGCGCTGATGCCAGTGCCTGTGAGAGAAGATGACGATACTGATCAGCTTGTTCTCCGCTGATCGCAGAAGAATTACTCGAAGCCTTATCATTCCCCTGGTCATCACTGTCAAGATCAAAGGACGCTTGACCGGAGTCATCGGGATCGGTCTGGCCCTCCACCTGCTCTACGCGATTGAGTGCGGAAACCGACAACCGCAGTGCGTGACCATCTGGTGCCAAGAAATCAAGCGCTGTAACACGTTCACGACCAGGTCTACTATCCCCCTCAAAGAGCACAACGAGAGCATGCGCAATTGCTGATGTCAGTGACGTGGATGTCTTCAAGAAGTGCGCAATTGACGCCTGATCTGTTCCGTCGATCGTTGGATAGACATGCTGCTCTTCGTGCTCGGAATCGTGAGAATCCTCTGAATCCTTTGCGGTTGAAGTTGGCAGCGGACCGACATGCTGTTCAAACCAGTGCGTCAACACCTGCACATCTGGCAGTGCAATAGGGAACGGTGCAGTCATCGTGGATACAGTTTGCTGCGCGTGCGATGAATGCTGAGCCTGCTGATAGTTGTCTGATGACGCTGAAGAGTGGGCTGCTGATTGCGATGTAGCGCAGGTGTCAAAAACGGGGACAGTTGGTTGGACTGCCGTAACTGTTGCATCATCTGAAGCATCTGCCAAATCTTTCGACAGCTGTGACGACGAAGCAATAGTCTGCCCAGAATTGGCGCTGAACGTGGTCACCAAGCGTCGACGAGTTCGAACACCAAATTCAAGTTGCTTGAGCACCGAATCGAGTTCATCTTGATTGAATGTCGTGATCCGCAGTTGATCGAAACTGACATTGAGATCGAGGTGACGCCTGACCGCGTTAATCCAACGATTTTGCTTCACCTGGTCAATCATCGACCGCAAATCAGCGCCTTTTTTGCCGCCGATTTGATCCGCGTGTGCGAGAATACCGTCAAGCCCACCAAACTGATTAATCCATTTGGCTGCGTATCCGTCGCCGACACCTGGCACGCCCGGAATATTGTCTGACGTTTCACCTCGCAGCGCCGCGATATCTGGATACTGATGTGGCCACACCTTGTATTTTTCATGCACGGCTTCTGGAGTCATGTGCGACAAATTGCTGAAATGATAGCCCGGATACAAAACCGTAATGTTATCGTCGATGAGCTGGAACGAATCGCGATCGCCTGACAAGACGAGAACGTCGTACCCCTGTTTCTCCCCGAGCGTAGCAAGCGACGCAACGACATCATCGCCCTCATACCCCGGTTTTTCGATGTACGGGATGTTGAGCGCGAACAGCAGCTTCTGGATGAGCGGCAACTGGCTCAACAAATCTTCCGGAGCAGCATTTCGTGTGCCCTTGTATTGCTTGAGCACGGCATTGCGGAACGTTCCACCTTTGACATCAAACGCTACACCGATGTGCGTCGGCTTTTCCTTCTTGACGGTATCAGCAAGCATCATGAAAAAGCCGTACACTGCGTTTGTCGCTTGCCCGTCCTTCGTGGAAAAGCTCTCTACCGGATATGCAAAATATGCGCGGAACGCCAGTGAATGGCCATCGACGACGAGAAGCTTGCCCTTCGGATGCGCGATGCGTGGGACTTCGTCAATTTTCTCAACTTCAGCAAGCGGCCTACCCTTTTCACGCTGGCAAGCAGCTTTGACACCCTGTGCGATGAGATCGTCTGTGATCTCGACCGGCTTCCCGTTCGGATTCGTGGCAGATGTCGTCACGAACGTCGGATTATCAGGCGCAAGAACCTTTCCTGCCGCGGTGACGATCTTATTTTTCTTCGTATTCGCGTCCTCGGTGATGCTATCGGAAGCGTGTTGCTGATCGCTCATCCTGTGCCTCCTGAAGTCAGTTGCCTGCTTTCACCAGATTAGTCGATGCAACCGAGCGGTTGCTATCGTGATGTCAACTGCTGATTTGTTATTGACCGGTTGTTTTACAGAAAAGTTGCTCCACAGAAAAAGAAAAGCCGATCGAAGAGATGACCTCTCCCATCGGCTCGTCATAAAATCACTGCAACATCACTACGACTGTTTAGTCGTCATGGACTTGCGAAATCACTGCATCCGCAACCTCAGCCATCGTGAGCCTTCGATCCATACTCGTCTTCTGAATCCAGCGGAACGCTTCAGACTCTGACAAGCCCATATTCTCCATGAGCAAGCCCTTGGCGCGATCAACCTTCTTACGCGCAGCAAATCGCTCAGTGAGATCGGAAACTTGCGAGCGCAGAACATTCATCTGCTCAAAGCGTGAAATCGCAATCTCGATAGCTGGGAGGAGCTTCTCTGGAACGAATGGCTTCACGACATATGCCATTGCACCTGCATCACTTGCCTTCTTGACGAGTGACTGTTGCGAGAACGCGGTGAGCATAACAACCGGGGCAATACCTTCGTCAGTGATCGTCTTTGCAGCGGTGATGCCATCCATTCCCGGCATCTTGACATCCATGATGACGACATCTGGCTTATGTTTTTGCGCGGCATCAATAGCTTCTTGACCATTTGCAGCTTCTCCGACAACGTCGTACCCCGCATCTTTGAGGGATTCGACGATGTCAAGCCTGATCAACGCTTCATCTTCAGCGACAACGACACGACGCGCTGGCCGTTTTTCTTCTTGATCGCTGGCCTGCTGATCAGCCACGGTTACCACCTCTCATATTGGTGAAAAACATCCTCTCCGGTGGAGATGCTTTCCCTCGTAGTGCCCACGTAGCACTTCTGGTGCCCCTAGAGGGATTCGAACCCACACTGAACGGATTTTGAATCCGCTTCCTCTACCAATTGGGATACAGGGGCCAATAAAGAACACCATACAGAATGTTCCCTACATTCCGACACACTCATGTTACTCCCTTAGTCTCAACTTTTCACGCGTTTTCACCCTAAAATAAGAGAAAGGCGTCAATCCGGCGCCTTGAGACATGACGTGAACGTCGTCAATGCTCTGACGGCTGTTGGCGAAGGAGGCCTTATGGCAGAGGACGAAACGTATCGGCATTTTGACCCATGGATGACTCCGCCTGTTCAGGAAGATTCTCGCGAAAGCATCCTTGACGCGTATTACTTCCAAGTTGAAAAGGTCAATCTTCACGCGACGAACTTCGGGCATTTCTCACGCACGATCGTTCATAGCAAGCGCGGTGATACGATCGCAATCCTCGGAATCGGCGGAGATGGAAAAATCCCATTCGTTGAACAGTACCGAATCCCTAGTCATCGCTGGACTCTTGAACTGCCAGCCGGCCATGGCAAGAATGCTTCAGACGACCCGATTACGACTGCAAAAGCACGTCTGCGCGAAGAAGCTGGATTGACTGCTAAGCATTACAACCAAATCATGCGCTTCCTGAACGTGCCAAGCTATTCCACTCATTACACGTCCATTCTTTTGGCCACAGGCTTGTCTGATGTGAGCCGCGAAGTCAAGGGCGTTGATATGCGTCGCTCCTCTGTACGGTGGTTGACGTTTGACGAGGCATATTCAATGATGCTGTCGGGTAAGATTCTCGACGCGAAGACGGTGATCGCACTTCTCTTGCTCCGCATTCGCATTGATGAAGGCCGGCCGTTTGAGTCACTTGTCGAAAAGGGCAATCTTGCTCCTGGCATTACCATCGAAGATATTAATGATGCGGTCAAGAAGGGCAAAAATACCCATCGGACAAGCAAGCACACCCGAAAGTCACAGGTCAATCCGAGCTCATCGCCGACAGCGCGTTTCACTGAAGAATAAAGAAAGAGAAGTCCACTAGTAAGAGAAGTCCACGAGCATATGTGGATATAAAAAGGGGCAACGACCATCAGTCGCTGCCCCTTTTCGTTTACTCACGCAACCCCGTAGCTACTAACTTCACTACAGGATGTGAGATGTCACTCAGTCAACAGTGTGCAGAATGACGCTCTCTTCGCCGTTGAGCAGATCACCCTTCTCAGTGAGAGAAAGAACAATCTGATCGCCGGTCTTCACGGCACCCTTGGCCTTGAGATCATGATCAACCTTGGCGAGAATCTCGTCACGGCTCATCTCGCTGGCCTTCTTGTCAGACATCATGGCAACAGTGCCCCAGCTGAGGGTGATCCAACCGAAGTTGTGAACATCGGTGGTGAAACCATAGATATCTGCCTTCGGACGCAGACGAGAAATCTGATGGACAGCAGTGCCGTTCTCAGTGAAGGTGACGATAGCCTTTGCGTTGACCTCATCAGCCAATTCCTTGGCAGACAGAGCAGTTGCACCGCCATTGGACAGATCCAGATCCTTTGGATCGAGCTTCGGAATGTAATTGAAGCCGTGATCAGATGCATACTTGCTGATGCGCTGCATAGCAGAGATCGTCTCGATTGGATATTCACCAACAGCGGTCTCGTTAGAAGTCATCGTGGCATCGGCGCCGTTGAGAATTGCCTCAGCGCAATCAGAAGCCTCTGCACGTGTTGGAATTGGGGAATGAACCATGGAGCCCATGACCTCAGTTGCAACGATGACTGGCTTTGCGTACTTACGGCACAGTTCAATGCAGCGACGAGTAACAAGAGGAACCTGCTCGAACGGCATCTCAACAGCCATATCACCACGAGCGACCATGATGCCATCGAAGGTCTTCACGATCTCTTCGAGGTTCTCCACAGCCTGCGGCTTCTCGATCTTGGCGACGATCGGGACACGACGGCCTTCCTCGTCCATGATCTCGTGAGCACGTTTGATATCAGAAGCGTGACGGACGAAGGACATGGCGATGATATCGGCGCCTTCCTGAACGCCCCAACGCAGATCCTTCTCATCCTTCTGCGTCAGTGCAGGCAGAGAAACTGCAACACCTGGCAGATTGATGCCCTTGTGAGAAGAAACAGGACCAGCAACGGTGACCTTGGTGTGGACCTGATTGCCCTCGACAGAGGTGACCTTGAGCTGAACCTTGCCATCATCGATCAGCAGCGGATCCCCTGGATGGCAATCCTGTGCGATGCCCTCATACGTGCAACCAGTATGAGTTTCATCACCAATGATGGTCTTGTCGCCGATAATGGTGAATTCCTGGCCCTCCTTGAGAGTAACCTGATCCTTACCTTCGGCGTTCTTCTTGAACCAGCTGCAACGGATCTTCGGACCCTGAATATCAACGAGGATGGCGTTATTGCGGCCAGCTTCCTTTGCAGCCTTACGGAGATTCTTGTAGTTGGTGTCGTGCTCTTCAACCGTTCCATGAGAACGATTCAGACGAGCGACATCCATTCCAGCCTTGATCTCCTTGAGAGCCATGTCATAGCCCTCAACTGCTGGACCCTGAGTATCAATGATCTTGCCCTTGCGCATGTATTCCATACCTCACTTGTGTGTGATTGGATTGCAGAACCGGCTCCGTGGGAAGCTTGAGGCGGCACGCCGCACACTTCTTGCTTCACCGGATTGACACACTCATGGTACCGCATCGGTTGGAATGATCCAGTCGGAAAAGTGAACAACGGATTAGGATTTATCCTTCACCATTTGCCGCAATTCTTTCTTCAAATCACGGATCTCATCGCGCAACCGACCAGCTAACTCAAATTGAAGCTCGTCAGCAGCTTGATGCATTTTTGCGTCCAGACTGCGAATCAGCTTCACAAGGTCTTCTGCCGGCAAACCGGCCTTGAGGATCTCCTCGTGGCGCTCCCCAATCTCGACAGCATCGACAGATGGAACACCAAAGTGCGAATTAGCTGCTGACGTGTGATTACGGTACCCACCGGCGAGCAGCTTCTGCGTGTCGACATCTTCCTCTGCCAGCATGTCGTTGACGTCTGTAATCTTTTTGATGATCGGCTTCGGCGTGACACCATGCGCTTTATTGAACGCAATCTGCTTTGCCCGGCGACGTTCAGTCTCATCGATCGCTTTCTTCATCGCGTCTGTCTCATGATCGGCATACATGATCACCGTGCCACGCACATTACGCGCTGCACGACCGATCGTCTGAATAAGTGACCGGTAAGAGCGCAAGAAACCTTCCTTGTCCGCATCGAGAATCGCGACGAGAGAGACTTCTGGCAAATCGAGCCCCTCACGTAGCAAGTTGATGCCAACCACGCAGTCGATCTTCCCCTCGCGCAGCTCACGCAAAATCTCCACGCGCTTGAGCGTATCAACATCCGAATGCAAGTACGTGACCTTGATGCCATGGTCGAGCAAATAATCGGTCAGATCCTCGGCCATTTTCTTCGTCAACGTCGTTACCAATACACGCTCATGACGGGCGACACGAGCGTTAATCTCGTCCAGCAGATCGTCGACTTGGCCCTTGACTGGCCGCACTTCAACCTTCGGATCAAGAAGTCCAGTCGGACGAATGACCTGCTCGACGACGCCATCAGATCGACTCAGCTCGTAATCCCCTGGCGTTGCGGACATATAGAGCGTCTGACCTACACGATCCTCAAATTCATCCCATTTCAGCGGCCGATTATCCATCGCCGACGGAAGACGGAATCCATATTGGACGAGAGTACGCTTCCGGCTCATATCGCCGTTGTACATAGCGCCAATTTGTGGAACCGTCACATGTGACTCATCGATAATCGTCAAGAAATCATCCGGGAAGAAATCCAACAACGTGTTCGGCGGTGACCCAGCTGGACGCTGATCAAAGTGCCGCGAGTAATTCTCAATGCCAGAGCACGTACCTATCTGGCTAATCATCTCGAGATCGTACGTCGTGCGCTGTTGAAGACGTTCTGCCTCCAGCAGTTTGCCCTCTTTCTTAAATTTGGCAACCTGCTGATTGAGTTCTTCTTGAATCGTCCCAACTGCGTGTTTGATGCGATCCGGCCCATTGGCGTATTGCGTGGCCGGAAAGATCTGCACATCGTGCACTTCCTTGATGACATCGCCTGTCACTGGGTTGAGCATTGAAATGCGGTCGATCTCGTCGCCAAAGAATTCGAGACGGATCGCGTTTTCCTCGTAAACAGGGATGATTTCGACGGTGTCACCTCGCACGCGGAACGTTCCACGCGTGAAGGCAATGTCATTGCGCTTATATTGCATGGAGACAAACTTGCGCAATAGCCGGTCTTCATCAATTTGATCGCCTTGCGAGAGGAATACCATTTGCTTGGCATACTCTTGCGGCGTTCCCAAACCGTACAGGCACGAAACAGTAGAAACGACAACGCAATCACGGCGTGTCAGAAGACTCGCTGTCGTGGCATGCCGCAGTCGTTCCACATTGTCATCGATATTGGAATCCTTCTCAATGTACGTATCAGTTTGTGGAATATATGCTTCCGGCTGGTAATAGTCGTAGTAACTGACGAAATAGTTCACAGCGTTGTCAGGCATGAGTTGACGAAACTCCGAGCACAACTGTGCTGCCAACGTTTTGTTCGGTTCAATGATCAACGTCGGACGTTGCAGTTTCTCGATCACCCACGCAGCCGTCGCAGTCTTGCCAGTACCCGTCGCACCCATGAGAACAACATCATTTTCACCGTTGCGGATCCGATCAACGACCTGTTGAATAGCTTGAGGCTGATCCCCCGATGGCTTATACGGTGCTTTGACAACAAACGGCTTATCTATCCGGTGTATCTTTCCACCGAAATCATCCGACTCATCCATAACTCTGTTGTTCTCTTTCGTTGTTTTCTTTCGTTGGCGCTGTGCGGTGAGGCGAGCTACACCCGTCAATCAGATACAAGACGGTCGTAAATGTGATCAGCCTGCGCAAACATCGCATCCATCGGCTGATCTGAATGAATGACATACGTGGCAATTGCCTCACGAACAGCACTACTCGCCTGTGCTCGAACGCGTTCCTCAGCTTCTACCTTGCTCATGTGCCGATGAGCTATCAAACGCTCAATCCGCACATCTTCAGGAGCTTCAACGTCAATGATCGCATCAAACCACTTTGCTACACCCGTTTCAGCGAGAAGAGGAATCTCATGAATGACGATTTGACGCTTTCCACCCTCGCGACGATAGCGACTTCCTGAACCTTTTCCGGCACCAAAATTTGCAGTGACGTGATGTGATGCCAGCCAATCTGTTTCGCGCTTCTCTGCCTCGGCGAAAACAAGCGGGTGAACAATCGCATTGAGACGACGCAACAGCTCTGGACGGCCAAATACTTCTTGCGCGACCCAATGCCGGTTCATCGATCCGTCGTCTAACTGCGTTTCAGAGCCGAGCAACTGCGTTACTGCCTGAAGACCAACACTGCCTGGTGCTAACACATCGCGGGTGATGACATCATAATCGAGCGTGTACGCCCCACGGGAACGATAGTGCTGAGCTATCGTTGATTTCCCCGCACCAATACCTCCAGTCAAACCAATGCGAGAAAACATGGAACCTCCACCGCGATCAGTTGTGCAACTCTTTCTTCCACATTATGATACGAGCAACCCGACCGCAGTCGCTGTGTTCTGAGAGCCAAATGCGCAACTACGCCCCGCTCAATTACGCGCTACTCAACTATGTGCTGCAAAATCACACAACAGAAAATATAAAAGGTAAAAAATAAAAAACGTAAAAATAAAAAGAGTGTGCCGGAAGACGACCGACACACCCCACACTGATCAGCGCTTCATACTGTGAAGCGTATCAGTTGCGCTACTTCACTTTTGATTCTTCAGAAGCTTGTTGCGCAGTTCTGCCAACTTGGCATCCGATGCAAGCGTGCCTTCAGAAGAAGAATCAGAATGATAGCTCGTTGGACCAGACTCAGCCTTATGAGAAGTGTTCTCTGCCTGAGCCTCAGAAGCTCCAGCATGATCCTCCTCAGCAGACTTAGCGGCATTTGCGCGCTCAGCGGCAACAAACTTCTTATGCTGCTCCCACAGATCATGGGCTGCGGCATATTCGGTCTCCCACTGCTTACGCTGCTTCTCATATCCAGGAAGCCATTCGTTCGTCTTCGGATCGAAGCCTTCTGGATACTTGTAATTGCCGTTCTCGTCATACTCTGCCGGCATACCGTACAGAGCTGGATCGAAGTCTTCAGAATCTGGATCGCAGCTGTCGTCAGCCTGCTTGAGCGAGAGGCTGATACGACGACGATCGAGATCAACATCGATGACCTTGACGAAGATCTCTTCACCCTGCTTCACGACAGTGGCTGGGTTGTTGACGTGGCGGTCGGCGAGCTCAGAAATGTGGACCAAGCCCTCAATACCATCATCAACAGCAACGAAGGCACCAAACTGAACAACCTTCGTGACCTTGCCCTTGACGATCTGGCCAGGAACATGCGTACGTGCGAACTTCTGCCATGGATCTTCCTGGGTGGCCTTGAGCGACAGAAAAATGCGCTCGCGGTCCATATCCACGTCGAGAACTTCGACGGTGACCTTCTGGCCAACGTGCACAACCTCAGATGGGTGATCAACGTGACGCCATGACAACTCAGACACGTGAATGAGTCCGTCAACACCGCCGAGATCAACGAATGCACCGAAGTTGACGATCGAGCTGACAGTGCCTTCGCGAATCTGGCCCTTCTTCAGCTTGCTCATGAACTGCTGGCGAACCTCGGACTGCGTCTCCTCGAGGTATGCACGACGAGACAGAACAACATTATTGCGGTTCTTGTCGAGCTCAAGGACCTTTGCCTTGATCTTCTGGCCGATGTACGGAGCGAGGTCGCGCACACGACGCATTTCGACAAGAGATGCTGGCAGGAATCCACGCAGGCCGACATCGACAATGAGACCGCCCTTGACAGCCTCGATGACAGTGCCTTCGACCTCGCCGTCGGCTTCCTTGATCTTCTCGATCTTGCCCCAAGCACGCTCATACTGTGCACGCTTCTTGGAGAGGATCAGACGACCTTCTTTATCTTCCTTGGTGACAACCAGGGCTTCGATTTCGCCTCCGAGCTTGACGACGTCGTCCGGATCGACGTCCTTACGAATGGAGAGCTCGCGAGTAGGAATGACACCCTCGGTCTTGTAACCAATATCAAGCAGCACTTCGTCGTGATCGATACGAACAACAGTGCCCTTGACGATGTCCCCATCATCAAAATCCTTGATGGTTGAGTCCACCGCTTTGATCAGGTCTTCCTTAGTGCCAATATCATTGATGGCAATCTGAGGAACCTTTTCATCTGTATCAGACATATCTGAAATAAATTTCTTTCAATTGCGGATAAAATCGATCTTTAATTATGCCGCGCCTTCTTGGACGCAGGGAGCGACTGCCATCCTTGAGACAGCAGCCCATACCGATTCCTTAATATAACGCAGGCACACTACGCGACACGCATCACTCCTGCGATTCTCGCTCTCAGCTCAGTGAGCGATCATGATCAGACCGACGCCTGTTTGTGTGCTGCGAGTTGTTGCTCAGCTGCTTCCACGACGTTAGTCAGAAGCATCGTCCGCGTCATTGGCCCTACTCCACCGGGATTAGGAGTATATGCACTGCACAACGGATAGCATGCAGGATCAATGTCCCCCACAATATGGCTCTTCCCCGTCGCAGGATTCACTGGACCGCGAGTCACGCCGACATCGACGAGCACAGCACCCTTTTTCATCATGTCTGGGGTAATCAGGTGGGCGCTTCCGGCGGCAGAGATGATCACATCCGCTTGACGCGTGTAACCGGCTAAATCACGTGTTCCCGTGTGGCATAGGGTGACCGTTGCATTCACATCTCGGCGCGTCAACATCAGTCCAAGCGGACGACCTGCCGTAATTCCTCGGCCAATGACGACGACATGCTTCCCGTTCAGGGAAACACCACCCCACTTCAGCAGTTCAATGATTCCCCGAGCTGTGCATGGCTGCGGTGAAGACGGTGCCTGATTTAACGAAAGAAAGAGTGCACCGAGATTGCGAGCTGTCATACCATCCATATCTTTACTCGGGTCAATGTGTGCCAGGATCGTCTCTTCATTAATCTGTGAAGGCAACGGAAGCTGAACGAGGAATCCAGTGCAGTTCGGGTCAGTATTGAATTTCTGAACGGCAGCAAGAACATCTTTCTGCGTCGCATTGTGCGGCAAATGGACAGCAAGAGGTGTGATCCCCACTTGTCGGCAATCACGCTGTTTGCCTGCTACATATTTTTCTGATCCAATATCATTGCCGACGAGAATCGTCCCCAGACCGGGCGTGATGCCATTTTCACGCAATCGGCTGACGCGTGTGGCAAGTTGCGCTTTGAGTACGCGAGCACATTCACGTCCATCGATCTTTCGGCCATATTGTGCTGGAGAATCCATATTCAGCCCCCAAGATAGAAGTCCTCGCCCAACTATAGCTTGTAGGGTTATGCTCGTGGGGACCGAGAAGCGAAAGGAAAAGGCAATGCAGAAGCTTTCGCACCACATGATGGCCGTTCATCAAACTTGTCATCAGACGGCAAGTCCGGTCGCTGCCGTCCAGTTTTCACATGTTTCTGTTCAGCGTGGGAAACGCATTATCTGGTCTCACGGTACGTTTCAGATTCCACCTCATTCGGTCGTTGCCATCGTCGGAACGAACGGCGCTGGGAAAACAACGCTGCTCAACGTTGAACTTGGTCTCATCCCTGTCAAGACGGGTACAGTGCGCATTTGGGGCGAACCGGCCGGAACTGCTAATCAACATATTGGTTATGTTCCGCAGAATTACGCGACAGATATCGACTCGAACATTACGGCTGAGCAATCGGTCGCACTGGGATTGATCGGAACACGATTTGGGATTCACCGGCTGAAAAATAGTCAAAAGGCAGCAATTACGCACGCACTCGAGCTCAGTGGGATTGCTGACAAAGCGAACTTGCGACTGTCCGAAATGAGTGGTGGTATGCGTCAGCGCGTTGCCATTGCCCAGGCACTCGTCTCCAATCCACAACTTTTGTTGCTCGACGAGCCGTTTGCCAACCTCGACATTCCTGGTCAACGGGAACTAGTGCGAGTTCTCGCCGATTTGAACGAAAAATACAACATGACGATCCAGATCGTGTCGCATGACCTCAATTTGTTACTGCCTATTTTGACGGGAGCAATTTATCTGCTTGATGGTCACCCACACTACGCCCCGGTCGGCAATGTAATGGATTCCAAGCTTCTCACGCATTTGTACGGCACCCACGTCGAGGTACTGAAGACTGCAGAAGGCGATATGTATGTTCGCCCCGATCCCGCTGTTGAGCCGAAAGGACGCTCCGAACACATGCATACACCAGCAGAGGCTGCAAGCTTCCATGTTTCACGTGAGCCGGGTGGAGAGGACAATTCATGATTACATCTGCATTCTCCTCGTTCGCAACAGTGACGAGCACTCTGTCATCTTCTGCATGGATCGATATCTTGACAGCTCCTTTTATGGTCAATGCGGCCATTGCAGGACTCTTGATTTCGCTCGCTGCAGGATTTATCGGTTACTTTGTGATTGCACGCAAGTCAGCGTTTGCCGCGCATGCATTGGCGCACATCGGTCTTCCAGGCGCAACGGGAGCGGTCCTCATCGGCATCCCTGTCAATATTGGCCTCGGTGTCTTTGCGCTGGCAGGTGCTCTCACGATCGGTGCACTCGGAAAGAAAGCTGGAAAACGCGAAGTGGCAACCGGCTCGATTCTGGCGTTTGCTCTCGGTCTCGGCCTCTTCTTCTCACGGCTGTCTTCTGCGGCTTCGCAACAAATGCAAGCGATTCTCTTCGGCTCTATTCTGACGATCACATCCGGTCAATTGTGGGCATTCCTCGTCGTCGATATCGTTCTCTTCGCTGTCCTTGCGCTCATTTATCACCCACTGCTCTTTAGCACAGTCGACGAAAATGTTGCTCAGGCAAAGGGCGTTCCCATTACTGCGATGAACCTCATCTTTATGGCATTGATGGCGCTCGTCGTCACTGTGTCGTCGCAGGCAGTCGGTACATTGCTGATTTTTGCGCTCGTCGTCACTCCAGCAGCCGCAGCGAACACGCTCACCCGTTCTCCCCTCTCGTCGATGATCTGGGGATCGGTTATTTGCCTCTTCAGTATTTGGGGTGGCCTTGTGATCAGCACAGTACTGCCAACTCCACCAAGCTTCGTCATTGTGACGTTGTCAACGCTCGTATGGGCGATCTCTCAAGGGATTGCAGCTGCGAGAAAGTGATCAAATCACAACAGAGAGCATCACATAAAGAGTGAGAGAGCAATGACGAAAGAGTAAACAAGACAAACGAGTCGTCAGGCACACTATGCGTCGTTGCTCTCAGACTTCACTCCTCAGTACTGGACTTTTCAGCACTTGCTGATTTTTTCGCTGCTGCCGTCTTCTTGGTAGACTTCTTGCTCTTGGTGCTGTGAGCACTGCGAGAACTCTTCGCCTTGGCACGAGCCTTCTTCCGAGCAGCACGACGCTCAGCCGCAATCCTGTCGAGCGTCTCAGATGCCTTCTCAGCTGGGGCTTTCGCATGATGCTTCAGATCATCTGCCGTCGGATCAGCATATCCGAGATTGACATCGAGCAAGTGTTCAGCTTGATCTGTTGACAGATGTTCAGCGAGCGCGATCTCCGATGACAGTTCTTGACGCGCCTTGACGAGCATGCGCTTTTCACCCGCCGACAGCCCGTGCTCCAGATCGTCTCGCTGTGACAAATCACGGATGACGCTCGCTATTTCGTTCACATCACCAGAATCAATGCGCTCGACGTTCAACTTGTAACGCCGCGACCAATTTGTTTTCTCTTCTTCAATTGGCGTACGAAGGATTTCAAAAACATGGGTAATTGCGCTGGCATCAACGATGTCACGCACGCCCACTTTGTCTAGATTCTCGACCGGAAGTTCAATGCTGAGAGCTGTTTCAGGATCGTCAGAGATGATCTGAAGTTTGATGTACTTCTTGACCACCCCTCTGAGAGTCCGGTCTCCAATCGCTGTCACCCGCGCGGCTCCATGACGAGGATAGACAACCGTGTCTCCGACCTGATACTTCATCTGCTGCAAATCCTTCCATCAGCATAGTGACATGGTCGCAAAGCCATGAGAACGCACTAAAAGATACAAATATCGCAGTGTTATGTTCGCATATGACCAAGACGGGCGTTTATTTTTATCACGAAAAGATCACAATTTGTCGTGATACCTTTCAACTCATAGGTCAGGACGGTAAAATCGGAAATATGAGCGATGTAACAATGACGTCGTCGTCCACTGTCCTTCCCGTGGACCATAACGACCTTGATGCAGTTTCTAATGGGCTGTATTTCAACCCTCACGCCATTCTCGGTGCACACCTGAATGCAGCTAACTCTCCATTTTCTACAGTGCGCGTGCTCAAGCCGCTCGCTACAAAAGTGACCATTATCACTCAGTCCGGCACCTATGCGGCTCACCATGAATGGAATGGCGTCTTCGTTGCCGTTGTCCCCTCGACAAAAGAGCAAGATGGCAACTACAGCACACCGGATTACCGTGTGCGAACCGAATATAAGGATGGAACAGTACTGGTCGAAGATGATCCGTACCGTTTCCTTCCCACACTTGGTCAGATGGATACATACCTGATCAGCGAAGGCCGTCATGAGCGCTTGTGGCAAGTCCTCGGTGCACATGTTCGGCATTATGACGATCCAATGGGCGATCCGTCTCATCCGAATTCACATACCATCTCGGGTGTTTCGTTCGCTGTCTGGGCTCCTAATGCCCATGTTGTCCGTGTCGTCGGCGACTTCGATGACTGGGACGGCAGACAGTATTGCATGCGTTCGATGGGATCTTCTGGCGTCTGGGAGCTCTTCATTCCGGGTTTGCGACCGGGCATGAAATACAAGTACCAGATTCTCAATGCCAATAATGAGTGGAAGGAAAAGGCTGATCCACTCGAGTTCTCGCATGAGATTCCACCGCGAACTGCTTCGATCGTGGCAGACACGTCGTTTGACTGGTCAGATCAGGCGTGGATGGATCAGCGAAAGAAAACGAATGCCCATCTCAAGCCAATGAGCATCTACGAAGTACACGCAGATTCGTGGAAGCAAGGTCTAAGCTACCGAGATATGGCCACACAGCTCGTGGACTACGTCAAGAAGGAGAACTTCACACACGTTGAGTTCATGCCATTGGCAGAACATCCATTCTCGGGATCGTGGGGCTATCAGGTCACCGGTTACTATGCACCGGATTCACGCTTTGGCAGTCCGCAAGACTTTAAGTATCTCGTCAACGCATTCCACAAGGCAGGCATTGGCGTCATCATGGATTGGGTTCCAGCACACTTCCCGAAGGATGACTTCGCTCTCGCTCGCTTTGATGGCACACCGCTGTACGAAAACCCTGATCCTATGCGCGGTGAGCAGCCTGATTGGGGCACGTACATCTTCAACTTTGGTCGGCGTGAGGTTCGTAACTTCCTCGTTGCCAATGCTGTGTACTGGCTGAAGGAATTCCATGTCGACGGTCTGCGTGTCGACGCAGTGGCATCCATGCTATATTTGGATTATTCACGCAAGCCAGGTCAGTGGCGTCCGAATCGCTTTGGTGGGCGTGAAAACCTTGAGGCTATTGACTTCCTCAAGGAAGCTACTGCAACTGCGTATAAGGACAATCCAGGAACGGTCATTATCGCCGAGGAATCGACAGCGTGGCCGGGCGTGACTGCTCCAACCAATGCTGGCGGTCTCGGCTTCGGCTTCAAGTGGAATATGGGCTGGATGCACGACACGCTCTCCTATCTCAAGGAGCAGCCGATCAACCGCAAATGGCATCACAACGAGATCACGTTCTCAATGGTGTATGCATACACCGAGCATTACGTTCTGCCGATCTCGCACGATGAGGTCGTTTACGGCAAGAAATCTCTCATCGGCAAGATGCCGGGAAATGACCGCGAGCGCTTTGCACAAGTACGTGAGCTCTTCGCGTACCAGTGGACTCATCCAGGCCGCAAGCTCACATTCATGGGCAACGAGATCGCTCAATGGGGTGAGTGGGATTACCGCAAGTCGCTCGATTGGGTGTGCCTCCAGTCTCCAGACCATCGTGGCGTGCAAACTCTCGTCGCTGATTTGAACCGCTACTACCGAGCGACACCGGCACTGTGGGAAGAAGACTTTGATCAGAAGGGATTCCAGTGGCTCACGTCCGATGATGCCGATCACAACACTCTCAGTTACGTGCGCTACGATTCCCACGGTCATCCGGTTGTCGTCATCGTGAACTTCTCCGGTTCTCAGTGGAACAACTATCAGGTAGCGTTGCCACAAGGTGGTTCGTGGCACGAGGTCATCAACACGGATGATAAGCGCTATGACGGTGCAGGTGTTGTGAATCAGCCATTTGAGGCGACGGGTGGACCATTCCATTCGCGTCCAGCATCGGCATATCTGACAATTCCGGCGCTCAGTGCCATTATTTTGGAACCAGGGCAGTAATTCAGTCGGCGATGCAGTCAGTGACGCAGTAATACCGTCACTCTCTCCATCTGAATTGCGAGTTGAATTGTGAGTCCTTCCATACAGTGCTGATTTTGGTACCGTGTGGAAGGACTATTCTTGTCGTTGGAATGAGGAGGAATACAGCAATGATGTCTGATGAGCAACACGCATCCAGTCATCCACATCGTTTGATTTTGGTGGTAGAAGACGAGCCGACCCTCGCAACTGCTATCGCTCAACGTCTTGCCTTTGAAGGATGGGCAACTCGTGTTGCTGGAGATGGTCGAAGTGCCGTCCGCACGGCCGAGCAAATTAAGCCAGATCTCGTCATCATGGACATCATGCTGCCGGTCATGGATGGCATTACCGCTACGAAGCTCATCATTGCTCAACGCCCGGTTCCGGTTCTCATGCTCACTGCTCGCGACGACGAATCCGATAAAGTCCGCGGTCTACAAGCCGGTGCCGACGATTACATGACAAAACCATTCTCCATGCGTGAGCTGATCGCCCGTTGCAATGCCCTCTTCCGTCGCGTCGACCGTGCCAAGCAAATCGCACTCAACGCAGAAAACGAAAAAGTTCTTGAATACGGTCCGCTGACGATTAATCCATCGCAACGACTTGTCACGCTCAACGGGAAACCTGTCCATCTCACACCGACGGAATTCGACCTTCTCGCCACCCTCGCTCGCCGTCCACGCACAGTTTTGACACGTGAAAAGCTGCTCGAAGAGGTGTGGGACTGGGTTGACGCGTCGGGTACACGTACAGTCGATTCACACGTCAAGGCATTGCGGCATAAGCTCGGCGCTGAACTCATTCGTACGGTTCACGGCGTGGGATACGCATTCGAACCGCCAGCTGAGACGACTTCACAGAAATCTTCACACTCAGAACAGTAAGTTTTCCTTCGAGAGAGAGCAGCATGCTCGAACACAATCGAAATCGCACCCATCACGAATTTTTGCCACACGGCACAAGTCTGCGCGTCAAGATCGAAATTCTCATCATCTGCTCAGTCGCTGTTGCGTTCTGTTGCGCGTGGGCGATGAGCAAAATCGGTTTGAGCGGGTGGATTAGTCTGCCGATCGTCCTCGTCTTTTTCAGCGTGATCGGATATTTCTTCTCACGGCATTTGACGCAATCACTCATTGCTGTCCGAGATGCAGCTCAGGCCATGGCACAAGGCGAATATCACACGCGTCTGCAGCAAACGAGCACGGATGAGGTCGGCGAACTTGTCGTCAGCTTCAATGAGATGGCTAATGATCTCGAACATGAAGATCAGATGCGAAAAGATTTGATCGCCAATGTCAGCCACGAACTGCGCACGCCTGTGGCAGCAATGATGGCGCAAGCAGAAAATATGGCTGACCACGTCATCCAGCCAACACCTGCTAACCTCGAAGTCATTGTCACGCAAACGCACAAACTCAGCGACTTAATTGCGTTCCTCCTTGACCTCTCCCGCATGGAGGCTGGTGCCGCAAGTCTTCACATTTCGCGCTTTAACTTCAAAGATTTCATCGACGAGACACTTGAACCTCTAAAGATCGCTGATGCTCCACACGATCATTCCATCAGTGAGCACATTCCGCATGACATCATGCTGGAAGGTGACCGCGACCGACTTGGCCAACTTTTCACCAATATCGTCAGCAACGCTCTCAAACACTCCCCTGATCGGACACGCGTACTTCTTGAAGCGCGTACTGATACACAACGCGGCGTGCTGGTAACGAATGTCGTCAACTTCGGATCCCACATTGCTCCACAAGACCGCGAGCGCATTTTCCGGCGTTTTGCTCTCGGACAAAATCACCCGGGAACGTCTTCAGGCGGAACTGGTTTAGGACTGTCAATCGCTCGGTGGGCTGCGAAATTGCATGGCGGAACAGTACGTGTTGTCGATGATCCGCGCGGTGCAAACTTCCAAATCGAGTTGCCGCTCAAACACCCACAACATCCAGAGCACACGCAACACTCACAACAGCGTTAGCCGCCACGATTTCACATTTTTCGTCCCTCACTTGACGAACTCCTCAAAGTTCATCACAATAGAAATATCGAACAAATGTTCGAATATGTTTTCTACCTGACGAGCTCGAGGGAGGAAGAATGGAACGTCATACATTCGATTCTGCCGGCTCTACCGGCTCTGCTACGCCAACTTCCGCCGCCACTTCTGTCGCCTCAGTTGCACATGTTGCATGCGCTCAGCCTGAGCAAACCATCCCCGAAGCGTTGGAAGCAGTCCACGCTGGTTTCCCGTCTGTCGCGCAAGACTATTTCATTTCCGACTTTTCTTTTGACGAGCACATCATCACTCACCCAGCAACTACATTTGTCGTCCGCGTCGCGGGAGATTCCATGGTCGGCGCTGGCATTTTTGATGGCGATCTTCTTCTTGTTGATCGTTCGCTCACTGCGCATGACGGTGATGTCATTATTGCCGCACTTGATGGAGAGCTGACAGTCAAACGCCTCCTTCTTCGTGGCCATAGCAAACCTCCTATTCTCCATCCAGAAAATCCGCACTATCCGAACATCACTCTTCACAGCAGCCAAGATTTTCTCGTCTGGGGTGTGGTAATCGGAAACTACCATTTTCAGCGTCCTCGTGAGGAGGCGTAGCCCGCGATGGAAGCTTCAGCCGCACTCGGACGCATCGATACGTGGGATTCCAGCCCTCTCCTCGCACGCCCTGATATGCACCCGTCGCATGCCACCGCGCCGACTCGCCCATCCTCACCGCAGCCATCCCACACGCCGATTCCACATCAGCCTGTAGGAAAGTGTGTCTATGTTCTCGCTGACGCAGATACTTTTTACGCCTCATGCGAACGCGTTTTCCACCCCGATCTTGCTCACACGCCTATCGTTGTTTTATCCAATAACGATGGATGCGTGGTCACGCGTACAGCTGAAGCAAAACCATTCGTTCCACGTGGCGCACCATGGTTTCAAATTCGCGAACAAGCAACGGAAAAGGGTGCCGTCGCCCGCAGCTCAAACTATGAGCTGTATGGAAGTCTTTCCGCACGCATGATGTCTGTCATGCACCACTTCTTCGTCCATCAAGAAGTGGCATCCATTGATGAATGCTTCCTGCGCTCATCACTTCCCTTGTCGACTGTCATTGCAACTACTCTGAAGATGCGGCAGGCTGTATGGCAAGGGGTGGGGATCCCCGTCTCAATCGGCATCGCCCCCACCAAAACGCTGGCAAAAATCGTCAACCATGATGCAAAACATTCTGCCGGGCACACCCACCTCACATGCTGGAACACGCTCACACACGATGAAAAAATAGAAATGCTCTCCAGCACACCTGTCTGTGATGTATGGGGCGTCGGACGTCGTTTGACACATCAACTCGTCTCTCTCGGAATTATTACCGCCTTGCAGTTGCGCAATAGTGATCCCGTCGAAATGAAGCACCGCTTTTCCGTCTTCCTCCAGCGCACGATCCTCGAACTGCGTGGTATCCCATGCGTCCAGGAAGAAGCAGATGCTGACAACGGCGTCCGTACAGACATGATCTTCTGCTCACGCATGTTCTCGCACCCGGTCTGTGGTCCTGTGCCAATTGCCCAAGCTCTCACCGTCTATGCTCAAGACGCCTGTCGCCGACTTCGACGGCAAAAATCATTGGCAGGAGCCGTCGGAATCTTTGCAGGAGTGAGTCCCTTTACTCACAGTGACACAGACTTTTCCGTACCCCTCACTGTTGGCACACTTCCCACTCCGAGCGATAATCCACTGGTGATCGTTGACTTCATCTGTCATCATCTTCTTCCACGTATTCACATCAATCCGCACACGCATTTCGTACGAGCAGGTGTCATGTTGACGGGTT
This sequence comes from uncultured Aeriscardovia sp., assembly GCA_903789525.1. Lineage (GTDB taxonomy): Bacteria > Actinomycetota > Actinomycetes > Actinomycetales > Bifidobacteriaceae > Aeriscardovia. The sequence goes on from CAIFER010000001.1 coordinate 579,285, forward strand.
TGCAGAACGCACATGACTATCATCCACTTGCTGGCTTTGCCCCTCAGCGTGACACATCCGGCATCGGGAGCATCCTCGACCACATGAACCAACTGTACGGAGATCATTCAGTAGGAATCGGATTTGCTGGCATCAGAGGAGTGGGTCAACATCATAATGAAACCGGAGCATCGTGGAACATGCGCCGCGCACTGCTCTCCAATCGCGGAACGACGCGCTGGGATGAGATGACTGTCGTTCACGCAGATTAATGCAATGCAACGGGCTAATGCACATCGTCCTGGAGTTGAGAAGGTAAAACGGCTGCAAGCGTCACGGCACAGAGAACGTGGAATCCTGCAGCACGTAACACACGAGAACATCCAAGTAGCGTCGAGCCTGTTGTACAAATGTCGTCCACGAGAATCACCGACGGGTATGCACGAAGAATTGGATATGCACGAGAACGAACGTACATCTGCGTCCGCGATCGGCGCTGCCGCTGTGCCACTGTCCCCTTTACTGATTTGCGTGCTCCGGCGTGAAAGTTCACAGCGCAGACGTGGCGAACAGCTATCTCCTGCTCAGCAAGACTGTGTTCAAGCGCACGACTGACCGGGCGCGAAATCTCCACCGTATGGAACCGTCCGCGCCGGGCAATGGATGCGCGTGTTGACGGAAGTGGAACCACAGCAATACGACTCCCCGGTGTGCAGATCTGTGGAACAACTTCACATGCACGATGACTCAGAAAGCGTGCAAAAAGGCGTCCTACCTGCACGTCGTCGTGATCTTTCCACTGGAGAATCGCGCGTCGAACGGCTCCTGCATATGAGCAACACGAGTAGCAATAACCTGATGAAATAAGTGCCGGTGGAAACTCACGATGCACTGGACAGTCAAAAAGAGGCGCGCACGATGTGCACAGCACGTCATCCGGTGCTCCGCACCCAGCGCACCCTCGCGGAAAGAGCATAAGATCTATCTCACGCAGTGCACCGGCGACTTGAGCAGCCACATCACGAGCAAAATAACTACGAGACATAGCATCCATTGTTCCCTTTTCGCCCACGGTGCAGTATTCAGAAAAATAAATGTGCACAAATCACACAGCAAAAGTGCTCATCACCGATCACACACCTTCTCATAACGTGGCTTGCAGGCTTACTAACTGTTCAGGTGAATCAAAGGTTTATGGTGGATAAGATGACTCACACAGATGATTCCTCGCTTCCATGGCTCCGGCCCACGTATCGCGATCGGCATGGTCGTGGGCAACGTCGACCTCTCTTTGGGGCGTGGCTCCCCCGGTATCGCACGCAATCGGGCATGTTTGACCGGATTGCGGAGGCAGAGGTGCAACGTTTGGCTCACGCATGGCCGGATCTTTTCCAATCAATTCGCTGCACAGTCGAGGATGTTCCTCCCACTGATCCGTTACCGTGGGAAGATCAATTTGTACTTCGTTCTCGCGCTTTTCCAGCACAGCACCATCAACCGGCACGCATTGTCATTTATCGACGTCCGCTTCAGACAATCTCCTCCGATCCCGCCGATTTGCAGATTCTCATCCGTGAGGAACTCGTTGCTCGCCTTGCAGAGCTCACAGGACTCAATCCTGAAGACATTGACCCGTCATATGGCGACGACGAGTAGAGAGCTGCAAGAGCCATCAAAAGGAGCTCAGAGCGAGCACCTACCGCACTTACCGACCGAGTGACGCGAGTGGCGTACGCGTCACGAGAATTTGCATAATGTGCGGCATCAAACTTGTCGGCGTCAGGACAGAAATACCGGCAACGTTTTTACTCGTGAGAGCCGGTGACGAAAGCGACAGAGCCCAGTGAACGTGCGAAGAATGCGATTGCTGGCACACAATCGCTAGCGGTGTTTTCGCGATCGTCGTCGGATTCACGACCACCGTCGACTGAGCAGGAACTGTCACATCGCGATCGCCAGCACTCGTCCCGTCAGCTTGGAGAGCCGACAGATGGACGTGTGCAGACTGGCTCATTGGATTTGCAATGACGATCGAGGCTTGAAGCTGGCTCGGCAGCGCAATAGCTGATGACGCTTCAGCACGCGAAGAAGAGATTGATGCAAAATCTTGCTGATCGGAATTCCCATTACTGGTCTGCTCGGCAGTGGCGAAAACATGCGGATCATCAATGACGAGCGCACGCGCATGAGCAGGTGCTTGACCGCAATTATGAACAGCAACCCGCTGGGCATCAACTGAAATAGTTGACGGACTCGTTGCGCCGCGATCAGTCAGCCACCACATGCGAACGAGACGAGCTGACTGCGAGAATAACTGCACTTGTGTGGGCTGTCGCGGATTCAGTCCAGCAATAACCTGCGGAGACGACGCGGAAGACCGGGAAGAAACTGTGCTCTCTAACGGCACCTCATAGTCAACGCCACGAGACGACAGACCGTGGGATAGCTCGGATTTGACGACAGCATACACTGGCGTCACCGAACTGACCATTCGCACATATAGAGCCGCTTGATTGGGTGCAGCAGCTGAAAGGTTGAACGACGCCTGCGCATGCGCACCAACCGTCAGCTGAGAAGCAACACGAGAATCCAACGCACCCGACTGCTTCGTCCCCCACACTGTCACGCTGACGACGGTCGCCTTTGATGAATCGTTTGCGACGACAAGTTGATGAGCATTCCCAGCCTGCGTCGACGGAACAAGAAAGCTCTCGTGCAGTACCGATGACACGCATGACGAACTCGCGAGACCAGCGACATCTCCTCGGCTCGCCCACGATGCAGTTGTTCCAGCCAATCCGGTACCCTCAACATCTTGGAGAAGCGACGTGTCCACAAAATGAGATGCAGACGCGTTACCGTGATCTCCCGCGCTCTTGCCCTCAGACAGTGAGGAGATGGAGTTACCCGACAGGTCTGAGATAGTCGAATTAAACACTGAACCGATCGCTGCCAGAGACGTCAGAGAAGTTAGATCACCTTGAGACGCCGCAAACTGCTGATCGCCGTACGACTGGTGATCACTCAAGCCAATTTGTGATGGGCACCACAGACGCAAAGAGGATCGTGTCACGTGATGACGGCTCGCAGCTGCAACACCATGCGATGGCGAGGGCGAATCGACGAATGGAATTGCACCGCTCAACGAAAAGACGGAGAAACAAACTGCCACAACGACGATGGCACTGACGATCGCAAGTGTCATGAGTCGTGTACGCCGTGAACGAGCACGCTTGTCTGCTGGTGACGCCTGAGATTTGTTCATCACTCTTCGCTCTCCTTGCCGTTGTCTCGCGTTCTCGTGACCTCACGCTCCAAACGCCGCGAGCGCGGAATGGCTAGCATGCACGTGGCAATGAGCGTTACGCCCATCACGATCAACCATGCGATTCGTTGAGGATCTGTGCGAGCTTGCCTCCACGGCTTAGTATTGATTCCCGTTGTATTGACAGCCGCTGAGCTGGAATCGAGATCCGTATTCATTCCCATGTCATCGAGGTCCATGGAAGCAACGTCGCCTTGTTCGTCCTGAATATCAGATGCAGGCTCAAGGCGGACATACACACCGCTTGCATTGCTAACGACTGGGATAGTACCGTCGCTCGCTTGAATGTGTGCGATGAGCGCCGACCGCACCGATACCGATGGAGTGCTCTCCTGGGTGGAGGCGACATGCGTATTCGTGCTGTTTGCCGGTGGAATAAAGATACCGACGAAGCCATCACGCGAAAGCTGAGCAATTGACGATGGCGAAGAAGAATTCATCAGCTGCGCCACGATGTTGCCGAGCCCCCGATCTGTGGGGTCGAATGAGGTGATACTAGCTGCGTCGAGCGTTGCAGAGCGATCGAGTATATCGCCCGTTGATGTTGACAAGACCGTGAAATGTGCGTGGGTTTCATCCACCGGCGTGATGGCGAGAATACGCTGGACGCGCGGAGAAGCAGGAACTGATTTGGCGACCAGATCACGTTGTGCAATCAATGGCAAAACCGAATGATTAGCAGTGATCGTTGCTGAGGATGACCATGCGGCACCAACCATGATGAATGCACATATCGCCTGAATCGACAAGACAGATCCAACAATCGTCCACACTGTCCGTACAGCTGCCATCTGATGGGCGCGACGAATTCGCTCCGTCTTCCCTGGAGTAGTCAACGAGAACTGCGAATCGCGTAAGCCCGCGGCCGAGCACGCAGCCATGATCATTCCCAGCAAGATCAGCGACATGCCCGGAACCGGACTTGCGCCAACCAGCTGATCGCCCTTCAAACTCGGAATCACCTGAATAGCAATACGTGGTGCTACGAGAGCGAGAAGGACGCCAGACACGGCGATCATCCACATCATCCGCGAAATACGCCATCCACGTGGAACGAACAGACCTGCGAATGCGGCAACGACGATGAGGAATGCGCAACAAGCGATCACAATGAGAAGCGTGCGTGTCCATCCGGATGCAGGCTTGAGCCACGTACTGAGGATTCTCCAGAAATGAGCACCCATCCATGAAGCGTCAGGAGCAGTTGATGAAGCATCTGGCAGCATCGCATCGTCGAAAAGCTGTCTCCAGAGTCCCTTTCTCCACTGCACGAGCATACTGAAGAAAGTGGGCGCGAGCACAACAATCGCCGGAACAGGGATCAGCAAGAGCATTGCTCGATGGCCTTTGCACAGTACAAGATATGCGATAAAGACGATCATCAAAGCGATGGCCATCTGCGGTTCGCAGAGGGCGACAGCCGCCATACACAGACCAGCAATCGCTGCAGCCTGAATCGAAGCATATGCGACGAGCGGGCGATCAACGGCATACCGTCCTACCGCACGCAGAACAAAGAAGAATGCCAACGGCAAAAACACCCAGACGAAAGACAGCGGAAGATGCCCCGACTGCGGAATTCCACAGCAAAAAGCACCAGCACCCCACGCGAGCGCTGCGATAAAGCGGATAGCATTCGACCGTGTCACTGTGCCTGCGAGCGCGAAGAACGACATCAGTGCAAGTGGGAGGAACAGAATCCACCACACACTGATCCCGGCCGCCAAATTGCCGAGTCCACAGCAACTGACGAGGACCAGCACCAAATGAAATGGGAGCGGAGCACTGACGGCACCGAGACCCCATGCCGTCGAATACATCAATGATGCTGCAGACCACACATCAGGCAAGCGAGCACCAGTCGGGACAAGTCCGTCAGACGTCAACGATGCACCAGAGACGAGCGCGTGCAAGAAAGGCCAATTTGCAGCAATCGACAGCCCACACCCGAGGACGGCAAGGAAAAGCACCCAGCGAGCCCGAACAAGAGCGAGATGGTGCAGGTGATCACGACCAAGCGGATTGACAGGCGGGAGTCGCTTTTCTTTTTCAAAGAGCCGCTGACGTGTCCTCCACTGCCTGAGCTGTTCGTGGTGTGCGATCAACGCATCAAATTGTGATCCGCCTGGACCAACCTTGCGCAAACGAATGCGGTGAGCGGTAATCTGCCCCCACAAAAAGACGCGCACCCATGGAGCTCCGAGTTCGCACAGTGCGCGGAACGGTTCCTTAGCGATGAGCAGACGAACGAGCAAAAACAGTGAATCGAGAATACTGTACAGCCACACAAATGGCCCCGCAGCAGCTGGAATCTGTGTGGCGGCAAGTTTTTCGCGAGCAGCTACCTGGGCTGCGTAACTATCGGAAGCCCCATCCGTGAACAATCGACCGTCGGCCGACCGGATACCTTCAAAACGCGAACGCCGGTGCGCAATCACTGCCTGTGGCTCAACGACGACACGTCCACCACACCGCCAAATTTTGCGGGAAATATCGTATGACTCCCCAAATGTGCCGTACCACGGATCCGCACCGCCAATTCTCTGAAACGCATCATAACTGATGAGCGCACCTGCAAGGCTGACTCCGAATACGTCTTGCCGAGAATCGTATTGACCCTGATCCTCTTGACCATCAACAACGAGCGATACACGATGCCCGAAACGATCAATAAAATACCCTACCGACTGCAGCGAATCATCACGCCAGCCAACTTGCTTTGCGCCGACGAGATATGTGCTCGGCGAACGATTCAAGGTGGACGACAGATATTTCAATACTTCCGAATCATGAGGGCGCGAATCATCGTGAAGCAGCCACAGTTCGTGGCACTCGGGCGAAATAATATCGGAGCGAACAATGCGATTGATGCAGTCGCCAAAGCTGAGAGCGCGATGAAGGACAACAAGAGTGATTGACATGTGATCGCCGTCTGCGCACGGAATCGTCATATTCATGCCAGACAGACGCGGTGATTGTGATACATGGCTATTTTCTTCACTAGATACACACACTGCGATGACGAGCTGAGCTGGCAGAACTGTTTGGCAGAGAACCGAACGCACTGTGGGAGCAAAGCACGACATATCAGGGCCGACAGTGATCAGCGCGCTGATTGAGCCATCGACAGTACGCTCCTGTGTGTGCTGGTCTGAAGATTGATGAGCAGAAGGCACAGGGATATTAGGACTTGAGGCGAGAAATGCCGATTTCCTGACGATATCGGCAATATACTCGATCATCTCATGCGCTGTCGTTGTACTCACACTTCCAGATTACGAAGAGGCTCTAACCTCTCACCTTGAAAATGCAGCCGTTGGACTATGATCAGTCCTGAATTGGCGCGTTGTACGATCATCGAATGCCTTCGTCGAAGGGAAAACGTATGGAAAATCGTCAGGCGACTTCGCATCGTTCTGTCCGGCTTCCAAACTTGGCTCACACACCATCTAATCAGCCACTTCATTCTTATGGCTTCGAAAATTCCCACCGGCTAGGGGCAGTGATCGGCCTGGTTGTCACTGCTCTCCTTTCTTTTGCCGTCACGTTTGGTGTCGCATCGTATACGCATCTGTCGCACGTTGTCTCATCTCGCAGCGTTCAGATCATCCCGCAGCCGCATTCTTCACATAAAAGCGAAGATATTCTCGACCCGAATTCTGGTCATGCAATCAACATTATTTTGATGGGTCAGGATAGCCGTGATGGCAAGGCGAACAATGCACTCGGCAACGGTATTGGCGAAGGCGATCACAACGCTGATACGACGATGCTCTTGCAAATTTCGGCTAATCGCTCCTACGCCAATCTTGTTTCTATTCCACGTGATTCAATCGTTTCTGTTCCAGCATGCACGACGAGAAAAGGCGTCATCCCGGCGCGCAAGGACGTCATGTTTAACTCGATCTTTGCAAATGGGTATGCACGGGATGGCATCTCAGGCGCTGCAACATGCATGATCAGCGCGGTAAGGCATCTCACCCATATTCCGATCACCCAATTCGTCGTCGTTGATTTCGCTGGAATGATGCAGATGATCAACTCTATTGGCGGTGTGGATGTCTGCATTCCTGTTTCATTCTCCGACCCGTACACGGGCCTTTCTTTACAAAAGGGCTATCAGCATCTTAACGGCAAAAACGGCACTGAATTCGCTCGCCTTCGCCATGGTTTGGGTGACGGTTCAGACATCATGCGCACGGCTCGTCAGCAATACTTGATCAAACAGTTGCTGCGGCAAGTGATGTCAAAGAATATTTTGACGAACGCCAACCAGTTGTATCAATTCGCAGAAGCTGCCCTCGATTCACTTCAGATGAGTGAAGGGTTGGCGAATATCAACACGCTCACCGGTTTGGCATATTCGATGCGGCATTTTAAAGTATCCAATCTCAATTCGCGCACGGTTCCAACTCAGGCATACCCAGCGGATCCGAATCGTGTGGAATTTGCACCGCAAGCACATGAAGTGTGGGAAAAGTTCATTCACGAAGAACCACTGAATGCACCTGCTCCTTCCGCTTCGTCCACATCATCCAAGAAGAGCAATCGCAACTCAGCAAAGTCTGATTCTTCCTCCACCCACTCGCCGTCGTCATCGTCATCCTCATCAAAGAGTGCTTCACACGAATCTGCGCCGGATCCAATCACCGGTCTCATCACGCTTCCTGATGGGGAACTTGAAGATCCACGTACCCATGGAAGGGTTGACAAGAAGACGGGTATTATCACCGATCCGAATACGGGTTACCCGCTGGGACTCGCTGACGATTATCTCAACCATGCAGTTTGTGGCATTCCTGCAAAGAAGTAAAAGAAGGCTCCCCTTTCTGCACTGATTCCTCATATTTGTGCGCCATAGTGTGACTAAAGGAATCAAGATCACAAAAGGGATCGGGATACGCATGGCTGAATCTGATCGGGCTGAACGCAAGAGCGGTTTCATGCCTCCGAGCTACTCCCCCGAAGGCTACGAAACTCCCAGGAATCGTGCCGAATCTCGATCCCTCCCACCGAGCTACACACCATCAAGTACGCCTCGTTATTCCCGACAAGCACCTCACGGAGTTCCACTGACACGCGTTCACGGTGAACACCCCCTCTATGACCGTGAACCACGTGTTGCTGCGTGGTCAACGCGAACTGTGCATCACCGCCCCTCCTATCGCACGACAGGTAATAATTACGGTGATGACGGCTACGTCGATAACAATGATGACTATGACGGCTATGATTACGACGGCTACGGCTATGACGGCAATCGAGGCTATGGACGCAATCGGCCGTACCGCCGCTACCGTGACGATTATCGTGACGGTTACCGCCGTGGGAACTATCCGGCTTACCCCGAACGCAATTGGAAACCGCGCCACCATCGCCATCGTTTCCTGAAAACTATCGGCATTATCATCGTCCTTTTACTGGCAGCGCTGCTAGCACTCGGAGTATGGGCAAATAGCCAGCTCAATCGCTTTACAGCGTTAACTGAGAAATCAAACGACAGTGCTGAAACATGGCTCATCCTCGGCTCAGACGCACGCGATGGAACAGTTGGCGGTACTGCGGAACAAGTGCCGGGTGAACGGACAGACACGTCAATGCTGCTCGTCAAGCCTCGCACAGGGAGCAGTGCGCTGATCTCCATTCCGCGTGACACTCTCGTCTCTATCAGCGGACGGCGTATGAAGCTCAATGCAGTTGCCGAACTCACCAGTTGGCCGCAGTTGAGCGGAGCTGTTGAAGATATTTCTGGACTCAAAGTCAATCACGTTGTCAAAATCGGCTTTTCTGGGGTCACAGATGTCGTCGATGCTCTCGGTGGAGTTCAGCTGTGCTACAACCGCACAGTCAATGATGTGCGTTCAGGCATGCAATGGACAGCCGGATGCCATATGGCAAATGGTCAACAGGCTCTCGCATTCTCGCGGATGCGGTATTCAGATCCAGAAGGAGACTTTGGAAGGACGAAGCGGCAACGTCAAGTTGTTCAGGCTGTCATGGCCAAGGCATTAACGCCGTCAACATTGCTCAATCCGCTGACCGTCTCTCGCCTTGTGAGCTCTGGCCTGCACGCCATCACAGTGGATAACTCAACAAATATTCTCTCGTTGGCACGCATGGCATTTGTTTTCCGTGAGGCAACCGGTCCGTCCGGGATCACAGGATTGCCACCCATCGAGTCAATGGGCTATTACGTTCCGTCCGTTGGCTCGTGCGTTCTTCTCAACCACGAACGCACACTTGAGCTATTCTCCGCCATCGGCAATGGAACACAGTCACCAGGCGTCGTAGGAGGGCTCGGCAAATAATAAAGTTATCCACATTCGTCTTTTCCTCTTTCCTCATAGATGAATGCGATCCATGCTGGAAGGCATGCCATCACCAGATCGATTCACCACACTGCAGCGAACACTCCGCCTGTTCGCATGCGTATCACGCTTTCTCCCGTGTCTAGTGCAGATTGTGATGTTCGTCTATGCCCTGACCCTCCACAGCTGGATGTTCGCGCTCATGAGTCTCGCAAGTGCCGCCATGGGCTTGGGATACGCAGTGGGCGATCTTGTTCATGATGCCGTCTTTCGCTCCCGGCATACAACTGCAACCACAGAGAAAAACGATCGTGCTCCATCTCGCAAAAGTGGTGAAGATGCCATTCGGGAGTATTTGCACACCACTGCTGTCTCCTCACAATCGGATGTTTCCTCCCCCGATTTTGCCGATCTTGTCCCCACTGCCTCTCCAACTGCCCCACACACCGCTCATATGGAGACGACCCCATGCGATTGGAGGGATATCGTCCGTCTCTGGCATCATCCTGTTAACCCAGATACATTCACGTGTTCTCTTGCACTCAATCCGCTGACAAGCCGACCGCTCAACGTCAATCTCATCCGTCAAGGGCCTCATGCGCTCGTCGCAGGGACAACCGGTTCAGGGAAATCTGTCCTCCTGCAAGGCTGGTGTCTCAACATGGCACTGCACAATCCTCCTGATCAGCTCAAATTCATTTTTCTCGATTTCAAGGGTGGAGCAACCTTCCGAGCACTTGAAGCACTTCCACACTGTTGGGGCTCTGTGTCAGACCTGTCTGTCCGACATGCGCGCCGAGCACTACGAGCGATCGAGCAGGAATTGCAACGTCGCGAACAGATGGTGGCACAAGCAGGCGTTTCCGATATCACCCACCTTGATCATCCACCGGCACGTATCGTCATCGTCGTTGATGAGTTCAATGCTCTGAAAAATCGCCTTCCCGACTACATGACACATCTCATGCACATTGCTTCGCAAGGACGATCGTTGGCTATGAACCTCATTTTGGCGACTCAGAGCCCACTCGGACAAGTGAGCACCGAAATGCGAGCCAACATCAATTTGACGATTTGTCTGCGATTGCGGGACCGGCTACAGTCATCAGATCTCGTAGACAGTCCTCTCGCCGCTGAGATCCCACATGACTGCCCTGGCCTCGCCATCCTCAATGACAGCGATGGGCCACGCCTCCTGCAGTGTCCGCATATTGAGCATCTCGATCAGTATGTGACGGCGTGCGGGCGGGCATCACATTTTTTGCGTGATAGTGTCCACGAACTTCCGCCACGTACCCTCCGTCTGTTTTCGCTCGGATCTGACGCGCCGACTTTCCAGTCCGTGCAACGCCTTGACCCTCATACTCACCCAGACGCCATGCATCCACTCATCGGATGGAAAGATGACGGTATCCATGTTCACCCCTGCTTGCTGGACGTGACATCTGGAAATATTGCAATTGCCGGTTCACACGGGAGAGGTAAAACACATGCGCTCGCCGTCATCCGCTCTCAACTCGGCTCTCACGTACAGTGTGTTGACGACGCTGATTCGCTCCTCGATCCACTCAATACAAGTGCGGAAAGTACGCGTCTACGGACACGTTTACATGCTCGCTCATGCAGGACAGTGATATGCGTCTATGATCCCGCGAGCGCTCGCTACCCTGAACTTTGCTCCACGCTGCTCGTTTTCCCGACGGGCGATCGCACAACAGATCTCATGGCCGGTATCCCCGCTCACATCATGGAAGACTGGGAGCCGTCTGACTATCAGATCCCGGGTCGCGCAGTTCTCCTGAGCTCGCACGGATCGTGGACTGTGCAAATCGTCACATGAGTTATCCGCCAAATTGTCCACAAAAAGGAGAAGATATGAAGAGAAGATAAAGCAGAGATCACAGAGCAGAAAGGATGGCTGTTGGTGCACGAATATGACAATCCCGTTCGCACACCGTCATCAGCCATGCCTTCGCCATCTCAATCATCAGATCAATGGCGTCAAAGGGCAGCATGCCTGCACGCTGATCCTGATCTTTTCTTCCCGTCCTCCGATAGCACTGCACACGCAGCACTCTTACGAGCAAAAGCAATCTGTCGAATGTGCCCCGTCATTTCGCGCTGTCTGCAATGGGCTGTCACCAATAACGAAACGCAAGGCATTTGGGGTGGGCTCACTCCACAAGAACGCAAAAGTGTTCGACGGAAACTCATTCGCTCAGGTCGTCGTCATATCGAACGGTTAGAGGATGTCAGCCTTCCGTGGCCAACCGCCACATCAACCGGCTTTCGTCACACGCAACCGAACTCTACGACGCGTGCAAAGTGACGGTCAGATCCACGCGAGTCCCACCTTCTGGGCGCGTGAAACGGTGAACGGTGCCACCAAAATCACCTTGAACAAACGTGTTGATGATCTGCGTTCCTAATCCCGAGGAATGAGACGAAGACGGATGCGCTGAATCGTGCTGATTAGAAGCTGGTAAACCGTTCCCGTCATCCTCTACTGTGATGTTCAAACTATTCTTCCATCGAGCAACAGAAACTGAAATAGTCCCTTTCGTGCGTCCCGCGAAACCATGCTCAACACTGTTAGAAACGAGCTCATTCAGTACGAGAGACAGCGGCGTCGCATCTTGTGACAACATGCGGCCGAATTTGCCTGAATATGTGAGAGCAATGTGCTGATCCGGTTTGCGTTCAACTTCGATCGTCATCTCGAGCACCTCGTGAATGACCGAATCGAAGTCGACCATCTCATCGGCACTCCGAGACAAGCCTTCGTGGACACGCGCTATCGTCTGAACACGCCGTTGAGCTTGGCGCAGTGCGTCCTTGACCTCTGGATTCTGAGATCGACGTGCCTGGAGATCAAGCAATGACGAGACAGCCTGCAGATTGTTCTTGACACGATGATGAATCTCGGAAATCGTCGCATTAGCCGTCTTCAACTCTTTATCGCGCAAACGCAGTTCCGTGATATCGCGCAGTAAAATGACGGCACCGTCAGGATTAGACAGATCGTGCAACGGCAGGCAGCGGAACGTGACAGAAGCGCCGTTGCAATCGACCGTCGTATCGGATGGAACCATTCCAGTGAGAACAGTCTTCAACCTCTCCAACTGCTGATTCTCACCTTGAAGGATCGTCGACATCACCTCAGCAAAAACGTGGTCGGACGGGTCAGTGTGCAACCCCATCCGCCGCAAGCAACTCAACGCATTCGGGGACGCCGCCTGCAACACACCGCGCTTATCGACGATCAAGAAACCATCCGAGACACGAGGATTATGCAGTTGCGCATTGACCGCCGTAGAATACGGAAATTCCCCGCGTGTGACCATCGAGAACAACACCTTCGCCGCAGTAATGCCCGCACGCTCATAACGACCGGTGTACTCACGCGTTTTCAGATCTGTTTCACGAATCAAAACGCCGAGCGCATGGCCCGCATGCCAAATTCCCGCATAGACGGAACAAATCCGCGCATTACCCTGCTGGCGAATATGGCGTGAACGCAACACGTCGTGCGAACTCATCGCGTGAATAAGCAGAGGGCGAATCGATGCATCAGCAAGATGGCCCACAATGTCATCCGGGTGGACAGACAAGCCCGTGGACGGACGACACTGACCTGCATACAAAAAGTGCCCGTCTGCGACCGGCACGACGAACTGCAGATCAAAATAACCCAGATCTGCAATCACTTGCCAATCAGCGACGAGGTGGTGAAGCCACTCGCGATCAGACGCACTCATACCTGGGACTTGATCGATGATCCGTGAAATGTCAGCCATACCCTCATCCTAAACTCTTACAGCTGGCAAAATGCTGAGTAGACGTCAGGAAACACGGAGAATCCATCTTTTACACTGCCATATCCATAAGTTACGGTACCGTAGGTTACATGACAGAGTCATCGATTTCTGAAGATCAGGACGGCCAAAAAGACGCGGAATCCCGGGGCAATAACGAGCTCTCCCGTACCACCGTCCTCGTTCCGGGAGCAACGCGCCCACTGAATCCGGCAGAAATCTCATCCCTCCAGTCATCGCGCGAACAGGCGCAGAGTGACAAGATTCAGGCTCGTCAAGCGAAGGCAGAATGGAAAGCGGCAAAGAAAACCGCGAAACGTTCGAAGAAAAGTTATCGACATCTGCGCCGAGAGCTGGGCGTCCACCATCCGCATCGCATACGCCTCGACGTGCACGGAAGACAGAAACCGCTCATGCGCGGATGGATTCACGCGGGAGCATGTCCACTGGCACTCGCAGGCGGGATTGTGGCGATCTGTCTCGCTCCCGGCGCGGCAATGAAGTGGGCATGCGCCATTTACATGACGTGCTCTCTGCTTTTGTTTGGCAACTCCGCCATTTATCACATTGGAGACTGGAATCCGACGGTCACTGATCTTCTCCGCCGATTCGACCATCTCAACATTTTCCTTCTCATCGCCGGAACGTACACGCCACTTTCTCTGACTCTGCCAGGTCGCTGGCGCGCAATCGTGCTCGTAGGAATGTGGAGCTGCACAACGGTAGCAATCATCGTCCACGTGATATGGATCCACGCTCCCCGATGGCTGTACACACTCGTATATGTGATTTTCGGCGTCGCAGGTGTGGCGTTCCTCTCCCTGTTCTGGAATTCGCCCACCGCCGGACCTGTTGTTGTGTGGCTCATTCTCGCCGGTGGCATCGTCTACATCCTCGGCGCAATCGTCTATGGCGTCCGCCGACCAGATCCGTGGCCCCGCGTCTTCGGGTTCCACGAAATCTTCCACACATGTACTGTGCTGGCTTACGCATGCCATATGGTGGCGATCTTCTTCGTCATTGCGCAGATGCGAGGGTAATGCGCGACCAGTTCGTCACTCTTCATATCTATCAGCACATAAAAAATGCCTCGACCGTAAAAAGCCGAGGCATCATGCGTTTCAGATATGTGCACCAAGCAATATCACTGAAACGAATAGATACAGATAGAGATTATTCTTTATTTTTACTTCTTTTCGTCGCCATCCTGATACGGCTTGGCAGACAGGATCTTCGCGGTAATCGTCGAGCCGTTCGGAGCTTGATATTTCACCGACTCACCCGTCTTATGACCGAAGATAGCTGCCCCGAGCGGAGATTGTGGGCTGACAATCACCTCATCCGTCGCAATTGACAGATCATGCGAACCGACGAGATATGTGCCCTTCACACCTCCAACTTCGAGTGTGACAAGCGTGCCGTTGCCGATCTCTCCTGCTGGTGGTGGCGTGATGATCTTCGAATCGCGCAGTTTGACAGTCAGCTCGTTGATGCGGCCTTCGTTCTTCGACTGTGCGTCCTTTGCGGCCTGATAACCACCGTTCTCGCTTAAATCACCTTCAGCACGTGCCTTCGCAATCTTTTGAACAATGTCAGCACGAACTGGGCCCGTCCGATGAGCGAGTTCCTTTTTCATCGTGTCATACGCGTCTTGTGTCAGCAGATAGACTTTCTCTTCTGCCATAATGCTCCTTTTACTGGATGAATCAACGAGATGTCGTCGAAATGATGTCGACGACGAAAACAAGTGTGTCTGTGCCACCGATTCCCGCTTGTGGAACACCGCGAGAACCATATCCGTACTCTGGCGGAACACTCAGCAGCAGACGACTTCCGACGTTATGACCGACAATCGTGTCATCCCAGCCTTGAATGAGCTGACCCACTCCGATGGGGAACGTGGCCGGTTGATGGCGATCGAAACTGGAATCAAACGGAGTCTTCTTTCCCCAGACAACGCCGTGATAGTTCACCGTCACCGTGTCGCCTTTGCGGACAACCGGGCCGTCGCCTTCGACAACTTCACTGCATCGAAGACCATCGACAGGACCAGACTGTGGGAAAGTGATTGCTGGACTGCCGCCGAACTTTGCTTCGACGCTTGGCATCTGTTCATCGCTCATACCAAACTCCTTATTCAGATCGCGGGAAGCCCGCGTCAATCTTTTCTGACCGTCCCATGATAAACCATGCTGTCCTGCAGGACAGGCAATCTTGAAAAGAGAGAGTTACGAAAAGGAGTGCGGCGATGAGCGAGACACCCGAAATCCTGCGCCTGAAGCAAGCAGAACGCAATTTGGACCAGGCACGTAAAGAACATGACAAAAGAGTTCAGGATGCTCGTCAAGCTCTGAAGCGAGCGCAAAAAGAGCAGTCTCGTGCAATTGAGGAGGCAGAACGGTCCCTCGCCTCTGAACGTACACGGTGGGCAACACCAATCGATACGTTTTCTGATGCACAGCTGTTCCGCGATCACGTACAGCGCGGAACACAATCACTTCCTCTGGGTACATCAATGTCGAGCAATATTCAGGCCGCTACTACTGCCACTTCTTCATCCGCTGAGGACGCAGCATCTCAGCAAACTGGACAGTCTGCATCTGCTCCTTCAGCTTCAGGTCAAAAGTTGACACAAACTCTCACGTTGACACTCTCAACGCACGAGGGGCACATCGATATTCCTGCGGATCCCTCTCATCAAGACGATGCATACGAATTCGCGTCTCACGTGATGACTGCGGGAAAGAACGCAGCAGCGAATATTTCCGATCATCAGCATCGGCTTCACGTTCTCGAACAGGCGGTTCAATCGGCACACACGACTGCCCCACAAGTCGACCAGGCGCAGAAAAATCTCGACGAGGTAGAAAAAGCGATGGGCGCGATTCAAAGTGCCAGCCTCGAACTTGACCAAGTGCGTCAATCAACGCCGCCAGAAATATTGCGCAGCTACGATCGCAACAACAAGAATCGCACGATCGGCATCATCCTTGGTGCCGTGATCATTTTCATTGCACTTGTCGCATTCGTTGCATGGTTTTTCATGCGTTAATATGCGTACGCCAGGAGGGGATCGAACCCTCAGACCCGAAGGTGGCAGATTTTAAGTCTGCTGCGTCTACCAGTTCCGCCACTGGCGCACGAACACTTCTACGATAGTCCTACCCCTCCCGACACTCAGCGTTGCCATGTTCGAGTTGCGGGTGTTTATTTTAAGAGGCCAGAAGCTCTCTGCCTGCATCGATGATGATGCCGTACAGTAAACCACGTTCACTTGCCGTGTAGTGATCCAACGCGCGTCCCGACTTCTTCGTTTGCTGCGTCATCATGGTCAAGAGGCGAGAAAGAACGAGTGCCCCACCCCCGATCACATCACGACGTCCAGCATTAATGACAGGCCAATCTCGCGCCATTTCGTCGGTGCTCAACGTCAACAGACGACTGCATGCTTGATGTGCCTGATCAAACGGGATAACAGCCCCATCCACTTTTTGCGACGAGTACTGCTTCTCTCCCATGGCGATCAAGCTCACCGTCGTGAACGTTCCTGAAACGCCGATGAGCGTCCGCACGTGCGTGAAATCGATTGCCTGTGTGGCTTCAGATAGATGAGCGTCGATATCGTCTGTCGCCTCTTGCACCTCAGCAGCCGTAGGTGGGACAGCAGACCAGTGACGTTCGCTCATACGCACAGATCCGATGTTCAGGGAAATCGCATGCGTGTTCACGCTCATATCCGGTCCGACCGTGCCGACTACCAGCTCAGTCGACCCTCCGCCCAAGTCCACGACCATGAGCGGTGACTCACGAACACGCGTCTGTGAATCAAGCGCTGACGTCGCTCCCAGAAAGCTTAAATTGGCTTCGCGCACACCGGGGATGACACGGGGACGGACGTGCAGAATCGATTCGACCGTATCTTCAAACTCACTGCGGTTTTCAGCATCGCGAGAAGCAGATGTCGCCACAAAACGCACCGCATCAACCCCACCGGTTTCGTCGATAACCTGGCGGAAACGACGGCACGCCCGATACGTTCTCTCAAGTGCATCAGGAGCAAAACGATGATTCTGATCCACTCCCTCACCCAGCCGGACGACGTCCATCATGCGTGGAACGACCACATGCAAGCCATCGTGATCCACATCTGCGATCATGAGTCGAATTGAATTAGTTCCACAATCAATTCCAGCAATCCGCACACGGGAGCGCTTGCTCTCCATAACTCTCATCCCTTTGAAAAGACTATGCCTTCATTGACGAATGTTCAGCTGGTAACTGGCACCGGCACACATCAAGCGAAAACTCCGGACGAATCTTTTTCAGCGCCCAGTCGCCAATCGGATTCACTCCTGGACCCATGACGAGTGATTGGCCGATCAGTGCATGCAAACATTTGACGCGCGTCGGCATTCCCCCTGCACTAATACCAGCGATATGTTCCTCGCTGTCATGTAAGGCGTGAGCAAGTATGTGCCGCACTTCTAGGTACATCGCATGCGCGCGCTGATACTGTTTTTTCACCTGGTCAATCTTCGGATCTGGATGAGTCGACTGAAGCTGGTGAGTGAGCTCATTCATCACACCCGTTGCCTCCAGGCGCGAAATAGCTTTGACGGCAACCGGATTCGTGACGTAAAAAGTGGTCGGAAACGGCGTTGGCCGGGCAACATGGTCGGTGATAAGTGGACGCGTGATCACGACAACAGGGGCTCCACACCGGTGGCATCGCACGGCTACCGATACGATTCCGCGCGGATACCGTCCCAGCTGTTGCGTGACTTGCTCAATATCCTTTTCATTTGCACGATGCTTGAGCGCTTGTGCCACTACGCGATTGCATCGATCTTGATCAGAAGCGCTCAGTTGTACACCGGGATCTACCTGCTCTGCGAACGTGTGGGTTTGTTGTTCTCTATGACGCATTTCGACCGGTGCATGCATGTGTTGCGTCTGTGTCTGTGTCATTTGTGCGATACCTTCCGTCCAGACAGTGCCGTGTGAGCAGACTGCGACCGCTGCGACTTCGATGTCCCCCGATCAGCGTTTACCCATGATTTCTTCATCCGCTCATACCACTCGTCTGACTTTTTCGTCCGTCCAGTCCGGGCCGTTCGCCGATCCATATATTTCTCAGCACCGGTGACACGAATACTCGTTTCACCCGGGAACACAAATCCAAGCCGACTGCGGGCTTGCGCAACGACATAATTCTTGTCGTTCCAACGAGCAATTTGCCGATCGAGCTCATCACGTTGACGGGTGATCTGAGCCTTTTGCTGTTGAAGTTCCGTAACCTGGTTTTGGCTCGCTGAATACAACCGATACGTTGCGAAGAGCTGGATCAAACCGATGATGGCAATCACCACTGCTGCAACAATCCACATGTACATGGCAGCCCGCCGACGAGGCTTCTCATCTGTATCTCGGCTCATCTGCGCATTTTGATCAAATAGCTGCGATGAAACGCGAGAAGGTGGACGACCAGCTGGCGTGCGTTCGCCACTTCTCGGTCTGCTCCCCACAACGCGCCGATGAGATGAAAAATCGTATGAAGAAGTCACATAATAAAAATACCCGGAGCCCTCAATCAAAAGAGTTCCGGGTATTGAAATTTACTGCTCACCTGATGAGATCAGGCACACAGCACGCCTTCAGCGAGACTGAAGAACCTTGGCGCGCTTGAATGCGCTGGCACCAGCGTACTCAGCGGTAGAACCGAGCTCAGCCTCAATGTCGAGCAGACGATTGTACTTGGCAATGCGCTCACCACGTGCCGGAGCACCAGTCTTGATCTGACGAGTGTTCTTCGCAACCGCAAGATCAGCAATCGTGGTATCCGGAGTCTCACCAGAACGATGAGAAACCATGGAAGTGAAGCCAGCAGACGTTGCGAGCTCAATAGCATCAAGCGTCTCAGAGACAGAGCCGATCTGATTGAGCTTGACCAGCAGAGAGTTGGCAGCCTTGAGATCGATAGCCTTCTGCAAACGCTTTGGATTCGTGACGAGCAGATCATCGCCCACGAACTGAAGCTCATTGCCCATAGCGGCAGTGATCTTCACCCAGTTATCCCAATCTTCCTCATCGAACGGATCCTCGATGGAGACGATCGGATACTTCTCAACGAGCTTCTGGTAGAAGTCAAGCATGTAATCGCCGTCACGGAACTCGCCGTCGAAGAAGTACTTGCCTTCAGCCTTGTTATCTGGATTCTTCGGATCCTTGCCATAGAACTCAGAGGATGCTGCATCGATGCACAGACCGATCTGCTTGCCTGGCTCATAACCAGCCTTGCTGATCGCTTCCATGATCAGATCGAAGGACTCCTCGTTGTTCTTCATCTCAGGCGCATAGCCACCCTCATCACCGAGGCCAGTGGCCAAGCCACGAGACTTGAGAATGCCCTTGAGCGTGTGATAAACCTCAACACCTGCACGCAAAGCCTCGCTGTACGTCTTGAAGCCGTAAGGAGAAATCATGTACTCCTGAATGTCGGTTGCGAAGTTCGCATGTGCGCCGCCATTCATGATGTTCATGTTCGGGACTGGAAGGATGTGGCCGTTCGTTCCACCGATGTAACGGTAGAGCGGCTCATCCGCAGATTCTGCAGAAGCATACAGAGCAGCGAGAGAAACACCGAGAATAGCGTTTGCACCGAGCTTGCTCTTATTTGGAGTGCCATCCAGATCAATCATGGTCTGGTCGAGAGCACGCTGATCGGAGGCATCCATTCCGATGACCTTCGGAGCAATGATCTCATTGACATTCTTCACGGCAGTGAGAACACCCTTGCCGCCAAAACGCTTCTTATCACCATCGCGA
Organism: uncultured Aeriscardovia sp.; assembly: GCA_903789525.1. Classification (GTDB taxonomy): domain Bacteria; phylum Actinomycetota; class Actinomycetes; order Actinomycetales; family Bifidobacteriaceae; genus Aeriscardovia. Next base: position 599,537 of record CAIFER010000001.1, read on the forward strand.
AGCTCCCACGCTTCGTTGGCACCAGTGGAGGCACCAGATGGGACAAGGCCAATGCCCTCAGCACCATCATCAGTGTCGAGAACAACCTTCACAGTTGGATTTCCACGGGAATCAAGAATCTCGCGTGCATAGACGCTTTCAATTGCTGCCAATGCAACTCCTTTATGTGATTGTTATGTGCAACATCTTTATTTTATCTACGTCAGCCGACCGTTGAATGCTTTTCACTGACGAGGTTGCGAGCGCTGAGACGGCGGCACAGATTTCCACGCAAAATCATCCAAGACTTGCTTGACCCAGTCAATAACGCCTTGCGAATCGAACGAGTCAGCAGCTTGAGCAGACCGCTGGAATGGTGCCGGAATGAGGACCACATGAGTAACCGGCCGATACATAAATCCGTGATAAATACGACTCATCCGCATTCTGACAGATTCAGACGGATCAATCTGCGCAAACCGAACACGTGAACCAAGCGCCGAGATCTCGCTGAGACCGAGCTTGGCAGCCTGCTGGCGCAGACGTGAGACCGAGAAGAGGAGCTTTACCTCGTCTGGAATCTTTCCATAGCGATCGACGAGCTCATCTGCAACACCCTTCAGCTCGTCATCGTTCCGTGCCGCTGCAATCTTGCGGTACGCTTCCAGACGCAACTTATCCGAATTGATATACGAGACTGGGATGGATGCTTGGATCGGCAAGTCGATGCTGACCGGCTTGACTTCCTTCTTGTCCGGATTCTTGTAATCCTCCACTGCCTGGGATACCATGCGGACGTACAGATCAAATCCGACGCCTTCAATGTGCCCGGACTGCTCAGCACCGAGCATATTGCCCGTGCCACGGAGCTCCAGATCGCGCATGGCAACATCTGTTCCTGAGCCAAGAGCCGTATGCTGAGCAATCGTCGCAAGACGATCATGTGCCTGCTGTGTCAATGGTTTCTGTGCATCGTACAAGAAATACGCATATGCACGCTCACGCGAGCGGCCCACACGTCCACGCAGCTGATGAAGTTGCGAGAGACCGTAACGTTGCGCATCATCGACGATCAACGTGTTCGCATTCGAAATATCGAGACCCGTCTCAATGATCGTCGTGCATACCAGCACATCAATCTTGCGCTGCCAAAAGTCTTGAATCGTCTGATCGAGCTGTCGTTCCGGCATTTTGCCGTGCCCGATCCCGATACGCGCTTCTGGTACTAGATCATGGATACGACCGGCAACTTTCATGATGTCTTGCACGCGATTGTGCACGTAAAACACCTGACCGCCGCGCAAAAGCTCTCGGCGCAACGCCGCAACGATCGTGGCATCCTCATACGGGCCAACGTACGTCAAAATCGGAAGACGATCCTCTGGCGGCGTGGCAAGTGTGGACATCTGACGAATTCCTGTCAGCGCCATCTCGAGCGTCCTCGGAATCGGGGTCGCTGACATCGACAGAACATCGACACTCGGCCATAGTGCCTTCAGCGTCTCCTTGTGCTCTACGCCAAAACGCTGCTCCTCATCGATGATGACAAGACCAAGATCCTTAAACTTAATCTTCGGATTGAGCAACATGTGCGTGCCAATGACGACGTCCACTGATCCGTCTTCCAAGCCTGCCAGCGTCTTCTTCGTCTCCTCAGCAGATTGGAAACGTGACAGAGAGCGCACAGTCACCGGGAAATCAGCGTAACGCTGTGAGAACGTCTCCTGATGCTGTTGAACAAGCAAAGTGGTCGGCACGAGAATGGCAACTTGCTTGCCGCCCATCACCGCTTTGAATGCAGCGCGCACTGCTATTTCAGTTTTGCCGAAGCCGACATCACCCGAAATGAGTCGATCCATCGGGTGCGGCGACTCCATATCAGCCTTCACCTCATCGATCGTGCGCAGCTGATCTGGGGTCTCCTGATACGGAAATGCGTCTTCCATCTCCTTTTGCCACGGAGTATCCGGACCGAAGGCATGACCACGAATGCGCCGACGCTTCGAATACAGTTTGACGAGATCAGTGGCGATCTCCTTGACATGTTTTTGCGCCTTGTACTTCGTCTCAGCCCAGTCATTGCCGCCAAGTTTGTTGAGCTTCGGCTTATCAGACCCGATATACCGGCTGATGAGATCCATCTGATCGGTTGGAACGAACAGATGATCTGGTGGAGCACCGCGATGCGTCGGAGCGTATTCGAGAACAATGTATTCTCGTTCGCCCTTCATTGCACCCGAGCCAACGTTGCGCCGCTCCATTTTGACGAACTTGCCGATACCGTGTTGCTCGTGAACAACATAATCCCCGGGCTTGAGGTCCATAAGATTGACGGCATTCCGTCGACGCCGCGCCGTGTGCTTGCCATACCCAGCAGCCGTCGTATGGCCAAGAATGTCGGATTCAGTGAGGACCGCCAGATGGGCAGAACGGTCGATGAAACCATGAACAGCCTTAGACTGCACATACTGAATGCCAGTCAGTCCTTCTTGCTCAATGGACTGCTGCAAGCGTGAGAGTGTGCCATGACCGGCTGCACTAACGACGGTGACAAGCTTCGACTTCGTCAAGCTCTTCAGCAGATCAATCGTCTTCGTGCCGTTGCCACGCAGATCTTGAACCGGTTGCACGTCCAAACGGACATTCGAATCATTGGACGTATCGACTGAGAATTCCGTCATATCCCACAGTGGGTGCCCAGCGTTGAGAAGACCTGATCGCACTTCAGACAGATCGAGAAAACTTGCCCGTCCGAAATCAAGCGGAACACCCTGATCAGACTTCCCGGACGCCGCTACGTGCCAACTTGCAGCAAGGAATTCATCAGCCGTCTTACTCAAATCTGATGCAGCGCGCTCGACTTTCTCCGGATCAGCGAAAAGAACGACGCTCGACGGGTCAATGAGATCAGAAACCGAATCAAGATCGTCGACTAACACCGGGAGGAGCGATTCCATGCCTTCGACAGCGATCCCGTGGGAGATCGACTCCAGCATTTCATCGGCATTTTCGATCTTGCCAATCAGTGAAGCGGCACGCTTTCGGACCGCGTCGCTCAGTTGCAGTTCACGACACGGAGTCGCCCACACACTCGAAATCTGATCGCCGAACGTGCGCTGATCAGAAACGTTGAATTCACGGATCGTATCGATTTCATCACCGAAAAACTCAATACGAACAGCGTGTGGAGCGGTCGGCGCAAACACATCGAGAATGCCACCGCGAACCGCAAACTGTCCCCGCTGCATTACCAGATCTGTGCGCTCATACGAGTTGAGAGCAAGCTTCTTCTCTGCCTCCTGCATGTCCATCTGCTCACCGATGCGGAAAACAAGCGGCTCAATATCCCCCAGACCATGCGCTACCGGCTGGATGAGCGAGCGAACTGGCATGACGAGAATGCGAATCGGGCCAAAGGATGGACCGTCGTCCTCCTCCGACCTTTTCTTGTCAGCAGTGTCAGCAGCAGGCGCTGGATGAGCGAGACGACGGAAAACAGCCATACGCCGAGCGACCGTATCCGCCCGGGGAGAAAGTCGCTCATGTGGAAGCGTCTCCCACCCTGGTAACTGCGCAACCTCGTTCGGATCACCAGGCCACCATGAGAGCAGATCATCAGTGAACTCTTCGCAGTCACGAGCAGACGCAGTAACCACAACTGTGGGGCGCATCTTTCCAACCTGGGCAGCAAAAGCTGGCTGCACACCACTGATAGCAGAAATGCGACGTAACTCGGCATTTTCAGCGCGATTCTCAGGACTCGTATCGCGAATGCTCCCCAGCAACTCAGTGATACCCGGATCTGTTTGCAGATGCGTCAAATACGGGGCAAGCGTCCCCACCCACGATGGTTGTTGTTGCTGCGTCTGTTTCGTCCCCGACTGCTTCTTCACTCCTGTTGACACGCTCTCCCTCTTCTTCATTTTCGCAGTAAATCAGCTTACTTCACTGACCGCGAGCGCGCGTTGTACTTCTCTTCGGCTGCACTCAGGCCATCGCACGCAATCATTTCAACAGCATCTGCACCGTCAGCGACGAAATCCGCCAGATGAGCCCGCTGCGCAGACGGGAATCTTCCAAGCACCCAGTCGATGGAATTGCGATGCGCCTGCGGACCACGTGCTGGGTGACCTGTCCCCATCCGCACTCGGTTGTATTCGTTCGTTCCCAGAGACCGATCAATTGACTTAATACCGTTGTGGCCGCCGGAAGAACCACCCTGCTTGACCTTAATACGGCCGAAATCTAAATCCATATCGTCATGAATGATAATGACGCGATGTGGATCGATATCGTAATATTCGCACAGAGAGGAAACCGCGTCACCGGAATCGTTCATATATGTCAGCGGCTTGGCGAAGAAGGCTTTCAGATGTGTTGAACCCATGCTGATCATGCCCCGGCCGGCGAGTGCCAAACCTTTATGGTCAGTGAGGCTAACATTCCAGCGCTGTGTGAGGGCATCAAGCACCATGAATCCCATATTGTGCCGCGTTCCCTCATACTTTTTCCCTGGGTTACCGAGACCTGCAATCAGCCAAAAATCTGAAGCCATTGTGACTGTTTCCCCTTCCTTCTGTTTGTGCCATCACTTCGTACTGTATGCGTGCGTGCCCTCAGCTGCAGTGGCTGCTTTCTTGATCGCTGCTTTCAGACGGTCTTGTGCCTTCCCGTATGCAGCGAAGTCACCGTCCTTCAGAGCAGCTTGTGCATCGTTCATCGCCGCTGTGGCATCGTTGAGCGCATTCTTGACATCATCTGATGCATTAGGGATAGCCCCTGAATTCGTGCCAGGACGCGCCGCAGTGCTCCCCTTCGTGCGAGATTGTGATTGCTGTGACGATTGCGATGATCCCGACTGCGAATTGACTGCATCACCTGCAGATGCGCCGGAATTTCCGCCGAAGACTTGATCGAGCGCCTCATCGAGAGTATTAGCAAACCCGATGTGCTCGCCGAATGCGACAAGAACCTTCTTGAGCAACGGGAATTTCGTTGATCCAGAACTCTGAACATACACTGGTTGGACGTAGACGAGTCCGTGGCCGATCGGAAGTGTGAGCAAATTGCCGCGAACGACTTCAGTGCTTCCCGTCTCCAGCAAGTTCAGTTCACGCGAAACCGATGCGTCAGCGTTGAAGTTATTTTGTGCCTGACCTGGACCTGGCACATTCGTATTCTTCGGCAATTCCAGTAATCGGAGTGTGCCGTAATTGGGGCCAATGAAACCACGCCGATCTCCAGCATCCGAATCCGCCGCAAAGAATCCAGTGAGGATCTCACGCGTCTGCGAACCAGCCGGAATGAATGAGGAACTCAGAGAGAACGTCGGCGTCGTGCGATTCGGCACCTGCATCGTCAGATAATACGGAGGCTGTAACACGGTCGAATTCGTCGCCATACCCGACGTGCCCTGATCGTCCCCATCACTGTCATCATTCTCATTATCCGAGCTACCAGACTGATTACTCTCAGCCACACCTGTTTGCTCATTGACCTTGACGGTTGGATCAGACGGCGTCTGCCAGAAATCCTCACCCGAGAAGAATTGGCTTGCAGAACGAACATGATACTTACCGAGTAACTGGCGCTGAACCTTGAAAATACTCTCCGGATAGCGCAAATGACTCATGAGCTGACCAGAAATCTGCGACAACGGCTTGTACTGACCCGGGAAAATCTTCTCCCACGCCTTCAAAATCGGATCGTGCGGATCCCACGCGTACAAATCGACATGACCGTCATATGCGTCAATCGTTGCCTTGACGGAGTTGCGCATGTAATTTGCTTCGCCAGTTGTCAGCGTGTGCAAAGAACGCGACGAAAGTGTCAGCGCATCCTGCGTTGAGGAGTGCAGATCAACCTTCTGTGAATACGGATACTGATCGGACACTGTATACGCGTCCACAATCCACTTCACACGTCCGTCGACGACAGCTGGATATACACGCGAATCGAGCTCAAGGTACGGTGCAACCCGTCGAATTCGATCGATTGGCGAGCGATAGTACAGAATCTGCGAGGCACGCGTCACGCGGTCAGAGAAGAAAATCTGATCAGACTGGAAACGAATGGAATACAGCAGCTTGACGAGCCAATTACTCATACGCGGACCCGCTGAACCGTGGAATTCGTTGCGCACACCCGATGAACCTGACGGATAGTCAAACTCCCAGTCAGAGCGCCCCGATGGATGGCCCACGATCGAATAGTCCGGTGCCGTCGGAGAAAAGTAAATACGAGGTTCGTAGTGCTGCGTCTGAGTAAGGAGACCTTGTGTTGGAATCCCCTTCTCGAAGAACAGCGGTTGACCGTCCTTACTCACACGATTACCGTACGCGGCGACTACTCCGTACCCGTGCGTATACACGGTGTGATCGTTGACCCAATTCCGGTCGTCATTTCCGGCCAAGTTCAGTTCACGTGCACCAATAACTGTGTCGTAGCTCTTTCCACGAATCCTGTATTTATCGACAGCGAGCGTGTCCTCAAACGTGTAATACTGCTTAGACTGTTGAAGCTGGCGGAATGTGGGGGCCACGACTTGCGGATCAAGCAAACGAATCTGAGCAGTCGTCTCTGTATCGCGCGAAAGTTGGCCTGCCTGTCCAGTTGTCGTCGCGTTGTACGGCTGGAATTTCACATTCTTTAACCCAAACGCCTGCGTCGTCGCATCAATATTGCGCTGGATGTACTGCGATTCCAACTCCTGCTGGTTTGGATTGACAACAAACTGTTGCAACACGGCTGGATAAATGATCTGCACGATGAGTCCAACAACCACGAGCACAGCAACCGAGATGAGCGGCAACCGCATGAGACGCAGTGCTTTCTTCCACGTCACCGGCGAATCCGTTGGCACGAGGTCGAGGCGATCCGAGGCCATGAGCCACGCACCCAGCACGCAGCCAACGACAAGGAGCAACGCCGCCATAATGAAAATACCCGGGATGGATGCGTGTACTTGCGTGTACGCCGCACCGGTTATGGATCCTGATGTCTGCGTGAGCGACTGGAAAGCTGACAGCACTGTTCGCAAAGCTGCAACGACAAACGTAATGATGACCCACACGCCCATTTGACGGCGCGCGCGTCGAGTCATGCCCACAAGCGCTTGTTTGCGCGACGGAAGACGGAAACGAATTCCTGACAGCGCGAATTGAAAAACAAGGCAGACGATCAACCCCACTAAAGCGAGAGTGAGGAGTCCTGCTGCGATTGCACGGAATGCCGGTAGAAGGAAAACGTAGAAGCCGACATCGATACCGAACTGAGGATCTCTAACTCCAAACGACTGGGCGTGCGAAGCAAGAAGAATCTCATTCCAATTCGAGAGAAGTCTCCCACCGAGCAACGCTCCAACAACGACACTGACCCAGAATGCGACGCGCCGAGCTGTGCGAGAACTGAAACTCTTTCTTTCGACGATCACACCATCGTGTGACTGATATGAATACCCGTTTGCATCTGCCGGCCGTGAATGGATAGCCACATCAGCGGAGAGGAAACCGACGACACCAACGAGGACGGCATACACAATCCAGAGACCGACTTTCATGGCAAGTGTCGTCCAGATCACAGACCCATATCCGAGCTGCGTGTACCACATCACATCTGTGATAAAGCGCGCTGACACAACGATGAGAAACACAAGGGCCACAAGAATAGCGAGCGCGATCCACAGCCAACGCCACTTCGAGGGGTGACGTCGCGACCCTGACCCGATCGAATATGTGATCGTTGAACGATTCGTCTGCGAATGTGGAGCAGCACCGCGACGAGCATTCCGCGCATCCGAAGCAGTGCCAGTAAAGTCACGCGCCTCATTAAACGCATCAGCGATGGAATGGATCAGTGATCGCCAAGAATTGTGAGCCATAGTCGAAAGAATACACGCACAGGCATAGTTCCCCGTTGAGTTATGTAGATGAGTGAACAGAGAAATCCATCGCACTAACTTACTGCCAACAGCTCATTGACCACAGCTTACTAGCGACAACTCACCCACCACATCTCAGTAACAGCGCAACTCAGTAACTGCGCAACTAAATGCTGGAGAGACGCTGTACTTCTTTCAAGACAAGCGGGAAACGATCATATCCGTCTGATGACAGGAAGTGGCCTCCATGAGAACGCACAATAAGTTGTGCATGCAAACTGTCAGCCATATTTTGTGACACACGAGAAGGCGCGATCGGATCGTCTTTCGCTGTAATGACATCACACGCTCTCAGACTCGCACGAATGTGTGCATAGTCAAATGGGGGCGTCACAAATGCATCCAGCATCGGATATCCTGCGAGCGGTTGGTCAAAGGGACCGACGAGGATCAGCCTGACATTCGTGAGTTCAGGATGCGACTCGATCCACCGCAACGAGGCCGCGCATCCAAGGCTGTGAGCGACGATCACAAGTGGCGCAGATGGGTCTGTCACCGGAATTTGCCGGTCGATCGCCTGTTGCCACGCCTGTGGATGTGGAGCAAACGGATCCGGCAAATCCAAACGCGTCACCGTCATCTGGGGATCACAGTGAGCTGCCGCTTGTTCAAGCCATGGAAACCAATCGTCATCCTTCGTCGATGTGCCGTGAATCACATACACCGGGACTGGAGACTTCGTTGTTGCCATTGCCAATTGCCTTCCTCTCATTCAGTGCGTCTTAATGAGCTCATAAGTGTTCATGAGTTCATGAGCCAAGCTGAATCACACCACACGCGCACAAGATTATCGCCACAATACCTAATATTCCGAGGATGACCATCCATACGATCTCACTGGCCGTAATCTTCTTGCCATACTGTTTGCACCCATAAATATACAGGATGAAACCGATGAGGAAGCTGATCGTGACGACGAGCACTTCTTTCCACCCTGCCAACACCATGCAGCCGATCTGGAACACGAACGCGAGAAGACCGATCACATACTGGCCCCATGCCCTTTCCTTGCGCGCACACCGCATCTGGAAGAGGCCAACAAACACGTATGAATACAAAACTGCAGCCGTGCACAAACCGTACGCGAACTCATAAGCGTGCGTAGTGAAGAGAAGCGAGAAGAGAAAAATCGTCTCTAACACTGTCGTCACAATGAGTGAGTGCGCAGGAGCACCATGTTTGTTCACACTCCCCCACATTCTCGAAAGAACATGGTCATCAGCGAGGAGTCGCATTGACTCAGTCGGCAAAATCGTCCACGACAGCAATGCGAACAAGGAGGAGATGATCAGTCCTACATTGATCAGTCCTGCTCCCCACGGCCCAACAATATGATCCAGCACTTCTCCAAGCGCTGGTTGACTCATATGTGCCAGTTGAGCACGCGAAATAACACCGTACGGCAAGATGGAAATAAGCACATAGAAAACCCAGACGAGCACAAAGCTGATGATCGCCGACACAACCGTCGCTTGATGACTCTTTGCACGCGAGAGGAGCACGTTCGCACCTTCGACACCGATGAACACCCAAATCATCGTCATGAGGGCGCCTTGCACTTGTACCCACACGCTCCCCGTGACCGTTCCTGTTGTCAGCGAGCTGGCGACGTTACCCCAGAACACCTGCGAGAACACATCAGCACGGAAACTCATAGCGACAATGATGACGAACAAAATGAGAGGGACAATCTTGCAAATCGTTCCAATCATATTGAGGAACGACGCTTCCTCCACACCGTGAATGATGAGTGCCGTGATAATCCAAATCACAGCAATGGCAACAAGAATAGACGGAAGGTTCTGACCGCCAGCAAAAAGTGGGAAGAAGTGACCGAGCGCTGACATGAGCATCGTACAAAACGCGATATTCCCGAGCCAAGCGGACAGCCAATAGCTCCAGCCAGAGATGAACTCAGCAAACGGACCGAATGCACCCGCGTACGCGAAAATACCTGAACTCATCTCCGGATGCGCAAACGTCAAATGGTTGATAGACAAGATGAGCATCAAGAAGCCGATACCAGCAATTGCCCAGCCAATCAACGCCGGACCAGGCGCGGTCGCACGCGACAGATCATTCGTGATTCCAAAAATGCCCGTCCCAATACACGATGAGACGACGAGCGCGATGAGCTCTGGCATATTGATAGTATGGCCGGCGACAGTTTCCGGCGTGCTGTGGTCAGCCATGTCGTTCTCTCCTTTGATATAGTTCCCTCCACTCTAGAGCAACCTGTGTCTCCTCTCGATGAGATTGAGGAATGCCATAATGGGGACATGCCTGAAGTTCACGATTCATCTCATGCAACGCATCCAACAGAGCCACAAGGGCTGACGTCACACGAAGCAGCTCGCCGCCTTGCACAGGACGGCACAAACGAAGTTCCTCAACCGAAGTTCAATTTCTGGAAAGCATTTGCATCCGGACTCTGGAACCTCTCCGCATGGATCCTCGAAGGTGCACTCATCCTCGAAGTCATCCTTGGCAAAGGGATTCAAGCGGCGTTCGTGGCTGCCATGCTGCTCTTCGCTGCTCTTAATGGCGCGTTCCAGAAGCGCAAAAGTAATCGTGTTCTCGACGATATTTCCCACGAACTCACCCCAGTCGTTTCAGTCAAACGCGATGGAATGTGGACGAAAATCGACTCCAAACAGCTCGTCCGCGGTGATCTCATCAATCTCAACCGCGGTGATGTGCTCGCAGCGGATTCAATCCTTCAAACCGGTTCAATCTCGTGCGACGAAAGCTCTATTACCGGCGAATCAGCACCGGTTAAGAAGCATGTGGGTGACACAGCACTATCTGGAACGACAGTCGTCCAAGGTTCCGGTTTGGCACAAGTGAGCGCTACGGGCATCCATTCACGGTCGGGCAAGACTGTCAACCTCATCAATACTTCTGCTGCTCCAGGTCACCTGCAGGTGCTCCTCACACGCATTATTTACTATTTGTGCCTGCTCGACAGTGTTCTCACCGCTGTCCTCATTATTGCGGCACTGATTCGCCACGAAAACATCATCTCAATGCTGCCGTTCCTGGCAATGATGTTCATCGCTTCAATCCCCGTTGCAATGCCATCCACCTTTGCCGTCTCCAACTCATTTGAGGCGAAGGCACTGACTGGGCACGGTATTTTGACATCTGATCTTACGGGCATTCAGGACGCTGCGAACGTCGATGTTCTTCTCTCCGATAAGACAGGCACGATTACCGAAAACCACACATCCGTGTCCTCGTGGACAAATGTGTCCGCATATCCAGATGAAACCGCGCTTCTTCTTGCCGCGAGCGCAGCCGATCAGCGAACGCAATCCGTCGTGGATACGGCTGTTCTTGACTTTGCTCATGCCCATCAGCTGAAACCTCACCAGCCCGACGATTTCACACCCTTTACTCCGGACAAGGGTTATTCGCAGGCGCACGTCTCTATCCCTACTCCCTCTGCTCCGCACGCATCTGTTGTGGACGTCAAGCTCGGTTCATACAAAGTGCTCTCTCACCTTGATCCTCAATCTGATCAGAAGGTTCGTGCTGCGCACATTGATTTCACTGCAGGCCGTTCGGTTGCTGTCCTCATTAACGACCACCTCGCTGGCATCTTCATTCTCTCTGATACGATCCGTCAGGACTCCGCGAAGGCATTGTCTGACTTGCGTTCCCGCGGTATTACCACGATCATGCTGACGGGCGATAATCAACGAACGGCTCAAGCAGTAGCCACACGCGTTGGGTTGCCAGGCACGGTTGTTTCACGTCATGATATCGATCTCGACACGCTCGATCCTGCGGCTCCGGACGCTCACATTGCCGGGATTGCAGACGTTCTTCCGGAAGGAAAACTCGAGATCGTCAAAGCATTACAAAAACACGGTCATATCGTGGCGATGACAGGTGACGGCGTCAACGATGCTCCTGCCCTGAAGCAAGCTGAAGTTGGTATTGCTGTTTCCAATGCAGCTGATGTGGCGAAGCGATCCGGAAAGATGGTGCTACTCACGGACGGATTGACACCGATCATACACATTTTGGATGCCGGACACCGTGTCCATCGACGCATGATCACGTGGGCCATCTCGAAACTCGCCCGTACCGCCGAACTGACGATGCTGATCACGCTCGTCTACGTGTTCTTCAAACGCTTGCCGCTCGGGCTCAACGCGATGGTGATCTTCACGATCATGAACAATATGGTCACCATGATGCTCGGCACAGATCGCGCTGTCGCTGCTCGTGTTCCAGAAAAGTGGGACATTGGCAGTCTCTCTCGCCTCTCGTTCTGCCTCGCCGGTACGTGGACAATCCTCGGATTCGGACTCTTCTGGGTTCTTTCTGTCCATGGCTGGCGCATTGATACTCTCACGACGGTTATGTTCGTCTTCCTCGAGTTGACTGCAATTATGCTCATGCTCGCTGCGCGTACGTCTGGATTCTTCTGGCGTTCGCTCCCCTCCACGCAAGTGTGGTCAGTCCAGCTCGCCGATGTCATCATCACCGTTGTTTTGGCGCTCACTGGGCTCGCAATGGAAGCACGAATCACCATCATCCAGCTGCTCATCGTGACCGGAATAGTGCTCGTTGGTAGCGTCCTCATAGACCTGATCTACGTGCCTCTTGCTCGCCATAGCGGCATCGCGCAGTCACACTGAGGATATGAGGTTGGCTTCTTGTGATTGTGAGTTATCTTTCCTTCGCTCTCATCGGTATCATCGCCGGGGGATGTGCTCCACTTCAAACTGCACTCAACGCCCGAATTCGCACAGCCAGCTCCAGTGCGGTTGACTCATCACTCATCAATTACGCGATCGGCTCACTGACACTCGTCGTCTGTGGCGGAATTGTGGGACAAGGATTCTTCATTCCGTGGGCACATATCAGCGCACTGCCGTGGTGGGGTTGGCTCCCTGGATTTCTCGGCTCACTGTTCGTCTGTGGAAACATCCTTTTGTTCCCGATCCTAGGAGCAGTTCAGATTGCGACGATCCCACTTGTAGGGCAAATCGTTGCAAGCGTTGTCATCGATGCAGCAGGTTGGTTTGGGACAAAAATAATTCCACTCTCGGCACCCCGTGTGATCGGGTGCATCATCGTGATTGCGGGAGTCATCATTTCAACACTGACCCACTCGTCTTCTTCACCGACACGGTCTATGCACACAACATTACGAGTGTGGCTCGCCCGTGCAGCAGCTTTTGGGATTGGTGTCAGTTTTGCGTGTCAGTCTGCGATCAATGGAACAAATGGGCGGGAAATGGGATCTGCCATCCATTCCGCACTCCTCAACTTTGTAGTCGGAACGATCATTTTCGCCTGCATTGCGCTCATCCGCGCTGATTGGAAGACACTACGCCCATCGCATCTGTCAGCACAACATCTTCCGTGGTACGTATGGCTCGGCGGCGTGCTCGGTGCTGTGAACTTGACTCTCATCGCCCTCATCACGCCGCTCATTGGCACAGGTATGACGCTGATCCTCGGCATGATCGGTCAGATGATCGCGAGCCTTGTCATTGATCAGTGTGGTCTCGTTGGCGCTCAGAAGAGGAAGACGCATCCGGCTCAGATTATTGGCCTGATCATCATGCTCGCCGGCGCTGGAATCAGCGAACTGTGACGAGAATCTGCACCATCATGACCATGGGAAAGTAACAGAGAAAGTAACAACAGAAAAGTAACTGCACAAACAAATGGGCTCCAGGAATAATCCTGAAGCCCATTTTTCACATTTCTCACGCGGTCAACAACCTGTGCATGCAACTCATTGCGATGAGAACTGTTGTGGTGAGAATGCCCTGCACAGCACCATGGAGAACGTCATTTTTTACTTTTTATCGACGTTGAAACGGAATTCAGCGATATCTCCGTCTTCCATGACATAATCTTTGCCCTCGAGATGCACGAGACCTGCCTCGCGGACCTTCTCGTACGACCCCAGACGGACGAGATCATCGTACTTGACAATCTCTGCCTTGATGAAGCCCTTTTCGAAGTCCGAGTGAATGACACCGGCGGCTTGCGGAGCCTTCCAGCCCTGATGGATCGTCCACGCATGGACTTCCTTTGGACCAGCTGTCAAGAATGTCTGCAGTCCCAGCGTCTTGAAACCGACACGAGCAAGCTGATCGAGACCAGATTCCTTGAGTCCATCAGCCTCCAGCATTTCGGCAACGTCTTCCTTGCTCAGACCCGGATCGTTGAGCTGAGCTTCGAAATCAGCGTTAATGAACAATGCTGGTGCTGGAGCCACACTCTTGGCGAGTTTCGTATGCAAAGCCTCATCGTGCAACTGATCATCGTCGACGTTGAAAACGTAAATAAACGGCTTTGCGGTCATGAGATGCAGGTCATAGACAGCGTTCTTGTCAATCTTGCCGGCTGCATCTGCATGGAAGATCGTCTCACCATCAGACAGGATCTTCTGAGCCTTGATCACAGTGTCGTAATAATCTTGCTTGATCTTGCCGCCACGCAGATCCTTCTGCAGCTTCGGCAACGCCTTTTCGATTGTTTGCAGATCAGCGAGCATCAGCTCAGTATTGATCGTGTCGATATCGGCTGCTGGATCAACCTTGCCGCCGTTTGCTGCAATCGTCTGATCATCGCGGACAATGTCTGGATCAGAAAAGACACGCACGACTTCGCAGATCGCGTTTGCCTCGCGAATGTTAGCCAGGAACTGATTGCCGAGGCCTTCACCCTTGGATGCGCCTTTCACAATTCCAGCGATATCCACAAACGTGACCGTCGCATGAACGATCTTGTTCGTCTTGACGATCGGTGCTAGCTTCTCCAGACGCGGATCTGGCAGTGCCACGACACCAGTGTTGGGGTCGATCGTCGCAAACGGATAGTTAGCTGCGAGCGCACTATTCTTCGTCAGTGCATTAAACAAAGTGGACTTGCCCACATTCGGCAGTCCCACAATTCCTATGGTCAAAGGCATAGAGCCAGTTTATCGGTCAACTGTGACTGAGTGACCAAGTGACCGAGCTGGACTCCAAGCCTTTGACTACAAACCGATCGAAGCGAGATCCCCACGTGCGCTTGCCAAATCATACAGATGTTGCCACACGAAGTCACCGTGAACCCCGTCATGCTGGAAGCTGTTCGTAACCCACGCATGTGCATTGCCAATTGATGACAGCGTGCGCAGTGAAAGCTCTGACGGCACGTACATGTCTTCCTGATACACGGCTGCTTGTAGTGGAACGGTGTTAGCGCGCAACTGCTTGATGTCATACAGCTTTCCCCACGACGTGTCTGACATGAGGATATCTTCCGCTGCAGCGAACGGCTTGAGTGAACTGTCCTCTTCAAACATCCAGTGACGAGCCATTTCACCGGTCAACATGAGTGGACGATGATCCGGTGAGAACAGTCCGCCATGACGTGCTATTTCGCTCTCAGCAGCCCAGTCACACGGTTGGCATGTTCCGCTGTCCCCACCGTCTTCGTATATTCCTTCTTGGAGCGTCCAGTACAGCTCATCCCCGTAACTGCTCGTCGATGCGAGGACACCCGATAAGAATGCGGTAGACAGTGACCCATCGGCATTGAACGCGTCATCCAACAGCCAGTGAACTCGCTCGAATCCTGGTTTCATGCCAAAACCAGAACCGAGCGACTGCAGACGTGCGATAGAGAAAGAATCTCCATTGGGTAGACGCACATCCCCTTGCGAGAGTTGATCAGCAATCCGTGCAAGGCGAGCCGCATCTTGAGGATATCGTTCGTAATACTGCTGCACCTTCATGCGCACCTTGGTCATGGTGTGCGCATACAGCTCGTGCGGATTAGCTGGGACTGCTGGAATTCCGCCGGTCGTGAAACTCGCGATGAGTGCTTCTGGGAAGAGCGAAAGATACGTGAGCGTCAGGAACCCGCCATATGACTGACCCTCTGTCACCCACTTCTTGCCGTGGAAAGCAGTCAAGCGGATCCATTCAAAATCACGAATAATCGAGTCAGCGAAGAAACGATGGAGATATGCTGCTTGCGCTTTCGGACCAGTTAGCCCGTCGAACCCGTCATGTCCGATACGGGTGATGACTCGACCATCCACAGCTGACGACCGTCCTGTCCCCCGCTGATCAGGCAAAATGACACGAAAATACTTGATCGCATGAGCAATCCACCCATCGGAACTTGGGTTGAGCGGACGCGGAGACTTTCCGCCAGGACCGCCCTGAAGGAAGATCAGCAGCGGCATGTCCTTATGCTCATTCTGAGGCAAACACACTTCCCGATAAAAAATAGTCACATGACTTCGGTCGATCGCTCGCTTTACCTGAGCCGTATCGTGGATGTCGACAGATCGCCAGTCAAGTGGCACAACCGCCTCGTGATCACTCACAAAAAGACCAGGAACGTGGTACGACGACGGCTTGTTCGTGCTCAACGGCACAATCCCAGAGCCAATCGTCCGATCGAAATCATTTGCAGCAATGACGCTCATCTCGCACCTCCAACGCGATTCAGCACTCAGGCACCGTGACGGTGACAGCCAGTCCGCCTGTGCTCGTCTCCTTATACTTGCTCATCATGTCTTGGCCAGTTTCTTTCATCGTCTCAATCGCCGTATCGAGTGAAACGATATGGCTTCCATCACCGAGCAACGCCATACGAGACGCATTGACTGCTGTGTTCGCTGCAACCGCATTGCGTTCGATGCACGGGACCTGCACGAGTCCTGCGACCGGGTCACACGTCAGCCCCAGATTATGCTCAATACCGATTTCTGCAGCATCTTCGACTTGCTCTGGTGTTCCGCCCATGACTTGGCATAATCCTGCAGCTGCCATCGAACATGCTGTTCCGACTTCGCCTTGGCACCCGACTTCTGCACCAGAAATAGATGCATTTCGCTTAAAGAGGTAACCGACAGCAGAAGCAGTGAGAAGAAAATCGCGCGTTTTTGCCCATGAGCCGCCGAGGAACGCCCACACGTAGTGCAAGACAGCTGGGATGACGCCCGCTGCGCCATTGGTCGGGGCTGTCACAATACGTCCACCTGCAGCATTTTCTTCATTCACAGCGAGAGCAAAAAGGTCAACCCAATCGCTTCGGGATTGGTTACGTGGCATCCGTGCACCAATTTGCGACAGCTGCGCATCGTCACCGGTGAGGATATCTTGCCCGAGAGGCGTGACGAGAGTGTGATACACCGCTGGAGCACGCCGCCGGACGTGAAGAATTCCTGGTAACACCTTCTCAGACGAATGCACTCCCCGAGCGACCGAGCCAACCATCACGCTCCATGCTTTGTGCAATCCTGCCTCTAGCTCATCAGCACTATGCAGAGCGAGTTCATCGGCAAGCATGATCTGAGGAATTGTTTTGCCAGTATTCTTGCACAAAGCGACGAGCTGTGAGGCCGTCGTGAAATCATATGGCAACTTCTCATCAGCGCCATCGCTCGAGTCAGATTCTGATCCGGATGCTGGTGCGGAAGAAGAAGATGACGCCGATTGTGTTGTCTGTGCTGATATAGCTGATGTCTCTTCAGCTCGGTCGGTCTGCTTCACACGGCCTGTCTTGCGGAAACCATCCTCGTCGCGCAGTGTGAGTGGGATCAGGACAGAATCGTCTAAGAGCGGTTTCCCCTCAGCTTTTCGTTGTTGCTGTATCTGCACAAACAGCTCGGCCTGCGTTGAAACGAATCCTCCCCCGATGGAATACATGATCGCATCAGAAAGCACCCGACCCGTTGGATCAAACGCTTGAAACTTCATTCCATTGGGATGTAGTGGCAGTGATGTGCGCATATTAAAAACAATGTCTGAAGGTGAAAAAGCAATGCGCCGACGTCCGGCGAGAAGAAGGATCTTCGTGCGTGCTGCAGTGTGCAAATCCGTCCTGACAGCGTCTGTACTGCACGTTTGCGGATCAAGCCCTTCGAGACCAGCAAAGATAGCACGATCTGTGCCATGGCCTTTACCGGTCAGGGACAACGAACCGTACAAATCTACACGTATGCGATCGACTGATCCGATGGCACCACTCTCCACTAAGGAACGGGAGAACATCTGCGCAGCCCGCATCGGTCCAACAGTATGCGACGACGAAGGGCCGATTCCGATACTGAACATGTCTAATGCACTGAGCATGACGTCCTCCTCGTCACATGAGACCGCACTTTTCTTCCCTAGTTTAGAGGTGCACGGTAACAGAAAAAGGGCCCGGGACGAATCCCGGACCCTTTCACACATGCTTATTCATCATGCAGTTATATCGAACTTTTCAGTTCTTTCCTGCAGATGAAGTGAGCTGAGAGACAAGCTCTCACTCAACAATGTCGGTGACACGGCCAGAACCAACAGTGCGACCGCCTTCACGAATTGCGAAGGTCTCGCCCTTCTCCATTGCGATCGGCTCAAGGAGCTTCACAGTGAAGTTGGCGTGATCACCTGGCTGAACCATCTCAACGCCATCTGGCAGAGTAATGGTGCCAGTGACATCGGTGGTCTCAAAGTAGAACTGAGGACGATAGTTGTTGAAGAACGGTGTGTGACGGCCGCCTTCATCCTTCGTCAAGACGTACACCTCAGCCTTGAACTCTGTGTGAGCCTTGATGGTTCCTGGTGCAGCCAGAACCTGACCACGCTGAACCTGATCACGGTTGATGCCACGGAGCAGCAGACCAACGTTATCGCCAGCCTCTGCCAGATCCATGGTCTTGTGGAAGGTCTCCATGGAGGTGACAACAGTGGACTGCGTTGGCTTCAGACCGACGATCTCAACCGGGGTGTTGACCTTGATCTCACCACGAGAGATACGGCCGGTGACGACGGTGCCACGACCAGAAATGGTGAAGACATCCTCAATAGGCATGAGGAACGGCTTCTTCAGATCGTGAACTGGGGTCGGGATGTATGTATCAACTGCATCCATGAGCTTCAGGATCTGATCAACCCAGTGATCGTGATCCTTTGCATCATCATGCAGAGCGCCGTAAGCAGAAACACGGACAACTGGGCAATCGCGGTCGTAACCGTTCTCAGCCAGCAGATCACGGGTTTCTTCCTCGACGAGGTCGAGCATCTCAGGATCCGTCACCATATCGCACTTGTTCAGAGCGACGAGGATCTTCGGGACGCCAACCTGCTTTGCAAGCAGGACGTGCTCACGAGTCTGAGCCATCGGGCCATCATCTGCAGCGACAACGAGGATTGCACCATCCATCTGTGCTGCGCCGGTGATCATGTTCTTGACGTAATCGGCGTGGCCTGGTGCATCGATGTGAGCATAATGACGCTTCGGGGTCTCATACTCAATGTGCGCGATGTTAATCGTGATACCGCGCTGACGCTCTTCTGGAGCCTCATCGATCTTATTGAAGGCGTATTCCTGAGGATTCAGATCAGGATACTTCTCATGAAGAACCTTCGAGATAGCCGCGGTCAGAGTTGTCTTGCCATGGTCAATGTGGCCGATAGTGCCGATGTTGACATGTGGCTTATCGCGTACGTACTTCTGCTTTTCTGCCATTATGTCCTCCTGGACGTTCGTAGTTCGCTTCCGCCACATGAGCAGAAGCCCCGCTACATTTTACACATGAGTGGGATGAAAACACTATTTCCCGCGCAGTGATAACGATTCTAGCATACCGTTTTCGCCTGACGGGAAGGGACCGGCGCCCATCCCAGACGCTCAGTCCCTCCGATCGATTAGACGAGTCCCTCGTGAGGATTACTCGCCTGCTTGCTTCTTGATGATGTCCTGAGCAATCGCTTGCGGAACCTGAGCGTACGAATCCATCTGCATGGTGTACACTGCACGTCCCTGCGTCTTAGAGCGAAGGTCGCCGATGTAACCGAACATTTCGGCCAGCGGAACCTTGGCGTCGATGATCTTGACACCCTTTTCGTCGTCCATCTTGTCGATGCGACCACGACGAGAGTTCAGATCGCCGATGACATCGCCCATGTATTCCTCAGGAGTACGGACTTCAACAGCCATGATCGGCTCAAGCAGAACCGGCTTTGCCTTTTGTGCTGCATTCTTGAATGCCATAGAACCAGCAATCTGGAATGCGAGCTCAGAAGAATCGACCGGGTGCATCTGACCATCCATCAACTGCGCCTTGACACCAACAACCGGGTATCCAGCGAGAATACCGGATTGCATGGCCTCTTCGACGCCCTTCTGGACAGACGGAATGTATTCCTGCGAAATATCGCCGCCAGTGACGTGATCCTCGAAGATGAAGTCCTTGCCCTTCTCGTCCGGATTGGATTCGTCGATCGGGACAAAGTTCATTTCGACCTTTGCGAACTGACCAGCACCACCGGTCTGCTTCTTGTGCGTGTATTCGAAGTCCATGACTGGCTTCGTGATGGTCTCACGGTATGCAACCTGAGGCTCACCGACGTTGCACTCAACGTGGAATTCACGACGCATACGATCGACGATGATGTCGAGCTGCAGCTCGCCCATTCCGGAAATCAGGGTCTGACCAGATTCGTGATCAGTCTTGACCTGGAACGTTGGATCCTCATCCGCCAGACGCTTGAGAGCGACATCCATCTTCTCCTGATCAGCCTTCGTCTTCGGCTCAACAGCCACCTCGATGACAGGCTTCGGGAAGGTCATGGATTCCAGCGCAATCGGATCATTTGGATCAGACAGCGTATCGCCCGTGGTGACATCCTTCAGACCGACAAAGGCATAGATGTTACCCGCGAGTGCCTCATCGACTGGGATCTCCTTATCAGAATGCATCTGGAAGATCTTGCCAATGCGCTCTTGCTTGTCCTTGCTGACGTTCAGGACCGTGTCTCCAGCCTTAACCTTGCCGGAATACACACGGACATAAATCAGCTTGCCATAGAACGGATGGGCTGCAATCTTGAATGCAAGACCGCAGAACGGATCTGAAATGACAGGCTTACGATCAAGTTCCTTATCCTCATGACCTGGGACATAACCCTTAATAGCCGGGACATCCTCAGGGCTTGGAAGATAATCAACGACTGCATCGAGCAAAGGCTGAACGCCCTTATCCTTGAATGCAGAACCGCAGAAGACAGGATACGCATCGCCCTTAATCGTCATGCGACGAACAGTGTGACGAATCTCATCCTCAGAGATCTCTTCACCGCCGAAGTACTTCTCCATGAGCTTGTCGTCATAACCAGCGACATCCTCAATGAGCTGCTTGTGGTACTTCTCAGCCTGATCCTTGAGATCATCCGGAATATCAGTGATGTCGTAATGAGCACCCTGATCCTTCGTCTTCTTCACATCACCAGCCCAGACGTACGCCTTCATGGTCACGAGATCGACGACGCCATTGAAATCATTCTCAGCGCCGATCGGGATCTGCATGATGAGCGGCTTTGCCTTGAGCTTATCCTTGATGGTCTGCACGGAGTAGAAAAAGTTGGCTCCGAGCTTATCCATCTTGTTGATGAAGCAGATACGTGGAACGTTGTACTTATCAGCCTGACGCCACACGGTCTCAGACTGCGGCTCCACGCCTTCCTTTGCATCGAAGACAACGATGCCGCCATCGAGAACACGAAGAGAACGCTCGACCTCAGCCGTGAAATCAACGTGGCCTGGGGTATCGATGATGTTGATCTGATAGCGATCCTTCGTGTCATGCGTCTCACGATGCCAGAAGCAGGTGATTGCTGCAGACGTAATGGTGATGCCACGTTCACGTTCCTGTGGCATCCAATCCATCGTGGAATTGCCCTCGTGGGTTTCACCGATCTTGTAGTTGACGCCCGTGTAGAACAGAATTCGCTCGGTCGTCGTGGTCTTGCCGGCATCAATGTGAGCCATGATGCCGATATTGCGGATCATCTTGAGATCCGTCAACACATCAAGTGCCATGTAAGTTCCTCACTTCTCAGCGCCAAAGGCGCCTTTGCAATGGTTGGATGAAAAGAAGATCGCTCACCAGCGATAGTGGGCGAAAGCACGGTTAGCTTCTGCCATCTTGTGAGTATCCTCACGCTTCTTCACAGAAGCGCCCAAACCATTCGAGGCATCGAGAATCTCATTGGCCAAACGCTCTGCCATCGTCTTCTCACGACGAACGCGGCTGTAATCAGTGAGCCAGCGCAGAGAAAGAGTATTAGCACGAGCCGGACGAACCTCAACAGGAACCTGATACGTTGCGCCGCCAACACGACGAGAACGAACCTCAAGAGACGGACGAATGTTATCAAGAGCGCGCTTCAGCACGGAAACTGGCTCCTGCTGGGTCTTTGCCTTGACCTGGTCAAGTGCAGAGTAAACGATTGACTCCGCAACAGACTTCTTGCCGTCGCGAAGGACCTTATTAATTAGTTGAGCGACCGCCGTGGAACCGTAGATTGGATCCGGCTGAACTTGACGATGCTTAATTCCACCTTTGCGAGACATTACTTGGCCTTCTTTGCACCATACTTCGAACGACCCTGCTTACGATCCTTCACGCCCTGCGTATCGAGCGCACCGCGAACGATGTGATAACGAACGCCTGGCAGATCCTTCACACGGCCACCACGGACAAGGACAATCGAGTGCTCCTGCAGATTATGACCTTCGCCAGGAATGTAGGCAGTGACCTCAAAACCTGAGCTGAGGCGCACACGTGCAACCTTACGAAGTGCAGAATTCGGCTTCTTCGGGGTGGTGGTGTACACACGGGTGCACACACCGCGACGAAGTGGGCTGCCCTTGAGTGCCAAAGTCTTTGACTTCTTAATCTTCTTCTTGCGGCCGAAACGAACCAGCTGCTGAATAGTTGGCATAGCTCTCCGATCCAACTTCTGTCATCATTTCTTGTGCTCAGACCGCGCCATTGTGGACAAGCACGAACCCAGAAATGGATCCTCACCTAGCCAATGACCACCGGCCCGATGGCCTTTCGCTCTCCCCGTGCCGTTACCGGTTTGGATCACCAAGCTCCAGGATGTTCCGCAATCTACGGAACACACTGTGATTAATAGTATCACCGCTCAGGACAAAGATACGCCAGAACGGTGCAGTTCGCGGTATTATTTCACCGTGAGAAGAGCCAGTCTGAGCTGAACGAAAGGGGCGCTATGGCACATTTTCACATTACCGGCGCCGCCGTGAGTGACATCGGACTCCACCGTCGCGATAACGAAGATTCGTATATCGCACAAGACGGATTGTACTTAGTTGCTGACGGAATGGGCGGAGGCGTCGACGGTCGCGCTGCGAGCGCTGAAATCATCCAACAGATTGCACGCCTGAGCGGGACAAGCATCCGCAGTCGTGCCATGATCAATGAATGTATTCAAAACGCTCAGCAATCATTGAGCCGTATTGGAGCAGAGCAAGGTGCCATGGCCGGTACTACACTCTCCGGTTTGATTTTGAAGGATACATCTACACAAGAAGCGGATCAGAACGCCTGGTACGTGGTCAATATTGGCGATTCACGCACGTATCACCTCAACCAATCGGCACACGGGTGGGATGCATCGTCACTCGTGCAAGTAACTCGCGATCATTCGCAACGTCAAGAAGCTATTGATTCTGGTCGTTTACTACCAGATCAAGCGCGTGAACTTGTCCCCCGCAATATCATCACGCAAGCAGTTGGTTCACCACAGGGCGTGAGTGCAGATTTTTATCGTGCTGACGTCGAAGGTCGGTTCGTTATTTGCTCAGATGGTGTATACAGTGAGCTGAGCGCGGCACAGATGACGACCCTGTGTGCTGAGGCGTTGAATCCAAAGACTGTCGCACAAGATCTTGTCAATGCAGCGCTCGACGCGGGTGGAGATGACAATGCAACAGCAGTTGTTGTAGATATCCAAGAAGATATTCCATCCCCCATGATCGGCCGCACAGATGCCACTGATGCGTGGAATGCGAGTATTTTGGCAGATTCCGAAGAAATCGATACGCTCAACGACTCAACACTGGAAACGATACGCACGACGGAAAGGAAATGAAACATGGTTGATTACGACGAAGCAAAGCGCGCTGTACAGGATCCGAACGCTGATCCTGCCTTCCTCGCCCGCATCGCGTATGAAAATCCATCATTTGATGCACTCGTCGCCAATCATCGGCGTGCTTACCCTGGTTTGCTAGCGTGGCTTGCACAATTTGGAACTCCAGAAGCTCGTCGCGTGCTGCGTATGAGAACAGATTTGCCAGAAGCCGTCATGCGTTCTTTGCAAGAGTCCGAGACTGCAGCTCAACCTACCGCTTCTGCTACTGATTCTGCTCCTGCACATACTACTAACCAAGAAAATAGTGCACCCGCGCAGGCGTACCCCGACAGTGAACAGCAATCACGGACCGCTATTCATCAGCCGTCAGCAAGCGAACAGGAGCAACAGGCACAGTCTCTGGTTCAGCCAGTTATTGTCACTCCGCAGACAACTACTCCTGCTACTGCTGATACTGCGGCGAATGCGCAACAGCCGCAGGTGCAGACGCAATCCGCATCAGAACCGACACAGCAGCCTCAAGGACAGGAACCGCAGAAACAAGAACCACAGGAACAGGCTCAGGAACAACAAGAACCTCCCGTTATCCTCACTCCTCTTACCCAGCAGTTGTTGGCAGAAACAGGGTTTAAGGCGGAGACGAACGTCCATGGTCATACTCCTGCCGAAGCCATTGATCCTCATACGTCGTGGATGACACAACACGATATTGCTGTTCAAGCTCCAGAGTTGTTACCATTCTTGGCACTCAACACGAATATTTATCCAGAGCTGAAATCGTGGCTTGCCAATCTCGGCGATCCGCTCATCAATCAAGCTTTGGCAGGAAGTACTGCACCTTCTGACAACGAAAAATAAGGGTGAGTATGAGTAAAGAGTAAATCCGCATAAAGGCTTCTGATACTCAGCACGCACTTCAACTTCATAGCGCGTGTTCAGTCATCAGAAGCCTTTTCTGTCTTGATGATGTGAGGCTAACGGTCTTATTACTATTGCTGCGGTTCCACCGCTGACACTTGGTAAAACTCATCCCCCAACCGTAACGAAACGCCCGGAGTCAAGAGAACCGGCTTGCCCTTTTCTACTGGTGTCTCATTCTGTCCAGAAAGAAGCGATGTGCCGTTCAGGGATCCCAGATCTTCGATCCACGCGCGGCCTCTTCCATCAAAGCGGATCAACGCGTGCTCACGACTCATCGTTCGGCTCGGATCTACGAGTGCGCACACGGTCATTCCAGGAAAATGCTGTTGTAACGGCTTGCGACCGAGCACCGTATCCCCGGTGATATCGACTGACTGATTGCGTGCACCACTTCTACTCGTAAGCCGCAGCGTCGGATGAGACGAAATCGGTGTCATCGGATGCAGCCCAATAACTGTTTCATCAGATGACGGTTGCTCAGCGTGCGGATGTTGAGCTTCTGAAGGAGGTTGTGCCGCCGAAATTGGCTGATTGTGATGACTTGCCTCTGACTTCTGCTGAGCGAGCCACTCGCGATCCTCTGGGTACCACCCCAATTGTGGCGGACGTGGGTATGGGTGAGTTTTCGTTGCACTCACACGTTGCTCGTCCGTGTCGTTCTGAGTCACAATTCACTCCTTCTTATGTGTTGATCGTGACCACTCATATGGCCGCTGTATAGACGAGTTTGACTGCTTGTCACCTTAGAAGCTGCGCGGCACGTATGCTTCAAAAATCACGCGATCAAACCGATCAATGCACTCAAATTCTTCAGCTGGACTCCGGACTGTCCACGCAACCATGACAGCTCCAAGTGCCTTTGCTGCACGCGCCTGCACGCTCTTGCCCATCGTCCAATCAAGAGCAACAAAGTCAGGACGCCC
Source organism: uncultured Aeriscardovia sp. (assembly GCA_903789525.1). GTDB lineage: Bacteria > Actinomycetota > Actinomycetes > Actinomycetales > Bifidobacteriaceae > Aeriscardovia. Next base: position 625,222 of record CAIFER010000001.1, read on the forward strand.
TGCCCAATCGAAGAGGAGCGCTCCGGCAGCTGACTTCACCAAGCCGCTCACATCGACTCCTGGCACGTGGATACCAGCAAAACTCTTCGACGACGTTCCCGCGGTGGTGATGATATCTTTGACATCCGGCAATGGCGAAGAATCCGCAAGCTGGCCGCGGCACACTGAACGATGATGCTGACGATACCACCGCACTGCACGAGGATCGAAGCTTTCCACGACATATGGACCGCGATACGACCGCAAGAGGGCGTCTCCCGCTTCCATGAGCTGAGGATCAAATACGCCGTCATCAAACTTGTATTCGACGATGATCGGAACGCGACCGTTGACGAGTTCCAGCACATCCGAGAACAGTGGAACGTGCTGTGCATGTGCGTTGAGGGCATCATGCGTCTCAAAGTTCGAATCGCTCACAGCACTGCATCCGTCACCACTGTGCGATGGGGCTGGGAAGAGCGGCAGAGATTTCAACTGTTCATACGTCATGTCCTCCACACGGCGGTCGACACCGGTGACGCGCTTGAGATTGGAATCGTGAACGACGACCACGCGGTGATCTGCCGTCATCTGTAAATCCAATTCAATGCCAAATCCGGCTTCACACGCTGCAGCAAAAGCAGCCAAAGAATTTTCTGGAGCAACAGGTTGATCCCCCTGAACTGAGAACCCAGCCTTCCGCGCCATTGCACGGGCGAGTGCACAATACCGCTGAGCATTGGCATCATTATGAGCACCGTGCAGACCTGATCCGGCATCATGGAGACCGCGATGAGCATACGGGACATTCGGAACTGGAACCGGCCGCGGACCTGAATGATTCACTCCTTGAAGCGGAAATGCACTAACAGCATCCTTTGCACGGGTTGACGGGAAACGCGGCGCAATCATCCACAGCCATACACCGCCCGCGACAGCCGATGCATGCACAAGATGCCGCATGAGATTGAGATGCTTTCTCTCACTTGATTGGCGCAAACGTGCCATCGTTCCTCCTTCGCGTCTCTTGTTCCTTCTGCCCTTATCTTACTCAGATGACCTTTCGAGTTACGTGACATCAGCGATCAAACGGCAATAAAAAAGCTCCCCTCCCCGGCCAAAGACTGGGGAAGAGAGCTCACAGTCACTCTGAAAAATCAGAGCGAGAAATTACTTCGTATCGTTCGAATCATCCTGGGATGCGTCGGACTGATCGGACGAGTCAGAATCTGAAGCATCCGTGTGACCGGATTGATCGGAGCTATCAGACTTGGCTGACTTGTCACCGAAGAGATCGGAACTATCGATCTTCTTCTCAGTCGTTCCATCGCCCTTGAGCGGATCATCTTCCAGATCATCGCCAAGGCTCAGATCGCCAAAATCGACATCCGAGAAGTCGATATCCTGCAGATCCTTGTCATCCAGGTTATTGAGATTCGTGCTGTCCTTGGACTTGTCATCCATGTTGAAGCTGCCATAAATGCTATCGCGAATGACCTTATCCGGTTCGACAGTCGCATCTGTATAACGACGCAGACCAGTACCAGCTGGGATCATCTTGCCGACGATCACATTCTCCTTCAGGCCGCGGAGATGATCCACACGACCCTCGAGAGAAGCTTCAGTGAGCACACGCGTCGTCTCCTGGAAGGAAGCTGCAGACAACCACGAATCTGTTGCGAGCGAAGCCTTGGTGATGCCCAAAAGCTCCGGACGAGCAGCTGCTGGACGCAGACCCTTCTTGACAGCTTCGCGATTGATCTCAGTGAAGTGATTGCGCTCAACCATTTCGCCAGGCAGCAATGACGTATCGCCAGAGTCAATGACCGTCACACGACGCAGCATCTGATGAACAACGATCTCAAGATGCTTATCGTGAATGCCAACGCCCTGGGAACGGTACACATCGTGGACACCGTTGACAACGTTGAGTTCCGCCGCACGCGGTCCCATAATCCGCAGAACCTTCTTCGGATCGACAGAACCTTCGGTGAGCTGCGTACCGGCGTCGATATGCTGACCATCCTTGACGATCAGCGGCGCACGCCTCGTGACCGGATACGTGATTGGATCAACGCTCTGATCATCTGGAACGAGTGTGACAGATCGGCCGTTCTCGGAATCTTCGACCTTGACCGTGCCATCATACTCAGCAATTGGTGCCTCGCCCTTCGGCGTCCGTGCCTCGAACAACTCGGTGACACGTGGAAGACCTTGGGTGATATCGGATGCACCGACGACACCGCCGGAATGGAAGGAGCGCAGCGTCAGCTGAGTGCCTGGCTCACCAATGGACTGTGCTGCAACAATGCCAACTGCTTCGCCGACATCGACGAGCGTGTTGGTGGCCAGTGACCAGCCATAGCACATTGCGCACACGCCGTCTTTAGACTCGCAGCTCAGGACCGAACGGCACTTGACCTGTTCGACACCGTGCGCCACAAGGTTGCGCAGCACATCCATGCTCAGTGCAGTATTGCGTGCAGCAAGAACTGTCTTTCCGTCGTGTGGATCGATCACATCAGCAGCCAAATAGCGTGAGTATGCAGTCGAATCGACGAACTTGTCGAGCGTGAGCGTGCCATCCGGATTCTTGTCAGCGATCCGAATCATGATGCCGCGCTTCGTGCCACAGTCCTTCTCGTGGACAATAACGTCCTGAGAGACATCGACAAGACGACGAGTCAAATAACCAGATTCTGCAGTACGCAGAGCAGTATCTGCCAAGCCCTTGCGAGCGCCGTGCTCAGAGATGAAGTACTCCAAGGTGGACAGTCCGTCGTGGTAATTGGACTTGACAGGACGAGGAATAATATCGCCCTTCGGGTTCGTCACGAGGCCACGCATTGCAGCGATCTGACGAATCTGCATCCAGTTACCACGTGCACCAGAGCTGACCATTACGTTCAGATCATTGTCAGGCGCGAAGTTCTCCTCCATGCGGCTGGCAACCTTATCCGTGCACTCAGTCCACAGGTTGATGATCTCCTGACGACGCTCAGCGCGCGTGAGAAGACCCATCTGATACTGCTGATTGATCTTGTCGGACAGCTTGTCGTAATGATGAATGATCTTGAGACGATCCGGCGGCATCTTGATATCAGAGAATGCCATCGTGACACCTGACCATGGAGCACGCGTGAAGCCAAGATCCTTCAAGGCATCCAGCGTGGTGCTCGTCTGCGACGTCGGATAGTGCATAGCGATATCGTCGACGATTGTGCTCAGGAAGTCCTTATTCACCTGCTGATTGATGAAGTGGTACCCCACTGGCAGGCAATTGTTGAACAGGATGCGGCCATAGTTCGTTGCGAACAGATAACCGCCGTCAGCAAGCTTCTCCTCGTGCACAACGTCTGGGCTACCTGGCTCAGGATCAACGACCTTGAGTGTGCCTGGCTTCCATCCCTTTGGCGGGACGAATGTCTTATCCAAACGGAAGAGCACGGTCGTGTTCATCGTGATCTCGTGCGCATCGAGAGCCATACGAGCTTCCGGAATAGTCGAGAAGATACGGCCTTGGCCATGTTCATCCTTGTGCGCGGTGGTGAGCCAATACAGTCCCAAGATCATATCCTGAGACGGCATCGTCACGACGTGGCCATCAGCCGGCTTGAGCAGGTTGTTGGACGCCAGCATGAGCGTACGAGCCTCAGACTGTGCTTCCACAGACAGCGGCAGATGGATTGCCATCTGATCGCCATCGAAATCTGCATTGAACGGTGCGCACGCCAGTGGTGGCAGATGAATTGCGTTGCCTTCCACCAGGATCGGCTCGAACGCCTCAATGGACAGACGGTGCAGCGTTGGTGCACGGTTGAGCAAAACTGGATGTTCGGAAATAACTTGTTCCAGCACATCCCACACATTCGAATCAGCACGATCAATCAAGTGCTTCGCGCTCTTGATGTTCTGCGCGTAGCCAAGATCGACGAGCTTCTTGATCATGAATGGCTTGTACAGCTCCAGCGCCATTGGCTTCGGAACACCGCACTGATGCATACGAAGTTCCGGTCCGATGACGATGACGGAACGGCCAGAGTAATCCACACGCTTGCCGAGCAAGTTCTGACGGAAGCGGCCCTGCTTGCCCTTGAGCATATCAGACAAAGACTTGAGAGGACGATTCGATGCGCCAGTGACAGCACGACCACGACGGCCGTTGTCAAACAGCGAATCAACTGCTTCCTGCAGCATGCGCTTCTCGTTGTTGAGCATGATCTCTGGAGCGTTGAGTTCGATCAAGCGCTTGAGACGATTGTTGCGGTTAATCACACGACGATACAGATCATTGAGATCAGACGTCGCGAAACGACCGCCATCGAGCTGAATCATCGGGCGTAGATCTGGCGGAATGACTGGAATAGCATCCAATACCATTGCTGTCGGAGACACACCCGTGTTCAGGAATGCATCGACAACCTTCAGGCGCTTGAGAGCACGAGCCTTCCGCTGACCGGAATCAGAGTGGACGACTTCGCGCAGCTCCTTATCAGCCTTCTTCAGATCAAAGCTCTGCAGACGCTTCTTGATTGCCTCTGCGCCCATGCAGCCTTCGAAGTAATCGCCGTAGCGATCCTCCATCTCGCTCCACAGGTCGACATCGCCTTCCATATCGCCTGGCTGTAGCTCCTTGAAGCGATCCCAGACGGCTTGGAGACGCTGAATCTGATCGTCATAGCGCTTACGGATCTGTGTCTCTTCACGAGCAGCGGAGCTCTTGAGCTTTGATGCCGCAGAACCCTTGGTACCTGACTGTTCGAGTTCAGAGAGATCGGATTCGAGCTTCTTCTGACGATTTGCCAGCTCAACATCGCGGCGGTGACCGAGTTGATTGAGCTCGTTGTCCAGCTCATTTTGCAGATCTGGCAGATCCTTCTGACGCTGATCATCGTCAACACTCGTGACCATGTATGCAGCGAAGTAAATGACCTTTTCCAGATCACGCGGTGAGACATCGAGCAAATAGCCCAAACGAGATGGGACACCCTTGAAGTACCAAATATGCGTGACTGGAGCGGCCAATTCGATGTGACCCATACGTTCACGACGAACGCGAGAACGCGTCACCTCAACGCCGCACCGCTCGCACACGATGCCCTTGAAACGGACACGCTTGTACTTGCCGCAGGCGCATTCCCAATCACGGGTCGGTCCAAAGATCTGCTCAGAGAAGAGACCATCGCGCTCTGGCTTGAGGGTACGGTAATTGATGGTCTCAGGCTTCTTGACCTCGCCGTGACTCCACCGATGAATATCCTCGGTGGTCGCCATGCCAATCCTCAGCATGTGGAATTGATTAACGTCGATCAATCTATATTCCTGTCTGTCTGCGGTTCCATGACGGAACCGACTATTCTCCACAATTTACTGTAGGACGGCTGCATGCGGTATCACTGCACATGCAGCCGGGATATACGCGTTACTCTTGCTTGTTCTGACCTACATCGTTAGGATCAACAGATCCAACGTTTCCGGTCAGAGAGCGGAAATTACCGAAGCTCCGCGGACGCTCATCGCGATCGTCAGAATCGCTGCGAGCTTCTGCTGCCGCGCGATCCGGACGCTCACCGATGTTGAAGCCAAGCTCGTGACGAGAATCGCCCGCCTCATCGTCGGCTTCATCATCCATGTTGATCGGCTGGCCTTCCGCGTTGAGCACCTCAACGTTCAGAGCGAGAGACTGCATTTCCTTGAGCAAGACCTTGAAGGACTCAGGCGTTCCACCTTGCGGCAGATTCTCACCCTTGACGATAGCGCCGTAGACGCGGACACGGCCGTCAACATCATCGGACTTGACAGTCATCATCTCATGCAGCGTATATGCAGCGCCATAACCTTCGAGGGCCCAGACCTCCATCTCGCCGAAACGCTGACCGCCGAACTGAGCTTTTCCGCCCAGCGGCTGTTGCGTAATCATCGAGTACGGGCCAGTTGCACGTGCATGAACCTTATCATCCACCAGATGATGGAGCTTCAGGATGTACATGATGCCCACAGAAATGCGCTTCGGGAATGGCTCACCAGTACGACCGTCGAACAGGCGTGCCTTACCATCGGCGTCCACCAAGCGCTGACCATCAGCATTTGGAAGCGTCGTCTTCAGCAAACCGGAGAGTGCATCTTCCTTCACGCCATCGAAGACCGGAGAGGTCACGAGCGTATGTGGCGAAGCCTTTTCAGCACCAGCTGGAATGTGCTTCTTCCACTCTGCCATTGTCTTGTCGATGTCAATGTTCCAGCCCTGCTGTGCGATCCAGCCAAGATGGAGCTCGAGCACCTGACCCAAGTTCATACGCGGCGGAACACCGAGCGGGTTGAAGAGCAGATCGATTGGCGTGCCATCTTCCATGAACGGCATATCCTCTTCAGGAAGAATGCGAGAAATCGTGCACTTGTTACCGTGACGACCTGCTATCTTATCGCCGACCTTTATCTTGCGCTTCAGTGCCACGTAGACACGAATAATGCGGTTGACACCCGTTGGCAGCTCATCGCCGTCAGCCTCGGCATCTTCCTTCGTCTCCTCCTTGATGGAGATGACAGTGCCTTCTTCACCATGTGGCATACGCAGTGACGTATCGCGAACCTCACGGCTCTTCTCACCGAAGATTGCACGCAACAAGCGCTCTTCCGGCGTCAACTCGGTCTCACCCTTTGGCGTGACCTTGCCGACCAGAATATCGCCTGCCTCAACCTGAGCGCCGATACGAACGATACCGCGCTCATCCAAGTTCGCGACAGCTTCCTCAGAAACATTCGGAAGATCACGCGTGATCTCCTCAGCACCGAGCTTCGTGTCACGTGCATCCATTTCATATTCCTCAATATGAATGGATGAGAGCGTATCGTCCTTCACCAGACGCTGGCTGATCAGTGCAGCATCTTCGTAGTTGTAACCGTTCCATGGCATGAATGCGACGAGCAGGTTACGACCGATCGAGAGCTCACCATTCTTGATAGCCGGTCCATCAGCGATCACCGAACCAGCATCCACACGATCGCCTTGATTGACGATCGGCGTCTGGTTGTAGCACGTCGTCTGATTTGAGCGCTGGAACTTCGCGAGCTTATAGCTTGACTCGGTTCCATCGTCATTGGCCACGCGAATGATGTCTGCAGAAACATAGCTGACATGACCTGGCTTATCTGCGATGATGCAGTCACCAGAATCGTAAGCAGCACGCCACTCGGTGCCAGTTCCGACGAGCGGAGCCTCCGAACGAACGAGCGGAACTGCCTGACGCTGCTGATTCGCGCCCATGAGTGCACGGTGGCCCTCATCGTGATCCAGGAACGGAATCAGTGACGAGCCGACAGAGACCATCTGACGCGGCGAGACATCCATGTAGTCAACCTTGGAGACCGGGACATCATCTGCCTCTTCTTCAGCATCGCGGACAAGCGCGGTATCCGTCAGGAAGTTGCCATTCTCATCGAGTTCCTGATTCGCCTGAGCAATGTAATGGTTGGCATCCTCATCAGCAGTCATGTAGACAACATCATTCGTGACATGACCATTGATCACGCGACGATATGGCGTCTCGATAAAGCCGAATGGGTTGACGCGGGCGAAAGTAGCCAGCGAACCGATCAGGCCAATGTTGGCACCTTCTGGAGATTCGATCGGGCACATGCGTCCGTAGTGGGACGGGTGCACATCACGAACTTCGATCGATGCACGATCACGTGACAGACCACCTGGGCCGAGAGCCGACAGACGACGCTTATTCGTCACGCCAGCAAGCGGGTTGTTCTGATCCATGAACTGCGACAGCTGAGATGTACCGAAGAACTCGCGAATCGTGGCAGCAACTGGACGAATGTTGAGCAAAGACTGCGGTGTAATCGATTCCGCGTCTTGCGTTGTCATGCGCTCACGCACCACACGCTCCATGCGGGACAGACCTGCACGAAGCTGATTCTGCACGAGCTCGCCCACCTGGCGAACACGACGATTACCGAAGTGATCAATATCATCTGTTTCGACACGCAGCGTAATCGGCTTGCCGTCGCGGACACCCTGAATCGTCTTCTTGCCGTCATGCAGGGCAATCAGATACTTGAGCGTCGAGATGATATCTTCCTTGGTCAGTGAACGATTCTTCGGATCAATTTCGAGACCGAGCTTGCGATTGATCTTGTAGCGACCAACGCGAGCGAGATCGTAACGGCGATCGTTGAAGTAGAAGCTCTCGAGCAGTGTGCGGCCGGCTTCAGGCGTCGCAGTGTCGCCTGGACGAATCTTGCGATAGACGTCCATGAGAGCGGCATCCTGATCGGCAACAGCTTCCTTGTCGATCAGGTCAAGAACCATCGGATAGTCCTTGAACTCAGAGCGAATATCCTCCGGAGTCATACCGATCGCCTGCAAGAAGACGATCACGCTCGTCTTGCGGCGACGATCGATACGGACAGCCAAGTCGTCGCGCTTGCCAATCTCGAACTCGAGCCATGCACCACGGGACGGAATAATGCGCCCACCGTAGATGTACTTATCGCTCGTCTTATCGAGATCAGCCTCAAAGTATGCACCTGGAGAACGGACGAGCTGCGTGACAATCACGCGCTCAGAGCCTCCGATGATGAAGCTCGCATGTGGAGTCATGAGAGGGAAATCACCCATGAAGACAGTCTGAGACTTGATCTCGCCCGTCTCCATATTCGTGAACTCAGCATTCACATACAGCGGAGCAGAATAGGTGTAACCCCGATCCTTGCACTCCTGCCACGTGTGACGCGGTTCTTCGAAATACGGGTCTGAAAATGCCAGCTCCATTGTGTCGGCAAAGTTCTTGATCGGGGAAATCTCCTCGAACACCTCTGCCAATCCGCTGGTATGCAAAACGGTGAATGTACCGTTCTTCTTATCTTCCTCGACGCGCTTCTTCCACCGATCGTTTCCTACAAGCCAATCGAATGAATCGGTTTGAACGCCCAGAAGATACGGCAGCTTAATCGGCTCGCGAATTGACGCAAAACTGACACGATTTGGCGCCTTATGCAGCTTGATATCCTCCGGGTCAAAACGCGCGTAGGTTTTAGTAGTGCTTTGTGATGCAGCAGCCAAGTGAGTCATTCCTTATATTGTTCGTCACTCATTGTTTCAAAGGCCAAGAGCATCCCGGAATTACAACAAGGCTCGTGCCCTGCTGATGGCCGCCATATGCCGATCCAGTATGCTCTTACTCGGCGCATGCCCGCCATATGACACGCCCACAAGCTGTCAACAGAGTATCACATCACAAAGATGAACGCAAGTTCACTCTCACTGATTGCGACCCACAATGATCTCGATATGCGCCACACCGCTGTTCACTCGTAACAGATGACATGAACGTTACTGACGTTACTGACGTTACTAGTGTTGCTGGCCATACTGGGTGCCAGTCAACGAATCCGTCCAGCCGTGAGCGTCAGCTTGCTCACACTCATGCACCATCTGGCGCATGTATGCGATCAACTCGTCTGTGGACGTAAAAGCGTGCATCCCACCGACACGCCCAGAGAACTCGAACCGCATACGATGGCCGTACAGGTCTAGATCATTTCCCGCATTGATAGCGTATGCTTCGACGATCCGATGTTGGCCATTGAACGTCGGCTTCGACCCGACTGAGATTGCAGCAGGCCAACGGCGGACGATATGAGTCGGCGTGTAGTCGTGACCGCCGACAGCTGAGGTGGCTGGTGTCAAAGCAAAATCAGTCACTTTACAGTGCGCATCATCCTCAGGTCCTTCGTCAGCTATCCAACCCGCATACACGCCATCGGCAGGAATCACTCCGCTCACAGCAGATCTCAGATTGGCCGTCGGATAACCGAGCTTTCTCCCCTGTTCGTCACCGTGAACGATTTCGCCTTCCAACGTATACGGGTGACCAAGGATCTCGTGCGCTTGATCCGTCTGCCCTGCCATGACGAGCGAACGCACATGTGAGGAACTCCACGCGCGAACTTTGCGCTCTTTCCCTGTGCCATCCAACGGCGCAATATTCACCCAACCTGGACCGTGGTCATCGACGACATCAACTTGGAAAAACCGGAACGCTTCAGCAATTCGCGTGATCGCTGCAGCAGTCCCTTTCCGGCCACGCCCGATCGCTGCACCTTTGCCGAGAACGAACGTGTGCAATCCAAGAGTGTGTGATGGCTGTGGAGTCAGTTCGAGACGCTGGCTAATGAGCTGACCCAAAAAAGTCGTGAAACTCAGCTGAGAAAAAGCCATCGTGTATCGCACGACAAGAGTGATGTCGATGCCAGCCTCAGCAATGTAATCCAAGCGTTCACGCAATGAAGACAGCACCCACGGATCGCGGTCAGTGCTCGCAGGATCATGACCATGATGAGTGTGCGCCCACTGGTGAACAAATCCCGGACGTGGATCAAAGAGGATAACAACAGAACGGGCAGAATAACAGCGAGCAAGATCAACAGTTCGCTTCAGCAATGCTTGATGACCGCGGTGGACGCCATCAAACGTTCCAACCGTCACAATCGAGCGCACAGACGAATCCAATCGCGGCCATGCAACGATTCCAGAAGCATCAGGAGAGCAATAGGCAACCTTCATTTTTCCACCCATCTGAGAGCATGCAACGTCACTTGAGAGAATACGACACGGAGCCGATCGATCGCGTTCAGCGCAGTAAGCCTTCTGTTTTCATTTGCGGGATTAGAACGGTGCGCGGCTGGAATATGAGGTGTCCCTCATCACGCGCGGACTCATCGTGTAGCGGCTGAATGATGCCTTTAGCGACTACAGTCGATCCAGCTAGAGCGACGATACTTGTATTCTCCGGCTTTCTCGGCTTTGCATTTCCCTGCTGTGAGTTTCCCTGTTCACGAGACCCGTGAGATAAGCGATGATATGCATTGGCATCAACGGTGATTTTTCGACCAAACGACACATCTATAGCTTGTCCGTCTGTCAGAGAGATCCATGGCAACGAGTGCCGAACGACATCTGCTGCCGGCACAATAGCCTTCGCAATCTGCTGAGGATTAATCCATACAGTTTGGCGCGTGTGCTGCACTCCCCTTTTGTCTCGATACGTTTTTTCGCGTGTACTAACCGCGAGCGCATCCGCAACACGAAACTGCCCAATCGATGTACGCCGCAACTGCGTGATATACCCACCGACGTGCAGCAATTGTCCGAGATCTCTCGCTAGCGAACGGATATATGTGCCGGCTGAGCATGTAATCTCTGCGTTCAGATCGCACACAACTGCATCAGCGCTCACATGATTGTGCGGATTGGCCGACTGCTTGAGCTCCTCATTGACCTGCTGAGCAGTGAGCGCGTGAACATCTGAAATACGAAACGAATAAATGGTGACAGAACGTGCCGAAAGAGTCACCTTTTCCCCTTGCCGCGCCAAATCGTATGCGTGCTGCCCATGAATGCGAACTGCCGAATACGTGCTGGGAACTTGCTGAATGGAACCAGTCAAATGATCACGAATCGCGTCAACAATGAGGTGCGGCTGGGCAACAAGCTGTTTTAGACGAGCTGTGATGGCTGGAGGTTGCTCTGATTGAACGAAATCACCTTCCGAATCATCAGTCGATGTGGAAGCGCCAAGCCGAATCGTTGCACGATACGTCTTCTTTTCGCCAGTCAAATCAGGCAAAAGATGTGTGAGCGAACCGTAGCCAAGAAGAAGGAGCCCCGACGCCAATGGATCCAATGTGCCGGCATGTCCAACGCGTCGCGTTTTCAGGGCACCGCGGGCAGCCGCTACAACGTCAAAACTGCTGACCTCGATGGGCTTGTCGATCAGACAAAAACCAGCATCAGGAATCAGCAGTTTCGATTCTGACTGTACAGATGTCATAGGCGATAATCAGTTCTCGTCCTGCTCGGTGAAGGTAGCAGGATTACTCTCATCAGTACCATCGTCATCAGCACTGGTGTCAGCAACACTGATGTCAGTCTCGTCGTCATCATGACGATACGGATCTGAGTCGCCGGCATACGCCTTCCCCTGGCGTTCGCGATCTAGCTGCGCATCACGCTGACGAGCTTGATCCAGTGCTTCGTCGATCTCGTGTGCCTGCTGCGGAACTTCGTCGTAGACGAATTCGAGAACTGGTGTTAGGCGAAGACCAGCAACACGGCCGACATGCGAGCGCAAACGACCTTTTGCTTGCTCCAGTGCACGAGCTGCACGTTGTCTTTCACCTCGCTCTTTACCGGGCTGACCGAGTTGCGTCCAGAAAATGCGGGCGTTTTGCAAATCTCCCGTCACACGCACTTCTGTGATAGTGACGTCTTTCAGGCGTGGGTCGTGCAGAGACCGTTCGAGGTCCCCCGCGACCACACGCAGAATGAGTTTGCTCAGTCGAGCAGAGCGAACGCTGGCAGGCATGCTCACTTCTCCTTTGCCACAGAATCAGCAGAAGTGGAAGCGGCCGTTGAAGCTGGATTGGACTGATCGTTCTTATCCTTCTTGGCCTTCTGCTCAGCCTCGACCTTGGCCTTCTCGCTGGCAACAACTTGTGCCTTCGGAATCTCGCGCTTCTCGTACGTCTCGATGACATCACCAATCTGGATATCGTTGAACGAGCCAAGATTGATGCCTGCCTCGAAGCCTTGCTTGACCGAGGTGACATCGTCCTTGAAGCGACGCAACGATGTAATCGTCAAGTTGTTGACTGTGACAACGCCCTTGCGGGTGATGCGAGCCTTCGTTCCGCGCTTGACGACGCCATCCTGGACCATAACACCAGCAATATTGCCAAACTTGGAAGAACGGAAGATCTGTCGAATCTCGGAATGAGACGTCGTGACCTCTTCGTACTCCGGCTTGAGCATGCCTTCCATGGACTCAGTGATCTCTTGGACGGCCTGGTAAATGACGGTGTAGAACTTGATCTCCACGCCCTCACGCTCAGCCAACTGCTGCACGTTCCTGTTCGGACGCACGTTGAAGCCAATAATGACAGCCTTGTCGACTGCTGCCAGATTGACATCGTTTTGCGAAATAGCGCCGACACCACGGTGAATGACGTTGATGCCGACCTGATCGGAGACCTTGATCTTCATCAACTCATCTTCAAGAGCTTCAACAGAGCCAGATGCATCGCCCTTAATAACGAGGTTGAGCATATCAACCTCAGAGCGCTTGAACTGCTCGCGCAGACTCTCGAGCGAGACGACCTTATGACGCTTCGCCTGCTGCGCCGCACGATGGACAGCCTCACGCTTCTCAGCAATCTGACGAGCAGAACGATCATCCGGTGCGACCAAGAACAGATCACCCGCAGACGGAACTGACGTCAAGCCGAGAACCTGCACTGGCGTCGATGGCGTTGCTTGAGTGAGCTGATGACCATTCTCATCGAGCATTGCACGGACGCGGCCATAAGCAGTACCGACAACAATCGGGTCACCGACATGCAGCGTGCCTTCCTGCACGATGATGTTCGCCACAGCGCCACGACCCTTATCAAGACGGGCTTCAATCGTGGCACCGCGTGCCGGCATATCGTAATCAGCATGCAAATCCAAGGACGCATCGGCTGTCAGAAGAATATCTTCCAACAACTTATCCACGTTCGTGCCCATCTTTGCAGAGATATCAACGAACATGGTGTCACCACCGTATTCCTCTGGGACGAGACCAAACTGCATGAGCTGGTTACGCACCTTCTGAGGATCAGCATTCGGCAAATCAATCTTGTTGACTGCAACGACGATCGGCACCTTTGCTGCCTTTGCATGATTCAATGCCTCAATCGTCTGTGGCATCACGCCATCATCAGCTGCGACAACAAGGACCACAATATCAGTGATCTCAGCGCCACGAGCACGCATAGCTGTGAATGCCTCATGGCCTGGCGTATCGAGGAAGGTGATCTTCCTCTTCTCGCCATTGAGGTTGACATTCACCATGTATGCGCCGATACGCTGCGTAATGCCGCCCGCCTCATGTGCAGAGACGTTCGTCTTACGAATCGTATCGAGCAAACGCGTCTTGCCGTGGTCGACATGGCCCATGACCGTGACAACCGGCGGACGGGTAATAAGATGCGCTGACTTTTCTTTCTTCTTTTCCTGATCGAGATTGATGTCGAACTGCTGCAGAATCTCCTTGTCCTCTTCCTCAGAGGAGACAATCTTGATCTTGTAGCCGATCTCATCGCCCAGGATCTCGAACGTGTCTTCATCCAGCGACTGATTAGCCGTAGCCATCTGGCCCAAATGGAAGAGCACAGTGACAAGTGCTGCTGGATCGACACCAATACGGTCGCCGAGATCAGCCAGCGTTGCACCTTGGCGCAGACGAATTTCCTTGCCGTTGCCATTCGGAATCCTTACGCCACCAATACGTGGCGCATGCATTTCCTCCTGGTACTCTTCACGCCTCTCGCGCTGATTCTTACGCGCACGCGATGAACGGCTTCCCTGATGACCGAATGCGCCACCCGTACCGCGACCACCGCCGCGACGGAAACCGCCGGAGAATCCTGAACGACCTCCACGACCACGGCCAGAGCGACCTGAACGAGAAGAATTCGCTTCTTCGCCGGAATGGCCCCACCGACGTTCGAGCGATTCACGCAAATTACGATTCTTATTCCCTGCTCCGCCGCGAGCAAACCGACCACGGCCGCCACCTCGACGTGCTGGGCCTTCACCACCGCGAGCACGGAACGCATGCGGACGCGGAATATCTGCTGGCGTTGGCACATGCATTCCTTGGTGAACAGTGAATGGATTGTTCCCTGGACGCGGACCCGAACGATGACCGAGATGCGGAGCTTGCGGACGAGGCGTACGCTCTGAGCGACGACCGTCAAAGCGCCCACGCGACTCTGAACGCCCTTCGTAACGTGAAGAACGAGAGCGAGAACCGTATCTACCGCCACGTGCCTCGTGACGACGACGATCCTCTTCCTCCTCGCGACGTACCGTTCCAGGCGTCACGCTCGGATGAGGCCCCATCGTGGCAGGTGAAATTGCTGGAGAAGCCGGGCGTGGTGCAGATGGCGATGGCGTATGTTCACTGCGCACATTCTGCTCACGACTGTTCCGAGATGGTGCAGGACGTGGATGTGCCGCTGGGCGTGCTGTCCGCGCATGCGATTGCACAGAACTTTTTGCTGACTTCTTTTGAGTACTTGTTGAAGAAAATGCCGACTGAAGACGCCTGACAACTGGTGCCTCGACGGTGGAAGATGCTGATTTAACGAATTCACCCATGTCCTTGAGTTTTGCAAGGACTGTTTTACTGCTGACGCCGAATTGCTTCGCCAACTCGTATACGCGTGCTCTTGGCACTCAATACCCCGTTTCCGAGCCGCACCGAGCTGGCGCAGCTCACTATATTGTGTCTGTATTCACACTGACATGCTGTGGTACGAAACGTACGCGTTTCATAGTGTGACCATGACTATCAAACCTCATCTTTCGATGCGGACTGCGATAAACCTAGCAGAAGTTTAGCGCAAGACGTGTTCAACGATCGTTTTCTTCACTCTCGGCCATGCGCGTGAGCTTCTTCGCTGAAATGCCGCTCGCCTTCCTCCTGCTGAGCCTCTCCACGCTGTGCTGCTGCGTCACGCGCTTCTGTGGACTCAATACCGATCTTCCAACCGGTCAGCTTTGCCGCCAGACGAGCGTTCTGCCCTTCTTTTCCGATTGCAAGTGACAGTTGAGACTCAGGGACAAACGCCACGGCTGTCTTATTCTTTTCACTGACGACAGCAACAGAATCGACTTGCGCTGGTGACAGTGCAGCTTGGACGAACTTTGCTGGATCCTTTGACCAATCCACAATATCGATCTTTTCGTTATTGAGATTAGCCATGACAGCTCGCACACGTTGACCAGCAGGTCCGATCAGCGCACCCTTTGGATTGACACCGTTCGCATTTGCTCGGACAGCAACCTTCGAACGAGCTCCGGCTTCACGTGCGATCGCCATGATAGACACGGATCCAGAAACAAGCTCCGGAACCTCGCGCTCAAAGAGACGGCGCACGAGATCTGGATGAGAACGAGAAACGATGATCTCCGGTCCGCGCAATCCTCTGTTCACCGAGACGACGTAGACACGGATACGGTCGCCATGATGATACGTTTCGCCCGGCACCTGTTCTCGCCGTGGAAGAAGTGCTTCGACATCCCCGACACGCACATGGACGTTGTACGGATCGTCTTCATCTTGCTGAATGATTCCAGAAATTAACTTGCCACGTTGACCTGTAAACGCACCAAAAACGCGCTCGTCATCCGCTTGACGGAACAGCTGTGCGATCACTTGGCGCGCGGTCATTGCGGCTTGACGGTCAAAATTCCGAGGGGTGTCATCAAACTCGTCACCCCACTGCGGCTCCGGGTGTGGATTATCTGCTGTGGGCGTCACTGGAATCGGCTTCCGTGCCCAAATCGTGATCGTGCCTGCACGAGAATCCAGTTCCACGCGTGCGTGCGATGATGCCCCAGGAGTCTTCATGTATGCAAGACGAAGCGCTTCTTTCAGGGCGGCATCAAGAGTTTCGGCATCGATTCCCTGCTGCTGCGCAAGTTCATGAATGTCATCAAGATCAAGCTGCATGCTCATGGTGTCAATTCTCCATCCGTGTTCAATTTTAATTTTCAGTCATCACCATTGTGCGCATGATGACGCCTCCGGCACACGAGAAAACGAAAAGATGCGTAAACACACTCGCGCTACCTCTCGTTCTTCTCACGTCTGAGCAAACCATTATTGTACTGATTTGTAGCGACACGCAGCACGAGGAAAAGGCAAGAAATGGTACGTTCTTTCTCGTTTCATTTCACATCATCTGCCTTCTATCGCACGGTGACACGATCCGTCGCTGTTCTTGCGTCTTTAACAGCGCTCGCTCAACTCAGTGCCTGCTCTGCTCCAGTCGTTGATCGGGCTACTTCTGCTTCCACGATTACTGAAGCGATACAAACCCAGAGCTGCACTGATGCGGCTGCGACTGCTGCCCGTTTCGGATCACTGTCTTCAGGGTTTCCTATCTCAGTGATGGCATATTCCGCCGCTTCTGCTGCCAATCAGTGGATTCATGTTGCTGGACAGTGCCCGACACTTTTTGCTTCCTCTAGCTTGCAAGCTGCACGCGCAGATACAACTGCTCGCACGTACGCGCGTCTCACCCACGAGCCTGTTCCTGTGACGATGCTTGGCGAAACACACCACGAGATCGCGCATATTGCTGCCACCTCTTCACCTGCTCCGAACATTGCGCTCTCAGCTGCCGACGCAGCCGTTTTTGCTCGCAGCTTTGACCGTCTCGCATTCAGCGAAGAATTTCTCGCAGCACATTCACCTGCTCTTCGATCTTCGTATTACCCCGAAAGCTTGGTGCATCGTGACGTCGCCGCACACCTCACTCACGTATTTGTGCCGGAAAGCCAGTGCTCCCAGCTTTCATCACAGAAACTATTCACGTGCGCACCGGATCCACGGGAACGCCTGTATTCTGTAGCAGCTCTTACTACAGCACGAAAAACGGTTGCTGACACAATGACAGGAATCACAGCTCCGCTCTCATCCACACTCGTCATGGAAGCTGGATTAGAGAGCGCACGATTCGCAGGTCGATCTTCATCTGATACATCCGCAGACCGAGAGCATGCTGCACGGTGGGCTGCCTCTCTCATGTCTACAGCGTTCCAAACGGGATATCCATTCTTTACGCCATCACGTGCTTAATCGACATCACAGTCTTTTGCGACCCTTGTTGTATCGCCAGTCTGCACCATTTCAAGCCGCCTCATATCTTTCCATAAAAAATGGGCCACAGCTCTGACGAACTGTGACCCACCAAACTGCGGCCTACTAATGACCTCGGCTAGTCTGAAGAAAAGTGCCTGAGCTTAACGCTTCAAGCGATCTTCCACACGCGGCATCATCGAGGTAATGAGCGATTGAACGGTCGTGAGTGCCTGATCAGCGGCAACCGACTGCGATGTGCCCGCCTCACGCTGACGGATCTCGACCGTTCCGTTCGACACAAAGTCGCGGCCAACCACGATTTCCAGTGGGACACCGATGAGTTCGGCATCCTTAAACTTCACGCCAGCCGATACCTTCGTGCGATCATCAAACAGCACTTCAATGCCCGCGTCAGAGAGCTGATGAACGAGTTTCTCAGCCTCTTGCGCAGCTTGCGCATTCTTCCCCATCGTCATCACATGAACTTGTGCTGGAGCAACAGACATCGGCCAGCACAAGCCCTTCTCATCGTGATGGAACTCGGCGATACACGCCAATGTACGCGAAACGCCAATACCGTACGAACCCATCCACGGTGTTGATGGCTTACCATTCTGATCCAAAACCGTGAAGTTCAGTGCCTTCGTGTACTTCAAGCCAAGCTGGAATACCTGGCCAATCTCAACACCACGCTGGAAACTCAGCGGACCAGATCCGTCTGGACTCATATCGCCTTCACGCACCTGTAGCGCTTCGAGTGTTCCATCAGACTGGAAATCACGACCAGCGACGAGGTGCACGTAGTCCATACCCTTCTCATCAGCGCCTGTATACCACTGCGAGCCCTGAGCGATGTGCGCATCCAAGAAGTACCGAACGACGTGTGAATCGTGTTCTTTTTCGCCTGTACGCGCATTTGGCCCGCATGCCTTCGGTCCGATGTAGCCAACCACGAGCTCTGGATGTTTCTTGAGATCCTCTTCACTTGCCTCTTCTACATCGCACGGCGGGAATGCGGCAGCCACGCGCTTGAGATCAATTTCGCGATCACCTGGAATTCCAACAACGATCACTTCGCGCCACGGCTTATTGTCGTGATCCTGATCCGCCGGATGCAGAATCGTCAGAGCCACGTTCTTGAGAATGTCCGACGCTGCCCATTGACGCCCATCTGAGCGCGGAAGCGACTTGTTGGCATACGTGAGCATCTGATCAATCGTCCTCGCTGATCCAACGTTGACTTTTGCTGCTGCCGGTGTTGCCGATGCGTCAATCGCCTGCGGACGTGGAGTCGTCAAAACCTCGACATTCCACGCCTTGCCTGCTGGAGAGAGAGCGAACGTATCTTCACCGATTGGCAGCGGTGACTGGAATTCCTCGGACGCAGATCCGCCCATCGGGCCGGAGAACGACTTGACAATCACATACTTGACGCCGACGCGTTGGTACACGCGCTCAAACGCGTCACGCTGGCGCTGGTATTCCTGCTTCAAACCTGTCTGATCCATTGTGAAGGAATAAGAATCCTCCATGATGAATTCACGGCCACGGATCAATCCAGCACGAGGACGCGCTTCATCGCGGTACTTCGTCTGAATCTGGTACAAAACGACAGGCAAATCCTTGTACGAATTGAAATAACTCTTCGCCAGGAGCGTGAACATCTCTTCGTGCGTGGGAGCGAGCAAATACGGAGCACCATGGCGATCCTTGAGCTTGAACATGTCATCGCCATATTCTTCCCACCGATGCGTGGCTTCGTACGGATCCTTCGGCAAAAGCGCTGGAAGATGAACTTCCTGACTGCCCGCTGCATTCATTTCTTCACGGACGATAGCTTCAATCTTATTGAGGACGCGCAATCCGAGCGGAAGCCAGGTGAAAATGCCCGGCGCTTCCTTCTTAATAAAACCAGCACGAACGAGGAGTTTTGCCGAATCGACGTCCTCATCGGCCGGGTCATTGCGCATTGTGCGAAGGAATAATGTTGACATACGAAGTGGTTCAGTCATAAAAACCAAAATACCCGGACCGGTGAACGCCACTTTCGTATGCCACACTCGTTTCAGAAGGCTGCGTGTCCAATTGGGAAATCGAACGCCGGCTGATTGTCACTCTTCCTGTTATCGCTCTTCCTGTGAGAGTGCGCTGGGGTCTTCGTCGTAGACGACGATGTTGACGACTTTGTTACTGCCGACTTCGTTGCTGCAGACTTCTCCCCTGATTCGGCAGGTTCACTAGTGCGATGAGTACGAGCAACGAAGGCCTCCGGACTCATGTGCGTAAGCGCTTTTTCGACATCGCGAGATTGACTGCGCAAATCCTTGTCGATACGAGCTACGCGATCAGAGACAGTAAGCGCTCGCGGTGTAATCCCATCCAAGAAGAGACCATCGAGACTTTGCACACGCGAAAGCGCTACGTAACCCATACCTGGAGCAAATGTGCGAGATAAATCCATCCACGCCGCAGAGAGCGTCATACCTTGTGACTTATGAATCGTGATGGCCCACGCCAGCCGCAATGGAATTTGATCAACACTCGCGAGCACATCTTCGCCATCCATCATGTTCCACGATTCCGGCTCCATGCGCACCGTATGACCGTTGTTAAACGTGACAATAGGAAAGTCTGAATGTGCCGAGTCAAAATCTGTGACCACGCCGAGTGACCCGTTCATATACCGGCCCAGCTGATCGTTGCGCAATGCCATTACTACAGCTCCTTGCCGCACACTGAGCTTGTGTGGCGCCAACATTGACTTCATGAGCTGCTTGACGAGCGCTGGATCCCCATTCGACTCAGACTCGTATGTGTGGAGTTCGCCGTTTAAGTCTGCCAGTTGCGCTTGATTGATCCGATCTGCCTGACGATTCGTCGGGAATAAACGAACAGCTGCTTGACCTTCAGCTGGCGTGACACCAATGCGATCCTCTAGCGCTTGGCGATCAGACACACTCACTGCTCCAGAACGAATGTCATTGAGAATGTCAAAAAGTCGACCACTCGCCCGATGCTGCTCCGTCAAGTAGCAAATCGGCATGTGCGCACGCGCCCACACGCGAGAAGACGTCACATATCCATTCGGATCGATCCCATCATCGGCGTACCCCTTGAAGTACGCGGCGACATCAGGATCAGTCATGACACGCGCGTCTGAACGTACGACTGGAGGAAGCTGGAACAAATCGCCAGCCAACACGACCTGAAGTCCACCAAAGGGAGCAGTGGAGCGCCGAACATGCCGACACACGATGTCAATGAGATCGAGAAACGACGCCGGGAGCATCGATACCTCATCGATCACGAGAATATCCGCCGCACGAATCTCTGACCCACGTCGTGATTTTGCTGTGCGCAGAAGCCAGCGAGAAGGAGCTCGACTGATCCCCACACCAGCCCACGAATGAATAGTTCGGCCGCCTAAGTGCGTTGCTGCAATACCTGTTGAAGCAGTGACTGCCACCGATTTACCATGCCGACGCGCCCACGCAATGAACTGCCCTAGCACGTACGTTTTCCCGGATCCTGGTGCGCCCGTGACGAACGCATTTGAACCAGCGCGCAGTAGGGAGAGAACATCTTTTTGGCGCATGTCAGCCTCCACTCATTCGTGTGGAATTGAAATGAGAGTGCAGTACGGTGTGATCTACCTGTTAATCAACAGCTTGATCAACGGCTAAATTGTTTTACGCGACGCGTGCTCTGGATCGACGACTTGCTGTCCCTCGTTTTCATACGTCCGCAACAGACTCGACTTCTCAATCTGCGCTGAGATAGCACGGGCATCGTCACGACTGATGCCTGGCTCCGGACGGAACATCGTCTGACGGTAGTAGCGCAATTCATCAATGGACTCAATAATGTCACCGAGCGACCGGTCATCTCCGTGCTTCGCTGGCTTGTTGAGAAAGACCTGCGGATACCAACGACGGCACAGTTCCTTGATCGAGCTCACATCGATAGAACGGTAATGCAGCAATGCGGTCAGATGCGGCATGAAGTGATCGAGGAATTTCTTGTCCGAGCCGATCGTGTTTCCAGCCAACAAGGCTTTCCCCTTCTTCGGCAAGAACGGACGAATATAGTCAATGACCTTCTTTTCAGCGTCTTGATAGGAGATACCTGATTTCATGCGCTCCAACAAGCCATTTTCCGTATGCATATGGCGGACGAAATCGCCCATATGATCGAGCGCTGCCTGGCTTGGTTTAATGACAAGATCAATGCCTTTGTCGAGCACCTTGAGGTTGAAATCAGTGGGGACAACAGCGATCTCACACAATTCATCATGGAAGATGTCCAAACCAGTCATTTCGCAGTCAATCCACACGAGACGTGATTCCTCGGGGGTAAATGTGACAGCATCATCAGCGCTCATCGTATTTTCTCCTTGCCGTTTTGCCGTAATCTCACTTACTTTTCGCTGAATTCCAGATGGTCTATTCTACGCTTTCATATCCGTGACCGGAGCTGCCTTCAGTGCAGCAGCTGCTCGTCGCTCAGCACGCGTCCGAACGATCGCTGAGAAGAGCAGTGACAGGATCCCGAAGATCAGGAAAACGAAGAACAGGATGCACGATTCAAGCTGTGGATAGATGGCCGCCCGGATCAGGAAAAGCACGGCTTGCACAATCGCTACCCATCCAATGCGTGCCCAGGAGCCGGCGTTTTTGACGCTCACGAGCTCAGACTTGACAGAGCGCAGGAAGATTTCGATCTCGATAGAAATCCACAGTGACAGCAGACCAGTCACGATCAGGAACGTCGGCTGGACAGATGCGTAAAATCCGACGTGCGCATAGCCATCGTGGAACGTAGTCAGCAGCGTTGATGAGAAGTGCGGAGCTAAAACAACGACCAAAACAGAGGCAATCATTGCCACCCACACGCACACGTGAGCAATGATCAGCAGCGGAGAAATGCGAGCTTGGGCTGCATCAGCGCGGTCATTCGCCTCTTGTGCACGAATATCGCGATCGTGCTGCATTTCCGAGGCATGCCCAGCTTCTGGCATGTTCTGAATGTCGAGAATGCTGTGCGCTGTTCCACGAGGATCAGTTTTACGCGTCCCAACCCAGTTCGGCTGCGATTGAGCGCCGGAATCGACAGAATTGTTCACATGATTTTCAGAATTTGCCATACTTCTACCCTAAAACGTGGCACGAAAAAGAAGGGCAGAGAGCTTGTGCCCTCTGCCCTGATCAATTTCACTGTGCTGTGAGAAGTGCTGCAAATCACCTTGAACGTGCCTGAAGTCTTCTTACAGCCTTCTCACAGCTTTCTTGCCTTTTCACTCAGCGCTGTGGAAACCGGTGTAATTTGGCGCCTCGCGCGTCATCACAATGTCATGCGGATGCGATTCACGCAAACCGTTGTCCGTCATACGAATGAATTGCGCATTCTTCTGCAGTTCGGCGATCGTGTGTGATCCCGTGTAGAACATGGACTGATGCAAGCCGCCTACCAGTTCGTAGAGCACGTTGCGCACCGGTCCGCGATATGCGACTTCGCCTTCCACACCTTCTGGAATGACCTTGTCGTTCGAAACCGTATCGGACTGGAAATACCTGTCGCGCTCATAACTACGTTTTCCACGCGGAGCCATCGCGGCCATGGAACCCATGCCACGGTACACCTTGTACTGCTTTCCATGGTGCAAAACGAGCTGGCCTGGAGCCTCTGCTGTTCCAGCGAGCAAACCACCGAGCATTACAGAATCAGCACCAGCACCAATTGCCTTGGCAATATCACCTGAATAATGAATACCGCCATCAGCGATGCACGGGACATTGGCTTTCTTGCATGCAAGCGCTGCCTCGTACACAGCGGTGAGTTGCGGGACGCCAACGCCAGCGACCACACGTGTCGAGCAAATTGAACCTGGGCCAACACCGACCTTCACCGCATCGGCTCCAGCGTCAATGAGCTCTTGTGCGCCTTCACGCGTTGCAACATTGCCAGCAATGATATCGATGTCCTTGAATGCAGGATCGTGCTTAATACGACTGACCATTTGCAGCAACAGCTTCGTCTCACCGTGTGCCGTATCGAATTCGATCACATCCACACCGGCATCACGCAACGCACATGCACGTTCCCATGCGGTTCCCAAGAATCCAATTGCCGCTGCAACACGCAAACGACCTTGTGAATCCTTTGTGGCGTCCGGATACTGCTCTGTCTTCACAAAGTCCTTAACAGTGATGAGACCCGTCAAATGATTATGTGCGTCAACGAGCGGCAGCTTCTCGATCTTGTACTTGGCGAGGATATCGTGTGCTTCCGCCTTCGAAATATCAGACGGGCCTGTCACCAAATGATCCTTCGTCATAACCTCGCTGACATGCAGCTTTGGATAATCCTGTGGATCGATAAACCGCATATCGCGATTAGTGATGATGCCAACGAGCGTACCGGCTTTGTCAATGACTGGAAGACCCGAAATCTTGTACTGTGCACACAGTTTATCGAGCTGATCGAGCGTTGCATCCGGCGTGATGGTCAGTGGATCTTTAATCATGCCAGATTCACTGCGCTTGACCACATCGACCTGCTTTGCCTGATCTTCGATCGACAAATTGCGATGCAGCACACCAATTCCGCCATTTCGGGCCATCGCGATAGCCATGCGCGCTTCCGTGACCGTGTCCATCGCAGCCGACATGATCGGGATCTTCATGGTGACGCGCTTCGTCAAACGCGTGCTCGTATCGACCTGATCAGGGACAACATCCGAATAGCGTGGAACAAGGAGCACATCATCATAAGCGAGACCGAGTTTGGCAAATTTCTGTGGGATCTCACCCGTATGCGTGAAATTATCAGAAGGCGTACGCGGCTGAGATGGGTCGCGCTGAACATCATTCGTATTGGAAGCCATAGCACGACTTTACAAACAGATTGTGACGAGAAAAAGTCATGCGCCCACAACGTGAAAAGCAGTACGGATTACTTCGACACACGTTGTGCCTCTGTCTGCGTCCGTGCTCACACAATCAATGCTCGCAAATTGTCCCAATTGTTAAGCTCACGAGCGCACCGATCACGCCGGCAAAAATAGTCCACCCGAACACGGAAGGATCAAACCAATCTTCGCGTCCTAAGAGCCACAGAACAACAGCTGTGATGACGAGTTTGACGACCTCAAAGCCCATAGCAGCGCTGATGAAAAGCGAGAACGAGGACCGCGCATCACTCACTGTCCTCGTCACATATGAGAGGATGAGAAAACAGGCTGGCGTCGACAGGCAGAACCACACGTTGATAGCACTGGCACTCAGTGCAGCCCACAGCCCTTCCAAATGTGATGCGGTGACCAGACCGATCAGCGATGCGATGACGGTAATGATGAGGATGGCCGGGCAGGCGAGCTTGAGCGTGAGACGGCAAATGCGAATGACATGATCATCTGTGTAACCGCTCGAGCCTTGAATTTCCTGCACTTGGCGATCAAAATCTTCGTCATTCTCGTGAGCAGCGGACGGCCGGCGACGACGTATTTTTTTACTGCGGCGATTATCGGCGTTCGCGTGCATGCTGACTCCTCGTCTGCACCCGCTGCGCATCCCGCTCGCGTCGTTCATGCCTTTCGCGGCGTAACTGTGGAAGACGCTGACGGTAATACGGCATGAGTGTCGCCACCGTGAGCAGCGGAACGACGATCACAAATCCAATGGCGACCTGCCAAATCGGGAAGAACAGAGTGGCGATTGATCCAAAAGCGATAGCGGCGGCCCATCCCCACAAAATCAAAACTGCAGAACGCACTGAATGACCGATGCGGATCATGCGATGATGCAAATGCATGCGATCCGGGTGCGTCGGTGATTCCCCGTGCGCGAGACGACGAATGATCGCGAGAACCATGTCGAGGAACGGAACGAAGAGAACCAAAATGGGGAGCAAGATCGGCATAAAAATCGGCAAATATGAGCCCGGACCCATCGTCGCTGGATCGAAATGACCGGTTAAAATCACGGATGCACACGTCAGCAAATAGCCGAGGAGCATCGATCCGGAATCCCCCATAAAGATCTTCGCTGGATGCCAGTTGTGCATGAGGAAGCCAACACAAATGCCGACCAGTGCCACATCAATCAAGATCGAGAGCGACGAATAGCTCGGCTGACTGCGCGCCAAAATGTAGCTGTAGATCGCAAACGCAATGCCGCCGATCGCAACAATTCCAGCTGCAAGGCCATCCAAACCATCAACGAAATTGACCGCGTTGATAGATGCGACGATCAAAAACGCCGTCACCGCCATGGACAGCGATGGGGACGCCGTAATGAGCGAATGACCCCACGGAAGCGAGACAATTTGCACACCTTGCCACGAGACGAGAACGGCAACAAACAGCTGACCGCTCATCTTGAGCATCCAGTCCAAATCCCAGATGTCATCGCACACGCCCAACGCACAAATGAGTGCCGCTCCGAGCAAAATCACCCACGGTTGGCGCGACGAAGTGAACAAGCCACCAATCCATGGGGTTGTCGCCGCAAAGCACAGTGCGACTGCGAAGCCCAGCAGCATCGCGACGCCACCCATGCGTGGAGTAGGAACCGTGTGGATATCGCGCTTGCGAATCTGTCCAACCGCGCCGACCACAATCGCGAGATGACGAACGAGCGGCGTAAGCAAATACGTCGCCCCAGCGGCAATCGCAGCAATGAAGATATAGACGCGCATCACAAACTCTCTGAGTGATGAAACAGCAAGGACCGGATATGAGCGGCGGAGATCACGCCTTCGCGAATGATAGTGATCCCATCCGGATCATGCGGGTCTGCTTCGACGACCGTCGACGCGACCGGGCCGGGTGTTGGACCGGCATTCAGGTACAAATCAACGCTCAATCCCAACGCCTGTGCAGCCTGTTGCACGGACGATGGAGATGGCTGCCCGGAAATATTTGCACTCGTCGCTGCTACTGTTCCCGTCCACGCCAAAATGTGAGTAAGCGGTTGGCTATCCGGGACACGAATGGCTTGCGTGAGCGTTGTCGAACCGTTGGACTCGACCTTTCGAAGCGTGACGAGTGGTGAAGAAGGATCTGCGAGCGCGATCGGCGAAAAACCGCCTGGAAGCAAGATGTGCGAGAGCTGATCCAAAACTGGCGGCAGGTGCAGACCGAAGTGCGACAAAACAGTCAGATTGGGCAGCAAAATCTGTAACGTTTTCGCGCGAGCACGATGTTTTGCACGGAAAATGGACTCGACTGCCGCATCGTTTGTCGGATCGCACGCCACGCCGTACACCGTATCCGTCGGGACGACGATCAGCCCACCGTGCTGCACGATATCTCGCGCTCGTTGGCACGTTTCATCTGTGATCGGTACAATGCGCTGGCGCACCTCATCACTCAGCGTCGTAGAGTTTTCGTTCTGCTCGCTCATACAGACCTCCCTCTGACCTGCTGTCCCATGACACCTTGCGTCCATCGGGGCCGATGTGTTCCATCTTCATATGTTCTCACATGCGTCAGTCCGATGCTGCAACAAGCAGCTCTCATCGCCGCCCCTTGGCTGATGTCATGCTCAATTGCGCACAAACCTCCTGACGCGAGCAGACGACCCGCTTGCGCCACAATCTGACGTGGAATTTTCATGCCATCTGCTGACCCACCATAGAGCGCGGAAGCCGGATCTCTGGCCGCTTCAGGTTGAACAACTGGTTGCGACTGAGGGACGTACGGCGGATTCGACACAACGCACACAGCACTGTTCGGCTGAATGTCAATAAGTGAGGTCAAGTTAGCTGCTGTCGCGTCTGCCTGAACGGCACGCACCGATGAACCGCGAGCACACTGTACGTGATTGTCACCCGTACTCCGTGACGCGATCAGTGCGATGTTCTTTTTCAGCCACGTCAACGCTGTCGGATCATTTTCCACGCATACAACAGACACGCCCGGAACTTCTGAAGCAATTGACAGCCCAATTGCCCCGGAACCAGCACATAAATCAATAACTGTGCGCGTACTCGTTGTATCGCGTGAATTTTCTGGGGCTACTGGCGAGACAGCGCGGCGGAGCCATGAAATAGCGGCTCCAGCCACGAGCTCAGTCTCAGGACGTGGAATAAAAACACCTGGCCCCACGCGAAGCGTCAGCCCTCGAAATGCCGCAGTTCCTTCAATCCACTGGAGTGGTTCACGCGTTGCTCGCCGATCGATCAATGCGCGATATTCCTGGCATATTTTCTGTGCTGTCTGCTCTCCTACCCGTTCACTGATATGTACGCGAAGAAGAGCCCACACGCGGATGCGATCGACATCGACATGCAGATCAGGAGCACACCGCTGAAACGCGTCTGCAGCTAGCAATTGCGCATCCCACCGCGCCTCTGGCGCAGGAATTCCTGCTTGCACCAGTTGTGCTGCAGCCTGTGCAAGAAGGTGATCGAGTCTTACAGCCATCGTCAATTACGCTTGCGAATGCGCGCGAGCCGCGAGTTTTGCGTTCTCGTCGGCACGGATATCAGAGTCAATGACAGCCTGTAAATCGCCATCAAGCACTTGATCCAAGTTGTATGCCTTGTAATCTGTGCGATGGTCAACAATTCGGTTCTCCGGATAGTTGTACGTTCGGATGCGTTGCGACCGATCGAGATTCCGAACTTGTGAATGACGGGCATCAGCCGCTTGCTGCGCCTCTTTCTCATGCTTGAGAGCCAGCAAACGCGATTTGAGCACTCGCATTCCAGCCGCACGATTTTGGATTTGTGAACGCTGATCCTGCATCGAGACAACAATCCCCGTCGGTATATGGGTGATGCGAACAGCCGAGTACGTCGTATTCACGCCTTGGCCACCTGGCCCAGATGCTTGGAACGTATCAATTCGCAAGTCTTTCGGATCAATGTGGATTTCGTCATCGTCCTCATCAGCCTCTGGGAACACGTACACGCCTGCAGCAGACGTCTGAATCCGCCCACGCGAATCAGTGACAGGGATCCGTTGAACGCGATGGACTCCTCCCTCATATTTCAACGACGCCCACACACCTTGCTGTGGTGTGACTTGCCCGTGCGAATGAAATGCAACTTGGACGTCTTTGACTCCGCCGAGTGACGTCAAAGATTGGGATTGAATTTCGACACTCCACCCTCGTCGCTCAGCGTATCGTTCGTACATGCGCAGCAGGTCGCCAGCAAACAGCGCGGCCTCTTCCCCACCAGTACCGGCTTTGATCTCCATGATCGTATCGCGTCGATCATCCGGGTCATGCGGCAAGAGTGCCGAACGGAGGTGCTGGGCATCTTTCGACAGTTGCTTTTCAAGGCGATCAGCTTCACTCGCAAACTCTGGGTCGTCATCAGCTAGTTCGCGTGCGGCCGTGAGATCTTCATCATCTTTGTGGTATGCCGTCCACGCATCGACGATTGTCTGCAACTCAGCGTGCCGTTGTCCAAGCTTTCTCAATGCTGTCGGATCGGCAGCCACATCTGGTTGTGCCATCTTCTTTTCAAGGGCATGATACTCATTCTCAGCCGTCCGAACCGCTGCCATATCGACAACATGCGAAGAAGACTCGTTCTGTTGACCTGAAGTGGTCTGCTCATTTTCTGCCATTCGTCGATCCTTCCTTCGCGAAAAGTGAGTGTGCAACCGGACTGCGGTATGCTCCGAGCTCGTCATAAATTGGCTTCCCGCCTGCCAAGTCATACACCAAGTACGCAATGAGCGTGACGACACCGAGCGGCAACAGCTCCGAATACGACGTCATCTCTGATACCAGGATAATGGCTGTCAATGGAGCTTTCGTGACCGCGCCGAATAGTCCTGCCATTCCGACGATCGCCATGAGCGAGACGTACTGCAAACTGCCCTTGGATGCACCCATCAAAACGAAGAGTTGGGCGAATAGTGCCCCGACGAGCGATCCGAGAGTCAAAATAGGCAAGAAGATACCACCCGGTACGCCGCACCCATACGACAATTGCGAAAGTACGAGACGAACGAGAAAGTACACGGTAAGAAGCCCGACTCCCATTTGCTGACTGCCGATCCGGGTGACAAGCGTGTTACCTCCACCGAGCAGATCTGGAGCCCACACACCGACTGGGATCATGAGGAGGAACGGGATCAGCGGTCTGAATGCACCGGGAATGTGAAGCCATGAGAAGAAGTCAATTCCACGCAACAACGTGCGTTCGTACACTTTAGCGATAACACCGATCACGATCGCAACAAGAATTAGCTGCCAGTAATCGATGAGCTGCAGTTTGAGCGTGTGCGGAAGCTGGAAGACTGGTTCGAGACCGAAAATTTCGACTTCGACCGCGCTCGATGCCAATGCTGCCACGAATGAGCAAACGGCTGTCTGCAGGCTAAACCGTGCGTAGACTTCCTCCATCACGAATAGCGTGCCAGCAATAGGGGCAGTGAACGCACCTGCGAGACCAGCTGCTGCACCGGCCGCGACGAGATCTTTACGGTGCCGTCGCGTGATATGCGATGCTGAGGACAACCCCATCCCAATGCACGACGCAATCTGTACGGATGGGCCTTCCCTCCCAAGAAATGCACCTGTTGAGAAAGCACACAATCCGCCAACGATTTTGCGCCACAAAATGCCCCACCAATTAAAGTCGATCGGGTCATGAGAGCGCAAACGTGCTTCCACATATGGAATACCAGAACCTGAGCTCGCTGGTTCGCTGACCACCATCCAGCTCACCGCGATGGACAAGCCCACAGACACAAGCGCAATGAGAATAAGAACCCACCAGTGACCTGCAGCGGCGAAATGGTAAATGCTGTGCAGACCGAGCATCATTTTCGTGATCGACCATCGGAAGAATCCGACGACAAGCCCTGACAGGATACCGATGACGAGTGCCCAGCCGACGAGACGAAGAGCAACAGTGTGCCGACGATCTGCCTTTCTCAAGCTGTCGCCGATGGAGTCGACGGGATGCAAAACAGGGTGCACAACGCGATGAAAAAGGGTGTGTGCATCCGCCTTCGTGCTGTCCTGCCGTCTATGCGTGCTCTGTGCCATACTCTCGATCGTATCCCACAGACTAAAAAATCCCGGTAGCCGAAGCTAACCGGGATTGCGATAGTGAACTGAATTACGAGCGATAACTCAGTCAAGCACTGCGAGCAGATCACGTGCAGAGACGATCAGATATTCCTGACCCTTGTACGTGAGCTTGGTGCCGCCGTAACGGCTATACAGAACCTGATCGCCAACCTTGACGTCGACAGGGATGCGATTGCCGTCTTTATCGCGAGAACCTGGGCCTACAGCGAGCACCTCGCCCTGCTGCGGCTTTTCCTTTGCGCTATCCGGAATGACAAGACCAGACGCAGTCGTCGTCTCAGCCGGAGCCTGCTTAATAACGACCTTATCTTCCAATGGCTTGAGTCCAAGTGCCATCGAGGACCTCCTTCAATGAGATGTTTCAATGGTGACTGACAAGCGCGCGGCGGCTGACGATCACCAGCACACCTGTGAAGTTCCATACGAAAGGTTAGCACTGTTTTAGCACTCTCGGGTGAAGAGTGCTAACAGCGAACACAACTCTTCCCTCGCTGCACTTACTCCACCGAGTTGAGCTACTGCTGGCGACGACGTGCCAATACGGCATCAAGGTCCACGCCCAGCGAATCAGCACTCTTGTGAGGGGCATCAACACGGCTGAGCGTCGTAGCACTAGGAGTGACATCGTTGAAAATCTGACGACGGACTGCTGATGACGGCTTGACAGCGCGATTATCTGTTTGCCGAGTGCTACGTCCGTCATGGCGATGCGTGTGCTGAACAGTCGATGCTGTTGCTTTCGTCGTTGCTGTCGTTGCTGTCACATCACTCGCGCCGAGGGAAAACGAAATGAGGTCGGGCGACGATGACTGTGCAGACTGATGCGACTGATCTACCTGATCTCCGGATTGGGAAGCTTTCGCAATCGCCTTTTTCGCGGAGGAAGACGCGTGATCGGCATCATGGCCATGAGTGGAAGCACTCTCTGTCTTCGCTTTCGCATCAGCTGGTTGCGCAGTCGGCTGAACAGTTTGCTCGGATGCTGACGCTTTCTTGTTCTTCGCCTGATCTTGAGCGTGCTGCCTCTGTTCAGCTTTCTTTTCTTGAGCCTGCTGCTGCAAGATGTGGCGAACTTCCGGCAATGGGATCACATGTGTTGGCTCCCCAGTCTCGCCTTTGTCAGTTGTGCCGGTGACACTCTCTGTGCGCTGATCGATGGCTTTCGAGACGTCTGACCCCTCAACGACAGTAGCGTCAGATTCGTGTGGTGTGGGAAAAGATTGCGTCGCCACTTTTCGTTCCCACGCACGAGCCACTGCGGACGCATGCGCACCAAGTGCAAGGACGAGAACTAAAAGCACAGCTGGAATGAGTGCCCACCATGGTGAGAAATGGAATGCAGCGGCACAGACAAGAACTATGACAAGCGCAGCAAAAAGGACACCGACGATGATACGGCGACGACGAATTGATGCTCTCCTGAGTGTCCGAACCCTCGTAATCTCTTCTGGAGACAGCATTTCCGACTCTCGCATTCTCGCGTCCTCCATTGTGGAGCTGTGATTTGCCGCAGCTTGTACATCTTGCCTGTCACCTAGTTTAACCGCACGAAACACCGAAGTGCGGCGATGAGCAAGACGAACATGAGATTGAATGAGCTTGCGACGGAAAAGAACAGGAAGTATACCCACAATGACAAGGAAAACAATGGCTGCCCATGCAAGCGAACCACAGTTACTCCAGTCATTTACTCCCATAGTTTTTTACGATACGGGCTCACTCAGACGAGACTGCCGATGAACATATGACCACTCCACAGACCCTGAACGCGCAGCTTCATCGTTGGACAACATGCTCCAGCACTCATGATCTTCCCACGCATGATTCACGTTCATAAGCCCACGTCGAACGCCCTCATACGAAAATCCGACTTTCTCCACAACTCGTCGTGATCTCTCATTCGACGGGAGAAGGTCGACCTCAACACGATGCAAATGTGGACCAGACTGATCAAAAAATGCCCAATCGCAGACGCATGCGAGCGCGAGCGGCGTCAACCCGTGACCGGCCATATCCTGGCTAATCCAGTACCCGACAATCCCCATGCGAAGCGCGCCGTAGTTGATTGCATCCATTGAAATATCGCCGACGAGCTGACCACGATATCGCAGTGCCCACGTCACGTCTGTACCTCGGTGAGCATTCTTCTTCATGACAGCGACCCACTGCCGAAATGTGATTGTGCGAAGAGGAAAAGGACTCGTCGAATCCCACGGTTGAAGCCATTGTGCATTGCGAGCGCGCAACTGTTGCCACTCTTGACGGTCATGGACAGTGTAGGGAGACAGGACGAGAGGCTCAGAAGAAAAGCGAGGACGAAGAGTCACCGGATATGAAAAGCCGTCCCGAATACGCGCAGATTGTCTCACACTTCTATTATTCCTTCACTTTCCCATCAGCTAAGTTTTCAGTCAGCTCAGTGCTCCGAGTACTATTTGAGGTAGTTTGTCCCTCGTTCACAGATTGAGAAGCGGAAGGAAGCTATGCCAACTTATCATTATCGTTGCAATAATTGCGGTTACGATTTCACCAAAATGCAGGATTTCTCTGATGCTGCGCTGACCGTCTGCCCGCGGTGTGGAAAGAAGACGTTGCGGAAAATCTTTTCTGCAGTCCCGATTGAGTTTAAAGGTAGCGGGTTCTATCGCACTGATCACTCACACTCTTCTTCGCACAAGTAAAGCAGCCACCCAGTTATCCACTTTCTGCTACAGCGTCTCATCGGCGTAATAACAGCGATTCCGGCTCGCCATGCATTCATCCGTGCACAGCGAGCTTTTTTCATACCAGTCATGCTTTCTGTGCTTCACACTGGTAACCATGAATTTGGGGATGAGCGCATTCGACCATGGACCACGTCATCGCATGAAGAGCACCGCCGTGCGAGCAATCGGAATGAGCCCGCAGCGAGCACGGATGACGTTAGCGGCGAAGCGGAAACGGGCGGCAGCACGGCCTTGGGTTCTTATCACTATCTTTGTGCTGATGTGTGCGGTGATCGGTATCTGTCTTACTGTGACACCACATGCTCATGTAGCCATTGCAACGCGTGATATTACGGCCGGCGAAAAGGTGACAGCGCAAAATGCAACGAATGCCGAGGTTGCTAGCAAACTCACGGTGGGGCATTCGCCAACACCATTAGCGTTTACGTGTGCAACAATCCAGCAAGCACAAGGCAGACGTGTTGCAACAAAAATCCCTCGTGGATCTCTTTTTCCTCTCTGGGCTCTTCTACCTGATCGTCCTCTCAGCGCTGGCCAGACTGTCGTCACCGTGCAGCTCGTGACATCTCCTGACGTTCTCCGCGTCGGACAGAAAGTTATGCTGCTGCCTGCACGCCACTCCTCAGACAGCACCCAATCAGATGACAACGAGGGATCTGCACAGCCATCATCTGAGACTGGTCAACCACGCAATGGTATTGATGCGACGATATGGTCGCTTGCCCCTCCATCCTCGTCATTTTCTTCCTCGTCATCTGATCACCCTACCGCTCTCGTGCAAGTCAGTGTCTCTGCTCAACAAGCTGACCGTTTGATGTCACAGTCTGCTGAAGATGGATATTTCGCTGTGGCACAATGAGATGAGTGTGAAGCTGTCAACCATTTCTGTCTGAAGGAGTCATGATGAACATTGCCCAGCAAGATCACGTCGATCAGTATCGGAAAAAGAAAATGTTCGAGGGATTCAGGGAATTCATCTCTCGCGGAAACATGATCGATATGGCCGTCGGTGTTGTCATGGGCTCTGCAGTCACGTCAGTGGTGACGTCGATTGTCAAAAACCTCATCAGCCCACTTATTTCCATGCTGTTTGGCAAAACCGATATGAGCCGGCTCCTCTCCTTCAGCGTCAACGGTGCAACAGTGTCTTTCGGTGCGATTCTCGATTCACTCATCAATTTTCTTCTCGTGGCCGCAGCCGTTTACTTCTGCATCATCATTCCGCTCAACAAGTTTTACGAATTCGGCTCCAAGATCAGCTTGCCCAAGATCATCAAAAAGACGCCGATTCTCTCTAAACTAATTCCTTCTCACCAAGCAAAATCATCTCACGAGCACACAGAAAACGGAGAGGACTCAGAGAGCTCACAGGACACATCACAGGCGCAAGAATCAGCGAAAACAAGCGCCGACCATAGCGATAACAGCAGCGAGACTAGTGCCACCAAAAGCACTCACATAGCCGAACACACTGTCACTGATTATGAACGTGAACAGATCAAACTCCTCACGCAAATCAATGCACAACTCACGCACCTGAACGACACGAAATCTCAACGCAACTGATCATTCTCGGCGTAGAACGTGCTCCAATGAGGTGGAATCTCCCGGAGGATCTCTCGATCCTCTGCCTCCTCATTGAGCTTGCGCTTCGTTGCACTGTGACCAACAATATCAGAGAAATCGGAATCGAATTTCTCCGTTCCCTTCCGCACAACGCGTTTGTGACCACGTGGAACACGGCGTGAAGGATCATACGAGGGACGGGAAGGACGATGCACGTTATCGCTCATTGATGCTTATCCTTCGTCTTGTTTGGCACGTTCGCCTGTGAATCCTTCACATCTTCCGTGTTCTTCCCACTCTGTGCATCGTGTTCGGAGCGAGTAGAATGCGCGGACTGTATCGGCTGCGTTGACCTTGTGGTCTCTCGCCGCGTGGTTGCTTGTCTTGTGGTTGCTCGCTTCTGTCCCTGTACCGGATGCTGATGGTGAACCGATGAAAGAGCTGCGATAATGCGCTCCACCTGACTATCTGGATCCACAAACAGGCCAACTGACCAGAGCTGGACAACTTTCCATCCCAAGTTCTCAAGGCTCTCTGGAATAATCCGATGCCGCAACCGCATTGAGTGCAAAGACATGAAGGCACGATCATCTGTGTACACCGCCACTGACATGCCTTCGTGCGGCTTGCCCACTACGAGAGGAAGGAGAACCGAGTGATTTTCTGACGTATTATGCGACGTGTGATCACTCTCGGCCTTGTGTACAGGGTGGGCAGGATCGAATCCGTACTGCGTCTCTGCGCTATATCCCCGCTTCCGCAGTCGCCGTGCAATATCGTCGAGCAACACATTGTGCTGTCCAGGATGCCCAATGGCAGGCTCTTGATCGGCATTTTCACATTGTTCTGTCCAGCTGATCACGCTCTTGAGTAATTGAGAACCCTTGTGCGTCAAGCGCTCATCCAGCATGTCTCCCGAATGGAACGCACACACAAGCGTCAAATCACCAGCCGCAAGATCCAGCGCGTGCATGAGCAGGCGATCTCCCCCTTCATGCTCAATCGCACCGAACTGCTGCAGCAACATACCATGCGTCGTCTTCGCGAATCCAGTCGAGATGATGACATCCCCCGCCGGTAGCGCAGCGCACTGGGTGATCGGAGCAACACTGATGACATCCCACACCGCACGAAGCGTTGGATCCTTCGTAGCAGCTCGTGCCAAACCACGCCGAATCGCCGCCGCATGGTGCGCATTGAGTGCCACAATACTCAGATGCGCATGTAATCCGTGCGCAAGTCGGCGTTGCGATAGCGCCTGATCCTTTTCCTCGGACTCCGCCGCGTGAGGTCGACCAGATGCAGACACAAGTACGTCAACCTTCGGCCGTTGCTGATGAGCTGAAGAACGCATTTGCGCCGACTGCGACGTCGATAGCCTGCTAATCGAGGTATGAATCGACTGCGAACCAGAATGACGCGATGGCGCAATAGTCACTGCTCCATACCGTCCATTCGTCGACAGAGCGATCGCCGGGTCGAATCCTGTTCCACGCTCTGCTGCGTGCTCTTGCGCAGAAGGAGCATGTGCTGACGCTTCCTGTCCCCGCGATGCGGTTCTCTGTGCAGTATCCTGTCCTGCCTGTCCTGACTGTCTTGACAAGGCAGCAGCACGCGAACGGGCAGACACATGCCGATCAGCCCACGAACGAGCACAACGAAGAACAGCATTCACTTCAGCAGACGTGCTCTCCACGACACCACTTTGCTGAACCGGGATGCCGATCGCATCAACCCATACGCAGGAGACAGATCCTTGCTGATTCCGCGGCTGTGGGCAGACAGAAAGCGCATGACCGTGTTCCTGACAGAACCGAGCCAGTTGAGCTGATGGGCTGACGATCGGACGTGGAACGCGTACGCGAGCGAAGGTGTGAGCTGCCCGCTGCACGATTGGACTCGTCACGACAGAGCTATCTGCCTCAATAACCGCCGTCCTCGCAACAGAGAGTGCTGCCAACACTTGAGCTGACGGTGCATGTGCGCATGCATCGATAATGACCACGTCAGCAAACGTCTCGATCCTGCCAGCAGCACTCACGCCAGCCGCGGAAACAGCTGTATGACGAACCGGTGAGATTGGGAATTCCGTTGCCAGCTGGCCTGGTGTGACGACAATGATCGGCTTAGCGCACCGCAGTATCTCCGGATAGTCGTGATACAGCTTGGCGCACGATGGCACAAGTGGACTGGCGAGCAGAGCATGCAACTGATTGGCATCCTGTACGCGCGAATACAAGAGATCTGAAAGTCGATGGCGAATTTCAGCGAGCAGCAGCGGTCCAATGGACGCAACGTGCTCCCGGTCGACACGCGCAAACGTTTGTGCCGCATCTGCGAGCGCAGACCCGTCTTGATTGGCGATCATGTCAGACGAGTGCACGATAAGCTCGAAGACCGTCGACCACCACGCGAGCGCGAGTTCATCCGGTGCAGCTTTTGGATCGATGTGCCGCGACGAAAGGTCAGACAGCAGATCACCCAATCCAACTTTGACAAGATCACGTTCCAAAGTGGCGCGTTCTGGCAAGTTCTTGAGCGAATCCCGATCTTGATACAGCAGACGCAACCGCGCATCCAGATCAACGAACGTCATCTCAGAGAAGCCTGCACCGCGCGGCGTCGACGACAGCACAACTTCTAGCGCCGTCAAATCTGAGGTGAGCGAATCGAATGTGTCGAGCATTTCGTCGATACCATCAGGCAGAACCGGCCATCCGCCTCGTGGGACAACGGTACGCCATTGCTCAGCCTGACGTTGTACGATCTCGAGTGCAGCATGTAAATTCTTGACACGCCGACCCGGGCGCAGCAGACGACGAGCTTCCTTAATCGCTCGATGCCGCTCCCCCATACTCATCTGGATATTGCGCTTCTTGCGCTCTTCGCGGTTCAGCGTGGCATCGAGCAGTAGTGTGAGATCACGCTCAAAGATCGCTGGCTGGAATACATCGAGCACGTTGCGCAAACTTTGGAGAACAGAAATTTGCTGTCCCCATTGCGTCACCTTTTGCGGAATGACAAATCCACACGTGCTCACTGTTCGATCGATTTGCTGGCGAATCGCTGGAAGAGTCTGATCCAGTACCCTGTAGACGCGATCGATGGCTTGCCGCGCTTCATGCTGCGAATACAGCGACGCATGATACCAGGCCGTATCATTTGGCCCGAGCGCATATTCGCCAACCTGCCCAAGCCGAACCATGGACTGGCCATACTCTTTCAAGTGTCCTTTGAGCGCTAAAACGGTGTGCTGTGAAAGACGAACACGGTTAACCGGATGCGTTGGCAAGGCGGAAACACGGGCAAGATTCTCGATGACCTCATATACAGAAACGCCCCACGGCTTGATCGGTTCATGAAGCGATCCGAAATAATGATGAAT
Organism: uncultured Aeriscardovia sp.; assembly: GCA_903789525.1. Classification (GTDB taxonomy): domain Bacteria; phylum Actinomycetota; class Actinomycetes; order Actinomycetales; family Bifidobacteriaceae; genus Aeriscardovia. The sequence continues at coordinate 663,635 of CAIFER010000001.1, forward strand.
GCGAGAGCGAACGCCGACGAGCTGATCGGCACATTGATTAAAGTGCTCAATCGCTTGATGGTCTTCCTGATGGGAACTCACCGCAGACTTCAAGCTCGCGTCAATGGCCTGCGCGTAATTTGGATCAGATGCATCCATGACCAGATCGGTGACGCCTTCGTGTGCTGCAGCGTGAAGAAAAGCTGTCTTTTGTGCTCGCACGACCGGTGAATACACCACAAATCGCCCTTGCGCTGCCAATCTCGTCGCAATTGCGAGCGCTTGACGTGCTGAATCAGCGTTCGATGGCGTGTCGAGAAAGAGCGACTGACCTGCACCTGCCATGTGTGCTGCTCGACGCGTCTGATTTGAGACATCGCCTACTTCAAACTCATGATGTGGGCTTTCGTCCTCATCGTCGTGGTGCGCTGTGCTAGCATTTCCGTCGCGGGTAGCATTAATCGACGCAATCCGTTTGAGCATCGCCTGAGCGTCAGCATTACCGGCCATCGCATCAATACCGACAATTCCTGTCTGCCCTGTGCGCTTCATGAGAGACAGTGTGTGCTGCGCCCGATGAGCAACCCCGCACGCTGGATTATTCCAGCACGCAACAATGAGTCGTGGGATGATCTCAAATTGCGGAATGACGTGTGACGCCGCTGCCACTAGTCGATCCGCTACCACTTGGGAGTCGACGATGCCGTTGACATATTTGCTCGCGTTGACCAGTGACGCCGGATCAATGACGATCCCATCTCGCTTCAGTGCTGCTACGAGCTGCGGGTTCAGCACGCACCGAGCGCGACTCGTTAACACAGCATCTCGCAAAGATCCGTCCGTTCCCGGCTCCACGCTGATCGGGTACAGAAGGACAGGAAGATTCCGTGTTATTGCAGTCTGGGAATCGTGAGAAACACGTGCAGCTGGCCACCGCGCGATCCCTGAGACAAGGTTGAGATCCGCAAAACCATACTCGTTCGCCAGTGCGTACTTTTGGCGCAAAACCGCACGAATATTGCGCTCAGCAGCAGTGAGTTCAGCAGGATCTGAGAACAGTTCGTTCAGCCGGCATTTCCCGTGCGACAGCAGTCGCGCTTTCCCTGACGGCGTTGAAGCTGTCACATCAAGTTCTTCCTGGAGCGCAGTCGCATCAGCTAACGGATCAACAGGGGTATGAGCTATATCAGCGTCAATCCACGATTCCATCGTCTCGTCAACTTGTTTAGGCATTGGAGGACCCCTTCTTGTACGCCTTAAAACCTGGATTCGTACTCAAAGCAGCCGAAATATCCGGATCCCCGATCGCTTCCAGCCACGCATACAATTCCTTGTACAAATACGGATTGACGGCCAAGAACGGCAAAAACTCGTGATGGCGTGCCATCGCAAACTGCTTGTTATGGTCAGCCGTGCTTTTTGCTTCTTCCGACGTCATGCCCTCGATCGTGACGACCGGTTCGTCGCGTTGCAACTGGCCGCGCGTAATGCGATCAAAGATCGACCCTGGCTCAAAACCGGTCGCACCAGCTGGAGCAGACGGATCAAAACGCCCTAAACCTGTCGTTCCGTTACGCCGTGCAGCTCGAACGGATTGCCGTACACGCCGGACATCGACAGCTTCTGTTGGCTCGCCTGCGCGGATATCGAGAATTTGATCGACATTCATTTTGCGACCATGAACCGGGTCATAATCCGCACGATCGGCGTCTGAGTTGTCCACAATCGTGGGATTCTCTTGCGATTGCGGTGCGAGTGCACCTGTGACTGGCAACGAAAAACGAGACAGCCGAATTCCCACTTCGCCTAACTGAAGCCGAACGGTCTGCTCATCGACTTTGAGCCGCTTGTGCGCCGGAATTCGCACCAATCGCCCATCAGACCGAACGACATACGTCCCGTTCGTTGAGCCGAGATCTTCGATGACTCCCTCACCGTCATGATCGATCATCAACTTGAGATGCCGTTTTGACATCGAGCGCCCAGAGTCATCGATATCGAGACGCTTCGCATTCTCATGAGGCAGCGCGGCTGGACGTAACGGCGTGCGCCCCATGATGACCGCATCTCCAGGCATAAATCGATACTGTCTGCCCGTTGAAATGACAGTGATGATCCATCCGTGACGGACCAGATGAGCCGTGGACATTCTGCCTCCATTCATTTCTTCTATCTTCATCAAAAAAGGCGACATGCGCAAAGCATGCCGCCCTGAGCAGTCACCAGACTACTCTTCTATGTTCAAGAACCGGTTCACTCGGTCAAACTCACTTGAGTTCGACAGTTGCACCTGCGTCCTGCAGAGCCTTCTGAGCCTTCTTGGCATCGTCGGTCGCAGCACCCTTGAGAATGGTGGAAGGAACCTTATCGGTCAGAGCCTTGGAATCAGCAAGACCCTTCTTGGTGATGTCACGAACAGCCTTGATGACCTGAATCTTCTTGTCACCGACGGCAGTCAGAACGACATCATAATTTGCCTTTTCCTCAGCACCTGCGCCTGCACCGGCACCGGCTGCTGGAGCTGCAGCTGCAACAGCAACTGGAGCAGAAGCCTTGACGTCAAATTCCTTCTCGAAAGCCTTGACGAAATCGTTGAGCTCAACGAGAGTCATGTTCTTGAACTGATCAAGCAGCTCGTCCTGAGAGAGCTTATCTGCCATAATGGCATCCTTTCACTACGCGGCTCGGAGGAACCGAACCACACAAACTTTATATAAATTTATCCAGCGAAGATCACGCGCATCGACATCGTGAATACGATACCGACTGTTACGCTGCCTTCTCTTGCTTCTTCGCGAGTGCATCCACTGTGCGGACAGCCTTGGTCGGCACCTGCATAGCAATGCGAATCGCGGATGCGATGGCAGACTTGATGTCCCCAGCAAACTCGGAAAGCGCACCCTCACGAGTCTGCATATCGGCGAGACGCTTGACGTCATCGGCCTTCAGGACAGAGCCATCGACATAGCCGCCCTTGACAATGAGCTGCTTGTTCTTGGTAGCGAAGTCACGAAGAGTCTTAGCTCCTGCAACGTAATCGCCAGAAATGAAGACGAGTGCAGACGGTCCCTTGATCTCTGGATCAAGACCTTCAACACCTGCTTCCTTCGCAGCGATACGTGCCAGCGTGTTCTTCGCCACGGTATAGGAAGCATCCTGGCCCAGCTTTTGACGCAGTTCAGTGACCTGCGCCACGCTCAAACCACGATACTCAGTCAGGACAACGGCATCAGAATCCTTGAACTTTTGAGTCAGGGCCTTGACTGCCGCCTCCTTCTCTGACTTATCCATGGCGTTCCTTCCTACCGCTGTTTCTCTCTAGCCAATCCAGGGCATAAAAAAAGCCCTGCCAGCAAGGCAGAGCAACAACCACCACACACTGTGGCAATCTATCAATCTGACCCTGCGCTGGCTGTATGAAAATTAACGGGTAACCCCGACCAACGGTCTTTGGTTTTCATCTTTAATAATACAAACAGGCAGGACAAAACGATGAAGCTCTGCCCTGCCTGTAGATTTACATACTCTGGCGTTTACATGCGCTGAATAATCGCTAGCACGAGTGCAGAAGCCGTGTCCGCATATGTTGAGATATCGAAGTGACGGAACGACTCATACTTCGTCGTCGTGTTATCCGATAGTGCACGAATGACGAGGAATGGCACACGGTTCTTTGCCGAAATCTGCCCGATCGCAGCACCTTCCATCTCAACAGCATCTGCACCAGTTTGCTGTCGAACTTCATCGCGTTTCGCAGCGGAATCAACAAAGTAATTACCGGTCGCAATCACGCCGACTTTGTACCGAACAGACTTTTCGTCGAGCGCTTGCTCAGCCATGCGGACGAGATTCGGATCAGAGTGATATTCGTTCAGCTGTGGCGGAGCTTGACTGATGAGCCGCATATCCGAATCAAGATAGCGCAGCGTACCACCGATGACGACGTCGTTGATGTCGAGTGTCGAAGTCAGGTTCCCTGCGATACCAGAGAAGATCACTGCTGTCGGCGAAAACGTGGTAATCATATATTGGGTGGCAGCACCGGCGGCAACGGTCCCCATTCCGGTGACGGTTGCCGCAATGCGCACGCGCTTGCCACGATTTGTCTCAAACCGACCAACGGTGACGTTCAGACCGGCGTGTTTCCCACGTGTCACACCCGTCAAATGCGATGCGAGGAGTGTGATCTCCTCATCCATCGCACCGATCACGACAATGGTTGGCAGCTGAGCAGAAGGGTCAGACTGAGCCATTCACTCCTTCTTTCCGCTCACGCCAAAGCGCCCATTGGATCCCATGCCGGCAGCTTGATTGCTGGCTGGGAAAGACCGGCGATGAGATCAGCTGGCAGAAGGGACTTTGGAACGGCGACTTCGAAGACGTACTGGTCAAACCATGGATCGTCCATGCAGAAGTAGCCCTTGTCGGCGATGTCTTCGCCCCACGAATTCTCAACACGCCACCGGCGAGTCGTCGTGCCATCGTCAGCGACATCGACACCGACGAATGCCATTGCATGATTCATAGCTGAATCGCCGAAACGAACGCGCTGTTCCTTGTTCAGACCATTGTCAAAGCCGAAGAGGGACGGATAATCGAACAGATCAGTTGCCCATGCGCCAGTCTTCCGATCCATGAACGGACCGCAGTCAGCACCGAACCACACTGGAATCTTCTTTTCGCTCAAAATGCGGCGAGCGCAATCCTTCATCACAGAAATATCGACGTTGAGGTACTCGGTTGGGTCGCCGCCTGCGACGTTGCCAAGGTGCTCGATTGCAATCTTATGACCGCGCGGATGCTCTTGACGTGGGTCATTGACGAGGCACACATAATCTTCCAGATGAGCCGGTCCGACAAACTTCTTCCAGAACTCCACTGGTGTGATCGTGCCAACGCGGTGGAAGACGCCTTGATCGTCCGTGTACTCCCAATCGAAGGACGTCGGCGGCTCACCCAGGCAGACCGTCAAGACGGCATGTGCACGCTCGACTCCCTCGGCGATAATCTGTTCCATCTGCGCATCGTTGCCAGCCTCATGCGCGGCAAAGAGACGGCACACTTCTGCGTGCATGACATGACGGAGCTGCGTATCAAGTGCCGAGGAATTCTCAGAGCTAATCGTCTCCGGGAAGAAATCCTTCGGAACCACACCGTACTTCTTGTATACGTTCAGTGCCATCGTCCACTGACCACCGTCACCCATGACAGTTTCGAGCTGATACTGCACGAGACGAGAATCGATGGATTCGCCGGAACGAATGATATCGGCCATATCGCGCAAGAAGTAGTTCGCACGTTCGAGCTTGTCGTAATACATGGCATAGCTTTGGCTGAATTCGAAATCCTGCTGTGAGATTCCCATTTCGCGCTTGGCGATGAATCGAGCAACATTGAGCGAGCTAAAGAGCCAGCAACGGCCGGAACGCTTCTGATTCGTCACCTTGCCCTGCTTGACGGTCACAGAAAAACGCCGTTGCAGCAGACGCGACCGATCGTAATTGTGCGCAGCGGCATCAATACCCATATTTGTCACTGCGTTGAGTGCCAGACGACGTTGCGGATTGGATTCGAAGCGATTCGTCATTTCCTTGAGCGTTGCTGCATCAAGTGGCTTCAGATTCTCATTTTCAGAAGAGCTCATTCTATATCCTTTCATGACGACGATTCACTGTAATCGTGATGGTCGTGCTGATTGCTGGTGAATATTCAGTTAGCCCGTTGAGCTGGTGTGTGCTGGTTCTGATCGGTTTCGCTTCCCTGGTCAGAACTGTCTACCGGCTGTGCCTGAACATCAATTGCATCATCGGAGGAACCATCAGAAGAGTGACCTGACTGGTTGGCAGAGTGCTCGTCTTTCTGATCAGCCTGTCCATTCGCCCCCGCTGTGATTTGCGATTGCGGCTGTGGCGCTGGCACCGGTGCTGGAGCGGGACCGAACCCAGCAAATGCTTGCGAGAACATCGTCCGCAACTCGGTGACACGTGCAGTAATAGATGCCTCACGCGTCTGGAGTTCCTTAATACGAGCGTTGAGGGCGTCGATTTCCTTGCTGGCCGCAGCACGTTGCTCATCAATCTGGTGAGCTGCCTTCTGCTGAGCTGCAGTAATCAACTGATGCGCTTGCTCATCGGCCTTCTTGCGTTGCGCATCGGCATACGCATTTGCATCGTCACGCGTCTTCTGAGCCTGTGCGAGAAGAGCCCTGGTATCCTGATCATTCTTCTCACGACGCGCTTTCAGATCTGCCAGCAGCTGATTGACCTTCTTCGTCGCCTCAGTCTGCTGAGCGGTGATCTGGTTACGCACGTTCTCGTACTCGCTCGCAGCTTTCGACAGCGTATCAGCGCGCTGAACGTTCGCTGCATCTAGAATCTGCGCTGCCTGTGAGTGCGCTGCGTCCGTAATCTCCCCTGCTTTGCGCTGGGCTTCAGAAATCATCTTGCTGACTTGTTCGCGAGCGTGAGAGAGCTTCGCATTCGCATCGTCCAAAGCCTTCTGAATCTGGTCATTTGCCTCAGACTTACGGCTGGCGATATCTTGATCTGCCTGACGACGCTGTGCGGCAATCTCTTTACTTGCATTAGCGCGCTGTGCGGCAATTTCACTTTCTTGCTGGCTCTTCATTGCCTCGAGCTTCTTCGTCGCCTCTTCACGCATATTCGCCAACTCAAGCTTCAACGACTCACGCTGCTCATTAGCGGCCTTCTGAGATGAAAGCTCCAACTGATGCGCTTTGCTCTGTGCAGTCGACGTGATCGTATTGGCCTGATCGGTAGCTTGCGACACGATGCTCTGCTTCTGCTGATGAGCGGTCTCCAGGATGCGCTGCGCCTGATTCTTCGCATCGTTGACCGTCGTCTGCGCCTGCGCTTGCGCATTATGGCGAATCGTAGCTGCATCTGACTTTGCACGGGATAGCAGCTCACTACTCGTTTGTTCGGCGGATGCCAACAGCTGCTGAGCATTCGCACCGAGTGACGCAAACGAATCCTTTGACGGCGTTGCCTTTTGACTCTTGACTTTCTGCAACTCCGCTTCCAGAGTCAAAATGCGCTGATCATATGACTTGATCTGTTCGCGCATTAAGCGTGCAGATTCTTCATAATCAGCAACAGCCCGATCAACTCTGTCTTTGTCATATCCGCGCAAAACAACGGGAAAAGACTGTGGCATTGAAACCTCCGCTCGAGAACCATGCTTCACAACCCAGCCAGGCATGTCAATTGCATTGTTCAGTAATCTTTTTTATCACGTCCATCAGATGGGCGGTAGAGTGAAAACATACACTAGGAAATATGACTGAATACACCGTTCTCGTTTCTGGATTTCCTGATTCTGGCGGAGCTAATCCGACTGGACGGACTGCGCATGCGTTAGCAAGCGAAGAAACAGTTCAGAAGCTACGCGCCGACACGCATGAGGACGTGAATATCATCCCGGTTATCGTGCCATTGAGTTTTGCTCGCGCATGGCCGACGTTGCGTCAGCAAATTGAGGAGAAGCGGCCGGCGATGGTCGTGATTCTCGGCCGACATCGCGGTGCCCATGGAGTCAATCTTGAGCGATGTGCACGCAATCGGATCGAAGCATCACATCCAGATGACGATGGAGCTCAGCCTCTTCCACAGCCAGTACGGAATGGTGGCCCGTCTGCGTATTGGACGCGTTTACCACTCGGTCGTATTCTCAACGCATTCGCCTCACACCACGTCCCCGCGTCATTAGCGTCTGATAACGGAACGTTTGTGTGCAATGCGCTGTTTTATCAGCTCATGGACTGGTGCGCATCCCATCGCTCTTTGCACGTTCTCGGTGGTTTGATGGCTTTGCCCAATTATCGATCAACGTACGCTGAAACAGACAATTCTGCGAAGAACAACTCTCACGAAAACAATTCGAATGATCCGACACGGATGAATGTCGGACTCACCCAGTCGCAAATGACAGCTGCCGGAGAACAGCTCATTGCGCAAACGACTTTATTCTATGTGCAGTCGTCGCAGTATCAGCCGCTCGTTCCCCCGACAGCAACTCACAAACCTTCAGCACATCCGACCGGCGCTGCGCAGAAGTGAAACGCAACAACTCGAACGCAATCACGCTGACAGAGGGACAAGAATATTCAGAAATCTCCCGTCGCTCTGTGGCTGATGCGTGAGCGTCCAACGTCTGTATGAATACAGCAGTGGATTCTCGAGAGTGCACAATGCATTGAAATGTGAGTCGGACGGATGACCGACCTGACCCGCGAGCTGAGGATCGATTGCTGCGTGGAGACGTGGTGCTTCTTCACGCGTTTGCCGAGTAATTGCAGGATCAGAATCGTGAATGTGTGAGCGATCAATGCCAGCATGCGTCATCTCACTGATGAGTGCACGCTGCATATCAACGCCCAGTCCGCCAAAACGCGTGTGTGTTGCGCAACCGGTAAATTGCTGATCAAACGCATCAGCAATCTGCTCACCAGTCTCATAGCACCTTCCACAGATGTGTGGGCCGATCCAAATATGGATATCACCAGCGTGAGCGCCGTGATGTTGCATCGCGTCTAGCAGATGAGGGACAACTCCATTCTCCACTCCTCGACGTCCTGCGTGAGCTGCTCCAAATACTTTCGCCTGTGGATCAACGCAGAGCACGGGCGTGCAGTCCCCCGTCAAAATCGCGAGCGCACAATCAGTCCGTGTCGTGACCATTGCATCAGCTTCGCGCTGACTGAGACGCGTCAGTACTTGTGACCACGCAGTCGCATTTGCAGCAGTCGCGTTTACAGCAGTCGCACTATCCTCCGAGGAATTTTCTTGTTCGGGAATCCCAGCCAATTCGCGGTCAAGATCGACAACGCGATTCGAATGCACTTGATGAATGCGGACGACCGGCCGTCCGAGAATGTGCGTGAGCGCCCACTCATTGCTCTTCACACGTTCCTGACCCGCGCTCCCCTGGCCCATACGGTCCGCCGTCACCGAGCTGAAGTTGAAATCACGACCATCAACTGGCGAAAATGCTGAAGTATAGAGAATTCGAGCTGGAAAATGGGACGGGACAGTGGCGTGGAAAATACCCCACTGATCAGATTCCTCAACCACGGTTCAGCTCCGTCAATTCATCTGCGCTGAGAGTAATGTCGGATGCCTTGAGTGAATCGAGGATTGTCTCCGGTCGATGGGCACCCGGAATCGTGATCACATGTGATCCTTGTGCCAGCTCCCACGCGAGCTCAATGCGCTGATAGCTGACACCATGCGTCTGCGCAACTTTCTTGAACACATCGAATTTGGACTGATCGACAGGACGACGGTATCCGCCGAGCGGGCTGTAGCAGACGAATGCCAGTCCTAACTTTTCGCACTCCAAGAGCGTGTCCTGCGTGCTGCGGTGAACCGGCGAATACTCATTTTGTACAGCAACGAGATGTGAACCGAGAATTCCTTGTGCCTGATGAATCTGCTCCACACTCGCATTCGACACACCGGCCATACGGGCTACGCCCTGATCAACGAGCTCTTTCAGTGCGCCGACCGACTCGTCATACGGGACAGATGGATCCGGACGATGGAAATACAGGAGGTCGATCGTATCTACTCCGAGCGCTAACGCAGACTGTTTTGCCTCTCGAATAAGCGTTTCCGGACGCCCGTCGACAGCCCACGTTGGTTTTCCGTCCGTGAAATTGCGATAGTGACCGACTTTCGTCGCCACAAGCACCTCCCGGCGCGGTCCTTTCCACGTTGAGAGTGCCTGACGGATCAGCCGTTCATTTGCTTCCGGTTCTTTACCTGACTCGTAATATGACCACGCCGTATCGAGCAAACGGCACCCGGCATCGAGGGCCGCATGGATAGTGCGAATTCCTTGTGCGACACCACGATTGTTTTCGATTGACAACGGCATGCAGCCTAAACCGACAGCAGAAACAGGAAATGAACCAATGTGACGCATAACGACCATGACAATCCTCTTCTTCGTCTCCCCTACCTTTGTGAATAGTTTCACTGTTTCCTGAGACAACGAATCCAGAAATAGAAAAAGGGGCAGCTCGGCTTCCTGCCAAAACTGCCCCTTGCATTCACACAGATGTGCGTGAAAGCACGCTCATCGCTCAGTTTTCGTCATATCCACGGCGAACGATACGACGACGCGGACGAGATGCCCGCTCGACGCGATCCTCGTGGTATTCGCGATATGCGTCATCATCAGTAGTGAACTGCTGATCCCTGCCGAAACGACGAGAAGAACGACGCGGTGCACGTGCGTGATCAGAACGATCAGAGCGATCATAACGAGACCGGCGCTCAGAACGATCCTCACGATCATCATCCGTCACATCTGAACGATCACCGCGTTCGAAACGACGTGATGGACGGCGACGACGGGCGCGACCGTCATCCTCGCGATCGTAGCGATCAAAGTGACGAGAACGAGCATAGCGACGCGGACGACGGGCGCGAACCGGGCGTTCGTCTTCCTCTTCTGGCGCTTCCTCAGCGTGGACTTCATCCTCGTCACCAGTCTCGTCTTCTGCGACGCGATCATGATGAGCAAAACGACGGCGGGGACGACGCTCAGAACGATCAGAACGCCGATCGCTGCGCGCTGGACGACGATCCGGCTGATCGTCTGTCTCTTCGAAACCTGGGATTGCCAGCGAGATCTTGCCGCGATCGTCGATGCCCTGAACGACGACCTCGACGGTATCGCCTTCCTTGAGGACATCTTCGACGCGATCAATACGCTCGCCACCGTGCAAATTGCGGATTTGCGAGATATGCAACAGTCCGTCAGTGCCCGGGCTCAGATTGACAAACGCACCGAATGATGTGGTCTTGACAACAGTGCCGTTGATGCGATCGCCCACCTTTGGAACGTGCGGATGCACGATCTGGCTGATCGTATCGCTCGCCTTCTGTGCAGCTTCGCCGTCATTAGCAGCGATGTACACAGTTCCATCATCCTCGAGAGTGACCTCGGCGCCAGTGTCTTCCTGAATCTGGTTGATGTTCTTGCCCTTCGGACCGATCACTTCACCGATCTTGTCAGAAGGAATGTGCAGCGTCATGATGCGAGGAGCAGTTGGGCTCATCTCGGCTGGGCCATCGATGCACTCGTTGATGATATCGAGAATCGTCATGCGAGCATCGCGTGCCTGCTTGAGTGCAGCGTCGAGAATGTTAGCTGGGATGCCATCGAGCTTCGTATCGAGCTGGAGTGCGGTGATGAAGTCAGATGTGCCAGCAACCTTGAAGTCCATATCGCCGAATGCATCTTCAGCTGCCTGAATATCAGTGAGGATCTTCCAGACTTTCTTGCCTTTGACTTCCCCACTCATCAAGCCCATGGAGATACCGGCAACTGGTGCCTTCAGCGGCACACCGGCGTCGAGCAGAGACAGCGTGGATGCGCACACCGAGCCCATAGACGTTGAACCGTTGGAACCGATCGCCTCGGAAACCTGACGGATTGCGTACGGGAACTCCTTCTCATCCGGCAGAACCGGGACGAGTGCGCGCTGAGCGAGATTGCCGTGGCCAACTTCACGGCGCTTCGGAGAGCCGACACGACCCGTCTCACCCGTCGAGAATGGAGGCATATTGTACTGATGCATGTAGCGCAGTGTATCTGGACCAGACAGTGCATCCATCTGCTGACTCATCTTGAGCATGCCTAGCGTAGTGATACCCATAATCTGCGTTTCACCGCGCTGGAACAGTGCAGAACCGTGAACGCGTGGAACCACGTCCACCTCAGCAGACAATGTGCGGATATCTTTCAGACCGCGACCGTCAATACGCTGATCCTTCTCCAAGACACGCGAACGAACGATCGAACGCTGCAGTGCCTTGAACGCATTGCCAAGCTCACGATCCTTCTCGGTGTCATCCATATCTGGGAATTCGGAAGCGAGCTGATCGGCAACCTTTTCATGGATCTCGCGGATCTTCTCCTGGCGCTCGATCTTGGCCGGGATGAGGAGCGCAGACTCCAGATCCTTTTGTGCCAACTCAACGACGCGCTTGTAGAACTCATCCGTGTACTCCGGGAAGAGCTGGAACTCCTTGGTTGGCTTCGCAGCCTTCTTCTTGAGATCCGAAATCGTCTCGCAAATAGTGCGGATGAACTTCTTCGACGCTTCGATTCCTTGTGCGACGACTTTCTCATCCGGCTTCGTGCCATTGCCGTGATAGATCAGGTTCCACGCGTTCTTGCCCGCGCCTGCCTCGATCATAGCGATAGCGACATCGTTGTTCTTCGTGATGCGGCCAGCGACGACAAGCTCAAACGTCGCCTTTTCACGTTCAGACCAGCGTGGGAATGCGACCCACTGACCGTCAATGAGAGCGAGACGAACGCCAGCGACAGGACCTTCGAATGGAATGCCAGAGATCGTCGTCGATGCAGAAGCTGCGTTCATGGCGATCATGTCGTACGAATCATCAGGATCGATTGCCAAAACCGTATCAATGATCTGCACTTCATTGCGCAGCGTATGCGGGAACAACGGACGCAGCGGACGATCGATCAGACGGCACGCCAAGATCGCATCAGTGGACGGACGACCTTCACGACGGAAGAACGAACCCGGAATGCGACCGGCTGCATACATCTTTTCCTGCACATCAACCGTCAGCGGGAAGAAATCGTAATTTTCCTTCGGTGCGTGACCAGCGACGGTGGTGGACAGAACCATTGAATCCCCGTCCAAATATGCGGCGACGGCTCCATCTGCTTGCTGTGCGAGACGACCTGTCTCAAAGCGCAGTGTGCGTTTTCCAAATTTCCCATTATCAATAACTGCTTCAACCGCAGTAATATCGGGACCCTCCACGGGTTCCTCCTTTTCCTCACAAGAGCGGCCTTCAACACCAGTGTGCTTCCCCATCTAGCCGCTCAGAATGATAAAAAGGCCCAGACACATAACATGTCCGGGCTGAAATACTCAGTGACGCAGGCCGAGGCTCTTGATGAGCTGACGGTAACGCGCGATGTCTTCCTTCTGCAGGTACTTGAGCAGACGACGACGCTTACCAATCATGAGCAGAAGACCACGCTGAGAGTGGTAATCATGCTTGTTAGCCTTCATGTGCTCAGTCAGATCATTGATCCGCTGAGACAGGAGCGCGACCTGGACTTCAGGGGAGCCGGTATCGCCCTCATGAGTTGCGTACTTCTGAACAATCGACTTTTTCACTTCGCTGCTGAGAGCCATAGCTCCTCCTTGTTAACTTGCTGCGCGGTGCGGCTGCCACAATGGCAGGGCGCTCTCTCTCCGCGGGCGATTCACGCCAAGATCAGCTTCCCACGTTCTGACGACAAAACGTGCTATGCCACGAGTGTGATCATTCCACCAAAAAGAACGACGATCAGGCCAATAACTTCGATCACCAGAAAGATCAGCAGATTAGCCGGTTGACGTGTCAGTGCATTGAGCCGTGACTCCGGTTTAACGGCAATGAGAATAATGATGAACACGAGCACGAAGACGAGCGATGCAATAAAAGCTCCGAGAATGCCCAGATTGATCGCATTCGCATATATATCTGCGCGCCCGTACACGACGTGAGTCGAATACCAAAAATTCCATTTCAGCATGGACAGTCCGCCGAGAAATTGCTCGACGAGAAATGCGACATACGCTCCCCACAGCCATGCGACCATTTGCGCATGATGGCCGACTGCACCGATCGCCTTCCCCAGGCACGTCAAGAGCATGACGATCGTCGCCCACGAAATCAGCGCCCATCCACGCGGATCAAAGCGTGCCATTACTGCACTGACGGCACGCGTATGCCCGAGCCCGAGTGAACGACCAAGCGCAAACGGGAGGATGACGCCAATCATCAGCACAATGCACACGGCAATGAATCGACCGAACGCAAAAGGCCGACGACGACTCTTTTCCTGATCGGCAAGGGAAAGTTGATGACTTGGCGTCTGCACCGATTCAACTGCACTGAGAGGCTGATGACTCTTCTGCGCACTCGCCACAAGCTGATGCGCTGCCCGTCGCGCTTCCGGCCGCTGTGACAACTGCGGATCGAGCGAGGCTGACCGTGCTGAAGACCGCGCAGAAGAACTCGACTCGGTTTCCTGCCCTGAAAGCTGCTGGTGAGTCACGATCTCGTTGGCCTTTATTTGAGAGCGGACGCGAACTGCGAACCTGCCAACACGGTGACAGACAGTGCCGGCACAGTCAGTGACCCTCGCACGACGATCGGCATAGCAAGATTCGGAATCCACGTGTCGATCGAACCGTTCTGGCCACCCAGGATCGCCGGATCAACGTGACTATCTTTGACGAGCACGCTGTACACGCCGTCCTGCAAACCAGTGATCTTCTGCGACTGCTCAGCCGCATTCAGAACGACGACAAACGACGCTTCAGCATCAGAAACAGTCCATGCCACCACGTGATCACTCATCTTCAATACAGTCGAGTGCTTATTGATGCTCTTGAATGACGAGTAGCGGAACGCAGGAATGTGCGAGCGCAAGCAGAATAATCCGCGCACAAAAGCAGCACTCCCGGCTTTCACCGGATTATCGAGGCTCGACCAGTCAAGAGCATTGACGCTATCTCCGCTCTTATAGCTATTGCCATTACCGCCCTTCGAACGCAAGAATTCCTGGCCGAGCTGAATTTCTGGGACACCTTGCGCCAAAATGACCGCAGCATCCGCCAACCGTGCCATCCGATCGACGCGCGTCAGCTCCGTACCTGACAGGTGACGAACGGAGGCCTTCCCGGCCGCCGGTTTCCCATCAGATCCAACGCCATACCCGAGCGACAGAGCAATCTTGTCAAACAGTGTCATACCGTCGTGAATCTCGGCATATTGCTGAACCTGTGACGCATCGGCATACCGCTTTGACTTGTCCTGGTCGAAAGAGCTCGTAATGTCCTTATCCTCTGTCGGCTGCGCTCCCAAAATGTTGTACGCGATAATCTTTTCGCAGTCAGGTGCGCCAGAGACGAACCCTCGTCCTGCAATATCGCCGTCCCATGACGTTCCCTTGAGCGAATCACGGAGAGAATCGTTGAAGAAGCCGATCGTCGAACCAGACCGATCTCCCCTGCCTTCCTGGTTATCGACGCGATATGCCTGCGTCTGAATCGTCATCTCATCATCCGGCAAATCTGCGTGCATATCCCAGCCTTCGCCATAACACAGCATCGTCGGATCGATCTGGTCAAGACGCTGACGCACTGCATTCATCGTCGTGTTGTCAATAAGACCCATGATGTCAAAGCGGAATCCGTCGAGCTTGAATTCTCGCGTCCAATAATCGATAGAATCGACAATGTATTTGCGAGCCATCGCACGCTCAGACGCCACATCATTGCCGCAGAACGAATGGGATGTGAGCTTTCCATCTTTGTAGCGGAAGTAGTAACCCGGGACAGTCAAGGCAAGTGGAGAACTCTCGAGCGAGTACACGTGATTGAAGACGACATCCATAACCACGCGCAAACCGGCATCGTGTAGACCACGAATCATCTGCTTGCACTCGCGGATGCGCACAGCTGGATCAGTCGGATCTGTGCAGAATGATCCCTCCGGAACGTTGTAATTGAGCGGATCGTATCCCCAGTTGTAATTGCCATCCGAAGCAGGAGCAGACTCGTCAACGCTCTGGAAATCATAAAACGGCATGATCTGCACATGCGTGATGCCGAGGTTGACCATGTAGTCAAGTGCCGTCGGTTTCCCCGATGGCGTGTGCGTGCCCTTTTGGATGAGACCAAGATACTTCCCACGCAAGGATGGTGTGACGCCGCTCGATGGAGACATCGTCGTATCACGAATACTGATTTCAGCGATACGCGCATCCGTTGCCAAACTTGAAAATGGCGGAAGACGGCGAAAATCACTGATAGCCGTCTCCTCAGGAGCGAGCACAACAGAACGATGACCGTTGATAACAGCTGCGCGCGCATACGGATCCGGCGAGTGGTGCGATGTGCCATCCGGGAACGTGAGAGTGTAGTCATACGCCGTATCACGCATATCAGAAGGCAGCGAGACAGACCACACACCCTTTTCAGCGCGCTTGAGTGGCACACTGCGCTTGAGTGGAGCATCGGCAGAGCGATCAGACGCATATATATTGATAGTTACTGACGAGGCAGTAGGTGCCCATAGTTTGAACACACTGCCATCTGGCGAGTAGGTGACGCCAAGATCAGAGCCGTCATACGCATATAGACGGTCAAACTCATCGCTGCGCACATAACTGCCATCTAGCACATCTTTCCCTGCCACACCGGCCATTTTGGACGCCTCCCCGATCACAATCGCGAATATTTTACTTCTTAACACTAGCCGACCTCATGTAAGCCAACGCAGGTATAGTAAACGCTTGTCCATCAGCCCCAGTGATACGTCTCGCGTTTCGGGCAGCAGACACGCAGTCTCGGAGGTAGCAGACGCATGAAGACAGCTCAATCGCGGCATTCTCCTCGCCGCACATTCACCTACACATCCCCGACGCAGGACTTCGTCGCTTCCCCACACCAGCATTTCCAGCTTCCTGACAATTATGTGTGGTATCATGGCAATTCGCTGCTCCACCGCTGTGCCTTTTACATTGTTTATTTCATCTTTTTCATCATCGGATGGGTGTACCTCGCAGTCGTTTTGCACGTACGGATTGTTGGAAAATCGCGCCTAAAAGCATGCCGAGGACGGTCGTATTTCGTGTATGCCAACCATACTCAACCATTTGGAGACATCGCGCTGACCGTTGTGCTGAACTGGCCGCATCGTATCTCGGCGGTCGTTGCGACGGCAAACATTGGCATTCCGGTCATCGGATCGATTTTGCATCATTTTGATTTTTTGGCTGTCCCGCACACGAATCCTCAGCGCGCCGCATATAAGAAAGCAATGACACACCTGGTCCACGACGGTGTCGCTTTCCAAATTTATCCAGAAGCGCACGTGTGGCCGTATGACACGACAATTAGGCCCTACACGAACACGTCAATGCGTTATCCTGTCCGCTTTCATGCGCCATCATTTTGTGCCACGCTGACGTACCAGCACCGAAAGCACGGAAAGAAGCCAAAAGCGACGTTGTATGTGGACGGTCCGTTTTATCCGCGCGTGACAGGTAGCGAAGAAACAGAAAAACAAGACTTGTATGAGCAGATCCGCTCGACGATGGTCTCTGAGAGCAAGAAATCAACGTACGCGTACTACCATTACAAAAACGGACGTGACACACCACAGCAAATGCACTCACGTCAGAAACACGCTTAAAGAAGGAAGGGAGTTCACCAATGTCCTTCACTGATCTCGCTTCCCGTTCCTTTACGTGTGCCACCGCTCACCTGCATACCGTTGGTGGAGCACTTCCTCGCCCCCGCAATCGACGAATGCATTTAGCTCCCGTTGGCACACATCCGGACCGTATCGCTGTTCTCTACTGCGGTGACAGTCATATGAAAGACGGTCTCCTTATCTCCGTGCTCTCACTGACTGAACATTGCAGTGTCCCACTCGATATCTTTATCTTGACGGCACGGCTCAGCTCACACCAACGCGCCTTCCATCCACTTGAAGAGAGCGATGTGACGCAGATCCGCTCAATCGTCACACAAGCTCATCCGTCCGGAACCGTGACGTTGATGGATATCACGAATTTGGTGCATGCCAACCCTCCTCTCGCCAATATCGACACACGTTTTACGCCATACTGCATGCTGCGGCTGTATGCCGATCAGATCCCACAAATTCCTGACCGCATCCTGTACCTTGACACCGATATCATCTGCAGGCGTCCGTTTGACCGCTTCTATGCTCAGCCGATGAAAGATGCCGATCTCGTAGCTGTCCTTGATTATTACGGTCGCTGGTTTTTCCGCCAGCACTATTGGCACGTCATGCCGGAATATTTCAACTCCGGAATGCTCTTGCTCAACATGGCTGAAATCCGCCGCGATGGCCTCTTTGCCCGTTGCCGCGAAAGCTGCGCACACAAGTGGATGTTTATGCCCGACCAGTCTGCGCTCAACAAGCTGTGCTACAAGCGCATTATTGCTCCTCGCCGCTTTAACGACCAGCGCCGGTTCCATTCGGACACAGTTTTCCAACACTTCACCACGAGTTTCCGCCTGTGGCCGATTTTGCATACCGTGACCGTCAAACCGTGGGAAGTTGAAAAAGTCCACTCCCAACTCGGCTTACATGAATATGACGGAATCTTGTCTGACTACGAACGTCTCCTTGCCGCCCGCGATGCTGATGAAGAGCACCCGGATGACTTTGATCCCAACAATGCCGATCAGGCGGCTCGCGCTATCTCCCAAGCTAGTTCTTCAACCGACGATATGGGCATTGACCCTGTCGACGCTTTCGACCAGGCGGCTGCGTCTGCTAGCCAATCAAATGACGATCGCCCCCGTGATGAAAGGAATCATTCATGATCCAATCAGGGCACTGTGTTCCAGTCTTCTTCACTTCAGACGAAAGCTATGCACCATACTTGTCTGTGGCAATTCAGTCCCTCATCGAGAACGCCAATCCGTCTCGTCGCTATCGCGTCATCATTCAGGAACGGGGAATGCGCCCACAGACACAGCAGACGCTTAAAGGGATGAGCACTTCCAACGTTTCTATCGAGATGTGCCATATTACCGACCGCATCAATAATCTCGTAAAAACCGATCACAATAAGCTGCGCGCCGATTACGTGACCACCACCATTTATTTCCGTTTATACATCGCCGAGCTGTACCCCGAGCTAGACAAAGCGATCTACATTGACGCTGATACAGTCGTGCCCGGAGATGTGGCTGCACTATACGACACAGATCTGAACGGTAACCTCATCGGCGCAGTGCAAGACTGTTTCATGACGGCAAATCGCATCACCACCGATTACGTAACCGCAACACAAGGCTTTGATGCCAGTGAATACGTCAATTCTGGCGTGTTGCTGATGGATCTCGCCGGCTTGCGTTCTATCAAGTTTGCCGACAAGTTCACCCATCTGCTGAACACGTATCACCCACGACTGATTGCTCCAGATCAGGATTACATCAACGCGATGCTCCACGATCGACGCCTCATGCTCGATGCGAAGTGGAACACGATGATGACGGCCGGAGATCAAGGCCCCGCCGATCCGCAGATCATCCACTACAACTTGTTCGGCAAACCGTGGTTCTATCCCGACGCCATGAACGCCCAGTATTTCTGGGACTACGCTCCTGACTCGCCGTTCTACCTCACATTGTTGCAAACGCTGCGCAACTTTACGCCGACAGATGCGAATTCCGACAAACGCAAGAAACAGCGCCTCCTCGACTTAGCAGAAAATGTCGCGACATCTGACTCTGTAACATTTAAGAAACTTCTTGAGCAGGGCGTTTCTGTGCGTGTGTAAGCGTGCTATTCTCCTGTTCGCGTTGTTCGTTGGTGTTGTCAATAGCAAAGGAAAACCACAGAATGCCTTACACGCACTATTCGAGCGATTTTGGGACTCTCCAGGCAAGTGAACCAGTCGCAGTCTTTTATAGTTCAGACGAAACGTATGCACCGTACCTCGCTGTTTCCATCCAGTCGCTGATCGAAAATGCCAACTCGTCCCGTCGCTATCGCATTGTTGTGATGGAACGTGGGATGAGCCAGAACAGCCAACACATGCTCAAAGGTCTTGCCAATACGCATGTTTCTGTCGAAATCGTCCACATCAACGACAAACTCAACGATCTCGTCAACACTGATGACAATCTTTTGCGCGACGATTACAAGACAACGACCCTCTACTTCCGCCTGTTCATCGCAGAGCTCTTCCCTGACCTCGACCGCGCCGTCTATTTGGACGCTGATACGGTCGTCCCGAGCGATATCGCAGACTTATACGACACAGACTTGAAGAGCAACCTCATCGGTGCATGCCACGATGTGTTCATGGATTCAAGTCAAGCGCTCACCGATTATGTGCAAAACACACAGGGCTACCCCGTTGGCACGTACATCAATTCTGGCGTTCTGCTGATGGATCTTGCAGGACTACGTTCAGTGAAATTCATGGATCGCTTCCTGAAAGTTCTCAATGCCTATCACGTCCCACTCGCCGCTGTCGATCAGGATTACATCAACTTCATGCTCCACGATCGCCGTCTCATGCTCGACCAGCGGTGGAACACGATGATGACGAACGGAAAGAGTGGCATCACTAATCCAGGTGTCATTCACTACAATTTGTTCAACAAACCATGGCATTACCCAGAAGCTGATAATGCCAACTACTTCTGGAAGTATGCGCCGGATACCCCACGCTATCAGCAGCTTCTCGACGGTTTGCGTGACTTCAATCCGTTCCTCATGAGCTCTGACGCACACAAAAAGGCAAAGCTCATTGCCTATGCACAGTCGTTAGCTGACGGTGATCAACTGACACTGCTCAAACTCATGGAAAAAGGCGTCGATATTCGCATCTGACAGTCTCGCCAATCCAATCAATCTGGTAAATCTGACAACAGTTGAGAAAACAAACGGGAGGGGTCGCATGATCCTCGGAGATCCTGACAAACGGCCGGTCATCGATAACATTCAAATCAACTATGCCGAAGGGCGGCTTAACGACAAGGTCGAGGTCAATGACCCGGTCGTGACGAGCAAGAAGTCGCGCGTGGACATTGTCGAACGCCATCTGCGGTATATGCGCACGACACGGTACGCCGTCAAGAATCTCCTTGCCCGCCAATTCGTTACGGTCTTCGAGGAATGGATTAATCGGCACACCACATACGTCGGTCTCGAAAAGGTGCGCAATATCTCCACGGGCGCTATTGTGACCTCGAATCACTTCAATCAGCTCGAAAACATGACCGTTTTTACCGCCATGCGCAAAGCCGGTCATCGCCGCACGTACGCCGTCAGTGAAGAAACGAACTTCGACATGAGCGGCATCATCGGCTTCTTCCTGCGTAATTTCGACACGATTCCGATTACGAAAGATCACCACTACCTGGCGACCGAATTCCCAGCGATCATTGATCAGCTTCTCGCCAAAGGCCGTTTCATCCTCATTTATCCAGAAGAGCAGATGTGGTTTAACTACCGCCGACCACGACCGGAGAAGCACGGTGCTTTTGATTTCGCCGCTGCAGCAAACGTCCCAGTCATCCCCTGCTTCGTCGAAATGGTCGATACAGGCAAACCGGAACCACACAACGAGCAATTCAACATCGTCCATTACGTCATGCACGTGCTCGACCCGATTTACCCAGATCCGAAACTGAGCATTACCGAAAATAGCAAGCGAATGCGTGCTCTCGACCATCAGCAAAAAGTTGAAGCGTACGAATCCATTTACGGCCGTGCAATCGACGCTCCATTCAGCCAGCAAGATATCGCCGGATACCGTCTGCCCGTCAAGACCGAGGCACAAGTTCGTGCCATGATAGATCAGCGAAAGCACGCCGTTGCTGCCGCGGAATCCGAAGCACGCGAAGATACAGGAGCTGACTCGGATTCGAAGTAAGACTCCGGCCTCACTTTTTTCGCACTCTTTCCACACCTCGCCCTCTATAAAGCGCGTGTGATTCTGTCATCCGGCGTACAATAAGACGTATTGATTATTAATAAGTTTATTAATAGTTGTTATGCAAAGGAGCATTATGCCGGTACGCATTTCAGATCCTGCTGTTCAGCAATTTGAGAAGGACCACGAAAACACAGTGCGCACGCTCGCAGCGCAGTGTGCCGTCCTCCTGAAAAATGATGATCACACGCTTCCGCTTGATCACCCGTCATCCATCGCCCTGTTTGGTGCAGGTGCTCGGCAAACTGTCAAGGGAGGCACTGGCTCGGGCGATGTGAACGTACGCCATTTCACCACAATCGAAGAAGGCCTCGAGGAAGCAGGCATCCACGTCACCACTCGTGCATGGCTCGATCAGTTCGATATCGCGCGTGAGCAAGGCATGCGTGACTACTTCACCCGTTTGCGTGCGAAGGTTGGCGGCTTGAACAATGTGCTGGCACAAGCGTGGTGCATCACCGTTCCACAGCAGGAATACACGATTGACCTGCCAACGCCAAGCGAGACAGGGAGCGATACGGCGGTCTACGTCATCGCCCGCAATTCCGGCGAAGGTCTCGATCGAAAGAATATCCCCGGCGATATTCGTCTGACAGACAGTGAAACGCGCGATATTCTGCGGCTCAACAAGCTATATCCGCACTTCGTTCTTATTCTGAACGTCGGCGGAATGGTCGATCTCACACCGGTCTTGAGTGTGAAAACGATTCTCCTACTCAGCCAGCTCGGATCAGCAACTGGGAACACATGCGCAGATATCTTGCTCGGCACGTCTGCTCCGTCTGGTCACTTGACGATGACATGGGCTCCGCTCTCTGACTACGCGTCAACCAATCATTTTGACAACGAAGATGACAACGATTACCGCGAAGGAATTTTCGTGGGTTACCGCGGCTTTGATGCTGCTGGGCTCACACCGCTCTTCCCATTCGGCTACGGCTTGACGTACACGTCCTTCTCGCTGAAACCGGGCACTGTCCGTCTCGATGGCACTGACGTGTGTGTTCCGGTGACGGTGACGAATACCGGCAGACGGAACGGACGCGAATCAGTGCAGGTGTACGTCTCTCAGCCGGTCGGTACACGCCACATCGCTAAGGCGTATCAAAAGCTTGCAGGATACGCGAAGACTGATGATCTTGCACCAACTGGCACCCAAGATGTCACAGTTCGCTTCCCACTCGCATCCCTCACTTCATACGACAGTGCTGCGTCCGCATGGGTGCTCGAAGCGGGAGATTACATTGTGCGCGTTGGCACATCCTCTCGCAGCACACATGTCGCTGCGCGCTTGCACGTTGGCTCTGACATTATCGTTGAGCAAGATCACGCAATCGGTGGTGACTGCGGATTCACAGACACGGTTCCATCTGGCACTCCAATCACGTACGCAGGTGAACAGGATGAAATTGCTCACAGCCCAGTCGTCGAGGTCCCTTCCGATGTCATCACAACGAGAACAGTGATATATCCAGGACAGCCGGCTGAAATCCCAGCTGGACCAGTCATCAACTTTGAAGATGTCCTTGCGGGCAAGAAGACTGTCCGCGATTTCGTCGCTGGATTGACGAACGAACAGCTTGTCGATCTTGCCGTTGGCCGGTACAACAACGGAGTCAAAGAGGCAGATGTGATTGGTTCTGCATCGTCGCGTGTGGCGGGTGCTGCCGGTGAGACGACGCAACGTCTTGCACAACTCGGTGTGCCGACGCTCACTGAAGCAGACGGTCCTGCAGGCGTGCGCCTCAATCGCGCGTATTACATGGACGATCACGGCGGTGCTCACGGTTTGACCACTTCACTCGCCTTCGATGCTGAGCCAATCTTCACCCATGATGAATGGGAGAAAACGTGGAAAGCACGTTTCAGCAATAAGAAAGCGCCAGAAGGCGTTCAAACGTATTGGCAGAATTGCGTGGCAATCCCGATCGGCACTGCACTCGCTCAGGCGTTCAACCCCGATGTACCTAGCCAGTGCGCTGATCTCGTCGGCGACGAAATGCAGCGATTCGGCATCAACGTTTGGCTCGCCCCTGCCATGAACATCCAGCGCAATCCGCTCGATGGACGCGATTTCGAGTACTACTCGGAAGACCCACTCGTCGCAGGTCTGACCGCCGCTGCCATTACTCAAGGTGTGCAGTCGCATCCAGGATGCAGCGTGTGCATCAAGCACTTCGTGGCAAACAACCAGGAAAATAACCGCGTTCACGAGAACAACAACATCTCGGAACAAGCACTTCGTGAAATCTACCTGAAGGGCTTTGAGATCTGCGTTCGCCTCGCGCACCCGAAGACTGTGATGACTTCTTATAACTTGGTCAACCAGATCCACAGCTGCAACCGCCACGATCTGCTCACCGAAGCGCTCCGCGATGAATGGGGCTTCACCGGCTTCGTTATGACGGATTGGCTTGTCACTGTCGACACGGAGCACGTCCACCACAAGTGGCCGATCGCTTCTGCCGCTGGCTGCGTCAAGGCAGGTAATAATGTCACAATGCCCGGGTTCGATTCGGACAAGAGCACGATCTTGAACGCCATCGACAATCCGAAGGATCAGTACCCGCTCACCCGCGCTGAATTGCAAAAGTCAGCGTGTGAGGTGTTGAACGTTGTCGCTGATCTGACGAAGGGCAGTCGCCAATAGCGATGCGCTGGCCGCGCCGGCCACATCCGGCGCACCAACGTCTGCACAAAGCTACAGAAAGCTGCATAAAAGAAGGGGCACATCCTCGTTGATTGAGGATGTGCCCCTTTTCTCTGCCTTTCATCAAGCTGTCTTACTCATCAGACTTGCTGACATCAACCTGTAAATCTGGCTGCTCCGGATCATCCGGCGTTCCCACGCTCACGTGTGAAGCGAGCGTCTCGGTTGCGATGAGACGAACAAACTTCTGAATCGCAGCCTGACCGAGGCTATCCGAATGCGGAATGCCAAGATGCAGGCTAATGTGATCGGTCAGTGCCAGACCTTGAGCCTTTCGCGCATCCTGAATGGCACGAATCGTATCGCGTGCCCAGCCTTCCTGACGCAGATCATCTGTCAGCGCCGTATCGAGCAGAACGAATCCGCCGCACTCAAGCGCTGCAGAAACTGTTTCCTTCGCTTCCTGCGCGTTCTTCTCTACGACATGGTGGCTGATGGTGTATTCGCCGTCATGAAGTGCGATCGGACCATTCGGCCCGTCGACACTCACTTGATGCGTAGATGGATCCTCATGCCATGCACCCGACTTCGAACCGCGAATAGCAAACTGCACATCTTTGCCGAGACGTGGGCCAGCGACACGCGCGTTGACACTCAGATCGGAGACGAGTTCCAGGCCATGCTTCGAAGCGTTGGCCTGATCAGTGATCTCCACATCCTTGACGTCGAGTTGCGATGTAAGCAGATCAGCGTACGGACGGATTTCAGTCGGATCAGGAACGACGACCGTCAGCTTAGCCAACGGCTGACGCACACGGATCTTCGCTGCCTTACGCAACGAAAGTGTCTGCGAAACGACATCGCGCACCACACCAACTGACTGGAGCAGATGCGGATCATCGCGAAGCACACGGCCGAGCGCAGTATCGCGGAATTTCACCGATGTGCCTTGCTCAGTGAGCCACGTCCGTCCAAATGGAATGCGGCCAGTCTCGCGAGAGAGTGCAACCTTTTCAGCTGGCTCAGTCACCGCCGGCCAATCTGCCAAGTGCACTGACTCGCCGCCAGTCAAACCGCGCCAAATCTCCTCTGCTTCCATTGGCAGAAGCGGTGCAACAGCGCGGCTAAACGCTTCGAGAACGGTATACAGCGTATTAAACGCCGTCTGTTCCCCGTTCCAGAACCGCTGACGCGAATTGCGAATGTACCAATTCGTCAGTGTGTCGATGAAATCTTGTGCAGACGAGCACGCACCCGAGATATCGAAACTCTCCAACTTATCCGTCATCGCACTGATCGTGTGACGCAAGCTCGCCAGCACATAGCGATCCATCTCATCGAGATGATCGACGTCATTTGGCGAAAGCGAACGAGCTTTCAGCCCCGCCCCGTGATGAGCCGCGTTAGCGTACAAGACGAAGAAGTGGTAGGAGCTCCACAGCGGCAAGAGCGTTTGACGAACCGTATCACGAATAGCTTTCTCAGTGACAATCAAGTTGCCGCCACGCAAAATCGGGCTGCTCATGAGGAACCAGCGCATGGCATCTGAACCGTACTTGTCAAACACTTTGTTGACGTCCGGATAGTTGTGCAGGTGCTTGCTCATCTTGTCGCCGTCAGAACCGAGCACAATGCCATGGCACATGATGTTGCGGAATGTCTCTTCGCCGAAGAGCATCGCAGTCATCACGTTATTGACGTAGAACCACCCGCGCGTCTGGCCGATGTACTCAACCACGAAGTCCGCAGGCATATGGTGTTCGAACCACGCCTTGTTCTCGAACGGGTAATGCTTCTGCGCAAACGACATCGACCCGGATTCGAACCAGCAATCTAGCACATCAGGAACGCGATGCATCGTGGATTTGCCAGTCGGATCATCTGGATTCGGGCGCGTCAGAGAGTCAATCCACGGGCGATGCAGATTGATATTGCCGTGATCATCGGTCGGATAATGACCAAAATCGCGCTTCAGTTGATCGAGCGAACCGTACACATCAACACGCGGATGCGCCGGATCGTCTGATACCCACACCGGAATCGGCGAACCCCAATAGCGGTTGCGAGTAATCGACCAATCGCGTGCATTCTCGAGCCACTTGCCGAACTGACCGTGCTTGACGTTGGACGGGATCCAGTTGATCTTCTCATTGAGCTTGAGCAACCGGTCTTTAACCTTCGTGACCGCGACGAACCAGCTAGTGACAGGCTTGTACACGAGCGGTGTGCCGCAACGCCAGCAATGTGGGTAGCTGTGAACCATCGACTTCGACTGAATGAGCACTGGTTGCTGATCAGCCGGAACCGTCGCCAGAATGCCGGTATGATGACGCAGATCGCGGATGATCGGCGTATTCGCCTGGAAGACTTGTAGACCCTGATACTCCGGTACAAAACTGTTGAACTTCGTAGCATCGTCGGTCACATCGAGAACGTGAATGTGATGGGCATGCAGAGTGTTCATATCGTCTTCACCGTATGGAGCCTGGTGCACGAGACCGGTGCCTTCAGATGTGTCGACGTAATCAGCGGCGTACACCGTATATGCATTCGGTCCCGGAGTCTTGCCCGCTTGCTTGACAGCGTCCGACTCCAAGTACGGCATCGCCGGCCAATAACGGCGGCCGACGAGTTCAGAGCCCTTGAGCGTGCGGACAATCTTCGGCTTTTTACCGAGTTCCTTGGCGAAGAACGGCAGACGAGCCTTGGCAAAATACAACTTGAGGCCAGCAAATGTGCCCTCTTGCGGCTCGACTTCGACATAATCGATCGTGTTGCCAACCACAATTGCACAATTAGACGGGACAGTCCACGGCGTGGTCGTCCAATACACCAAATATGCGTCCTCATCACGCAATTTGACGCCGAGAGCAACAGTTTCGGTTTGCTCGTCATGGTACACGTCCGCATCCATGCGCAGCTCATGAGCCGACAACGGGGTCTCATCTTGCGGGCAATACGGCAAAACACGATTGCCTTCGTAGATGTAACCCTTGTCATAGAGCGTCTTAAACGCCCACATGACGGACTCCATATAGTTGGTGTCCATGGTCTTGTAACCGTGGTCGAAATCAACCCACCGCGCCTGACGATGGACGTAATCTTTCCACTCGTTGGAATACTTCATGACGGACCGACGGCACACCGCATTGAACTGCGCGATGCCCATCTTGTCGATCTCGTCCTTATTGGTAAAACCGAGCTCTTTCTCTGCCTCAAGCTCTGCCGGCAAACCGTGCGTATCCCACCCGAAAACGCGCCTGACGTGATGGCCGCGCATCGTCTGGAAACGAGGGATCACATCCTTGGCATAACCAGTCAGAAGATGGCCATAATGCGGAAGACCATTGGCAAATGGCGGACCGTCGAAGAAGACAAATTCGTTGTCAGCATTTTCGCCCGTGGGACGTTCATCGAGCGACTTTTGGAATGTGTGATCGTGGTCCCAATACGCGATCGTCTGCTCTTCACCACGCGGGAAATCAGGGTTTGCTTCAACCGACCGATCCTGCCCTGGCGAGACAGCCTGTGGATACACAGCAGAGTTCATGGTGCCTCCTCGTGCTGGACCTCAACTATGCCAACGCGAGGACGCTCATAGCCCCAGACGCGCAACAACTTTCATGCGCACCTGAAAATACGCGCGCGGTACCACCCCGCTTGCTGACCGATGCCATCCATCACTTCACATTCTCACAGATGTGCACCGGCTAGCCACTTGATGAGGCTATGACGGGCCTGACCCGCCGGGTCTACTCGATGTGCCCGATCAGACCAGTCATGCAAACTGCTGATGAGCACATCTTTCTTCCGGAGGCTCCCCGCTGATAACGGATCATTGCCATGTGTGCTCAGATTTTATCACTGAGCGTCCTCTTTCCCCACAGTGAAGAATTGGCGGATCGTGTGCAGATACGTCGTCAAAACCGGCGTCGTATCGGTATAGATCTCGTGCCGTGCCGTTGGGAAAACGTGATAAGTGACAGGAACGCCGAGTGTGCGCGCACGAGTGACGAATTCACCTTCCTCTCCGAGACGCACGAGCTGATCTTGCCCTGCTCCGAAGAGGATGAATGGCGTGACGATCTTGCTGATCGACGCGCTCTTCATCACAGTGCGATCCATCGACAGCGCTTGGTGCAACCAGTTCCATGACGGGTTGAGCGTGTGACGGCACAAAAGGGCACGACGGCGAGCGCGGTACCACATCGCGCGATGAGGTGAATGCGAACCATCGTCAGAACCAGTTGCCGACTTCTGATCTTCCGCATCCATCGCTGCATCAAAACTGTTCGAATTTCCCGGAATCGGCTTATCTCCTTGCCCAAACGCGGCGGCAAGACCTGACACTGTCCACGCGACTGTCGCAGGCATTGGCAAAACCGGCAGG
The DNA here is from genome assembly GCA_903789525.1 of uncultured Aeriscardovia sp. Lineage (GTDB taxonomy): Bacteria > Actinomycetota > Actinomycetes > Actinomycetales > Bifidobacteriaceae > Aeriscardovia. Next base: position 692,212 of record CAIFER010000001.1, read on the forward strand.
AGCATTGGTGAACTGGCAACCGCACGTGTAAAGAGATCGGAATGCTGTTCCAACACAGCTAAGGTGATCGCACCGCCCATCGAATGACCGAAGAGGAAGAACGGACCTGTCAGCTGGAAGACCCGACGAACGTTGGCGGCAACTGCGGCTACATCACTGACATAGCTTTCCCAGTGGTGCACCGTGATGAGCTCAGGATTAGCGACTTCGCGCAGGGATTGACCATGGCCGCGATTTTCCATAATGACGACGTTGAATCCCCAGTGGGCCATATACCACGCCATCTCAGTGAACTTTGGCCAACTCTCCGAAAATCCAGGAACAATGAGGATAGTGCCCGCGCTCGAAACATCCTTCGGCACGGTGTCCCCCTGTTTGAACGCATGAAGCATTGCAGGAATGAAGACAGAATGGATACCGTGATGAATACCGTCACTGACACCTGTGACCTCGACACCGCGATCACCGACATCTGTCCACACATGCTGCAGGCACGCGGTAATTGCTGGTACAACGACGTGATCCATCTTGTCCGGAATTTGGCTGTCATCAAACACAGGCACCTGTGTCATTGTCTGCTTCTCGTCCATTTCGTTCCCTCCCATCTGGCGGGTTCGTGGGTTATCCACACCTTCTGCTCTTTACTTTACAATCATCTGCCATGCTGAAATAAGCTGCAACGACACGCTTCTGACGACGTGGAACGACCGGCATTTTTCTGTCACGCTCCAATCCGTGCACAGTGAAAGAAAAAGAGTGATGATGTCGGCAAGAAGGCAGAATGTAGAGATATGACTGAAAGTGAAAAGATGACGTCTGGCTCGTCGCCAATCTCGTCTGTGCCAGCAGCTGTGAGCGCGGCTTCGTTGGCAGCAGCGGGATACACGCCGCAAGAAGTGAAGGCAGCGGATACGCGTGTAGCTGCTGTCGATCCACATTCTCCTGGCCCGGCAACTGCTGCACAGACTTCGGAGTCTCAGCCATGGCAGGTCAGTCGTGTCTCTCAAACATTCCACGATGTTGTGGCGCACACGTGGCCACCGCTGTGGATGGACGGTCAAATTCAGGAAATCAACGTGCGCCGGCTCGGTTCCGCGTACTTGACTTTGCAAGATAATCTCCTGCAGAACACGATTTCCGTGCTTGGTTTTGGCCAGTTTGCACATGAAGCCCGTCTTTTCAAGCAAGGGGATCGCGTTGTTGTTCATGGGCGTGCTGACGTGTGGCAAAAGACAACGCGGCTCAGCTTCCGTGCTGACCGTATTATCCGCGTGGGTGAAGGCACGCTGCGCGAGCAAATAGAAGAACTCCGTCGCAAGCTTAAAGGCGAAGGATTGTTCGATGAGGATCGAAAAGTCCCACTCCCCGAGTTCCCGCACTGTATCGGTCTTATTTGCGCTCCGGGAGCACGAGCCGAGGGGGATGTCAAGCGCAACGCTTTATTGCGCTGGCCGACGATGCAGTTCGCTGTCGAACACGTTCACGTTCAAGGTCCTGATTGCCCACCTGAAGTCGTCGCTGCTATCAAAAAACTCGATGAAGACCCTCACGTCGATGTCATTATCGTAGCGCGTGGCGGTGGCTCATTCGAGGATCTCATCGGCTTTTCGGATGAATCTGTTGTGCGAGCAGCTGCAGCATGCACAACTCCTCTTATTTCCGCAATTGGTCACGAAGATGATTGGGTTTTGCTGGATCTTGCTGCGGATCTGCGCGCTTCAACACCAACGGATGCAGCAAAACGTGCTGTTCCTGATGTCAACGAGCAAACACAGATTATTTCAACCGCTTCTGATCAGCTCAATCGCAGGATTAACGACGTGCTCACTACTGAAGAACAGCTCGTGCGCGGCTATCTCCTCCACCCGAGCCTGACACACCCAGAAACCGTGCTCACGCGCCCTGAGATGGAAATGCATCAATTGGCAGATCAACTGCATGTGGCAATGACTCGTCTCGTTGACTCCGCCGAATCTGATGTTTCGCGCAGTATTGCACAGCTGACCGCACTGAGTCCGCAGAAGACGCTTGACCGTGGGTATTCTGTTATCCGAGATGCACACGGGCATGTTCTCACATCAACTTCATCGCTGCATGTGGGAGACGATCTCGAGCTTCTTCTCAAATCTGGGCAGGCGGGAGCACGCATCACCACTATTTCCAACTAAACACTGTCCACTACTGATCAAACGACGTAACACCATAACAACAATCCGCAGTACACACCATTACTCACAGAAAGAAGTCATCATGGCATCAGCAAACAAGAAAACTTCATCGACCACATCGTCGAACACGTCATCGCTACGCTCATTTGGCGGTCTCGATGCTGCAACGAAGAAGAAGATCGACTCGATGACGTATGAGCAGGCTCGCGATGAGCTGATCAAGACTGTTCAGAGCCTCGATCAAGGCGGAGCTGGATTGGAAGAATCCGTTCATCAATGGGAATATGGCACCGCCCTCGCCCGCCGTGCCTCTTCGATTTTGGCAGCCGTTCGCTCACAGCTCGAGGCAGTAGAAAAATCACAAGAACAAGCAGGTCAGAGTGCTGGCACACAGGGTAATCTAGAAACATCCAGCACGCCGAGCACATCTGAATCCCCCTCCGATTCAGCATCATCTGATCAACAGTGACCAACAGCGATCACAACAGTGCCAACTGCTTCGCCCACAATCACATGACCAGATGAGTGTGGCCGTGTGACCCGGTGTCCCGCTGATTAGATGATTATCTGGTCACCGACGATCTTGGTTTACATGCGCATCGGCAATTGCTTCGCGTTCCATCTTTTCAAAAGCAGTTACACATGCCTGAAGTGAATAATGCTCTCGCGTGTGCTGTGCGTAGCGAGTTGACCAGTGAGCCAACTGATCAGGATGTTCAATCCACCAGTCAATGCGCTTGGCAAGGACACGTGCGTTTCCGACCGGGAACGATGAATGCGAACACAACGAGAATTGCCCTGCAGCAGAAAGCGGCGAATCCGCGATAACAGGAACGAGTCCACACGCCATCGCTTCGATCACAGAAATCGATTCCAAGTCTGCTATCGAACAATGGACGAGCAAATCTCCAGATCGCAGAAAATCAGGCATATGATCGTGCGGAATAAAAGCAATATTGACGTGTGAAAGACCGATGCTGGATGCGAGCCGAAGTAAATGAGCATGCAATGGTCCCTTTCCTGCAATTCGCACATCAATCTGGTCACGATGACGACTGAGAGCGACCGCCCGTAAAAGCGTTTCCTGATCTTTCTCCCCCGCCAGTCGACCAGATGCGATGATGCGAAAGCGTCGGTGTGATCCCCTCATGCCATTCGCACGCTCGGAAAATTGTGACGCTGAAGATGGCGGCGCAGGACAAAAACGTGGCTCATAGCCATTCGAGATTACATGCAGATGATTAGTAAAACCATGCTCGCGTAACAGTTGTGCTCCCAGCTGTGTTGGAACGTGAACATGCTGAATGTGCCGAAAGAAATAGTCGTACTCCATTCGGTAAACCGCGTCTGAAGCGTGTGGAATGAACCGCAAGGGGCCGGCTGAATACAAGATGTTTTCCGGTTGCAGATGAAAGCCTGCTGTTACCGGTATTCCAGACTCATGCGCGATGCGGAGTGCACGTTTTTCTAAGGCAAACGGCAAATAGCAATGCACGACATCTGCGCCTGCAATAGCACGGCGTAATACAGCATCATCAACGTGTGCAAATCGCATTTGCTGGCGACGAGAAATCGGCGTAACAAGCGGAATATACCGTTCCGGAAGTGGAAAATCTGGAGCACCGACACCGACGAGCCGCACACTATTGCCGAGCTTTTCCAATTCTGTCGCATATTGCACAGCAGAATTCGACGTTCCGTTTCCCCGGTTGCCGAGAGCCTCGCACACAAACGTGATCGTCAATGGTTTCATTGCAGCGAGTCTCCCTTTACGCTTGATTTCCGGCTTTCTCGTGATGCCCTGTCAAAATCTTACCCGCTTGCTTTCCGGACGATGGCATACAATAACGAAAGAAGGCCGAAAACTTCATTGCCCCGGTAGCTCAGTGGATAGAGCAGGTGACTTCTAATCTCCGTTGTCGGGAGTTCGATTCTCCCTCGGGGCACTGGCACGATCATCGAGGAAAACAATCTCGTTCGTGCGCAAATCGCGACTAACGACTACCCTACAACGGTTTCTTGCCCATCAAACGCTTCATGTGAGAGCTGTTCTCGTTGTTTCTTGAGATTCGTGATTTCTTGCAACAAATTGATCTTCTGCTGCTCATCAGTCGTCTGCCTCATCATCTTTTGCAACGACGTGACGCGAATGCCCAAACTCACATCGACCATCTTGCGCATCGCATTCCCGACATCTGTTTTTTCACGATCTGTCGGTGTTGGGAAACGAAGATCATGAGTGGATTGAGCATCAGGATGTGCGTGATCAGACTGGTCAGACACACCGATAGCACGCCGATCAGCTGCACTCCGCTCATCCAAGTTAAACGGAAGTGGGAGCACACACAGGGCATCGATCGTCTCTGAAAGCGCAATTCCGCCTTCGCGATGAACGGCGTGATACCACTGCGGAATGGAATCTCCGGGCTTCGGTAATCCTTTCCACGTGCCATCCTCATTCGTTGCCGCACGATTGATCGCATCAAACAGCCTCGCAAAAGAAGCGGTTGAAAAACTCTGTGCTGTCAACTGCTGCGTCCACAGAGTTTCATCGACAGCCGTCGGCAACTGGAGGACACACGCCATGACGAGCTGCTCTGCCAAAAAGATACTGTCGGGAACTCGATATCGCGGTGATCTCCACTCTTGCGACCGGTTATTGACGTCAAGCTCAATCAAACGGCGCAAATAAGTGCGATCGATGATATCGTGAACAGTTTTCGGCTGAGCTGCTGCTGTAATACGCGCATCAGCTGCCGTCTCAATAGGAGACTCTTGACGAGAGCGCTCACGCCGATCAGGAAGATATGGATTCTCGTCTCGCACACGCAAGCTACGGCGGAACCGCCTGACTTCCGCACGAACAGTATCCGGACTGATCGAAAGCTTTTGAGCAACACGACGCACATACGCGTCCATCATAGACAGATCGCGAATACGCGCCACGATCGGTGCCACCGCTTCCATCGCACTCACTCGACCCGTCTCAAAACGCGTATCAAAGTGCGACATCGTTGTATCAACGACGAATGTGAAGAGTGGACGGGCCGTCTGAATCAGATTTTGAACGGCCGCATCGCCTTCCTTCAGACGCAAATCACACGGATCGAGATTGTCATGCGCAACAGCCACATACGTCTGCGTCAAAAATGCACTATCGAAGCGGAAAGCATGAAGTGCGGCCTTTTGCCCTGCTGCATCCCCATCAAACGTGAAAATGACACTCGATCCACCAGTCAGCGCACCTAACGCATTGTCATCACTAATGAGCCGACGCACAATCTTTGCATGCTCAAATCCGAATGCCGTTCCACACGTCGCCACTGCGTTCGTCACACCCGCACAATGCATGGCCATGACGTCCGTATACCCTTCAACAATCACGATCGAATGCTTGGCAATAATCGTCTTGCGAGCCAAGTCAAGACCGTACAGCACCTGTTCCTTGTGATACAGCTGAGTATCAGGCGTGTTGATGTACTTCGCCTCGATCGTGTCGTCGTCATACAGTTTGCGAGCGCCGAATCCGAGGGTGCGGCCAGATGCGTCACGAATTGGCCACGTCACGCGCCCACGAAAATAGTCGTAGACTCCTCTGCTTCCTTGACGGGCGACACCCGCATCGATCATCTCTTTTTGTGTGAAGCCTTTGGACGCCAAATAATTAGTCAGATTATTCCAACCACGTGGAGCATAGCCAACACCGAAATACTCTGCTTGCGCCTTCGTGAAATTACGCCGACCGATCTCCTGCCGAGCTGCCAGCCCTTCTTTGCTCATGAGGTGCTGCGTGAAGAAGTTTTGTGTTTCCTCATTGACTTGCAGCAAACGACTACGCTGTGACCCCTGACGGCGATGGCCTTCGGTCCCTTTCTCATAGTGAAGGGTGATTCCATACTGATCAGCGAGGATTTCTACAGCATCCGCGAATCCAACGCCATCTCGGCGCTCAACGAAAGCGAACACATCACCGCCGAGCCCACACCCGAAGCAATGCCACACACCCAATGCGGGGCGAACTGCAAAACTCGGTGTTTTCTCATCATGGAACGGGCACAGACCCATGTATTCGCCTGTCCCCGCTCGCTTCAGCTGAACTGTCCGACTCACCACGTCAGCAAGATCGGCGGCTTGACGGACGCGTTCAACGTCCTCGTGCTTGATCATCCCAGTCATATCTCTACCCTACCGGTTGATTTTTCACTCTACTCATTTTCACCGAAGACAGCGCGATGCAGCTTCATCGCCGACCCGTCTGTCAGGCTCGCTACTTGGTCGATTGCAACCCGGAGACGTCCTGCTTCGCTCTCTGCTCGATCCCAGTCTTCGAGAAACTCGGCACTCAACAGCGCAGACGGCCGTGGACTGTGATCCATCAACACAGTGACGAGATCCGCAATAACTTTCCTCTCTCGCATGTGCAGTGGAAGTCCCTCATCTGGCTGCATGACGAAGTGTGCACAAATGCCTTTGAGTGCAGTGATCTCATAGCTGGTGTCTTCCGGAATCACCAAATGAGCTGAATAGCGTGTGAGCGGCCCCGAACCGTATTTTTCCTTCGTCGCGCGTTCAACAGCCGAGCAAAACCTGCCAATGAGCGTCGATGTGAGGTTTTTGAGTGCGGCGAGCGACGAACGCGTACCCGTAAAGCGAATGAGGAAGAGATTGTCGCGCCTGAGACGGCCAAACGCATCTTCCAACTTGTCGGGATCCCATCGATCGCCATACCACTGCCGCGTCGACGAAATAATGTCCTCCACGATTGCCGGATCTGTGATGGAGACGGGATTGAACGCGCCAATGACGACTGCATCTTCCACATCGTGCACGGAATACGCGATATCATCCGCCAAATCCATGATCTGACACTCAATCGGCGTGCGGCGACCTGCATCCGATGGCACTGAGGAGCCTGATCGCAACCACCGAAATGCTGCTTCGTCATCCGGATACACACAGAACTTCGTATCCTGCTTGCTAGTTGAGTGTGGAGCATTCGCAAGACTCCACGGATATTTCACCGCAGCATCCAAACAAGCGCGCGTCAAATTCACGCCTGCTGATCGGCCATCTTCAAAGAAAATTTTTGGCTCTAAACGGGTCAGAATACGAAACGTCTGCGCATTTCCCTCAAACCCGCCGATACCTTGTGCAATATGAGCAAGCTCAGCCTCACCATTATGCCCAAACGGTGGATGACCGAGATCATGTGCCAAACACGCGCAATCGACGATATCGGGATCGGTGCCGAGCAATTCAGCCATTTGACGACCGATTTGTGCCACTTCGAGCGTGTGCGTCAGTCGCGTGCGCACAAAATCATCGCTGCCGGCCATCTGCACTTGTGTTTTGGCTCCGAGTCTGCGCAACGCCGACGAATGAATGAGACGGGCACGATCGCGCTCAAACTCCGTTCGCGTTGTCGATTTGGCCGTTTCAGGCGCCCACCGGCTCTCATCGTCCGGCGAATACCCTTCTGCAATCGGCCAATCTGATGGCCGACGAGAGAGGTGAAGACCATCAACGTGGGCAGCACTCGATGTGACGCGGCTCATATGGCACCTCCTTTCCCTCGATCCTAGCGCCGGTCCTTCAGCATTCGGCTCTGCGCACACAGATGTGGAAAAATAGATGGGTGATTTCTGACAACCTTGTCCACGATCGTTCACACTCCGCACTGGTGACAGTGGATTGTGGGAATACAACGATTTCTGCTACACACATGATCGGTGGAAAAGTCATCCGCCGGCTCACATGTTCAACATCAGACGTTTTGGCCGCGAGCGCTACGGACCGCACGACGCAGCTCATTCACTTTTTTGCACCGTTGTTCCACCGCGCAGCTCACGCAGCAAGTACGGACAACACAGCCCTGCCCACCACGGCTAACGCAGTCAACTTCCGCGATATACCGGCAAGCGCGACAATCCTTTCAAGCGTTGTCCCCCAGCTCACATCATATCTCAGAGATGCACTGACACACTTTTCTCTTCCCGTCCTCCGCGTCGATCCAGCGCGTGCATCCGATTGGGGGATCAACTTAGGATTGCCCGACCCACGCGAACTCGGGGAAGACTTGTTCGCCGATATTGCCGCCGTCTGCCTTCCTGAACCGGCCGCATACCCAACGCTCATTGTCGATTGCGGAACCGCAGTCAAATTCATTCTCGTGACACGTCGCACATTTGCCGGTCTTGTCATCGCCCCAGGAATTGCCGCAAGCGCTCAGTCTTTGACTCGCACTGCAGCACAGCTTCCTGACTTTACCGTGAAGCGCCCGGCACATGTTCTCGGCAAAAACACGCTGGAGTGCATGCAATCCGGTGCATACTACGGAAGTCTGGGGATGATCACCGGCATTATTCACGCTATTACGCAGCAATCTCGTGCTCAGAGCGATCAAAAGGTTCACGTTATTGCAACTGGTGGGGATGCGCCTCTCTTCGCGCATGACACTCAAGCGCAGGAGGTCATTGATACGTTTGACCCCAATCTCACCCACGTGGGACTTGCGCACATCGCTGATCAGCTCTTGACAGCGTCCTCAAACTGAGTCACAAGACTATTCATCCACGTGAGCAAATCCGAATAACGTGGAGGCATCGATTCTGTCAGGCGAATAATCGGCGTGCGAGACTGCTGCGCAGCTGCTTCCAGCGATCGCGTCATAGAATTCTCCTCTTGCGTATTGAGGATCATTAATCGCGCACGATGAGAAGCCAGAAGATGACGGAATGATGCCAAATCAGATGGCGCCGGTTCCGAATCATTTTGGATAGCTTGCGTGTAACCGGTAGGCGTGATGTCGTGCAAACCGATATCGCGTGCCAAATACCATGCCACTGCCTCAGTCGCAACGTAATCCGGCTGTGATCCCGCTTCGGTAGCGCGTCGCAGCGCGTTCATGCGGTTTTCAAGTTTCTGCTCTCGCACTAGCCACTGATGGTACCTGCGGTCAAAATATTGACGTGCAGAAGGACGCAATCGAGTGAGCGCAGCCGTATAATCGCGTGCCATCATCGTTCGAGCGTGCGCATTAAACCACAGATGCGGGTTTTGACCCACATGAACTCCGGCACTCTGAGCAGCACTGACAAGAATTTCCCCTGACTTGCGAACAGATCGGGTCGCCCACTCGTCATATCCAGCCCCATTCACCATCTCGATATCCGCCGTATCTAGCGCTGCCACATCAGCAACTTGTGGCTCAAAACCGTGAGCGTCCACATTCGGGTTTGTCAAAATAGTCGTGAGCTCGACGTGATCTCCCCCAATATCGCGAGCAATCGAGCTCCATTGGTTAATGCTGACTGCGACACGCAGTTTTCCCGTGGCGCTCGATTGAGACCGCGCTACCCCACAACCAGCGAGAAGTACACACACAACCGCAACCAGCACTGTGATCAGACTGATCAGCTGTACTCCCCGAGCACGATGCGAACGGATCATGAGCGACTCCTTCTGTCTGTGACTGTAATGGAGCAACATTAGTCAGACACTTGTCTTTTGCATGTCTGTGCGCCCTACAGCGGAATGCGTGAGGTAAACGTCCACTTCTCTCCACTGAGCGGATCAGTCATCTCAAGCGTACGTGCCACCAGGCGAAGCGGCGACAAAAAGTCATCGTAGCGACGCTCGACAATACGCGGGTACAGGTCATCGCCCACAATGGGACAGCCCAGGTCATTCATATGGACGCGCAGTTGATGCGTTTTGCCAGTAAGCGGATGCAAAACGTAGATGCGAGTACCCGGAAAACGTTCCAGGAGATTCCGATCGGCGGTCGTCAAGGCATCCTTCGGTTTGATGTCAACACGTGTACGCGCATTCACCGGCGTATCGACACCAATCGGCTGCTCAAACGCCTGCAACACGCCAACTTTTTTGCAAATGTGCGATTCAATCGTCAGCGGAAAAGACAGCGCAGGTACTCCGGAATCACCAGGCATGCGTGGCGCAGGATCAATGTGTGCGTTCGAAGAGAAGGCATGACGTGGAATAGCTGGCGCTAAACATTCGTACATTTTCCGGACGCGATGATGCTCAAAACACGTCTGATATGCACCGCGATCGTGACGATGCTTGACAAAGACGACGACACCAGCCGTCTGCCGATCAAGGCGGTGCGCTGGGCTCAAGTCTGGATTACTTGTTTGCTCACGCAATTGGATGAGAGCCGTCTGCCGATACCACATTCCTCGTGGCATCGTCGCCAAAAAGTGCGGCTTGTCAACGACGAGAACATGTTCATTTTCAAATAGCACATGACATGTGAACGGTATGTTCGGCTCATGGATGACAAACCGATGGCGTTTCAGCCCATGCAAAACGGTGCGATCAGTCATGAGCGGCGGATTGAAGAAGTCAAATGCGTGGATTCCTGCATGAGCTGGTGACCGGCTGCGAGCACAGCACCGACAGCACGAGGAAGTGCTTGAGCAACGGTGAGCGCTGTGAGCGGATGACCCATCACATCGGCGTTCCCGGCCATTCCGAGTTGTTCGTTGATCGGCGATATGTGGGGATCGATCACACCTGATGCAATCCCTGCTGCATATCCATGCAGAAAAACTGCCAATGCCACAGCACGATTGAGTGCAACACGGCCGGTTGAGATCGCCATCTTAAGCTGTCCCAAGATTGCTGCCATCACTCCAGCCAGCACATCACCTGTCCCAGCAGATGCGAGCCAATACGTTGGCGCAGTCACCTCAAGCGTCTCCCCTTGTGACGGCACAATCAAAGTGTGAGCGCCTTTGAGAACGACCGTGCACCCCAGGGCATCGCGCACACGTGTTGCCGCTGTTAGACGATCTGCATCTACTGTCTCATGCGTGGCATTCGGTTCGCCGAGCAAGCGAAGAATTCGTGCTAGTTCACCCGAGTGCGGTGTGATGACATACAATCGGCGGTTCCCCGTTCCCTCGCTGACGCGTCGAGTACGCACAATCGAAGCATGAACTGCCGGTGACTCTTGAGCACGCGTTTGCTCAGCTCGGCTCCGTTGCAAAAAGCCCTCAGGATCTTGAGATGAAAAACCGTTGTATCCAGCTGCATTAAATCGCAGAATTCCAGGGAGCGGATGCGAAGCATCAACTGAGCGGTCTGCAGAACGAGGACGCTGAGGACGCGATGAATCCGATTGGTGCTGAGTGCTGATACCAGTAGGAGCGTCCGAACCGGTCGAAGCTGTTTCAGCCGCAAGGACTTGTTCATGACGCTGTGCACGATCTGAATCGGTGACGAGACGAGCGAGCGCTGCTGATGCGGTCGGCATATCTCGTGTACTTTCAACAGAACCGCCATCGTCATCGCGATCAACAGATTCATGCGCTTGATCACCTGAGAGAGCTGAATGACCGGAACTCTCCTCCTCAGCATGCGACGCCTGAGCCGCGAGCGCACGGTGAACAAATTCGGTCAGTGCACCAGCATCGACGACACGGATAGCCGGCACATCGCCGCGTTCAAGACCTGCCGTCTCCTGCTGGCTCGAGGCTGGATCCAACAGGGCGAGCAGAGCACGAGCACGCGGATCATTCTCATCGATCCCGTCCATACCCGAACCGATCGCCCATGCGTCTGCTGAGCCCAATCCGAGCACAACCTCTGGCTGCCGCTCCAAAATAAGCCGACCGCACACATCCGGACCAACATAACGCACATATCCGGCCCCAGACTGCTCTGCGGCCACCGTCCCAAGAACAGCAGCACCCGGATAACGAGCAGAACCTGTCATGAGCCCGACGACTCCACGCGTGTATTTGGAATCATTTGTCGTTGGCGCTTGCAAGATTCCTGCGGCATCGCGAATTCCAAACCGCTGAGGCATCGAAATGTGCTCCTTCCAGCCAGCTGACACCATTAACTGAGCCCGGTAGACTCAGCGAGTGCAACGCTCTCTTCGACTGACTTATTCGACTGTCACTGACTTAGCCAAATTACGTGGCTTGTCAACATCGTTGCCCTTGGCCATCGCCATATACATCGCGAACAGCTGAAGCGGAACAACGTCAACGAGTGGGCTCATGAGCGTTGGGCATTCTGGACGCCAAAAGACAACATCTGCATACTCGGCAGCCTTACGATCACCGACCTCAGCGACAGCAATCGTATCGGCACCGCGCGCTTTGACCTCTTCGACATTCGAAATCACCTTGTTATGAAGCACGTTACGCCCACGCGGTGATGGAACAATGACCACAATCGGCGTACCTTCATCCACAAGTGCGATCGGGCCATGCTTGAGCTCACCGGCCGCAAAGCCTTCAGAGAACGTGTACGAGACTTCCTTCAGCTTCAGTGCACCTTCAAGTGCGACCGGATAGCCCACGTAACGACCTAGGAAGAGGAATGCCTTCGACGAAACCATCTTCTGGGCGGTCTTCTTGATCGTATCGACGTCATGATCGAGCACCCACTGAATCTTCTTCGGCATTGCGCGCAACGCATTCAGCTGCGTCTCGATCTCGTCCTTGAACATGATTCCGCGCACTTGTGCCAAATACAGACCCAGCAGATACGCGGCTGCAATCTGAGCGACAAACGCCTTCGTGGAAGCGACCGCGACCTCCGGGCCCGCGTGCGTATACAACACCGCGTCAGACTCACGCGGAATCGACGATCCTTGCGTATTGCAGATCGCCAGCACCTTCGAACCTTGTTCGCGTGCATGACGGATCGCCATGAGGGTGTCCATCGTCTCGCCCGACTGGGAAATCGCTACCACGAGCGTGCGCGGAGTCAAAATCGGATCACGATACCGGAACTCGTGAGCCAGTTCCACTTCGACCGGAATCCTGCACCAATGCTCTACCGCATAGCGCGCAACAAGGCCTGCATACGATGCTGTTCCGCACGCCACGACGATGATCTTGTCAATCGACCGCAACTCATCGACGCTAATATGCAACTCATCAAGCTTGATCCTGCCATCCAGATCAAAGCGACCCATGAGCGTTTGTGAAACAGCCTCCGGATCCTCATGAATTTCCTTATCCATGAAGCTCGGCCAACCGCCCTTTTCTGCGGCGGACGCATCCCAATCGACAGTGAAATGACGTGGCGTAACAGGATGCCCATCGAAATCAGTGACAGTGACGTGATCGCCCTCAATCTCGACCGCTTCATCCTGACCGATCTCGATTGCCTGATGCGTGTATGCCACAAATGCAGCTACATCAGAGCCGAGGAACGATTCGCCCTTGCCGACACCAATGACGAGCGGGGAATCATGACGAGAACCGACCACAATGGACGGCTGACGCACATCAATAGCCAACAGCGTAAAAGTTCCTGTCAGCATCTTCGACGTGCGACGCAATGCTTCGAACAGATCTGGCTTGCCCGTCTGCGCAATGATCTGATTGGCAACCTTGCCAAGGAGCTTTGCAGCGACTTCGGTGTCCGTATCTGAGACGAACGAATAGCCTTCCGTCTCGAGATCGAACTTGAGCTTATTCGCGTTCTCGATAATGCCGTTATGAATGAGGGCGATCTTGCCATCTTGGCTCATATGTGGATGCGCATTCACATCGCTTGGCTCACCATTCGTTGCCCACCTGGTATGGCCAATGCCGACAGTTCCTTCTGGAAGTGGGTGACGCTTCAAGGCAGCTTTGAGGTTATTCAGGCGACCTGCCTTCTTCTCATAAGCGACCTGATCCATTCCCGGTGAAACTATCGCCACACCTGCTGAGTCATAGCCGCGATATTCCAATCGCTGAAGACCCTGCAAGCACACTTCAAGTGGACGATTTGACGGGTTCATGGGTCCCGCGTACCCAATAATTCCACACATACGAACAAGTCTATGCGATATTCAGACGAGCACTATTAGCCACGAGCTGACCAATCACGTAAATTTTTCAAACGCATTGCTCGTTGCATAGCCCGCTTATCCTCTGCTTCCTTCAGTGCAGCGCGTTTGTCGTATTCGCGCTTGCCCTTCGCGAGAGCTACCTCGAGCTTGACACGCCCATCCTCATTAAAATACAAGCTCAAAGGAATGAGCGCCTCACCCTTCGCCTGAACAGCCTGTGCGAGCTTATTGATCTGACGGCGATGCATGAGCAGCTTGCGTTTGCGCCGAGGAGCATGATTCGTCCACGTTCCGTCGAGATACTCGGGAATATTGGCATTCTCGAGCCACAGCTCCCCTTGCTTACTGACGGACACGAACGATTGCGCAAGCGATGCTCGACCTTCACGCAACGACTTGACTTCCGTACCCGTCAGCACCAAACCGGCTTCTTGAGTGGACTCGATCGTGTAATCGTGACGAGCGCGCCGATTTGTAGCGATCGTACGGACTTCGTTTTTCTTCTGCGCCATAACTTTACCGATGAAATGAATGAATAGATTAATGAATGAACCAATGACCGGCGATTGCCCGAATACGTGTGATAGGACGACCGTGCAACGTTGAACCACATTCAGACGTGGTCACAGTCCCATTGCCATTGACACGTTCAACAACGCCGACGTGGCCATAAATCGGGCTGGCGCCATCTTGACCAGGTGCAAAGACAATAATGGCTCCCACACTCGGCGTGTGATCGACACGATATCCACGTGCACGAGCGGAATCAGCCCACTGACCACCGTTGCCAAAGTACGAATCGCACGGCAAACCGAGCTGATGACGGCGCACATATACCCACCAAGTGCACTGCGAGAACGGATAGGAAACATGGGTTGGACGTGAAGGCCGCCAAGCCGGTCGAGAAGGATGCCATGCCGGACGAGACGGACGATATGAGGAATGGTGATAACCGCCACGATGCACGACTTGCCGAGCCGGATGCCACGTTCTTCCCTGACCGCGTGATGCCAAACTTGCTGCATGACGCGCTGCCTGAACGCGCTGAGCATTCCACTGCTGGCTCATGGAATCAAGCTGTGACTGCAGAAAGACTGCATTTGCGGCTTCCTGCGCTGAGCTCGACTTCAGCTGTGACTTCTGCGCCTCAAGCTGAGAGCGCCGCTGTTGACCCTGATCCAACAGTGCTTGCAAACGCTTCTGCTGCGCTGCTGCATCAGCCTGCGCCTTCTGTGCTGCAGCATTCTGCTGATCTGCTTGAACTTTAAGCTGTGCAACCTGATGCGTGATTGCTACTAAACGCTGCTCGCGATTCGTAGACAGTGACAAATCTTGTGCACTATTGTCCGCCACCGTCGCTTCCGAGCGCGACAGGGCCGCCTGCGACTGCATTGAATCGATGAAATCCTTCGTAGAGCGCGAACCCATGACGACGGACAGCGTATCGGATGTGTTCGAGCCGTGCAGTGAATCACGTGCTACCTCAGCAAGGGCGGCATGCGCATCGTCGTAATTCTTACCGGTTTGACGGATTTTCGCCTTGAGATCTGCTTCGTCTTTTTGCGCCGCACTGAGCCGTGCAGCTGCATTCTGAGCATTGAGCTGGGCTTGTGCCGCCTGCTGTGTTGCATTATCTGACGCCTGTTGAGCAGCCGGAATCTGATTATTGTTCAGATCATCAAGCTGAATAATCTGATTTTGCAGTGACGCACTGACGCCCGACAGCTGTGACCGCAACCGTGCCGCCCGAGCTTTAGAATTCTGGGCACGTACACGTGCGGAATTGAGCTGCCCATACGTGACTGCTTCAGCTTGTGGAACCGGTCCACCTGCCATCATTCCACAAGGAACAATTAACGCTGCAAGTGAAGCGCACAACGCAACTCCCATGCGCAGAGGCCGGCGCTGAGCGCTCTTCTTCATGCGAAACATCAAGCTTGTGCCCTTCTTTCTTCTCCAGCGAATAGACGAGTTTCTCCTTCTGCCATCATAAGGGATGACAGTGAGGAACTACGCCTTCAGGCGATTAACGCTCACGATCACCGCTGGCGATCACCGCTGACGATCACACCTGCAAATAGCGGCGCAGCGATACCCACGACGAAATAACAGAAATCGCGATGGCCCCGATAATCAAGAATGGTGAAATGAGCCAGACAGTCCGAATAGTGATGAGATTGATCCAGCTGACTGACGACGAGAGCCATCCTGTAACAAATACTTGAACGATCGCTGCTAACGAGAGCACTGCCAACACTGAACCGAACAGTGCCGCCAGCGCTCCTTCAAGAATGAAAGGCATACGAATCGTCCAATTTGACGCTCCGACAAGCCGCTCAATCTCTGTCTCTTCCTTCCGGTTGGCTGCACTCATACGAATCGTCGTTCCGGTAAGCAAAATGGCGACGAGAATCATGACCGCTGCGAGCACAATCGTGACGACAGTTGCTGAATTGAGGATGCGGAAGACCGGTTCAAAGATCTGCCGCTGATCGACAACCTCTTCCACGCCTTGCCGTCCTGACAGCACCTGCGAAACCTCTTGATAGCGTTGCGGATTCTTAAGCTTCAGCCTCAACGAATCCTGCATGTCCGCTGCCGTCAGAGTCCGACCGTGATACACACCGCCTGGATATTGCTTCGTAAACGTATTCTTGAAGAACTCTTCGCGCGACACATACGTCGTCTTCTGTACTGCATCTGACAGCTGCGTCTGGATGGTGTTTTCGATCGACGCGATCTGTTCCTGCGTCGGAGCTTTGCCGGTCGCACACGTGACTGCTTGCGACTGGCCATCCGGGCACAGCCATGCGACGACCTCAACCTTGTCATACCACTGCGCCTGAGCCTTACTGACTTGTGCCTGCAAGAGGACAGATGCGCCGATAAACAGGAAAGAGATAAATGTGACGAGAGTCACCGACACGATCATGGAAACGTTGCGGCGAATGGATTGGAAAGTTTCTGAGACGACAAAACGCATCAGCGACGGTCCTCCTTCACCTCGTGAGCAGCTGCGTGGCCTTCAGCACCATGGTCATCAACACCGTGATCTTCAGCGATGTGACCATCAGGAGCATGATCATGATTGGCTTGACCAGACGCTGCTTGACGGTCCGCCTGAGAATCTGCCTGACGACTCTCCTTGATGATTCCACTGAGCGACTGAGCTGCAGGAATGTGAAGCCCTTTGCCCCATGTCAGCGTATCTTCCACCGGCTGGAACGCCTTCTGATACCGACCACTCTTGCCGGAATGAATCGTTCGTGCAAGCCGCGCAATTCCTGGATCGCCGCCAGATGCTTCGACAACTTCTTCGTCTTCCTTCATCTGCGCAGTGCGTTCGGCAATAACTGCTGACTTATTTTCCGTGATTGCCGTCTGTCGCTGTGATTTCGGCTGAGCTTCTGCTGACTGTGCCGGCGCAGATGACACTGGTTTGACTACATGCACACGCTCGGATTGCTGATGTGCTGCTGACTCTGCTCGCGACTGAACGGCTTGATCTGGGTAATACAAACTCGAATCGTACATACCGTTCTTTTCATCGCGGACGAGAACGCCCTTATTGAGCTCCACCACGCGCTTGTGCATGGCGTTGACGATCTCTTCGTTGTGAGTGGCCATGATGATCGTCGTTCCGCCAGTCCGGTTGATGTTATTGAGGACTTCCATAATGCCAATCGACGTGGTGGGATCCAAATTGCCAGTCGGCTCATCGGCGAGCAAAATCTGCGGATGGTTAACGTATGCACGCGCAATGGCCACACGCTGAGCTTCTCCGCCAGACAACTCGTGTGGGAAACTATTTTCCTTCCCCGTGAGCCCGACCGTTGTCAGCACTTGTGGGACGAGCGTGCGAATCGTCGAGCGCCGTGCGCCGATCACCTGCAGTGCGAATGCTACGTTTTCCCACACTGTCTTACCGACCAGCAACTTGTAATCCTGAAAAACAAAGCCGATCTGCCGACGATAGCGTGGGATAAGCCGATCAGGCATGCGCCGCAAATCATTTCCCGCAACGTGGATTTCACCCTCGGTTGCCTCCTGCTCGCGCAAAAGCAACTGCAAAAGCGTCGTCTTCCCTGACCCCGAAGCGCCGACGAGGAAGACGAACTCTCCCCGGTCCACGTCAAGATTGATGTGGCTGAGAGCAGGATGATCGCCTTCGTGATAAATCTTGGTGACGTCCTTGAGTGAAATCATCGCCATGGGGTTAAGCTTCCTTCTTCTGTTCACGCTGTTGATGACGCCAGCGAATTCCAGCGTCGATGAAGCCATCGATATCCCCGTCAAACACAGCGGCCGTATTCGACGTCTGATAGCCCGTGCGCAAATCCTTCACCATCTGGTACGGATGCAAAACGTAAGAACGCATCTGGTCTCCCCAGCTTGCTTTGATATCGCCGGCGATTTCCTTCCGCTTTTTACGTTCTTCCTCACGTTTGCGGACGAGAAGTCGAGATTCGAGGACCTGCATAGCAGCTGCACGGTTTTGAATCTGCGAACGCTGATCCTGCATCGACACGACTAAGCCCGTTGGCAAATGGGTAATGCGGACAGCAGAGTACGTGGTGTTAACACCCTGTCCACCTGGACCGTGCGCCTGGAACGTATCGACGCGGATATCCTTATCCGGAATGTCGATGTGATCAGATGTGGCAACAAGAGGGATCACCTCAACAGCCGCAAAACTCGTCTGGCGCCTGCTCTGATTGTCAAACGGGGAAATGCGAACGAGACGGTGCGTGCCACCTTCAACAGACAGCTTTCCGTAAGCATACGGTTCGTTGACCTGGAACGTTACCGACTTGATACCGCCCTCGTCCCCGTACGAGGTGTCGAGAATTTTCGTCTTGTACTGATGACGCTCAGCCCACCGCAAATACATGCGCAGCAACATGTGTGCGAAATCAGTAGCATCAACTCCGCCAGCGCCAGAACGAATCGTGACAACCGCTTGACGCTCGTCGTATTCGCCATCGAGGAGCGTATTGATCTCAAGATCAGCCAGATCATGCCGAATCTTGACGATCTGCTCGTGCGACTGCTGAATCGAATCCGCATCGTCGAGCTCGCGACCGAGCTGTTCCAACGTCTTGCAGTCATCGATACGCTGTTTCATCGCCGTCACGCGCTTGAGCTGTGCTTGTGCACTCGACAGCTTCGTCGTCACTTCCTGCGCATGATCCTGGTCGTTCCACAGATTCGGATCGGACGCCTGCTTTTCCAAATCCTTGATGCTAGCCGAGAGCTTAGTGGGATCAACTGCGTCCGAGATCGTTTTGAACGTCAGTTCAGCCGCCGACAGCTCAGAGGGAAAATCAAACTCTGCCATATGAAATAAATCCTTGCAATTAGTCGCGTGCCGTCATGATGATCGGATCAGAATCAGTAATGGCGACTTCATGCTCGGTATGAGCTCCACGTGAGCCATCCGCAGACCGAATCGTCCATCCATCACGTTCATCCTGATAGATCTCGTCCGTCGTCTTCATGAGCCATGGCTCAATGCAGATCACCAAGCCCGGACGCAGACGGAAACCGCGACCAGCGCGACCATCATTGGCGACAAACGGATCGCCGTGCATAATGTGACCAATTCCGTGGCCACCGAACTCCATATTGACCGAGTACCCACGCTCGCGCGCAACTTCACCAACGGCGTGCTCAACATCACCCAAGTGGTTACCAGCATGGCACTGAGCGATACCAGCTGCGAGCGCATCTTCCGTCGCCTTGATGAGCTTGAGATCAGACGGATCCTTATCTTTACCGACGACAAAGCTGATCGCCGAATCACCGACCCACCCGTCGACGGTGACCGCCAAATCAAGGCTGATGAGATCGCCATCTTTGAGGTTGTAATCATACGGAACGCCGTGCAGCACAGCATCGTTGACTGACGTGCAGATGTAGTGCGCAAACGGACCAGTACCAAAGCTCGGCGCATAGTTGACGTACGGTGACGATGCTCCTTGGCGGTGATCGATCTGCTGATGAACGTAATCGTCAATCTCAAGCAGATTGGTGCCGACCGTCACATGCTGACGCAAATACTTGAGAATCTGCCCGACGAACTTCCCCGCAGGACGCATCTCTTTGACTTCTTGAGCAGTCTTAATTTCAATCATTCGTGCTCCTTTACAATCACTGTACGATCACTGGTTTCCGCACACCCAGCTTGAGCCGGTTCAAAAAGAAGAAAACCCGCATTCCGCACCACTGACGATGCACTGTTCAACTGTGTCAATTCAATCAGTGCAAGAGGACACGCGCGCTTGGAATACAGTCACATCACGCTGTGAGAAAATATATGAAAGAGAAAATGAAAACACTGACGAAAAGTACCCCCGAGGAGAATCGAACTCCTGTTGGCAGATTGAAAGTCTGGTGTCCTAACCATTAGACGACGGGGGCGAACAATTGAATAATATACAAACTCCTCCCGACACAGGCAATCGCTCGACACGCCTCACTCATTCTTTCCTATCATTTTCGAGCCTCCCCTTCTTTATTTATTAACTATTTAATAAGATGAACGATGACAGTGCTGTTGATCAGAACTTTCAGAAAGTCCAGCGAGAAAGAGAGACGAAATGACTGCGGAAAGGCAAGCTGCGTATTTCAATCCACATCTGCCCATCGATGAGCGCATCAACGATCTGCTAGCGCGCATGACGATCGACGAAAAAATCGGTCAGCTCATGCAACTCAATGCTGAGGATGACCTTGCCGATGAGATTCAGAACAAACACGTTGGATCAATCCTCCACACCTCGCCTGAGCGCCTGCGCACAGCGAATCAGCTTGTCCAACAAACTCGGTTGCGCATTCCACTCCTCGTGGGTGATGATTTGATTCGCGGCTTCTCGTTCTGGCCGGGTGCCACCATTTTCCCAGAAGCGCTCGGACAGTCGCTCTCATGGGATGTTGACAAGGTTCAGCAAGTGGGGCGCGTCACCGCCGAGGAAGGATCAGCCGCTGGTGAGCAGTGGACATTCAGTCCTGTCCTCTGCATTGCCCGTGACGACCGCTGGGGTCGCGTCGATGAGACGTACGGTGAGGATCCATACCTCATCGGAGAAATGGGCGCTGCACTGACGCGAGGTCTCCAAAAGAACGCAAAGGCGGGCGACAAACTCGACAAAGACGCCATCTTGGCGTGTGCGAAACACTTTGCCGGTTACTCACAGACTCAAGGCGGACGCGACGCAACGGAAAACGATTTAACTCACCGAGGACTGCTCAGTTGGTTCCTCCCGCCGTTCGAACGAGTCGCTCGCGAGGGCGTCGGCACGTTCATGCTCGGCTACGAATCCATCGACGGAGTGCCAGTTACGATCAATCATTGGCTGTTACACGATGTTTTACGCGGCCAGTGGAATTACAAGGGCACGCTCATCACCGACTGGGATAACTGCGGCCAACTCGTCCGCACCCAAAAGCTTGAGC
Source organism: uncultured Aeriscardovia sp. (assembly GCA_903789525.1). Taxonomy (GTDB): domain Bacteria; phylum Actinomycetota; class Actinomycetes; order Actinomycetales; family Bifidobacteriaceae; genus Aeriscardovia. The sequence goes on from CAIFER010000001.1 coordinate 713,656, forward strand.
CTGACTTCGCTCACGCTGCGGCAGCAAGTGTCAACGCCGGCAATGACATGATCATGACAACACCCGAGTTTTACGACGGTGCACACGAAGCGATTCGCCAAGGACTACTGTCCGTTGCCACGATCGACGAAGCTGTCCGACGCATTTTGGCACTGAAGTTCCGCCTCGGACTGTTCGAGGATCCACGCCTTCCAGATGAAGAACGCATCCGCACGGTCATTGGCTCGGTACAGCACACTCACGACAACCTGGCCATTACGCGCGAATCGATGGCCCTTCTCCACAACAATGGCATTTTGCCGCTTGTCCACGGAATCACCGACGAAATTGCCAGCGATCAGACGGAGAAAGCACTGCACGAGACGGGCATTTCTGCGCTCAACGGTGCTTCATCATCCACTCATTCGATCGCCCTTGTTGGGCCGCTCATTGATGACCCACAAGAACAAATCGGAGATTGGGCAGGCGCGTCTGGTCAGGCAAACTGGATGAACGAAGAGCATCCGGAACCACGCGAATCCGTCACGACAATTGTCGATGGCTTCACTCAGCTGCTCCCCCACGGCTGGACGCTTCGCACCGCTCAAGGGGCGGGAATCGTGGAGATGAAGCGCGATCCGAAGCATCCAACGTTCCCAGACGGACAGCCGATGCCTCCGATTCCAACACCGTGCACGCCAGATGCTGACATGATTGCCGCTGCAGTCGATGCTGCGAAGAAGTCAGACGTCGTGGTGGCAGTCGTCGGTGACACGATTGCGCTCACTGGCGAAGGACGGTCGACCGCAACGCTTGAACTCATGGGCGCACAAAATGCGTTGCTAGATGCGCTTGCTGCAACCGGGACCCCGATGGTTGTTGTGCTCATGAGCGGTAAACCACTCATCCTTCATCAGGCGGCACTCAACGCCGATGCCCTCCTCTGGGTTCCGAAGCCAGGTATGCAAGGAGGACGCGCAATCGCCGAAACGATTCTCGGTCTCGTCAACCCATCCGGGCGCCTGACGATTTCGTTCCCACGCCACGCCGGCCAAATCCCGATTTATTACAACATGGTCCGCGGCGGTCATCAGTATCGTTACGCCGATCTGCCGCAGACACCACAGTTTGCATTCGGGCAAGGGAAAGGCTATTCACACTTCGCGTACGCACATGTGCACATCACAAACGATGGAAAACACGGGCAGAAGCTGACGGAAAACGATACGCTGCACGCCTCTATCGATGTGACAAACACCGGATCGCGAGTGGGCACCGAAATCGTCCAGCTCTATATCAGCGACGTCGTGACGTCAGTAACGTGGGCAGACCGCGAACTGAAGGCATTCCAGCGCATCACACTCCAGCCAGGTGAGACAAAGACAGTGCACTTTGATCTGCCGGTCAGTGCGTGCAACCTCGTGAATGCACAGTGCCAGCGCGTCGTCGAGCCGGGTGACTTCACTATGATGATCGGTCACTCGAGTCTCGACACGGACCTCCTCACTGCCCCGTTTACCGTTGCACCAGTGAGCGAACAGTGAGCTGTCCGCCCTCTGGAACGATGGCTGTCAAAAATCCTTGATCGGCACGCGGATCTGGCACGACAATCGTGCCAGCCGCTTGCCCGTCGTTGAGAAATACTTCGGCAATTCCGCGGTCATAGAACACTTCTACGCGGTGGATATCCGTCAGTGGCGCAACAGCATCGACATGCGCAAGCTGCTGAATTCCCTCTGTCACAAAGCGCACGTGATGATCGCGGTGATTCTTGTCTGCGTTCGTGATGTTGAGGTCTTGCTGCTGTCCGTTGTGCATCCACCGGGCGAGATCAAGCACGAAGTGATCCGCCTGAGCTGCGTCTGGCATACGAAGATCCGCGTAGAACGCATTATCAGGGATTTCAAACTTTGTTGGCACAGTCACTGATGTGGTCACGTGTGCCAGATGCGGGCATGCCACCGGCGTAATGGTCGCGCCAAGTCCGTTCTCATACACTTCAGCTGCCGGATGCTGGTACAGGGTGCTATTCTTCACAGAAAGCTCGCGCGGAAGCGTATATGCACCGTTGACAGCCTCCACCTGAGGCGTACGCACCCCAAACACATCATTGATCCATCCGACAAGCAGACGGCGTCCTTCATGTTCAAATGTCTGCGTGGCATACAGATTCGGCCCAAAGTCTGTCCATCCAGCTGAACGAACACGCAGGCGTGGGACACGCGAACCATCCGCGCTGGCCTCGTGGACGAGATCACCGATATACCAGCGCACCGGCTGGAAGCGACCACCGACCGCGTCTCGATAACTCATCAGTCCACCCATAGCAACGGTGGAATCGTCGAGGTGGAACAGATCCGGGCATTCATACGTTCCAGTTGGCGTCACACCGTTTTCCATGAGAATCGGGCCTACACTGCGCCACTGATCATCCGCGAGCGCTGGGTCGCTATTGACAAAACCAACGATGGCCGGTCGCCGTGAGGTCTGCATTTGACCTGGCTTGTCCTGTCCCGGCGTGCGATCAGGACCGAATGCGAGCCATCCGTGCCGTCCATCGGATCGCACTGCATCAGGGATATCGCTCCGCCCAGCTGCACCGCGTGCCGGCAAATCTGCAATCGGGAGATTTGTTCCGGTCACGAGCAGAGCAGGTCCATCATGTGACACATCGACCTTGGGGTCGCGGAAATCACGCCCATACGTTGCATCCGGGTAGTCGATGATCTTCTTTTCCGGGCCAGCATGCACTCCATCCGTACACAGCAGTGTGCTCTGATATTCAGTCGTCGAATTGGGGACGCCCGGCTGGTCGGTATGACGTGTCAAGAAGATCTTGAGCGCTGTCGCCTTGTCGCCATCACAGACGTGACCGTGCGCATCCACTGGAATGGCCGACCCGGAGAACGCACCGCCAGAGACATGCGTACCCCACGTCTGCATCTCAGGCTGCGGATACAAAAAGACAGGCAAATCAACCCAATGGATCAGATCCGTTGAAACAGCATGTCCCCAATGCATCGGACCCCAGTTGTAGTCATACGGATTGAACTGATAGAACCAATGCCAACGCCCTTGGAAACGGGACAAACCGTTCGGATCATTCATCCATCCCACGCGCGGTTCAAAGTGCATCTTGGCGTGTAAAGCTCCTGCATGCGTGATCGCCCCCGGAATTGGAAGCACACGAATACCCCGGTCGAGAATGTCATCGCACTCGCTCAAATAAGCAAAGGCAATACGAGCATTCGACCATTCCACCGTGTAGCGTGTGTGCTCAGCTACATCAAAGACACAGTGCTGACGATGACGATTCTGCGCCATGACTGTGCGCGCACCGCCACGAATACTGACGACAGCTGATGCTGTGCTTTCGTTTGCTTCAACGAAGAGCTCCAGACGCCGATACACACTTGTTTCAAACGTGAAAGTTCCCGTGGAGTTTTCCATATAGACCCCTCAAAAAGATAGATATCGGTTATTACCGCGCTGCACGATCAGCGCACGACTGAATTTTTATTGACTAATTGGCAATGAATGCGCGCATCTTCCTCATCAATCGATGGAAGAATGGCACGCTGCCCGGTCCTTGCCACGGCCGCTGACATTTTTCGAAGGTCCGAGCGATCAACAGTGCCAAGGAGATCAACAAGCTTGAGAACAGACCAATAGCCCATTTCGTAATGCGGCAATGCAATTGATGTGAGCGATGGAACGAACGTATTGGCTAAGAATTTATTGTTATCGACCGACACGATTGAGATATCGCGACCGATCCGATACCCATGCCGCTCTGCTTCGCGATACAAATATGATGCGCGGATGTCATTGAAGCACACGATGCCATCGACGTCGCCACGACGGGCGATTCGATCAAACATGACTCGTGAACCGCGCAGCGCATCATCGCCCTCATCCACGTTGATGATCAGTTCATCGGGCAGAGACAGTCCACGCCGGTGTGCCTCTTTTTTCACCCCAGCCAGTCGCTCTCCTTGTGCGACGAGCGTACCGGGCGTGCCGAAATATCCAATTGTGGAGCATCCCGCTTGTGCAAGACGACGAACGGCATCGACGCCAATCTGTACTTCGTCCGGGCTGATGGACGGATAGCGGCCATCGCGGTCGCGTGCATCGACAACGACAACTTTCTCGTCACGCAAATACGGTGGGATGGTCGTCACGCAATCAGACATTTTTGCATACAAGAACCCGTCAGCTTGATAGCTGCGCATCGTACGGACCTCTCGCTCCTCTAACTCCTGATTGTTCGAGGAGTCAGTGGAGAGGAGGACGTACCCGCAGTCACGAGCAGCATCCTGTGCCCCGAGAATGATCTCACCTGCATATGGCGTGGTGGAAACGACATCAGAGACGAGGCCAAAAATCATACTGCGGCGAGAGCGAAGGCTGGCCGCTGACGCTCATATGGGCACTCCTGATCTGGGAATACTGGCTTCTGCAAGTCAATTACATGGGGAAAATCGGATTTGCTGTCTCTGGTTGCCTGCTCGTTATCAATGTGCTGTATGGCCTCTTCGTCGCTCTGATTTGGTTCATCGAACAGCATTTCAACGAAAGCATTTCGTGGGATATCGTGCAAACCGCGCGCATGACCATTGCTCGCCCATTGTGCAGTCTTTTCCTGCTCTTGATCGTGATACTGGCTGCGTGGCTGTATTGGACGGTACCCGGATTGGCGGTCGCTCTCGGTATTGCTCTGCCGGTCTTCTTTATCATGATGATCATTTACTCATTTGGGCACGTGCGAGGCATGGATGTGAACGTGCTTGAGCCTCAGTCGAAAAAGCGCCGTACACGGAAAAAATAAAGGAGAAATGAACAAAAAGCAGCCGGAATTAATTTCTCTTCATGATGCGTGGATTAGTGCTGATATTAGTGCTGATATGTCGCGATTTCGACGAGATTGCCGTCTGGATCGCGCACGTACACGGATGTCATGGCACCGCGAGCTCCGTGACGCGTCACTGGTCCGGCCTCGATTGACACATTGTGTGCCGTGATATCGCGGCAAATTTCCTCACTCGTCAATGGCGATTCGAGGCAGAAATCAAAGCAACCGGTTTGCAAATTATTCGCGACGATTGAACCAGACGCATTTGCTGGCGTCCGTAAGCGCAGCAACATGTTTCCGCACCGCAATGTCACTGCCCCATCCGCTTCATGCTCACGCGAAGCAATGGGCAGACCAAGAACTGTGTGGTAGAAATCGACCGCCTTCGTCAGATCAGACACTGTCAGCACAAAGTGATCAAATCCGCGAATGACCATGACTTCTCATCTCCGTCATCGTGCTAAATCGTGTAAATTGTGTGATCTGCACGACCGTATCGCCTCTTTTATGACTTTGCTGCGATTTATGCGATCGCTTGCGCAACCGCATCAAAGAATGTGTGATAGAACGCATCGAGGTTGAGCTGCAATACTGTCTGTGTCTGCATATCCTTCTTTTGACCGAAAGCGAGATCACCGATCGTTCTTCCGCGGGTCGGACCGTCGAGCTCCACCTTCAGGTGCCGATACAACGACTGAGTAATCAGCTCGGGATGCACAGCCAACACTGTTGCCGTCGGATCTGAAATAAAGCAACCACCCAGTCCTGGATAATTGATGTTGTACGCGTGGATGTAGAACGCGAGCATCCCGGCCAAGAATTTTCCACGTGCCGTCTCTGCTTGAGCCCACGCGTCTGACTGCTTTTTTGTCAGCACTGTCGTGGTCGTCACATCACGGCCGACAATCATGAGATGTGCCCCACTCGAGAGGACCCGCTGAGCTGATTCCGGATCCTCCCCCACGTTCGCTTCTGTCCACGCATTGATTGACCCCGGAACCGTCACAGCCGTTCCCATAATCACAATGCGACCGACTTCGTGTGCCATCGATGGGCGCAATTGCAGTGCATCCGCAAGATTTGTCAGCGCACCGGTGGCAATAATCGTCAAATCTGACCCGTACTTTTCGGCTGCACGTGCCATAAATGTGGCAGCTGGCATCTGCTCTGGTTTCCGCGTCGTATCCGGGATATTCTGCTCACCCAATCCATTGCGACCGTGGATGAGTTCGACGCCCGGCGCCACTTCAAAGCTCCGCATCCCTGAAGCGTGCTTGACACCCAAATAAACTGGCACATCGTCAGCACCAAAGAGGGAGAGAACGGCAAGACTGTTGCGAGCAGATTGTTCCATCTGAACGTTGCCATAGGACGCCGTGACGCCAATCAGGCTCGATGACGGATCATTTTTCAGCAACTGCACTAATGTGACGAGCGCTAGTGCGTCGTCAATGCCTGTATCCAAGTCACACAGATATTTCACGGTGCAAGCCTTTCACTTCTCAGTGGGAGATGACTGTTAGTCTCTTTAGTCTCTACTGATATTTTCATTACTTTTTGGTCTTATCCGCCGAGACGAGCATACGCATCAACTGTGATTCTGCCGCATGGACGTGCATCAACGCTGTCTTGATCGCCTGCTCAGAGTGCGTTTTCATGGCATCCCAATATTCGATTTTCGCTTTGACAAACTTTTTACGCAGACGCGCGACTGCTTGCTCTCGCTCAATTGAAGAAAGCTGTGACTCCAACAGTTGCTTCTGATTTTCCGGATCCACGCTTTTAGACTGAGCAGCAGTAAGGTAACGCCTCAAATCAGCCAGTGGCATCCCGGTCGCTGCTACGCACGCCACTCCCATGAGACGATCTATATCATCAGAGGTGAAATACCGGTGACCGATCTCATCACGACGCACCGGTGGAATGACATGTTCTTTTTCATAAAAGCGAATCGTGCTGGCATGCAAGCCACTCAACGCACTCGCCTCAGCAATACTCATGTGCGCAGATGAAGAGAGACGTGTGGATGAAGAAGCTGAAGAATGAAGATTTCTCGAAATTCCCATACTTTGATTGTAAAGAAACCGCAACCAAAACCGAGGGTGGGCGACGTGGCTCGAACACGCGACCTCCTGAACCACAATCAGGTGCTCTACCAACTGAGCTACGCCCACCATTGCAGAAGCAACAGAAAAATATTATACATGCACCTCAGACACATCGTGTCGATCAATGCGTAGAAGTACAATACTCATCGAGGGCGATTAGCTCAGCTGGCTAGAGCGCCACGTTTACACCGTGGATGTCGGGGGTTCGAGCCCCTCATCGCCCACTGAGAAGAAGCCAATTTCTGGCAAATCCCATTGGCAAGAAAGTTGCGCTTTTCTTTTTCATCATCAATCATCACTATCCACCACCAAGGAGTTCGCCATGGATAACCCACAACCGAACAATTTCGATTCAAATAATTACGAGCAGACCTTCACTCCGCAAGAACCGCCCCAGCAGCAGCCAGTGCAACAGCCGACTCAACCGCAAGAACCACCAACACAGCCAGCTCAGCCACAGCAACCCCAGCAGCCGACACAGCAACAGCAACCAAATCAGCAGCAGACGTATACATCACAAACCGCACAGACAGCACAGACCACACAAACTGCGCCATGGATGCGTCAGCAGCAGTACGTGACAGGCCCAGGGATGAGCACAAAGTCAAAGATCGTCGCCGGTCTGTTCGGCATTTTCTTTGGCGGTCTCGGCGTCCACAACTTCTACCTGGGCAAGACCGGCCGCGGCATTATTCAACTGTTGTTGACGCTTCTCGGATGGATCTTCTTCGGTCTGGGCCCGATCGCTTCAGTTATTTGGGGTCTCGTCGAAGGAATCGAGATTCTTGGCTCACATCCAGGATCGCAGTGGCACACTGATGGGAACAATCTGCAGCTTCAAGACTGAGATACACTCAACTGCTGCGAAAGAAGCTAAATAAGTTCTCGTCATATTTCGTTTATCTCATACGCTAAAGGCCTGCCGAGTTTATCTCGACAGGCCTTTTTATGTGCGTACTACTCGCATATTTCAGCACACAACTCTCAGCGCCTCAAACGGTGAAAGTTTCAAAAGCGTTTACTTTTCACGTCCACCATATGGAAGGAGCCGCACGCCGTTCCAATCTTTGGAAACAGTCACCGGCGTCGCGCAGTTCATACCCGCGCCCTTCGCGGCATTGCGAATCGTAAACGGCATCGCAGCACCGGTTCTGCCTGGTTTCGGCGTCAAAATCCAGCACGGAGCATCATCATCGAGCGGAGACGTTGCATCCACGATCGTGTCTGACAACGTGTCCTCATCGTCTCCATCTCGCCACCAAATGATGGAACCGTCAACGGGACCGTCATAGTCTTCGTCTTGCAAATCTTCGCCGGTGACGCCTTCGATCGCCTGACGAACATCCTCGTCAACATCATCGTCCCACATGTATTCCTGGACGATGTCACCTTTTGTGAAGCCGAATTCCTTTGCTTGAATTGAGGTTTGGTTAGCCACAGAAGAGATCATAGCAAAATCGACAGTCATCGGCGATGCGCATTGATCGCACAGCCCGGTAACTGATTGCCTTCGTTTCGACCGATGAGCTCAACATCGTGATATGCCTGCGCCAGCGTGGAAACGCGGATCTCGTGAAGGCCATTCGGCACGTGGCCAGCTGCTTCAGCACAATTGCCAGCGGGAACAAAGAACCAGTGCGCACCATCACGGCGAGCAGCCAGCATCTTCTTCGTCACGCCACCAATCACACCAACTTTTCCACGTGCCTGAATCGTGCCGGTACCAGCGATCGTCTGCCCACCGGTTTCTGATTGCGGAGTCACTTTATCAATGATGCCAAGCGTAAACATCAATCCTGCGCTCGGGCCGCCAATATCCCCCGCCGTCACGTGAACATGAGAAGCGGAAAGGTGATATCCACGATGCCTCAGAAAATCGATGGCCTGCTGCGTTGCTGACGATTGTGCGCCCGTCATCTCCTGTTTTTGCTCGTGATCGAACTGCTGACTTGACTGAGATGGAGGGAAGAAAACCTCTTGAGGTAATACGGCGGCAGACGGACTGATCCATCCCCCGATTGCTTCCCACACAAACGCTGGCTGGCCTGGAACACCGTTAATGTTGACGGTCGTCATGAGCAACTTGCCTGAATCGCGATGTGTGCGTACGCCCGATAGCTCAATCACATCTTTTTTCCCGACTTTCCCGAGCACGTTGAGCGTCGGACCCGGTGATTCGATACTGAAAGACGTCGGCAAAAACAGCACAATGATGCACACGAGAACAAAAACCGGCCACGACCGGAACGTGAAATGATGGCGAGACCGTCCTGTGCGGTGCTTCGAATCTTTCAGATGTGCCATTGACGACCTCCTGCGCAGAAACCTGCACGCATCAGTGTGATTGTGCGATGACGCTGTGGGCTAATCTTCGCTATTTTGTTAGCCCTTCGCGACATGCTATTGGTAAGTGTTGATTCAGAAAGGCACAAAGGCATGGACAGCAACGAACTTCATGACTGGATGATTCAGGCTTTTGGGAATGCTCAAGGTGAGCAAGCGTGGCAGCAATTCCAAATGCTCCCTGATGCAATGAAGGATCAGGTTCTTTCGCAACCAGCCAGCTCACTGCCACCGGCGTCACAGATCGGTTCACTCTTTACTGCACTGAGCAACTCCCAGGCGGCACAAGGCACGACAGATCCGTCCTCGCCACTTGATCAAGGCATCGTCAGTTCGATTGCACACTCGCTGGTGCAGCACACCAATACGTCTCACGATTCCACATCGTCGTCATCGCAAACCTCCACGCCACAGATCGAGTCCACTGCGCATCTGCCAGCACCAACGAAGGAGCAGTACGCGAATACCATCTCAACAGCCAGTTTGTGGCTCGATGCGGCAACGAGCATGAACCCGCCTTCTGGCACACCGCTGTTGCTGTCACGCGATCAGTGGATCGATGCCACGATCCCGAATTGGGTCAAACTGGCTAATCCGGTTGCCCGCCAAACAATTGCAGCTCTGCGTTCTGTTTTCATCGAACGGTTTGGCCAAGATTCCAACTTCGAAACGAGCGCAGGTCTTCTGGCTGGCCCGGTCCCGATTACTCTGCCTGATAACTTGCGTGATCCGAAAAAGATGATCGAGATGGTCGGTGCCACCTCTTTCTCCATGCAGCTAGGGAAAACGGCAGGAACACTGGCGCAGAGCGTCTTCTCTGGCTTTGATCAGGGGATTGCACTCATCGATCACGCCGCGGGAGCGATCTTGCCAGAAAATATCGATGCGTACGCCTCCTCGATCGAGCTGCCGCAAAGCGAAGTGGCTAGTTACTTGATCCTTCGCGAACTTGCGAGCGCACGCTTGTACGCCTCCACACCGTGGCTCATGCCGCAAATCCAGGCATTGGTTGACAAGTATGCGCGTGGTATTTCGATTGACGTCGATGCCATAGAAGATCAGCTGCGTCAGTCGAGTTCACTCTCGCCGGATGGAATTTCTGGCGCCGTCGACATTTCGAACATTGCGATGTCTGAAAGCGATGAACAGAAGGAAGCGAAACGCAGTCTCGAGCGCATCCTTGCCACCATCGAGGGTTGGATTGACTGTGTGACGTGGCAAGCAAGTCAAGCGTATCTGCCGCACATCTCCCAGCTACGCGAAATGCTGCGTCGGCGCAAGGCTGTCGGTGGGCCAGACGAGCAGACGTTCCAGGCACTCCTAGGCTTGGAGATTCACCCGGTACAAGCTCGCGAGGCATGCCGCGTGTGGGAGCAATTGACGGCCAGCGAAGGACTGGAAGGCCGGGATGCGCATTGGAAGCATCCAGATCTTTTGCCGCAGCTGACAGAACAAACGAGCGGAGCAAATGAAGCAGGCTCTCGCGCACAGACAGATCAGTCACAGCAGGCAAATCAGCATGATCAGTCTGGCAGCTCGTCCTCGCAATCATCGCAGTCCTCACAGTCCTCACAGTCCACGAACGGACAGAAGAAAGACGCTATCGACTGGGATGCAGCGCTCGATCAGCTTTTGGACGAGGAAGCACATCGCGGCGATCAAGGGAACAAAGAGGATAAAGGAAATAAGAAAGATCAGGGGAACAATCCTGATCACCAGCCAGATCAAGATAAGCCAGATCAGCAGAAATAACCGTCGCAGTTAGCGCAAAAATCTGCTGATCTGCCGTGTCATCCCACTCATTGCATCTTTTGCACGAGCGTAAGAGATGATCACGCGCTGTCGCCCTCTGGTCACTCCGACGTACAGCAAACGCCGCTCTTCCTCAATTTGGGCAGGCATACTGGCGGAGTGGAATGGAATGAGCCCGTCTGACGCTCCGATGATGAAAACGATATTCCACTCCAAGCCCTTGGCTGCATGCAGTGACGAGAGCGTAACCATCGGCTGACTCAGTGATTGCTCTCGGCCAGAATCCACTGCGGCGACGAGTCCCTTCGAGAGCGTCTCCTTGCTCTGTCCATGACTGGTCATCCGCCGCAACATGTATGGAACACTCACCTCATCAAGCGCATGCCTCACTTCCGTCAGTTGCGAATTGATGCGCGAAAGAACTGCAATCTCATCAAGACTCTGCCCTGCAGCACGCAAATCGGCAATACGATGAGCGACGAGTTGAGCCTCACTCTGATCCGTCGCGCACGTTTGTACTTGCACAAGAGCTCCAGGCTGCTGGCCTTCATGTGGCCGTAAACGGAGATAATCACTCGCATGTGGCGAGCCGGTCAAAATCCGATTAGCGAAACCAATAATTCTGCCAGTAGAACGGTAATCCGTCGACAACTCGATATCTGCTGAAAGCGGTTGGAATTCACGCGGAAAATTCAGCAAATAGTAGCTCGTTGCGCCGTCGAACGAATAAATTGTCTGCGCCGGATCCCCCACCACGCAAATATTGTGATTAGCCGGACCGAGCCACAGATCAATCATCCGATGCTGGAGCGGAGAAATATCCTGATACTCATCGACTGTCAGCCATCCAATTGACTGGCGGATGCGTTGAGCAATTTCCTCGTTGGAATCGATCAAATGGCACAAAATGAGCAGGATGTCATTGAAATCCATGAATCCTGCAGCCGATTTCCTGCGCTCGAACACCTCGAGGACATGCGCCATCTGCTCTGGAGACAACCCAAGCGGAGGCATACGATTAAGCTGACGACACACCGCCGGATATGACTGTGGCGCAATGAGACTGACTTTCGTCCAGTTAATCTCGGCCAACACATCTGATGCTTCGCGCGACGACAGCCCACCCATGTCCGTAATCTCGACGACTGCTGCTGAAGCAATTTTTTCCAAGTGCTCCTCCAGTCGCGGAAACGGCGCATCGACCATATCCGTCCAGATCGATCGAAGTTGCGAAAGAGCTAGCGAATGAATGGTGGACGCGTGCACACCAGCGACACCGAGTCGAGCAAGCCGTGACTTCATCTCCCCTGCTGCCTTCGTAGAAAAGGTCACTGCATAGACGCGATTTGGATTCCATGTCTCGCTCAGGCATGCGTAGGCGATACGACGGGTGATTGTTCGCGTCTTCCCTGCCCCCGCTACAGCAGTGATCCTGACTGGTCCCGTCAACGTCGATGCAGCGATCCTCTGCTGCGAATTGAGCCCGTCAAGAATGTGTTGAGCCTGATGCGCCAATACCATAGTTCTATTGTGAGTCTCACGGGCGAAACAGGAAACGGGGGTTACCGCTAAAGTGGAAAATGTGAATATCCACAGCCCATACGTTTGTGCAGCTTTGATCAGCGCTTCGCAGCCACGTCTTGACGTGCGCGCATGCCGTTTGCGGGAGTATACCCCGCGCAATCAGCAAGATCGCCATGTGACAGCGGCCGTCATCACCGATAAAACGCACACAATGATGGATGCTCTGATCAGTAGCGATAACGCGGGTGCAGCTGTCCTGCGCAAACGATTTACCGCCGCACAAACCGTGACTGCCACCAAACAGATCGGTCTGTATGACTTCGACGTGCAGACGCCACTGGCGATCGGAACGGCTTCGGATGTGGACGGTCATGAGCACACTGTGATGCTCTCCAAGCACGTTTCCGGCCAAGCGCTCACTCTGTCCCGGCTGGGTGATCTAGAAGCGTCATCGCTCGGTGCCGGTCTAGCATCAATTCACCGCACGGATATTTCTTATCTGCTCAAAAAGGGACGACACGGGATTTCTGGCCCTGCCATGCACGTGGAGCTGGAAAACTGGATTCACTCACTCGCACTTCAAAACGTCATCCCACAAAGCATCATTAGCCGTTGGAATCAACTCGTCTCCATCGATGGCCTATGGAAGTTCACGACTGTCCTCACACATGGAGACATGAAATCAGGCGATGCACTCTTTGAACCTCATCGCGGACTGAGCGCACTCATGAACTGGGAAAATTGGAAGATCAGTGACCCGGCTCGTGATTTTGCATGGCTGTACGGACCAGGTGTCGATGAGCACGAGCGCAATCTCGTTCTCTCTGGTTATGGACGTGTGATGGGGTCACTCGAGGATCCTCGTATCGTTCCACGCGCACGACTGTGGGCACAGATGGCAATTGTGCGCGATTTCCTCTCTGCGCTCGACTCTGGCGATCACGATGCGATTGTCAGTGCACGAACTGCTGTCAGCCAGCTCGCATCATCGCTGCAACCAGTTATTGCGGTGTCTCCGGGCAATCCGGCACTCGCAGGACGCACGGACGAAAAGACCGGCACACGTCTCGCGCATGCTTCCGCCCCGACTATCACTGTCGGAAAGGCTCAGGAAAATTCACCTGATCAGGCGCACCCGACAGATCACTCTCACGGAGAGGCGCACGAGCACGGCCATCAGGCTAATCTTTCGTCGCTGCTTTCCACAGCCGCTACACCGACATCGACAGCGTCAACGCCGTCGGCATCGGTTTCGTCAACCTCGACACCAACGTCTACCCCGTCTTCGTCAACGATCACCGTCGGAACGTTGCTCCACCCTTCACGCACAGATACAGACATCCGCGAAGAGTTCGACGCCGATCACAGTGATGCGCCTAAGCAATCGCAAGCACAGCACTCCCAGCCCGAAAAGTCGTCAAAAGATCAGCCGTCAGACGAACAACCGCAATTTGAACAGTCCCAGCCCGACCAGTCACAACCCGACCAGTCCCAGCCGACCTCATCACCGCAAAATGAGGAGACAGAGGGTGAGACGACCAGTTTCGACGCCGCTGGTTTTGCTCAAGGAATCGGCCGTCCGCTCGCCGCACGCGTGCACATCAAAGACAAAGGATCCGTTCATCCGCACACCCCGATTCCGCCTGAGGAAGATATCCCCACCCGCGAATCGCAGACGTCAGCACCGACTTCAGCTGAAAGAGGAGCCAATTCCCGATAGCGTCATCTAGGATAAAAACACAGCCTTTTCGAGAAAAGAGAACAACATGGAAGTCGAAATCGGAATTCGCAACTGCGCTCGCCCAGTTTCCTTCAGCACGAACGACAGCAAAGACAGCGTTTCAGCAGCAATCAAGGAAGCACTCGACAAGGGGACGAGCACTGACCTCGTTGACGACAAAGGCCGTCGCATCATCGTTCCAGGTTCCGCGATTGGCTATGCAATTGTTGGATCAGAGACGCAGCGCCCTGTCGGTTTTGGCAGCTTAGAAAGCTCAAACAACTGAGGTCTATCAAGCCCTATCGGCAGCTATCCGAAGCTGTTTCGATTGACTAGACGATTGACAGCGCTCCACGCGCGTTGATCATGTGCACGGTCGCGGGGTCGGTTTGATTTTCGCCCATTTTATTGGGCTTACCACCCTGCCCGTGCCAATCCGATCCGCCGGTCGCCAGCAAAGACAGACGATCAGCAAGGCGGATCAGTCGCACCCGCTCCTGAGGGCTATTTTCGCGATGCCATACTTCTACTCCATCGAGTCCACAATCAGTAAAGTGCTGAAGGTCGGCATCCGATAGAATCACAGGATTACGCGACAGCGAGGCAGGATGAGCAATGCAGATCACCCCACCCGCATCTTTCACCGCACGAATTACATCGTCTGCTGACGGCGTTTTCACGGGGATGTAATACTTACTTCCACTCGACACCGGACCTGCGAACGCAGCACTCCGGGTCGGGAAACATCCGGCGGCAACGAGCGCATCAGCAATATGCGGCCGACCGATAGTCGTCAAATCACCGTGATGAGCTTGAGCGAGCACATCATCCCACGTAATCGGGTAATCGTGCGAGAGTCGTTCAACCATCGTGCGCGTGCGAGCAATCCGATTGCGACGGGTCTGAACAAAAAGCTCATGCAAAGTGGGATTTTTCGGATCGTACAGCCATGCGAGCAAATGCACAGAAACCGGGAAACCAGGCTGATCGTCAGTCAATGGATGTCCGCCTTTACCACCTGCCGTTGCCCACTGTGCTGTCACTTCTGTTCCGCGCATAACCGGCTCCCCGATCGTATGAGCCGCGTGCACCGCTTCATTCCACCCTGCTGCGGAATCGTGGTCAGTAATCGCTATGCCACCGAGACCACGATCATGTGCCTCCTGCACAGCTTGTGTGGGTGAGGCATGCCCGTCTGAAAAAACGGTATGGCAATGCAAATCCCACCCGTCTGTGCACTCATCCGGGTGATGGTACAGCGCTTGATGCCACTGCACCGCTTGCGTGACAGAACCGTGAAGAGTTGAGATGTCGACGCTATCTATTTCGTCGTCGTGATAGGAAGACAGATTGCCGTCTGCAAACGCATGCACCGACGTTGCTGCACTTTGCTTGCGTTCGTCCCTCATCACACACTCCCCTGATTTCTCTTCAGGCTTCAGTCCCACTGGTAATCCCACTTGTAGAATATAGGCATCGCTCTCTATCGAAGCTCAAAAGAAGGGCAGATCACCGTGAGCAGCTTACCATCTGACAATGCGAACAATTCGTCCTCTCCTGCATGGATGCACTCATGGAGGCACAAGTCCACGTGGCTGTACCTGGTGATGTTGCTCGCTTCGGCAGTCGCGCTTCTTGCATCACTGGTCTTGTCTGCGGACACGCTGTATTCAGCTCGTCACCCTGCTGCACATTTGGGATGCGATATCAACAACGTCATTTCATGCTCCACGGTTGCACAAAGTTGGCAAGCCGAGATCGTGCACCTTGGTCGGCTGACGGTTCCTAATGCCTTTATCGGGATGGCGGCCGAATCGGTCTTTGTGACAGTTGCCGTCGTTGGCCTGTGTAATCCGCGAATTCCTCGCTGGTTCCCGATCGCCACGTGGTGGGGTGATTGTGCCGCACTCCTCTACTCGTACTGGCTCACTACTCAATCGCTTTTTGTGATCAACGCTTTATGCCCGTGGTGCATCACATTGATGTTTTCCACGACAATCCAGTTCATGTCTCTGACCCACGCGACCGTAACCGTGCAAGGGATTCCCCGCACAGATACGAAGTTCAGAAAATTCCTTGACTCGATCTACCGGCCTGGCTTGGACATCATGATTGACGTGATCTGGATCGTTCTTTTGGTCATCATCATTCTGCTGCGCGACGGCTCACGGATATTCGCTTAATTGCGCGCTGTGCAATTGAGCGCTATGTTCTAGCGAATTGAGCGACCGAGCTTTTCGGCTTCTTGAATGCCGCGCTGAGCATTGGACGGCGTCCAGCTGCCAGGAACCTCAACTTCTCCGAGCAGTTGCCAGCGCATGTAACTCATGATCTTCTCCAGATGTGCCATCATGATTGACATATCTTCATGCGTGCCATATCCGTTAGCCAGAATGACACCTTTCTTATCTTTGAGATTATGATTATACGAATAGAAGCGGTCGATGACAGTCTTCAACTGCGCATTGATGCCGTAATAGTACAGAGATGACACGAGGACAACGACGTCCGCTTTCAGAAGATGAGGAATCACCTCAGTGCTCACCACATCGTTATCTGGTTTCGCAACTTCTGGACTACCTGGTTCCAAACGCAGAAAATGAAGAGCTCCCGGCTTTTGCAGACCGGCATCAAACCGATACACCTCGTTTCCTGCTGCTTGTGCACCCTTCTCAAACGCATCGGCAAGCTGCAGGGAGAGACCCTCACGATGCGGACTTCCCGTCACAATAGCGATACGAGACATACAGCAACCCTCTTTCTAGATTTGTTCTGAGTGTGCAGTGGCAGTGTTCAGAGACTGTAGCGCAGCAGTACAGCACCGCTGGAGCGGAATGTTTTCACGTCTTTCAGCGTCAACGGCAACGGAGAAGAATCCTTCCGCCCTTCAAACACACTCGGCATGTTTGCACGACCATCGATACCGGGACCGACAAGAATATCGATTTCATCGAGTAAGCCAGCATTGAGGAAGGCTGTGTTGATGGTCGGGCCACCGACTACTCCCATCCGACGCACACCAAACTCACGGGCAAGCACGTCGACCGCTGCAACAAGATCTGTGCGCTCGGCACCGGTAACGATCCATGAAATATTCTGCCCATCCAAGTAGTGCAGGTACTCTGAGCTCACCTGCTGGCTCGTAATGATCAGATGAGGTTTAGTAGTGCTCGTCTCCCGTGGCCAAAGCAATGTGCCACGCGAATCAACTACTACTTCATAACCCGGTGCCTTTGTTGCCACATGGAAGCCGTCCTTACCATATGGCGTGGGATCATGCGGGGTGAATGTGCCGCTAGCAAGTTCTGAAGCTGCCGTGCGCCGCCCACTGAGGGTGGTAGGCAGATTGAGATCTGCAAGTGTGGAGTAATAGTCGTCATTGCCGCGCAACTGGGCTGTCATAGCGCAGTCGATGCGACCGTCAAGCGACATCATCATGTAGCAAGCAATCTCTGGTTTCATGCTTCAGTCCTCGTCAGTGAGATGGTTATTAGTCAGTGTTTATCTTTATTTTCCACCGTTCATCCCTTTTCATTCACTGTATTAGGCTGTGGGCATACCGCTGATCCGCGATCAAGCCACCTCAGAAACGATCATGCGCTGCCATGAAGCGGACACCGTTGACTAAACCGCGTTCTTTCGCGCCTTTCATCTCATCATCGGCGATCATAATTTTCCCGTCGCCCTTCATTTGTGGCAGACCATCGGCGTAGTCACGCCTTGATTGATGCGATACAACGACCACGAGCCTAGAGAGGAGATCTGAGCATGACGGTCATAAATCTCGAGCGGACTCATACTCCGATCCCACGCCGTATCCACGAGGACGCGCCCCCACGGAGTTGTGACGAGGAAGGAGCACACAGGCAACCACACGCGGTCAGAGGAACGAGCGAAGAAGCCAGAACCTTTGACGGTGCCGAAGAGCCATGTGACTCAAAGGTGAGAACTGGAATATGCTCCAGTCCGCCGGCAACCGGTTGCACTGTCTCCGTCACTTTCGCCTGCGCACGACAGTGCTGTGCGACAGGCTCTTGAAAAAGCACTCCTGAATGTGGAACACGAATCCGGACGACACGCAGGTGACATTCCGTCACACTTCTCTGCAAACGTGCGCATATAGCACGCAGCACGTTTTACGCCAACTACCACACCACCGACGATGTGCAACGACAGATAGAGCTGCGCGTGCTCCACACCATCATTACCGACGGATCGACTCTCACACGTACCAGCACAGACGGTGCAGCTGAAGCGTTTTCCCGGGTCACGCAACTGACACACAACAACGAAGCGCTATTCCGTTTACTCGTAGTGGAGGCTCCGGACGAACGATTTATCCACGATTGGCAGCAGGCGCTATCTGGTAAATGATCTGGTCAGGTCAATCGCACGCGATCAGTTCTTCTTCGCATGTGGATCCGTTGTGCCAGCAAGCGGCTTCTCACCCGGACGCGCGAGTGGACCAACCAGTTCGTGAGCACGGTACGGCTCTTCGAGGTAGTTGATCTCCTCTTGCGAAAGCTTCACACGACGAGCAAGCACAGCATCATCCACCCGCACCGGTTTCGAGCAGCCAACGATCGGCGCGGTCACACCCTTAGCCCACAGCCACGCGAGCGCAATTCGAGCCATCGGAACACCATGCTTGTCTGCCAACTCTTTCACACGTTTCACGATTGGCAGATCTTGCTGTTCAGCCGCATCATACTTGTTCTTTTCAACTGCATCCGTACGACCGCGCAAAGTGTTTGATTCCCATGTGGCACGAGCGAGATGCCCAGACGCAAGTGGACTGTACGGCGTGATCGCCATATGGTACTGCCGGCAGACAGGCAGTGTCTCGCGCTCATCCTCACGGTAGAGCAGATTGTAGTGCGGCTGGAAGCTCGTGAACTTCGTCCAACCGTTCTCGTCAGCCACTACCTGCATGTCATGCAACTGATAGGCGTACATTTCGCTCGCACCAAGTGCACGCACCTTACCGGCTTTCACCAGTCCATCAAGCGCTTCCATTGTTTCTTCGATTGGCGTCGAATAGTCGAAACGATGAATGATGTAAAGATCGAGATAATCAGTGCCCAACCGCTTGAGCGTGCCATCGATCTCCCGATTGATCGCTTCCTTGGAAAGCCGACCATCATTGAAGAAGACCTTACTGGCTAGAACGACGTTCTCGCGCTTGACCCCGAGATCTTTGAGCGCACGGCCAATATATTCCTCTGACGTACCGAAAGAATAAGTATTAGCGGTATCGATAAAATTGACACCCAGGTCCAAAGCGCGCTTGATCACTGCTGTTGTTTGATCTTGACCGATAGTCCACTGATGGAATTGGGCTGACGGCTTGCCAAAGCTCATCCCCCCGATGCAAACCGGAGAGACCTGGATTCCCGACCAGCCAAGAGGAACGCGATCGGTGATTGCATCTGCCATCGATGCACTGCCCTGTACATTACCTGACATATGAACCCCCTTGAACACATCTATTCTCTATTTTCTCACTATACGGTATTCAAGTGCTTGAAGTATAAGCATGTAAAAATAAAAGAGCCGGAGGAGAGTCACTGCTCTCGACCGGCTCATACTGAAGCGCTCAGATCAGTTCGTTCAGATCACGCTTGTGCTGCGTTGAATGCGCTGACCTTCAACATGCGACGGCTGCGATCTGTATTCTCCAAGATCATACGGCGCAACGCACGTGGAGCCTGAGTATTCTCATCGAGCCACTTGGTTCCTGCGTCGACGAGCTTGGCTGGATCAGCGTACACCGGGTACAGTCCATCGCCACGTAGTGGGTGCAGCAAATTCTCAGCCATATGGAATGACTTGTTCTTCCACACCCAGTTGACGATTGCATAGTACTGATCGACGTACGAGCTATACAGCGCAGGATCATCATTGCTGGAGAAGCCATTGGCGACCTCATCCATTTGGTCGTTGGTCAAATCAGCGTTGTGCAGCGCCTGATCCCACGCCCATGCCTTCGTCTCCGGAGTTGGCTTCGATGCCTGCGCACCGAGCGCAAACTGACGGTTCGTCGTCGTATCATCCTTCGCGAGCTCCTGCTTGATCTCATCGTCACCAATGAGACCGCGACGTGCCTGAGCTGTCACAATCTGCCAACGCATGTTGTTGTCGATCTGCAGTCCTGGCATTGTCTGCGCAGCAGAATCCGAGGAAGAAAGGAGTGCAGTCGTCCGATCAGCGAACGTGCGACCTGCACCGAGTGCCAACCACGCGCCAAAGAGCTGGAACTGACGATCAGATCCAGGCTGTGCGTCATGCGCAAGCGTCCACAGACGATCCGCAGTCTGTTCGATCTCATACGAGCGGCTACTCGGAGCCGTGTAATGGCGAACCGTCGTCAGAATCGTTCCGAGTGCCGTGCGCAAAGTGGTCGACTGATCTTCACGACCCACCAAATCGAGTGCTGCCGACAGGAAGTCAGTTGCAGACAGCTCTGCGTCACGAGTCATATCCCACAGGGACAGCCAGCACACAGACCGTGCCAGCGGATCCTCAAAATCGGCAAGATGCTTGAGGAGGAACTGGCGTGACTGCGCGTCAAAACGCAACTTCGCGTACGTCAAATCATCATCGTTCGTCAAGATGAAGTCAGGACGCTTCTGACCGACGAGCTGCGGAACCTTCGTGATCGGGCCAGCCACATCGAGCTCAACTTGCGACGCGCGAACGACGGCCTTCTTGGACACATCCCAGTTGTAGAAACCGATCTTCATGCGATGCGGACGCAAAACCGGATGACTGACATCCGCGCTCTGACGAATCGCAAATTGAGTGATCACACCCTGATTATCCGTCGACACTTCTGTCGTCAAGGTATTGACACCGGCAGTCTGCAACCACTGTTGCGCCCACTTGTCGAGATCTCGCCCAGACGTTGCAGCAAGTTCAACGAGCAGATCGTGCAGTGTTGCGTTACCGTACGCGTGCTTCGTCAGATAGTTGTGAATACCCTGGAAGAACTTGTCACGGCCAACGTATGCCATGAGCTGCTTCAAGATCGAGCCGCCCTTCGCGTACGTGATGCCATCGAAGTTGACTTCCGTATCGTTGATGTCCTTGATCTCAGCCACCACCGGATGTGTGGTCGGAAGCTGATCTTGAGACATGCCCCAGCTCTTCTCGCCCGAGCTGAACGTGGACCATTCCGTCTTCCACTGCGTGGTCTCAGCCGTGCACAGCGTCGACATGAATTCGGCGAACGACTCGTTGAGCCACAGGTCGTTCCACCACTTCATCGTGACGAGATCACCGAACCACATGTGTGCCAGCTCGTGCAAAATCGTCTCATCGCGGCGGTCAGACAGTGCGTCCGTTACATGCGACTGGAAAACGTAACTGTCGCGAACCGTCACCGTGCCAATGTTCTCCATGGCGCCGGCGTTGTACTCCGGGACGAAAATCTGATCGTACTTGGCGTACGGATACGGCACACCCCACGTCTTGGCGTAGAACGCAAAGCCGCCCTTCGTAACCGTGAAGAGGTAATCCGCATCCTTGTCCATGCCAGCCTTGAGCGACTGACGGCAATACAGACCCATCGGGATCGTGCGACCGTCTTCGTTGGCATAAGTGGTGTGCCATGACGCATACGGACCAGCGATGAGAGCAGTCAAGTAGCTCGACATCTTCGGCGTCTTTTCAAACGTCCAGCGCTCGACTGACTCCTTCTTTCCACCGCTGAGTGTGCCATCAGCTGTCTGCGCACCGTCAAGCGGCTGATGTGTGCCCGGCATCGTGTTGATCACCGTCCACGACTTCGGAGCGTCAACAGTGAACTGGAAGACCGCCTTGATGTCCGGCTGATCAAACGCGGCATACATACGACGGGCATCCATGACCTCAAACTGCGTGTACATGTACACGTTTCCGTCCGTCGGATCGACACTGCGGTGAAGTCCCTCACCCGTATGCGAGTAATCGCACAGTGCCTCAATGTGAACCGTATTGTGTGCTGCGAGACCGTCCAACTGAACACGGCAATCTCCGTACACCTTCGCTGGATCCAGTTTTTGCCCGTTGAGCTTGACCGCTGTGACCTGATGCGCAATCAGATCAATAAACGTAGAAGCTCCGTCGGTGGCATCAAATGTGATATCCGTCACCGATGGAAATGTGGAAGCGCCCTTGGTCAAATCAATGTGAACGCGGTACTGAACATGCGAAACAACTCCTGCGCGTTGTTCAGCTTCCGCGCGCGTCAGATCATAGCCTGGCATGTAATCCCCTTTCGAGAACGATGGTTGTATGTCTTCACACAACAAATGAGTAACAGATAATAGTGAACTGCTCTGTGGACTGCTGTTTACAGCTGATCTTTACAGCTGATTTGCTGGGACAGTTGCCAAATCCGTCACGACCGGCAAAATGACCGGCTGATGATCCGTCCGGCGCGTCACCCAGCTAGCAATCGTTCGACGAACGACGTCCTGCAGCTTCATCTTGTCCTTCTCGCCATCTTGCATGTGCTGAACGAGGGCGTTGACAATATCAGGACGAACGTCATCAAACTCTTGCGGATCCTCGGCGACAGCGCTGAGGGTGATACGCGGCCCCTTGACGACGGTGTGCTTATTGGAATCAACGACGACGAAGCACGAAATGAAGCCTTGCGTGCCCAATTCCTTGCGCTCGTCAATCTCCGAATCCGTGAGCTCGCCGACCGAATCGCCATCAACGTAGATGTAATGGCATGGCACTGAGCCGACAATACCTGCCTTGCCGTGGTACAGGTCGACAACATCGCCATCACGGGCAATGATCACATTCTTCGGATCAACACCCGTTGCGATGGCAATACGGCCGTTTGCCAGTTGGTGACGGGATTCGCCGTGGATTGGCATGGCGTTCTTTGGCTGCACGATGTCGTACAAATACAGCAGTTCGCCTTCATCGCAATGGCCTGACACGTGAACTTTCGCATTATCTGTGCTGAAGACGCGAGCGCCGAGGCTGGTGAGCTGATTAATGACGCGGTACACCGTGCTCTCGTTGCCCGGAATCATGGAGCTAGCGAAGATCACCGTGTCATCTGGGTTGATGTCGATGGACGGATGATTGCCGTTGGCGATACGACCGATTGCAGCCAGTGGTTCGCCCTGAGAGCCCGTGCAGATGTACACGAGCTTGCTATCCGGATATCCAGAGGCGTCGCGTAAATCAATGATCGTATCCTCCGGAAGCTTGAGATAGCCAAGATCAGCGGCGATGCTCATATTGCGCAGCATCGAACGGCCCACAAAGACGACTTTGCGACCGTACTTGTGCGCCAAATCGACAACTTGCTGAACGCGATGGACGTGCGAAGAGAAGCACGCCACAATGACCTTGCGTTTCGCAGTCGCGATACCGTGCTCAATCGCTGGACGAACCGAAATCTCTGGGCTCACAAATCCTTTAATGGTGGCATTCGTCGAATCTGCCATGAGCAGATCGACACCGCGCTCCCCTTGCTTTGCAAACTCACGCAAGTTCGTGAGCCGGTGGTCAATCGGAAGCGGATCCATCTTCATATCGCCCGTATCGATGACGCGACCAGCTGGAGTCGTGATGGTGACAGCCAGTGCACCTGGAATCGAATGCGTGACGGAAATGAATTCGAGCTCGAACGGACCAACTTTGACGACATCACCATCATCGACGACGTGGCAAATCGGCTTGAATCCGAACTCCTCGCACTTCGCCTTGACGAGACCCATCGTCAGCTTCGTGCCATAGAGCGGAATGTCTGGGCGTTCACGCAGCAGGTATGGGACAGCACCGATATGGTCCTCATGACCGTGCGTGAGAACGAGTGCCTCCACCTTCTTGAGATGTGGACGAATATAGCTGAAATCAGGCAAGATGAGATCCACACCCGGCTTCTCTGCATCCGGGAAGAACATACCGCAATCAACCAGCAGGATGTGCCCGTTGTACGTGAACGTATTCATGTTGCGGCCGATCTCACCGAGGCCACCGAGTGCAACGATGCGCAGCGTACCCTTCTTATATGCAGGTGGAGCAATCAGATCTGCATCGTTTTTCGGGACCTGGTTCTCGTTCGGGATATTGAGCGGTTTGTGCGGAATCCTGCGCCCTCCGCGTCGACCGAATCGTCCTGATCCATTCGCATTAATCTTGTTGATGATGTGCTGCGAACGGTTACGCATTGCCTTTCCACCGCGACGATGCGGATTGTGAACATTTTTTCTGTTATGCGTTCTTTGTGCCATTGATGACTCTTTTCAATCGATTCACACTCTCTGAACGTTCCTGACTATCAAGAGGAAATGCGCCCAGAGCAATCACTATGCGCCAGATGCATACAAACCCGTCTGCCACTAATCGACCGTGTGTGACTGAACCAGCGAGCTGTACTGGAAAAAGCTCGCGGAGGGTTGTGTTGTGCATCGTGACTTCGAGCTGCGGTTACCGTGACTGAGCCACTGGAAATACTCAGATCCACGCACCGTGCTCGCAGACGTTTCTATCTTTCGCTTTCTTCCAGATTACGCACCTCAGGCGACTCGAGTACGTTTGGCTGAACGAGAAGAACGACGGCGAGCACAATACATCTTCAGCTCCGTGAACGTCCACGGACGTGCCATAATCACGAAAAGAACGGCAGCCAAGACGGCCAGCCACGAGATAGCAAACGAATAATTCACACCATAATGATCGAGTACGATTCCCACGAGCGTCGAACCAATCGAACTGCCGACTGAAGAAGCGGTGTTCATCCACGAAAGACCTTCGGTGAGGAACGTACCCGGAACGTTGTCTTCCACAATCATGTTCGCTGTTGCATACGTCGGCGAAATAACCATTCCTGCTAGAAAAGCGGCGGGGATAAAGAGCCACACGTTCTCTTTGACGAGATCAATCAGAATGAAGCCGAAGACCAACCCCGCCATCAAGCTGACGAGCCGCACCCACAGTGGCATCTTCCACGTCCGTGAGCCGTAAATCAACGCACCAACAAGGGAGCCGAGCGAATAGATAGCGAGAAGAACTCCTGACAAAGCCTTTTTGCCTTGCGCCTCATACAGTGCAACAACCGAGACATCATAGGCGGAAAAACTCGCGTTATAGATGGCGAACATGCACACGAGCGTGAGAATTCCAGGAAATCCCAAGGCAGTCCGCGTTTCCGTACGCCGCAAAGCCCGGCGAATCGCATTCTTGCGACCCGCATCAAGCAACTCGAGACGCTGCTGATCACTGATAGGCGCTTGCCCCGGCTCGTGAGTGAGAACGTCGTGATGCGCCTGATCTGCCGAAGCGCTCTGACCACCCTGTGAGTTATTTGACAAGCTCGGAGCGTGAACGGAAACCTGCTGCAGCGAGCGCGTTGACACAGTCGCGGATTTGAGAGCAAAGAAGATCGTGCCACCAATCGCCTGTGCGACCAACGGCAAAACGAGCTGTGAAATAGGGTTGACCGACGCCATCGTGGTGGCGAGAATCGGCCCGATCACAAAGAGGAACTCATCGATCGCGGATTCCAGCGAATACGCTGTCCCCAGCAGCGATGACGCACGTGTGGGCGTCAAATCTCCTGAGCTCACGCGCTTGCGCAACAGCCACGTCCAGCGTGTTCGGGCAAGAGCGCCAAAAGAAAACTGAGTGAGACCGAGTCCGATCGCAAAAATATAAATGAGCCACAGCGGAAGACGGAAAACCATGGCCAGAATGTATGCCAAGAGGAACACGTTCGAGAGTGGAAGGGCGATATTACCCGTCTTCCTCTGCCCGAAGCGGTCAAAACAGCGCGCATAAAAAGGCGTGACGAGGGCGGCGCACAAAACATACACTGCAGAGACTGTCCCCGCCGCTGTCCAGTCATGGTAGATCGCTCGGATCGCCAAAACGGTGCCGAGCGACATCATCGACATCGGCAATCGCGCGACCATGGCTGACAGGCAGAAACGGCGACCGTCCGGATCCGAAAGAAGGACAGCGAATGGATTGCGCTTCGTGCTGTGATCATCGGCTTGTGGTGAAGCTGGTGAAGCTGCTCCTGTCATGCCGCGCCTCCGAACCTCTGTGGATTCTGTCGCAAAGATCTCTGAGCAACTTCATCACTCAGACCAACATAAATGTATTTGCGAATCGGGCTAAAGAACGGAGCAGAACCGTCCATCGACGCAATGCGAGTCAGACCGCGATGATCATAAAAACCGTAGCTGCACGTGGAATCAGTAAAAAGAAAATACGACCGAGCACCCATCTCACGAAAATGATCGATGCACATGTCATACATGCGTGATCCCAAGTGGCGACCGCGCACAGAAGCATCGAGGAGAAAGAGCACGATCTCTGCGTCCGTATCGGCACGCGCATGTGCCTCGAATCGCTGATTTTCTGCCTGGTCTTGATCCATTGCTCTCAGCAGCTTGCGTGCAACGGGAGAAGTCATCGATTCGCGCATCTGCTGCCAATCAGCGTCAAGCCTATCGGTCAATTCAGCCGGATATGGCGTATCTGCCGTGACGCAGGAGGCAATCACCCCGGCAACTGAACCATCGACGACTGCTAAGCGTGCCCACGTCATGCGCATGAGCATTCCGTGCACATCATTGATCGCGCACTGCTGGGAGAAATCAGTCCCTTCGACGCTCATGTGTGCAAACCACATCAGTCGATCAAGCCGGTAGAGAGCAGGAAGATCAGCTGGGCGAGGTCTGCGAAAGACAACTGATCGCTTCAACTGGTTTTCGCTCATCACATACCTCCCCACTGCTCATAACACCGACCATCCCGGGCATTGAGCGCCCCTGATTGTGGTTTCAGATTAACAGACGAAGTGAACCATCACAGCTCGCGTGTGCCGCTCACTTTTTAGTCATCCTTTACTCGCTTTACTCGCCTTTTACTCTTCATTCTCAAAATCGGATCGCATCACATCCAGAAGATGAGAATTGCCTTCCAACTGCGATGTCACCTGTGCCAGACTCTGATAATCCTTCAGCTCATACAACTGATGAGCCGCATCGCGAGCGCTGACATAGAAGAGGGCCGCGTCGACATAGTGCGGATCAATGCTGAATGCATGAGTAAACGCCAGCCGGTAAATCCGCAATTGGAAGAGCTTGTCCTCTTCGTCACGGTGAGAATGTGGAGGGAAACCGGTCTTCCAATCGATGATAGTGTACGTTCCCGGCGTCTCATGGCCAGGAAGATCGTGCAATCGACCCCGGAAAATAGCGTCCAGACGGGCTGGAACCCGATGACCGGCGAGCGAAAGAGCGAACTGCTGCTCAACTCCGAGAACAGAACGGTGAGCCCACACACTGTGAGTGAAGGCATTCTGCCAGTATCGGAACACGCGCGCGTCAGGATTGTTCGGATCAGATTCGATCTGCGCGAGACGTTCGAGCAAATGTGCATCTGCCGATGAACTCACCGACAATGCTTCAGGCCCACTGATGCCTGAAATCGGCGAAACGGTCTCTTCCCCGGCCTCTCCCTTGGCTGGGTTGAGTTGATCAGCAACCCACGCATGGAAGATCGTTCCCTTTTGTGCCACAAGATTCGGCGGCTGCGGCATCGGGCGAACTATCTCAACGAGAGCTTTCCTCTGTGCCTCTTCGTTTGCAGGCATGAGGAGCTTCTGCAGGCGCGTTGCTGAGATGGACTTACCGTGAAGGGCACGACGAGCACGTTCCTCCAACTCGTCAGTGCTGATATGCTTCGAACCCGATTGCTGTGCAGAGAGAGCTGTCGATATCTCCCGAGATGCGGCCTCCTGCTCGGCAAGTCGCTTGACAAGTGCGGTCAGTGGGCCATCCTTCGGTTGACCTTCTTTCGGCTGACTATCTTTTTCGTGTCGGCTATCTGCCTGCTCAAGTCTTTGACTGAGGTCTGCCATGCGGTGGCGTACTGCATCAGCCGATTGGGCCAAAACACGTTGAATATCGGGGTCGATATGAGCTGGCCACACGAGCTGACCTGACTGACCGACTGCATCCTTCGCCATCTGCGCGGCGGTTTGATAGCCGAGATCCGCGTTCCACTCGTCAGCGGTATGCTGTGCATTTTCTCCTGCACACAGTCCGATCATCTCTATTTGAGGCTCAAGATCTTGATCACAGCATCGTCCAGCCCAGCCAGGGAGCTGCGAAAGATGTGAAATTTGACGCTTCAACTGCCGATCCTTCGCCTGATCTATCCCGCGAACCGCTCGCGAAGAACGAGCCAGTCGGATGTACTGGACAGATTGACCGGAACGGCTAGCTGACGTCTGCACGCCACGGGCAATAATGTGCCACAGCGGACTGAGCACAGATTCGAGAAGGTGAGCTGCAACGTTGACAGATTGCTCATCATCACACATCTGGGTAGCGGGAGCAAAAAGATCTTCACACTTCTTACTTGACAGCGAGCGCGGAACGCCAGAGACCATGAGATCGCCGCTCGTACGCGTCACAGCCACATATGCGATTCGCATCTCATCAGCCCACGCACGCTCACCGTACCGTTCTTCCAAACTCGGGAACTCAGGAACGATCGAATGCGTGGACGTGTCATCTGGTGACAGGATTGCTGTGGCTGCAGGTGCAAAAACTTCCTCATCAATCTGCCGCAAGCTCGTCAGTCTCCGAACGTCGCCGATCGGATCAGCTCCGTTGCCGCGCTGAACTCCGTGCGGAAAAGCAGGCAGAACAAACGCATCCGACCGCAGTGGTGCAGGGACGGAGGCATCGTTCTCGATCCACACTTCAGGACTGATCGTCATGACGTGCCCATTTTCGCCTTCTGCGGACTGTGGGCCGCGTATCTGAACCGAATCAGTGGACGGGAATGATCCGTCGTTCACACCAGCGACAGCAACTGCTGGCCATTCCAATCCCTTCGCCTGATGAACCGTCATGATGACGACATCTGAGCCGGCAAAATCGTGTTGATCAGGCGCATCTGCACTGATATCCTCGGCCGCCAAGCTGTCAAGCCATGTCACGAATCCACCCAAACTTGGCGCCAGAGAAGGAGGGAGCTCAGAAACATACGTGTCGACTTGATCGAGCAGCACATCGAGATTGGAAGAAATCTGAGAGCGCGTCGGAACAGGACGATCTGACTGATCGCGCAGAGATGAGGCGACTGACAGATCCCCTTCCAGCCCTAAGGCAGAAATCGCTGTTCTCACGCATTCCTGCACCGAGTCCGTCGACGTGCGCTCAATCGTGCGCAAAATGCGAGACAGATCGAGCACTGAGGTCATCGCCCGTTCAGAGAGTGCTTGTGAGGGCGGAAGTGCAGCGAGTATTTCATGGCACTGCTCTGACAAGAGAACATCGACCACGCTAATCGTGGCCGGCAGCTTATCCCGATTCGCCACAATCAAGTCGTGCCGGGTCTTCTCATCCTCGTCTCCCCGTGCGATACCGGCAGCCACGAGCGCTTGATACTGATGTGTCTCGTTTTCATGCGTCGCTGCCTGAGCAAGAGCTTGCAAATCATGAGCTGAGAGACCATAGCGAGCAGATGCCAGTAAACGCATGAGTGGCGTTGAGTCCGTAGGATCAGCGACAGCACGCAACGCCGAAAGAAGATCTCGAGCCTCGGGGGACGTCCGCGGATCCTCTCGTCCCACGACTTGACACGTCAACCCACGAGCCTGAACCGCTCTCCTGAAATCATCGAAATGGGTAGACGAGCGCAGCAAGATTGCCACCTGCTGGCCGGGATGAGACTGCACGTGCGATACAGCAAACTGTGCCACAGCCCGAGCTTCCTGAGCCGTGTTCAGGAATGCCATGACAGAAATCGTCGCATCAGGTTTGTGGTCTGCTGACCGACGTGGCAACACCGTCAACTTCTTCACATGTGTCTGTTGCTCGAAAGCATCATCGCTTGCAGGGCTGACGGATGCTCGCCGCAGCAGAGCCGGATTGCGCAGAACGTCTGTCACGTGATTGGCGACACCGAGGACGAGTGGCCGATTCCGCACAGTCGCTGACAACGTTTTGATTCTCGAGGTAGGAATCTCAAAATCGTTGGCAAACAGGGCGAAAGCACTTGGGCTCGCTCCTCGCCATCCGTAAATGGATTGGAACGGATCCCCCACAGCCGTGACGACTGACCGATCCGTCGAACTGGCGTGAAAAAGAAGAGCGAGCAGACGAGCCTGCGTCGTTGATGTGTCCTGATACTCGTCAAGGAAAACGAACTTATATCGGCTTCGGTATTCAGTGCCAATGGACGGGAATCGACTCAACAACTGAAGCGCATACGCCGGAAAGTCTGAGAACTCAGCCAAGTGATCGTCACGTTTGAGATCGTAAAAGTCCTGCGCAAGATCCATCACAATCGAGCGACGCAAAGCCGTGCGATAGAGAGAATATCCGTGCGCGATCTGAGCTTTTATACGGTAGTGATCCCACCCTTCCTGCTTTTTCTGAGCTGACTTCTCAGCCGCGCGAGCGCCTTTTGCTTGAGAACCCGTGCCATCGATCGGCGGAGCAGACACAGAGGGCTTTTTCCCCTCGACAATCTTGTCGTATTCATCCGGATACTTCTCGCGGGCATCGCTCAAAAGGGTGCGCAACGTACCAATCAGCTCATCATTCCACGCGCGGGAGGCGTGAATGGCGTCAGCAAAAGATGTGCGATGCTCGTCGATCATGTACGAAAGACACTCGTTTTCAAAGGCAATTAGCTTATCTGCCAGCTGGCTCAATTCGATCGACTGAGCAGCAGGTTGATGGACAGGATCGACCGTTCTTTGAAGTGGGTCAGTGCGATTGAGACGGGCAAAAATCTCGTCCATATGGTCGCTCACAACACTCCACGCGAGCTGACGGCGACCGGCACCACTTAACGGCTGCGCGGTCGGGTCTGCTCCGATCAAAATTCCGTAGCGGCGAACGATCGACTGAAAGAACGAATCGTATGTGCTGACCTGTGGGTGCGTGTGCTCACCAGCAGGCAGTGCGGCAAGAACACGCTGATTGAGCTCAGCCGTCGCTTTCTTCGTGAACGTCAGGCCGAGGATCTGATCGGGCCGAACTCCGCGTCTGATGAGTTCGATGATCCTGTTCGTCATCGTGAACGTTTTGCCAGATCCGGCACCTGCGATGATCAGCGTGTCCGAGGTCATATCCGGATCGTGAATGATGCTTTTCTGCTCATCTGTCAGTGTGATTGTGCTCATGACGCATCCTCCTGACTCGTCGCATGTGCTCGTGCTGGGCGTGCCGAGCTGACCGAGTTTGTTGTCAGCGGACCGTAAATCGTAGCCGAATCCTGCCATGCCGGACAAATCGGCTTAAACGGGCATGAAGAGCAATATTGCGTGTCTCTCTTCGCTGGGTAGAAAGACGAATGAACGTAACTGGCCGCATACATGAGTCGCGAGAACATCGTCAGTCCCCACAGAGCTTGCGAATTCTCCCCCTTCATGCTGTCTGTCAGCTTTTCTCCCTCACGGACGTGCGGTGCCACAAAAAGCTTGTCCAACGACTTGTAATGCGAGCGTGGACGGAAGTGCGTTGTCAGCTTCCACTGACCCGGCCGAGCCACATGTTCTGGATGTTCCGCACGTTTCGCACGTTCCAGGAGAGCCGGTTGATACGCTGTCTCCGGATAGTAATTCGTTTGCGGATCAGCTTCATGCGCGAGATGGAAAAGAAGCGCCCGATCGACGTGAGCGCGGCTCAGATCCTGACCTGGGAAAGCTGTACGGCATGCATCGCCCAACGCCACCCCGAGCTGGTAGCAGATGAGCTGCAAATCTGAGAACCGATCTGCCCCAGACGGCTGAGATCCCGTCTTCCAATCGATGATGTCCAACACGTTCTGCCCATCTTGGATACGCTTTTCGAGGCGATCAATGCGAGCCGATAGCATAATACGCGTATGCGGATCGAAATCATCCGAAAATCCACCCGCAATATCTGACAAAACCGCATACAACTCAGCAGCCCTGACCGGAGCGAGACCAGGAGTATTCCGAATAATCGCTTCCAAAACCGAGAGTGAAAAATCAGAAGTGAAAGGTACCTCAGCGGCTACATCGTCCAGTTTGCCGCTCGGAGGAACCGTATTCTTCACCTTTCTTGATGGGTAGAGCGGATTTCGACTCGCGATAAAGTAATGCGCCGCATGAGCGAAGATCGTCCTCACCTCACTCACCCGCTGATGAAGCCGATACACATTTTCCACATCTCGGAAACGCGGCTGTTGGGCGATCTCCTCTCTTGCGTGCGTGATCAGCAAATGCGCCAGCTTCTTCTCATCGTCAACAGTCCGATCGTATTTCTGATCCGTTACCCACTGCAGCGTCTCGTGGACGAGAGTGCCAAACTGCATCGACGCGTTAGAGAGCGACGGACCGCCAAAACGCCGTTCCATCGACCAACGCAGAGGGCACTTCCAAATCGCATCCACATTCGAAGGAGACAAATTGACAATCGGGATCCGCTTCTCACGCTGAGGAGAGGATTGAGGTTGAGGCGATGGGTTTTCCTGCTGATTTTCGGTAAATCCCCACGACTGCGGATCAGCCTCACGAATTCCCACATGCGCGAGAAAAGCGAGAGCAGAAGAGGCATCCTCAACATAGCGATCATCAGGTTTTTGCTGGGCAATATGGTGAGTCAAAATCGTCCTACACGCGACTGCCATTCCTTGCAAACTCGCGTCGTGACCACTGAGCATATGACGCAGCTGCGCATTGTTTGAATTTTCTTGATCCATCGGTTCCTGATCTCCGACAGACGCATAACTCCGCTGATCACGCGAAATCTGCTCAGGCATAAAAAGCGGCAAAAATGGCGATGGCATGACTTCGTCCGACCAGACAGCGCTCACAACTGTCTTCTGACTCGCGCGAGTCAATGCCACGAGGAAACTCTGTTCCTCCGAATACTCCAATGCCGTGTTTTGAGCCAACACAAGATCGCGGCGAGTCGGCCCTATTGCACTGTCGATCCCATGCGCCTCGAGTCTATGCGCGAATGCTATGAGAGTCAGCATTTGTGCACCAAAGAGCGAATCGCGTGGAGCCAGATTTGGCCATACACCATCTTGGACGCCAATGACCCACACATACTTTTTCTGAAGCATCGACGCACCCGCTGGAGTCGTCAGCGTGACAGTCTCATCCTTGGGAGCTTGACGTGCCAACGAATCAGCTTCAATATCGAGATTCTCGATACGGTCAATAAACGCGTCAATATCCTCATCGAGCGGTGCATTCTGTGCGTAGGCAAAAAGCCGGATGACTGTGTCGAGACGATTATTTGCTAGCTGAGCCTGTGTACCGGAGCCAAGCGCCTGATCTGCCCACCGATTGGCAACACCGCACGCATCCCATACTTTCCACAGCTGTGCATAAGGAACTGGAATGAGTGAGGATGACGAACCCGTCACTTTTTGTTGAGCAACCGATCGGACGACCTCGCAGCAGTGCAGCAATGCGGACAAATCTGGGTCACTGATCTGATCTGCTTGCTCCTGACCTGCTTGCTCCTGATCATTGGCGCTGGCATTCGGCGTGTGCTGGCGCGTGTACATAACCGCATCCAAAAGGGAGGCAATCGTCTTTCTGACGTCCTCAGATCCGATCAGCAACAGTACGGCAATCCCATCTGGAGAAATCGCGCGATGTGAGGCAGTTTGCTCTGGTCCTTGCTGCGATTGGCTTTCCGCATCGCCATAGGTGCCATGAGTGAACTTGTTCCACTCGTCACAAATCGTTGTGCACTGCGGTGTGGCTTCCCGCAAAGATGACACCCGAGAAATAGACGTCAGCCCTGCAACGATTTTGCTCACGCGGACAGGCCTTTCATTCCCTGAAGACGGAACTGCACAGAAGAGTGGACCCCCGACTGCAGCAAGGAGCAATTCACACAGACGTTCTCCATCTTGAGCGCTCACAGTGTGGTGCGATTGAGCAGACCGCACCAATTGAACGAGCCTGAGCATACCGAGCAGACCTTGGACGACAGGGCTTTGCTTCAGAGCGACTGTCGACGAAACGTAGGAGACAGGAATGCCGGCATTTTCCAACTTCCGACCAACAGATCTGAGCGTCGAATTGTCATGCGCAATCACTGCCATGGAACTGTAAATATCTGAGTCGTGATCCTTCCGCAACTGCATCGCTGTTCGCATGATACGGTACATCAGGTCGTCTGTTTCTTCCTGAGGAGTGCGGAAAATCCTCACCTCGAGCGACGTATCAAGCGACGAACGATCTGCCGGCGGCTGGTCAGACTCCCCCTCTGCGCTCGTGTGAAGCTTTCCCGGCCGATCTGGCACTGGAAGATTGTTGCGAACGATCGCTGACCCGATTGCATCAGAGATTCTTCGGCAGACGCGTGCCCGATATGTGTGCTGACCGTCATCGAGGCCATCGGCCAATTCGCACGTAGTAGCTCCCATGACAGACTTCGACGTCTCCAGTGCCGTACACACCTCTGGAGCAGCTCCGCGGAACCCTTGGACAGACTCGTCATCACACCCGATCATGACGATGTCAGTTCCGGCTTTCTGCAGGGCGAGTAACAGCTCAAAACCAGCGAGCGTCAAATCTTGGCAATCATCCATGATCACCAGCTCGGGACATGTGACGTGATCGACGACGAGCCGAGCTTGAACGAGTAGCGCAGCCGGGTCAAGCTTATGGAATGAAGAGGATCCAGTCGCTATTTTTTCCTCATATTCTTTCTTGAGAGCACGCGCCAAACTCCATGCTTCGAGCGTCCACACAGCATCGCCAATTCGGGAATCAGACTCTATTTTTTGCATTCTGTCAGCCGGTTCGCCGTCCCCCGACAGATCTAGCTCATCGAGACGAGCGAAAATATCACGGATCTGAGCGACGAATTGTGGGGTTATCACGCGCTGAAAGATCTGATCTGACGTTTGTGCAGAACTACCGGCATCCTGAGCCGTCACCGCACGTGCAAGACCAGTTGGATGAGCACGTCCGACCGCCAGATACGCGCGGAACAAATCGCATGTATGGCAGTCATCTCCTCTTTTCATATGTTCGAGATGACCGTTCAAGATTTCAGTGATCAGCCTGTCCTGCTCAGCACCATCCATCAGCTTCGGCGGAACAAGTCCACGACGAGCTCGATCGGCTGCTAAGAGTGAAAAAGCGAGAGCCGAAATCGTTTTGACAGGCCGTTCCTGACGGGAAGCACCAACTATGTGCAGCACAACCGAATTGAGCTGATCCGCTTGCTTACGATGCGAGACGAGGAGGACAGACCGACCCTCCCGAACGCGAGGAATATTGGCACGATCGACGAAGAGCGCGAGCGCCAGCTGTGTTTTCCCACTCCGTGGAGAGCCGAACACACGAATTGCATGCCCTTGAGAGCTTGTGCTGTGGGACAAGGTGTGACGAAGAAAATCAAGCGCTTCGTTCACGTGAAGAGTACGTGCCATATTTTCGATGCTACGGTGTGTGATCTACCTTGTTTGCCCGCCGTACAATTTAATCAGGATTGCAATCGTTTCCCGTCTTGCCAAAGGAGCGCCATGGGCACCCTCATTGATTACGTCGAAAATTCGCTCGAACGTTTTTCTGAGCGTCCTTTCAGTGTAGAAGACAGCCTCGTGCTCAATCAGCTTGTCTATTTGCGTATGCCACCGTGCGTTCCTCGGATGAAGATTGCTGCTCCCACACCTGCATCCACTGCCAAACCTGCATCCCCTAGTGTGACGCGCGAGAAAGCTCCTGCTCCTGCACCTGCTCGTGCTGACACATCAGAGGATCCCTTTGCCCACCTGAATCACCCCACCGCGCGACCGGTCCCTCTTCACGTTTTGGACCGGAGCGAATGGCTTGCTGCCATGACGGATGGCATGTCTCATGGTGATCAGGCTCGTGAACTGTTGCGCGCTGCAGCGGAAAGCCCTCGTTTCCGCGACATTCGCATTGACCACTTCGTTGAATCGCCCGATCTGTCCGATCGCAACCGTTTCTGTGCGTGCACATTTGATTTAGGAGATGGCACGCTTTATCTCGCTTTCCGTGGTACTGACGGTACGCTCGCAGGATGGCATGAAGATTTTCGTCTTCTTTTCGTCGTTCCGCCTCTTCCTTCGCACCAGCAGGCAATGGATTATACGCATCTTGTTCTGCGCGGATGGCATGGATCTCTCATGCTCGGCGGCCATTCGATGGGCGGGAATCTGGCAACGTACGTTGGTGCAGCACTCGAAAAACCGCTCCAAGACCGCGTTCGAGGCGTTTGGGCTGCAGATAGCCCTGGCTTCATTCAGAAATTCATTGACACACCAGGCTTCCAGGCGATCAAGGACAGGCTGCACAAGATCATCCCTGAGTCTTCGATGATCGGCATGCTCTTCCTCTCTGGCGTTCCTGTCACCATTGTCCGTTCGTCGGCTCGCGGTGTTGACCAGCACTTCATGACAACATGGCTCTTCGATGACTCAAATGAGCATGTGAAGACGACGGATCACCTATCCCACTACTCACAGTATTTGGCGAATACGGTCAATAATTGGCGTGAGAGCGTGACTGTCAGTGAACGGCGAGCATTCATCGACACGCTTTTTGCCGCGTTAGGCTCAACGGGATACAAAGACTTCGGGTCACTCGCCGCGAACTGGTCGACTGTTTTGCCTCAAGTGCACTCCTACTTGTCATCGTTGCCACCTGAGCAGCAAAAGGAACTCTCTGCCGTGATGGAACAGCTCCGCCACGTTATTGTGGGTACACCTGATCGTCCTCATCGCTTCCATGCCCCTAAGTGAACTGAATCTGATCCGTATCGCTGGCGGATGGAATCGATCGCTTTCTCGGCATTATGCTGATGAACTGCGCAATCTTCCTGGGTTATCGTGCGTCCCTGAGAGTGGTCTTCACTGTGATCTGCTGCAGGAGAGTCAAGGTCAAGAGACGGCTGAATTGCCGTCGTTGCAGCATTGCTCAGACCACTTGCCGTCACGCCGGCGAGGCGAATTGCTGTTCGGGCTTGTTCCTCTTCACTTCTCACTCCGCATACGGTCCATAGCAGACGACGAGCCTGTGGGTAGATCACTGCCGCATCTTGCGTCGGAACCGGAAGACGATGAGCACGCGTTACATACGAAAGATCCGAATACCGCAGTTTGAGAGTGACAGTTCGCGCCAGAAAATGATGAGCACGCAACCGGGAGGCGACCTCATCCGTGCAACGCCGAACGACATCTTCAATGACTGGAATATCACGCGTATCGCTCAAAAGTGTTCGCTCTGCCCCGATTGACTTTTCCGGCGCTTTAACCACGAGTGTGCGCTCCGACTGCCCACGCGCAGCCAAATACAGCCACCGCGCCGTCACACGCGATCCCGTCACCCGCTCCAACTCAATTTCGCTGACGTGTCGCAACTGCATAATGCTCGTAATCCCATACCGTTGCAAACGCACCAGAAGCGCTGGACCGACTCCATTGAGCGCTCCGAGCGGTAGAAGCGCCACGAAATCAGCATTCCGTGCCTGTGGAACGAGGAGCATCCCATCTGGCTTGGCGTTCGTCGATGCGAGCTTGGCGATCATCATATTGGATGCAATGCCGACTGAACACGTCAGATGCCACCGACGAGCAACCTCACTACGAATATATGCTCCGATTGCGCTCGGCTTTCCCCATTTCAGAAGAGCACCGCTCACATCCACGTATGCCTCATCGACTGACACTTGCTCGATCTGATCAGTGATTGATGCTACGAGACCGCCGAAAATCTCGTGCGATAACTTCGAATAGTACGCATGGTCGCCCGGGAACCAGATAGCATGTGGGCACAATCGCTGCGCTGTCGCCGTTGCCATCGCCGAATGAACCCCATATTTGCGTGCCTCATAATTAGCAGTCGCCACAACTCCGCGTTCACTCGCCGGCCGAGCCACAATGACTGGCTTCCCTACCGTTTCTGGATGTCGCGCCATTTCAGCCGCAGCAAAAAACGCGTCCATATCAACATGCAAAAACGTGCAGCCTGTTTCATCCGATCCCCAATTTCGGCGAACTGCACGGGAACGCGGCGACCAACTCATGCTTCGATTGTATTGCCTCTCTGCATAATTTGTGGGCTCATCGCCACTATCGCTCCTCGCCAATATGACATCGTTAGTGTGTCAAAATCATCGGCTGATTTTTTGACACACAATTTGACACACTATTTTCTCCATACACTTATGGGGGAATTTTTTGTCCTCAAATTTTCCCCCATTATTTACCCCATTAGAGACGCATAAACGCGGTTAAAGGCGTGCAAAAATGACTGAAACGAAAACTCAAGGGAATAGCTTAAAAACGGCGATATCACGAGCTTTTCGGCATGAAAAAAGGGCTCCAAGCTTTCGCTTGGAACCCTTCCAGCGGATAGGGCGAGATTCGAACTCGCGAAGCCGAAAATCGACTTAACGGTTTTCAGGACCGTCTCCTTCGACCGCTCGGACACCTATCCAACAGGACAGCACTATACTCGCTGCCCTCGTCGTCTTAACGTGAATGTGTCATCCACGTCTAACTCACGCGTCGATATGGCGCTTGACCGGCTCAATAACTTCTTGGCCGCCCATGTATGGACGCATCGCTTCTGGAATGACAATCGAGCCATCCTTCTGCTGATGATT
Source organism: uncultured Aeriscardovia sp. (assembly GCA_903789525.1). Classification (GTDB taxonomy): domain Bacteria; phylum Actinomycetota; class Actinomycetes; order Actinomycetales; family Bifidobacteriaceae; genus Aeriscardovia. The sequence goes on from CAIFER010000001.1 coordinate 752,548, forward strand.
TTCCATAATTGCTACGAGCCAACGAGTGGTTGCCAGCGTACCATTGAGCGTGGCGCACACGGCGGTGCTGCCATCGTCCTTGCGATAGCGAATATTCAGACGACGAGCCTGATATTCGTCGCAATTAGATGTTGATGTGAGCTCACGGTAGCGACCCTGCGTTGGAATCCACGCCTCGTTATCGAACTTGCGAGAAGCAGATGCGCCGAGATCACCGGCAGCCGTATCAATCGTGCGGAACGGAACGTCGACCTTCTTGAGCATCTCCCACTCCATGTGGAGCAGATCCAGATGCTGCTGGCGTGCCTCTTCCGGCTTGCAGTACACGTACATCTCCACCTTGTAGAACTGGTGAACACGAATGATGCCGTGCGTATCCTTTCCAGCTGCACCGGCCTCGCGACGATAGCAAGCAGACCAGCCAGAATAGCGGATCGGACCATGTGACAGATCGAGGATTTCGTTTTCGTGCATACCAGCGAGCGCGACTTCAGACGTGCCAACGAGGTAATCGTCATCCGGCTGACGCAGACGGTAGATCTCCTCAGCGTGCGCGTTCAGGAAGCCCGTGCCTGCCATGATCTCTGGGCGAACGAGCGTCGGAGTGATGACCGGCTGGAAACCATGCTCGCGTGCCTGATCCCATGCCATCGTGTGCATAGCGACTTCCATGCGAGCAATATCGTTCTTCAGGAAGAAGAAGCGAGCTCCGCCGACCTTGACGCCACGAGCCATATCAATGCCGTCAACGCCCTCACCAAGCGCGACGTGATCCTTCGGCTCGAAGCCTTCCTTCTTGAAATCGCGGATCGTTCCCGTCTTCTGGACGACCTTGTAATCGTCCTCCCCACCTTCTGGTGCTTCCGGCTCTACGATGTTGGACAGCATCCATGCGGCCTTGTGATAATCCGCATATGCCTTGTCAGCATCAGCCTTCAGCTCAGAGACCTTGGTGGAAAAGTCCTTGACCTGCGCGACAACCTCGGCCTTCTTATCCTTCGGGGCTGCAGCAACCTTCTTACCCATTTCCTTTTGCTGGGCGCGTGCCTCTTCAAACTTCTTCTGCGTTTGACGACGAAGTTCATCAAGCGCCAGCACCTCATCGACAAGCTCAACAGATTCTCCACGGCGACGCTGCGATTCACGAACGACGTCTGGATGTTGACGAATAAAAGCGATATCGAGCATGAAGCCAGATTACAGCAAAAACGTGACACGACCGCACATGAGACATCGATTTTCCGGGCAGACGTGAGAGATAATACAAGTATGGCACACAGGACAGGGTCACAGCACATACCGCACGTTTCAGATGTGGATGTTCACCAGCTCAAACACGCGGTGAGGCTTTCTGCTTCCCGCCTCCTCAAAGGTGCTCTCGCAGCTGGGATCGGAGCCGCTCTCTTGTGGGCTCACCTCAGCAAATACCGACGCACCCAAGTTGTGCGCGCCATCAATGACCGACCGCGCGACCCCGTGGAATATGCCTTCGTTGTGAACCCGTCCAAACCCGGTGCCCAACAGATCATTGACCAGATCCTCCAATTTTGCAAAGACCAGGGCATTCCACGTCCGCTCATTTTGAAAACGCGTCTTGATAAGGATGGGACCGTCTGCACACGTGAAGCACTGGAGCGCGGTGCACAAGTTGTCGTTGCTGTCGGCGGTGATGGCACTGTTCGCACTGTCGCAGCAGGACTGGCGAATACCGGCCATGCTCTCGGCGTCATCCCGATCGGAACAGCCAACCTGTTTGCCCGTAACCTCGGCATCCCACTCAATGTCTCTGACGCACTCAAAGTTGTGATTTCCCACGGTTCTACGCGCGTCGACATGGGCAGAATGACGCTCATGGATGCACGCAAAGCACGTCATCGTGAGCATTGGTTCCTCCTCATTAGTGGAATTGGCTTCGACGCAGCCATGATTCAGGACACGAACCCGGATCTCAAAAAGAAAATGGGCTGGGTCGCATACATCGGCGGTGCGATCAAACATCTCTTTGGCCGCAAGGAAAGTGCTGATATTTCGATCACCGACGCACACGGTACCGTCCATATGTACAAGAACGTCAATTTCCGCACGTTCCTGATCGGCAACTGCGGGCAAATCCCGCTCGTCACACTCATGCCCGACGCCGATTACTCTGATGGCCTGCTCGATTTCGAACTCATCGACACGGACGGCGGCATCATCGGATGGGCCAATCTCGCTAACGACGTCGTTCACCAAACGATCCGCGGCAAGTCGGGTCAACGCTTGCTCTCGATCGGTTCAACACTCCATACGATGCAAGGCACGCACGCTGAACTCCGATTCCACCACCCAGCGCTCGCAGAAGTGGACGGCGACATGCTGCCTCACACTGAACATGTGGTCATCGATTGTTGCCACCGTGCGCTGATCGTGCGCGTCCCGCGCGTCGAAGCGTGAGTGACCGCACTCAAACGCATTAAGTAATACGGCACTGCGCAATACGGCACTGCGCAATACACATCTGCGCTAGAGCTCATCAGCCATACAATCGGTCCCTGACCACAATTTGTGAGAGAATGGGGGCATGGTTGCTAAAAATGCGGGGATGCCTGCCACCCCTTCAGATTTAATCAATGTGGATGAGGTCATTAGCAAGTATTACGACCTCGTTCCTGACCCATCGAATCCAGCTCAGCGCGTGTCTTTCGGCACGTCGGGCCATCGCGGATCCAGCCTCACGTCATCCTTCAACGAAGCTCACATCGTCTGCATTTCCCAGGCGATCGCTGAAAACCGCAGGAAGAATGGCATCACGGGACCTCTGTACATTGGCCGCGATACGCACTGCCTGAGCCTGCCGGCATGGAAGTCTGCTATCGAGGTGCTCGTTGCCAATGGAGTGCGCGTGCGCATCGATTCACGCGACGACTACACGCCAACGCCAGTCGTCTCTCAAGCTATTTTGACGCACAATCGTGCGGCTGACGGCACACAGCGCTTCAAGGGCGAGGATATCGCTGATGGCATTGTTGTCACACCATCGCACAATCCTCCGTCCAATGGCGGCTTCAAGTACGATCCACCAACCGGTGGCCCAGCTCCAGAAGAAACGACCACGGCCATCGCGAACCGCGCTAACGAGTTGCTCGGCAATTGGAAGTCAGTCAAGCGTATCCCGTTCGATCAGGCTATTAAGTCTGACCTCGTTGAGCGCTTTGACTTCCGCAAGCACTACGTGGACGATCTGGTCAACGTCATCGATTTTGACGTCATCAAGAAGTCCGGCGTGCGCATTGGTATCGACCCGCTCGGTGGCGCATCCGTCAATTACTGGCCGGTGATCGCTCAACAGTATGGCATCAACCTGAGTGTGATTCGCCCGACTGTCGATCCGCGCTGGAGCTTCATGACGATCGATCACGATGGCAAGATCCGCATGGATCCGAGCTCTCCGTATGCCATGAAGGGCCTGGTCGACGAGCTCAATCACGGCGCGTGGGACAAGTATGACGTCGTCGGTGGTGCTGATCCAGACGCTGATCGCCACGGCATTGTCTGCCCGAACTGGGGCGTCATGAACCCGAATCATTACCTTGCAGTCGCCATCGAATACTTGTTCAGCGGCAATCGCCCAGATTGGCCAAAGAATACGGGTATCGGCAAGACGCTCGTGTCCTCCTCCCTCATCGATCGTGTGGCCGCGTCCATCCCAGCGAAGCTCGTTGAAGTTCCAGTCGGCTTCAAGTGGTTCGTTGACCCGCTGTTCACTGGCGAAGTTGGCTTCGGCGGCGAGGAAAGCTCCGGCATGACGTTCCTGCGCAAGAACGGCAAGGTGTGGACCACCGACAAGGATGGTCTCATTCCTGATCTGCTCGCCGCAGAGATCACTGCTAAGACTGGGAAGAACCCAGCTCAGCTGCATCAAGACCAGGTGTCTCGCTTTGGTGAGAGTTGGTACAACCGCATTGATACGCCGACAGACCTGGCCACAAAAGCGAGGTTGCGTGCAGTCACCGCTGACATGGTCACTGCCACCACGCTCGCCGGTGAGCCGATCATCTCAAAGATGACGACTGCTCCGGGTAATGGTGCTGCAATCGGTGGCATCAAGGTGACGACGAAGAACAATTGGTTCGCTGCTCGTCCATCCGGTACCGAGAACATTCTCAAGGTATACGGTGAATCCTTCGTCTCCAAGGATTCGCTCGACAAGGTGCTCGCTGAGGCACAGGATGTGGTTGCTGCCGCAACGAAGTAATCTGCAGTGAAAGGTGCTTAACCGCACTGCCACTATCACGAATGCGCTGCTAGGTGTTCGCACAAGAGCACTCAGCAGCGCATTTTTTACTTCATTCAGACACGAGAAATCTCAATCCAACTCGATCGGTTGAATAGCATCGAAATCTTTGCGGAATGGGATTCTGCGGATCGGCTGACCGAAGAAAGCGACAAAGGCTCCTGCAAGAAGGACAACAGCTGCGAACACAACTGTCCACCTGTATCCAATCCCTTGCAAAAGTGATCCAGCAACGACCGATGCCAGCGAACTCAAGCACACTGCGAACACGCCCATCACTCCCTCAACACGTCCACGTAGATGATTGGGAATGAGTAACGTCTCGTATGATCCGCCCAGCGCATTGCAAGGGATCAATGGCAGTGCAGCTACGAAGCAAATCACGCACAGAACCCACGGATTTTCCGTCAGCGCGACAAAACTAAACACAATTGCAATCCACAATGCTGTCCACCGAATGATCGTTCCACCGCTCCACCGAGCCGAGACCCATTGTGTAGTGAATGATCCGACGATCGTGCCGAGACCAACAGCCGAATCAATCAATCCAATGACCATTGTGCTCGTCCCAATACGTTGCTGATCGAGTGTAAACGCCGTTGTCAAGAGAGCAAGCCCAAAGTTGACGGCACAAATCATGATCATGAGCTGAACAACTACGCGTGCCTTGCCAAACCAACGAAAAGCATCTGTAAGCGGAACTTTTCGGCTTTCTTCATCTTTCTCCACGCTTTCGCTATTGGGTCGCAAATCCGCATGAATCGGGTGAATCGTCGATCCGAAAATCAGATACATAACAATCGCAAAGGCAAACGGCACTTCCGGTGCAAAACCGTACAACAAGCCGGACAGCGGAGACGACAGAATCTGAATAACCGCATCACGTGACTGATTTGCACTCATCGCTGACGTCAGCGCTCCACCAGAAACGACCTGCGGCAAAACAGTATTGGTGATATCGCCAAACAAACCAGAAGTAAAACCGCGGATGATCGCAAAGGCAATGAGGGTAGCAAAGTTCATCCAGCCAGCCGCATAAAACGCGATCATTGCCGCCAAAACAACGACACTCGTTCCAGCTGACCAGTACATCAGTTTCTTGCGGTCGAAACGGTCGGCCATCATTCCACCAATGATCAACGTCGGTGCATTGGCTATCGTCGCACATGCACCAACAATGCCCGCGAGCGCGACTGAGTGTGTAATCGGATAAGCGAGTAACGTAAAGGCGAACCCACCAATACCGGAACCTATGGTGAGTGCTGTATCGCCTGCAAACCACCAACGATAATCTTTGACAGACCACGGGGATTGAGATGGCGATGCTTGCGGCTCGGTGAGATCGTGCGCTGGTGATGGCGATGCAGATGCAGAATTGTCTTTCGCTTCGGACATATAGTCTCCTTAATGAACTCTCATCGAAGAGAACACAATCCGAATTAGGACATCTGCCCCCCCCCCGAACGAATTTTTGAATTTTTCTCAGTATAAAGAAATCGACCGCGGAATGTTACTCACCGTGCTATTTCGAAACAGACTTGTAACACGGTGAGCACTCCTCTGCTGCTCATATTCTCGCTCTTTTATTCTCCCGTTCTTCCATGTCTCCTAGGATGAAAACATGGCTTTTTCGATCGCACACACAACAGTTTCGACCGATGGGAGCGCACTGAGCAATCCACACGGTCCAATGGGCTGGGGCTGGGTGAACCATGACACACAGGCTCATGATTCGGGCGGAGCTGTCAATGGCACGAATCAGATCGGCGAACTTTCGGCGGTCTTGGAAGCTCTACGCGCACATCGCGATGTGCAGGACATCACGATCGAAACGGATTCGCGTTATGCGATTGGATGCTCTCGTGACTGGGTTGCCAGCTGGAAACGGCATGGCTGGAAAAATTCTCAGAAAAAGCCAGTCTCTAATCTGCAACTCGTACAAGCAATCAATGAGGAAATAGAGTCAAAAAAGCAGTTAGGCGGATCAGTCGAGTTCGTGTGGGTCAAAGGTCATGCTGGTAATCACTACAACGAGATCGTCGACCACCTCGCGCACGGGTATTCGTCAGCTGTGCAGGCTCATCAGCAGCAAGGGAGAATGCCGATCGAAGGGTGGGCTGTCCTCCTTCACGACGGCTATGTGACGAAAGAAAGCTTGCCGGATGTGGTCGTCCGCGAGCTCACTCGACTGCATTTTGCCTAACAGAGCTGAGAATGAGGAAATGAGATTGTGAACGAGGCACGTATGACTTCTCACACATCTGGCACATCCGGCACACCGAGCACATCACTTACATCGCACCACGTTTTCACGCCACACAACATTCTCGTAACCGGAGGATGCGGATTTCTTGGATCCAACTTCGTCCGTTGGGTCGTCAACGCACATCCTGACGTCCACATCACTGTCCTCGATGCGCTCACGTACGCGGGCAATGTGAATAACTTAGCCGGTCTTCCTGCCGATCGCGTGCAGTTCGTGTACGGCAATATTTGTGATGTCGACATGCTACGGCACGTCGTTCCTGGTCACGATGCAATCATCAATTACGCCGCTGAGTCGCACAACGACAATTCCATCGCCGACCCAGATCCGTTCCTGCGCTCGAATGTGATTGGAACGTTCTGGCTCCTGCAAGCTGCACTCGCCCACCACATCCGATTCCACCAAATCAGTACGGATGAGGTGTACGGTGACCTCGCGCTTGACGATCCGCACTTCTTCACCGAACAGACGGCGTACCGACCGTCCAGCCCGTATTCAGCCTCCAAAGCGAGTGCCGACATGCTCGTTCGCGCTTGGTATCGCACGTATGGTCTGCCGGTGACGATCTCCAATTGCTCCAATAATTACGGACCGTATCAGCACGTCGAAAAGTTCATTCCTCGTCAAATCACAAACATCTTGACGGGGCGTACTCCGCAACTGTACGGCTCCGGCGCTAACGTGCGCGACTGGATTCACACTGAAGACGACGCACGAGCCGTGTGGGCGATCCTCACGCATGGACGACTCGGGCAAACATATCTGATCGGCGCACACTGTGAAAAAAGTAATAAAGATGTTTTGCGCACGATCCTCGAGCTGATGGGGAAAGATCCGGATGATTACGAGCATATCGCCGACCGTCCAGGCCACGATCGCCGGTATGCCATTGATCCGTCCAAACTCGTCACTGAATTGGGATGGCATCCTCTCCACACTGATTTCCGACACGGGCTCGAAGAGACGATTCGCTGGTACGAGACGCATCGGTCCTGGTGGGAGCCCATTAAGGACGCTGTTGAGGAGCGGTACGCTCAACAGGGCAGATAACGTCGCACTCATATTGGGATAATGAAGGAGTGAGAAGATCATTCTCTCGTTTCGCCGCCATGCACAGTGCTGATACCGCCACTCATCACCGATCTCATCACGATCCGCCCAGCGAGAAAGATCCTTTTGAAAACGATCCCTTTGGGAAAGATCCTTTTGCCTCGCTTCTGACCGATTTTTCACTCTATTGGCGAGCGCCTTCGCCTCCTTTCGATGGCTCTGGAAACGGTGGAAAGGTCCTCAATCCCCATATTCTGTGCTTGAACGATCAACTGTGCGAAGCGATCAACCATGCCCCCACTGACCACCGTTTCAATACAACGGAAATTGGCACAAGACAGATCAGACGTGCTTTGAGCGATCGAGATGCAGATCGGGATGTCTCCTTTGAACTCAAAGACGGTTTTGGTCCACAGATCGGGAGCTTCTTTCGCGACGGTTATGAGAATGGTGATCTCGACGCTCTTGCTTGCGTCATGGAAGAAAATGGGTGGAGCGGTAATCCGGCGAAAAATATGTATCGCTACCCACGACCGTACGTTCAGCGCGACACGTGGCTTCCCGACCGTGCACACTTGACGGACGGGCACAACGATGTGCGCGGTTTGAAGCCGCGACTGAATATTGCGCGCGTTCCTGACGGACTCGGAGCGGATCACCGATTCCACAGCCCTGATTACGCCAAAAATGCTTCTGAAGGTGCTTTCCCCTCGGGGCATACGAACAAGGCGTACTCGCGAGGAATTGTTCTCGCCATCATGATCCCTGAGCTAGCGCCTGAAATCTTCGCTCGCGTTGCCGAGGCAGAAAACAACCGAATCGTGCTCGGAGTCCACTATCCTCTTGACGTGATCGGTGGACGTGTGGGAGGTTTGAGGTCGGTTGCTGTCTATCTTTCACAGCATCGGGCAGCGGTTGATCAAGCACGCGTTCAATTGTGGAGCTATCTCGAAAAGCGATGTCGAGATGCTCATCTTGGCTCGACACTTCGGGAGGCAATCCGGCAGACCGGCTGCAATGATCAGCACGGATACCAATCCTCTTTTACTGACCCTGTTTCGCCTTTCCCCATTACTGACCGTGCGAGCGCATTCGCAGCCGTGAGAAAACGACTGACCTATCTTTTCTCGTCGTCTTCATCCGAGTACAGGCCAGAGCACATGACCGATTCTTCTTGGGTACCCGCTCTCGCGCCACAATTGCTCCGGTATGCATATCCTCAGCTGTCTGAACAGCAGAAACGCACAATCTTGGCTCGTACAGCTCTTCCTGCTGGGTGCCCATGTGAAAATTCATCGCACGGATGGGTCCGCCTTGATCTTGCTCGGGCACTGAGCCAAAAAGTTATGATCAACGAGGCAGGAAAAGTTCTCTCGTGTATCGATTGGATTGAACCGGTTATTATCGCCACTATAGAGCGATAGTAATAGCACTAAAAAAGCCTCCGGATTCCGCAGAACCCAGAGGCAACCGGTGCGCCAGGCAGGATTCGAACCTGTAACCTGCTGATCCGTAGTCAGCTGCTCTAATCCGTTGGGCTACTGGCGCAGATGCTCATAACAACTCTTTCGAGCTCTTCCAAGCAACAAAAGTTATATTACACCTTTTTGCGAAAAGTGCAAGTCATTCCTCTCGAAAGGAAACGCCGATCTCATAACACCGATCTCACAGTGCCATCGACATTGCACCAAAGATGAGCAACTGCACGAAATATGCTCCTACAAACGCAGGAATTGTCCACGAATGACGGAATCCTGCTTTCCCGTTGCGAAAATGTAAGAACATCACGCCAATTCCAGGCGTCAGGAACATGAGCACACCCACAATGGCCGCAGTCAGAATCATCGTGTTCTCATGACGATGTAACAGCTCAAAAATCACTGTCATTGTGATGAGGATGACACCTTCGTTGACAAGTCCAAGACGCATACCGACATTGAACAGGCCCATCCACAACAACGCTGCAATGACGACGATAATGCGAATGACCCACACGCCTGCTGCAGACAGATGCACATGCGGACCACGATACCAATCTTCAGGAGGCTGCGGATCGATCATGCGGAACACCCACAAGACGACGAGTGCCACCGCGATAGCCCACATGATGTTTTGGGACGAGAGATCCCACCACCGTTGTGACGTCGCCATGTCGTACGGAACTTCACAGATCAGTGCCGCCGCGAATGCTCCCCCAATAACAGGACCGAGCTTCGTCGTGCGATGGAACCCGTCAAACGTGAACCATGCGAGAAGTGGCAATGCCATCCATGAGATCGCATCCGTGACGACTGCGACACTCAGCTGTTGAAGATCCGCATGGTGAGCATTGACGATCCCTCGTGAGACGAAAGCCGTTTCTAGTGTTCCGAGCGTGACAAAAATAAATGCCAGCATCAGAATCCCAAAACGGGTTAATCCCTTGTATCGCACCGTCTTTCGTTGGCTCATCGATTGCCTTCCTGTTCTGAAGATGTCCTCGCTTCATCGTTGCCGGTTATAAACCAAACGAGCGCCGTGTAATCAGCTCCTTTGAAAGATTGGATCGCTCCTGGAGCGGGGAAGGTGTCGTTACCCTCCCACGTGCTCGTTTGCAGGTAGACGCTGTCGAGGCCGGCAAGCTGAGCACCACGGATATCGCTCGAAATCTCATTGCCGACCATCAGTGCGTGTGCAGGATTGACTCCGCTGTGCCGCAACGCATACGTGTAAAAGTATGGCGACGGCTTCTTCCATCCGACTTCCGAAGAGATGTAAATGTGATCAAGAGCACGATCGAGTCCTGTCATTTCCAGCTCAGGGCGAGTGTAGAGGCTTTGCGCATTAGAGAGCAAGATCGGCGTAATATGCGCACGCTTGAGACGAGCAATCAGATCGAGTGCACCGTCGAAGAGGCCAAAGCGCCGTGTCGATGCCTTCCGAAACGTCCACGCCGCTTGTCGAATGAGATCAGAATTGAGTGCCGTTTGAACGCCTTTGCGCTGACACACGTACTGAAACACGGAGGCAAGATCCGTTTCAATCCAATCCGGAAATGCCTCGATACCCCGGCTGGCAATCGCATCGCGATCACGGCGTTGGAGCACCTGCTCTTGCGTGCGAAAGACAGTCTTGAGTTCATGCGCCGACGTGTACGAGACACCGTGCTGGTCGAGAAAGACGCGCAGACCTTCCCACGTTCGATCGTCGTTTTCGTCATTGTTGATATCGATCAGCGTGCCATACAAATCAAAGAAAACCGTGGAATACCGCGCAGCCATTGCTCTCCCCTGCCTCAGATCTCTTTGTTTCAGATCCACAAATCCCTTATCTGAAGGATCGCTTGCCTCCAACAAAAAAGTCCTTCGCACGCCGCACTGAGACGGTCTGCGAAGGACTCGCTTCACAGAGATAATTGAACGATTATCCCTTGGTAGCTCCAGACATCGATTCCTGATAGAAGTGCTGCATGAACATGAACAGCAGCGCAATCGGGATGGAGACGCACACAGCACCTGCAGCGAAGCGTGCGTACCAATCCTGAATGTATTCCTTCTGGAGCATGGACCACAGGCCAAGGGCGACCGTGAACGTATCCTGCGTCCGGCAAATCGTGCGTGCGAGCACGAAGTCGAGCCATGGGCTCAAGAACGCCGTAATGGCCTGGTACACAATCATCGGCCGGCAAATCGGGATGATGATGCGCGTGAAGACTTGCCACGTTGAGCATCCATCGAGGCGAGCAGCTTCATCGAGCGAAATCGGGATCGTATCCATGTATCCCTTCATCACGTAGAAGCCTGCACCGGCACCTGCCGAGTAAACGAGGATCAATGCGAAGATCGTCATTCCCGAGCTCGTCAGTCCCATTGCCTTCAGAATGAAGTACACAGCGACGACGGACATGATCGATGGGAACATGCCCAGAATGAGGACAACATTCATGAATGTCTTACGGAACCGGAAGCGCAGACGGGACATGCAGAATGCCACAGACAGAACGAAGAACACGGAGATGATGCACACAAAGCATGCGATGACCAGCGTATTCACGAACATACGTGGGAAGTTGAACACATCCGTGCGAGTAAACAGGAGACGATAGTTATCAAACGAGTACTTCGTTGGGAAGAACGTCGCCTGATACGGTTCCGGGTTTGCGTTGAAGCTCTCGAGGAACACCCAAACAATTGGCATGATCCAGATGATGCCGAGGATCGTCAACAGCAAATAGCTGAGAAAATCACGGAACTCGCGAGCGCCGTACCTGTTCTTCTTCGGAACAGCTCCGTACGACTTCTCACGTTTCTTTTCTTCTTCAGACTTGTAACCACCGCGTGCGGTTGCCATCATTGCGGCATCCACGGAATCAGCCGCAGATGTTTGAGCGTGATTCGACTCCGTCGCACGCGAATCCATTGCGTTACTCACCGGAATGCCTCCTCGTTCTGATATGAACCGCTGCTGTGGTACGTCAGCAGTGAAACGACCGCGAGAACAATGAACGTGCAAATGCCGATGACTGCACCGAGGTTGTAGTTGCTGTTATCGACAGTCAACTTGTACAACCAGGTGATCAGCAAATCGGTCTTGCCTGCTGTTGAACCGACCGGCGTTGGATCGCCACCAGAGAGCAGGTAGATCACGTTGAAGTTGTTCACGTTGCTAGCGAATGTGGTGATCAGATATGGAGTGAGCACGAACATGATGTACGGCATCGTGACGTTGCAGAACTGCTGCCACCAATTCGCGCCGTCGATCTTGGCTGCTTCATACAGCTCGGACGGAATGTTCTCCAAAATACCGGTGATCTGCATCATTGTGAATGGAATGCCGACCCACAGGTTGATGACGATGACCGTCACACGCGCCCACGTCGTATTGGTGAAGAACGGAAGCGGACCAGAAATCCAACCCCACGATTCGAGTAGACGGTTAATTGCGCCGTTCTGCTGCAGCATCTGGTTCATGACCAGCAGAGAGACGAACTGTGGGACTGCAATTGACATGGAGAAAAGCCCACGCCAGAATGGCTTGCCCTTCGTCGTCTTGCGCTCAATGATCATGGACAAGAACATGCCCAGGAAGAAGTTGAGGAAGGTGGCGAAGAATGCCCAAACGAGCGTCCACACCAACACGTCCATGAAGATGTGGATGTTCACGTCGCCACTCATACGGCTGGAGAAGACCGTACCGAAGTTCGTCAAGCCTACCCAGTCGAACTTGGAAACGTGGTTGGAATCGTAGCTCGTGAATGCCATTGAGATCATGAAGACCAGTGGCAGAACCGTGAATGCGAAGATTCCCAAGATCGGCAAGAACATGAGGCTGACTTCTGCGCGCGAATCAGTCAGATCATACAGATCCTGACGGAAACCTGGCGCATGACCACGCTCAGCCTTGAGAACTTGTGCCTTGTATGAGCTGCGCACCTCGAGTGCCCACAGCCACACGAAGACGAGGAGAATGACAATGGCACACACGCCATAGAGCAAGACAACTACAGATGGCGTGACTGTCCTGTAATGCCAGAAGCCCTCTGAGTCTTGGTACTTTGAACCTGGCTTCGCGCCGAGTTCAGGAAGCGCTTGAATAGCCGGGAAGCCAGCCGCAATGAAGTACCAGATACCCAGCACCTCAATGGCAAGCCACAGAATTCCCTTGACAATTTGCTTGCGTGCAAAATTGCCAAGACCCCAAATCACAATAGAAAGTCGCGTAAAGACGTCGCCATGAGCCATGGCAGCACGGAACGAATATGGAGAAGGCGGAACGTAGTCCTTGGAAACCTTCTTGACCTTTCCATGCCGAGCACTCTTGGCTGCTGGCTTGACAGCTGCTGCAGACACGATGCGCCCTTTCTTTCGAAACTCATCCATTGGCTGTGCGCTAATGGACACCTACAAAAGATAAACCACTCTGTTGTACCAACGCTGGTAAACAGATCTCGTTTTAATTTCTATTTTATGGAATTTCCGGGTGCAAATCACCTGTTCATTCCCGCAAAGGAGAGAAAAGGGCGACCCTCGTGAAGGCCGCCCTTTCTCTTTTCACTACTTACCATTCAGCAAGTAATCCACTGTGTATGTACGCAAATTACTTCTTGACAGCGCTGGACAGTCCCTTCGCGAAGCTGTTGAGCTGATTCTCAGCGTTTCCAGCGTTCACACCCTTAGCAGCAAGAGACTTGCCAAAGGTCTGAACTGGAGTCCAGAAGTTGTTCATAGCAGCGATCGTTGGCTGAAGAATGGAGGTATTGGCAATCGTGTTTGCCTGAGCCTGTGCGCACGGATCAGCCTTGAGCTTTGGATCAGCAAGCAGAGACTTTGCAGATGGAATCACATCGCGCATCTCGTAGTGATCGAGCTGTGCACCCTTCGAACCGAGGAATGCAGCGAACTGAGAAGCAACCTTCGGATACTTGGAATTCGGGTTGTATGCAACAGCCTTGGAGCCAGAGAAGGACTTCAGCTGCTTTGCCTGGCCGCCGATATTAGCAGTCGGGAGCTGAGCAGCGGCGTAATTGTTGCCCAGAGCCTTCTTGACGTTAGCTGCATCCCATGAACCAGAGAAGAGAACGTCAACTGCGCCGGTCTTCAGACCTGCGAGACCAGAACCGTTGGAATCCAAGACGAAGTTCTTGTTATTCACAACGTTGATCAGATACTTCGTGACATCGAGACCAGCCTTGCCACCGAAGTCAACACCAGCCTTGGCATCGTCACCCTTGGCGCCGAAGATCTGAGCTCCATTAGCAACGAAGAATGCTGGCAGATACCAAGAATTGTCAAGCGGGAATGAAACCTTTGCCTTGCTCAGCATGGTATCGAAGGACTTTGCATCGGCAGCGCTGATCTTGGACTTGTTGTAGAACATGAACCACGTGTTGCCGTTGTAAGGAACGCCATACATATTGCCGTCCGATGCAGTGACGGACTGAATCATGCTGGCATCGTTATCTTCCTTCACCTGTGCTGCAGCAGAAGTGGAAAGCTGACCAATTGCATTTGCAGAAACCAAAGTGCCGAGCTGATCATTTGCAAACATGTACACATCAGCAGCTGCTGACGGATCAGTCTTCACCGTCTTGCTGGCATCAGACTCAGCAACCGGCTTATTCGTCCACTTGATCTTGTAATTCTTGTGAGCCTTGGCGAACTTGGACTCCTCTTTAGCAGTCCAGCCAGAGCTAATATCCTCAGATGGCGTCCACACAGTCAGCTTGATATGTATGATATTCTGAGTGCTATTTGAGCTTGCTGAGGAAGAAGCATTATTGCCGCATGCTGCAACACCAACGAGCATGGTCGCCGATGCTACCAGAGCAACAGCCTTCTTAAAATTGATCATCCTTGATCTCCCAACACCGCCTCGCAGCGGCATTTTCAACTCCATTATTTCTCGTCTCGCACAGGAGCGAAAAATGTTCCTAACTGCGAACGTTTTCAATCATAATCGTTTTTCTGATAAAAACAACAACCCTTTTGTTGACTTTTCTAGATTAAATCGGCACTATTCCGGGGATACTCACACGATTGCAATAATTGTGCACATATGCGAACCGTTGCAATCATTTTTGATCTTTTTCAACTCATAAGATAAGAAACCATGAATAACACCATCATCACGACTCCGCGTTCAGGCGCGCTGGCACATCACGCATCGTGGCTTTCAGATGCGGTTTTCTATGAAATTTACCCACAGAGTTTTGCTGACTCAAACAATGACGGGATCGGCGATATTCCTGGCATTATCAGCAAGCTCGATTACATCAAACAGCTGGGATGCACTGCGCTGTGGATCAATCCGTGCTTCCAGTCCCCATTCCGCGATGCCGGATACGACGTCAGCGACTACACGAAAGTTGCTCCACGATATGGCACCAACGATGATCTCATCCGCCTCTTCCACGTCGCGCACGAGAAAGGTATCCACGTCCTCCTCGATCTCGTCCCCGGCCACACAAGCTTTGAGCACCCGTGGTTCCAAGCAAGTTCACAGGAAAATCCTGCTGATCGCGGCGCATATTCCGATCGCTACATTTGGACAGATTCCGCCTTCGAACAAGGCGATGGCATGCCGTTTATTTCTGGCATGACCGATCGCGATGGAGCATTTATCGTCAACTTCTTTGCTTCACAGCCGGCTCTCAACTACGGTTACCTGACTCGTCGGCGCCCATGGCAGCAGTCGATTGACTCACCGGCCGCAGCAAGTACGCGAAAAGCGATGCAAGACGTCATCCGCTTCTGGCTCAGCCGCGGATGCGATGGATTCCGCGTCGATATGGCCGATTCACTCGTCAAAAATGATGACGATGACAAGAGTGCCACCATCGAAACATGGCGTCGCATTCTCACGCCGATCAAGACGGAATTCCCTCAGGCCGCATTTGTTTCTGAATGGAGCAAGCCATGGCAGTCGCTCAACGCCGGTTTCGATATGGACTTTTACTTGGATTGGTCGGGTGAGAGGCCGAACGGATACAACATGCTCGCTCGCTACACACCCGATAACCTCGGGCATACTGACGATCGCAGCTACTTCGCCGCCGCATCTGGATCTGACCCGATGGGCTTCCTCAACGATTACCTTCCGCTGTACAAGCGCACGCATCAGCTGGGATCATGGTGCTTCATCACATGCAATCACGATACCCCGCGTCTCGCGCCGCGCCTCACGACTCGTGAGATCACCATCGCCGATACGCTCTTCCTGACGATGCCAGGTGTGCCCTACATCTATTACGGCGACGAAATTGGAATGCGATACCGCAAGCTTCCAACAGTCGAAGGCGGCTACGCTCGCACGGGAAGCCGAACGCCAATGCAGTGGGATTCCGCGAAGCCAAACGCCGGTTTCTCGACTGCGGATCCAGACAAGCTGTACCTGACAGTCGATCCTGCTCCTGACGCGCCGAGCGTGGCTGCACAAGAAAAGGATCCGCACTCGTTGCTGTCGTTTATTCGCTCGCTGATAGCTCTGCGGCACGCGCATCCGGCACTGAAATCTGACGCCGCATTTTCAGTTCTGTTTGCACGCTCAGGAAGTAGACCACTTGTCTACGCCCGCCAAGCACGCGACGGGAAGCGTGATGAAAAGATCGTAATCGCACTCAATCCGGGACTGTCGACTGAGCACATCGCACTTCCAGCCTCCGAATCTGCAGCTCAGACGCTCCTTACCGTTGGATCTGCATCTGCTGCCGTCGATTCAGAAGCGCAGTTGCTCGAACTTCTGCTTGAGCCGCAGAGTGCTGTGATTACTCAGATCAAGTAGAAACAGAAAGTAAACGGTAAGAAACAATCACAATTGAGAAGTGTGATCGAGTGGAAAGCCGTGTGGGCGATTAGCGCATGACTTTCTGCTCGATCACCGCCTTCGGGAACCGACCATCGAGCTGCATCAACTTGCTGAGGGTCACAAATTTATATCCCTGCGATTTGAGCTGCGAAATAATCTGCGGAAGAGCCTGAACGTCTTGCGTGCGGTCTCCCCCACCATCGTGCATCAAAATCACTGAACCGTTGTGAACGTTTCTCATCACGGTTGAGACAATAGCGTCTGAACCCGGGAAAGCCCAATCGCGCGTATCAATATCCCACAGTGCCGCACTGCTCGTGTACGTATGGATCGCCTCCCATACCTTCTTTGAATACGAGCCGTATGGCATGCGGATCATGGCATTGGGTGCAGGACGACCCACATTATGAGCAACCTGATTTTCTGCATTGAGGACTTCCGAGCGCACCTCATCAGTATTGGACTGGATGCGCACCAGATCCGGATGATTCCACGTATGCGAAGCAAGCTCATTGCCCTCGTGAAGGAGCTTCTTCTCCAGCTCAGCATTCGTCTTTGCTCGTGAGCCGATGTTGAAGAATGTTGCGTGAACCTTGTTATCCTTCAAAATCTTGAGATATTGCTCCGTGAACTTCGGGCTTGGACCGTCATCAAACGTGAGCGCAACGTACTTGCCATTACCTTGTGGACGCGGAGACAGCGAGTCGACCTCTGTATCAACCGGCTTTTTCACAATACCAAGATCGACAACGCGGTGAGACGTCTTGCCAACGAGCCGTTCGCGATACCCTGCTTTGCCCTGCACTTTGACAAACTGAATTACTCCACCTGGCGTAAATTTCAGTCCGGGCTCAACTGGGATGCGCGTGACCGTATGTGCCTCTGTGATATCGCCACCAGCAGTAACCGTGAGTGTGTCACCATCGTGCAAATACGTGTGTGGAGACTGAGCAGCGGAGAGCGGATTCCCGTTGTACAGCACCTGCGGCGCAGAACCACCGTGCGCCCGAATGACAGATCCGTCGACGGCAAGAAGGTTGCCTGCAGGAGCGCCAAAATACCGGTGTTCTTTTACGAACGATGCCACATCTGTGTTGACACGCGTCACATACGAGCGACCGCCAACTTTGATGTCGATATGGCGAACGTGATTCGCCCAGAACCACGCTCCAAAGATGACAAGAATAATGACGATGATAGCGGCAATAACGCGCCACACATATTTTTGACCCAGACTCGTCGTATCAACCTCTGCGTAATAGTCATTCGACCCAAACGACCCGGCAACCGAGCGTGATGACCTGATCGATCGACGTGGATTCCCTGTTCCTGTGCTCTCGGAAGCTTCTCGAGTTTCTGGAGTTTCTGGAGCTTCAGTGTGCGCCTCTGCCTCAACTCTCCGTGGCTGACGCTCTCTACGCTCAGATTGATCCGATTGCTCTTGTTGATACTGATATCGCTGCTTTTGCTCAGCCGTTTCATGCGCCTGTTCTTGAGCAGCTTGTTCTTGCGCCGCATTGTCGCTGAATTGCGAAAGTGATTCAACTGATTCGGCTCCGCCGGATACTGGAGACCGACCAGAAGTGACAGCGGACATAGAAGTGGACCGCGATGTTACAGGCTTCTGTGGATGCGATGCACTCGCCGACGAAGAAGAGGATGGAGATGATGCAGGTGAGGAAGATGGCTGAGAAGCGTGCTGCTGATCTTGCCGATACTCACGATCACGCTCAGCCTTTTGAGCTGCATCTTGTGACGCCTTCATGTATGCCTGAAGGTCTGCTGTTGACGGTTTTCGTGCCGCAATCGCTTTCGGTTGCTGACGACTCCCGCGTGTGTTGCGCCGCCGCGAACTCACAGTATGCCTCCCGCATCGCCCTGAACGGAAATAAAGTCATGAAACGTGATCGCGTATTCGATCAATCTCATAGCTATCCTATCCCAGACGGTAGCTCCTTCCGAGCAGTGAGCCGAGAAGACCGAAATACCGAAAAACGTTGAAATAATGCGGTTTCTATCAGTCCGTTTTGTGCCTTCACCTGTGTTTCCTAAGATGAAGGAGGCCGCTCAAGGAGGAATCATGCAGACAGTCCAAATATGTGGAAAAACCATCCCAGCAATTGGAATGGGAATGTGGTCGATGGGGTCTGCGTGGTCCAATCGCGATCAACAAATGCAGGCGATGAGAGCCGGGTTTGCGGCCGGTGGTCGCGCGATCGATACCGCCGAAATGTATGGGGACGGTGACAGCGAACGGTTTACCGGTCAAACGTTGGCACATCTTCCCGCTGGAATGGCACGTTCGGACGTATTCGTTATTGACAAGATTCTTCCTTCACATGCCACGGCTGATCGCATCCGGCCGACTGTCCTCACCGCCTTGAAACGCCTCGGAACCGATTACATTGACTTGTATCTTTTGCATTGGCGGGCTTCCGTCGATTTGGCGCTCTGGGCTCGCACGGCACACGATCTCGTTCAAGAGGGTCTCATTCACCACTGGGGAGTTTCCAACTTTGACGTCAGCGACTTAGAAGATCTGTTCGCCGTCCCGTATGGTACGGAATGCGCGGCCAACGAGGATCTTTACAATGTGGCAACTCGCGGAATCGACTACGACCTCGTGGAATGGCAGAAGGCTCATCATCTGCCGCTCATCGCCTACTCTCCACTCGGATCTGGTGGAGCAGCTGGTTTGTCAGCAATGCGGTCCAGTTCTGCGCTTCAGCATGTGGCTCGCAAACACAACGCATCAGTTCAGCAAGTTGAGCTGGCGTGGGCAATTCGAGACGGCAACACGCTTGCCATTCCGCAGACGAGCAATCCGGTGCATATGACGTCCAACATCAACGCAGGAAATCTGCAGCTTGACAGTGAGGATCTTGCGCTCATTGACCGCGATTTCCCACGTCCAACATCAAAAGTTCCGCTCGCAAAGATTTAGTGCGCTTCTTCACTGTGCCACGTGTGCTTTAGGTGCCATGTAGATTTTGTTGAGTGCCATCGCCGAATCAATGGAGAAATCAAGCGGACTTGATGGCATTCCTTCCTCTACGAGGTTGGACCCGAGCATGGCAACCATTGCGCCATTATCTGTGCAAAGTTCACGACGCGGAAGACGCACTTCGACGCCCGCAGCCTTCCCTTTTTCAAGCAATGCGCGACGCAGTTGGGAATTCGCAGAGAAGCCACCGCCCACGATCAAAACTGACGAATGATCAGCTGCACATGCTCGCATTGCTTTGCCACTCAACACATCGGCCACTGAATGAGCGAGCGATGCGCACACATCGTCAACGGGAACCTGCTGACCATCTTGCTGACGTTCCTCAACCCAGCGTGCCACCGCCGTCTTCACGCCCGAGAAACTGAAGTCATACGGGTGTTTCTTCCCCGCATTCCCTTTCGTCAGCCCCTCCGGCACTTTCAACGCATTCGGATTACCTACTCGTGCATGCCGGTCAATGTATGGACCACCTGGATACGGAAATCCGAGCAGACGCGCGATCTTATCAAAGCACTCACCTGCCGCATCATCGAGCGTGGTACCCACCACCCGAACATCTTGTGCAATATCGTGAACGCGCAGCAACGACGTGTGCCCGCCAGAGACGATCAATGCCAACGTATCCGGCGGAATCGTGCCAAATTGCAACTGAGTGACAGAAATATGCCCGATAACGTGGTTGATCCCATAAATCGGCTTATGCGCAGCGAGCGCAAGCGACTTGGCGCCAGAGACACCGACTGCCAAGCACCCAGCGAGTCCAGGACCAGCGCTGACAGCGATCGCGTCGATTTGAGAAAGATCCAGATTTGCATTTGCGAGCGCACGCCTGACAACAGGGATAAACGCCTCTGCATGAGCGCGGGATGCGATTTCAGGGATTACTCCACCAAATCGCGCGTGCAAATCCATTGAACTGGCGACGACATTTGCCAACAGTTTTCCGCCCTGCACAATGCCTGCAGCGGTTTCGTCACACGTGGATTCGATGCCGAGCACGATTGGCTTGCCTGATTGGTCCTGATCCAGTCTCTGGCTCTGACTCTGGCTCGCGTTCTCTTCCTGGCTCATTCAACGATCCTTTCTGAACGACTCTGTACCATGCGATGCGCACTCGCGATCCATCACAAAAGCATCGACATTTTCTGGTTGGTAATAATGCGGGATGGTGGTGCGGACTTGAAATCCCATACGACGGTATAACTTTTGTGCTCGGCTGTTATCGGTTCTGACTTGCAACTCGATGCGCTGGCAGCGATGGCTTTGTGCCGCATCAATGAGAGCATCCATGATTGCTCGTCCAATACCATGGCCTTGTGCCTGACGTGTGACCCCGATCGTCATCACTTGCGCGACCGGTCCTCCGACCCAAATTCCGCCGTATCCGAGAATGCTTGCATGCGGCGTCTGATGGGACTCATCAACTTCGTGTTCGTACGCAATAGCCCCAGGGTTAAAAGAGCGTGGATTAGCGGCAAGCACTGACGGCATCGGCCCTTGCCACACGACGTAAACGCGATCCGGTCCCGTCAGCTCTCGCTCTAGCATCGTCAGATCCCATGGCGAGGAACCGAAGAGCTCCTTTTCTAGCTGGGCTGCGGCGAGCAGATCTGATGAACGCATCCGACGAATCATCGATCCGACTTCCCAGACTGGTGCGTCTGTGCAGAATGCGATGCCGAACCAAACGTTTCGAGTTCATCAGGGTCATCTGGATCGTCGGTTCCTGGTTTCGTCTTCGTTGCCAGTCGGCGCAGATCTTCTTGCGACCATGACGACCATGCCAAATCAGATGCTTCCGCTTGTGCTTCTCGTCGATCTTGCGGCGCTTGAGCTCGCAAGGACGGATCGAGCTGCCTCTCACGTTCTGACACCGACTCGTGACGCGTCTGATTCTCAAGAACTGGCTTGAGTGGAGGTGGGAGTTGCGCATCCGGACGTCGCAGATACAACGGTTCTGAGGAAATGTTGTCACCCCGATCGGCTGCTCGCAATGCAGCTCGAGCGAATACTTCCAGTCCGTCTACTCCCCCACCTTGTGTTGCAGAATTGTCATCGGTCAAAGTGACGGTGATACCCGCTTGTTCCAGCCATTCCCAGGCGTCTGCATACTTTTCAGTACCATGACCGATGATCGCGAGACCACCCTTGAGATCAGGAAGTTGTGCGGCAATGGTGCGTGCAACCGTTTGCGGATACGAAATATCCATATGTGTGAGCGGACGCGGTGAATCATAATGCTGCTTACCATCGCTGATCTCAAACAACTGCCAATACAGCTGCTTGCGACGAGCATCATTAAGAGCGAGCACATAGCGTGGCGCACGTGGTACGGAAGAGGCAGCCTGTGATTGGCGACCGGCGCGATCGGTGCTGCGAGCCATTTCCCACCATGCTTGTGGGGCCAGCACATCTTGACCGATCAGACGAGCATGGGATGCAAAGCAGATACCACGAGCTGCCACGATACCGGCACGCAAACCAGTAAATGGCCCTGGCCCAGTTGCTACAACGACATCAGTGATATCGCTGATCTGCAGATTTGCCCGGGACAATGCTTCCTGAATGAATGGGATCAGCTTTTCGACATGTGAGCGAGAATCGACGTTATAAAGCGGTTCACACCCAGCAATTCCAACGCTCAGCGCATACGATGTGTCAATGACCAAAACATGACGGGACTGATGTGTCTGACGGGATTGCGCACTGAAATCATGGTTCTCACTCATTGCTGGCCCCTCCTTCGTTTTCGTTGCTGTTGCTTTTCTGGAGGTCGAATTCCACATCCGCTACTGATTGGATGCGTTGACGTAACGGTGACATGCGCTTTTGCCACATGCGGGAAGACGGAATGAATGAAATCGTTCGTGTCCCATTGGCACTGAGTTCGGTATCCGCTGATTCGCGGGCTGGGTGACCATCCAATCCACGTGCACGGTCAATCCGCGCTTCAAGGCGGTCAGCCGAGAGAATGCCGGCCATGTGCTCACCCCATTCCATGAGCACAACTGTCCCCTCATCGGGATCATCCAGCTCCTCATCCAAACCGAGGGACTCCAATTCGTCCATGAGGGCAGAAGCAGCGTCATCACCTGGCACGTGCATGACCCCACCGATTCGATACGCGTCAACATGCACAAATCTCACTGGTGAACCATCAGCAAAACGACCGTGGAGTTCACGCGCAATCGTGTACGTCGGCGAGACGACAGGGCCGTCGAGATGCAAGCCCTCGCCTATCCCCTGCGCAAACGTCGTTTTCCCAGCACCAAGCGGGCCAGAAAGAAGAACGACATCTTGCGAGCGCAGCTGTGACGCCAGCACAACGCCAAGTTCGTGCGTACTGTGCGCAGTCCGAGAAATGAGCCGCAACGAACTGCACGCCACTGAATCAGTCATCAGATCAATCCCCTTTTTGCAACGTGTTCTAGGCTACACCCCTCTGAGCAACAGCACTCATGTTTCCTTTGGACGCAATCAGCTCGACAGCCTTTTCGAGAGCAAATTGCGGATCCCCTGATGTTGTTTTCGCCTGCTCATCGGCGCTCGCTAGCGCTTCAAAGCATCGTAACATTCCATCACTCGTCCACCCGCGCAATTGGTAGCGCAGACGACGAGCAATCCATGGTTGGATGTGCACCTCATCCGGTGTGATCGTGCGAGCTGCAACCGCCCCCATCAGCGCAAGTTGACGCAGACGCGACGACAACGCACCGACAAGCATGACCGGTTCAACGCCGCTGACAAGCGCCTGACGCAACGCTTGAACAGCTGCAGGAAGGTTCCCTTCGAAAGCTCGATCACTCACAGTAAAACCGCTGACTTCAGGTCTGCCACTCATTTCCGAGGAAACTGTCGAACGCGTCAGTGGATTCTCATCACTATCGTCACACAGCTGATCGCACATGGCGACGAGCTCGCCGGTATGTGAACCGAGCACCGCAATGAGAAGATCAGCTGCATCTGGTGCAATAGCCCGATCTCTCCGACGAAACTCTTGCATCACAAAATTCCGCTGATCACGTTCCTTCTTCAAATCTGGGACGGTGACAACGTTCGCACCTGCTCGTTTCAGTGTTGTGACGATTCCGGATCCCTTTTGTCCTGCTGTTTTTTGCGCGATGACCACGTGTGAGAGTGCGCTAGAACTTGCAGCATGCGTCAACTCACGGTGAGCATCTTTCGCATAGTGCTCGAGAGCTTCAATAAGATCGTCAGAAGCACTTTCCAGATGATCAAGACGCACTACCGATGACGAGGACAGCAAAGACGGACTTACTGCTTCCACAAAATCTGAAGCTGAAGCACTCTGGGCATCCAAATCCATCTCCTCAGCACCTTGCACAGCAGCGAGAGCTTCCTTCGTCACGGACTTCGCAGTTCGATCATTGAGAAACTCATCTCCGCCATTGATGATGATCAGCGGTGCCATCTGAACTCCTGACTGTGCCATGCTCTCAGATTCGCGTCGTCTTTGGACATGCTCACTTTCTGTTCAATCGGCTGCGTCTTCATCGGTTGCGTCTCGATCGGCTGCACCTGAATTGACCGTGTGAGCAACCTGTGAGCAGCGCGACCTCTCATCCGTTTGATCGCCCACACGAGTGCGAAAAATACCCCTTCAGTAATAAGCACGCCGATTGCAAGTCCAACTGATCCCGATTGCGGTGTACTTCCACTTCCGCCTTGTTTGTTTGCCAATGCCCGACCTGGATCAATGGACGCACACAAACGTGCACACTGAGCCATGCCCCACGTCCCTCGCCCAGCACACCATGCGAACACAAATCCGCACTGCGGCCACCACCAGCTCGTCATCAGTGATACAAGACCACAGATCGTCGAAAACGAAACAACCGGTGCCACACACATATTCGCAGGTACGCTCATCACCGTGAGATTTGGCATGATGAGAAACTGAATCGGATAGGTGAAGATCTGTGCGGCCAGTGTGACGGATAGGACGGATAGTGCTTCCCTCCATGAAGACGGCAGCGCCGAACACCAGTTCGCTAAAGGTGTTGCAAACAGGATAATTCCGAGAACAGCGCCACACGAAAGAGCAAATCCGAAGCTACGTGCCAGACTCGGACGAATAATGATTCCACAACATATCGTCCACGAAAGAGCTGAAATCGATTGCCCTTTGCGACCGCGGGCGAGTGCACATGCTCCGATAACGCCCATGCACAGAGCACGAATGACTGAATCCGACGGAAACATGAATGCAGCTAATCCCCAGTACGATATGATCATCGCTGCTACAGTGATGAGCCGTGGAACTCGCCAGATAGCACAGCGTCGTCGTACGAAATCAGTGATGAGCAGAAAATGACCGCCCGAGACAGCCAAAAGATGCACAATTCCAATTTGCTTAAACCATTTTTTCAACTGTTTGCCCATCTGCACATCAGACGTGTGAGAGAGTGGCAGCGAACCGGCAATGGCATCCTGACCGAGTACGCCAATTGTTACACCCGGCACGAGAATACGTGCTTGCTGATCAAGGCGCATGCACTGTCTGACAAATGCGGATTGCACAAAATGGACTGTCTGCTCAAGTCTTCGAGGTCGCACGAGAGGTTGAAGGTGCATATCGTCCGACTGAAGCCAACACGACGCGTTCCCATAACGCGGTTGTGAGACAGTGGCATGAATGACGTACTCTCCGCTCGTAATCACATGGCAGACCTTTCCCGATCCCATCACCATCACGGGCACATGCGACGAAACAATCATGGCATCTGCTTTCATCCACAGTGAATCAGCCTCGAACTGGCAGTCGTGACCACGTTGCGCAGAGGCAACCGCCGGCGATCGAACATGAACAGCCACATACGCCCAGCTTCCCGTGTGCGCTGTCATGAACTGTGTCAGTGCATCGCGAGCAGCAATCTGAGTAGAAAGTCCACTAGATAGCGCAGCACAACAAGCGGCACATGCGCATACAACGAGCGTCCACGCCCAGCCACTCTTTTGTGCAGATGAAGAAACAGATGAATGCAGAACGTGCTGTGCGTACTGTCTGCGCTGTTGTCTGTGCCGGCCATGCTGTCTGTACAGTATCTGTCTTTTGTGCTGGAACATGATGATCACCGCCGCCACCGTCAACACGTCGAGACTGGCTACCAACGCAATCGCCCACCGCAGCGAGGTACTGACTAAAAGTGCAGCCAACCATGTGCATAATGCCGGGGCAAGCATCCGGTCATCGTGCTCGCCATCTTCCACGCGCGTATGCATTGTTTGCCTCGTGCGCCCCTCAGTGCGTAACAAGAGAATCCCTCATTTTTGCAAGTTTTTTCGGGCCGATTCCTGACACGTTCATGAGGTCATCGATTGACGCATAATTCCCGTGCGCTTTCCGATAGTCGATAATTTTCTGAGCTGTCGAAGGGCCAATACCTTTCACTGTTTGAAGCTGTTCTGCCGTTGCAGCGTTGACATTGACTTTCCCATCCGCACAAATGCCTCCTGAACATGAGGAAGCTGGTGATGGAGGTGTAGTAGATGCGCGAGAATTCCGACCAGTGGAAGTGTGTGAGGCCTGCGACTGGTCAGGTGAACGATCTTGGTTGGATGCCGAAGACTGCGTCTGCGAAGAAGAGGGCGAAGATGAGGACAATGAACGCTCGCGATGTGAACGACTTGAACGTTCTTCATCATTCGTCTGCAAATGCGAACGAGATGAAGCAGAAGAAGCACTAGAAGCACCAGATGCAGAAAGCGATGAGCTCGGATACGTCATGTTATTGGAGCCTTGAATGACCAAGAGAGTGACACTGAAACTGAGCGCCACGACCAAAATAAAAATAGCTGCCGTCGCACTCCGAGCAGAGAAGGAAAACCGTGGGGTTTGAGCGTGCAGACGAGAGTGTGGTTCTTCAAGATTAACCGACAGCCTGTGCCGACCTGCATTCAGGCGTGGCGAACTACTTTCCCGACCCTCACGCATATCCCGCCCGCTGACGGTACTGAGCCGTGCAATAAAACGGCTTCGCTCTTCGCTAGATTTCATCATGGTGCCAGTCTGGCAGAGCGTTCATTCCAACGCAGTAAATCACTCAAATGTGCACGGATGATGGTGAGGCGAATAGAAAAAGGCGCAAACAGAACGTTGTTTCTCTGTTTGCGCCTTCATCGTGCCGGTGGATAACTTCGCACTTTGTGCGCGTTACTTGCGCGCTCCTGGAACGATTGAAACAATGTGCGGTGCTCGCACAATCACCTTGCGAGGCGGTACATCGCCCATCCACTTCTTCACATTTGGCAGAGCCATCGCCTGTGCCTTCAGATCATCCGGTGAAATCGACGGGCTCACCGTTAGCTTGCCACGAACTTTTCCACCAACCTGAACGACTGCCGTCACAGACGTCAGCGCCGCAAGTGACGGATCTGCTTTCGGCCACGGCGCATGCGCGAGTGACTCGTGATGTCCGAGCTTCGCCCACAGTTCCTCGCAAATGTGAGGTGCGATCGGGCTGAGCATGAGTACGAGATCCTCAGCCGCCTCACGTGGCACAGCCTTCAAACCTGTCAGTGCGTTGTTGAGCACGATCAGCTGAGAAATGGCGGTATTCGGCCGCATCTCTTCCATCTCTGTCGTGACCTGCTTAATCGTCCGATTGAGCAATTGGCCGAGCTCGCCTGTCGGTTTATCGTCACTGACCGTAACAGCACCCGTTTGCTCGTCAACAATGTTGCGCCACAGACGCTGGAGGAAGCGCTGCGAACCGGAGATATCCTTCGTGTTCCACGGTCGGGAATCAGCGAGTGGACCCATCCCCATCTCGTACACGCGGAACGTATCGGCGCCATAATCCTGATACATCTCATCCGGTGTGACGATGTTCTTGAGTGACTTGCCCATCTTACCGAATTCGCGGTTGACCGGCTCACCCTTCCACGTGAACTTCGGGTCGCTACCATTCGCACCGCTTCCCGGCACCTGCTGAACTTCGGACGCTGGCACATACTGTCCACGCTGATCCGTGTACGCGTATGCCTGAATCATGCCCTGATTGAACAGCTTGTGGAATGGTTCCGGAGCACTGACATAACCGAGATCGTACAGAATCTTTTGCCAGAAGCGCGCGTAGAGCAAATGCAAAACAGCATGTTCCACGCCGCCGATGTACAAATCGACACCGCCCGACTTGCCAGCGATCTTGTTGTGATTCGGCCCGAGCCAGTACTGATCCTCGTCCGGCGCGATGAAGTGCTCCGCGTCATTCGGATCGCAATAACGCAAGTAATACCAGCACGAACCAGCCCAATTCGGCATCGTGTTCGTCTCGCGATGGTACTGCTTTGGCCCATCGCCCAGATCCATCGTGACGTTCACCCACTCTTTATTGCGCGAAAGCGGTGCCTGCGGCATCGAATCGACGTCGTCTGGATCAAACGTGCGCGGCTTGTAATCTGGGATATCCGGCAACTGGACTGGAAGCTGAGACGCCGGAACAAGATGCGGCACTTCGTTCTCGTCGTACACGATCGGGAACGGCTCACCCCAGTAGCGCTGACGAGAGAACAGCCAATCGCGCAGACGATAGCTGACAGTGCCACGACCGCGATGATGCTGTTCAAGCCACGAGACCGCCTTAGCACGCGCATCAGCCACGCTTAAGCCGTTCAGTGCGAGCGCATCGCCTCCCGTCGTCTTCGCTACATCCGAGTTAATGACAATGCCGGTGCGAGAAACGAACGGAACTGGCTGCGCTTGCTCACTACCATCGGCCTGCTTAACCGGATGCTCCGGACGGACTGTTGAAATGACAGGCAGATGATGAGCTTGTGCGAAGTCGAAATCGCGCTGATCACCACCAGGAACAGCCATGATCGCACCGGTTCCGTAATCCATCAACACGTAGTCAGCTGTGAAGATCGGAACACGAGCACCGGTGACAGGATTGCACGCATAAAGGCCTGTAAAGACGCCACTCTTCTCTGTGCCTTGCTTTACACGATCGGCTGCAGTCGCCTCTTGGGCACGCTTGCGATATGCGCTAACCGCTTGCATCGGAGTCGCATATCCGCCCTTCCACTCGTCCGGAGTGTTAGCTGGCCATGCATCTGGAACGTGGCTGGTCAGATCGTGCTCAGGCGAAACGACAACAAATGTGACACCGCAAATCGTATCCGGGCGCGTGGTGTAGACGACGAGTCCACCGTGCGCATCTTCAGAGAGCGAATCCCCCGACTGCGCAGCAATATGGACCGGCGTTCCTGCAGCATCTTCGACACGGAAAATCACATCAGCGCCGTGCGATTCCCCGATCCAGTGCTTCTGCATTTGTACGACTTTATGTGGCCAATCGACCATCGACAGGTCACGCACAAGCCGATCTCCGTACGCCGTGATACGCATTGACCACTGTCTGAGCTGCTTGTGGAAAACCGGGTAATTACCGCGTTCTGACTTGCCTTCTGCGGTGACTTCCTCATTGGCGAGCACAGTTCCGAGTCCTGGGCACCAATTCACCGGCGACTTGGAAATATACACGAGACGAAAATCGTTGAGCACGTCGGACTGTTCGACTTCGCTCAAATCGTCCCACTTCTGACCCTCATGACCAGGAATGGTGCGCTTTCCGGACTTGAACTGTTCAACGAGTTCTGAAATCGGGCGAGCAGACCCTTTTCCACCGTCGCGACGGATGTAATCCGGGTCATACCATGAGCTGAAAATGAGCGAGAAGATAAATTGAGTCCAGCGCACATAATTGTCATCCGTCGTCGCAAAGCTACGGCGATAATCAAAACTCAACCCAAGACGGTGCAGCTGGCGGCGCATATTCGCGATGTTGTTGCGTGTGGTAATGCGCGGATGCTGACCTGTCTGAATGGCGTACTGCTCTGCTGGCAAACCGAACGCATCGTACCCAATCGCGTGAAGGACGTTCTCCCCCTTCATGCGGTGGTAGCGAGCCATCATATCCGTAGCAATATAGCCAAGCGGATGGCCGACATGCAGGCCTTTGCCTGACGGGAATGGGAACATCGAAATGGCGTAATACGGCGTTCTCTTCCCCGCATGATGCCCGTTCTGATCCGTCAACTTTCCTGAGACGTTAGCCGCATAAAATGTGCCGTTGTCGTCCCAGTATTTCTGCCATTTCAGCTCAATCGAATTTGCGAGAGCCGCAGTGTAACGATATTTCGGCTCATCTTGATTTGCTGGTTTGACTCCAGACACGTGCGCTCCCCTCACATCACGCTCAACAACAGCCCACACACGAAGGTGAGATGGGCAGCGAAGTGGACGCCTTATTTTTCAAGTTGCTTTATTATCGCTCTTCTTGACGACCGTGACCGTGAGATGTGTGACCAACCCAATACCACGGCCGGCGATCATCAGGGCGACGGTAATCGTGTCCCTCTTCACGATGTTCCTGATGCCACTTCTCAGAAACGACAGCATTTGAGCCGTGGTAGTGATCCGGAATCTCCGGTTCTACACCGCCGAACGGAAGCTCATGGCTTGCCCGCTCCTGCTGGTTGAGATTCGTTGGATCGAGAATGGCCTCAGGCTGAATCGGCAGCTGACGCCACACCCGTCGTCCGCCGCTGCATGTACGCCGGAATCCACTGTGCTAAGCGGGACAAGAGTCCGCACAGGACGAGATAGATCACGCCCGCCACGATGATGGTCTGCAACGGGTTAAAGTGCAACGATCCAAGGCGACGAGCGCGCTGCAACAGATCTGCGTACGAAATCACCGAACCGAGCGCTGAATCCTTCACAACGACGACAAGCTGGCTAACGAGTGCCGGCATAGACGCGATCACTGCCTGCGGAACCTCGACGCGCATGAGTGAGGCCATATGACTCATTCCCAGCGCTGTTGCTGCCTCACGCTGACCAACTGGCAGATTACCGACGCCCGATCGGATCAGCTCCGTGACCACCGAACCGTTGTAGCAAATGAGCCCTGCGCACACCGCCCAAAATGGCGACGAATCGCCCATCCCGAGCCCGGCGAACAAACGCCAGAAGAAAATCATGAACAAAAGCACCGGAACGGCGCGGCAGAACTCGACAATGACCGAGCAGACCGCACGCACTGGAGCGAGCGTTGACAGACGACCGAGTGCAAAGAGAAATCCGAATACCGTAGCTCCTGCGATGGCGACAACCGATGCGGCCAACGTGGAGACGATGCCGGGCAGATAGAAACTCACCCATGCGCGACCATTGAGTGCCGGTTCCCACAGCTTCCAGCTCAGCTGGTTCTCCCCCATCGGAGGATTTGCAAAACGAACGATGATCCACGCCAGAAAAGCGATAACGAGAAGCACACCAATGACATTGATCACGCGAATACATTGTTGTGCACGTGGTCCTGGCTCATCGAAGAGGACGGACTGCTGCTCGTGACGCTGGTTTCGCTGCGAGCGCGTAATCTTCTTGCGCTCCGCCTTCGTGAGCTTGAGGCGTGGAGAATGTGGTTCGGTTGAGCGCGTGAAACCTTCGCGATCGACGTACGTATTCGCCGTCATCGCGTCTGAATCGAACTCACGCTCAGATTCAAAAGTTGTGTCTGTCATGCGTTCACCTCCTGACCGCAAGTTTGTTGGACAGCCATGTCGTCAACAGTCCGATAGGAATAATCAAAATCACATATCCAAGTGCAAAGATGAGGAACACGGAGACGATCGAACTGGCATTGTACTGGATCATCGTGTTCATGAGCGACGATGTCTCCGTCGAAACAGCTGCCGCTGAGGCAACCGTCGAATTTTTGAGCAACGCGATCAGTGTGTTGCCCAGCGGTGCCACGGATCCACGCACAGCTTGTGGCAAAATCACGAGCGTCGCCGACTGGAAGAATCCGAGCCCGAGACTGCGTGCCGCTTCTGCCTGCCCTAAAGGAACTGTGTTGATGCCAGAGCGAATCGACTCGCACACAAATGCACTCGTGTACAGGCTCAGGCCGGTGACCGCGAACCAGAAGAAGTTGGTGGAGAAGTTCGACGAGAACTGGAATCGTAGCTGCACGAACGCTCCAAGAAGCAGGAACACCATCACAATCGTGAGCGGCAAGTTTTGGAACAGATTGACGAATCCCGTTGCAAACAGCCGCAGTGAACGGACCGGGCAAATACGCAACAGGACGAGAATGATCCCGAGGACGAGTGAGAAAAGGACGCTCCACGCGGTCAATTGCAGATTGACGCCAAATGCGCCGAGCACATCGTAATGTGTGAGCAGATAACCGATCGACCGCATCAGAACCTCACTCTCTCATCTGAGACAGCAGCATCCATCCGTGTCGGTGGATTCCACTTCTTGTTCGGCGTAAAACCGGTCCCCTTCGTTGCAGCGTCCAGATCTCGCTTCCACTCGCCGGAAGCAATCATCTCGCGCAGCGCTTCGTTGATTTTCGCAACGAGATGTGGGCTGTCCTTGCGCACACCGATCCCGTACGTCTCTTTTGTGAACGGATGGCCGACAACCATGAGCGAATGATCGCCTTTTGCCGATGCGAGCGTCGCCAAGATGATGTCATCCGTCGTCACGGCATCGACAGCACCAGAAACGAGAGCCGTCACGCATTCGGCATACCCAGACAGCTCCATGAGCTGAACCGACCGAGGGAAATATTTCTTCACTGTCGTCGCCGACGTCGAGCCAGAAACAGAGCACACTTTGCGTCCAGCAAGCGAGCGCGGACCCGTGATCTTCGAGCGATCTGACCGGCGAATGAGCAGATCCTGCCCGGCCACGAAATACGGTCCAGCAAAATCAACGACCGACTTGCGATCTTGTGTGATGGAATACGTACCGATCACCATGTTGACGCTCCCGTTTTGTAAGAGTGCCTCACGCTGAGCCGATGGCGCTTCCTTGAACTGGATCTGGGACGGGGAATAGCCGAGCTTATTGGCCACATAACGAGCCACGTCGATATCAAATCCTGAGAATTGACCGCCGTTGTCCACACTCAGACCCGGCTGATCGAACTTCACACCGATACGGATGCGCGGACCCGTCACCTGCACATCCTCATTCCCACACGCACTGGCCATGACGCTGCCAGCAACGCACACAAGCGCCAGCACAGCACTCACGATTCGGCGCCGCGCACTCCTGCCTAAAGATCGTAAAGACACAGATTGAAATGGCATCATTCCCCTCCTTTCACCAATTCACTTAATGACCGAGAATCTTGCTCTGAAACTCACGAGCACGCTCTGTCTTCGGATGCTCGAAGAACTCTTCCGGCGACTCGCTTTCCAGCACACGTCCGTCCGCCATAAAGACAATGCGATCAGCTACATGCCGTGCAAATCCCATCTCATGCGTCACGCAAATCATCGTCATCCCCTGATGAGCCAAGTCCGTCATGACGTTGAGCACTTCACCGACCATCTCAGGATCGAGCGCACTCGTCGGCTCATCAAACAACATGACCTGTGGGTGCATCGCGAGCGCACGGGCAATGGCCACACGCTGCTGCTGACCGCCAGAAAGTTGGGCAGGATACTTCTGAGCCTGACCGTCCACACCGACGCGATGAAGCAGTTCCAGCGCTTCTTTTTGTGCCTGATCCTTTGGCATGTGCAGCACGTGACGTGGGGCGAGGGTGACGTTGTCCAGAATCGTCAGATGGGCGAAAAGATTGTAGCTTTGGAACACCATGCCCACGCTCTGCCGCAGTTTTTGCAGCGCCTTGCCCTCTTGCGGAAGCTTCTTGCCGTCGATCAGAATCGTCCCCGAATCGATACGCTCTAAGCGGTTAATCGTCCGGCACGTCGTCGATTTGCCGGAGCCGGATGGTCCGAGCATGACGACGACTTCACCTTTGCGCACGGTGAGATTGACGTCTTTGAGTACGTGCAAATCTCCGTACCACTTGTTGACATGCTGGAGCTGAACGAGAACCGGTCCAAGCTTCTTTTTCGTCGTCGCGCTCTGAACAGTTGTTGAGCCTGTTTGAGGCATATTGGCAGAAGAGGTGCGAGGTGAATCAGTCATCGACACTTTCCCTTTCGAAATTTAGCGGAACAGCTTGGACTTGGAGAGCCAGAACCATGCAATAACCGCAAGGATAATGGAAAATACGCAAATGATGAGGAATCCCCAAAAACTGTGCGACAGTGGCATGCCCTGCAGGTTCAAATTCATGCCATACGCTGAAAAGATAATCGTGGGAATTGACAGCACGATGGAAAGAATAGAGAAGATTCTCATCACGTTGTTGAGGTTGTTCGAGACGATCGAGCCAAACGCATCCATCATGCCCTGCAGGACTCCGCTGTAAATGCCTGCCATCTCGATTGCCTGTTTGTTCTCGATAATGACGTCGTTGAGCAAGTCCTCGTCATCTGGATATCGGCGAATGCGCGGAAGCTTTGTGAGGCGTTCGAGGACGACTTCATTGCTTCGCAGTGACGTGGCAAAGTAGACCAATGTCTTGCTGAGCTCCATGAGCATCAAAATCTCACGGTTTTGCATTGAATGCTGAAGGCGGAGTTCCAACTTGTCAGATTCGCGGTCGACGATACGCAAGTAACGCAAGTACATCTGGGAATTGCGGTACAGGATCTGAAGAATAAATCGCGACTTCATGTACGTGTAGAAGTTGCGGATTCGACCTTGCATGAATGGCTGGAGAAGTGGGGTATCCTTCTCGCACACAGTGATAACGACATCATTGGTGACAATCACTGACAGAGGAATCGTCTCATACCAGTCTCGCCCGTTACGATTTTCGACCGTTGGGATGTCCACGATGACCATCGTGTATTTTTCTTCGACGTCCACACGCGAGCGCTCTTCCTCATCCAAGGACGCACGCATATCAGCCAAATCGATATCGTATTTTTGAGAAACGAACGCCAGCTCCGAATCTGATGGGTGGGAAAGCGCAATCCAGCAACCTTTAATTGGCCCTTCTATTTCCCGAATGTCATCATCATCGGAAAGAAAACACCTCAGCATCGCATCACCTGCCTTCGCCGGAGACTCTTACATCGGTCGGATGCTTATCTGAAACCTGACACATTTACTGTACTGACGGGGGCAGATTCTTCTGCGACTCACCTCGCTCACGGAGTGTGCACAGACAAAGTACACAGACAAAAAAGATCTCCCGCCTTCGTTGAAAAAGCGAGAGATCTATTGAACGGCCAAACGACCGTGCGTCACTTCTTATTGCGCTGATGACGCGTCTTGCGCAGAAGCTTACGATGCTTCTTCTTGCTCATACGCTTGCGGCGCTTCTTGATAATAGATCCCATGAGGACCTCCCCTCACTCGAAACGAATAAAGACCTAGCCGATCGCAATCTTACAACGCTTACTTCCCTTTGAAGAAACTCAGAGCGGGAAACTCGTGTAAAACTCTTTGACAGCATCAAACGGACCACTGACCTGGAAGATGCACGTATCGTTGCGCCACAGGGCAATACCACCTGTTGAACCGACACGATGGAACTGGTATGCACCCGTGATATTGCCGGCGACGCGCACGTTTCCAGCCTCAACCTTTTCACCAGTCAGATGTGAGACAAGCTTTTGATACTCCGTCCCAGCCGTATCCGCTTCTGGCCACTGCGCGACAACGAGGGTGACAGAACCGTGATCCGTACCCGTTGAATACGTGATCGTGTGCTCCTCGATTGGCTTCGCGTTCTTCCAATTTGAGGACTCTTCGATCCCCTTGCGCGCGTACGCTCCGACTGTATCCGGCATGTGCTTGACCAGTTCGGTGGCAGAGGACGGAAGTGGCGTCACACTTGTGGATGGTGCGATAGCTTTGCGGCGCTTGACAGTCGGCTCCACGTTTTCTTGCTGCTGATTGTTAGCGAGCTTATCTGCCCAACCAGGCCAAATAAAAGCAGTTGCCAACGCAATGATGACAGCAACGATTAGACCGATTGAGACGCCGATCGCCACGCGAGCGCCAGTGCTGATCGTCTGCGGATGCGAGTTATCCACAGGCGATGGACCAGCAGATCCTGACGCTGCAAAGTCTTGTCTTCTCCTCTGTTGACTCATATTTTTATCCTCTCACTTTCAACGGACGCATGGTATCCGTCCACAGTGTTCACCCACGTTTTTCTTCATCGTCGTAATGCGATAGCGTTCGAGTATGTCCAAACCGAGCAAAATTTACCTCTGCTCCGAATGCGGCTGGAGCGGATCACAATGGTATGGCCGCTGCCCGAGCTGTGGCCAGTGGGGAACGATCTCCGAGTTCCACGAAGCGAAGCTCCCTACTGCTTCTAGCGCACGCGGCCGAGGGCGTGGGAGCCGAAGTGCGACTGCCTCCAATGGTCGTCTCGCCGGCTCTACAGTCACAATCCCGAGCGATCCCGGCATTAGCGCTGAACCGATCACATCCGGGAAAATCGAGGACGACGGGAAGCGGCTGTCCACCGGTTTTTCTGAGTTCGACCGTGTTCTCGGTGGTGGAATTGTAACCGGTTCTGTCACCCTCGTCGCTGGAGAGCCAGGTATCGGCAAATCTACGCTCTTGCTCGAAAGCGCCGGGACGATCGCACGCACTGGTCGTACTGTTCTGTATATTTCTGGAGAGGAATCGATGGGGCAGATACGGTTGCGTGCACGCCGAATTGGTGCGATGGATCCACATCTCCTTTTGGCAGCAACCACAGATCTTGGCACTGCTCTATCTCTCATCGAGCACAATAAGCCTGCTCTTGCTGTCGTCGACTCGGTTCAGACCATCACATCGGATGATATTGACGGCATTTCGGGAGGGTCCGCCCAGGTGCGCGAAGTCGCCCGCGGTGTCATTGATGTGGCAAAAGCTATGAATATCCCGATCATTCTCGTCGGACACGTCACGAAGGATGGAACAATCGCCGGCCCGCGCACACTCGAGCATCTCGTCGATGTCGTCTGCAATTTTGAAGGCGACAGTAGGACCGCATTGCGCATGCTCCGCACTACGAAGAACCGGTTTGGGCCGACTGATGAAGTCGGCTGTTTTGACATGGTTGACGAGGGTATTGAGCAGGTCACCGATCCGAGCGGACTCTTTATTTCCTCCGACGATGCTCCAACCGAGGGCACATGCATCACGTTCACGATGGACGGCCATCGCTCTATGCCGATCGAGATTCAAGCTCTCGTGACCGCTTCGGCCCTTCCAGCACCGCGCCGCGCAACAAATGGCGTGGATTATAACCGAATTGCCATGCTCGTTGCTGTCCTCTTCAAACATGCGCACGTTCGCGTGCTCGATAAGGACTTATACATCTCCACCATTGCAGGCGCCCAAGCGCGTGAACCGAGTTGCGACTTGGCTGCATGTATTGCAATCGCTTCAGCCACGAATGATGTTCCTGTCCCACGCACGACTGGAGCCCTCGGAGAAGTCAGCTTGATCGGCGAAATCCGAGCTGTTCCTCGCCTCGAGCAACGTCTTGAGGAAGCAATGCGGATGGGCTTTACCACGATGCTCATTCCACAACACCAGCGCATTCGTAACCCTGATCGCTTTGCTTCAATGAAACTGATTCGCGTGCCAACGTTGCGAACAGCTCTCGCTCGGCTTCACATTATTTCTGGGAGAATGTCTGAGAGGATGTCCGGAAGGATCTTGGGAAGATCAGCTCCACGTTTTAGCGCGGAAAACCAATCGTTCCGTCCGCACGCGCAGTGATTAACCCGTCGTGGGCGAGACCAGTGATACAGCGCTGAAGCTGGTCTTCTTTACCGTGGGCGCCGAGTGACTCATACACATCACGGGAAATGAATGGTGTGCCGTGCGCTGTTTCGCGTCGTATGAGCTTCATGATCTTTCCGCGCATTTGCCGATCAGTGCCCGCCCATTTTTGAACAGGACGTGTGTGCTTTGCACCGGCTCCCGGATATCCTGCGGCCTTCCAACGGCAGATGCCCACCAATGGGCATGCATCACATCGTGGATTGCGTGGAAGACAGACAAGGGCACCAATCTCCATGAGAGTTTGATTCCACAGACGGTCATCCTTGCCTGTGATCGCTGGATTTCCTGGATTTTGGACAGTCGGCAGAAGAGAATGCGCACGCTTCCAATCTGAGCGCGTCGTCGCTCCTCCCAGGCTTTCCACTCCATCGGCTGCGCGCGTGATCACTCGGCGAATATTCGTGTCAGTCACGGCAACTGGCTGACAATCTGCAAACGATGCCACCGCAGATGCAGTGTACTGTCCAATTCCGGGCAACTTCATGAGCTCGCTAACTGTCACCGGTAGCTGACCGTGATAACGCTGGATGACAACGCGAGCACACTGATGTAATCTCAGCGCCCGGCTCGGATAACCGAGACTCCCCCACGCTGTCAAAATATCGGAACGAGATGCAGCGGCAAGCGCTTGAGGAGTCGGCCATCGCTTCATCCACGCACACCAGAGCGGGGCCACACGCGTCATCGGCGTTTGCTGACTCATGACTTCGCACACGAGCACGCCCCACGGAGTTGTTGTCGAAATGTGAGGTGGCCGGCGTGCGCGGCGAAAATCATCCCTCTGATCAGGATCGACTCTCCATGGCAAAAGACGCGCGTTCTCATCCCACCATGCTCGCAAAACTGGAAGAAGAGGCTGTGATCGCATCATCTCTCCTCCTCCGTTTCTTTTGACAATCTTGTCACTCACAATTCTTACTCTTTCGATTATGACCGCAGAGAGCCGAGCTCATAACAATCAGCACTATCAGGATGGAAACAATCACCAGCCAACAGATGACGATGCCCGTGCACGGGAACTAGAGCAATCGCGCATCGATCGGGCAATTCGTCGCGCGCGCGAGAAAGCCCAGTTGCGCGAGCATGTCGCCCGCAAGCACGAGTTGCATGCTGAGCAAGTCGAAAAAGAACAACGTGAACAGGCTACCGAGCAGCAAACGATGTTCGAGTACGGCTACCGAAAGAAAAATTATGGTCCAGACGAGCTCATCACCGATGCGCACGGCAACCCGATCTCAGTAGCTCAGGCAATGCTCGACTCGCGCACAGCAGCAGCGACGCCGACTTCAACCCCGCATTTGGCGTACTACTCCCCTCGCATTCCGGGGAACACTGGATCAGCGATTCGTCTGTGTGCAGTGACCGGCACCATTTTGCACCTCATCGAGCCACTCGGCTTTAACCTCAAAGACACGAAGTTGCGGCGCGCGGGACTGGACTACCACGACATGGCACATGTCGTCATCCACCCGAATTTTCAGGAGATGGCCGATTCGATGCCGCACTCCCGCATCATCGCATTCACTGCGCACGCTACCAAGCTGTACACGGATATTCAGTATCGGCCGACAGACATCCTTCTGTTTGGGCCAGAACCCGGCGATATCCCCGATCCGCTCGACATCATGTACGGTCCACGCGTAGCTGAGCAAGTTCGCTTGCCAATGCGCCCGTCATTGCGCTCACTGAACCTGACGAATACAGCCGCCATCGCCATTTACGAAGCATGGAGGCAGCTCGGGTTCAAAGGTGGAAAGTAGAGGAAAGCTGAAGCCACAAGAACGCGAAAGAAAGCTGTGTCCACCAAGCTAAACAAAAAAGTTACACACACAAAGCTGCACATACAAAATGGCCATGGAGCTGATCATCAACCCCATGGCCATTATCATCTTTCGAGTATTTCTACTCTCGCTGATTACTTATTAGCGTTGCCTCGCATTACTTCACGCGCTTGATACGCTTGATCAGGAATGCTGCAACCAAAACGAACACGATTGCCACAATGAAGACGACTGGATAAGCGGCCATCGGAGTGTGTACACCCGAGTGCGTCGCAGCCTTGAAGCCACCGATGATTGCAGACGTAAACAGTGAGCCAAGAACGGTGGACAGAGTGTTCGCCAAGTTCAGAATGCCCAGATCCTTACCGGCTTGATCTGGATTCGGCAGAACATCGACGTTCAGGGCCTGATCAATTGCGTTGTAGACGCCGTATCCGAAGCCAGCGATCAGTGCGAACAGGTACATGCCCAGTGGCTTACGAATGAGGAGTGGCATCAAAATGCCGATTGCGAACAGGCATGCAGCGAGCGCAACTGGGGTCTTGCGCATGTGGATCTTATCGGTGACAGGGCCAGCGAGCAGTGCTGAGATGAGCGTCACAATGAGCTGAATGACAGACATCGAAGCAATCAGGCTCGCACCGCGCTTCTCTGCACCCGGCTGACCAGCGAAGATGTAATCAGTCGTGATGTACAGAACGTATGTGTTGACCATCCAGTAGCCAGCCATCATGAGCGTGCGGCCAGACAGTGCATAGTAAAAGTCACCAACGCCCTTGCCGACTGGTGGAATGAAGGACGCGAGAATGTCATGTGCGGACGTCTTGCGGGAAACGCTGTCCTTCGAAGACTGCTCA
Source organism: uncultured Aeriscardovia sp. (assembly GCA_903789525.1). Taxonomy (GTDB): domain Bacteria; phylum Actinomycetota; class Actinomycetes; order Actinomycetales; family Bifidobacteriaceae; genus Aeriscardovia. The sequence goes on from CAIFER010000001.1 coordinate 792,768, forward strand.
CGCGGCCAAATGAGAACAGTAACAATACCGATGAGACCGAAGACGCACAGAGCAATGATCCAGCCAGCTGTCAGACCAGAATTGCCTTGCTTGACCAAATAAGCGCCGACGTAATTGCCGAGCGTCTGACCAACTGCAATACCAGCGCCGTAGAAGCCGGAGATTGTGCCTCGATTGGCATCTGGAACACGATCAGACATGCAGGCGACGAACGGTGCGAGCATCATGTTGTAGCCCAACTGACCGAGGCACCACAGAATCGTGACCATCGGAACGTTGGTCTGGAACAGTGCGATTAAGCCCATGGAAATACCGGCGACCAAGCCACCGGCGATGATCCATGGAGTACGACGGCCAAAGCGCGACCGCGTATATCTGACAGAGCACCAAAGATGAAGTTTGCTAGGAGTGCCACGATCGAGCCGATCGCGTTGATCATGCCAAGGATGGCTTCCTTGGACGACGGATCAATGTTGTTCAGTGTCGCCGGGAGAACAAGAGAGCTCAAGGCAACCCATGGAATTGCGCAAATAACCGCGCTAAAGGTAAAGCCTATTCCCAGACGCCAAATTTCGCTTTTTGTTGGGCGATGTCCATCAGCGCTGACGTGCGGATCTTTCTGACCCACGACGGCTGTTTCTGTCTTACTCATTTCACCAGCCCCTTTTTCGTGGAAGACGCGCCGACGCTTCGCCGCTGAAGGCGTGTCCCACTCAGTATTTCTTTCATTTTATGCCACAATTAGGGGTAAGAAAAATACACATCTCACACAATTCAAGTAGGAATTCGCCAAAGGAGCACATGATGGGTGAACACACACAAGAGCTGCACTCATTTGCCGATCTCGCGCAGCAATTCGTAACCTCAAAAGCTGAAATCTTTGCACGGACAGCAGGTGCGACGGCACGTGACTTCATTCATACGAACTTTGTGCATGAAGCACATCGATTCGCCGTACAAGCGCACATTGCGGACATCAAGCCGAATCATCAGCCGTTCGCGCTCACCCACGCCAACCTCGTGGACGTGTCTGATCCCGCTCATCCGACAGCACTCCCCGACCGCACCATCGTCATTAGCCCTGAAGGTCGAATCCAATTGCTCGGCCCGTCTGCTGAGATTGATCCAGGTATTCCGGACGGGTTCAAGGTGCTGAATGCGCAAGGCCGTTATATCCTTGCCGGTCTCATCAACGCTCACGTCCACACGTTTGCCGATGGCAGGCCCTCCACTCTTTCGTCGGTTACCAGTTTCGGCTCGCTGACGCATGCACAGATCCGTCAGCTCCTCGATTCGCCTGCAGGGCAAGCGGTTGCTGAACGGATTTCGCGCATCAACATCGAAACAATGCTCGCGTCAGGCGTCACGACAGTGAGGACGCTTGGAGATCTCACCTATGACGACGTCAAGCTCGCTCAGCGCGTTCATCGAGGACGTGCTGCAGGCCCTCGCATGCTTGTCGCCGGACCAATGATTGCAATACCAGGCGGGCATGGGACACCGTACACATCTGTTGAATGTGCCACACCGGAGGATGTGAAGGCTGCCGTCACCACTCATCTCGATGCCGGTTGCACAGCTATCAAGCTTGCTGCCACAGGTGGAGTCACCGATGCGAAGAAGATCGGCAACGCGGGAACACCTCAGCTGACCGTGGAACAGATAGAAGCGGCATGCGAAACTGCTCATGAGCGCGGGGTTCTCGTCGCAGCACATTGCCAGAGCACACAAGGGATGCTCAATGCTTTGCGTGCCGGAGTCGACACCATCGAGCACGGCGCCACGATGAACGATGAGGCGATCGCACTCTTCCGGCACAATCCGAAGTCACTGCACGGGTACAGTGCGGTCGACCCGACACTCATGCCGGCGCTCACACTCGACCGACTCCCCCAGTCCGTGACAGGAATCAGCGATATCGTCAAAGCCAATTCCGAGGCGGTCACACGAGGAATGATCGACGCGATCCATCAGGCGCATGAAAACAACATTCTTCTGGGAGTGGGCACAGACTCAGCGATGCCACTCGTCACGCAATACTCGACGTGGCACGAGCTCGACTATCGCGTCCGCTTTGCAGGTGAGACGATTGGCCAGGTCCTGAACGAGGCGACGGCAGGTAATGCGCACATGCTCGGTCTCGATAAAGAAACAGGAACGCTCGAAGTTGGCAAGTCCGCTGATTTCATCGTGCTTGACTCGAATCCACTCGATCGGCTCTCTGCCCTCGATACGCCGGCGATGGTTGTGAGTGCCGGAACGCCGATCTTCCGCCCTGCTGCTCTCGTCCGTCGGTTCGACGACATCGACGCTGATCTCAACTCGATTATCTGATTAGAACACAACGCAAAGCAGCAAAAACAAAAATGGCAACTACCTCATCACGAAGCAGCTGCCATTTTTATTGTTGATTGAGCGCTCATTGAGTACTCATTGAGTGCTGATTATGTGTTTATTGAGCGCTCATTTGCTTTATTTACTATCTGACTGCCGATCACTCTTTCAATTACTCTTTGTTCTCCAGCGACAGCTGATAAATATTGCCACGCGTCACGACGTTTGGATACATCACTGACAGTGGTCCGCAAGCACCGTTCAGACGCGGATCATCGATCATGACCGTGATTGCTTCCTCACCAGAATTGACGAAGCACTCCACCAAGCCGCGATCATAGAAGACCTCGACACGCCGCAGATCCTGCACGTGTGCCACGAAGTGTGACCCGAAGACTGGAACACCTGCCAGTTGCAGCAGCACCATCTTGCGAGCGCACAGCAGTGTTACCTTCTGGTCGCCGCGCTCACCCAAGAGCAGTTGGAAGTTCTGTGGACGCTGGAAGTCCTGGTGCGCGGTCTCGTCCTCGTTTGCTTCTGAATCGAAGTGCAGGTCAACGTAGTACGCATTACCTGGCACTGCAACTGGATCAGACACACGCAGACCACCACGGCCTGCAAATCCGACCGTCTGGAAGTGCATCAGCTCTTTGCCGACGAGATTGTCATACACTTCGTGAACTGGTTCGCAATACAGTTTGCCAGCGCGGACGCGCAGCTCACGTGGCAGTGACATATCGCCGTTGGACGCGCCTGCACGTTCACGACGGACACCGAAGTAATCCTGCTCCCAGCCAAACGCGATGCGCCGACCCGTATCGTCGGTGAACGACTGCACCGCGTAATAGCACGGTCCATTGTCGCACCAGCCGCCGCGCTGAACCTGCAGACGGCCACCGATCGAATCGCCTTCGTACCAGCGAACTGGACGATAGACGCCCTCGTTGTCGCGGTGATTCATCAGTGCGCCGACAGCTACATCGTGGCCATCGAGGCGGAAGTGGTCAGGGCATTCGAAGCTCGCTGCTGGGTTGCCGACATCGTCCAAGTAAATGCGGGCGAAGTGCCACTTATCGTCATCGAGTGTCGGACTCGTATTCTCAAAGATTGCCATCGCGCAACTGCGTTCTGGTGCCGGGGACTTCGTGTCATTCGGTGAGCTCGGTGCATCGGCATACCAGCCACCAACATCAGTTGTCGCCAAGCCTGGAACCGGGAGTGGAGCTGGATTGCTCACCGACTCTGCGTCGCTCTTTGCCTTCGCGATTACTTCACGAGATGGCATCGACGTTGCGATAGCCATCGTGGCGTACACTTTTCCATCGCTCGGTGCGACACCTGGGCACGCATCGACGTTTTCCTTCGAATCTGCCGTCGAGTTCGCCGACTGGGAAGACTCATATGCAGCGGCGTTGACGCGGACATTCGGATCACGGAAGTCGTAGCCAAAGGAATCGTTCGGTCGGCTCACGATCTTCTTCTCAGAACCTTTGTCGACGTGAATGCCATCGTGAGACGTCACTGTGTACTGGCTCTCGCTGAAGCCCATGTCCTGATTCTTGATACCACGACGACGGGTGAAGTACACCTTGATTTCGCTCGCCTCATCGCCCTTGCTTGGCTTGCCGTCCTTGCCGATCGTGATCGCAGAACCAGAGAAGGCACCGCCGGTGAGGTTGCGGTTGCACTCGAGCTCGCGCTGTGGGAAGAGGAAGATAGGCAGCTGCGTCCAATGCACCAAATCTGTGCTGACCGCATGACCCCAGTGCATGTTGTCCCATTCCCAGCCGTATGGGTTGAACTGGTAGAACATGTGATAGCGGCCCTGGAAGCGGCACAGACCGTTCGGATCGTTCATCCAATGTGCCGGCGGCTGGAAGTGAACAGCACGACGAGGCGTAATTTCGTTGCCCTCGTTGTCATGGCCCTTCGTGATCGGCTGCGGAATGACAACCTGAATTCCCTCTTTCATCACTGCATCGCCATACACGTACGCATACGGAATTGACACGCCATGCGCCACGATAATGCAACGACCAGCGGTCGGGGTTGAGTTCTGCGCCAAATTGATGACGAAATGCTCACGATACCGTTCGGGATCCATCTGCTCGCGAATAACCGAGGCATCAGGAGCAATCACCTCAATGCCGACAAACGAATCTGGTGACGGCTTCTTCTGAGCAACGGCGCTCGGATCCGTCACGGTCGTGCCTGCCGGTTCGATCGGCAAACCATTCTCATCCAAACCGTTCTCGTCAACTTGCCGTGCAGATTCAATGCGCTCAACAAAGACCTCGAGCATTGTCTGCGATGCGGTTAGCTGGAATTCAGCATTGCCTTTCGTCGACGTCTGCGTGACGACTGCGCTGTCACTGCCTTGATCAACCATGATGACCCTCCTCAGTGGGGACGCCTTTCCATCGTTCAAGGATCCGATCTTCGCCACTCTCCATTGACGTGGAAATTGATGTGGAACACCAAGATCGAGTGAACTTCTTGATTCTCATTCTATGAAGAATACAAATCAGGAAGTTCACCGATGAACTCACTGAGACAATTGGGGTATCACGGGATAAGTTGGACGCCTTCGAACTCTGGGACGCTTACTGCACTCGATGACCCGAAACTGAAGGCACAGCAGAGAGCGCACGCGGAGCTCGGAACTCGCGGCGAGCAAATTCGTCTGCGATCTTTTGTGCGATCTGACGTCCAGTTCCAGCTTTGACGAGCGCAATAATTGACCCACCAAAGCCACCGCCGGTCATGCGAGCGCCGAAAGCACCACACTTCCGAGCGACGTCGACCGCCGTATCGAGTTCAGGAATGGTGACTTCGTAGTCGTAGCGCAGCGAGTCGCCAGACTGATTCATGAGTTCGCCAGCCTTGTTCATGTCCCCGCGAGCAAATGCCTGCACAAACTGTGGAACGCGGCCGATCTCGGTAATCACATGCCGAACGCGTTGGCGCATAATCTGATCCGGGAGCAAAGCCAATGCACCCGCAAGCGCATCTTTCGGATTACCTGCTGCAAATACTTTGTCTGCAACTTCACGCAAATTCTTGACACCGAGTTGCTGTGCGGCACGTTCGCACGTCTGACGCCGCAGCTCATACTGACCGTCGTTGAGAGAATGCGGGGCTCGCGTGTCGAGGACGAGCAGTTCTACACCGTAACGGGCGAAATCGCAGTCTTCTTGCGTGGCACTCTGCGTGGCTGACAGACCTGGACGGAAATCGAGCAGAAGCGCATGACCGGCCGTGCACCGCAGGGACGCTGACTGATCCAAACCACCGGTGGACGCGCCTGCCATCTCGTTTTCGGACTTGATGGCTGCATCGATGAGCGTGAGTCGGCCTTCATCGCTATCGCCCTTGCCGAGGTCAAAAATGCCGTCGAGAGCCAGCGCAGTTGAGCACGTCATCGCCGCCGAACTTGACAGTCCAGATCCGAGTGGCACGCATGATGCAAACGCTGCATCAAATCCGGTGACACTAGTGAAACCAGCTTGACGCAACGCCCACGCTACACCGATTGGATATGCAGCCCAGCCCTTGACGCCACGAGCCTGCAGGCCGGCAAGGTCAGCAGTCCTGACATCCGATGGATCGAGCGTTGAGACGACGCGCACAGTCGTATCTGTCCGCGGCCGAATTGCGATGTACGTGCGATGTGGGAGGGCAATCGGCAGGCACAGTCCTGCGTTGTAATCCGTATGTTCGCCGATCAAGTTCACTCGACCTGGTGAAGCCCAGACGCCGTTCGGCTGGGCGGAAAACGTCTTTGTGAACAGATCTGTCGCCTGCTGAGCGCCTTGCTCATCCGTGAGCGGCTCAATGAATTCAATGGGTTGGGACATCACGTACTCCTTTCAGTCGCTCATATCGTCGATGTCGACTGGCCCTAGCTCGTGGAAGCGTTGAGCGATCTTCTCTGGCGTCGTATCAGAAATCCATGCAGCCATGCCGGACTCTGATCCTGCCAAATACTTGATCTTGTTGGCAGCCCTACGGAAGCTGAAGAACTGAAGGTTCAGCCGGTAATTGGCGCGACGCGGATCGTGAACTGGAGCCTGATGCCATGCGGAAATGTATGGCAAATTCATTCCCTTGCCGTCACCTGTATCGAAGAAGGCGTTGCCTCGCTTCAGGAGCGCTGAATACATTTGCGCCAGACCCCACCGTTCGTCGTCGTTGAGCTGATCAATGCTCAGGATTCCATCGCGAACCGGAGCGACATGCACCTCGAGCGGCCAGCGAGCAGCGGCCGGAACGTAAGCGACCCACGTGTGATTGCGCAGAACGATCCGCTCTTTCGCATCAAGTTCTGCGTGCAAAATGTCGTGTAGCAAATTGCCGCCCGTCTTCTCGTGGTATGCCTGCGTGTGCCGAAGCTCTGCCTCCATCTTTGGAGGGATGAACGGATATGCGTAAATCTGGCCGTGTGGATGTGCGAGCGACACGCCGATCTCTTCACCGTGGTTCTCAAATGGGAAGATTTGTTCGATTCCGTCAAGATGTGCCAGCTCCGCCGTGCGGAATGCCCATGCTTCAACGACCGTGCGCAGTCGCGAAATAGGGAGATTTGCTGGCAACGCGTGCTCGTCTGGGTCAAAGCAGATGACTTCGCACCGTCCGTTTGCCTCACGCTGTGGCCACAGATGATTGCCGTTCACGTACGTTGTGGTCGGCTCAACGCCTGGAATTTGCTGCATGGATGGGAACCGGTTTTCAAAAACCGCAACATCGTACGATGTGCCCGGAATCTCACCGTCTTGATATGGGCTTCCCGGGATGCGGGCGGCCAGAGGATTACCAGAGGCAGTCTTCTTCTTGCCAGCCGTGATTGGCCGATTCATGCGAGCCGGGTTCATCGGAATCCAGTCACCGGTCAGCGGATCTTGGCGCATAATTGGTGACTGCGGAGGCACTACATGACCGTCTTTATCTGTATGTGACGCGAACCGATCGGCCAAATGACGCGGATCCTTTAGCTCGCGAACCTTGGCACCAGAAACATAGTCCGGCTCATCGTCCAAATAGAAGAACTCACGCCCATCGCTCAAATGCGTCGGCGTGATGCGAATGTGTGTGCTCTCGTATGCCGTTGGGACATACCATTGTGGTTGATAATGACTGGGGTTGCGCCTTTGCTGCTCCATCATGCTCTCCTTTTTTATTTTCTCTGATGCTTCACTGATGCTTCTATTATGCACTCTTCTGTTCGAAAATGTTAGCTTCTGTGCCCTTCTGAACTTGAAGTTGGTGCAATAACAAGTTGTTTGACGAGTTGTCGCGTCTCGTTTGCTGTCTTCTCGTCGATACCGGCGTCTGTAATGACCGCATCAACCTTGTCATACGTGGCAAAAAGCGACAACGACGTGTTCTGCCACTTGCTGTGATCCGCCAAAATGTACGTCCGGTCCGAAATCGCGATTAATGCTTCGTTGGTGCTCGCTTCCAGCGAATTTGGCGTCAGAAATCCGCGTGGAACAGAGACGGAATGCGTGCCCAAGAACAGCGAATTAACACGCAATTGACCGATGACACCATTGGCGATCGGCCCCACGAGCGCATTCGAACGCGTCACCATTCCACCGGTCACAATCACTTCCGTACCCGATGACCCTTGCGCCTGTGCAAGTTCGGCGACCGGTGCCGAATTCGTCAGAACCGTCAGCCCATTCGCCAGATCAGATTCGAACAAACGCCGCGCAAAAATGTACGCCGTCGTCCCACCACCAATCGCGACCACATCACCGCGTCGCACAAATGACAGTGCCTTGCGTGCAATCGAATCCTTCAGATCCACATCTTGTTGTGATTTGACGGAGAAAAGTGGCTCTGAGAGCAACGAACTCGTCGAGATGGCTCCCCCGCGCACGCGTTTCAGCAGTCCTTGCGCAGCCAAGTCGGCAATATCTCGCCGTACGGTCATGTTCGAAACACCTAAATGAGCGGCCAAATCAGCGATTCGCACAGCACCGGACGTGCGCAACGAACTGAGAATGTAAAGATGACGTTCAGATGCGATCATACTTAACATTATGGAACATCCGGCACACATTTGACATACAGATATGCCTCATAAAATAGGTCACATGAGACAATCCACCCAAAGAATGACGGTGAGAAGATTCTTCAGTCTGATAGCGGCTTTACTTGTCCTCTGCCTCGCCGCTGGGCTCGCTTCCACCGGTTTCTTCGTTCCTGCGGTGTTGGCTGTCAACGGGATCGCCAAGGTCACGCTTCCAGACGTCAAAGGCGAAGCGGTGACGATGAACCTGACGAAGTTACCGCAGCTTTCGCGTATGTATGCGTCCGACGGAAAGACGGTCATTGCTCAGTTTTATGACCAAAACCGCGTCGTTGTTGCGCTCAAGGATATTTCCGAGCCAATGCAGAAAGCCGTCGTTGCCCGCGAGGATCGCAGGTTCCTCACCCACACCGGCATCGATCCGCAAGGTATTCTCCGCGCGTTCATTCAGACGTACATCAAACACGGCAATACGCAGGGTGGCTCGACTCTCACTCAGCAGTATGTGAAAAACGCGCTCTTCGACCAGGCCGAGGAAAAGGGCGATCCGATCGAGGCATACCACGCGCACGAAGACACCATTGCCCGCAAGCTGCGCGAGATGCTGATCGCCATTCAGCTCGAAAAGACGCACTCGAAGGCCGAAATACTGCAAGGCTATCTGAATATCGCACAGTTTGGCGTCCGGACGTACGGGGTGGAAACGGCTGCTGAGCACTATTTCAGCAAGCACGCGCGTGACCTCAACCTCGGCGAAGCAGCCACGATCGCATCAATCACGAAGAATCCAGCAAACTTCGACCCGACCGTCAATCCGCAGAACGCCCAGCATCAGCGCAATATTGTGCTCGATTTGATGGCGAAGTTCGGCTTTGCGAAGAAGTCCGACTGTGAAGCGGCGAAGAAAGTGCCGATGACGAGTATGCTTCACGTCCGCACTGTGCCGGTCGGCTGCCAGGTCGCGGGGAATGCAGCGTTCTTCTGCGATTACGTCACCCGCAAGATCTTGAACGACAAAGTGTTTGGCAAGACTGCTCAAGATCGTCACCGTTTGCTGTATCAAGGCGGATTGCGCATTTACACCACGCTCGATCTGAAAGCTCAGCAGGCAGCGTGGCATGCTGTCACGACTCAAATTCCGGTCACTGATCCGTCGGGCGTCGAAGATATGCTCGCCGCCGTTCAACCGGGCACAGGCAAGATTTTGGCGATGGCTGAAAACCGTAATTACAACGCGACCGCGAGCGCTGACAGGTATTCGACGGCTATTAATTACACGGTCGGTCAGGAAGATGGCGGAGGCACCGGCTTCGGCGTCGGATCCACGTTCAAGCCGATCAATTTCGTCGCGTGGATGCAAAGCGGTCACAAGATCACCGAGCCGTTGCGGACGAGCACGTCGTACCCAATCGATTCCTTCCCGTGCGCACGGAAGACGCATCTGATTTGGCGTGTTCACAATTCAGAAGGTGGAACGGTCAACCCGGAGACTCCGTTGCACGCACTGAACTTCTCGCACAACACGACCCAGGCATCAATGGGTCAGATCATGGGCTTGTGCGCGGTCGGTAAAGCTGCCAACGAACTTGGCTATCGCAACGCTATCGCTTCGCAGTCGAACATCATGCATGAGCTCAATCCGACGATGCTCATCGGCACGCTCAACACGTCCCCACTGTCGATGGCAAACACGTATGCCACGATTGCAGCGAAAGGCCGGGAGTGCACGCCGATTGCGATCACGAAGATTATCAAGTCCGATGGCACTGAGCAGGCAGTTCCGTCAGCAGCGTGCCATCAGGCAATCGATCCGGGTATTGCTGAGACGACGGCGTACGCGATGAATCTCAACGTCACACAAGGTGTGGCTCGCATGGCTCAGCTTGCCAATAATCGCAAGACGTTCGCTAAGACCGGTACGAATGAGCAGCTCTCGATTGCATCCGGCGGCTTTATTCCGCAAGTCGCAGCGTTCGTCATCGCCGGAAATGCTGAACGTCCGACGTCGTTGGCTGGCATGACGATCAACGGTCATACGAAGTCGACATGGTACGGCGCTGATTTGGCGATGCCGACGTGGGTGCAGTTCATGAACGAATACTGCGATAAGGCGAAGATTCCGCAGGACAACAGCTACGGCACGCCCGATGCCAAGTACATGTAAGCGCACTTGTATGAGCGCATTTGTGCTCATACGCTTGCCTGAAATTTTCAGTCAGTTATCTACTAGTTATCTACTAGTCCGCGTCGATTCCGACGGCATCACTCACATGCGCAAAACCGTCGCGGCGCAGAAGTTTGGCTAATCCACGCTTGAGCACTGTAATGTGCTGTGGACCGTTGAACATGAGTGCACTGATGAGCATGACGAGACTGGACCCGTGGCGAATCTTCCAGTACGCCTGCTCAGGAGTGGTGACACCGCCGACACCTGCAATGACGAGGCGATGCCCATAATCGCGGAATGTCTTCTCGATCAGATCATCTGCTCCCGGACGCGCGAGATCGCCTGACAATCCGCCACGCCATGAGGGAGGAACCGACAGGCCAGTCCGATCTTCCCGAAGATTAGCGATCGTGACGCCTTGCACGCGATGCTCACACACCACATCCAGCAGATCCCGGAATTCTGGCCATGACTTATTTTGTGACATCTTCACAAATACCGGTTGAGTCCGATCAATGCGATCCAGCGCACTGAGCAATTCGTCTAGCCGGTCCGGGACCACGTAACGCTGCCCCACGTGCGTGTTCGGACAGCTGATATTGACCTCGATCAGGTGCGACTTCCCCACTGCTCGGCGGAAACTTGTCGCATAATCGCGAATTCCCTCCTCGTCATCTCCACAGTACGCATCATTCGTCCGCGCGATCGACACTGAAACACGCATTGAGTGGGCCAACGTGTACGCTTTTTCAACTCGCCGCATCACAATTTCAGAACCGTCATTGGGCAAACCGGCATGTACGACGAGTGAATGATAGCGCGGCAGACGGTGGAACCACGGGTGTGGGTTCCCTGCACACGGACGTGCTGTCGTCGAACCAACCGTCTCAAAGCCAAAACCAGCGGCATCCAGACACTGCCAAATCGTACAATTCTTATCCAGTCCGGCCGAAAGCCCAAACGGATTGTCAAACGGTACACCCGCTACCGACGTACGCAAAACAGGATCCGTATAATCGATCATCCCCCGCAGCAGTCCCATAAGCGGCGGAATAGTCCCAGCAGCCCCAGCGAAATCGAGCATCATCTGATGTGCTTGATCCGGTTTCTGATGGAACAAGAACGGTTCAACAACGTGCCTGTACCCGGCTGCGAAAGCTGCCGTAGAAACACGATTCACCGCGTTGTGGATCGGAGAGGCACTCACATCCACGTTTCCTTCATGATTGTCTCGTTCGTCCCGGTTGTTTCGATTGTTTCGCCTGTCCTGTGCTGTTTTCTCGACGACGAGCGGAGTCTTCCGATACGTGAAGTCATGAACTGTGTGACCTTTGCGCAACCCCTTCTGCTCAAAACTGGTGATCACGCGACCGGCAAAACGCTCGGATTCCGTGAAAGTGGCGTGTGGCATTTCACGCGCTTCATCCGCGTCACCTTTGCCAACATGCTCGGTCGCTAGGCTCACCGGTTTCGTCCCCTCGTTCGCCCAACCTGTGCGATCGTCCATGACCTCGTGAATGTGGAGCGCATAATCGTCGATATCGGTTGCAATACGCCACAAACCAGTCGGTTTGAGACACCGGTAAATCGCATCGGCCAGTGGAGCTTGCACGATGCGACGCTTGTGATGTTTCATCTTCGGCCACGGATCTGGGAACCACGTCCACACTTCCTCGAGAAGACCTGAACTGAACGACGTCTCGAAAAGTTCCGGCGCGTTCACCTCGGCGATACGCAGATTCGTGATATGGTGCTCGCCAATGCGATGAAGAGTGTGAGCGATCCCTTGCGCATACACTTCGATCGCCAAATAGTTAAAGTTCGGATGAGCGACAGCCGCCGCCGCAATATTTTCGCCCTGACCGGTTCCAATCTCAACGATGAGCGGATTCGTGTTCCCCCACTGCTGCGCAAGGTAAGAGCGGTCGAACCGGAAGCGTGGGCTTACCGACAGGTCGCGTTGCGGGTCGGCATGCGGAATATCGAGCACATAACGTGACGCATACTGATCCCACGCCTTCTGCAGTTTTGGTGTCAGCTTCGTGGAGCGGCGAACAAATGAGACGATTGTCCGCCTACCACGCCGTTCACTCTCGGACTCATGTTCATTCATTTTGTTCGTTGCGTTCATCGTATTCATCTCTTCTATTATCCCTGCTCTGCTTGCTGTGAGGGAATAGCAACCGCATTCTCAGTCGGGAGAGGCTGACCTGGGCATCCATGCAAGACGCGGGCAAGCGCATTCTTCTCGCCCACGGTCACCGATAGCCCATAACGTGACTTCACAGCAATCTGCCGAGCTGCATACGCGCACCGGAACTGTTGATGTGACGGCAACCACTGGTCTGCGGATGCGTCTGACTTATCCTGATTTGCCTTCCCCTGCACCGCCAGCAGATTGAGCGGATCGTTGCCCAGCGCCATCAGCTGAGTTGAACCCCACTGTGACGCCCCTGACTTCCACGCATCATGCAGAGCGACAATGTGGTCGATTTGGACGAGTGAACTCGTGGTGCGTCCGCGCTGGAAGTGGATGAGTGAGCCGGTATACGGATCCGATAGATCCCCCGATTCCACAATGCATGTACCCGCGCGAAAACGAATATGCGTCAGATCACGGGCGAGAATGTCCTCTCGGATCGGACAGCCGTCTCCATCGTCATCGGTTTGCTGGTAGCCGAAGATATCACGCGAATACGGCCGAGGTGAGGACGCCGACGCTATCGATTCCGACGATGAACTTCTCACATCGCCGTCAGAGCGGACCGGAAGCGTTGCGAGCACTTGTGCTGCTGGACCGATGGCGCGCGTCTGCCCGACTAACTGTGCTATCGGTTCGCACTGTTGGACTGCCACAAGCGCACATATCACGCCGATCAACACTGCTAGCGGCTGAATGATCAACCAGTCGCTAGCATGTCGGTAAGTCAAATGCTCAGACATGTAAGGAGTACGAGAACGTTAGGCGTATGAGAACGTCATCGGATCATGCCCGACGCGGTGCGACGTATCGAGCGCGTCAATCGCAGCATGCTCTTGCGCTGAAAGATGGAACCCGGAGAGCGTTGCGTTCTCGATCTGGCGAGCCAGGTGGACGGACTTCGGGATGATGATCGTCCCGTTTTCGCAGTGCCAACGGAGAATGACTTGCGCACATGACACGTGATGAGCGGCGGCGATCCGATCAATCAGACCATTGCCCGCGTGCAGATCTGCTGTTCTCGCCAACGGTTCATATGCCTCGACAGCGATCCCGTGCTGCCGGCAGAATTCGACAACCGAACGCTGCTGGAAGGTGGGGTGAAGCTCAATCTGGTCCACGACCGGCCACTGGCCCGTCTCATCATGCAAACGCTGCAAATGCTCTGGCAAGAAGTTGCACACTCCAAGCGAACGAACCAGTCCCTCACCCTGCAGGCGGCGGAATGCTTTCCACGTCTGATCAGAGCGCCACTTGAACGGCGTCGGCCAATGGATCATGTACATGTCCACATAATCCGTCCGCAAAAGCCGCAACTGCCGGTCGCACGCACGCAGAACAGAGTCAAAACCCTGCTCCGTATCTTTCACTTTCGTGGTGATCCACATGTGCGAACGCTTCTCACCCGACGCGAAGCCCGTTGACTCGAGCGCCTGGCCTACGATCTGCTCGTTGTTGTACCCAGCGGCAGTATCGATATGACGGTAGCCAGCCTCGATGGCTTGCTCAATGGTCGTCGGCTGTTGGATGCGCAGCACACCGAGGCCGATCTGAGGAATCAATCGCCCGTCAGCAAGCCGAATGAGAGGCGTCGGCGGAATCGAAGCATGCGCAGGAAGGTTAGTGACCTGGTCGGTCAAACCCACGTGGATATCAGTCTGTTGTGTTTCTGTCATATTTCTAGGGTACCCGGTAACCCCAGCCTCACACCGTCCTGTTTGCATTGTGCACGGATACACTGTTAACAATTCAGAACGCCCATCACAACGCGGTTTCGGGCAATTGACACATGTGAATACATGCAGATCAGTCGTAATTTGATGACCTACGCCATACTCCTCATACAGTGAGGATTTGCTCAGTACGCTTCCGAGTGAGGTTGATTTCCTATAAACACATACGGCGAAGTTTTCCCGTCACGCATCCCAACAATGATGTTGTATTTCGTTTTCCCATTTTCACCAACCTTTTCCTCGTAGTACTCTGGACTTTCCTTAACATCCTTCGGAAGAGAAGACTCAGCAGTTCCAGCTGGATACACAATGAAATCGTGAAGCAAATCCGTCTGCAGATTGAAAGGACGGTCGTACTGTACCCAGTACAAACCGCGAGCTTCCATCGGGTAATACGGACCGTCTTTACCCATCACGGTCTTATCCATGTTGTCTTCAGGCGCATGTTCATATTTCACGCTCCGAAGATGGATGAAGAACGGCCGATCCTTTGAAGCGGTAGGCGGAATATCAAACTTACCGTGCACGAAGAATTTAGCACGAGGCCTATCGGCTCCTTCACTGACGGATCCCGCCTCTTTGAAACTGCCATCGGGCTCAAATGAGAGGCCTTCATCTTCTGAAACTCCGAGAAAAGTATCATAATCGACATTCGTCAGCCACAAAGTATCCCGGACTGTGCCAAAACTGCGCTTCGTTTGAGTAAGAGTCTTCTTATCCTCCAGCACATTCTTTATGGCGATAGGAGATGATCCATCCAGACCAGTGAGTGCCGTATCCGTCCCCGCCACAATAGACGTGAGAATGTGCGCCCGAGGTTCCAGCGACCCACGCAGTTTCCCAGAGACACCAGGGAGTGTAAACGCACCGGAAGCATCCTCACCTTTCGGAATCTTCTGGAGATCGCCTTGAGTATCATCCCAATCCACTAGACCGGTCTTGACGGTGAAACCATTGACAACGAATTGAGCGAGCAACGTTGCATAGTCGCGGCTGCTGACCTTCATGTGACCATAATTAACTGGAGTAACACCGCAATGTGAAACAGTATCGTAGTTATACGTACTCTTACCAAGCGTTGAAGAATCGTCGTTGATAGGTGTGATTGGCTTCCCAGTCTGATATGTGGCTCCCATCGTGTGGTCGAGATTGGTTACCAAATGTGCCGAGCCACCAGTTCCACCGTTCCCAGCCATCAAAGTGGTCATCAACATCGACGGCATCACCGTCAGCGGCATTCGACCGACCATGACCGTCAATGGCTTGTTGAAGTAGTACACGAGACCGTAACCCTCAGCCTGAGTACATGAATCCCACCGATTGAGGATGTTCGCTTTTACATGATCCGTCACTGTCAATGTAACCTTTTTGCCGACCACACGCAAATTGACCGAGACTTCATGTGCACCGGACACCGCATAACCGTATTTTTCTTTTTGACCAGCTGAGAACTGCAGCCGATTCGTTATATTCTTGGATGCCTTCTGATAACCCATCTGCTGGAAAATGTCATTGAGCGAACCATTTTTCAGATCAAACGCAGTATTAAAGGCATCGTTGCTAAACGAGACATCCTTACTCGGGAGGAGAGATTTCAGGTCGAGGTCGTCAAATTGTCCTGCGGCTGGCATGGGAGTGATCTGGTCGCTCGTCACTGGGAGCACAACCTTCGACGTCTGATCCGCCTTCTTGACAGCCTGTGTCAAAGACGCCGGCTTCATCGACACGTCATACACGTTCCCGCCCTTGGCAGACGGAGTTACCTTCGTGATCGTACGCAACAGGCCATGAGGCACAGTCTTCGACGCGGCAGCAGACATGATCTGCCCCACCCTCGGCTTTTCCGGCGCACGCACGCGAGCACCCGCGGCAGACAGTGAAAGAATCTCAGGATAATCCTTCCGAGACGATTCCCCCGACGCGCGGGAAGAGCCGGACGCATGATTGGAAGCATAATGCGAAGTATGATGCGACCGGCCGTGAGAGGAACCAGAAATCGACACCACCGGCTTCGAGAGCGCGTCACCGGCACTATGGTAGACAATCACATTATCGCTGATAACAGCCTTCGGCCTCCTGCGGGCAGCAGAAGTTGTGTTGACGTGATAGTTGTAGACGAGAACCCCACACACAACAAGCGCGATGACAGCAACCACAGCCACGATAATCCATGCGATCGTCCGACCAGCATGCTTCCCCGACGACCCAGACAGCCATTTCGGGGTGTTCGGACGCCGCGGAGGAACAGGACGCTGAGGAGAAACAGGCTTTCGTGGAGGCGCTGGTTGCAGAGGAGGAACAGGCTGCTGAACCGGCTGCGATGACGCCGCTGGCGGCGTGGGATTCGCAGGGGCTGTGGGCTTCCCCGACTGCGGTGACACCGGCACCTGCTGCACTGGCCTACCACACTTAATACAAAACTTGGCACCCGGCAACAACCGCGCATGACAATACGAGCACTGAGCCATCATCTCTCCAGACCTCAAGTGAGATAGAGAATTACCCCGCATCTTCCCTTAACACTGTTTAGTTTATTGAGGGCATTGCCTTATTTGTACGCATTAATGCGTACTGATAGCTGCTATTGAGATCAGCAGATATTCTCAAGAATGGATTCTCTTAAATTTCAATAGATTCAATTGCTTCGACGATACACTAGCAAAGTTTGATTATCTTACGAGTGACCGTTATTCTATTGCAACATGTATGAATGAATTTATAAATATACAAATATTCTTTTCAACAGCTAAGGTTTCTCAGCAGATATAAATTCAAAAACAAGCAATTAAGGAAAAGAATCAACTCTTATACACACCTCATTTATTTTATTAAATTATCTCTTTCTACTTCAAATAAGAATCTAGCTGTTCAACAGAAACTAATCTCAGAAAGCAGAAGTATTCATAATAACCACAAGGAACAGCAATTCATGCAGTTAAGGGGAGAAATGCTGGCATATGCATCAGATTATTTCATAAAAGCATAGGATTTATTTCAAGATGTGTCACTCCAAATACCAAACAAGAGCTCTTCACAAGCAGCAAAAGCAGATTATCCTTATTCAATACTCGCTGTTGCCGAATGCATGTTTATTGTAAAACAGAAAGACGGCGGAATAGGGGCCATACAGCTTAACCGGGTAACACATCACACTGGATCTGCTTGGGATAAAGTATCCCCAAAAAATCATACTTTTATCAGCGATGACGATATGGCAAATTATCATACTTTTAACAATGTGACGGTCTAATCATGACAAATAGAATACTAAATCGACATACAAAACCGCCTGAGATACCGGCTGATGCAACTAAAAACATCCCTTTAGGGAACAATAACCCTTCACAGACACCTCAGCTTGTTACTCTAGAGCAAAAACACAAATGAAATTTCGAAAATCTTAAAGACTACATGGCATATGCAATCGTACTCGTATGAGTAGCATCATTATTGATAATAGCTATACTCATGATAAAATGTTATATCCTGCAACCTCAGTCCCTACATAACGGATCAGATATCATAGGATCCGTAATGGATATTCTAAAAGCAGTATTAATGACGACGCTTGGTTTTTGTTCGGCAAGCAATCCCTTTGATCTCATTTTAGTACAGTAAGCAGTAATGCCTCACATTAATAGCTGTTAAGCGATAACATAAGCCTGTTTTGCCAGTTGACCATATCGGAAGAAGTTAGAATTTGATGTCGTTTCGAATACTAAAACAGCCACGGAAACCACAACCGACACAATCGGAACAATTATTAAGTATTAAAGGTTCAAGTACTCACAAGGCCTCTAAGCCCAAGCGTAATTCTTCCATTGAGCTGCTGCGATTGTTCTCAATGCTACTAATCGTAGCTTTCCACTTTGTAGTTATGAGCACTGACACAGATTGGTTAAACAATCAGCCATTATCACTCACCAAAATCATCTATCAAGCTGTCCTTATGGGAGGCGGCTGGATAGGTAATTTCATCTTCTTCACGATCTCGACCTGGTTCCTCCTCAACAAAAATCAGAGACTAAAAGACAATTTGCGACGGATCTGGCTCCTTGAACGCGAACTGCTCTTCTGGAGCCTCGGTCTACTTATAACCTATTCTGTGCTGAACAATCGTCATATCATTTCATTGGTAATTGGAAAGAAATATTGGGTGAAATCTCTACTCCCCTTGACAAAAGATCTTTGGTGGTATCCTACAAGCTATGCACTTTATATTTTGCTTCTCCCATTCCTGATCGAGGGAGTGAAGGCGCTTGGATTTAAGTGTCATAAGCAGCTAGCGATCATTGCCCTTATTCTCTGGGGACTCGCTGGTTTCATTCCAAATGTTAACTTCGATATTGACCGGCAATCCGTGTCTGTCTTCATCTACTGGTTTATTCTTCTTTCCTATTATCGCTGGTATATGAAACCGCTGACAAGTAAACAATGTTGGCTACTCATACTAGTTGGCATAGGCATTAATCTCGTGTATTACCTCATCTTTGAGATCTTCAGACAGCTAACTGGGCATGCATATGGCTATTCAGTCCATCTTTTTACGCACTGGAGCCTAACGACCATGATGATCGGTTTCGGACTGTTCCTATTAAGTCTGTATCACCCGTGTTACAACACATTCATCAATATCGTCGCACGATCATCTTTTGGAATCTATCTGATCAGTGCCCATCCCCTCACAGAACAATTAATCAATTATTATCTTCCTTTAAAACCATTATATTTGGGAAACTATCCCGCTGTTATGGCGACCATCTGTATTCTTGGCATATTCTTATTTTGCTTGATAATTGACCTGTTACGACAGATGCTATTCCGGATAACAGTGGACAGACGTCCCGGTGCTATTTTTGATAAGCTTTATGGCGTTATCTCAACACGGCTTATGGTTGGCAGAAATAATCAGAAGAAGTGACCTCCCCAGAAGATCCTGAAACCAGTCAATTCATGCGGAGGCGGGGAAAATTTAGATAGATTCATTGTGAAGAAATGCTATAACTGTCACAAGAAAATGTTTCTAGTACTCTTTCACGCAACATCATTGATTTTTGAAACTCCATATTTTCAGTAAGAATGGAATCTGCATCCATTAACTGAGGGCCTCTGACGGCACCGATGGTTGCCGTCGTTGTGTAAGGATCTTTGCACTGCACACCGCCGCACCTTCCAATACAACAACTGCTTCCTATTCCTCTTTCCATCACGGTCTGAGGCATTTGGCTATGCAGTCGTTGAGGCCGTCTACTCGGGAAATCAGGTAATCGCCTCAGGTATTCTGGCCCAGAATACCTTAAAAGACATCCCTGGCATCGTCTGGATTCGACCAGGTAATGTGCATCAACTTCAAAATGCCATCGAGAATATCTATGCTTCTCGCACACAACGAAAACCAGCAATTACCGCCAAAACACAGCAGTATATTAGACAGCATTCTTCGCTCGATCAGTGGGTCAGCAACATCCTATCCGTCTACGACTGGAAGTGAACCATAAGGAAGCAGATAGACGTAGGTCAGTTTTCTTATTCTTCAATTTCTTTGGTCTGCTGCTGAAAATGTTGTTCCCATGCATGCCAGCTGTACTGCTCAGCATACAGATGTGCCGCCTTTGTACTGAGAGCACCCAACTTACCGCCAACAAGCCACTTCCCAATAACATCAGCGTAATCAGAAGCAGTAGCAGAAAGAGGGAGCCTCTCACCATTTTCACCAGAAACGACATAAGAACTGGTACCGCCCGTCTCAGTAGTGATGACAGGCATTCCAAATGATGCTGCCTCACAGAAGACGATACCTGCACATTCGGCTCGTGTCGGAAGAATAAAGATATTCGATTCCTGCCATGCATGAAGATAACGTTGGCGATCCTTCGGATCATTTTTGTTAAGAAACCCAAGATTATGCACGAACGGCAGAGAGCTAACATGCTTCGAAAGATTTCTGACGCCACAGATTGTCAGTTCCGTGGCAATTCCTCGCTTATTAAGGATCCTAGCAGTATCGACAGCTATCTGGCCGCCTTTCCTTTCCCAATCGACACCGGAAAAGAGAAGACGTAGCGTTTTCCCGTCATATTTCGAGGCGTGGATGGCCTGGTCATTATTGATGCCTGAAACGAAAGGGAAAACTGAGACTTTTACGGGATTTGCCATGAGATCCTTAATTGCAGACTGCGCTGCCCATTGTAAGGAAAACCAGAGAAAACTGGCATTAGTCATGGCTTTTTTCTCAAGCAGTTTTGCGTCGTTGATAACATGCGATGAGAGACCAAACCAGTAGTACCCGACCATTAATGGAACTGTCCCATCCGTGTAATAAATGATGGGTGTGGTGGTTCGGAGTTCAGCTGCTATATCGACCTGACCCGGAATAAACAAAACGTCGAACTTCGTTAGATCCTGTTTGATTGAGGAGACATGGACGTGTCCTGCAAGCTGTGAGTGATCATACAACCCGCCGAACAGTAACCGAAATACTTTTCCACTGATCTTATCGAATATTCCACCATTTTTATAGGAGACCCACTCAACAGAATCCCCTTCTGCCTGAAACAATTTGCAGAACGTATAGTACGTTCCTGACCATGCTGTACGATCTGTAAATGGGTTCGTCGGTGACACGTAACCGATTCTCACGATGTCCTTCTTTCCTCTAATCTGAGATTGATCACAATTGCAAATCTGTGTTGCTAGACAATCCTTATAGAAACCGTTTTGCACGGGGGAAAAGGTAAATTAATTTATCTTTATCGCGCCACAACACCCACACTGTCGTCGGAACAAGATAAAGGATAACCCCCGTCAGGAATTCCACTACAACAGCCACAAAAAGACCCAAGGAACTGAAAACAGTTGTATTCAGGATCCTCAAGATAACCGCCATAAAAGCCCCCGTGATGAAAAATGGCATCGCTTCTCTCGCATAGGAACGGAGATTGAGCTCATGCCTGACATACCATCCCTGCACAACCATCACTGAAAGTTCGGAAGCAACAGAACCGATTGCCGCACCCATAGCCCCAAGAAATGGGATAGAGATTAAATTAGCCACGATATTCACGGCAGCACCAACGCAAACCGAGATAGTGTACTGGTAATCTTTATGGCAGGGCAACATGTATTGGTTGCCGATAACATTCGTGACACAGATGGCAGGAATCACAAAAGCTAATACACTCATAAGAGGGACAACGGCATCATATCCTTGCCCAAAGAATGCAGGACAGAATACTGGGGCAATTCCAATAATTCCAAAGCAAAGAGCAGAGGCACAGGCAAGCATGAACCACATTGTGATACTGACCATCCGCTCACCTTGTTTACGATGTCCCTGACCCATTATTTGTGACATTCTCGGAAGAACAGCAGATCCTAGTGCTGTGATGATCGAAAGAGGCAGCTGGCTAATTTTCTGTGCATAATCAAAGAAGCCGACCTGCTTGACCGTCGTCAGGATACCCAACATAATCTTGTCGAGCATACTATAAATGCTAATCGCAATAACTGGCACGAACAGTACCAACAAAGGCTTCAGATGCGTTCGCATGTGAGACCAACGAGGTCGGACAAAATCAACATGACGGCGGACAAAGAACCATGGAACAACGCTGTTTAGAAAATTACTACCTGCTATAGCAAGTACATAGGCCCACACATCATGCGGTGTTTTCACAAAGCATAAAATGACGGCTACAGAAAGAACCTTTGTGATGAAGTTAATGGTTGTAGGGATAGAAAACGTCTGCATACCAAAGAACAGCCACGATACGTCAAGAACCGAGCCGACAACCCATAGACTCCAGATAGAATAAAGAAGGAAGTAACCCCTTCCCCATACGAAGACATAAACAATATACGCCACGACAACAAGGAAACCGGTAGTACAGATTAGAGAAAGCGCGTTCCAAAACACATCAGAGCGTTTTGGTCTGTCCGCGCCGCACTCGGCTATCGCCCTCACTCCATAACTTGACATTCCGAGCACAGCGAACAGAACGAAGTAATTGACAATAGATTGTGTGAAGGAGAAAACACCGTTTCCGCCTGCTCCGATTACGCGAGAAAGGTAAGGCGTCGTGATGATCGGCGTCAGAACAGAAAATATCTGGTATGCCGAGCTGAGAAGAAAATTCTTCTTGACACTAGCCATCGTTCACACCTCGCCGCCAGGTTCCACCGTCTTGCCGAGCCGATCATGGGTACCATCCTGATAAGCACGGAAAATGACGTTGATATTGGACCACTTACCGCGGATTACTGCCCGTAATGTTAGATCGCACCAGCTCAAGAGAGGACGCAAAATTTTAACCAAGGTATTCGTCCCATACTTTCTATCAAACCAATATTGATTCCTCAAACCGTAATAATCTTTCCACCCCATAAGTCTGGAATGGTCGACATGAGGAATGATCTGTTTGTGCAAATGAGCCGAACGGACAAATCCAACTGTTGTCCGGTGCACAGCACGCATGCAATAATCCGTGTCATCGAAAATAATAAAGAGATCCTTATTGGGCAACCCAATTTCCTTGATCAGCGATGAAGCAACGAGAGGCCCCTCAAAGGGCATGTCCTTGATATCCGTGACCTCATTTGCTAATCGATTGGCTGGTATCCGTTTCTTTCGAAGATTGATGTCATAAAGGAACGGATTCGACATATTAATATTGACGATAGCGCGATCAATAAAGTTATTCCCTGTCGTTCTATTCGGAATGCAAATGCGACGCTGATTGGACATATGCGAAAGAAGTTTGGCCAGGCAGTCACGTTCAGGGAGAACGTCATCATCCATCATCCAGATAAAGTCATCACCTAGGCTATCAGAGAATCGCATTCCATAATGAAACCCGCCTGAACCGCCTGAATTCTCCTTTGCCCGGATGCAGTGGATCACAACACCGTTATCTGTTGTCAAATTAGATGATTCCCCATCCGCAAGAGGACGGCTCATGAGACCAAGATCCACAAGCATCGTCTGCGTTCTATCCGTACCGTGATTGTCGTAGATGACAAGATCATGCGGACGCACAGATTGGGAGAGAATCGCCTTCACCAATTTTTTCAGGCAACCACAACGATTAAACGTCACAATCAACACACAGATTCTTGCCGTCATTGTTCGACTTTCTTTCTGTATCCAACAACACAAGCACAACCATAAATGGAAGTGGATAATAGTAAAACCAGTGCATTCCTATATATAGATTTCCGATCTCGAACAGAAAGTATTGAAGATAACTAAAGTCACCAGTTGAACGGAATACTCCGATGCTACGTTTCATTGCAGAAGTATAAAGCACCACGAGCCAGAACAGACCAAACAAACCGAGCTCATACGTAAATCCGAATATTCCATTATCCGCCGCAAAATAATGTAAATTCTCGCCTGCTGCAATCGTTGCCGGGGGAAAATTCTCATTCGGCACGCCATACCCAAACAACGGGGATGCTTGCAATTTATGAATATAATACATCTGCCCAGATTGACGGATTGTCAGAGTAGCGGTTTGAGCAGAAGTATCTTGCCCCATTAAACCTTGTAGTGACGATTGGAATAGATCTGTTGAAGAGAAAATAGCTATCAGAACACAAAGAACTGTAATTCCAACGATCTTGTTCGACATACCACCATGCCAGATGAGAAAGGCCAGAATATAGGAAATAATGAGAATAAGCGTCGGCGCACGATTTTGGACGACAAAACCAAGAAGTAGGATCGACCAGATACAGAAGATAAGATGAAATATTTTCCTTGATCTGGACAGATTACTGTTTGTCAATACAGTCCTGAAGGAAAAAATACCGAGAACGGTAGTCAACAGATAAGGTACGCGAAGCCGCGTCATCCCAAAACGGGATTCATCGGTATTAAGTTTGAGAAAAGTGACATGCCCCACAAGGATAGCTTGCGCAGTAAATAAAATCAGTTCGATTACTCCAATAATATAGAGCATCGTGATCAGCCGATCACGTGAGATAAGACCCAATCGAAGAGCGCGACACAGGGCAAAACAGAAAAGACCTACAACAACCATACGGCGAAGCGGAAGAATTCCCTGAATGATCGGTTGGCCGAGATGCACATAAGCACTAACAGAAGAACAACAGATGGAAATTACAGCGAGCACAGCCGGCGCAACAAAATGCAACTTTCCTATATTGTGACCTATGCTGAGTAAAAAAGCCCATATAGACCATAGAAGAGCAAGCGCTACACCTATATCTGAATACTTGAAAATCGAAACTATATAATCATTTTCCGGGACAAGACAAGCAAAATTTTCAAGGGCGAATAGCGTGACAAACAAACTAATATCTGACAGCCTCACATTCATCAGACCGTGATGGCACATCGTTGTAGTGCTTGTCATTGTTATTTCTCTCCCTGTCGCTTCTCATTCCTGATCTATTTGGTATCGTCTACCCTCTGGTTATTAATAGCGTTGACCTGTGTTATTTCACAAAGATTAACAGTATGCGCAATTAGTCTATTGCTTGAGGTCTCGTCGCCTACGAATCACTTCCAGCGATACATCATATAAATTTCGGACACCTTGAAGGCCGTTATGCGCAAGTTCTCCGACAATACGTCCAGTAATCTCGCCAAGCCTATGCCCGAGAAATGGCGTCACTTGCATCTGAATCTTTTGCTTGGTCCGTTGAACAGGATCTAGCCAGCTTGCTGAACTATGGTGAATACTATAGGTATGTTTCGTTAAATGGTAACCACCAAAACCATAAAAGGGATCAAAATAATCGCTGGAGAAAATTGTCCATCCAGTAACAGTTTGCAGAATATTCTGATGGCGGTACCCATATTTCTCAAGAACAGTGGTGAAAACCTCATTCACCGTATGCGCCATCAGGTAATCCTTTGTATTGATGAAAGGCAACCTCGCATATACCTTCAAGACCTCATGCACAATCGGGTCGTTGGGTGAGCAACAGATAATTAATCCCGGAGTTACTGTTAATGATACAGCTTCAATAGCAGAAAAAGGCGCCTTACTTATCAGAGGTGTAATATCTCTCACAAGCTCAGATCCGACATCCATATAGATGCCCCCGTATTGATATAACGCCCAGAATCGAACATAATCTGAGACGAACGCCCATTTACGTGCTAGATATGCATCATGAATAAAAGAACAATCTTCTAATGGGGCATTAGATTCGTCCCATCTCCGTATTTCAAAATCAGGTACAAAGTGATGCCATGATCGCAAAGAACGCTGAGCAATAGGAGAAAGTTCCTTATGGCCAAACCAACAATAATGGATGACATGAGGAATAGAAGATCTATCACTTATTTTACTGACCATCAGTTGAGTTCCTCTTTTTTGCTAGCACGCGTTTATAAAGAGAGACAATTTGTTTGAGATTTAATTGAATATTGAACTTATGTTCAATATAAGACCTTGCTTTTAATGCAGTTATTTGTGCATATTTCTCATTCTCCAACACCTTAATAGTGGCATTCGCAAGCATATTGATATTACATGAAGGAATAAGAGAGCCGTTAATACCATCATGAACTACTAATGAAGTCCCGCCGACATTCGTTGCAACAACAGGAATTCCACGAGCCATTGCTTCGAGCAATCCCATCGCCATACCCTCATCTCGTGACGACTGTATATATACAGTCGCATCTTCAAAGATCTCTTCTTTCCTACGTCCTGAAACCCAGCCCACAAAATTGCAATGCTGAGCGATATTGAGTTGATGAGCTAAATTACGGTAGGGAGTGGCATCTCCATTACCCGCAAATACGAATTGGGCTTGCGGAACTTTCTTAATAATTGACGGGATAGCCTTAATTAATATATCTTGGCCTTTTCTTTCAGTCATCTGAGCAAGGCTAATAACCTTTTTTGAACTGAATGAGAAATACCTTTTGGTAGGAACAGCAACTGAATTATGGATCACAAATATCTTTCGAGGGTCGCATAATTGCCTGTCAAGGTAAAAGTCTCGCTCCCCCTCAGATAGCACAATAACGGCATCTGCTTTGGCAAAAAATCGCCGATTCTTATTGATGAAAGAAGCAGATTGATGAGAAAAGTCCCTTTGCAGTGGACGATGGTCATGGATAATTACAGGCTTCCCATACTTCTTTGCTTGATTAAGAAATAAGTTTTTTCGATCCATGCTCACCCCACTTCCGAGGTGAATATGTACGATATCGCAACTAGGAAGCAGTTGAGTGAAGTCCTTTAACGCTCGGATAGCAGCAACAGCTTTGGAAAAATAATTGCCATTAGAGGTTGTTCCAACAAACCGGAAGTTACATAAATTCTGTAATCCAGCATTGAAATACCCGTTGATAACAGAAGTAATGCCACCCTGAGCATCTCTCGCAGGGCCCACCATCAAAACAGAAAGTTTTTTATCCACGAATGCCATTCCTCTTCAAATCAAAGCTAAATTTCAAAACTCTCTATAAAAAAATTGTGCATATCCAGTATCAATTGAATATTAATTATTGTTTGGCCAGTTTCCCGGTTGAGCCAGAATCGTGGCAATTCGTTCGCTCGCATGCCCATCACCATAGGGATTACTGGCATGAGACATGGCGTCATACTCCTTTGGATCATCAAGAAGCCGTGAAAACTCCTGATAGATCACTTCTTCATTTGAGCCGACAAGCTTGAGCGTGCCTGCTTTGACACCTTCTGGCCTCTCCGTCGTATCCCGCATTACAAGTACTGGTTTTCCCAGTGCCGGAGCTTCTTCCTGAATGCCACCAGAATCCGTGAGAATGAGATAAGAAGCAGACATGAAATTATGGAAGTCGAGTACATCAAGCGGCTTAATAAGGCGAATTCGATCGAAACCTCCTAATTCAGCCTCAGCAGCTTCCTGGACCTTCGGATTGAGGTGAACCGGGTAAATCGCCTTTGTATCTGGATGCTCTTCCATTACACGACGGATTGCTCGAAACATCCTGTGCATAGGCGCACCGAGGTTTTCTCGCCTATGAGCAGTAATGAGAATCAATCTGCTCCCGTGTGCCCACTGGAGATCCGGATGAGAATAATCCTTGCGAACCGTTGTATCTAGCGCATCGATTCCTGTATTACCTGTGACCCAAATATCCTTCTCAGATTTTCCTTCAGCAAGAAGATTCTTCTTACTTTGTTCCGTTGGAGCAAAATACCAATGACTAATAATATCGACGGCCTGGCGATTGAATTCTTCAGGAAAAGGACTGTAGAGATTATGAGTTCTCAGCCCCGCTTCAACATGCCCAACTGGAATTTGCTGATAAAACGACGCAAGAGCTGCCGAAAACGAAGTTGAAGTATCACCATGCACAAGAACGCAATCCGGTTTTTCCTTCTCAAGAACAGATCGAATCTTGAGCAAAACGTTACAGGTTACATCGTAAAGAGTCTGCCCTGGCTTCATTATTTGCAGGTTATAGTCAGGAACAACATGAAAAACTTTGAGAACTTGCTCCAGCATTTCGCGATGTTGGCCAGTCACACAAACAATCGTTTGAAACTGATCAGGATGACGCTTGAGTTCATTAACCAGCGGACACATTTTGATGGCTTCAGGGCGCGTACCAAAAACCAACATAACTTTTTTCTTAGGCATGCTTTTCCCTCCGCATCTCTTTATTCAGTAAAATCAGGAATCTCGTATTTCCAACGACATATCGTCGAATAAGCCTTTTCGGCTCTTGCATCATACGGAAAAGCCATTCGAGATTCATACGCTGCATCCACTGCGGAGCGCGAGGAATATTACCGGATATCACATCAAACGACCCTCCAACACCGACAAACACCGCTGCTGCGCCACGGGTACGGAAACGCTCGATGAGTAACTCCTTTTTCGGGGATGTTATACCGACAAACACAATGTTCGGTTTAGTCGCCATTACTTGATCAATGACAGAATCGAATTCGTCATTGCTAAAGTACCCGTCACGATAACCTGCAATAACAATATGCGGAAAATGCTTCTTCAATACTTCAACAGTTTGTGTGACAACCTTTTGCTGAGCCCCTAACAGGTACACCCGGAACTGACGTTCTTCAGCTAGCCTACACAGGTGCCGCATCAGATCGATTCCAGCCACTCTTTCGGGCACAGGGATACCGAGCCGATGAGCTGCCATGACCATTGATGAACCATCGGCATTGACGATCTCGCACCTGTTCACAATCGTGGACATCCGGGGATCATCACGCATCTGGAATAATTTATCGGCATTCACACCAATAAGATGCGCGAATTGTTTACGATCGACGAAAGCTTCCGTCGCCCGCACTGTCTGTTGCATCGTCCAAGGATCGACTGGAGCCCCCATAACGCGAACTCGGGCAGGGAGACCCAGATCATGAGTAAGGAATGACCGATCAGATCCCGATTTAATCACATTATTCATAATTCCGCCCTCAGATACTTCGAATACTTGCGCCACGCTTTGGCAAAGACGCGATAATGCTTCACGGTGTGTGCGTCACTGGCAATGTAGCTGTACAGACCGGCCTTGAGCATCTTTTTTGCTGGTCTACGCGAGCCTTTGAGCCGACCGCCCGTGAGGAAATCGCCAGAAGCTTGCAGTCGGCAGCCCATGTCGACGAGCTGACGAGCAAGACCCATGTCCTCTCGAATGGCGAGATACCGTTCCGGATGAGCGATGATCACCTCGTAGCCCATCCCCTGCAGTGCAAAAATCGCTCGCTCGATGCGCGGATAGTCGTTCGATTCTGCGTCGACAGGTAATTCGAGCAAAAACTCATGAACCGAATCATCCAGTTCCAGCCCACGCGCAGGACCCAGCCTACGCGCAGGACGAGGTTTCTCAAATCCCAGCTTTTCCGCCCACTGGAATCCGATCTTCCGCAACGTCAGAAGGTTGACTTCGAAGCCAAGGCTGATGGCGATCTGTGGGTGACGCTTCTGTGCTGCAGCACGAAAAGCGCGATATGCAGCCACCATCGCGTCGTAATTAAAATACGGTTCACGGCAATGCGGTGTGCACACCATTTCGGTGACGCCAGCATTAGCGGCCGCATCAAGCATGGCGAAGGATTCAGCCTCATCCTTCGCACCATCATCAACTCCGGGAAGAATATGAGTATGTATGTCGCGCATGACGTGCTCGTTCTTTCTGTGGGACGCTCGGGCTTGGCGGCTCCATCATCGAGGATCCGTCTGCCCCTACCTGTGCACCAGCAGTCTCATTTGAATGGAATGCAGACCGCCCGGCCGCGCTGACTTCACCATCAGTACCCGTCCGAGAGTCTTTCGCATAGCTCTTCGAATAGTAGCTGTAGTAGTCGTAATAGTTCGACGAAGTGCGATCATCAATCTTGCAATCGTTCATGATGACACCCTTCAGGTGTGCTCCGGCCGTCTTCAGCTGCTCAACCGCGTGAACGATAATGTTGCGCTTCGTAAAGTTTTGCCTGATGACAAGGAAAGCAGCATCCGTATGCGCAGCGACGACGGCCGCATCAATGAACGTGCCGACAGGCGGCGTATCGATGAGAACGTAATCGAATCGCTTCTTCACATCCTCGAGGAAGTCGGCGTATCGGTGACTCCCAAGGAAATCAGCGGGATCCGGAATTCCTGGCTCGGCATCGAGGAAGAAGAGCCCCTGCTGAGAGGTTGGCACGGCGACGTCTTCAATACTGCGCTGACCAGAAATAACAGAGTAAATACCGTACCTAGGGTGAACGCCGATCGTAGCCGCAATACTCCGCTTGCGCAAATCACCTTCAATGAGCAGGCACGTGCGCCCAGATCCTGCCATCGCCTGAGCAAGATTAACTGATACAAACGTCTTGCCCTCATCCGGGATCGAGCTAGTGATGACAACCGAATGAATAGGGTGATCAACATCCGTAAAGCGAATATTCGCCAGCAGAGACTGTGCAGAATCCTTGACGAGATCGTTGAGCCGCTGTTTCGTGGACTTTCGAGCCATCAGTGATCGGTCCTTTCACGAACGAACTTGTGGGAAGTGAGCAATGACAGGCAGACCAGTGATCTGCTGGGCCTCGTCATCGTTGCGAACTTTCGTATTCATGCGCTCAGCGATGATGACGATGCATGCGGCCGCGAGCAGCCCGACGAGAAATGCCGCTGCAACATACAGCTTGCGATTCGGCCCCGAAGGAGAAGCAGGAACCGTTGCCTTATCGACGACGTTGACAGCCGGAACGCCCATGACTTTCGCGGCCGTCGACGCGGTTTCGCGCATGTATGCATTGGCAATTGCAGCGGCTTGATGCCGATCGGGACCCGTTACGGACAGCGTGATAATGCGAGACGTGTCCGACCCTTGAACGTTCGTCTTGTACCGGCTGAGTGACTTCATGCCCATTCGCGTCGCCACATCCGTCGCCACTCGATCAGACTTGGCGATCGTGACCACATCATTGGCGAGCATCTGGCCGGCGGACAAGTTGCTGTAGCCGGTCGTGGAATTCTGCGGATCTACCTGATTTGCAGGGGTTTTGGTGAGCACGTACATCGTGGTGGATGCCGTGTATTCGTTCGGCAAAAACACGCACACTCCTGCGGTGAGCACTGCCAGAACGACCGGTAATGCGATCACGAAGAAGATGTGCCGTCGTAGCAATCCGAAGAATTCACCAAGGGTCATTGATCAGCTCCTGCTCTGCAGTGGTGTGGTTTGTTGTGGCGTTCAAAGCGCCCCTACTGTATGAATATAGAACACGCGCGTTCCGATACTGTGAACGTGTGTCAATATGCACCTCAATATGCACCGGTTCCACTTAAGACGGCGGGGATCGTTTTGAGCAAAATGGCGAGGTCGCCGGTGAATGAATTCGTGACGTACCACACGTCGAGCTGTTCGCCTTGCGCATCGGAAAGATCTGCGCGTCCAGATATTTGCCACGGGCCTGTCAGACCAGGTTTGACGAGCAACCGAGTCGCGTACACCGCATTGTTCAAATCGCGCTGATATGGCAGTTGTGGGCGCGGACCGACAAAACTCATCGTCCCCAGCAGGATATTGAACAGCTGCGGCAACTCATCGAGTGACGTCCTGCGCAGCACTTTGCCCACGCGAGTGATGCGAGGATCGTGCTTCGCTTTGAATGTCGAGCGACCCTCTTGACCCATTTGACGGGCAAGTTTCTGCTCAAGCTTGTCAGCGCCGACGTGCATCGAACGGAACTTGAACATCGTGAACGGCTTACCGTACTGGCCGATTCGCACTTGGCGATAAAAGACCGGTCCTCCATCGTCGCACTTGATTGCAATGGCGATGATGACCATCGGGATCGCCGCCACGACGAGAGCGGCCAGCGAACAGACGAGATCGAAGAGACGCTTCGTGAGCCTACGGTACCAGCGGAATTGCGGGATCGAGGACGTTAAAACTGGCATTGACCCGGCCACGTTGTGCAGATAGAACACGACTCCGCCGTTGATGTCACCGGTCGTGGCCACCGGGATGCTCAGCTCCATGCCAGAAGCTTGGACGGCGAGCGAAAATGCTGTGTAATACCGGGATCCACGGTCGATGCCATCGACGAGCAACACAACTTGGGAGCCGAGACTTCGCGCGGTGGCAGGCATGTGTGAGTCGAACGTCAAAATAGTCACGCCTTTTCGCTTCGCCCACGCGCTTTTCTGCTCGCTGACTTTGGCGGACGGATCTGCCTGGGCGACCCCATTTTCATCGTGGACGATCGGAGCAACCGCGATGGCATAGTAGCCCAGTCCCACGTTGGTGCGAATGCTCGCGAGCGCAGACATGATGCCGTCCCACGAGCCGACGATGGTGACCGGATAACGGAAATGCCCGTGGATGCGCAGCGCGTGGACGATTCGCCGCCAACCCCACCGTTCAACAGCGGTCAAAATTGTGACAAAGAGGAGGATCCACACGATTTGCCATCGTTCGATCTGAATGCGTGCGGCGAGGCAGATGAGACCAGCGGTTAAGACTGCGGTGAAATCGGCGCTGGCAATTTTGGCGTACAGATCGTACCCTTCACCCATCAGATGCCGGTGGTATCCGCCGACGAACCACAGGGAGAAGCACCAAATGCACATGGTGTCGATGACGAAAATCCACGGCGCGAGACGGTGGCTGTACCCGTTGTGGTCAATATACATAAAGGTAAAGCTGTACGATGCGGAAACAATCAGCGTGGATAGCGCAGCAACGAGAGCGTCGGTGATGACGAGAGAAAGAGTGAACCAGAGCGTCCACCGCACGAAGGCGACATGCGGATCAGACGATTCGAACTCAGTGTCTTTGATCTCTTTCGTGTTCGGCATGTAGGAACGATCGAAGAAGGTCGAGTGCGAACGGTGAGATCGCCGGTGCGATAAGACATGGTGATGCGCTGAGTGATAGGAAGTATGAGAAGCATTCTCGTGCGTTGCAGTACGAGTTGTATCTTTCTCCTCATTCTCTCTGTGATCGGTCGCCATGCTTATTCCTTCATATGAGTTTTTACTCTCCCCTTTTCACCTCCCATAATAAACAGCTGTTACTTTTAATAGTGCATTTCTCATAGCGCATTTTCATCGCATGTTTTCAGCTCATTTCCACCGTATGTTTTCCACTCATTTCCTCATGCTCTCTCACCTATTCCCTTTCACGATGTGCGATCCACTACAATCGCACATGTGATGATGCAACAAAGCAATGAGTTTCAGTCGTCCCAGCCATCCCAGCCATCCCAGTCATTCCGCCCACACAAGTCGCATCGCGTGCGGAACACTATCCTGATCATCATTTTCGCCATCTTCGTTCTCCTGATTGCTTGGTGCGTGACACTCGGTGTTCAGGCCCGGCACATGATCACAGAGACGCAATCTGCACAATCGGCCCTCACCAGCTATGCCGCGAGCGCGAAACAAGCCCTCACCTCCGGAAATACTGTGAATAAACAGCAGGTGACGGCCTTGGCTACCGATCCCCGACTCGCGCACGCCAATGACGCTCTCGCCGACGTTGACCGCACGATCCACGGTCCGCAGTGGACTGCACTGACGGTTTTGCCCGGTTATGGCCAAGACGTCACCCTTGCTCGAGGACTTGCGCACGCCGGTCACGAACTCACATCGCAGGTGCTTCCGCCATTCATTTCGGGCGCACAAACGGCTCTGACCGCCCGACTGACGAACAACGGCACGATCAACACGCAAGCACTCACCCACATCAGCAACCAACTCTCAACTGCTTCAACGCATCTGACATCGACCACATCGTTCGTTCAGTCGCTGCCAACCGGATCGATTCCACAGCTCCAGTCCGCCCGCAGCACGATCGCGAACGGACTGACCACGCTGTCAACATCGTCGCGCACAGGCATCCAAGTTCTCGACCTCATGACGCGCTTACTCACTTCCCCGACACAACACACGTGGGTGCTCGCCGGTGTCACCCCAGCAGAAATCCGCTCTTCAGCAGGGCTGATCGGTTCTATCGGCGAAATGAAAATCGGGCAAGGGAAAATGACGATCGACTCGTTCTCGCCGAACACGAGCTTCATCCCTGAAGGCCCGATCATTCAATCAGACGAATCGATCAAACTTTTCCAGGCGGACGGCTTCAAGCTCAAGAACAACAGCGCGTACTCGTTCGATGCCCGCGATATCGGCGTCGACCCAGACTTTGCAGGTATGGCGAAGTCGCTGATCACGGTGTGGACGAACTCACCGTCCGGCCGCGGCTCGAATCCGCAAGGTGTGATCGCCATCGACCCAGTGTGCATGCAGCAACTCATCGCCGCTTCTGGCGCGATCACCGCACCGGATGGAACAGTGCTGACCGGCACGAACGCCGCCGCCTTCCTCAATAACGGCATCTACATCAAACACCCGAACAATCAGGAGCAGGACGCACTCTTCGCTGCAATCGTCTCGATGATTTCCGAGCGGATGGTCAGCAACCTGAACGGAAAGATGATCTTCACGCTCATGCGCGGCTTCACGCAGCTCGTCGACGGTCGGCATGTGCAGGCGTACTCCACTGACCCGTCAATCCAGCACATCATCGGCAACCTTGGGCTCACCCGAGCACCGCAAGCGAGCGCCACTCACCCGACGCTTGGCCTGTACGTCAACTCATACAACTCATCCAAGATGGACTTCTACAACAAGCGCACTGTTTCGGTCAGGCAGACGGCCGGTCCGACGCGCAACGGTGTAGCAGGACAGCGCACGTACACGGTCACACTGAAGGTCGCCAATACGCTCACACCGCGACTCGCCGGCCAATTGCCCGCGTATGTGCTCGCCGGACGCCAACAGCGCGATGCCCTCAGTGAGTTCCTCCTCGTCTACGCGCCTCAAGGCGGATCAGTCAAAGTGGATCGGTCGCCGACGCCGTTTGCACCGTTTACGTGGAATGGCAAGTCGCTGTTGAGGACCGTCTACCAGATTGGTCCGCAATCGTCCGCAAACTACACACTCACGGTGAAGACGTCTGCGCATGCAACGAGTGGGCTGACGGTCGATCAGTCTCCAGCATGCCAATAAAATCCAATGAATAAATGTTTCACTTCTGAGAAGTACACCCCTCGCTACAACCGAATTATCACAGTCCCCCAAATATACATTGACGGAATCTGAATACATGTATACAGTGCGTCGCCATACTTTTGCGTGGCAAATTCAAGATTTCTGATATCAATTCCTTGTTCCCCATCTGGAGTGGAATAGGTAACAGAAGAAGCAGGCTTATCAGTCCTCACCTGAAAAGTAAATGGTTTAGTCTGGCGTACATTTTGGTCGTGTGTCCATTTTGGATCACGGGAGCCCATGAGATTCACGAAATTGATAAAAAGAAAATCTTTCTTCTCCTGAACTCGTGCCCAGATCCAGCCTGGTTTAGGAAGATCAGAAAGAATGTCTTCATCAGCAATGATATTGCGTCCGCCAGCTCGTTCAGAAGCGACAGAAGCAGTATGTAACTCACGATCATCCCAGAGACCCGATAAGTAAGCGATGTAGTCATAGTAGGTAACGATTCGTTCGGCGCGCTTCGCATCGGCAGTGAAGTACTTGCTGTAATACGCCTGGGTGAGAAGACCACGATTCTGCCCGTTTATCAGATGAGTTGCTCCTGCTACCGTAATGATCGCAGTGAGGATCTTAAGCGCGTTGTATGCCTTCTGCGAACCGCCTTGAATAAATTGAGGTAGATATGCTGCCAGAATCACAGGGAGGT
This sequence comes from uncultured Aeriscardovia sp., assembly GCA_903789525.1. Lineage (GTDB taxonomy): Bacteria > Actinomycetota > Actinomycetes > Actinomycetales > Bifidobacteriaceae > Aeriscardovia. The sequence goes on from CAIFER010000001.1 coordinate 828,426, forward strand.
CAGAGATTGACCGAGCATGCTCAATGAGTCGAAGAATATCCGTATAGGTGGAATAAGGATCCCACACCTCAATATATAAGGCATCTTGATGAGCCGAAGCTAGATAATCGACAGGCCAATTTTTTACATTATTAAAAATGAGCTTTGGTGCACCAGTCGAAGTGTGCAAAGAGGATTTCGCATCATTGACAAGCTCACGAAAGTCACGGGCAAGATCGAGTTTGCATCCATGAACATCATTTGCTTTTTCTGGAAAGCCATATGTATCCATGTGTATACCGTCGAAACCTAAATCAAGTGCTTTTTGGTACTCGCTAAGAATATGGTCATGCCAAGCGCAGCCTCTCTCCACATTCATGATGGATAGAAGATCGAAAAAGAAAACAGGCTTTCCCTTACTGTCATAAAGGCACTCATCTGGATGTTCTTTTGCGTATTGATGAGAGGCTCCGTAGATAGCTCCGTATGCTACAGCATTGATTCCATATTCATGGCACATGCCAATAAGAGTATGCAACGTTACCCGTGAAATGCTCTTGCCCATCATATCTGTGTAATCATTTGTCGGCCCTGTCAGCTGATCATGCCGATAAGCCCAGTCATAAAACTGGACATCAGTGATATGCAGTCGATTGAGCCATTCCAAGGGCGCTGTATCATCTGCATTCGCTCTCGAGAAATCAGTGAGAAAACCATAACGAACCTGATCTGTTGAGATATCAAAAGCGGTCTCAATCTGAGCACCAGAGTCATCAACCTGCAAAAGATATCCAGAATGACTTTTCAGGCTAAGACCGTTCAAGCAAATCATGCCCTTCTCATTAATTTGCTTGATACCATGCCACACCAGTCTATTTTCACGAAACAGCGATAACTGCAAGCGCTGTTTTTCTGTTCCTTTCACAATAAAGGAAGGTTCCTGCCCCTCAGCAAATCGGGCTCGCGTAGGGATGATTCTCATTGACATCTAACTTTCTAGCTCATGCGATGTAATGTGCTGCAATCTTGCAGTATGAGTACTTTTAATACATCAGGTATCAGCCTTTAATGGCTCCGATCATGACCCCCTTATCGAAATACTTCTGGAGGAATGGATAGATGATGATAAGCGGCAAAGCCGAAACGATGATGATACCAAACTTGATTTGATCACCGAGGTTTTGTGACTGAGCGGCCGTCAGCTGAGCCATACCTGGCTTCGTCTGATTAGCAAGAAGAATATTTTGCAACACATTTTGCAGTGGCTGTAGATCCTGATCACGGATATAGATCAGTCCTGTGAAGTAATCATTCCAATGCCCGACGAAATAGTACAGGCCAATGACGGCCAAAATAGCACTCGAAAGTGGCAAAACTATTTTGAGGAAATAACCCCAATAGCTCAGACCATCGATGCGTGCAGCATCGAAGAGATCCTCAGGAATAGAAGATTCAAAGAAGGAACGAGAAATAATCACGTTGTAGACGCTCACAGCACCTGGAATAATGAACACCCACATGGAATTGAGGAGACCGAGCTGCTTCATCAGAAGGTAGCTAGGGATCATGCCGCCGCCAAAGAACATGGTGAATGTGAAGATGAACATGATCACCCTTCGCGGACGGAACTCTTTACGTGAGAGGCCAAAAGCACATGGAATTGTTACCAGCAAATTCAGAGCCGTACCCACTATCGCATAAATAAGCGTATTTCTGTAACCGATCCAGATGCGACTGTCTTGAAGTATCTTCGAATATCCAGCAAGCGTAAACCCTTGAGGCAACAGACTGACCTGCCCATTCGCAACTGCTGTCGGATCAGAGAATGAAGCGATAAGTACAAACCACAACGGATAGATAATCGCCACGATGACAAGTGCAAGAATCAGGAAAATGACAATATCAGCAATGGCATCACCGATCGTCAATTTTTGGTGAACGTGCTTGTTCATTGGAGTATGTTCTACTCCTGCTAGCGCCTTTTGCTCAGGCGTCATATTCATCATTTTCACCGCATTACGAGTGCTACTAATCGTTTCCATGATGATTCCTCTTCATTTCCATTCGTTTTCTCATCTTCAGATACAACTGGATCAGAAGATGCTGGTATCACTTGTCTTCTTTGCGATGAAATTAGCCACGATGAGGAAGAAGAAATTGACAAGTGAGTTAAAAAGACCAATAGCCGTTGAATAAGAGAATTGAGTATCAAGAATTCCAATTCGGTATGTATACGTCGAAATGACCTCTGACGCAGTGATGTTAAGAGTATTCTGCATCAGCCACACCTTTTCGAAACCGACTCCGAGTATGGAGCCCATATTGAGAATCAGGAGAACGCCAATCGTTGGCATAATCGTAGGGATATCGACGTACCGAATGAGTTGCATTCTCCCAGCGCCATCGATTTTTGCTGCTTCATAAAGAGCCGTATCCACTGAGCTGAGAGCAGCAAGGTAGATAATGCAATTCCAGCCCATGTGCTGCCAAACCTCAGAGATCCAGTAAATAGGGGTGAATGCCTTCGGATTCCCCATCAAACTCGTTCGCCCGAAGAATCGGCCGAGAAGACCATTGCCAGGTGAAAGGAAGATATTGATCATCGAGACAATGACGACCGTTGAGATGAAGTGAGGCATGTACGTGATGGTCTGCACAAATCCTTTAATCTTCTGATTGCCGATCTGATTGATCAGCAACGCCAAAATAATCGGTGCGATAAAGCCCATCACCAAGGTCCACAAACTTATGCGGAACGTATTGCGAATAATTTCGCCAAACAGTGGATCACGGAAGAACTGTTGGAAATATTCTGTTCCAACCCAACGCCCACCAGTGAGGCCTTTCGTTACGTCATAATCACGAAAAGCGAGCTGGATTCCATACATAGGCACGTAGCTAAAAAGAAGAACAAAGCAGAGAGCAGGAAGAACCATCGTCCAAATTTCCCAGTAGCGCTTGAAGTGGTTCGCCAACTTCTTGTACCACGGCTGATGCTTCGCCACCCACTCATTGTCCGTGATCGAGATGTTCGAACTTTCCTTATCTGCACGCGCACCATGCGTATTACCGGTTTTTATACCTTTCATACGCGATCGCGCTGCCTGTGCTGACGTCATTGTCATGCCTCCTCTGATGTTTCGGTTTCAAGAGCAAACGCCATCCATGGATCAAGCACGCCACTATGAATGCTGTGATGAACGCGATCCTGAATGTCTGTGGAGATCAGAAGCTTCACACCCTTATTTTCCTTATTCACTTTTTGAAGAAGATGTTTCGCCTGATCAGGAATATCAACTGGTGATCCAGAAACATTCACGACAACGATGATCTGCGATTTACCAAGTGTTCGAATGAAATCGTAAACATGTTCATCAGAGTCATCGAGAAGATGGAAATCACCTGCCGAGACAACCGGATTCGTATGCCTCAGATGAATCAGCTTTCGATAGAAACTGAGTACCGAATTGGGATCCGTTAACTCGGCAGCAACGTTGATCTCATCTTTATTCGGGTTAACGTCAAGCCACGGAGCTGTTCCCCCATGCTCCAGTGCCCTCGCATCTTCAAATCCGGCATATGTTGAATCGTCCCACTGCATAGGGGTGCGGGAATTATCTCGACTCACTCGTGCAAGAGACTGCATCATCGAGTCAGCACTCTGAACATGAGCTTGCTCAACACGTTGGTGAAAAGCATTGATCGATTCAATGTCACGATACTGATCCAAACGAGTAAAGTGCGCATTTGTCATTCCCAGTTCTTCGCCTTGGTAGATGTATGGTGTCCCCCGGTGAAGATGAAGGAGTAAAGCAAGCGCTTTAGCCGAACGAGTGCGCGTCTGAGATGAACTATCGTCACCCCACCGCGAGACGCTACGGGGTTGATCGTGGTTGTTGAAGTAGAGACTTGCCCAGCCCCTGCCGCTGACTGCTTGCTGCTCACCATTCATAGCTTTCTTCAGACGTGTGAGCTTTAATGGCTTCATATTCCATTTGGCTCCGTCTTGATCACAGCTGACATGATCGAATAGAAACAGCATGTCCAGCTCATGGTTCTTTGGATCAGTAATCGCAGAGTTTCGGGTAGGAGAAATCCCCTGTCCTTCACCGACAGTCATGTATCCATGACGACCAGAGAATACAGCTGTGCGCATCTCACGAAGGTATTCATCTAGACGTGGGCCGTCCATGCTAAAAGGCCATGGGCTCGAATAGCCTTCTTCACCTGCAGGCAGATCTTTGATCTGTGAACCTACTTCCCCTGGTAGCTTTCCATTGCTGTCCACAGTTTTAGAGATCAGAGTGATCACATCCATACGGAATCCGTCGATACCGCGATCCATCCACCAATTCATCATGCGGTAGACAGCTTTGCGGACCTCTGGATTTTCCCAGTTCAGATCAGGTTGCTTGCGGGAGAAAGTATGAAGATAATATTCACCTCTCTTGGGATCGTACGTCCACGCTGAACCGCCAAAAGTACTTCCCCACTTGTTAGGTTCGGCTCCTGGTGTTCCTGGTACATGTCCAGGACGAGCAGGACGCCACCAATACCAGTCCGAATGAGGATCAGTTTTGTTGCGGGATGCCTGGAACCAAGGATGCTCGTCTGAAGTATGGTTCACTACTAAATCCATGACGACGCGTAAACCAAGCTGATGAGCATGAGCGAGGAGAGAATCCATATCATCCATCGAGCCAAACAACGGATCAATCTGCTCATAATTAGAGATGTCATAGCCGTTGTCGTCTTGTGGAGACTTATAGACAGGAGAAAGCCAAAGGACGTCTACTCCGAGAGAGGCTAGATAAGGTAACCTTTTCTCGATTCCCTTCAAATCGCCTATGCCATCATTATTCGAATCTTGGAAACTGCGCGGATAAATCTGGTAGACGACTGCATTTGCCCACCACGGATTAGGAGTTGCACCATTCGTACGAATAGAATCAGGCAGCATTGCCCTTTGACTATCAGTCATATCAGTAGCCTTCTCAAAATCAGGATGCTTATTGTGGGAGGACACATTTTCAACAAATCTCATGCCTCTCTCATACTGGGCCAGATGATGGCACATGACCGTGCTGTCATTCGGCCCATTATGGGGTAGGAAAGAGAACAAAGATGAAGCGTAAATAAATTACTAATCCATTGGCATCACCAGTTGAGAATCTTGGTGAGGTTGACGCCACTCTTCTTCAGATCTCCGTTGAAGCGGTCGTAAATCTTCTGCTCAATACGAACCTGCTCACCGATCTTATTCTGGTTGAGCTTCTTTACGTAATTGTCCCAACCTTTTTCAACGCCACCTTTAGTAACCCATGTTGCAAATGAGCTCATCGCATACTGCGTAATACCAGTGGCGTTCTTATTCATTGTGTTGGTCTCATCAGTCGTTTGTGGCATATTCGAATAAAGGACATCAGTATTAAAGTTGACGTTCTTAAAATCGTTGTTATAAACGTGATCGACTGGCTGAACTTCTGTCTGTTCCGGCGGCAAATTGAGCTTCATGCTATTGTCGATCCAGGCTGGAGCACGATCACCCAACGAGTTTTCAAATTGCCAATCAGAAGCATTCTTCGTCTTATCGGCTGGCGGAAGAATGGTGTAATCGTTCTGCCCATTCTTCTTAACGCACGTGCCAAACGAGCCGAAACGAGTTTGAACAGACATATCAGGGCTATAAAGATCGTCAACAAGCTTCAGAGCTGCAGCCTTGTTTGCCACCTTCGCTGAAATAACCACCTTATCGGGGTTATAGGCACCTCCATCGCCGGTATACGACCACACAGGTTTGACAGTTTGAGTTGCGCTATATTTCAGAGACGGAACAGTGACGTACTGCTTGCCTAATTCCGAGCCGAAGATATCAGACGGAGTCCACATGATTGTTGCGCCAACACGAGCCGTTTTGCCGTCACCTTTCGCGGTTGCCTCGTACTTCGACCAATCATGAGTAAATGCCTCACTTGAGATAAGGTTTTCACTCCACATGCGATGCAGCCACTGGATAAGCTGGCGATAACGCGTATCGGTGAAGTAAGTTTTCACTTTTCCGTTCTGAACATACAGGCCGTATGCGCTACTCGGAACGACGATACCGAAACTGGAGAGGAAGACATTCGGCTCAAAGAGACCAAATCCGTCTGTATTTGGCGAGTTGAAATCAAATGGAATCTCATCATGCTTGCCATTTCCATTCGGATCTTGCGTCTTGAACGCTTTCATATCCGCTTCAAACTCGTCCCACGTCGTAGGAACTTTCAGACCTAGCTTGTCAAGCCATACCTTATTAATGAAAAGATGATTTGATGTGCGCGCATTAAGCGGACGTGCTACAGACGGAGTTCCTAGGATTTTGCCATCTGTTGTCATTGAAATTGTCTTCGAATACGGATCAGCCTTAAACATCTTGGAGACGTTTGGCATGTTCTTCAGCTCAGGCTTGAGATCAAGGAACATGCTCCCGTACTGGCTCATGTCTCCGGAACCGAAGCCATTAATAGTCACATCTGGGACCTCGCCAGCAGCAAGAGAGGCCTTCTTCTGATTATTCCATGCATCGTCTGTAGCCTCTTGCCACTTGATAACGCACTTGCACTTGGCGGCAAGCTGCTTAGCCCATGGCAATGTTGAAATCTTTTGTGTACGGGCATCCTTCACAACCATCACCGTGACGACAGGTTTGCCATTCTGCATAGCTGAGCTAGATCCGCATCCAGCAAGCGCCATACCAATAGCGCAGATAGCTGCACCTGCCACCTGCCAACGAACGAAATGTTTCATTGGAATCTTCCTCCTTGAAAATCCTCCATGAATCATTCGGAAATCCGGCGAAAGAATGATCTTCTGGATTTCTTACGAAAAATGTAACACAAACGCAAGATTTACGCAAATTTACGTTTTATGATCTGTTTTGTTACGCTAGTGAGTAATTGGCAATAGCTTCTGAATAGTTCGAGTTTGCTAACCGGCGAAAGAAAAGATGCCGATATGCAATACGATTATTGGAAAGATGAATCCAACAAAGAACAAGGAATTGAGGCCTCATGACGGCGAGTCTGGTAAATGTTGCTAAGAAGATCGGCGTAAGTCCCGCAACGGTTTCGCGAGCAATTAACAACAAGCCCGGCGTTTCTGCTAAAACCCGCCAGACCGTACTTGAAACGATCAAACAACTAGGAATTCAGCTCACTTCAAATACAACTGGATGTCGTCTCGTAGCTCTCGTTACTCCGGATCTGTCAAATCCGATCTTTCCCACATTCGTCACAACGATCACCACCCTCCTTGCGCAGGAACAAGAGCTCCCTGTGCTCTGTGTGTATACGCTCGGCGGTCAAACAGAAGAAACATATCTGAAAATGGTCACGCAATTCCCTCTTGATGGAGTGATTTTCCTCGCTGGGCATTATGACAACGCTCGCATGGATCACACGATTTATCAGCCACTTGTAGACCGTAACATTCCTCTCGCTTTTCTCAATGCCTCATCTCATGATCAGCCGGGATTTTATGCGGAAACAAATGATTCACAGGCAACAGAAATGGCTCTCAAACATCTCTGTGATCTTGGCCATCGCAAAATAGGGCTTTTAATGGGAGATCGTGCACACTATCCAACAATGACGAAATACCACTCTGCTCTCGCTTACTTTAAAAAAGAGGGCATTGTTCACCCCTCATTACTGACACAATGGACAACCTATGGAATTGGCTCAGGACAACTTGCAGCACAAGAGCTCATCGCAAACGGTGCTACGGCTATTTTGTGCGCGAATGATCAGCTAGCTATTGGAGCGCTCCATGCTGCTCATGCTATGGGTAAATCTGTCCCTCAAGATCTTTCTGTCATCGGATATGATGATTCTCCTCTCCTGACAGATGTGACACCGGCTCTCACGACCGTCAGACAGCCAGTATCAATGCTGAGTCAAGCCCTTGTTCATGGTTTAAGGTTGCTCAGAGAACGTATGCCGTCCGGAAGTAGAAAGGACGTAGTTACTTATACACCTGAGCTCATTGTGCGAGAATCAACCGGTCCCGCTCCGCGATCTCAAAAACAATAGATGCAATAAAACAACGTCCGAATTGATAAGCGTAAATTTACATCACATTAAACGAATATTTACGTTTTTATTTCGTTGAACTATCCTTGATATATCCGTATTGAAGCTACCTCTCAGAGACGAGAAACAATAACTTCAGTCGCTATGCGGATATATTTCAAGGAGGAAATATCATGGACTCAATAAAGCGCTTGAGGCGTATCAGCCATATAGTTGCTGCCTCAGCAGCTATTCTGTCTTTGTTCTCATTCATTAACCCTGTTTGTGCTGAACAGGCTCCTTCCAGCGAGAACTCTTCAACTACAAGCGTTCACACTGCAGATACGGCATTTTTAAAGACGTGGTGGCAAAACAATGGAGTGAAGAATCCTACCGGTCCTATTCAGGATGATGAAGTACGAGAGTCGCCATTCTATACAACACAAGTTTCTACGGCATCTGACTCCACCAATTCTCCAAGCGGCAATCGATATGATTCATTCACGTACATGAGTATTCCGCGTAATGGCTCAATTAAAGAAGGGTATTCAGATCAGGACGGTGCTGAATTCGCTTCTAGCAGTGGTCAAAATATGTCATGGAGCACTTTTGAGTATTCAAAAGATTCATGGATCTACATTCATTTGACTGATGGGACGAGGACTATCTCTTCTGCCTCGAACGTTCATATTCGACCATCAAAAGATCTTTTTCCAATTCGCCTTGTTAATCGCAACACAGTAGCGATCAGAGTACCATACTCGCCGCATGGGCAACGATTCTCTGTAGAGTTCGATTCTGAACAGATGAACGTCTACAACACTATGGAAGGCGTCTCTGGATCTTTGACTACTCACCCCTCATCTCAAGCTCGTTTAATTGACAAAGAACCGCAGCATGCATTGTTAATCTTTGCAGAACCTCTCTTAACAAGGACAGCAGCTGCTCAATTGATTCCTTCTCCAAATTCAGGCAAAATATATTATCCTCCGGAGGGAAAAGTCACCGGACTGTCAACAGTGGATGCAGATATCATTTATTTCAAACCTGGAACTTATTGGATGACTAGTTCATCCCATGCACGTCTCCCTAAACGCGTCCGCTGGGTTTACCTTGCACCTGGAGCATATGTGAAGGGTGCACTCCAATTCATGGGTAATACTCAGTCGTCCTACAAGGTAACAGGTTATGGAATTCTTTCTGGAGAACAATATCCATATGAGTCTGACACATCTAACGGTTATCACCATATAGCCGCAGGAAAAAGCGATTGCTATGCTTCTTGTGTCATGATGTTGCGTTTCTCTTCTTCAAATGAGCAACAGCATCTTGACCTTCAGGGAATCACCGTGGCGAATCCGCCATATCATTCTTTCGTCGTGTACGGAAATGAAAACACATTTTCTATGACAGTGAAGGATTACCAACAAGTCGGAGCATGGTATTGGCAAACAGATGGAATCGAACCATACTCCGGGAGCACCGTCGATGATACATTCTTCCATTCCAATGATGACGTGCTGAAGTTATATCACTCAAATGTCTCCATCAACAACACAGTTGTATGGAAAGACGAAAACGGTCCAGTGATCCAGTGGGGCTGGTCACCGAGAGAAGTATCTAATGTTTCTGTCACTCACACCGATGTAATTCATAATCGTATGTATTGGAAAGACGAGAAATATAACACTTGTGTCATCAACTCCGCTTCGAGTTATCTCAATATGAGTGCAACAGACACAGCTGATACCACGAAGAAGTATCAAAACCTGACTATCACTGATACGAACGTTGAGGGAATGGTTAACTGTGCCCTTAGAATTTATGCACTTCAAAACATGGAGAACATCAAAATAGATGGACTTCACATTGACGCATGGAATAAACTCGATATTCCCTCCCAATACAGTAGATTTACTGCATTAACAGATAAAAACGGAAAGAAAGTTTCTATCGGACGCATACGCAACAATAAAGGACTTCTTCTGCACAACTACACTATCGGTTCAGAACCTATCCTGAAAGCAGGAGATAATTGGGCTTCTTCAGAATTAGGTAGGCTCAATTTCGATGGCAGTCTTTGGGACAACTGGGATGCAACTGCCGACGGTCAATCTCATGAGGCGGCACCAAAACTCAATCTCACAGGGATCACCGACCATAAAACTTCAACAACTCGTAAAATTGCAGTATCAGGATCTACCTCTGGAGTGCGACTCACTGTCAGTGTCAACAATCATCCTTCAATCGACGAAAAGATCAAAAACGGCATATTCCGTATAGTTATCCCACTGCCTGAACTGAGCAATTCAATAAGAATTGTATCTCTTTCACGGAGCGGTTCAATGACTGTTAAAAGATTTACCGTTTACTCGTACGGGACAAAAATTGGATCTCTGACAGACCCCAAAGGTGACGATAATGGTCCCGGCGATTACACCTACCCTACTGATGGTGCTTTCTCGAAAGGAAGCTTCGACCTGACAGGCATGGACGTCTACACAGATGGATCAAAGGTACGTTTTGTCACATCCGTTGCGGGGCCCATTTCGAATCCATGGGGAGGGAATGGGATGAGCACACAGAGGCTCAACATATATCTCAAAAAGTCTCATTCCGCATCTCAAACGGCACAAACTACAGCGCTACTCCCCGGAACAAATACTTTTGCTGCTGGTGCATGGTACCGAGCAATCGTTGCCGATGGAAGAAATGATGGATCACAGTACGCTACTGGAGTATACAATCCGACGTTAAAAAGAATTGCATCTGCAAGTCTGACTGTTCTTCCAGAAGGAAAAATCATTGTCTCTGTGCCCCAGGAATCTCTCAAACCCTTGGATATTCGAGACTGTGACTACCAAGTTTCTCTATTTAGTAGTAGCGAGGATACTGAAGGCGTTGGAAACGTGCGTCCAGTTTTCAGCAGTGATTGTTGGAATGGGAAGGAAGGATGCCCTAGCTTCATCCATCAGTTCAGGTTCGGTGGCGGTAAAGGTCATGTTCTTGACCATTCCCCTTACGATAGCGATACAACCGATACCAATGCAATCGACATCATCTCTGGTTCGGTTAGTCAAGCCGATGCTCTGAGCCTGCAGCATTCTCGAGCGATAGTCCCTTATGTTCCATTAACTCTCGTCCCTGCTGATTCTTCCAACGCCAAATCGCATAACAATCCAGCAAGGGCCACATACCCAACTGAGAAATCTTTTGCTCAGAAAGTTAAAGGTCGGCATTCTGCCAGCGGCACACAGCTCCGACAGAATTTACCTGCAACAGGAATGAAAGTAGTTGGAATTATGGGCAGTATTATCTTTATGCTTTTAGGAATCGCTAGTATTTCATTGATAACACACCACAAAAGAACAATTACCGATTATTGAATTAAAAGGTCGACGATGACTCCTTTAGACTGATATAGCCTAAATAATCGCATTTATCAGGCGGAAAGAGATCTCAACCACTCGACATTCTCATTGAGAATATGTTAATGCCATAAGCAATTCGTTTATGATCGTTATCCACACGCTCAAGAGAACTGTACTCGTTGATCTCTTTCCGCTTTAGTGTCTATTACGTGTCGCAAAAATGCTCTTATATCACGCCTTCTTGGCGGACTTCAGCACGCCGTTGATCTTCCGTTCGTTGTAGAACGCGAAGATAATTCCGCCGGCCAAGCACAGCACCGCGTCCACGCCAGCTGCCAGACGATAGCCACCGCCTGTTGCCACTGCCACCGTCGACAGCGCGGTGAAGAGCAGCATTGCGAGCGACTGACCGAGCTTCATCGTAAACGTACGAGCCGCGTAGAACATCCCCTGACGGTCTTGGCCGGTCGTCACCGAGCTAGCGACAGCAATATCAGCGACAACAGTCTGCGGCAGAATTCCGAAGACAGCCATCGGGAACGCGCACACAACAGCAAGGATCACGCCTTGCACGAGCGACGGAACACCCGGGAAGCCGATCACAGCGGTAAACACGTAAGCGAGCGTAAACACAGCAAAGCCGATGAGCATGAGGTTCTTCTTAGAGAACACGCGCGCCAAATGGTTGACGAGCGGGTAACACGCCACTGAGCACGCGGTCATGAGCACGAACAGGAGCGTCGAATCAGACTCCGGCAGCTTGAGCAGGCTCGTCACGAAGAACGGCAAACCCGTCTGGAAGCTTGTAATGGCAATCCAGTAGACGATATCGGACAGAACGAATGTGCGGAACTGACCGTCGGCGAACGTCTGACCGAGCGAGCGCATCGCCGTCTCCTGCGTCGGCTTGGAATCAACGTAATCGCGCTCGTTGATCGTCCAGACCGGAACCTCCATGCAGACGAAGGCGATCACGGCGAACAGCGCAAATGTCAAACGAATAGCCGGGACGCGTCCCATCACGCCTGCGAGCGGAGTCCAAATAACCGGTCCAGCGTAAGCGATCGCAGTGCCAGCGATGAAAGTGAAGGAAATCGCGGTCGAAATGCTCAACTGCTGGCCCTGGCTGTGACCGAGTTCAGCGATGAGCGCGTTGTACGGCGTGCAGTAGAACGAGAGCGCCACGTAATAGGCGAAAACGAGGATCCACAGGACGATCACGTTAATCCAGCTCGTCTTGTTGACCGGCGAGAAGAAGACGAGCAGGGTGACAGCCGCCAGAGGTGCTGCTGCCCACTTGAGGAACGGGAAACGGCGGCCAGCCTTCGCAGTCGATCGATCGGAAAGAGAGGCGACAGCCGGGTCGACGAAAGCATCGAGCAGACGTGCGGAAGCGGTGATCGCGCCGATAACGGTCATGAATCCGAGAATCACAAGCCCTTGCGGAACAAAGACGGTCTGACCGGATTTGATAGCGGATTGGTCCGGCTGATAGAAGTAAACGAGCCAGTTGGAGATGATGCCGGACAGGAGCGCCCAGCCGAACTGTCCAACGGCGAACGCCCAGATCTTACCTTTCGACAGGTCTTTGACTGTGTGAGTGGGGTGTGCTGTCTGGGATTGGTTTTCTGTTTCGTGATTTCCTGTTGCGTGTGGGCTCATCGTCGAGCCATTGTGTGACGTCTGTTCCATACGTCCTTTTTACCTCAAGGTCTGCGCGTTACATAAGTCACACGGGGGAAACCACGAGGAAAACCTTAGAACGTGATCGGCGAATTGAGCGGCATACTCAGAGATTTCATCCCCGTGATACCAAACCATGGAGCGATGTGGGTGTCGAACCACGAGTAACCGAGATCGAATGCCGGGAGGAATCCGGTGCGCATCATCATCGCGAAACTCGCCCACGCGAAGAACAGCGCCGCAAGGCTGAACACCCAGATGCCAAACTCCAGCCAGCGCATCTGCCGACGCAGGTGACGTTTGTTCAGTCGCCCATCGTTAGCACTACCACTAGCATCCGCACGAGCAGAAACAGCATCCGCCTGGGCGATAGCACCAGCAGTAGAATTCGCGGCGTCAGGCTCATCGTCAGCGAGCAACCTCTTGTCCTTATTGCGACGGCGGCGGCACAGCATCTCGGCGAGCACGCACAGTAGCGTCATCAGCAGGAACAGCCACAGGAACCATCGCGGCAAGCCATGCGGTTGCGTCATCGGTTTCGCCTCACCAATGTAACGCCCACGCACGAGGAGACGATGGTCGTTGACGCCGTACGGTGTACACGTGAGCAGCGTGACGTAATTCTTGCCCTGCACCGGCTGAAGTGCTTGAACTTGGGTCGGCCAAATCACGGTAATGCTGTCGACGCGGTACGTTAGCCGGTGCGTGAGCACACGAATCTGGAACGTATCGCCCTTCTTCATCTGCGTGAGGTTGTCGAAGAAGATATGGCCGACAAGTCCTGTGTGTCCGGCGATGACCGAATGAATAGTCCTGTTATTGGTCGGTAAGTGAGTGGTGGCGATGTGACCGGTCCCCTTGGCGAGCACTGCGTCTGACGTCCCGTGGTAGACCGGCAGCTCCACGTGGATCTTCGGGATCTCGACATACGCCATCATGCCGTGACCGTCCACATCAAGCGTCTTCCAGTAACGATTAAGTGGGGCGCGGAGCGAACTGGTGCTGAACGGATCGCGCAGGTGAGGGCGACCGAGTTCGACATCGTACTCCTTGGCGTCACGCCACATTTTTTCGCGCTGGGCAGGTGACAGCCGGTTGACGATGGCATCGTAGTTGTCGATCGCGCGGCTCTGCTGAGAATAGTTGACGTAACTAGCGATGAGCGGGTATAGGAAAATCCCCAGGCCGACGAGGAAGGCGACTACCTCGATGAGAGTGTGCCAGTCGAAACGATGGGCTTTGCCGTGCTCGCTTCCCTTCATCGGGGCATCGGCGTTGGGCTTGGTATCGGTCTTGGTATCGGTCTTGGCAACGGTTTTGGCTTTGGAAGCGACTGACGTGGCCGCTGTAGCAGACTCCTTTACTTTCGCTCTCATCGTCGCATCCCTCATCGCCGCATCCCTCATCGCTGCACCTCCCCTGCCTCATCACGTATTGCAACGATGATCGGGGCACTGAGCGGATCGGCAAGCTGGCCGCGTACGAGGGCAATGATCACGCACGCATATACGACCCCCACCGCGAGCGTACTGATTACCGGCATCATGGCCTGCAACATTGAAGCAACAGCACCGGTCGTCAGATCTTTCACTGCCACAAGCCGACCGCGCACCAGCAGCCTAAACGAGTTGACATACCGCGGCGTACACGTCATGAGCGTGGCATAATGCTTGCCGCTATAACCCCGTATTCCGTTGACATCGTTGGGGCGCACAGTGCTGATTTTGTCTACGCGATAGACGAGTTCCTGGCCCAGCATGTCGATATAAAACGTGTTGCCTACTTTGACTTTCGGAAGATCATCGAACACAGGATCGTCCGTCTGACCGTTGTGACCGGCGAGCAGCGGGTTGATGCCGTCAATTGAGCTTGGCAAAGCAGTTTGAGGTACGTGTTCCACACCGCTGATCTGCGTCAAATCCCCGCCCGCATCAATACGCCGATCGAGGCCAGATCGGTGATCTCACCATCAAGGAATTTGTGTACTCCTCCAGGGAAGCCGTCTCCTGCAGAAACGGAGCCAGTCAGTGCTTCAGAACTTCCGTCGCCCCAGAGACTCTGATTCACCAGAACCCCTGTCCTGTTCTCGGCCGGACCTTGAATCTTGTACAGCGGATAATCCGGAGTGGTGAATATTGAATTCAATCCCCCACCGGATGGCATGATGTACAGCGACTTATTGCTCAACCCCTTATCATGATTAAGGAGCGAAACTGCTAAACCACTCGATGAACCGTTTGAACCGATGCCGGTGACCTCACCATTCCAATAACCATGATCAGGATGCCACTTAATAGCCAACTTACTTGTATCCACCATCGTGTCGCTGTCAGGCCTAAATGAGCGATTCTGCACATTGGCCGCAGGAATATGGATACGGCGAACGTAACGAGTACCTGTCCGTGAAGTCCCAGCCGTTACAGTACCTGTCGAGATCCAGCTGAGAACGAGCGTCATATTTCCTTGATCATCAAACTCGATATCGCTGTTCTGGTTGTTTGACGGTCGGGTATCGTTTGACAAGTAAAGCGTACCCTTGCGCTGTGGATCACCACCATTCGACGCATAGAAATCAACACTCGAACCCGAACTCGAGCCATTATTGGGGTGGACGACCGCGATGTAGTAATCGCCATTTGCCTTATCAACGGCACCGCCTGTGGCCATTCCGTTGCCGATAGGCATAGGCTGATTAACACGCTTCCAATAAGTCATAACACTGTTGTATGGATTTGGATAGTTTGCGTACCTGATGCGATCAGCCTTTGTCAGTCTCCACGCCTGCATTTTTATAGAATTACCGGTACCCGTATTAATGACAGCCCACAGATCGCCTGTCTTATTATCTGAGGCAAGAGCATCAAAAGTGTACGTTACCCTAGGATCCCACATCGGCAGATATGGCAATGGGAACATACATGCACCAGAAACGTGACCGCCGAATTCCCCAACATTCCCTGTGGCAGAAAGTTGCGGCTGTGGGGTAAAAACTTGATACACCTGGCCCGTTGAAGTCAGCATAATAACGTTGTTCTTGCCGCAGAAGCTAGGAACGGTGAAACCGGTTGAGAAAGTACCATCATCAGCTGCAGCACTCCGCGGGACAATGAAAGAAACCAGAATCATGGCGAAAACGCAGACGCAGGCCGCTACCAGACCTGTTACCTTTGCGATTGTCTTCCTCATGGTCGCTCTCTCTCCGCGAAACATATTTCAGAAAACTGTCAATTCCTATTGAAACGGATAGATCGCAATCACAAAACAGGTCGTTCATAAACGGATATTTTTGACGCATATTTCTGCCAAACATGCGTCATAAACGTCAAATCATCAACAATGTTTACACACGTGTCGATTTTCCATCAGACATTCTTTATAAAAATAACTAATAGGTGCAGTTCTGGAGTTGGGCTCAATTCAACAGAACTGCGGCGGTATACGACACAAAAAAAGACCTAGTTTGCAATAATTCGAGGGGCTCTCACGTAAAGAGAAGCCTTCCGAAAGCCAGGAAACTGACGGAGGTTGAGGCGAACGATGGGGATTCGCGTAGCAGTAGTAGACGATGATCCCGCGTTCTGCCGCACGGAGGCAAACCTGATCCGTTCGTGTGGGAAAGAACACGGTGAGACAATTGAAGTAGATTTGTTCAATTCCTCTGCAATGTTTCTGCAAAAATTCACCGCTCAATATGACATCGTGGTCTCAGATGTGGTGATGCATGACTATAGCGGCATTGAGGTCGCTCAGCGGATACGGCTTTTTGACCCGAATTGCCTCATCTTGTTCGTTGCATCCTCTCCCAAGTTTGCGATCAATGGCTACCAGGTCAACGCCTTCTCTTATCTCCTTAAACCACTTTCGGCCACCGAATTCAACGCTGAATTCAGCAAGGCTCTGCGAACCGTTCTCCATCGTGAGAGGCCAACGATTCTTCTGCACGAGGAATCTTCGTATTATCGGGTGCCGCTGCGCTCCATCTCTTACATTGAATCGGCACACCATCGCATTACCGTGCACAGCGATGAGAAAGATATTGCAGTGACCACTACCCTCTCGGCACTGCAAGAACGGCTTGAACCCTACGGTTTCTACCGCATTAACTCGTATTACCTCGTCAACATGAGCCGGGTGCGTGCCATCGACAGCAAAATTTGCGTGCTGGACACCGGTGCCAAACTCGCCATTAGTCGCTCACGCAAAGAAAAATTTGTGGAAGCTTTCTTACGGCAACAGAGTCTTCTGACCCCCCCCCATGGAAAATGGCTTTCTCGCCACTCCAGCGATTCCTTCGGGCATGCAGCCGCGTGATGGCGCGCGGAGGTCTGCCGTTCGGCCTACCGATCGCTCCCGTTTTTAAACCGAACTCGATCCGCAGGCTGATGACCGACTTAGCCTTCTCGTTAGCTTTCTAACTTTTCTGCCACGATCATGACCGCATGGGCAGGATTGATCTGCGGCGGACGCACGCCATAGGTGTTCAGTGCCTCTCCGTCGAGGACAGCACCGTTCTCCCACCACAGCAGCGGTGACTGGCCAGTATTGATACCTGTCAAGTCGCGATTTGCCGCCAGAGGTGTCACTCGATAGAGAGCGCGTGGGTCAAGACCAGGCAGGTGAATCGGCGCGGCCGGATACGAGCGGCTCATCGTCAGCTGAGTGTAACGGAACACTCCATGCGACCGGTCCTGTGCCACGATTCCGTCAACATAGCCGGATGGGTCCATCGAATCGGCAACATCAGCGTGGACAGTCAGGCCATGCTCGAACAAGGCACGATTCCTCTTATATTCATCGATCCACACGCGCAGGGCATCAATCTGATCCTGCGGAACCGTCATCAAGTCCCACTCAATGCCCAAATGACCGAAGAAAGCCATGGCAGCACGCAGAGAGAGGTCAGTCGCGCGACCAGTCGAATCTGCAGGAGATTTGCCCACGTGTTCGCCGAGCATTTCCGGCGGGACGACGACCGAATCGTAACGCTGATTGATCTCGCGCTCGACCGGATCCACGCAGTCGGAAACCCACACGCGGTCGGCGTAACGCAGGATGCCGAGATCGATGCGTCCGCCGCCGGAACTGCAGCTCTCAATCTCGAGGCCCGGGTGATCCGCTTTGAGACGGGCAATGAGACGGTACACCGCAGCGACTTGCTTGTGCACGGCCGGGAGACCAGAGCGAAGAGAGACCGGCTCGGTGACGATCTTGTTGTGATCCCACTTGATGTAATCGATGCCGAGATCAGAGACGAGTCCGTCCATCTCAGAATGAATGTAGTCCCACGCCTGTGGGTTGGTCAGGTCAATGACCTGCTGGTGACGGCCTTCCATCGGCAAGCGGCCCTTGGTATCAGCGGCGAGAATCCAATCCGGGTGAGCACGCGCGGTGTCAGAATCAGGGTTGATCATCTCCGGCTCAAACCACAGACCGAACTCCATGCCATCTTCGTGCACGTGATCGGCAAGAGCCTTGAGTGACTTCGGACCATCAGGCCAAACTTGCTGGGAGACCTGCCAATCACCCAATCCCGAAAAATCGTTGCGACGGGAACTAAACCACCCATCATCGACGACGAAACGCTCCACACCCGTGGCAGCCGCCTTATCAGCAAGCGCAGCGAGCTTATCATACGAATGCTCGAAGTAGACGGCTTCCCACGTATTGAGCAGTACCGGGCGCGGTTTTGTGGTGAGATTCGGGTGGCACGCGCGCACGAAAGTGTGGAAGCGAGCCGAAACTTCGTTGAGACCATCGCCACATGACCCGTATAGCCATGGCGTGGTGTACGACTCGTTGTGCTGGAGAGTGACCTCGCCACCGTACAACAATTCGCCACCGCCGAGCAGCCCTTGCGTATACGGCAAGCGCTCGGCACTCATCACCTGATTGCCGGACCAGCCGAGGTGCGTGACGTACACTCGTCCGTGCTCAAAGCCGAAACCGGGGACACCGGCAGCGAGGAAAAGTGTGTTGTCGAAGTCCGGTCGCCCGACCATCGACTTCTTCTCGAAACGGCCGATGGTCAGGCGCTGGCGCTGTGGACGGCGCTCGTGCAGATGATGGCCGGTTGTCGAGAGGATTTCGGTTGCCTGAGCCGGAAGAGGATATCCGAGCTCCACGCGATCGACGCTCAGAGGAGCGCTATCGTTGCAATCTTTGCCATCGTTTTCATCGTTGCCATCGTTAATGACGGCGAGCGCCTGACGAGCTAAACCAGCAGGTGAAAGCTGGAGAACCCACCGAATACACACGTGATGATCGCGATCGGAGGCGATGACCACGGCCTGGACGCCACCGCTCATGCCAAGGGTGTCGTCACGGAAGTCATCATGGAAGTCACCGGAAGCGTTCTGGACGTGAGCGGCTGTATCACCGTCCTCATCAGCAGACGTGCTGGAAGTGATAGCGGAGACTGCAACGGACTCAACGCTAAAGTTCATGAACTGCTCGACTCCACCGCGACGGGCGATGAAGCGCGAGGAGCCGATCCACGACTCTGACTGCGTGGGCAGGATTGATGGCAAAGCGGTCTCGTCAAGCATACCGGAGACGCGCTGCGGATGCTCTGCGGCAAAGAGATTGACCGCACTGCTCGGATGAGCGAGAGCGCGACCCCAATGCAGGAGGTGCGGCAGATTTGTGCCTTCACCTGCGAGCGCAAGAGCAACATTCGCCTTGCGCGACTCCACGTAGATTGCGGTGATCTCGCCGTGAGCATCGGTGTCTGAAGCGCGGTAGATGGAAGCGCTCACGCCCGGTGCCGCGCCATTTGTGCTGTCGACGTGCTGGACAGTAGTGATAGTTCTGCCATTCTTACTATTTCCAAACGAATCAGTGTGTTGCGCTACCGGTTGTGACTGCTGTGTCTGCTGCTTTTGTTGTGCTATCTGTCGTGATTGCGCCATTGCCATCATTCCTTTTGCCATACATGCCATATGGTTATACGTGTCATACATGTCATACGTTTCACACGTAATACGTGTATGCGTACTTCTCTCGTCTCAACGATACGACAATTCAGCGCAATTCTTTCACCAGCGTGTACGACATCAATAGGTGTACAAAAACAACATTCAAATGTGTATAAAACCTACATTGAGAAGTGTAAAAATCCTACATTGGACCGTGTAAAATTCCTACATTCAGACGCTCAAAACGTCCTATTTTCAACGATTTGACGACACCATCGGGTATTCGCGCACCTCATCTGGAGAGTGCAGCGGATTCCAGACTTGTGCAAAGAACGGATCACGTCGAGCTCGTTGCCCGTAATTCCAACTTTGTGCGTCACAAACTGGGCACCAGAAGCCACCCTCGAGCACACATCGCGGCGTCATCCGAAACGAATGGCCGAAAGCACAGACGAAATCGAGCGGCACATCCCAACACGCCGGTGCAGGAAGCATCGATTGGCTGACACATTTCCCTCCGCGGAAGGCTGCAGCGTGACGCATTTCGGCGAGATCCAGGCGATCCGGATGATCTTCGTCCCACCCGTGATCGATCGGCACCACCTGATTCCACTGAGTAAAGTGCGTCAGATCCTCATACTTTTTCGGGATGCGAGACCACGCCTGCCGAGAACCCCAATACGCCTCGATTTGCGGCTGCATATTCGCACGCAAGAAGTGCAACGTCCCACGCGAACCGGAGGCGATATGCCGAAAGAGCACATGCGAGCCCATACCGATCACCGCGCTACCAACCTTCCCGAGCACGTGATACAAGCGCACAGCCGGCGCAAAGACCTTCTCAAAACAGCGATAAAAGTACTCAACAGAATCATGCTGGAAACCGAAGAGCGACTGCAGCCGATCGGAGTCGAGATAATACTGCCCGTGAAAATTGCGAGTCGCTTGCAAACGCGGATCAAAAACTGTACCAATCGGAACCCCGAGACGAGCGAAAGCTCCTCCATACAGCTGTGCGGCCGAAGCACGACACGATGGTCCTCCACCGATGTTGTAAATGTGCCGCCAAAAACTCGGTGACAGCTCGCCGGTCGCATCCGCAACAGCAAGATTTTCGAGCAAAATCGCAGAATCACGGTCGGAAACGTATTCGAGAACGTTGTCAAACGGATTGTGAAGGATAATCGGGTCGTGAATCCGGCACATCTGCAGACTCATGATCCCCGTCTGCCGCAGTGAAACCCATTCGGGGAGGCCAGATTCGATGACCTCTCGCTCGGCACTCGCTTTGGAGACAGCGTAATAGTCGAACATGCTCGGCTTGATGGGGTCGCCGACACGTCCCCAGTGGATGGGCGGATGACGGTCACCAGTCTCGGCAACAGTGCCAATGTTGACCACCGCACACCGCGGAACTGTCTGCAAATTCGCCCGAACCGCCTCGATGATGTTGCGAGTGCCGCCCGCATTGACTGCCATCGCGAGCGCCGGATGATAATCAGCATGCGGAGAGACAAGTGCGGCGACGTGCAGGACGAGCGTGCATCCGTGGACCGCCCTGATGACTGCCTGCCGATCGCGCAGATCACCCCACACGATTGAAAGATTGTCTGCATCGGAAAATTCAGCCAGAGTCTTCCGATCACGTGGGGTATCTGCTGAGAGTACGCGCACGCTAAACAGATCCGGGTGGCTGAGAAGCCGACGCAATGTCGGAAGACCCATTGTGCCGGTAGCACCCGTCAGTAAAACAATTCTGTGAGCACCTGCCATCGTGCGCCTCCGCATCCGGTCACAGCGGCCGAGCCCGAAAGCCCGACCGCTCTGATATGCTCACGATCACGCAACCGACGGAATGTTGGTGGTGTGGAAGTACATATCGTTCGTGCGCAGACGCTGCACCCATGAATCAAACGTCGTGTTCTCGTCAATGGTGTTGAGCTCCACGCCGGCGATACGGCAGAAGTCTTCCCACTCTTCGCGGCCGACGTTCGTGGTCATACACGTATGGTGTGCACCACCGGCGAGCAGCCAGCACTTGACGGCGGTGTGCAGATCTGGACGCGGCTTGAAGATCGCACGTGCAGTCGGCAGCACCTTGAGTGAGCCATCAGGATGATCGAGATCCACCATCTGCATGGTGAAGCGGAACCGATCGCCCTGGTCGGTGAAGATGATCATCGGCACGTTCTTCTTCTCCTTGGCGGTGAAGACGACGCGAACCGGATCAGCCTTGCCACCGATGCCGAGCGGATGGATCTCGAGGCGTGGCTTTTCAGCGCTACCCAGGGCCGGTGAGACCTCGAGCATGTGAGAGCCCATATCCATTTCGCGGCCGGACACGAAGTTGTAGGAGTAATCCTCCATGAGTGAAGCGCCTCCTGGCAGACCTTCGCCCATCACTTGGCCGATGCGCACGAGCATAGAAGTCTTCCAGTCGCCTTCAGCAGAGAAGCCATAGCCGAGCTGGACGAGGTGCTGTGCCGCAACGCCTGGAAGCTGCTTGAGACCGGCCAGATCCTCGAAGTTGTCGACCATCGCATCGCAGCCGTAGTGGTCGAGCATGTTCTTCATGCCGACCTCTTCCTGTGCTGCATAGTAGAGACTGTCGTACTTCTCGTTGAGCAGGACTGGATCGACGTCGTACAGCTTCTTGTACTCCTCGATGACTGCTTCGACGTCTTCCTTCTTCACCTTGTTGACCCACTGCTCCAGCTCCGTGGACGTCCACGTGTTGATCGCTGTTCCGAAGACCTCTTCGGCCATGACCTTGTCGCCTTCGGTGACAGCCACGTTGCGCATGTTGTCGCCCCAACGCATGACCTTCATGTTATTGGCGGCATCCCAGCCTGCGCACGCACGCTCCCACACGCCGATCTGACGTGCGACTTCTGGATCCGTGTAGTGACCGAAAACGATCTTGCGGCGGATACCCATCCTCGAGAGGATGTAGCCGAACTCGCGATCGCCGTGAGCGGACTGGTTGAGATTCATGAAGTCCATGTCGATTGAATCCCATGGAATCTCGAAATGATGCTGTGTGGACAGCTGCAACAGCGGCTTACGCAGCTCCCTCAGTCCACGAATCCACATCTTCGCTGGGCTGAAAGTGTGCATCCAGCAGATCACGCCGAGCACTTCTGGACGCGAGCTGGCATCGATCATGAAGTTCTTGATCGAGTCGGAATCCTTGAGCGTTGGCTTGAGCGTGATCTTGATCGGCAGATCGTCTGACTTGTTGAGAGTGTCGACGATGTCCTTGGATTGCTGCGCCACTTCGCGCAGAGCCTCAGGACCGTACAGATCCTGCGAGCCGACCGCGAACCAAATTTCTTTTCCCTCAAATGCCATGAGTGAACCTTTCTCTATTTTTGTGTTCTTATTCTTCATTGAATTTGATCAAAACGTTCAGTGCTGGCCGTAGACGTTCTGATAGCGATCGTTGAGCTTGGCGATATCAGCCGGGTCGATCTCGATGATCTTTCCCAGCTGACGGGCAGCCCACATCGTGTGTGCCACCTCTTCCGTCATTGCTGCAGCCTTCACCGCGTTCTCGGCATCCGTGCCGATCGTGAACGGACCGTGGTTACGCATGATGACAGCTGGCGAATGCGGATACTTCTTGAGCGTGTCCACAACGCCCTTGCCAATTGCTTCCGAGCCGATCAACTCAAATGGGCCAATCGGGACTGGTCCGCCGAACTCATCGCCCATCATCGTCAGTCCGCACGGAATGTTCTGACCGGTCGCTCCCCACGCCGTCGCATACGTGGAATGCGTGTGCACGACGCCGTACACATTCGGCATATGACGGTAAATGTACGCGTGCGAAAGCGTGTCAGAACTTGGAGCCGCGAGCCCGTCGACAACATTGCCGTTCAGATCGGTGACGACCATGGACTCTGGCGTCAAGTGCTCGTAACGGACGCCCGACGGCTTAATAACCATGAGATCGGCGGAATGCAGGCGCTGTGAGATGTTACCGGCCGTCCACACGACCAAATTCCACTTGAGCAGCTGCTGGTGAAGATTCGCCACGACCTCGCGCACTTGCTTGACTTCGGCGCGCACCTCGGGAGAATAGTCAGCCAGCGTCTTGTGCTGAGCTTGATCTGCCATGACTTGTTCCTTTCTGTGATTGTGATGCTTGATACTGATGCTTGATTGTGATGTTTCTGCCTTACTGACCGTCTTCAGGAAGAGCTGCAATTGCAGCCTTCTCAACCGGCATGCCAGCGTTAAAGCGTTGTAGGAACTTCTCGAAGCCCGCCACATCTGCTGGATCTGGAGCGATCGTGGTTGACTTCACGTCCTTGAATACGCGCGTATCCAAGAAGTCAGCGAGCGGAACGGACGTGTGACGCAAATAATCCGCCAAAACAGCCATTCCCCACGGTCCACCTTCAGACGCCGTCGACATAACGGTGATCGGTGCGTCAACAGCTGCCGCCAGTAACTTTTGCGCGACAACCGGCGTTGCGAAGACACCACCGTGCCCAACGAGGCGATCGATTCGCACTCCCTCGTCGTGGGTCATCACGCGCATGCCTACTGTCACCGGGCTGAACGCGGAGAACAGTTGGACGCGCATGAAATTCGCGAGGTTCATGTGCGTAGTCGGGCTGTGAGCGAAGAGCGGACGACCTTCCTCGACGCCAACGAGCGGTTCACCCGAGTACAGGCAGTAGTTGAGCAGTCCGCCACCGTCTGGATCCGCTTTCGGATCGATGGCTGCGTTGAAGAGAATGCGGAACAAGTCAGACGTCGACAGCTTCACGCCGGCAGCCTGAGCAAACTGACCGAACAGATGCACCCACGCGTTGAGATCGGTCGTGAAATTGTTCGCATGGCTCATTCCCGCCAAGTCTCCAGCCGGCGTCGCAACCGGATCGACCTCCGGATGCGCGGATTTGAGCGGTTTCTCGAGCACAACCATGCCGAAGATCGATGTTCCAGCGGAGATATTTCCTGTGCGCGGACGAACTGAATTCGTGGCAACCATGCCCGTTCCCGCATCACCTTCCGGAGGCGCGAGACGTGCACCTGGTTGCAACGTGCCCGTCGGATCGAGCAAATGAGCGCCGTGAGCGGTCAGCACTCCTGCATCGGATCCAGCTGTCAGAGGCGTTGGCAACAGATTTTCAATGTGAATGCCGAGTGAACGAACGGCATCGATCGCATCAAATGCCGCGATATCGTGCGCATTGTACGTATGCGTGACCGGATCGATCGGGAACATACCAGAAGCGTCCCCGATTCCCAGCACCTTTTTGCCAGTGAGCTGCCAGTGAACGTAACCGGCGAGCGTGGTGAGGAAGGCAACGTGTGGAACGTGTTCTTCCCCGTTGAGAATCGCCTGATAGAAGTGCGCGATGGAATAGCGCTGCGGAATGTTGTAGTTAAAGAGTTTCGTCAGCGCACGGCTCGCTTTTTCGGTCATCGTGTTGCGCCATGTGCGGAATGGGACAAGCAAATTCCCATCCGCGTCAAATGGCAGATATCCGTGCATCATGG
The DNA here is from genome assembly GCA_903789525.1 of uncultured Aeriscardovia sp. Classification (GTDB taxonomy): domain Bacteria; phylum Actinomycetota; class Actinomycetes; order Actinomycetales; family Bifidobacteriaceae; genus Aeriscardovia. The sequence continues at coordinate 853,938 of CAIFER010000001.1, forward strand.
CGGAAAAGCCCATCACGCCAATCTTCGTGAGCTGGACGTGATACCGATCGGAGACGTCCTGGGCCAGCTTGTGATACGCATCTTGCAGACCCGACCACACTTCTGAGAGCGGATACGTCCAAATTCCGTTGTCGAGATGGTTCTCCCAGCCGTGATCTCCTTGCGCAATGACGCGATATGACTCGTCGATCAAGACAGCCTTAATGCGCGTGGATCCGAATTCAATGCCGAGTGCCGTCTTTCCCTGCTCGATCGCCGCGGCGGCATCGTGATCTTCCGTCATGTCGTCTCCTTTGACTTCTGACTCAATTGTGAACGCTCACAATTTCTGATTCTCAGTATAGTGCACGCACATCACCGCGTGTCTCATCCGCTATAAGAAGCTAAAGTGCCGCAACCGACTGGCGAAGAATCAGGTGCGGTTTAAAAAGCTGAATGCGTGTTTCGGATGCGGCAAGAGCACGTGAACGATCACTCGCCGTATCAGCACTTTCGGGGACATGCAACGTCGCCAAAATCGTCTTCATCGCCTGCGCCCCGAGCTCAGAAAAGTCTTGGCGCACAGTCGTGAGAGCCGGAATCGACACATCAGAACCGGTCATATCATCAAATCCAGCAACCGAGATACGACCCGGCACGTCAATCCCGCAATCGTGCAACGCCTTGAGCACCGCGAGCGCCTGCAGATCATTGGAAGCCACGATTGCCGTGGGATACGCCGATGGATCATCCGAGTAATCCGAGCTTGACATGCCTTGCATGATGTGACGACAGACGCGATACGCATCTTGAGCATCCCACGACTGCACGTCCGCAAACTGTGCCGTCACGCGATTCCTTGAATTCGAGCCGCACAGTCGCTTCCATGTCGCCAACCGGACTGCCGCATCACCCCACTCGTGCGGGCCGTTCAACACGAGAAAACGCGAATGACCGTTACGCCGCAGTTCCTTAAACAGCGCCTCACAGCCACTCGCCTGATCGATCCCCAAGAAATGACGACCTGGAGCAGCAACCGCGTGAGCTGACAGGCCGAACAATGTGGACGTCAGAATCACAGACGGGACAGGCAAGTGCACCGAAATCGCCGCCCGAAACATGTCTTGCGTCGGGGTCAGCAGAATCATTGCGTCAACGCCCTGGCCAAGCATGCTGTTGCACACGGATTCCATCACTCCGCGCTCGTACTCCGACTCTTTGAGGATTGCGACTGACAAAAAGAGTCCATGCGAGCGTGCAACCGACTCGATCGCTTCCATCGTGGAGATTGGTCCGTAATAATTCGTGCCGCCCGCGATAAATCCGATCGTCCTGCTGTGATGACCAGCAAGCGTGCGTGCAGAATTCGACGGCCGATAGCCCATTTGATCGATCACTTTTTGCACCGTCGCTCGCGTGGTTGCCGAAACGTTGGGAGAATGATTGATCACACGGGATACGGTCTGATACGAGACTCCGGCTGCCCGAGCAACTTGCACGATCGACACGTGATGGGTCAACGATGAGTGAGCGTTCACACTGCGATCATAGCGCACAGCTCACGAGCGCCTTGACATCACTTCGCGCGAGAATCCGTCAAATGCCACGAAAGACGGTGCAAATCGCTCGGTCCGAACTTCGCAATTGCCGCCCGATGCGCTTTCGTGCCATACCCTTTGTTCTCAGCCCAGTCGTACTTCTGATATTTCGGATCGTGCGCATAGTGCACCATGAGCCGATCTCGGACCACTTTTGCCAGGCAGCTCGCGCATGCGGCCGTGGCACAGTGCGCATCCCCTTTGACGACAGTTGTCATCGACGGCATCACGCTGATCGTCGGGGCATCCAACGTCGAGCTGGCCGGCGTGATGTAATCGTATGGTCCATCCAAAATTCCTGCGATCGCCGTGCTCGCCGTGCTTGACGTGCCTGGCTTCACCGCCAGCTTCGCTTCGACTTGCACGAGTGCTCGCAAAGCCGCAATACCGAGCGCATGCGAGATTCCCCACGTGTCGATTTCCTTATTTGTGCTCGCGCCGATCGCCCACGCGTCTGCCCACTGACTCAATGGCGTAAACAGTCGCTCACGCTCAGCCGGTGTCAGCATCTTCGAATCACGGAGTAACGGTGGGATCGGCTTCTCGGAAGCGGCAAGTTGCCGAATATGCGAGGCAAAAAATGCCGAGCAACCTACCATGACCGGTCCCGCCAGTGCCCCACGGCCGACCTCATCAAAACCGAGCACGACGTCAGCACCCGCTTTGACGAGTGCGAGCTCATGAGTCCAATCAGGTGAAATCACAGTCATCGCGCTGACTGGACTCCTCCCACACCCGCATACACCTCCGGGTCACGACCGAGCCCGCGCCAATGCGAAATCGGCCAGTACGTGAACAGTGCTACTCCACGAATATCCGAAATGGGGACAAATCCGTGATGCGAATCGGTGAAATGATACCGGGAATCCGCGGAATTCGACCGGTTATCCCCCAGCACAAACACCATCCCACGCGGAACGTGAACAGAAAATGGGAAATCACTCGGATTGACACCCGGGCGCAGATAGCTCGTCTCGTCAATCGAATGGCCGTTGATAGTGATGCGATCGCCACTCCCAGCACACGAGACCGTATCCCCCGGCAAACCAATCACACGCTTGACAAGATATGATCCGCCGAGACCACCTTCTTGCCCGAGCCAATTCGCTGGATCTTTGAAAACGACGATATCCCCACGCTGAATCGGCTGATGCTCGCCCTCAATTTTGCTCGCAACAATTCGATCGCCAATTTGCAACGTGTCGAGCATTGACCCCGACGGAATCACGTAAATGTCTGCCACAAAAACGCGTATCAGAATGACGAGGATGACCGGGATCAGAATAGCCAAAGCGATCTCTCGAAAAGATGAACGAGCAGAACGGTGAGAGACAGGATGACGCGTCGGCTCCCACGGTTTGCGCTGATGTTTCGCCCGTGGACCGGCATCTGCCGTCGAGACATGTGAAGACACGGATGCCCGGGCAAGGTGAGAATTCTCATTTGCTCGGGCATTCATAGCAGAACCTTATAAATAGAGTTCACTCAGACTTCTGCGCGGAAGCATCGGTCTTATCAACACGGCGCTCAGCAATACGAGCAGCCTTGCCGTGACGATTGCGCAGATAGTACAGCTTGGCACGACGAACACGGCCGTGGCTGACCAGCTCGATCGAATCGATACGCGGGCTGTAAACCGGGAACTGACGCTCAACGCCCACACCAAAGCTGACCTTGCGAACAGTGAAGCTCTCCCGATACTTCTTGCCCTGACGAGCAATGACAACACCGGTGAAAGCCTGAATACGCGTATGCGAACCCTCGGTGATCTTCACATTGACGGTGACCGTGTCACCTGGACGAAAATCAGGAAGAGAAAGCTTCCGTGCTGCGACCTGCTTGGCCTCAAAATCTTCAACTGCACCCATGAATAAACCTCCAGGATTGCCGCAGAACACTCCCTTCATCACTGCCCGTTACACGAAAGAACAGACAGACATTGTGACCAGAAAGATTTCCTTCTGGACAAGCCGATCTCGCCACACGGGCGTAGACATATGGCTGAAAACCTCTGCGGCAGTTTCCAGCCCGACTTACAGGCTTTTATTTTACGGTTTGAACGTGACAGGTGCGTCACGCCCTTTGTGCCACATTTTTGGCACGCTGTCAGCTGACTAGTCTTTCGACTGATCCGCCGACTGATCCTTCTCCTCGGAATACGTCTTCTCCGTGTTGACGGACCACACGTTCTTCTTTGACGTGGCACCAGTCTCAATATCCTTGACCGCTTCCATGGCCGTAGCCATCGAGTGATCCATGTTGTTGTACCGGTGCTGACCATTGCGGCCGACGCAGTACAAGTTGCCCCAGCTATCGAGCCAGTGAATCAGCTTGTCAATGTCCTTATACGTGTCGAAGTACGCCGGATACGCCTTCTTGACGCGCTCACGGTGCGAGTCGATGACGTCGTCCTGAGAACGAATGACCTTCATGCGAATCATCTCGGAGATGGCGAACTTTGTGGCTTGCTCATCGCTCATCGACCAGAAGTCGTCACCCTCGGTGCAGAAGTACTCGAGGCCGATCCACACGCTGTCATCCGGATTCTTGACGAGGTACGGGCTCCAATTATTGAAGACCTGAATGCGACCGACCTTGTACCCCGGATCCTGCACGTAAATCCAGTTATCCGGCACAATTGGAGGATTACCGAGCGTCGGAGTCTGCGTCTCATTCTTCAGGAGCAAATGCTTGCACAGCAGGCCGATCGTCACAAAGTCGCGGTACGGCAAGCCCTCGGCAATATCTGTCATCGCCTTCGGAGCTGGCGTCTGAGAGCGGTTGAACGCTTCGAGCAAGTCCTTGAGCGGCATCGAGCTGATAAAGTCGTCCGCCTCGAGCGTGGTATTCTGACCAGTCGCCGCATCCCGATACGTGACCGAGCTGATATGGCCATCTTTTGTGTTGATCTGATCGACGAGAGCGCCAGTGAGCACATGACCGCCCATCGCGACGACACGCTGTTCGACCGTCGTCCACAGCTGACCTGGGCCGAGCTTCGGATACCAGAATTCCTCGATGAGACTCGTCTCCACTTGCCCCTTGGAGCGGTGACCGGACAGACGCTGGAACGCGTTCTTCAGCACCTTCATGATGGACAGGCCCTTGACGCGCTGAGCACCCCAGTCAGCAGAGATCTGAGACGGATGACGACCCCACAGCTTCTCCGTATATCCTTCGAAGAAGAGTGAGTACAGCACCTTGCCGAAACGATTGATGTAGAAGTTCTCCAGATTCGTCTCCGGGAGCTTGTGGACGCAGCTGTACAGGTAGCTGAAGCCGGCCTTCATTGTCAGGCCGAAGCCCATCGCCTTGAGCGTATCCCCCGACAGGCTAATTGGATACTGGAAGAAGTGCTGGTTCCAGAAAATGCGAGACAGACGGTGGCGCTTGAGCATCACGTTATCGGTCTTCGCTGGATCTGGACCGCCTGGCGTCAGATGCGATGGGCGACCGAGCTTGGCATCATCGTACGCTGGCTCGCCTTGGAGTGGAAGAATTTGCTTCCACCAGTCCATGATGCGATCGTCTTTGGAGAAGAAGCGGTGACCGCCGATATCCATGCGGTTGCCGTTGTGCTCAACCGTCCGCGAAATGCCGCCAAATTGATGCGTGGCCTCGAGCACGGTGACGTCGTACTTTTCATTGCCCTTGTCACGCAACAGCTCGTATGCAGCGGTCAGTCCAGCCGGACCGCCTCCAATAATGACAACACGGTGCTTTCCTGCCATCGTTGACCTTTCTGCCTCTTAGTCGTATCAGTTACGTTTACGTTTCTCTGTTTTCGTTATTTTTCTTCATCCGACGTTATCGCGCAATCGTGATCAAATCTTGTCTGGAATGCCGATATCGCCTTCTGGATGAGAAATCTCCTCAATATTCACGTCTTTGAACGTCACAATACGCACGGTCTTTGCAAACCGGGACGGACGATACACATCCCACACCCACGCATCGGTGAGTGTGACATCAAAATACACGTCTTGGCCGGATGAGCGCGTCTGGAAATCGACCTTATTGCACAGGTAAAAACGGCGTTCCGTCTCCACAACGTACTTAAACAGCTTGATGACGTCACGATATTCGCGGTAGAGGTGCAGCTCGGCATTCGTTTCGTAATTATCGAGGTCTTCTGCGCTCATTTACTCCGATCCTCTCGGCTTCCGTGATCCTTCCGGTAGCGAGACGGGCTAAAAACGCCGCCACCATGCGCGCTTGGAATGACGATGACTTTGCGACTCCTGCGCTTCTGACGTGTTGACACCATACTCGTCAACGCCACTATCATTGCGCCGACGTGCCGATGCCGACGTATCGTGCTGATCGCCATCATCACTCATATCTTCGGAATCATTCTCGCTGCGACTTTCGCCATGACGATCCCGATGACCGCTGTGGCGAGTGGACAGTTTCGGATTCTTCGCGATCGCGATGGAATGCTGATGTGCTGCGAGCGCTTCCCTCGTGCCCGGATTGCCTTCGATCATTCGCATACCGAACGCGTCGAGCGAGCGGATCGGATCGTACTCATCCTGCATCGTTGCGAGCACGTAAATGTTCTGATAGCGGTTTTCCTCGTCATCCCAGGAGGCATCCGTCAACACTCCTTCTGACGAGAAGCCGAGCGAATGGTATACCGAGTTGGCACGCACGTTCTTCTCCGGTACACGCGTATCGATGCGATGCAGTCCCAGCCCTTCACCGGATTCGACGGTGGCAAAACCGTACGTCATCACGCGCGGCATGGCATCACGCGAATACCCACGACCGCGGAAATCACTGCCAAGGATGACTTGCAGACGTGAAGAACGCGTCCACCCATCGATATCTGTCAGGAAAATCATGCCAATCGGGCGAACGTCATCTGGGCGAATGGAATCTGACAGCTTCGTTTGCATCGTCCAGCCAATCGTGCGCTGCAGACCGGCCGAAGCCACTTCAGACACCGGATCGCGCGTGCCCATCGACCACGCCACTGAATCACGCACCCAGCTGGCAATCATCGCACGCTCACCCTGCGACGACAGGCCCGTAATCGTGGACGAGCCAACCCACGCATTGAGGTGATCCATGATCTCAATATCCTCGTATCGGACGGGGCGAAGCAACTGCATCTCCCCGGTGATCTCTGGAATACGAACTGACTCCGGCAGCATGCGCTGACGGTAGCATTCCACGTTATGTGCGATTTCTTTTGCCCGTTCGCTTTGACTGGACTCGCTCTGTCCGTTCATATCACTCACCCCGACGCTCACATGCGCATTCGGATCGATATTGATGCGGCCGCCACTGGCCCCCGCTCCACTTATTTCCATTGTACGATTCACCGATCACTGGCAACAAAACCACTGGCAACAAAAAGGGAGCAGCCGAGCCACCCTCAGCTACTCCCTCTGCAACTTTTACTCTGCTACTCTGTGCAAAGCGATCAGATCACTTGTTCAGATCACTTGTTTCCAGCAATCTTCATGATCATCTGACGAACGGCCTTCGCATCAGCCTGACCGTGTGTCGCACGCATGACGGCGCCGATAATCACACCCATCGGCTTCATGTTGCCCGACTTGAGCTTTTCGGCCACATCCGGGTTCTTCGCGAACGCGTCCTTGACGATGCCTTCGAGCTTGTCTCCGCCTTCGACGACCTTATAGCCGTGCTTGGCAACGACATCCGCTGGGCTGCCTTCGCCGTTGAGCACACCGTCCATCGTCTTGATAGCCAGAGAATTGTTGAGCTTGCCGTCCTTGATCATCTCTTCGATGTCCGCAACGTCTTGCGGCGTGGCTGGAAGCTCATCGAGGCTGACAGACTGCTCATTGGCAACGCGGGCGATCTCACCGAGCCACCACTTGGCAGCACCCGAGGCCGTCGCACCAGCCTGAACGGTCTGATCAATGACATCGACTGCCCCGGCGTTCAAGACCGCATGCATCTGCCGATCGTCAAAGCCCCATTCCTTCTGCAGACGAGCTTGACGGACCCACGGCATCTCTGGCAGCGTCTTGCGCAGCTCCTCAACGTGATCCGACGTCGTATGAACCCACACGAGATCTGGATCTGGGAAGTAGCGGTAATCATTGGCATCTGACTTGAGACGGCCGTTCGTGGTGGTCTGCGTGGACTCATCCCAGTGACGCGTCTCCTGCAGGATCTCTCCACCCTTTGAGAGAATTGTGGCCTGACGGCGAATCTCGTAAATGAGCGTGCGCTCAATGCCACGGAACGAATTAACGTTCTTCGTCTCTGAACGCGTGCCCAGCGGATCAGAAGGAGACCGGCGCAGCGACACGTTGACATCCGCGCGCATATTGCCTTGCTCCAGCTTGCCGTGAGAGACACCCAGTGCGCGAGCAATCTCGCGGATCGTGCGCACATATGCTCCAGCAATCTCAGCTGCTTTCGCACCTGTGCCCTCAACAGGCTTGGTGACGATCTCCACCAGCGGCACGCCGGCACGGTTGTAATCGATCAGCGAGTGATCCGCACCCTCGATACGGCCGTCAGCGCCACCGATATGCGTGTTCTTACCCGCATCATCCTCAACGTGCGCACGCAAAATCGGGACACGGAACTTCGTGCCGTCCTCGCATGTCACATCCAAATAGCCTTCGCCATTGAGCGGATAGTCGCCCTGCGAGATCTGGTAATCACGCGGCATATCCGGGTAGAAGTAGTTCTTGCGAGTCCACTGGCTCCACTCGTTGATATGGCAATGCAGTGCCAGTCCCAAGCGGATCGCGTCGTCCAGTGCCTTCTTATTAATGACCGGAAGGCTTCCCGGCAGCCCGAGCGACACCGGGGTGAGCTCTGTATTCGGAGTGGCACCGAACTCGTAATGAGCTGGGCAGAACAGTTTCGTGTTCGTGCTGAGCTCCACGTGGACTTCCAGTCCCCAGACCGGATCGAAACGTTTGATCGCCTCGTCGAACGACATTAACTTCTCAGCGTTGTCAGCCATCTCACTTCTCCTCGCGTGTGCTGCGAGCACCAACGGCCTTCGCTTCGACCGCAGCCTCTTCTGCTTTATTGATCTGATCGGCATCTGTGGCAGCGACATCAGAACCGTGAGCAGCCTGATCGACCCATGGCGTCTTGAGCGAACTGAGCATATCAGCGCAAGACTCCTGCTTGAGAGCTGCTTCCACTGCTGCAGCCGGCTTGTACATGAGGTCATCACGCTTCTGCGGAGCCATGATCTGGAAACCGGTCGGCAGCCCATTGGCTAGACCCATTGGCACGGAAATAGCCGGGATACCTGCCAAGTTCGCCGGAATCGTGGCGATATCGTTCATGTACATCGTCATCGGGTTGCCGGAGACTTCAGAGCCGATCTTGAATGCGGAGATCGGCGAAGTCGGAGAAACGAGGACGTCTACTGACTTGAATGCCTGATTGAACTCACGAATGATGAGCGTGCGGACGCGCTGTGCGGAGCCGTACCACTTGTCGTAGAAGCCTGCAGACAGTGCGTACGTGCCCAAAATGATGCGGCGCTTGACTTCTGGACCAAAACCAGCCTCACGTGTGGCCAACATCATGTTCTGCGCACTCTGCTCCTGATCAGCCGGTGGCATGACACGAATGCCATAACGCATGCCGTCGTACCGAGCCAGATTGCTCGAAACCTCCGATGGCATGAGCACGTAATACGCATCGAGCGAATACGGCAGCGCTGGCATGTCGACTTCGCTGACCTGCGCACCCATGGACTTGAGGAGTGAAACCGTGTGCTCAAAGTTGGTACGAACAGGATCGCTGATACCCTCGCCCAGTGCTTGCTTGATGATGCCGACGCGGACACCGTGCAGATCCATCTTCTGACCTTCACGCGCAGCCGCAACGACTGGTGGAACAGCATCTGGCAGAGAAGTGGAATCATTGGCATCGTATCCGCCGATCAGCTCCTGCAGCAATGCAGCGTCGAGAACCGTACGCGAAACCGGGCCGATCTGATCCATCGAGCTCGCCATAGCGATCGCGCCAAAGCGTGAAACACCGCCATACGTCGGCTTCACGCCAACTGTGCCAGTAAACGCGCCTGGCTGGCGAATCGAACCGCCGGTATCAGTGCCGAGTGCCAACGGTGCCTCAAACGCTGCGACGGCAGAAGCAGAGCCGCCACCAGAACCACCTGGCACACGCGTTGTATCCCATGGATTGTGCGTCGGGAAGAATGCGGAGTGCTCCGTCGAAGAGCCTTGAGCGAACTCATCCAAGTTCGTCTTGCCGAGCAACGGCATTCCTGCAGCGCGGATCTTGCGGATGACAGTTGCGTCATACGGAGGAATCCACCCCTTGAGGATCTTCGAAGCGGCCGTCGTCTCGATGCCCTTCGTGACGATCATGTCCTTAATGGCGATAGGAACGCCCGCGAGCGCTGGCATCTTCTCACCCTTGGCACGGCGCGCATCTGACTCGTCTGCCTCTTTCAGCGCACGCGATGCGCTGACCGTCAAAAATGCTTTGATCGACGGCTCAGCAGCTGCGATGACGTTGATTTCTGCCTGCGTCAGCTCACGGCTGGACACCTCGCCAGAAGCGAGTTTTTGCGCCATCTGCGCAGCGGACAGTTTGACAATTTCGTTTTCAGCGCTCATATCACTCGCTTCCCAGAATTCGAGGCGCGACAAACTGACCGTCAGACGTCTTCGGAGCACCCGACAGTGCTTCTTTCAGCGTCAGCGGTGTAGCTGCGGTATCATCGCGCAAATGTGCTTTCAGTGGAACCGGATTGGTGGTCGGAGGAACATCCTTCGTATCCAGCTCCTGAATCTTGCTGATGGAGTCTGCGATCACGTTGAGATCATTCTTCAGGTGATCGGCCTCCTCATCAGTCAGACCAATACGGACCAAAAATCCGAGACGTTTGACCTGCTTAGTGGTGAATGTTGACATATCACCTACTCTAAAGACGATTTGTGACACCTCACCGTGCGCTGACTGAACCTGCGGAACTAGCCGGACTGGATTGGCCGGCGCTAATGTGACCGTGCTGCTCAATCCAACAATGCATAGCAACCGCGGCCGCTGCCCCAGCGTTAATGGACCGGACGGATCCGAACTGCGAGATGTACACGACGTCATCGGCAAGTTCGAGTGCCTTTTTCGTCAGCCCCGGGCCTTCCGCGCCAAAGACGAGCAAACAGTTTTCCGGGAAACGGTAGCGTTCGATCGGAACCGATCCGGGCACGTTGTCGAGCGCGATAATGCGCATCCCAGGACGATTGGTGCGAATGTTGCTCACGAGATCGGCGATCGTTGGCCATTGGTCGATGTGCTGGTACAGCTCGGTCATGAGCGAACCGCGCCGATTCCACTTTTTATGACCGACAATGTGCACCGCGCTGGCCTCAAACGCGTTGGCACTGCGGACGATCGAGCCGATGTTGAAGTCATGCGTCCAGTTTTCGATTGCCACTTCGAAACTGTTGCGACCACGCGCATCCATGTCGTCGCGAATAGCAGAAACCGTCCAATAGCGGTAACGATCGAGGACATCGCGGCGATCGCCTTCCTCGATCAGATGCGCATCAAAACGGCCGGGAACGTACAACGGGCTCGACGGGTCATCGGGCCGAAGCTCATCAGGATGCTCCTGCGCCCATGGGCCAACGCCAATCTGACGGAAATGCGGCTCACCGGATGCGAGCGCTGCAGCGGTGATGGGATCTGGTTCATGCATGCGCGTCGCCCCTCACATTCTTTGTATTCTCTGTATTCTTCGCAATCGAATTGCTCCCGATGCGGGCATCATGATGCGAATCGTGCACGCTATGGCTCACTTCGCTGACGTGGTAGGCGTAGACGAACGGAACCGATTGCTCCGTGCCATCGACCGGGCTGACAACGCGAATATGGTGACCCGCTGTCCCCTCAAGCGACCCAGTACCGCCGACAAGCGCTGCAATAGCGGCCGTCCGAGCTCCCACGTGCGTGATGACTGAGCAGTCGACGTCCAGCTCATTACCGTTGTGCAACGTCACGAGCGATGACGTCTGAATATACGACTTCTCCGACAACCACGCGTCAACGAGGACGACAGATTTGCCGGCGATCGACGGACCTTTAATACCCGGGTACACGAAGTCGATGACGAACCCGTTGACGTGCGACGACGGATTGCTTTCGCGAGCTGCCGCCATCAGAGCGGTGGCAACAGGCACACCAGCCGCAGTCAGTGCGCCGACAGCCTGATAATCGCGACCCGGCTCGAGCCCCCGATCGCGCAACGCCTGTAACAGAACACGGCCCGTCAGCACACTGCCACGCTCATCAAACGTCACGCCAGACAGTTCAGAAAAAGGACGATCGCCGATCTCAGACTTGACTAAGCCTTGCAATTCCTCGCGTTCGCTCATGCTTCCGCCCCTTCGTCCGGATTGAGCTCGGATGCCGTTGGCTGCCTCGTTGAAGAATTCTCTCCATCGAGCTGCGTGAGCGTATTGATCTTCTTCGGATCAATTGAATCGAGACGACGCGCCTTCGGCAAAATCGTATGCTCCAAGTTGCCGACAAGCTTGTTATAACTGCCAACCGCGCGCTGAAGCTGATTGCCGAGCTGCGTCACGTACGACCCCATCGTCCTGAAGCCTGCAAACAGGTCACGGCACAAGCTATACAGTCGCTGCGCATCGCGAGACACATCGACTTGCTGCCACGTACGAGCAACTGCCTTCAGCACCGCCCACAGAGAGACCGGCGAGCAGAGTGCCACTTTCTTCGCGAATGCATCGTCGAGCAGCGTACCATCCTCCTCAAGCGCCGCAGAGAGAACAGCCTCACTCGGGATGAACGCGATCGTCAGATCCGGGGTCTTCCTGAAATCAGTGGAATAATCGCGCTTCGCCAGATCATCGACGTGACGACGAATCTCAGCAACATTTTCCTTCATATCACGCTGATACGCTTCCCGACCCGCCGGCGTGGACTGGTCCTCACGCACAGCACGCGAATACGCCTGCAACGGAGTCTTCGCATCGACTGGAATCACGCGACCACCCGACAAGCGAATGATCATATCCGGCCGCGAATTGCCACCTTCTGAATTGTGGACAGTCTGCTGTGTGGCGAAATCAACGTGATCAGTCATTCCAGCTGCTTCCACCACGTTATGCAGCTGAACCTCTCCCCACTGGCCGCGCATCTGATTGCTGCCGAGAACCGTGGAAAGCTGACGTGCCTGCTCATGCAAATCGTGCTGCTGCTGTGCCAAGCTCTTAAGCTCATCCGTCACCGAACCGGACTCCTGCGAACGGTTGCGCTCAATCGTGTCGATACGCTTGCGCAACGAATCGAGATTCTCCGACAGCGGGCTCATCAGCTTCGCCAAACGCTCCGACGCCTCATGCTGAGCTTGAGCCTGGGCGGTGATGTCTTTCTGATGCTCGAGCCGCTCTTTTTGCAACTGCTGATCCTTGCGGTTGAGCTCCTCTTGACGCTCTTGCTGCTCCTGCGACTGACGCTGGATGCGGGCAGCCTCATCTTGCTGGACTTGATGGACGAGCGAGCGCAAATACGTGATCTGCTGGGTGTCGGCATTGTGTGCAGCTTGAGCACCAGCGAGATCTGACTGCGACTGGTGGAACTGGGACGTTACCTCATCCAGCTGCTTCTGGGTCTGTTCCATCTGCTGAGCAAGATCGTCCGGGTTCGTGCTACCCGCTTTAGAATGCTGGCCCGAGCGCGATTTACCGATGTACCAGCCAAGTAGCAAGCCGAGCGCGAAGGCGAGCACGAGATACAGGATGAAAAAGACCACATTATTCATAGGACCAATTCAACCATGCTCGCCGGTCACGCTTCAGCTTTCCGGTGCCGGTACCGTTGAGCCAGCCAACAGCACCGGTACCACTCCTTTCATCTACCTTTTATCTTTTATTCGCTCTCAGAATCGCTGTTCTGCGTTTCCTGGCGCATCAGAGCAAATCCAGCCGATTGGAACTGGAGAGTGCATGTGCCTGATTCGTCACGCGAGCCAAGAGTGCACCGCGAGCTGAGAATGAGCGTGCCCGTCGCCTGAGCGCTGACCTCGCCATCCGTCCGGTTGAAGAGGAAGACATAGCGCCCCTTCTCGCCTTCGCGCACGACCCGAAGCACAGATCCCCTCTCGGCCGAAGCATCGATACCGCGGTCAGTGAGAACCGGCAGAATCTGAGCAGCCAAATCCTGATGGCTCAAACGGCACCCAACGTAAATACACTGGCCCTTGCCATACGGATTACTCGTCATCGCCGGGACGCCATTCATTCCACTGTCCGCACTCGCAGAATACCGGGCAAGAACAGTGACGCTATCTGCCATATCGCTGATCGGATCAGCAAAATCATAGGCAGAGGCGTGCGGAATGGCTGGATCAGCAGGCACGACCTCAAGACTGCTATCCATTCCTGGCGTGTCACCGAGAGGATTGAACTCCTCAAAGCGCACTCCCGTCACATCGCGCACAGCACCTGGATAGCCACCGAGATAAATGCGATCGTTGCGATCGGCGATTCCTGACATGTACGTGACGAAAGCCATTCCACCCGCGCGAACAAAGTCACGCAGTTGGTCGGCGAACGCCTGATCCATCAAGTACACGTTTGGGATCACGACTGCTTTGTATTCATTCCACGGACCGTGCAACGGAACGACATCAGCCGTCACGCCATCATCTGCGAGCGCACGGAACCAGTTCATCGGCTCACTGAATTGCGCAAGCTTCTGGCTCGGGGACGTTTCTTGATGCAGCGCCCACGCGGATTCGTTGTCGAAGATGATCGCAATATCCGACTTCTTTACGCGGCTGGACAGAATGCCCGCATCCGCTGCCGTCTGCAGATCATGGCCTTGCTGGCACACATCGCGATAAATATGCGAATTCTCGCCAGCGTGAGGAACCATCGCAGAATGATACTTTTCAGCGCCCGCCTGCGACTGACGCCACTGGAAGTAAAGGATTCCGTCAGCGCCGAATGCAAGGTGAGCAAATGAATCGCGCTCCATCTCGCCCGGACGCATCCGGTAATTGATTCCTCGCCAGTTGACCGCCGACGTGGAATGTTCCATGAGAAGCCACGGCATCTTGCGTGCCATGCCGTCGACGAGAGCCGCCGAGTACGCCAGTTCGTCGAAGTGATCCTTCCCTGGCATGAAGTAATGATCGTTCGAAATGAAATTAACCGACGTGCCGAACTTGTCGTAATCGATTCCCGTTCCGCTGCCACCGGAAACCATGAAATTCGTCGTAAACGGAATGTTCGGAGTCACTTCGCTCAAAACCGCTGCCTCGGCACGCTCGCACGCGATCTCAGCATCCGAGCTGAAGCGCACGAAGTCCAGCTGACGGCCTGGGTTCTGGTAGCCATTGACCCAGCGCGGCACCAAAATCTGATCAAAACTCGTCAGACGCTGGCTCCAAAAATCAGTCCCCCACGCACGATTCAGCGCTTCGACCGTGCCATAGCGAGCGCGGCACCATTGCTGGAATGCGCGATTGGCGTCTTCCGAGTAGTCGTACAGGTTGTGGCAGCCGAATTCGTTGCCAATATGCCACGAAACGATGTACGGATTCGTGCGATAGTGCTCAGCGAGATGCCGGACGAGCTCAATCTCATAGTGCCGATACGTCGGTGAGGTAGGACGCCAATGCTGACGTGCGCCCGGCCAGAACGTCTTTCCATCGCGATCGAGAGGCAGGATATCTGGATGAGCTAGAGCGAGCCACTGTGGAACAGTTGCGGTAGACGTGGCCAAGTCGACGGCGATCCCATTGCTGCCGAGCAGATTGATGACTTGATCAAGCCATCCGAAGTCCCATTGGCCCTCATACGGCTCTAAACGTGCCCATGAGAAGACAGCGAGCGTCACAATATTGACGCCAGCCTTCTTCATGAGACGGACGTCTTCCTTCCACACATCCGGACCCCACTGTTCTGGGTTGTAATCTGCGCCGTACCAGATCGCGTTCTTCTGGCCTTTCAGAGGCTGAGGCCAGCGATAGCGAAGCCGGGATGGGAATACAGCAGCCAGATCTGCCGCACTGCTCTGTGTTGACAGAACCATCATCGTTCCTTTCAGTTACACGTCAGTCACACGCACCAAAGAGACTCGAAAGATCTGGTAAAACGGATGCCTCACGAACGCCTCTTGATACGTCTCACTTCATTGTGTTAACGATAACAACTTGCGTTATTATGGTATCGTAACGCTGTTTTTGTTGCAAGAATCTCCTATCCGAATTGCGCGTGTCTGCCTCGTCAATCGCGCAACCGTCGAAAGGCAACTCATGGCATCATCTCATGCATTTGCTTCGCAGATCGATGTAGCTCGGCGCGCGGGAGTTTCTGCTGAAACAGTTTCGCGCGTGTCGCATGGAAGCTCAGCCGTCTCAGAACGTACGAAGCAAAAGGTCCTACAGGCGATGAATGAGCTTGAGTATCGGCCCAACGGTGCCGCTCAAGCTTTGAAGCGTGGATCTTTCCAGACTTTGGGCGTCGCACTCTTTGATCTGCGTTCGACTGGCAACCTCCTCTTGCTGCGGGCCATCAGCGAGTCGGCTGCACTGAAGGGCTATTCACTGACCGTCCAAATAGTGCCTCATTCCAAGAAAGTAACGCTCACCGATATCTACACACACATGCGTCCTCAAGCTGTTGACGGGATGATCATCATCCTCGAGCAAACGATGCCGGATTTGGAGGAGTTCTCGCCCTCTCCTGTGCTTCCTGTCACGATCGTCACGAGTTTGACCACCCCACACGCTTCAACAGTGGATTCTGATCAGGAGATGGCTGGCCGAATTGCCACCACTCGCCTTTTAGAGCTGGGACATCACAGCGTGTGGTTCGTCAGCGGTCCCTCCGATTCCATTGCCAGTCAGTGCAGGGAAAAGGGATGGCGGACGACGCTCATCGCCCACGGGATCCAGCCTCCCACAATGCTTCCCGCCTGCCACGGTGATTGGTCGCCGAACTCTGGGTATGAAGCTGGATGTGCATTGGCTCGCATCCCTGATTGCACCGCCGTTTACACCGCCAACGACGCAATGGCAAACGGTGTGATCGCAGGCCTGAAAGATCACGGAAAACGCGTGCCAGAAGATGTCAGTGTGATTGGCGAAGACGATTCACTCAAAGATTTCGAGCCACACGTTCGTCTCTCGACGATCTCAGAAGATTGGACGCAAGTCGGGAAGTATGCTGTGGCCATGACCGTCGATGCAATAAAAAATCACCGCATGGCACCACGCCACGAATTACTGCCATGCCAACTCATCGACCGCGCAACAACTGCCCCCGCCCCCGCTGAGAGCTAAAACCGATCTGCGATATCAAGGTAGAGAGACACAATGAGCTCCGTGAGCGATACGTATTCTTCTCAGTATTCACCGTCTTCACCATGGGGGCCACGGCGTGCACGGCGCGTTCACGCTGGAGTAGGCCAACATACAGCGCACATGGCTTCATCGCGTCATGAGCAGGGTCATGGCCGCGCGTGGGGTATCGCTCTTTTCTGCATTCTGATCGTCCTCATCATTGGAGCGTGGTGGGCAGCCGGTCACTTCTACTTTGCAGATCGTGCGCCGATGGGAACGTCTTTCGCCGGGCAATCGCTGGCAGGGCAGACACGCGCACAAGTCGAGAACGCTGTCGAGAAGAAAGCGCAGACAGCACGAGTGACATTCCGTGTTATTGGACGCCCATCAGCCACGCTGTCATACGAGCAACTCGCCGTCACACCACACGTCAGCGCGACGGTCGCAGCCATCGTGAATGCGCGTGGATCCAATCCATTTGCCAAGGCGTGGCCATTCGGATCTCACACAATTCCGCTGTCCGCTTCTCTCAACGACCGTGCGGCAACTGATGCCGTCAATGCACGCGTCCTGACCGATGGCGAACACATGGTCGAACCAACTGCCACTTACCAGCCACAATCACACGCATTCGTGGCAACACCTGGCAAGTCTGGCCTCTCGGCCTCCCAGTCACAAGTTCACGCAGCCATCATGCGCTCACTCGAAGGATCTTCATCGCGCTCGGTATCCGCGACCGTCTCCATCGAGAAAAGCTCGCCGTCTATTCCTGATGCCTCCGCAACAGCACTCGCCGCACAAGCAAACGCACGGCTGAACACGAATTACACGATCTCGAACGGTCACACGAAAGCTGTCCGAATCCCTGCTGACGTGCTCGCCTCATGGATGACCATCCAGCCGAACGCGAAAAGCTATCAGCTCGAACTCACGGTAAATCGCGAGGCCGCTGACAAGTGGATTCAGGATACGGTTCCCAGCAAAATCAACGTTGCACCGATCGATCAGCATGACATGTACTCCCCACACAACACGAAGATTGCTGTGAAGAGCGCAGGGTACAACGGTCTGAAAGTCACATCCCTCGACCCCGTCGTCACTGCGGTTGTGAATGGATTGCAGTCTGGACAGCCGGTCTTCACCGTTGCTCCGATGCAGACGGAAAAGTTCACCGTCATCAAAGACGTGGTTCCGCACAACTTCTCGGTGCCGAACGGGGATCCGTGGGTCCACATTGACCTCTCTTCTCAGACGCTCACCACATTCAAGGGCACAACGAAGGTCGCTTCGTACCCGATCGCCACAGGCAAAGCTGGGCACGATACGCCGGATGGCACGTTCTACGTCTACCTGCGTTACGACACACAGACAATGCGCGGACCGGGTTACGTCTCTCCTGGCGTGCGCTACATTAATTACTTCAACGGAAGCGTTGCCACACATGCAGCGCCATGGAATGTAGCCAATATCAATGCCGGGCGTGCATCTTCGCATGGGTGCGTTAATATGCTCCCACAAGATGCACTCACCGTGTATAAATTTGCGCCGCTGGGAACGATGGTTCAAGTCACTGGAAAGGCACCGGCTTCAGCAGCGCGCTGAAAAGAGGCTTGCATGCGTTCGCGTTCACTCTCTGCCACTCCTCGAGGCCGTCACAGCGGATCACCTACACCGCGATCTCGCTCCCGCTCGAAAGTATGGCTGTGGGTAACGCTCGTCATCCTTCTGCTCGCAGTTCTTGCTGTCGGAGGAATGGCTTTCGTTGGACACGTTCTCCTTGCCAATCGCGCCCCACTCGGAACAACATTTGCTGGTACATCGGTAGCAGGAGACACAAAAAGCCAGCTCCACGATCTCGTCAACCGCACTGCACGTCGCACGAGACTGACAATCACTGCGTCTGATCACACGAATTCCCACGGTTCGCCGTCCACAACAAGCGCAGCAGCAGACAAAACCGCGAATAAAACGGCGGATAAAAGCTCACACAACGCCTCGCGTTCACTCGTCGTCACGTATCAGGAAATTGGTGCGACGCCCAATATCGACCAAACAGTCAACAACATCGTGGCATCTAAGGGATCTAACCCACTTGCCAAGGCGTGGCCGTGGACGCACGCATCCGTTCCGCTTTCAGTCACCCTCCCAACTGACCAAGCACTGCAAACCACTCTCAACACGCGGCTCGTCGACGCTCAACGGCAGAAGATCATCCCACCGAGCGCTTATTACGATGCACAGAAGCACAGTTTTGCACTCAATCCGGGTCAAAGCGGACAAAAGGTGGATATCGCTCCTATAAAGCGAGCGCTCAAAAACTCCCAAATAAACCCTGGTACGTCTGCACGGGTCGCCACCACGTACATTCCTTTGCCCTCAGCGATCTCACCGGATGCCATGAATCAAGCTGTCCAGCAGGCGAATCAGCACCTCGCGTGCACGTATACGGTAACTGCCGGCTCTCACAGTGTGACAATTCCACGCGATCAGCTCGCTCAGTGGGTGAGCATCCCAAATCCGCCTGCAAATCACGCGCCCGTTCCTGTGTTCAATACGAACGCTCTCCAGCAATGGATTTCGAGCACTGTTCCCGCGCGCCTAGCGGTCACGGCGATCCCCGAAGTCTCCAGCACCGACTCGAAAGGGACAACAATTTTGCGCCACCATGGCAGCGACGGATTGGCTATCACGTCCGTTCAGACTGCCGCTCAGCAAATTGCTCAGGCGTTCCAAGCTGGTCACTCGCAGACATCGGCAGCCCAGACCTCGCCAATCGCCCACGGGACCCAACACGTCAACGCACCGGATATCACCGTTCAACAAGGCCATTGGGTACTCATCGACTTGTCCGCACAGACGGTCACCGCGTACAACGATTCGCAGCTTGTTGACGTCTACCCGATGGCATCCGGAAAGGCTGGACACGAAACGCCAACCGGTTCGGATTACACGATCGGCGAAAAGACGACGAGCCAGACGATGCGTGGGCCGGGATACGTCACGCCAGGTGTCAAATGGGTCAGCTACTTCTACCAGGATTATGCGCTACACGCCGTGCCGTGGAACCTGTGGAATATCGCTCTTGGCCGACCGTCATCCCACGGATGTGTCAACATGGTGCCTGCAGACGCGAAAGAAATCTATGACTTTGCACCGTCGGGGACGCACGTTGAAGTGATTGGTTCGCCCTCGGCCTCAACAGCACGACCTACTGGATCGATCGCCGATGCCGAGGCATGGGTCAAAGGCACGCGATCTGCGCAGTAAGCGGCACGTAACAGCACTAGGGCACTAGTAATGACACCAGTACATGCACTTGTCACTCACACATAACACGAATGAGGATAAATATGACTGATCAAGAAAATTCTCTCGACATTCCACAGCATTTGCACTACACGAAGGCGCATGCGTGGCTCGACCGCTCAGTTGATCCGACAGTGGAAGGCATCACGGATTACGCTCAACAGCAGCTCGGTGAACTTGTTTTCGTTGATCTGCCAGAAGTTGGACAGACCGTCAGCGCAGGCGACGAGATCGTCTCACTCGAATCATCCAAGGCCGTCGATTCGCTCGTCAGCCCGGTCTCTGGCACGATTGCTGCCGTCAATTCCAAGCTGGATGACAATCCTGGCCTCATCAACCGCGATCCATACGGAGAGGGTTGGATCGTCAAGATTGCTGCTACCGATGCTACCGATCCGCATCTCGGCCTGATCAGCGCTGACGACTATCGCGCTTACATTCAGACACTCGACTAAGCACACGAGTACGGAAGTAAGTGAATGAGTGATTGATCACACCGTACCGTACGGAGTGTCGCCCCTGATCCCAACGATTTGACGATCAGGGGCATTTTTGTCACAAATTTATCCACATTTTTATCCACGACTTCAGTGGCTCTATTGAGCGCAAATGCACAATAGGTGGTATTTAAAGTACTTTAATACCACAACATGTTGTGTCTTTCGGTACGTATTTTGCGTACAATGGTCCATGGCAGAGAGGAGCCATGATGACACAAGTTTTAGGTAGGCCAGAAATCCGCACGACCGACCAGCAGGAAGAAGAACGCATGCAGAACGATTCTGCTTCCACCACTTCCATGAGCGCGATGCAGGTTCTCAAGCGCGACGGGCGCGTGGTCAGCTTCGATTCCAGCAACATTCGCCGTGCCGTCAATGGCGCCATTTCAGACATCGATTCGACGGATGATCCGCTCGATGATGACGATCGCGAGCGCATCACCTCCACGGTCGTGGCGGACGTGGAGAAGGAATGCCTGTCTCGCTTCAAGTCACCTGTTCACATTGAAGATATCCAGAATCTCGTTGAGCATTCGCTCATCAATCAGCACGCGTATGACGTCGCTCGTGCGTACACGTCGTACCGTCTCAACCGCGATATTAAGCGTGCTAAGGCCACCGATGTGAACGAACAGGTCAATCGCTTCCTCTCGCATGACCCAGCTATCGTCCACGAAAACGCTAACAAGGATTCCAACGTTTACTCCACCCAGCGCGATCTGCTGGCAGGGACGATTTCCCGCGCGGCTGCTCTGCGCATGCTGCCGAAGGACGTCGCAAACGCGCATCTCAAGGGCGATATCCATTTCCACGACGCCGATTACTCCCCCTTCACCGCTGAGACGAATTGCTCTTTGCCAAACTTTGGGGACATGCTCGAGCACGGCTTCACGCTGGGGAATGCGCAGATGTCGTCGCCAAAGTCCATCGAGACTGCTGCGACCCAGATCACTCAGATCATCAAGGATATTGCCGGCTCACAGTACGGCGGTCAGACGGTTAACCGAGCCGATGAAATGCTCGCCCCGTACGCGAAGCTGGATTATGAGAAGAATCTCGACGTCGCACGCACGATGATCCCTGATTCGATCCCACTGAACGTGGCGGAAAACATTATCACCCACTTCCATCAGATGCAGCCGTCGTGGTTGCATTTTGAGCCAGATCGCCCAAACATTCCACTCGATAAGCCATTCCACACGGATTGCAGCCGCATTGAGCAACTGCGCGAGGTGTACGCAAAGCTTCTGACGCGCAAGAACATTTACGATGCCATGCAAACGATGGAGTATCAGATCAACTCCAACCGCGTTTCGAACGGTCAGACTCCATTTGTGACGGTCGGATTTGGCCTCGGTACGAGCTGGTTCTCCCGTGAGATCACGCGCGCTATCTTCCTCAATCGCATTCGTGGTCTCGGTTCCCAGCATCGCACGGCTATCTTCCCAAAGCTGACGTACACGATCAAGTACGGCCTGAACTCGCAGCCGGGCGATCCGAATTACGACTTGAAGCAGCTCGCTCTCGAGTGCTCCACGAAGCGCATGTACCCGGACATCCTCTTCTATGAGAACATCGTGCGCATCACCGGATCGTTCAAAGCTCCGATGGGCTGCCGTTCATTCCTGCAGGGCTGGGTCAACCCGAAGACCGGTCAGGATGAAGAGGATGGCCGCATGAACCTCGGTGTCGTCACGATCAATATTCCACGCGTGGCGCTTGAATCCGGCGGAGACAAGGATAAGTTCTGGAAGATCCTCGATCAGCGTCTAACTGTTGCGCATCACGCGTTGCAATTCCGCATCGCTCGGTGCGAAGAGGCAAAGCCGAAGAATGCACCGGTACTGTACGAGAATGGTGCTTTTGGCCGTCTGAAGGCGAACGACAGCGTCAAGCAGCTCTTCGTCAACAGCCGCGCTACCGTCTCGCTCGGGTATATCGGCCTGGCTGAGGCAACAGCCGTGTTCTACGGCAAGAATTGGATTCGTGATCACAGCTGGGATCCGGACGGCAAGGCATTTGCGCTCTCGATTGTCAAGAAGCTGCACGATATGTGCGCTCTGTGGGAGAAGCAAGAAGGCTACCATTACTCCGTCTACTCCACTCCTGCTGAGTCGCTCACTGACCGGTTTAATCGCCTCGATCGGCACAAGTTCGGTCGCGTAGCCGGTGTCACCGATCACGACTTCTACACGAATTCCTTCCACTATCCGGTTTGGCTCAAACCAACTCCGTTCGAGAAACTGAACTACGAGAAGGACTTCCCTCAGTACGCATCCGGCGGATTCATTCACTATTGCGAATATCCAACACTGCAACAGAACCCGAAGGCTCTCGAAACGGTATGGGATTACGCACACAAGATTGGCATTGGCTACCTCGGCACGAATACGCCGATCGACGAGTGCTATGTGTGCGGATACAAGGGTGATTTCGAGCCGACTGAAGATGGGTTCAAGTGCCCAGAGTGCGGCAATCACGATCCAACTAAGTGCTCAGTGACGAAGCGCACATGTGGGTACCTCGGCAATCCACTCGCCCGTCCAATGGTTCATGGTCGCCACGAAGAGATCATTCACCGTGCCAAGCACATGGATGGTGAGACCGGTCGCGTGACTCTCTCCGACGGCTCAACGAAGGAATGGTGGGATGACACGCAAGAGTGAAGGCCAGTTTGCAGACGGCGCAGACAGCGCTAACAGCGCAGACAACCTAGATAACGCCGATCCAGCTTCTAGTGCACCTCCGCAATCCTTTACTGACAGCGATCGCGAAGCGTACAGCGTCATGCCTGGTCTACCGAACGAATCGACGGGGTTCCGCCACACCGGAACCAAGACGCCAGAGAAGGAGAATCCTGCCGAACCAGCCGCGGATCTTGCCGAGCGCTTCCACAAGAGCGAACAAGATCTCCCAGTCAAGGAAATGGCAGAGAAATCCTACGGTCACCGCGATTTCGATGCTTCTGCCCCAGCTGGCTCACGCGGGCCTGGCATCCCGTACGCGCTCTCAAACAATCCCCGTGCCGGCCAGTGGGACGGCCGCAAGATGAGCAAAGGCAAGATCGCCGCGTACAAGCGCTTCGTCGTCACCGATGGCGAGGGCGTCCGCAATTCGATTTACGTGTCAGGATGCCCGTTCCGGTGCAAGAATTGCTGGAACGCGTCGATTTGGAACTTCTCTGTCGGACATGATTTCACGCCCGCCTTTGAAAAGGCTGTCATCGACGATCTCAAGCCCGACTATATCGAAGGCATCACGTTCCTCGGCGGCGAGCCGATGCTCAACACGCCCGTCCTCCTGCAGATTGCTCACGATGTGCGCCGCGTCTACGGTATGTCAAAGAACATTTGGTGCTGGACTGGATACACGTGGGAAGAGCTCATGCGGCCGGGCACCACAGATGACAAGCTCGAACTCCTTCATCTGACGGACATTCTCATCGATGGCCGGTTCATGAATGACAAGAAGAATATGCTGCTGCAGTTCCGCGGATCGTCTAATCAGCGCGTGATCGACGTTCAAAAAACCTTTGCCGCCCAGAAGAAGGCGCAAGAGAATGGTCAAGACCCACGCACAGTTGCGCCTGTCATTTGGGCACACTTGCACGATCAGCGCCGTGTCACGCATGAAATCGGCATTGAACAGCGCGGTCACGCCGAAGGAAAGTTCTAAATCTATTCCTACAGCTTCTGTCCCTACAGTTGACGCACATAGGTGGCAATGCGATCGATCGCTTCCGTGAGGATATGAGGGTTCGTCGCAAAATTGAGACGAGCCCAATTACCCCACTGGAGACCGCCGAATCCATCTCCTGGCGTCAACGCCACATGGGCATTCTCTAAAATCGCTTCCGCCGCATGCCGATCCACATCCGTGTGAGTAAAGTACGACGAGAAATCAACCCACGCAAGGAAGGATGCAGGCCCAATCACGAGTCGAGCACGCGGAATCTTCTCCGCAATCGCCTCACGGACAATTCCTTCGTTCTCCTGCAACCCAACAGCCACGTCATCGAGCCACGGATCCGTCGTCGCACTGTCAGAAAGCGCAGCCGCCGCAAGGTACGCATCCACATGCGAGCCATCTTCAACTTCCAAGCGCGTTAAATTGTGAATGAGATCTTGGCACCGCGGATCCTCTCCAGCCATTAGCAAGCAGGAGCGAAAACTCGGCACAGAAAACGTCTTGCTCACAGAAAAGGCGACGATCGCCGACTGCGCCTGCGGCAGACTCAACATCGGCACAAAGGAATACGGGGTCACAATCTTCCGCTCAAGATTGGTCAAACTGATATCACTGCCGATCACACCCGGCTCATTTAAAAGTGAAAGACGGATCTTCTCCTCAGCAGCTTCTTCTTTTTCGCTTTCTTCCTTTTCTGCGGCTTGCTCAGCTATTTGCCCACTCTGATTCGCTGTCTGATCGGATGTAGACGCGGACGCAGGTGTAATGGTGGGAATCCCGTCATCGCGCGTGATCTTCTGCTCGAAACCGTTATCACGCGCATCCTCCAGCTTCGACCGACTGATCCGCTCGAGCGGGGAGTAAATCTCGTCCACAATCATCCGCACGTTCCAGCGCTCGCAAATCTGCGCGATCTGAATCATTTCGGCACGGGACAGCATCGTCCCAGTCGGATTGTTCGGCGAGCAAATGAGGAGCACACAATCGTAGCCAGTCGGCGATGGAGCACGCGTCCCGCGGTGTGCGATCTGGGACAGCACATGGTCCAAACCCTTCAGATCCGGGTGCTGATTGGGCAAATAGTCGAGCGTCCGAAGCTCGTAGCCAGCAGCCAAACGGTTGAGAAATTGCGGATATACCGGCGTCATCGCGACAACCGTGCCCTCGAACTTGGCACGTTCACCCTGATTCGTGATCGACGGATCAAGCTGTACGCGATGACCGAGCGTTCTGACAATCACAGCCCGCAGCGCAGAGATGACATCCGAAAACACGCGAGCTTCGTGGACGATCACGCGAGCACCCCAGCGACGGTAGGCAAATTGCGCGTAAGCGTTGAGATAATCTTGTCCGTCTTGACGAGACAGATAGCCAAAATCACCCGACTTCACCACATCGCGCAATGCTGTAGTGATCGCAGGCGCTGTTGGGACGTCCATCTGCGCGACGGAGAGCGGAATAGTCGCGCGCGAATACGTCCCCCATTTGCGCGATGTCCTCTTGCTGAGATCCGACTGCGATACTTCCGCAAAAATATTCTTTTCAGAACTCATGCGCGCCTCCGTCCGTTTTCGTCGATGATCTGTTCTTGGCTGCTAACCCGTTTTCGCTCCTCACCTTCGATGTTAAATCATGAGGCACAAAGAAAAGCCGATCGGACAGGAAGCGAACACGGAATAAATGTCCGTCTACATTTGTAGACGTAGTAGAGCTGAGAAGCCGATCAAGTGATTTCTCACACGGCAACAGGAAGCGAGGGATGATGGCACAACAGCATGCTGACTCTACCCACCGCATGAAAGACATGCACGGTGACATGGATATGCACGACATGGGCTCGATGGATATGCACAATATGAAGGGTATGTCCGGAATGCACCACGACATGTCGAAGCTCACGCGCGCGACGCGGTCCATGATGGGAATGCACGCGCACATGTTTCGCCGGCTCTTCTGGATTTCGATCGTTCTCGCAATCCCGACAGTTGCTCTTGACCCAATGTTCGCTTCACTGCTTCACTATTCAGTACCGACGAGTCTTCCGCTGACACTCATCCCGGCCGCATTCGGAACGCTCATGTACTTCTGGACTGGTTGGCCATTTATCACCGGCGGAATCGACGAGATCAAACGCCGTCAGCCAGGCATGATGCTCTTAATCTTGCTCGGAATTACCACTGCCTTCGTCGCCAGTTGGCTCTCGGTCTTTTCGATTTTGCACGTTCCAACATTCTGGTGGGAACTCGCTCTGCTCATCGTCATCATGCTCGCCGGTCACTGGATTGAAATGTCGTCGGTCTCTCGCTCGACGAACGCCCTTGACGCCTTCTCCTCCATGCTTCCTGCGCATGCGCATGTGCTCGCAGACGGTCACACGCGCGATATCCCACTCTCAGACGTGAAGACAGGCATGAAGCTCCTCGTCCGTCCTGGTGAGGCAATACCTGCAGATGGCACGGTAATCGATGGCCGCGCAGGCGTCAACGAGGCCTTGATGAGCGGCGAATCGATGCCCGTCACTCACTCTGTTGGTGACCACGTGATCGCCGGTTCAATTGCAACCGATTCAGCGCTGACAATTCAGGTGAGTGCGACTGGAGAGAACACGACGCTCTCCGCCATCGAACGATTAGTCGACAAGGCCCAGTCGGAAAAGACCCCTACTCAACTGCTCGCCGATTGTGCCGCCGCTCTCCTGTTCTGGTACGCGCTCATCGCCGCAGCAATCACGCTTGCAGTATGGCTACCCGTCACCGGCCATGTGTCGTTCGCTCTCGAACGCATGATTACCGTTCTCGTCATCGCGTGCCCTCATGCTCTCGGACTAGCTATCCCGCTCGTCGTTTCGGTGTCGATGGGCGACGCCGCAGCGCACGGAATCCTCATCACCGATCGTTCGGCACTCGAAACACTGAAAAACGTGGACACGATTGCCTTCGATAAAACAGGAACGCTCACGATGGGAACGCCGTCTGTGCTCTCCGTCGATACGGTCCATATGGCTCATACACCGGATACGGCTCGCCCAGAGCGTTCTGCCGATATCCTCACAGTTGCCGCTGCAGCAGAATCTCGCTCCGAACACCCGATCGCAACGGCAATCCGTGCACAGGCTCATGCGTCTCTTCCGGTCGCACACGACTTCGTGTCGACTCCTGGCATTGGAATCAGCGCACATGTTGAAGGCAAGACCGTCCGCGTCGGTGGATCGGCTCTCCTTGATGCGTTGCACCTGAGCATCCCGGCTTCGCTTGCGCGTCTGCACGGTGGAACGTCTGATGCTGCCACACGCGTTTTCGTTGTCATCGATGGACAGCTCGCTGCGATGATTCGCATTGCTGATCCTGTTCGCCCACAATCACGTGCAGCCATCGAGGAACTGCATCGCCGGGGCATTCATACCGTCATGATCTCGGGTGACTCGCAGCGCGTCGCTGATGCAGTCGCCCGCCAACTGGGAATCGATGAAGTGATCGCCCACGTTCGTCCTGCAGACAAGGCCGCCACAATCAAACGGCTGCAGCAACAGGCTCGCAAACGCGCTGCACAATCGCATTCGCACCGCACCCTCGTCGCTATGGTCGGTGATGGCGTTAACGACGCTCCTGCCCTCGCTCAGTCCGATATCGGCATCGCTATTGGTGCTGGCACGGACGTAGCCGCTAGCTCTGCACAAATCGTTTTGGGCGGCTCGGATCCACTCTCGATCGTGCGCGGTATTGACACGTCACGCTTAACTGTGCGCAAGATGCATCAAAACCTGTGGTGGGCAGCCGGATACAATCTCATCGCCGTCCCACTCGCTGCCGGTATTCTCGCGTGGCCTCCGGTTCATTTCGTTATGCCGATGTGGGTTGGTGCTCTGCTCATGGCACTGTCGACCGTCATCGTCGTCCTGAACGCTGGTCATCTCAAGACACAGCTAGCGCGGCTCTCCACGAAATAATGTACAAATAATGTGCGCAGAGAAAGAAGGGGACAGCCTTTTTCGAGACCGTCCCCTTCTTTTGTAATTCCTGAAGTGCGTTCAGAAAATCAGCAGATCAGGAATCTATATCAGCGAATAAACCACCGCTGAGCACGCGAATTGTTGCGTTCCCACAGGCGAATATTCGTACCCAGACGAGTATTGCCAGAGGCAACATCAACGACATGATTCTCGTCTGCCGCAGAAATGAGCACGAAGCTGCCATTACTCATCTTCAGAGCGATCCACTTCTGGTTGCGCGTATTGGCGTTATCCCACTGGTGAATATTGGCTCCGTTGACCGGATGCGACAAGCTCTGCGGCTGATCGACATCGAGAGCCTTACCGGAGCGAGCGTTGATCAGAGTAATGTAGCCCTTCGCGTCATGACGAACAATCCACTTTTGAGCAGTGGTCTTGTTGTCATCCCACAGACGGACATTCGCACCATCGGCATGAGATCCAGACTGCAGATCCATTGCACGATTGTCTGCGAGCGCCGACAAGAAGGTGTACGTGCCATTAGGCAGATCGTTGCGATGAGCAGCTGCCGTCTGATCCAAACGCTGAACTGAGGTCGTTGCGCGTGCAAAGGTCCAGCGCTGAGATGGCGTATGGTTGGCTTCCCACAGACGGATATTCGTTCCGTTGGCAGTACGCCCTGCCTGTAGATCAAGGCACAGAGAAGTGTTTGCACCGTTGACGAGCTCGAACGCACCTCTGTTCGTCTTCATGGCAATCCACTTCTGGTTCAGGTTGTTCCCGTTGTCCCACTGCTGTACGTTAGAGCCGCTGTAGACGTTCTGATGACCGCTCTTATCGGCATCGAGAATCTTACCGGACTCCGCGTTGAACAGAGAGATGAATCCGTTTGCATCGTGGCGAACAGTCCACACCTGCGCATCGGTGCCATTCGCGTCCCAAATACGGACGTTTGCACCGTTGGCATGAGAGGCTGCACGCACATCGACAACATGGAACGACCCGCGCTGCGAAATGATGCGATACGTACCATTAGCCAGATCAGCACGGTGATTGGCAGCAAGCTGATATGTCCGATCACGAGAGCTGAGAACCTTGACGGCATTCCACACCTGCGCCTTGGAGTTATTGACAGCCCATAGACGCACGTTCGTTCCTTGAGCAGAACGACCAGACTGAACATCCAGTGTCAGCGGCGTCTTCGTCTTGGCTGCAGAACGCAGTTCGATGCCACCGTTCACCTTGACTGGAATCCAGCGCTGATTGAGGTTATTTCCGTTATCCCACTGTTGGACGTTAGAGCCACTGTACACGTTCTGATGACCGCTCTTATCGGCATCGAGAATCTTGCCAGAGCCGGCATTGGTGATGGTCACGGTGTGATCAGAATTGTTCCTGACATACCACGCCTGAGCGTCAGAACCATTGGTCTGCCACAGACGGACGTTTGCGCCGTTGGCATGAGAACCAGACCGGACATCGAGCGTGCGGCGTGCAGCCACATGGGAATCGAAGCGATACGTGCCGTTCGGAAGAACTTCAGTCACTTGCTGAACATCGATACCAGCTTCCATCGGCACCACCGATTGCACAATCGGGACGCTGACAGTGCCATCAGAGTAGCGTGTCACAGGAGTAAACACGTAACGACCGATAGAAGTGTCGACATCCTTCGTGGCCTTATGCAGCGGATTCCAGTTATCGCCAATCAGGAGCACTGCCGGCTTGCCATGAGCATCCTTGTATTGCAACACGTACGTTGGCTGACCGATGTACTTGGCGTTATTCCACGCATCGCTGCGCGACTGAATCTGGCGCGCCTTCGTCCAGCTGTTCGGATCGTCGATATTCGTGCTCACCGCATAGTCGGTTGCAGTCGGATTCCACCAATCCTGATGCGAAGCGAACAGGTAATACTTGCCGTTCTCCTTGAACAGGCTCGGCGCCTCCAGACCGTTGCCAGAATGCTGAATATTCAGCACGAAGGAATTGTTCGGATCGATGCTCTTGTAATCATCGGAAAGATGATAGAGACGCAGACCTCCACCGAACACGCTGATGAGATAGCCCTTTTGCGTATCCGGATCAACCCACACAGACAGATCACGCGAAGCGATCTTCGTCGGCGTTACCTTGCCCGCTGTGGTGATATTCACAGTTGGCTGCTCATGGTACTGACCATCGGCCCACCGAATGACGTGCCACGGTCCCGTCGGGGACTTTGCACTAGCAGCGATGAGCTGCGAAGACTCGTATCCAACCGTGCCTTCCCAGTGTGCCCACACCAGGTATTCCTTATTCTTCTGGTTGTAGATGATGTGAGGACGTTCGATCTTGCAACCGAGCGTCTTGCTGCTGTTGTAAGCAGGCCACTCATTCTTGACCTTTTGAGGAATAACGGCCGTTGGCTGCGATCCCGTGAACTTCTTGTCATTTCCGTTGCACCACTGAGAAGCAGCAGGAGAATCATTCGAATCATTGAGGCTCAAGACAGGCTTTTCAGCCTTCCAGTTCATGAGGTCTCTTGAGCTGTACATGTTGATCGTCGTGAACAGCCACTGATTCTTATATTCATACATCTTTGCGTTCGGAACAGGGACGTTGTCAGGTGCACCTTGGCCGACCCAATAGAATGTGCCGTCTGGAGCTTGAATAATCGAGCCACCGTGAGCTTGAAGCGTATCTCCGCCGGTGGTTTCCCACCGATCGGCACGATTAGGTAGTGCGCTGTAATGGTGAGCAGTCACCGTGACCGTGAGAGTCGGCACCAACTTTGAACCAGCAATTGAGCCAGTCAGAGTGAAGGAACCACCCTTCTCAAGAATGTTCGCATCGCTCTTCGTCAGATCGTTCCATGCCACAGGAACATCAATGGACTCGTTCTGCGACGTCGTGACCTGAACAGAAGACGGTTCGCTCTTCTTGAAGTCTTGAACGCTCGTACCAGCCTTGACATTCATATCTGCGCTGTGAACGCTGCGATATGTGCCACGAATGTTCACGACCTGTGGAAGAGGCTGTGCGACGACTGACTTCTGAACACCGTCAACACTAATCGTGCCACGGACGGTCTCTTGATCATTCTTCAGAGTTGGAGTGCCGCTCTTCCAGTAGACGGCCTTCTCATCGCCGTTCGCATTGCGATATAGCTGGACAGCGATGCCGTTCTTGTCCTGGTACGCATCCTTGACATTGCTGGCATAGCTGTACCCCTTGAGAGCCAAAGTCAAATCCTTGATCTCACGGAAGGCAGCTGTCTCCACGATCTGTTCCGGATGCGCCGGATCATCGCTCTCGTTGATGTTGAAGGAATCATAGCCAATCAGACGATATGGAGAGTAAATATTGTCTCCCTTACGATCCTTGGCAAGGAACTCGCGATCAAGCCAGATGCCTTGCAGACGATGATCCTTCGGGATGTTGTTGAAGCCGCATGACCAGCTTGTCTCCGTCGGATGGGAATCGTTACCAGAGCAACCGAACTCGGAATCCATGAACGCGTAATTATTGACAGCTGGGCCTTGCGCATTTTCTGGTGGAGCAGCAAACCAATAGCCATGCGACGAAACCGCCGTGGCACCTTCTGTCTGAGCTTCATTCAGATGCTGACGCAGCTGGCCGCCATCCGACATGTTGCCGAAGATATATGCGGCATGTGGATCATAGTGATGCACGGTCTGGGCGATGAAGCGATCGAGCTCAATCCAGTTGTTCATGTTTGCGCTGCGACCGCCTGGCCAGTGTTCCTCAGAATCTGGCTCATTCCATGATTCCCAGATCACGCCGCGATTCGCGAACTTCTGAACGACATGAGAAATCGCATCGTTGACTTGTTCCTTCGTGAAGGAAGGAACAGACATGTACACCTGATTTGAATTGGCGTTCTTCACTGTCTTCGGATCAGGATTGCCCTGGCTGAAGTAAACGATCGGCTTTAAACCAGCCTTGAGAACTGTATCCAGGATGTCATCCGCGAGCGTATAACTTGGAGCGCAATTGCCCGGAATGCTTGCGTTGCATGTGCCATCTTTTACATTCAAAGAACTGATCAAATAGGAAATCTTGACATATTCCATGCCAGAAGATTTGACTTCATTGATCTGAGTTTGCAGAGACTTCAGATTTGGTTCAACCGGACGCGTGCCTGGTTCCGCCCAGCCATATTCGCCGACTTGCAGCTGTCCTTGAACAGCTTTCTGACCTTCCTTTGCCACATTCTGTGTACCGAACTGATACGGCCACAGGAAATAAGCAATTTTTTGATCAAATGGCGCATTCTTTGCTGGAAGACCCGACTTCGGGTCAACGACCAGCTGCTCAGTTTGATTCGCTGCAGGAGCAGGAGGCGCTGCGTTCGCAGTCAGCGAATGTGCACTGAGTGCGAGAGTACCCCCCCCGCCATTGCAATCGCGGCTACAACGCCAATGCCGCGACTGAGCATAGATTCTTGATGCATAGAATCTCTTCTCTTACTTATTAATTGGGATAAAGCCGTTCGTTTTCTTGAAAAATGAGCGGTAGAGTAACACTTCAATTGTAGAGAAGAGAAAAATACGAACTTGTGCCCACAGATGCTTTTTCACTGTACCGGCACTTTTTGCGCCGGGCACGACGAGAGGACATATTTCATTGCATCTTTTTCTGCAGCGGTCACCCACAAGCGATACTTTTTCTTCACCGCAATTTGACGAGCTACGTAGTTGCAGCGATACGCCTTGTTCGGTGGAAGCCATGATGCAGCATCCGCATCGGATTTCTGCTGATTGGCCGGACCATCGACGGCAAGTAAGTTGAGTGGATCATTGGCAAGGCTCTCACGCGTTGAAAAGCTCAGCTGTTGTGCGCCGGTTTGCCACGCGTCTGAAAGTGCAACAACATGGTCGATTTGCACGGCCTCGCTCGTTCTTCGCCCTCGCGTGAAATGAATGACCTCCCCGGTATACGGATCATGCAAAATTCCGGTTGTCACAATGCAGTCATACGTTCCAGGCCTCCATGTGCGATCAGTCAAATCGCGATTGAGGATGTCATTTCGTGTGTCGCAACCGTTATGATCCACGTCTGCCCATGCTGGACCAAATTGTGTGCGCCGATAACCAGTTCGTGGAGCTCTTCCCCTGACACTCAGAGTATTGAGAACCGCTTCAGCTGGCGAAGGAGCCTGCGGACGAGACTGTGATTGAGGATGCGATTGCTGTGCTTGCTCTTTCGGTCGCGATTGCGGCCGAGCTTTGTGAGCGAGCTTGACCGGTGCCTTCACCTGCGATTGAGCCTGACTGGCACTGTGCGTGGATGACGTCGACGACGAATGCGACGACGGAAGAAGACAGCACAGCAGAACGATTGCGATCAGAAAGATCCACACACCTGAAACAGATTGTTTTCGTGACCGTGAGCGACGACAATATCGTCTGCTTCTGCTCATCTGCTTGCCTTTGTGCCCTTCCCGTGAGTGCGAGCAGCTCCGCGAGCGACATCACTGGCGAACTGCGCAATGACCATAGCGAACAGTCCCGGTTTCTCGACAGCGCTGAAGTGCCCTGCATCCGGGATCTCCACAAATGTTGAACCGTGCACGCGCTGTGAGAGCGGAAGCATGACACGTGGCCCCGCAGACGGATCACGCTGGCCTGAGACGACGAGGAATGGGGTTGCCCTCTTGTTCAAACTGTCAAGCGCACCCGACAGATCCGGTCGCCCACCTGCCATCTGCTCTCGCCAATACAGTCCAGCGCCGCTCTGGTCGTGAATCCACCGCGTCATCATGTCAATGAACGCCGCCGACTTCTTATATGCCGAATCGCCCGGCTGCGGACGCGCAAACTTCATAACTGCGTCCGAACCTTCGTCTCCCCGCGCACGGCGAGCCATTTCCATGCGACCAGCCCGATGCTGAGCGTCATCAGCATGTGCAACGGAATCACACAACGCCATCGCCTCAACAGCCTCAGGTTCGGCTAATTCAATCGCGAGCGCTTCATATCCGCCCATTGACAGGCCAACCCAGATCGCCCGGTCAAATCCGAGCTGATGGAGTTGCGCAACAAATGCCTTCGCCAGCAACGTGATCGCCTGTGGATACGTACCATCCTCCGCGATCGGTCCACACTCGCTTGCCGGCGGAATCGAAACAGACGGCGTGCCCGGGGTATTAAACGCGAAAACACGTGTTCCTGCCAGCTCAGGTCGATTGCCACCGGTCTCTAGCAGCGCGTGAGCCGCCTGATCCCACATACGCCCGTCAACAGGAAAAGCGTGGAGAAACACAATCGGAGCTGGGCGCTCACCTGTTTGCGGTGCTGACCCGATCGTCCCATAATCTGTGACTCCAACCTTCATCATTACCCCCATAACGAGAAACCGGCCCATGCGAGGCCATTTTTCAAAACACGATCATGCCCGTTCACAAATCCGCGATAATACGCGTCATCAATATGCGTTGGATCTGTCCACTCCAAATCTAAGGCGTCATTTTGCGGCTGACAGTCTCCACTCATTTCAATCAAATAGCACAGCGCAATGGCGTGCTGACGTGAATCGCGCAATGCGGCCATCTCGCTGGGGAAGAATTCGGCGACAGAAAACGGCTGCAATGAAAGAGGAAGAACCGGCAACGCCATTGGACCCAGATCATGTTCTACTGACCGCGAGATCGCTTGCCGAATCGTCTCCCCGTACCGAATGCGACCAGTGATAAGCGAGCGAATGAGCGTAGGATGCTCTTGATCGCCCGAGTGCGCACTATCGGCAACGGCGACTGTATCATCACTGACGCGCGTGAGAGTACCAACCTCCGCAATTCGGCCCATGTCATCGACATGAATCGGGACGACTTCAACATACGCCATCGGGACTTCACGCCGTGCTCGGGCGAGCTGTGCATCGCTCAGCCATCCCACAGGCGGCTTTGAGCCGTGTGAATTGGAATTATCTCTATGATCTGGAGGATTATCGAGAGCCCCATCAAGTACACGCATATCTTCATTTTCTCATAGCAAATGACGAGCCAACAGATGACAAAAAGAATAGGGAATGAAGACATGCAGACGAGTCGATCATGCTCACAGAGAAAAGCACGATTTTGACATATCCTTAACATATACTCATCAAGCCGTTCAGATAAAGGACTATCTCTCATCGATTGTCTATTGCGAATGAACAAAAGGAGGCCGTTATGGCAACGCATAACGAATCAAGTCAAACGATTACGGATATCGTCAAGAAGAACCACGTTACCTTGATTGACTTTTGGGCAACGTGGTGCCCTCCATGCCGCAATTTTTCGCCGATCTTTAGCGCCGCATCCGATAAGCACCCAGACTGGTATTTCGCTCGTATCGACGTTGACAAGAACCAAGATCTCGCCTCTGCACTGCAAATTCAGGCTATCCCGACGATCATGGTCTTCGAGGATGGCAAGCTCGTCACCCGTCACGTTGGCGCTCTGAATGCTGCTCAGTTCGATTCTCTGGTGGCGAGTGCAATCAAGTGACGCAGTGCGTGATGCGGTGCAGTGATACACAGTGATACAGTGCCACGTGGTGCAGTGATCGCGCAGTAACATGCACACTCATACAACCCCTGAAGGGCCTTACAGCAACAGACTGCAAGGCCCTTCTTTGTGAGCCAAATGCCATAAATCAGATGGATGTCATAAAATAAGCGATGAAGTTTTATACATATTATGTATTCGCTATCTGAGGGGATTTATGGCAGAGCATCGTTTGCATCGAGTCAGTGCAATGAAGCATCTGACGCACAAGCAGATTGTGACTCTTATTGCTTCCGCAGCAGCGGCTGTCGTGCTCATTAGTGGCGGAATTGCTAGCACTCAAATGTATCGGTCGAACGCTCCGGCTGCGCCTAAGCCAACGGTGAGCGCATACTCGGCCACACAAGGGCAGCAAGCTGCATCCCGTAGTGAAATTCGTACGGCACTAGCAGAAGGTCGTCAAGGGCTGTCATCGTCGACGAGTTACGTGCGCGTGATCATTAACGGCCATACGCAGCTCGTTTTCGGCACCGACTTCTCCACTGTCAAGTCGGTTTTGCAGCAAGCTAACATCACGCTCGAGCCGGAAGACCGCATTACACCGTCCCTCACATCGCCGGTGACTGAAAAGACGGTCATCACGATTTCGCGTTCAGACACCACACTCGAAACGAAAGATACGCCGATCCCGTTCAACACCATCACGAAGAATGATGCGTCACTGCCAAAGGGCGTCACAAAAGTTCAGACACAAGGCCACGAGGGTATTTTTGAGAGCACCGAACTCGTGCAGCGCGCAGGTAAGCAGACCACATCGGCCAATTCACTTGCCAGCTGGGTCAAGAAGGCTCCTGTAAACAAGGTTGTGCTCGTCGGCACCAAGGTTGCAGTAAGTCACAGGACTGTTCATCATCAAGCAGCAAGTCAGGCTCCAGCATCACATCCGTCTGCACCACAAACCGCAACTGCCACGATGGGCACCACAATGCCGGTTGGTCAAGCACAGCAGTATGCAGCCGGTCAGGTTTCTGCCCACGGTTGGGACGGTGGCCAGTTTACGTGCCTCGTTCAGCTGTGGCAGCGTGAGTCCGGCTGGAGTGTGACAGCACATAATGCATCGGGTGCATACGGTATCCCACAGGCACTTCCGGGGTCGAAGATGGGTCCTGGTTGGCAGTCAGACGCCACTGTGCAAATCAATTGGGGCCTTGGCTACATCGCCGGTCGCTACGGCACACCGTGTGGCGCGTGGGCTCACAGTCAGGCCACTGGGTGGTACTGATTCGTCAAAAATAAAATTTATGTTACAAGCTGCGTATCGATTTCGGTGCGCAGCTTTTTTCATGCGCCATTAATCCGACACCTGGCGCACCGTTGCACGCTTCTAATAGACCGACTACTCCTTCGTAAATT
Source organism: uncultured Aeriscardovia sp. (assembly GCA_903789525.1). Taxonomy (GTDB): domain Bacteria; phylum Actinomycetota; class Actinomycetes; order Actinomycetales; family Bifidobacteriaceae; genus Aeriscardovia. Next base: position 891,157 of record CAIFER010000001.1, read on the forward strand.
CGCACGTATTATTTCGTTGATCATCTTTTCGTAACATTCCTCTCATATCTTCAAAGAGTGCACGGGCAAGGCGTCAACCGACACTCGTTAACTCGGACTCGTCATCTCGTCCTGCTCAGCTCATTTCAGACGCACTGACAAGCGAAGGAATCAGCAAGAATGGAAAACTTCTTTCATTTGAAAGAAAACGGAACATCAGTCTCAACAGAGCTGATGGCCGGACTCACCACGTTCTTCGCAATGAGTTACATCATTGCTGTGAATCCATCAGTTCTCTCAAAAACGGGTATGCCGTGGGGCGCAGTCTTCATCGCCACGATTATTTCTGCGGTCGTCGGCACGCTCATTATGGGTCTGTTCGCGAACGTCCCTTACGCACAGGCTCCAGGCATGGGTCTCAACGCCTTCTTCACATTCACCGTCGTGAAAGGCCTCGGCTTTGACTGGCAGCAGACGCTCTCTATGGTCTTCATCTGCGGCTTGCTCAACATCCTGATCACCGTCACGAAAGTCCGCAAGATGCTGATTGAGGCCATCCCACCCGTCATCCAAGCTGCAATCGGCGGCGGCATCGGCATCTTTATTGCGTATGTCGGCATTCTCGATATCGGCTTAGTGAAGTTCTCCCCAGATAAGACGTCAGCAGCACTGGCAAATCCGGGTCTCGCTATCTTCAATGCTCCAGCACTGTGGCTCTTCTTGATCGGTCTCGTCATCACACTGTTCTTCCTGTTTTTCAAGTTCCAGGGCAAGTGGAGCATTCTCAACCGCGGCGCTTTCCTCTTCTCCATCATCATCACGTCACTAATCGGCATTCCGATGGGACTGACAACATGGCAGTCACAGCTGAGCAATGTGGGACAAGCATTCGGACAGTTGCCAACCACGTTCCTCGCCATCTTCCGCCCAGAAGGACTACCGTCCCTCTTCACTCATCCAGAAAAGCTGCCACTCATTCTCGTGACAATTTTGGCGTTCTCGCTCTCTGACATCTTCGATACGATTGGCACGTTCGTCGGTACTGGTCGTCGCGCAGGAATCTTCTCTGTTGCAGACGAAAAGGCACTTGAGAATGGTCACGGCTTCTCCTCCAAGATGGATCGCGCACTGTTTGCAGATTCAACTGCTACCTCAATCGGTGCTCTATTCGGCACATCCAACACAACGACGTTCGTCGAATCTGCTGCTGGCATCGCCGCGGGTGGTCGCACGGGTCTGACTTCTTGCGTCGTCGCCACACTCTTTGCGATCTCGACGCTGGCAGCCCCACTGTTCGCCGCAATTCCATCAGCTGCAACTGCTCCGGTGCTCATCCTCGTCGGCTGCATGATGATGAGTGACTTCGCCGACATCAACTGGAAGTCTCTCGACGCTGCTGTCCCGGCGTTCTTCGGCGCGTGCTTCATGGCGTTCTCGTACTCCATCAGCTACGGCATCGCCGGCGCGTTCATCAGCTACTGCCTTGTCAAGGTCTTCCAAAAGAAGGCACGCGAAGTCTCTCCGCTCATCTGGGTCGTCTCCGCGCTCTTCATCCTTGACTTCGCACTCCAGGCTATCGTCGCCTAATCGTCTTCACCAGCACGAAGGCAAGCGCAATATCAGCGAAGGCTCTCGGTTACATCATCGAGGGCCTTCGCTTTTTTATACTCTGACCGTAACGAACGAGGGCTTGCATACAATGAAATCACAATGAACAAAAAACAACACACGTGGGCTCATACAATCGCGCAAACGCGCGCACAGACACAGAAAGCAATCGCCGCTGTTTCACATTCACCGGCGTGGGCCGCAGGAGCTCCAGAACTGAGCCATGACCTCGCCTATCACGACGGGCATGTGACGAAACCAGCATTCATTTCACTCTGCATTCTCACATTCGTCACATTTTTGGGCAATTTCACTCAGCTGCAGCTCACGAGTGCGCTCCCACAAATCGATCGTGACTTCCATATTCCACTTGTGACCGGTCAGTGGCTCACATCAATCATTCAGCTTGTCATGGGCATCATGGTTCCGCTCACCGCATTTCTGACAGAACGGTTCTCAACGCGGCGCATCATCATCACATCGATGTCAGTCTTTGCGATCGGCTCGTTCATCGGTTGGATTGCACCAAACTTCCCGATCACACTTTTAGGACGCACGCTCGAAGCAATCGGCGGCGGAGTCATGTGGCCGGTGCTTCAGATCGTCATTTTCTCAGTTTTCCCAGTGACTCGACGAGGATTTGCAATGGGCGTGATCGGCATGGCAATGGCTGTCGCACCTGCTCTCGGACCGGTCATCGGCGGCTGGCAGACTGACGCAAACGGCTGGCGGTCAATTTTCGGATCACTCGGGATCGTCGGCGCGATTGCTGCGATCGTTGCTGCATTGTTCTTGCGCAACTTCACCGAAGGCGACAAATCTGTCCGCGCTGATTTCTTCTCCGTCGTCCTGTCCACCATCGGCTTTGGCGGTTTGCTGTACGGATTCACCAATATCCGCCAGTACCCGATCACAGCACCCGTGTGCTGGGCTCCGATGACCGTTGGAATTATCGGGATTCTCTGGTTCGTATTTCGTCAGATGAAAGGCACGAAACCACTGCTCAACCTCCGTGTTCTGCGCAATCGAGCATTTACTACTGGAACGATCATTGCATCGCTCTGCTTCTTTGCTTTCAGCTCGATCATGGTGATTTTGCCGCAGTTCATTCAAAATGACTGCGGTTATTCCGCCACAATCTCAGGGCTCACCCTTCTACCCGGTGCAATCGGACAGGTCATCGCGCAGTCTCAGGCAGGACGAGCACTCGATCGTTTTGGCGCTCGTCCAGTGGCTATTTTCGGCACGAGTATTTTGATGCTCGGAACGGTCATGATGAGCTTTATTAGCACGACGACGCCGATTTGGTGGGTCTCGGTCAGCCAGTTCACGCGCCAGATCGGGATGGGCTGCACGATGATGCCGCTGACCACATGGGCACTCAACTCGCTTCCACATCGACTGCTCAACGATGGGTCGGCCGTCACCAATACACTGCGTCAGATCGCCGGAGCAATCGGTTCACCGGTGCTCATTTTGACAATGGAATGGCTCACGAGCGTCCGTCAATCACAAGGCATCCACGCAGTCGAAGCGAACGTGTGGGGAATCCGCGGAACACTCATCTTCTCCGCGACGATCACCTTTGTGATGTTCTTGATCGCTGTCTTTGGCGTGAAGGGATATCATTCCGGACGCATTCGCAACGTTTTCGATCTGCGACACAATGCGCAGCGCTAAATCGTGCCCACGTAGCAGATAGCAATCAGAAAATCAGCATTGGAGTATTAATCCACACGGCTTATTACCGACCGTTTTGCTGACCTTGCTGAGGCGCGGTCTGCTGACCTTGTTGGTTCTGCTGATTCTGGCCATTTTGCTGTTGCCCATAATTTTGACCCGGAGCCTGCTGATTTTGGCCGTTCGGCACCTGCGTTTGGTTCTGGTCCTGATTTTGCTGACGATACTGATACTGATATCGATACTGGTATTGCTGACGACGCTGTTCTTCAGCCTGCGCATCGGCCTGCTGTTTCGCCGTCACCGCATCGCTCACAGCTTTCGCCGCCGTATCGAGATCTGACTGCGCCTTCTTCAAATCCTCCACAGTGCTCTCCCGATCACGGGCAACCTTCTGAGCATTTCCGATCTGCTCCTTCAACGTAGTGCGTACAGCATCGTCTTGAACCTGCCCGTTGCTAGAATCGAGCGTCTTTTGAGCCTTTGAAACATCTGCTGTCAGTGCCTGCCGAGCCGAGTTGACCGCCTTAGCACCTTCAGAAGCTTGAATATTTGCCAAATCTTGCCGAACGTTCGCAGCAGCGGTCGTCATATTGGCTGTTGCGTGCCGCATTTGATTCGTTCGATCCCGCAGCGTATCTGCATCGAGATGAGCTGGGCACGAGGCAACAGTCGGAACCGTAATCCGGACGTCTTCACGTAGATTTGTGAGCAGTGCACCGTCCTCAACCTGTGTGGTGTTCACATCGAGGACCGGCTGAGCCTTCGTAACTTGCGCTTTAAAGTTTGCAATCGACTTCTTCAGCGCAGCAGATTGCGACGTGCAATTCGCGAGCGCCTGCTGATGATCGCGATTGGAGAATTCGCGCCACCCAACGTATCCGAGACCGCACAAAATCGCGAATGTGATCACCACGATGAGAGCGATGAGACCGATCTTCTTGGCTTGTGCGTGCCGCTCTTCGCGCTTTCGCTGATCTTCTTCGTTCAGTTCTTCTTCGGCCTGCGGATCCTCATCTTCCTGCTCTTCGTCAGAGATCTGCTCAAACTGACCAGTCGGCGTCTCATCCGAGTTGGCCGAGCCACCCGCATTTGGAGAATTCGGGGAAGGCGGCACGATCGGAGGCATCTGCATGGTGTCTTCATCATCGTCATCATCGAAGTCGTCAGCCATAAGTCACGCTTCCCCGCTTGATCAGTTTCCACTGACGATTCTAGCCAATTCACTGTTCGTTTTGCCTAGACGACACATTTCAGTATTGAAGTATTGATTTCCGTATTGGTTATTTTTTGTATTAGTTATTTTCCTGTATTAGTTTTTCCTGTATTAGTTTTTCCTGTATTGGTTATTTTCCTGAATTTGTTATTCAAAAAAATTTTGAATATTGCCTTGCGCATTTCGATGCAAGTGCTTATAGTAAGTACTGGTTTTGGTGATCAAACCATTGCCCCTGTAGCTCAGTTGGCTAGAGCAGCGGACTCTTAATCCGCGTGTCCAGGGTTCGAGCCCCTGCGGGGGCACAAATTAAGAGTTTGAAAAAGGCGGTCGTATGATCGCCTTTTTTAAAACCGTTGGTATTAGGTGAGACCTAACGATGGTCGGAGGACATGATGAGACGCAGTTCCAATCTCACTGACGAAGACAAAGAGATCTATGCCGTCATCGGCACCAATACCAAGATGTACCTCATGCTCAAGAATCATTCCCAGTCCGAGCTGGCTAATCTCCTTGGCGTCTCCCGTGCATCCATGTCACTCAAAATTTCAGGGAAAATCGCATGGTCCGCGTCCGACGTCCTCAAGGTCTCCCAGTTCCTCAACGTGCCTGTTGAGAGGCTGTATTCGCGAGAAGCCGTCCGTAGCATTGCGAAAGCATACGGTCCAATTGGCAACCTTCAGCTCGCCTGAACGATTCCCGGACCCAAGGCAGTATTGCCTTGGGCTTCTTTTGTATTATCTTGTTAGGTGTGACTTACCAAATTAGATACAAGAACCCGAGCCCTTTTAAACAATGGCTCAGACAGCATGGCATCACACAACAGAGCGTTGCCGACGTCCTCGGAATCTCACGCTCGTCAATGAGCCAGAAGCTCAACGGAGGCATCGCATGGTCTGAGGCGGACCTCCGTCACATCAATTCGACCTACGGTCTGTCGGCCGACTTCATCCTGGGTTTTAAAAAGGCCCGCCGCGAGGTCGTAACTCGCGCGGCAGGCCCGGATCCTAGTTCGGAGATCCAAGGTCAGCTTATCACGCTGGTCTCTTCCCCCGAGAGGAGCAGGTCATGAGCTGGCAGGCATCCTCATGGGCGCTTAGGCAGGCCGCCGTGGGCGGCGACTGCGTGGCGCGCGTCATCCTTCTGGCGATGGCGGACTACGCCCATCCCGACGGCACGGGCGTGTACATCTCCATCGCCTCCCTGATGGCCTTCACCGGCAAGTCCGAGTCGACCGTGCATCGCAAGGTGGCGTGGCTCGAACACCAGGGTCTGATCCGCCGGGGCGACCAGCACCTGGTCGACCACATCCGCCCGGACCGCCGACCGATCGTGTGGGACCTCGCGATGGACGTTCCGGCCATCCCGGTTGACGACCATCTCGACGAGTCCGGCCACGAGGTCACCGACCCCGTGCCCGATCCTGATCCCGTCACTGTTCAGCGGGGTGTCACCGGTGCGTGAGCGGGGTGTCACCGGTGCGCGCCACGGGGTGTCACCCATGACACCCGAACCATTAGATAAACCATTAGTGAACCAACCCCCTAAAGCCCCCCAAGGGGGGCGCGGCGGACGACGGAGGGTTCGACAGGCTGAGGGTCCTCTGGCCGAAGAAGACCGGACGTCCGGAAAAGCTCCGCGCCCTGTGGGACTCGGCGGTCGCCTCGGTCGGCGCCGACACGGTGCTCTCCTCGGCCAAGGGCTATCTGAGGGAAAACCGGGACGTGGAGACCCGGTACCTCAAGGGCCTGAAGTCCTGGCTGTCGGACCCGACGTGCTACGCGGCGATGCCGGCCGGAGGCCGCGAGACGGTCACGCCAATGGCGGCGGGTCGACGGTGGCTGGACGAGCACGAGAAGGACTTCGGCCATGCTGACGGACCGGACGTGTCCGTCTACGACGTCGCCTGCTGGGTGCGTTCCCACCCGGAAGTCCCGGCGGGCCTGGTTCCCGCGGGGCTTTCCGCCCGGTTCCTTGGAGGCGAGTCGCAATGATGAAGATGGTCATCGTCGTCCTGGTCGCCTGCCTCGTGGCCTTCGCCTTCCTGCTCCTGCTCACGCTTCTCGGTGTCTTCGGGCCGTGCTCCGGCGCGAGCGAACGCCGGACGGTGCTTCTGGCGCGCGGCGCATTCGACGGGATCCTCGTCGTCGAGCTTCTGCTCGTCGCCGCCCTGGTCGTGGGGATGGTGGTCGCATGACCGGCTTGATCTCGGACTCAATCGCAGACAGCCTCTTCGGCCTCCAGGACGGCCCGGCGGACCGTGTGCTCCTCGCCGCCGGCAGGCGGATCGGGGAGCTTGATCCCGACCGGCTTTCCGTCATCGCGGTGGCGATCGCGTCCGACCAGACCGTGGGCCTCGCCGGCGGCCTCGACGTGACCGAGAGGCGCCGGCTCGCCGAGAGGATGCGCGCCGAGAACGTGGACACGTCCGACCGAGAGCGTGTGCTCGCCTGGCTGAGGAGGAATCCCGGGCAGCTCGCAGCCGCGTCGCGTTCCGTAGCGGTCTCGCGCGGCCACGTGCCGCGCGGCCTCGACCTGATGGTCCGCAGGTGGACCGGCAGGGACCGGAGGCCGAGATCGAAGGGAGGCGCGCTGTGAGGGGATTCCCGGAGGAGGTGCGAAGGCGGATCCGCCACCAGATGGAGTTCGGCACCGGCAGGCCGGCCGCCTTCCGCCCGGCACGCCATGACCAGGGCGGGAACGGGTCCTGAAAGCGTGAAAGCAATAATGCAATAATGTTTGCTGTCTTGCATTATTAAGTTAGAATGGTATCGCATTATCGGAACACCTGGTTCGGAGGTAATCATGAGAGTTGTCATTGCGAACGCGAAGGGCGGGGTCGGGAAGACCACCACGGCTGTGATGCTGGCCTTCGCGATGAAGACGAGGCTTCTGGAGGCCACCGTCCTCGACGCGGACCCGCAGGCGTCGGCGACGCTGTGGGCGTCGCTCGCCTCGGAGGCGGGGACTCCCCTACCGTTCGACGTGGTCCCGGCGAACCTGGTCACCCTGGGCCACAAGTCGCCGGAGGGCGAGCTGGAGCTCGTGGACTGCCCGCCCTCGGGCCGCACGTTCGACAAGGCGGTGTCGTCCGCGGATTTCGTGATCGTGCCGTCCTCGGAGTCGAGCACGGACCTCCAGCAGTCGTGGGCGACGCTTGAGGCGATTCCGGAGGGGGTCCCCGCCGCGATCCTCCTGTGCCGCGCCGAGGAGCGGACGAGGGCGTACAGGGAGGCGGTCAACGCGCTCACGACCCTCAAGTCCCCGCGCTTCGACACCGTGATTCCAAAGAGCCAGTACCTCAAAAACGCTTTCGGCCACGTGCCCGACAAGCTGGCCGGTTACGGGGAGGTTCTCTCGGAGCTCCTGGAGGCGTTGGTCAAGGCGGGAATTCGATAACGCACGCAATATAGAATTGCCGCGTTATTGATTTATCACCGTCGGGAGAAGCGTCATCATGGAGAACCTGAAGTCAAGCTACATACCATCCGCCGCCGCGAAGGCCGGCAGCGGCCATATCGCGAAGAGCAAGGAGGAGGCCACCGTCCCCACGAGCCTGAGGATGCCGGCGTCCCTCCACGCGCGGGCGCGCGTCTATTCGGTGACGCACGGCGTCCCGTTCCGCCGGATGGTGATCGAGGGGCTTGAGCAGTGGCTGGAAGAGCACGAGAAGGAGGAATGACCATGACGGAGCAGAAGGCGGAAGGTGCCGTCAGGAAGAGCGGGAGACGCACTGCCGTCATCGTCGTAGCGTGTGTCGCCGCGGCCGCCCTGCTGGCCGCGGGAATCGGCCTGGGCGTCCATGCCCACAATGAGAGGGTCGCGCGCGAGACTCACGAGAGGGCCGTCGCGGCCGCGCAGGCGCGGTGCGACAAATCGATCGACGGGCTGACCGCCGCGCGAGGAATGCTCGCCAAGCAGATCAAGGCGGACAGAACGCAGGCCGCCCTCAAGCTCACCGACAGGCAGGTCGCGGACGCGAAGACCCTCCAGGCCCTCAAGAAGGAAAGCACCGACAGGTATGCGGCCGCCTCCTGCAAGGCGACCAGCATCAGCGTCCTCGACAGCCACGCGAAAGCGAACCAGGAGGCCTCCAGGAAGGCCGCCGACCAGACAACCCGACTGACCGCCGCGGTCACCGGCGTCGAGAGGTCGAAGGCGGCGAAGGACGAGGCCGACCGCAAGGCCGAGGAGGCAAGGAAAGCCGAGGAACAGAGGAAGGCGCAGGAGGCCGTCGCGGCGGCAGCGGCCGCCCAGGCGCAGCAGCAGGCTCAGGCCAGGCAGCAGTCCTCCCGCCGGAATCCCGGCTCCGCCAATCCGTCCCGTCCGTACAGGCGGTGGCCCCGCGACAAAAGACCCGAATCGCCCCCAGAAACACACCCGCCAGAAAACCCGACGCCGCCCCCCCCCCCCCCCCCCCCCCCCCCACCCCCCCCCCTCCCCCCCGGCGGCCCCCCGCCCCCCGCCGCGGCCCCACGCCCAGCTACACCCCGCGTCAGCAAAGGCGTCAGACGCCGAGCCAGCAGCCGCGACGCCAGCAACCCCCGCAACAAGAACATCACTGGAACCTCGGCGGCGATGCCCAGACATCCCAGCCTGGCGGCGGCACGCCGCACATCGACTGGGGCAACTGACCGCTTTAGAGGAGACTGCCGACGATGGGATGGCGAGGCGGCACGCCGCACATCGACTGGGGCAACTGACCGCCGCGCCTGATCTCCTCAAGCCCCGTCCGGGTCTTCCGGCGGGGCCTTTTTCATGCCCTCCTTGCCGCCGTCCGCAATGCGGGTGGATTCCCCTCGCACCTGCCCCACCATTCTCGGTGAGGGGTGTCGGTTCGCCTCTTGTCTCTGGAGGTCCGGGCCGCCATCGGGCGGCCCCGGGCCTGTTAACCCGGAGCCCGGGATTCCGCCGCCGCCCGTTAATTGCAATTAATCGAGGAGACACATGAAGAAGAGAAAATTCAGCAGAATACGGCGGGGCATCGCGATCCTAGCGGCCGCCGCCGCCCTCGGTATGGCGGGCACGGCATCCGCCATCAACATCGGCGTGGGGACGGTCATCGGCCCCGGCGGGAACACGGGCATCGGCCCGTCCGGCGACCTCCTGTGGCTACACGACTACCTGAACACGGGCAATAATCCTGTCGAGGGCTGGGGCGACGCCTCCACCGACTGGATGCTCGACCAGCTCACGCGCAGCGGGCTGAATCCATCGCCGCGTGATTTCACGGCCAAGGTCAGGACGGCCTGCCAGGGAGCGCTCCGTGATGCCGTCGCGCGTGCCGGCGGAAGGACGAACAAGGCCCGTGTCGTCGGCCTCATCGCGACGGTCGGCGTCGGCAGCGATGGAAAGGCCGTCCTTTGGGGCGACAACAAGACAGACTTCAACAACCGCTTCCAGAACAACTGGAATGCGCGCGGGACGATCGGCGGACCACGAGGCTCACTGCACAATTGGTCGAACAACGACGTGAACGAGCTGCACAACCGCGCGAACGAGACGATCTCGCGCATGAGCGGCGTCAGCAACCAGGCCGTGTGCCTGGCCGTCAACGAGTTCGAGCCGCCGGACCTCCAGCAGTATCACCTCAACGTCCACACGAACTCGACGAACGCCCCGAAGGAGGCGGGAGACACGAACCCGGTGCATGACCGGATCGTCGCGAGCCTCAACCGGGGCGAGTCCTGGTCCGGCAGCCCGATCCGCCTGGGCGTGTGGCTGAACTGGGACGGCTACCCGGCGAGCAACCGCAGCCGCAAGGCGATCCGCAAGGAGGTCACCCTCCGCGGACCGTCCACCGTCAACAGCCCGGACTTCAAGCCGTCCGACTTCGGCTGGAAGTCCTGGGCGCCGGGCCGCTACTGGTATGACATCAGCGCGGGCAGGCAGGGCAACATGGCAGCGTCCATCGACACGTCCGACCGCCAGAGCGCCGAGACGTTCAGCCTCCCGACCCTGCCGCCGCTCAAGGCCCTGACCCGCATGAACGGGCAGGAGATGGACGGCCAGCTGGTCCCGGGAACCCTGTACATGGCGCACGTGACCGGAACGGTCGCCCCGGCCGTCTCCGGCTACAACACCCGCTCCACCATCACCGACCACATCATGAGCAAGGACGTGTGGGTCGGCGCGGCGGACCACGATGACCTCACGAAGGTCACCGTCTCGCACGACGGCCAGACCGTCACCAGCGGAGTTCATGTGACCAGGACCGACACGGCCGACGGCATCGACGTCACCGCGACGATCGACAACCCGGCCGAGGGCGAGTACACGCTCAACATCCCGAGCACCATCAAGGCCAAGACCGGCGACGGCAAGGACAAGACCAACGAGACCATCCGCGACCGCGGATGCATCATCGCCAACACGGGAGCGTCCGAGCAATGCTCCGACACGAAGCAGGAGCAGGGCGAGCACCCCGAGACCAGCAAGGCATGGCAGCTCAAGGACGGCAAGCTCATTGAGGACAAGGACTGGACCAACCACGTGGGCGCGGACGGAACGACGTTCCTGCCCGGCGACCCGGTCTCCGCGATCGTGACCGGCAACATCCCCGGAAACCTGCTGGAGAACCTGGACCGCTACGAGCTGACCGACGACTGGAGCAACGCCTCCCAGTACGTGGACTTCGGCTCCGACGCGAAGAACCCGAACCACAAGGTCTCCGTGTACGTTGATGGCACCGACGCGACCAACCAGTTCGACATCCACGAGGACGCCTCCGCGCACACGGTCACCGCCGACGCGAAGAAGGCCTTCCTGAACCGGACGAAGGGCCTGTCGAAGGACGGGCACCGCGCGAAGGTCCAGCTGCGCATCACCGGAACGTTCCGCGACGACTACCGGACCAACGGCCGCAAGACCAGCATGGTCAACCACGGCAGCCAGCGCATCAACACGGAGGGCCGCCAGACCAACGTCCCGTCGGTCTTCACGTGGACCCCGAACCCGAACAAGGAATGGGCAAGGAACACGAAGCTCGACGGCACCGGCGACTGGACCCTCGTCTCCGACCCGAACAAGTCGAACAACGTGGCCGGCGACCAGAAGAACTACCGTGACGGCGACCCGCTCGCCGCCGCGGTCAACGGCACCGTCCCGACCGGCCTGGGCGAGGCCCCGAGGATCGCGCTCACCGACGACTGGACCCAGGCGTCCTACATGTGGACGCCGGACGACCTCTCAAAGGCCCGCGTCTACGAGGCCGACCTGCCCGCCGGCGATGACGGCGCAGACGCGAAGGTGGACGACATCACCCACGCCGGACGCGACGTCACAGGCCAGTACACGCTCACCATGGACAAGGCCCACAACAAGGTGACCGCGACCATCAAGGACAGCCACGCGACCGAGCTCAAGGGCCTCACGGCCCCGCGCCAGATCACGCTCCTCGTCCCGGGCCGCGTCGCCCTCGCCTACGGGAAGGGCAACCGGCAGTTCGACCACGACTACGGTCTGACGAAGGTCAGCCACAAGACGTTCACGGACGCCTCCGGGCGCACCTGGTACCGCACCTGCTTCAACCCGAACGACCGCGCCGCCTTCAAGGGAACCGACCTGTCGGGCAAGCCGATCCTCAACGACGGCGGCCAGACCGCGGGAGCTGTGAGCGCCGAGACGAACCGTCCGGGCTTCTGCGTGGTCCGCACGAACACGAAGAAGACCGTCGTGGCGGAGAAGAGCCAGGGCGGCGACCAGCATGATTCCGACACGCAGCGCGTCCGTCCGAACCAGCGCGTCGAGTACCAGCTCGACCCGGTGGACAAGGTCGAGGCGTCCGACGCCTACACGGTCCAGTCCGTGTCCATCCACGACACGTACTCCGAGCACGCCACCGTCGACCCGCAGACCATCGAGGTCCGCGACACCGACGGCGACGACCTGGTGTCCGGCACCGACTACCAGACGGCCGTGGACAACGCGAAGCACGAGTTCACCATCGTCCTGAGCCAGCGGTGGGTCTCCGCCCACTACAGGCCGGGCCAGACCATCCGCCTGCACGTGCGCTTCGAGGCGCAGCTCGACGACCTCAAGGGACTCGGCGAGCGGACCATCGACAACAGGTACGAGTACAAGGTGAACAACGCCACCAACGTCTCCAACACCGTGCGCAACAAGCCGACCCATCATGACACGAAGAAGGAGGTCACGCAGTCGAACAGGCCGTCCGTCGACATCAACGGCAGGAAGCTCCTGCTCGGCGACGAGTACGACTACCGCCTCGACTTCGACACGACCGACCTCACCAACGGCTGGTCGAGGAAGAACGACGACGGCACCATCACGCGCGGCGGCGAGCAGGTCTACCGCGTCCAGCGCCTCGGCATGACCGACGACTACGACGACGAGCACCTCTCCGTCGACGCTGGCAAGGTCAGGGTCCTCGACCAGGACGGCCACGACGTCACCGGGAAGTTCAACATCCAGATTCAGGATGGTGTGCTGTATGTGTTCGCCAGGACCGTGGACACCCCGTCCTACGCGGGACTGGGCACCATCAAGGGCGACCCGCAGCCGACTGACCTGAAGGCTTACTCCACGAAGGCTCTCGACAGGCTCCGTGACCCTTACATCGACCAGACTCTCCTCGGCAAGAAGTACACCATCGTCATGCCGTCGAAGGTCATCAAGGTCGAGGAGGACGGTGTGGAGGTCGACAACCAGGCCGTCCTGACCATCGACGACCAGAAGTACCTGACGAACCAGGTCCAGAACGTCCTGAAGCGGATCGACCCGAAGAAGGACGTCGTCATCAACGTCGGCCAGGACAGCGCCAACGGCAAGTCCGTCTACAAGGGACACTACTTCCTGTACCGTCTCCAGTCCTCGAAGCGTCCGTCCGGCCTCGCGTACCCGGAGGTCACCGACTGGCACATCACGGACCGGCTCGACTCGGCCTACGACCGGTACACCGCCCAATGGGCCGTCTACGCCGACACGGACCTGAAGAAGGCCGATGGCACTCTGATCGCGAAGGCCGGCCAGAAGATCGCGGGCAGCGGCTGGACCCCGACCGACGCCATCAGGCACGTCCTTGACGCCGAGGCGGCCTCCAGCCTGTTCGACGTGCGGGAGACCACGGACCACATCGTCCAGGTGACCGCCACCCAGGCGTACAAGGCGCTCGTCTCCGACGGCCGCCAGGACGCCCAATGGTCCGCCTACATCCAGGTCCAGCGCCTCAAGCCGGTCGAGCACCACAACAACCGGTTCGACGAGTGGATCAACGGCACCCTCCGTCCGAGCAATGTCGTGTGGACCCGCACGCCGGACCAGACCCCGCACCTCACGCTTGAGAAGTACGACGTGAAGTCCGGCCTCAAGGAAGGCGACCGCAACAAGCCGGAACAGGCGCTCGACAACGCCTCCGACGGCACGCGCATCGGCTTCCGCATCACCAACGACGGCAAGAGCCCAATCACCAAGATCACCTTGGATGACAGGACGATCGCGGGATCCGGCACGGTCGAGGACATCGACCTCACGCCGCTCAAGGGACTGACACTCCAGCCGGGACAGTCCGTGACCGTCTACGGTACGCTCCGTGGAGTCAAGGCGGGCGACCACCACACCGACCGTGGAACCACCACCGGCAGGCCGTTGCTCCCGTGTGCTGTCCCGCAGCCGGGATTCCCGGACACCTCGGCTCCGGCCGAACCGTCCGATGACGGGCAGCCGAAGCTGTGCGAGGACACCCGGATCACCGTCACCGACGACTGGAACGGCAGGCGCGAGCCTGCTCCCGCTCTCGCGAAGACCGGTGCGGCCGTCGCGTCGGCGGCCGTCATGGCCCTGGTCCTCCTGTCCGCGGGCCTCGGCCTGGGCATGGTGCGCCGGCATGGCGTCTCCGCGCCGGAGCACAAGATTGTTCCCGCGCACAAGGCGTGAGACCAACCGATAACCGAAGGAAGAAAGGCCCCGGACCCGCTCCGGGGCCCCTGCCCTGTGATGGTCACCGGAACATCCGATTGGAATCCTTCTCCTCGACGGTCTCCGGCCGCGGGTCCGAATCCCGTGCAGGGCACGGTGATTTGTTATGCGATAGAGTTATTTCTTGGTGAATTGTTTCTTGGGCTCCCTGTATCATGGAGCCCAAGGAAAGCGGAAAGGTCAAATCATGGAGCCAAGGGCGATATCACTTTTCTCCGGTGCCGGTGGTCTTGATACCGGTTTTGAGCAGGCAGGCTATCAAATCATCTTTGCCAATGAGATTGATCACGACGCCGCCCAAGCATGGCGGGACAATAGGCCCGACAATGCATCTGCCATGCGAGAAGGGGACATCAAGGACTACATGCCCTGCCTTAATACGCATAATCTCCAAAACATCGATATAGTGTTCGGCGGCCCACCCTGCCAAGGATTCTCAGTAGCCGGCAAGATGAATCCGGATGATCCGCGCAGCCGTATGGTCTGGCGTTTTCTTGATGTCGTAGCTGCCGTCTCACCGCGCGTTTTTGTGATGGAGAATGTCGCCGCGCTGGGCAGGCTTGGCAAATGGGACAACGTAAGGAAACGAATCATCTCCCGTGCGAAAGAACTCGGCTACCACACTGAATACAAAGTATGGCGTACGGCAGATTTCGGCGTCCCCCAAAAACGTGAGCGCGTAATCTTTGTCGGCGTTAAAGACGGGAATCCATCACTCTTTGAGAAGGAGATGGTCCACCATCATGCTTCTGCCCCGACAGCGCGACAAGTGTTGCTCTCCGTGGGCAAATATGGAACAGCAGACAACCCGCAGACTTGCACCTCCCGTGTCAGCCTTGCTCACCATCCGGTCATGAGAAACAGCCCCTATGCGGGAATGCTTGTCAACGGTGCTGGCCGCCCGGTCAATCTTGATGGTTTGCCTCCCACTCTCCCCGCCACTATGGGAGGCAATAAGACACCGGTGATTGACCAGGCGGCCCTTGATAATCCAGGCATTCAAAATTGGTTCGTCGGATATCACTCTCGTCTTATGAACGGTGGGACCCCGGGAGGATCAGTGCCGTCCACGCTCCGCCGGCTTACTCTCAAGGAAGCCGCAGCAATACAAACCTTCCCGCCTGAATACAAGTTTTCAGGCGCGAAATCGAAGCAATATAGGCAAATTGGTAATGCCGTACCGTGCCTCTTTGCTCGTGCTGTCGCAGAGAGCGTGAAAGACGCTTATCTTTGATTGCCGGCGATTCGTCGCATTCGGTCAAATAGCCACATCTGCGCTTCGGTTCCGCCGGTTACCTCAAGGGACTCACGGTAAAGTCCCGTCAACGCCCTCTCCGTATCAATATCGGGATGGGAGCAGAGGATGGTATCCATGAGCGGGTCCACGGGGCTAATGCCAACGTACATTCCCCGTTCAGCGAACTCCTGTCGCACCGAATTGAAGTAAGCGGGAGTGAGGCTTGAGGCCTCGCTATGGCGGCCTGTGATGAAAAGCAGGCTCCTTGCGCCGGCCTTTGAGCCGGTTTCTCCCGCTCGACGCACATCCTCTTCGGTGAATGGCTTGTCCTTCAGCTCAGTGGCTAGAAATGGCTGGTTGCCCCTGAGGAGATCAAGGTCAGAGAACTGTCTGCTGGAATTTCCTGGTTGATTGACGGGGTGCGCTCTCACCACCCACCCTTGCTTCGCCGGATAGGCAATGTGATAAAGACTCGAAACTGCGAGTGTCAGCGCCGCCCCTCCGAAGTCCTTATCAAGCAGCTCATCAAGAATCTTCCTGTAGTCTGCCGCCGATGACATTCCAGCTGCCTCATGGACTTGCAGAGCTTGCTCGTCACGTTGCTTCTTTTCTTTGAGCAGAAGCGTCATGTAGTAGTCAAGACATGTCCTTGCTGTTTCTGCGTCTTTTACGCGAGGGAGATTCTCGACAAGGCTGTCCAGCATACGTTTGCCGTCGCCCCGCGCCGCATTAGTTCTTTCCAATCTCGGATAGCGTGCAGGTTTGTTGACTAGTGGATCGTTGTTTGCGCCATCAATTACGTTGCCGAGGAAACGCTTCTGGAACTCGTAGACAACACTCTTCGCGACCTCGCGTGGCGTATAGGCGCCCGGACTCTTGTCATTTACAGAGAGTGAGAGGATGTCGATGGAAGGGTTCGTCGCTTTCGACACCAAAGCCGTTAGGAGGATATAACTATACGTGATGAGGTTCTTGCCGGTAATCGCAAAGTCAATCGTCGATCGTATCGGACAATCCGTAGTCGGTTGTTTTTCACACCGGCGGAGGGATTGGGCCATCTCATCCATTGCCATACTGAAGTCAACGCGCTCAACCATCTTGTCTCTTTCCGTTGCAGTACATGACTTCCTTGTATGCTACGCGCCGGTATTCACTCCTCTCGCTTGATGACGCATTTACGTTCATGGAATTCCATAGTCAACGGTGACAGGATGAATAAGGCCCCGGAATCAATCCGGGACCTTATTCATCCTGTGGGCTGATTAAAGACCAGCAAACCGCACCAAGCGGTTCACACTTGGAGAGAAGATATCGTTTCTAGCAATATATGCATTATTTAATGTTTACTTTTTTCCGTTGTTTCTCTCGGGGAATTTCCCGTCGATGCCCCATTTCTGGTCTGGGACGAGGATCAGGTCGTAGTCCTTGCCGGTGCGGTTGCTGTGGAATGCAGCTTTGACGACGGGCTTCTCGTTGTTGAGAGTTTTCCTGACGAGGCTGTTGGTGAGGCGTTTCCTGTTGTTGCCGACGGTCTTCTTCCAGATCCCGTACCGGCAGGCGCCAGGTGCGGGAGTCCATTTGCCGTCTGGGCCTTTTACCGACTTGTTGTCGGAGCATTTCCAGTAGCCGTTCCGTGTCTTGATGACGGGCTTGCCGCAGGCAGGGCATGGTCCGAATGTCTCGTTCTCGGTCATTCTGTTCTGTTCCTCCGTCTTGTATTCGGGTTTGAACGATGACTGTGCGTCCGTCAGGATGCTTCCCGCCTGCTTGTGGATGCGGTCCATCCATTTGTCCTCGCTCAGCCGGCCTTCGGCGATGTCGGTGAGGCCCTGTTCCATCCGTCCGGTGGTCTCCACGGACTTGAGGCCTGGGGCGACGATGCTGACGATGATCCGCCCCTCCTCGGTGGAGAGGATCTGACGTCCCTTGCGCTCCGCGTAGCCTCGTTTGATCAGCTTGTCGATGATCCCGGCCCTGGTGGCCGGGGTGCCGAGTCCGCCGGAATGCACGCTGTCGTCGTCGATGGCATCGCGCAGTTCCTTGTCCTGGACGAGCCTGCCGGCGTGTTCCATGGCGGAGAGGAGGCTCGCGTCCGTGTAGGGTTTCGGCGGTTCGGTCTCGCCGTGCCTTTTCTCCGCCGGCCCTGTGACAAGAACGGTCTGCCCGTCGGTGAGACCGTCCGGGATGTGCTGCTTGCCTTCGGTCCCGTCTCCGGGCTTGTAGGCGGTCCAGCCTGGGTCGATGGTCGTGTCCTGGGTCGCGGTGAGTCTGTGCCCGTCGATCTCCGCAGTGGCCTTCACGCTCTCATGGATGCGTGGGCTGCCGGTGGCCTGCCACGTGCGGCGGATGATCAGGCCGAGCACGGTCCTCTCCTGGTCGGCGAGGGCCTCCCATTTCTCCACGGTGATTTTGTCGGTCGGTAAAAGTGCCGTGTGTCCTTCGACCTTCCCGTTGTCGACGACCTGAGAAGCATCAGCCGCGTCGGGATTGCCGGCGATGTTGCCGGTGAGCCTCGGGTCGGCGAGCAGCGGATCCTCCAGGAGCTGCTTCAGAGCGGTCTCATCGTCGCTGGTGATGTACCTGCTGTCGGTGCGCGGATAGGTGGCGAGTCCAGCCTCGTAGAGAGCCTGCAAAGCTTCGAGGGTCTGCACGGCGGTCAGGCCCTTCTCCGTGTTCGCGTCCCTCTGGAGGTCCGTCAATGAGTAGAGATGCGGTGCGCTCTGCCTGAGCTGCCTGCGTTCCACCTTGCCGATGGTGATCTGGCCGCCGATCCGTGCGAGCAGGCCGTCCGCCTGGGTCTCGTCCGTGATCCTCTCGCTGGTGAGAGTCCATCCGTCCAATGGGACGGTGATTGTCCAGAACGGTGTCGGGATGTGCCCGCTGATCTGCCTGTCGCGGTCGACGATCATGGCGAGCGTCGGCGTCTCCACACGGCCGATCGAGCAGCGCCTGTTGTACAGCAGCGTGTACGCACGGCTGGCGGTCATGCCGGTGATCCAGTCGGCCTTCGCCCGCGCGTCCGATGCGTCGGCGAGGCCGCTTGTCTCGGTTTCCGGTTTCATCCGCTTCCAGGCGGTGCGGATTCCGTCGGCATCCATGCTGTTGGTCCAGAGCCTCATTGCCGGCTTGCCCATGAGTCCGGCCTGACGGACGATGCGCCTGAAGATGCCTGATCCCTCGCGGTCCGGGTCGCAGGCGTCGACGAGGGTGCTCGCGTTCCTCATGAGCGGGACGAGCGCCCTGTAGCGGGCCCCCGCGCCTTTCTCCGTGCTGATGTCCCATTTCCAGTCGTCGCCTGGGTCGATCGGGAGCGTTTCGAGCGACCATTTCCGCCATCTGTCCCCATAGTCCTTTGGGTCGGCGAGGCCGACGAGGTGCCCCTGGGCCCATGAGACGCAGGTCTCCTGTCCGTCGACGTTCCCGCAGTCGATGTACCCGAGTGAAAAGAGTACGTAACTTACAAGTACTTATCTTTCATAATGAAAGAAAGAAAACAAACAAAATGAGAAAATCGGTACTAGCTTCCATCACTGCAGTTGTCTTGTGCAGCACCGTTGTTTCATCCGCTTGGGCAACCCAGCCGTTGAATACCGCTGGGACCGGGACGAATTCAGCAGAGGTGCTTAAAGCGGTAAGCGGCTATTCCAACCAGATAGAGGACAGCTACAATCCCTCGATCTTCCAATCGTTCATGCAATATTCTTCTCCAGACGCCACGCAGAAAGCAGAGGAGAAGGAAAAGCAGCTCGCTTTCCAAACCGGAGGAGCCACGGTTGACAATCAGATGGTAACAGTCGACCGGCCAAACGTGCACGTGACGGCGAATCTCTTGACGTCCTCGACGAAGGAAAACAAGACATACGCGACCGTGGACATCACAAAACAAGTTCGTTATCTTCCCAAGCCCGGCACGACTATCACCATTGCGAATCAAAAGCGCGATTACCTTGATTCGACTTCCGTAACAAGGCATGTCCTGACTCTTGAAAAACCGACTGCGACCTCGGGCCTCAAGGTCACGAACGATGTCATCCAGACGCCGGCAGAAGATTCTAAGATAGCTCCGCTTTCTCAGCGCAATCTCGCAGTTCAGCCACTTGCCGCGAACAGTTCCGCAAAGCGCGACTACAACACCAATCAAGCGGGACTGAATTACATCAAAGAGATCAATTACGCGGATAAATGGTCGACAAGCAGCAAGATGAATCCTGCTTTCCCCTCATCTCCTAATCGAATGGCTAATTGCACCAATTTCGTGTCGCAATCCCTGTATGCGGGAGGTCTAAAGGAGAACCTATTCTTCACTCTTAACAACAAGGATCTTGCTCTCTGGACATGGAGACTCCCTGTCCCTCATGGGGGCAAGCTGACGGGCCCGTCGCTGACATGGGATAACGCGGATGCCAATTACTGGTATATGGCACATCGTTCAAACGCCTTCAAGGTTAATAACAACATGAGCCAAATGTGGCAGGGTTCGTTGATCTACGCCTCCTGGAATGGCAATGGGCATAAGGATCACGCGATGGTTGTCGTGGGGCTTGCCGTGAAGGGCAATCGAGTCGAACCTATCATCGATTCGCAAAGCAACACCCGCCATCAGATCTGGTTTGAGCAAGAGCAGAACTATGCCCGTAATCATCCCAAGGTCAAGTGGTACGGGCTGCAGTATTACGATGACCGTTGGTGAACAGAATGAGTAAGGCGCATGCGGCTGCCACCATGTGGGTGAGGGTGCTGCGGGTCATCTGCGCCTGCGTGCTGGCCGCCGTCGCACTGGATGTCTGCCTGTCGGGCCCGGCGCAGGGGGTCCTGGACCGGCGGCGGGAATCCTACCTCGGCACCGTCGCCGCGATGGGCTCGTACCGCAGGTTCGAGCAGGCGATGGTCGGAAAAGGGTATGAGCTGCATCCGCAGGCGTGCGCGGCCGAGCGCCGCGCGCTGCGCCTGCGTCTCGATCCGTCCCGCAGGGAGGCGGTCCTGGGCGGCGTCCGGGAGCGTTCCGTCTCCGGGCTGGTCACGCTGGGACGCGCCTACAGGCTTCTGGGCGAGGAAGCGGCCCTGGCGGACGCGGGCTCCTCGCTGTCCGACTGCGCGTTCGAGCAGCAGAACCAGAGGCAGTGGCGGGTGTACGCCCGCTCGGTGAATCGATAGGACGCGGGGAAGAACGGACAGGAGGCCGGCATGGCAGGCGGGAAGCGGAAAGGCGGCGGGCGCCGCAGGAACGTGGTCGCGGGCATCGTCGCCGTGCTCGCCCTCGCGGCCGGGCTGGCCCTCTCCCATGCGGTCGCCGGGCGGTTCGAGCTGGGGCAGGAGAGCGTGTACGGCTCGCTCATGGAGGTCTACGGCGATGAGGTGGACATGCCCGTCATGGTCCGGGACGAGGGCCTCCCGTCCGCCCCGATCCCCGCCCTGGACGCCTGCGCCGAAAGGCACGCGAAGGACGAGGGACGCGAGGAGGTCTTCTGGGAGGACGAGGGGAATCAGGAATCCGACTCCGGCCTGGGGAGCCTGACGCTCCCGGCGGCCCTCGGAAGAATGCGGACCACCCGGGAGCACAGCGTGAGCGTCGCGCGGCACATCGGCTCCCTCTCGGACTGCCTGGCGTCCGCCATCAACAACGAGAAATGAACATTCCGCGAGATGCCTCCGGCCGAAAGGCCGGAGGCATCTCGCGTTGAATGGTGAGTTGGTGCAGAAAACCAGTATCCTTCTGCTACTTGCCGAATACGAGAATGAGACAGCAAGTATCATTGCTTTTCCTACTGAGAAGTGCTTCTGACGGGCTCATCTGTGACATCCTTCTGATACCTCATGTCCATTGACGTAGGAACTGCCCGAATCCGAAATCAAGACGCGTAAACAATGCTGCCTGCTCACCTGCCTGTCCTTCGCCTTGGAATTCGCCTTCCTCTCGCACGAGGTGGTCATCGCCTTCCCCTGGGGAATCTTCCTGCCCGTCGCCGTCATCATCCTCGCCCTCGGAGCGGGCACGGCGGCCGTCACCGGCATGTCCGTCAGCCGGAAATCCGTCGCAGCGGCACTCGGGAAAACCGTCGAATAGAAGAAAGCGCACGAAAAAGCGCTTGCCATTGGTAAGAAACAACGGCAAGCGCTTTATTTCTAATCCGAGCTTGTTTATTTATTTGTTATTTATCTGCTTAATCTTCATCTTTCGTATGGGTGCCGCCGGCGGTCAGGCCCTGCAGGACGGCGAGCCGGTGGTAGGCGGTCAGGGACTCGAAGAGCTCGCGGTGCGTGCCCTCGCCTTCGACCCGTCCGTCAGAAAGGAAGTAGATGCGGTCGCTGTCCGTGATGGTGGAAAGGCGGTGGGCGATCGAGACGATCCCCGCTTCCGGCAGCGCCTTCCGCAGGTTCGCGAGGACGCGCCTCTCGGTGCGGGAGTCGAGGTTCGCGGTCGCCTCGTCGAGGATCAGGTAGCGGGGATGGCGCAGGACCGCGCGGGCCACCTGGACCCTCTCGCGCTGGCCTCCGGAGAGCTTGAGCCCGTCCTCGCCGGTCGTGGCGTCGAGGTCGAGGGGATGCTCCTCGTCGTCCAGGCAGGCGACCGCCAGCGCCCGCCGCAGCTCCTCGTCGCTGGGGGTGCGGGACAGGCCGAAGGTGATGTTCTCCCGGAGCGTGCCCAGTGTCAGGCCGGTGTCGAGCGAGACGACCGCGACCTCGGTGCGCCACCGGTCCAGAGGGATGGAGTCCGCGGCCCTGCCGTCCAGCGTCAGGGAGCCGTCCTTCAGCGGGTAGAGTCGCAGGAGGAGGCTCGCGATGGTCGACTTGCCCGCGCCCGTGCGCCCGACGATCGCCACCTGACGGCCCGGCGCGACGCGAACGCTCACGTCACGGAGGACCAGACCGTCGCCCTGCGCCGCCGACGGGGCGCCGGAACCGGTCGCGGACGCTTCTGCCTGTCGCGGTCTCCCTTGCCATGCACGGTGAGGGTCATGTCGTCGCCCGACCCGGACACGTCGCGGCTGTGGATCTGGGCGACCTCGGCCCGGCGCAACCCCATGTCGACCATGAGAAGGACCATCAGCCTCGTCCTGCTGTCCGCGCGCCTGCCATCGTCGACGGCCGTCGGCGGCGCGGGAGGAAGCTTCACCCTCTTGCGCTTGGCCAGCGGGACCAGGAGCATCGGGTCCTCCGCGATGATCCGCTGCTCGGTCAGGTAGTCGTAGAAGCTTCCCAGCGCCGAGTGGTCGGCGCGGAGCGTGCTTCTCGTGGCGTCGCGGGCCAGGTAATGGATCAGGTCCGCCGGGGTGATGTCCTCCGGCTTCGAATCCGACCGTCGGGCGAAGGCGAGGACCTTGTGCCTCCACCCGTATCTCGTCTGGTCCGTGTACCCCCTGACCTTCATCCACTCGTCCCATCCGGTCACGTCCGCTTTCCATTCGGGTGGGACCGGCAACGGTGGGGGTCCTGGTCTGTGCTGCTGTCTTCTTGCTTTCATTTCGGCTCCTTCGCTCATAATCGGAATTCAGCGGTTAAGCCGCGGGCCGGGAACGTCGTGCTTGTCTCTCTTACCTGCACGATAGGGTTCCCGGCCCTTTCCTTTACCCGAAACGCTGTCCGGGTCTTGAAAGCTTTCTTTATTGAAAGCAATAATGCAAGCGTTATTGAATGCGAAACATCATGCTTTCACATGCACTTGTAATCCGCGTGTCCAGGGTTCGAGTCCCTGCGGGGGCACGAGTAAGGCGATCTTCGGATCGCCTTTTTTATTCTTTACTATTGTTTGCGTTTTCACTTATATATATTTCAGATCAGTTCAATCTGCTCATAGGCGCGGTATATCTTTATTGCTCCAGCCGCATTTCGATATTGATCGCCGGATCTTTTTCATCCGTCATAATTGAGATGAGATCTGTGGCCATCTGGTTGTACTTGTACCTGATAGGTCACCTCATGCCCTTTGTTCTTTTTAGTCCTCTGATTCCACCTATCGCGTCAGGGCGTTGTTCTGGGGAAACACCTCAGCAATGGCATTGTGAATCATCTGGCGATCGATCGAACCAGTGCGCGAGCCTTCCAGCAGTACTCCCCCGATCAGCAAATCAGCAGCCACGTGCGAGTTCGTTCCCACCGGAAAAGCACCTGTCTTTTGACCCTCACCAATCAGTTGGAGAATACCAGCATGTAGCGTGGTCAGAATTTTTTTAGCAACGGTCAGCAGAAACGGCGTGCGCGCGAATAGTACAGAAGCCATTTTGGTAGTGGTCACATAGCTCGAATACGTCGACGCAAGCCAGAGGACATATTCTTCAAGACCTTGAGGTGTGGCTGCAAATCCTCGTGGACTGAAATCAGCTGATTTGACCATACTGCTGAGCTGCGCGAGCATGTCCGTACTGTTCTTGTAGCGGCGATACAGCGTGGTCTTCGCGATCCCCGAATACTTGGAGACAGATTCTATTGTGACGGCATGTTCGCCGTGAGAAACCGCAATATTGAGCACAGATCGCAAAATCCTGTCATTGGTGAGGAGCCGGATTTTTTCACCGCGCCGCATACTAACCGCCTTCCGCTCTGTCGACGCCTTCTTGATCTACCAATCGCTTGATAAGTCGATAAGTTCACCGCGCCAATTTCTTCAATTATATGGTCGTGCTATAAAGACCTCGGCCAATTGACCGTACATACCAGTTAACCACACAACAACCGGTTGACTGCACAAACTGCAATTGCGCACTGATAGCACAGGATATAAAAAACCGTGGGTATGCGCACTGCACTACCCACGGCTTTTATTTGCGTTTATACGTTTTAAGCGTTTTACGCGTACGCGCTTTTACGTGCATTTACGCGTTTACGCTTTGATGCGCTTACTCCTTGTGCGCCTGCATCGACCAAATGGCCATGATGAGCGTGATGACGGCGAGGATCCACATCCACCAGCCGCCAGCAACGGAAGCTGCGCCAACGCACCACGGCAGAATGAAGACGATCACGTCAACAACGATTTGCGTCCACTCAGAGGCCGCAGAAGCGGAAGAGGCGAGCGACCACAGAGCAACGCATGCCATCACGATGCCACCAATAATGGCCCAGACCTTGCCGGAACCGTTACCGTACGCTGCCCAAGCAGGGCTGATAGCGAGCACGACACCTGCAACAACGCTGACCCAATCTTGCCATGTCTTCCACGCAAGGCTCTTCTTCTGAGACGATTCTTCTGCCATAACGACATCCTTTCTTAAACGCTACGGTATTCGTAGCGACTGAGATCAGAATATCACTACGGGTACCGTAGCGGTAATTCTTCCTTCCGTTATCCGTTGATCCAACCAGCAAAGCGACGCGAAACTGATCGAGGAACAAGTCGCGAGGCAAAGATCATTGCTCGCGTAGCTGCACCGTACGAGGCGAGCACACGCCCATGCCGAGCCGCACGATAACCGGCCTCTGCCACATCACGTGCCGATGCAGGGTGCAACTTCGTGAACATGCTCGAGTGACCACCAGAAGCAGAATGCCGCATATGCGAGGCACTCTCAAACCCAGTTGACGTCGGCCCCGGCAAAAGCGCCGTCACGGTCACGCCCGTTCCACGCACTTCCTCGGCCACAGCCTCTGAAAAACTCTGCACAAACGCTTTCGACGCATAATACAGTGCCATATGTGGGCCAGCGGAAGCTGCTGCAACCGAAGCGATATTGAGAATCATCCCACGATGATGGCGAATCATGGCCGGCAGATACTCACGGGTGAGACTGACGACCGCACCGACATTAACGTGCAGCAACGCTGATTGGCGCGATGGGTTACCTTCCCAAAAATTGCCGTAGTCTCCAAAACCTGCATTGTTCACAAGCGCATCCACATGAATGCCCAATTCTTGCGTACGGCGGTGGAGAGTAGATGCCGCGTCATCCTGCGAAAGATCCTGCGGAATAACCCACACTTTCCGATGGAACATCTGTTCCACGTGCGTTTGAACCGTGTTCAGGCGCTTCTTATTGCGAGCGACGAGGACGAGATCGAATCCCTCACGGGCATAAATGAGTGCAAACTGCGCGCCAAGACCAGAAGATGCACCAGTAATCAATACCGTCGGCATAGACCGCTCCTCCACTTTTGTCTACAGCTGAGAGTCAGCATAAAAGAAATATGCACTCAGCGCTACTCAGGACCGCATAATCACGGCAGATGAGAGCAGACACAAGCAGGATAGGAGGAGCTGCAATGAGCACAGACACAAACGTGGACACAAGTACGGGCAAGAGCACATCTACGGGTCCACATCATCACACAGATCAGATAGCAGCCAAGAACTCGACCACACACCAACGCGCATCCTTAGCTCCAATATCCTCAGCTCCGCTGTCCTCAACTCCGCACAATGTTTCCAATTGGCGGCTAACGATCGCACTTTTCGTCTTCGTCGCCTTCCTGCTCGGCTGCAATGAGTTCATCATCGTGGGTGTGACCTCTGATATTGCCCACGATTTCAGCGTTACACTTTCCCAGGTCGGCATCCTCGTCACCGCGTTCGCCACCACGTACGTGATCGCCACTCCGCTGATTGTTTCGCTGACGAATCGGTTTGACCGCTATTGGGTCCTACTGATCTCTGCGCTCATTTTTGTGGCATCAAATGCGCTGACTGCACTCACACCAAATCTGCCGAGCCTGATCGCCGCTCGCATTCTGACAGCGTGTGTCGCAGGGGTTATCATCTCCCTCCTTCTCGTCTTCGGCAATATCATCGCTCCTCCCATCAAACGACCGATCGTCGTCGCAGTCATCTACTCCGGATACAACATCGCGTCGATCGTTGGTGTCCCTCTTGGCACAGCTCTTACTGGGAGAACTGACTGGCAGACGTGCTTCTGGGTCATCACCGTGCTCTCCATCCTGACGCTCCCACTCTTGGCCCGTACAGTCACACGCGGGACAATGCAAGAGCGTGCACCTTTCGCTACCCAATTCCGCCTCTTAAAAGACAGGCGCATTTTGCTCGGGTGCCTGACGATTATCCTCACATACATATCGATGTACGCCTTCTACACGTATATTCGCCCAATCCTCACCCAGGTGCTCGGATACTCGCAAACGCAGATGGAGCTACTTCTCTCCCTTCTTGGAATTGCCTCTGTCATCGGTAACTTCGGAGCTGGATGGGTTTCCGCACGCTTGGGGATGCGTTCTGTCGTCGCAGTAGAAGTCATCTCTGCACTGGCCGCAGTTCTCCTTGTCCCGGCTTCTTGCACTGGCTGGGTTGGCGTCATCCTGTTGTGCGTGCTCTGTCTCGTCCTCGTCATGCCAAGCGTGGTCCTGCAGGCGATGTTTCTCGCAGTTTCAACACAGGATTACCCTCAAGCGGTCAATCTCTCTTCAACACTCGACCCACTGTGTTCCAATATCGGTATTGCTCTCGGTTCGCTGACGGCTTCACTGGCGATCCGGTCGATTCCCCTACGCAATGTAGGGTTCTTGTCTGCCGCATTCGCAGCCATCGCGTTTGTCAGCGCTCTCGCCTTGATGCATTCTCTCCAATCACGCTCACAGCATGATGCGATACAAAAGACAAGAATGAAAGAATAAATAACACAAAACGGAAGGGGATGCTTTATGCCGATTCGCCAACCACTCGCCGATCAAATGCGCCCCCATACCCTCGATCAACTCGTCGGCCAACGCCACTTACTCGCGCCCGGGAAACCGCTATACCAGATCATCACTCAGCACATCCCGATGAGCCTGATTCTGTGGGGACCGCCTGGCTGCGGAAAATCGAGCCTTGCTTTCGTCATGTCTCACACGCTTAAAACGCCATTTGAGACCTTCAATGCGAGTATTGAAAATAAGGCCACGCTCATGCGTCTTGTTCAACGGCATCCGCATGAGACTTTTGTGCTTCTCCTCGATGAGATCCACCGACTGACAAAACCGATCCAGGACTATCTCCTTCCGTACCTCGAGAATGGGCACATTCTGCTCGTTGGCACAACAACCGAAAACCCGATCATGGCGATCGTTCCGGCCATCCGTAGCCGATGCCAGATTTTCGAATTTGAACGCATCTCGAGCAAAGATATCGTCCCTGTCCTCCAACGCGCTGCCAAACAGTATCTCGGCTTCAACCTTCCAGACGACCAGGCGCACGCTATCGCCAATTGCGGCAACGGAGACGTGAGAGTCGCGCTCAACGTTCTCGACACACTGCACGCGATGCACCCAGACGATCTGGATATGGACGCAATCCGCGCTTTCGCTCAGCAGCAGCACTTCGCAATGGACAAGGATGCCACCCAGCATTACGACTATCTCTCAGCTTTCCAGGATTCGATCGAGGGATCCGATACTGATGCAGCGCTGTACTATCTCGCTGTCATCCTGCGCGCTGGCGACCTCGAAAGTGTGGTCCGTCGGCTCAAAGATTCAGCTGCCCTCGATGTCGGACTAGCCAGTCCCAGCACAGTTGAGCGTGTCATCACTTTGGCTAATACAGCACTTGAAATCGGACTTCCACGGGCGAGTACGCACGTCGCAATGGCTACAATTCTCCTTGCTCTGGCTCCCAAATCTGACTCCGTTTTGCAGGCGTACTTGAGAGCAAGCAAAGACGCTGAGCATCCTTCACAACATCCGATGCCGAACTATTTGCGCGACACTCATTACAAGCACGCTCTGGAAATGCGTGATGCCGGTGACATGCTCAACATGTATGACCAGCCACATCAAGTTGCTCAGCAAGCGTACATGCCCGCTGATTTGATTGGCCATCATTACTTCGTTCCCCGCGATAATCGCCTCGACAACGAGTACTTCGAACGCTACCGGCACCTCTTCGAATACATGTACCAGCGCCCGTTTACCGCAGGTGACCAGTCGACCGTCTTTGACCACAATTTCAAGAAAAAGTGATACATAACTGAAATATAAAGAATCCGAAAGGAAGAACAACGATGGCTAATACCACTTATTTCGTGACTGGAGCTACTGGTCATCTTGGCTCAGCAATCCTGCGTCATCTTCTCCAGCTCGTCCCCGCTTCACGTCTCATTGCCGGTGCCCACACACCTGCCAAAGCACACGCATTTGCCGAGCAAGGCGTCACAATTCGCCACATCGATTTTTCTGACGAACGGCTGCTAGAGAAGGCCTTTAAGGGAACAGACATTCTCATTTACGTGCCCAGTAAATCACATGACAGCCTCAGTCGGACGATCGAGTTGGAGCATGTGGTCGCAGCAGCAGAAAAAGCGGATATCAAGCATGTGCTGGCGATGGGATTTATCGCCGACCAGCCCACTAATCCCTTTACTCTCTCCGCATTCTACGGGTATCTGCCTCGGCGTCTCTCCTCAAGCCGTTTGCACTGGACTCTCGTGCGCGATGCGATGTATGCCGACCCCCTCATCCCCTACCTGCCTGAGCTACAGGAACGCGGCAACGTTATCTACCCGATGGGCGATCAGGCTATCAGCTATATCAGCCTCGACGATTGCGCGGCGGCCTTTGCAAAAATCGCTGTCACACCATCTCTCCTGATCGACCGGAAGATCTGGACGCTCACTGCTAATCGCGCGTGGACAATGCCTCAGCTGGCAGAAGTGCTCACACGAGTCGGCGGAAAGAAGATTGGCTACAAGCCGGTCACGCCCGAGCAATTTGCGCACATCTACAACCAAGGCGGTGAAGGGCGCATGCTCGCCTCAGCCTATGAAGGTGGAGCGATGGGATTGCTCTCAGAAGTCTGCGATGATTATCAGAAGATCATGGGTCGACCGGCTACCGGTCTTGAACAGGTTCTGCGAGAGGGCCTGGCATCTCAGCGATAAAAAAGTGCGGGCGGTAGTCACACTATCGTCCGCACTCATCATGTCTGCGAAGAGCAGACCATCAATCTTTAGTTCTTACCATGCTGGTTGCGCACAATAGCGAGACCAATTCCAGCAGCCAACAGCACGACTGCGACGATAACACCGATCAGGATGTTAGCTCCCGTCGAAGAGAGCTGACCACCCCTCTTCGCATCAGCATATTGGCCGGATGCGCCAGAAGCTGTTGTGCCAGAAGCAGTCGCATTACCGGAGCCGCGGTGATCGGTGTGATTACCCGACTGGGACGGCTTACCAGACTGTGCTGGCTTGCTCGGCTTAAGCGAAGTCCACGGAATCGTCGTATGCGACGGACCAAGCGGAGTCCACGGAACACTCGGCTTCGAAGGCTTCGCTGGCTTACTCGGCTCAAGTGGCGTCCATGCGAGCTTCACCGTCACCGTGCGGCGAACGGTACGCGTAGCACCCTTGCTGTCAGAGACAGAGTAAACAAGGGTATACGTGCCCTCCTTCAACGTATCGACGGAACCGGAAACCTTAATCTTTGCTGTCAGATCACCGTCCTCTGGATCGGTTGCGGTCACGCCAGTACGAGGATCGAACTTGTCACCCGTACGCAGGGTCACCGGACCTGCACCAGAAATCGACGGAACCCGGTCGATCGGCGTCCACGGAACAGTTGGCTTACTCGGCTGCAATGGAGTCCACGCAAGCTTCACCGTCACCGTACGGCGAACAGTCACCGTGGCACCCTGCTTATCCGAAACCGTGTAAGTAAGTGTATACGTGCCCTCTTTCGACGTATCCACAGAGCCGGAAACCTTAATCTTTGCTGTCAGATCACCGTCCTCTGGATCGGTTGCGGTCACGCCGGCACGAGGATCAAATGTATCACCCGTACGCAGGGTCACCGGACCAACACCAGAAATCGACGGAACCTGATCGACAGGAGTCCACGGAACACTCGGCTTCGAAGGCTTCGCTGGCTTACTCGGCTCAAGCGGAGTCCACGGAACGACAGGTTCATTGCCCACGCCAACAAGCACAGTCGCACTGCCTGGTGCAGCGATGGACGGTGCCTGCGGTGCCTTTTCACCCTTCACCTTGGCGAGCATCATGGTTCGTGCACGCGCAGAGGCAGAAGCAGGCGCAGCAACCTTCAGCTTTGGTGCTGGAGTGGTGTCGTGAACCACGCCGTCATACACCATGGCGCTGTACTGGCCAGCAGGCAGACCCTTGAGCGAGGTCACAGCATTCTTTCCGCCGTTGAGAATGACGTACGTTGCCTTCGAGGCATCAGACGGTGCGGACGGATTGGCTAGACGGATCGCTACGACGCCGTTGTCCTGCTTGAGGATCGTGGCATTCTTGCTAATATCCGCATAACTCGTCATACGCAGAGCTGGGATAGCACGACGCAACCGGAACAGCGAGGACGTGTAGTCCTCCGTGTCCTTATTCTCGCTCTCCAGGTTCCAGTCGATATCATTGACCGAATCCGGCGAGACATAGCTGTTGGAGTCACCGCCCTTCGATCGACCGAAACTCTGGCCAATCTGAATGAACGGCATACCTTGAGACAGCGCAATGACCGAGTTGGCGAGACGAACGGCCTTCATGACCTCTGCCTTTTGAGCAGCAGTCAGCTTCGGCATTGCATCGCTGTTCTTGTCGCCGAACATGCTGATGGCGAGCGTGTCGTACAGCGTACGGTTATCGTGCGCTTCGACGTACTGGAGCAGCTGACCCGGCGTAGCGTAGTGATTCTGGCCAGAGCCCTTGCAGGCATCACCCTTCTTGGTGGAGGACGACAGGCAAGCGAGCATATCGCGAGCGATATCAGACGCGTTGTCCTTGCCGCTTACGAAGCCCGTGCCGTGCGCATCGAAGACAGAGCCCTTAATATCATCGCGGATCGAATCATCGAAGAAGCTCGCTCCAGGCACCTTGTCGGCATGTTGCTGATCGGACAGCGTCGACGCGTCAGCGCCGGTCGACATCGTCCAGCCTTCGCCATACATGAGGATGCCCTTATCGATCGTGTTGAGTTCCTTGCGGACCTCGTTCATGGTCGTCTGATCGAGCAATCCCATGAGATCGAATCGGAAGCCATCGAGGTTGTAGTTCTTAGCCCAATACATCACCGAATCGACGATGTACTTGCGAGCCATTCCGCGCTCAGAGGCCACATCGTTGCCGCAGCCGGAACCATTGGTGAGTGAGCCGTTGGCACCGTAACGGAAGTAGTAACCCGGCACAGTGAGACCGAGCGCTTGCTTACTGGCGTCATAGACGTGGTTGTAAACGACATCCATGTTCACGCGCAGACCGGCCTCGTGCAGACCGTTGACCATCTTCTTCATCTCGATGATACGAGTGGCAGGATTCGTTGCGTTAGAGGCGTACCAACCTTCAGGCACGTTGTAGTTCTTCGGATCATAGCCCCAGTTGTATTGCGCATCGGTTGATGGCTTGGATTCATCGATGGAAGAGAACTGGTACATCGGCATGAACTGGACGTGCGTGACGCCCGACTTCTTGAGATAGTCAAGACCTGTAGGGAGCCCGTCCTTGTTCTTCGTTCCTTTCTCGATGACGCCGAGGAACTTACCGCGCTTGTCAGCGGAGACACCGGAAGTCGGGCTGTTCGTCAGATCTCGGATATCAGTTTCGCCGATGATCGCATTCGTCGGACCACCCGTGAAACTCGCCATGCGCTTGAAGTCCTTGATAGACATCTCAGACGGGGCAAGAACCACAGAACGATCACCATTGACGACAGCCGCAGTGGCATATGGATCAGGCGACTCGTTCTTCGTACCGTCTGCGAATTCAAGCGTGAAGTCGTAGGCTGTATCCTTCACATCGCCGTTGAGCGTGACAGTCCACAGACCCAGCTCGCCAGCCTTAGTGCCGCGCGTCATCGCATACGACTTCTTCAGCTTGGCGTCGGCAGATTGATCAGACTCATACGTGTTGAGCGTGACTGTCGAGGCAGTCGGTGCCCACAGACGGAACTGCGTCGACTTCTCGGAATATTGCGGTCCGAGCTTGCCCGCGTAGTCATACTTCTTGTCGAACTCCGGTGTGCGCACGATTGCGCCCATCGTCACGTTCATCGGCTTTGTGCCATAGCCTTTGACGCTCACTGTCAGTGCCTTGGACGGATCGATGTCATCCGCAGTGGTGATGGTCAGCGTTGAACCCTTCGCAGTGACGGAAGCAACCTTTGCTCCCGTCAGAGTGACAGCAGATGCAGGATCTGCAGCAGTCAGCGGCGAACTGAGCTCCACCGAAACAGTGCGCATGCCCGTAGCAGTAGCCGAACGAAGCTGATGACCGAAATTAATGACGGAGCCATTAGCGTACAGAATCGGATCATTCTTGGCATCCCTATTCGAAGATGTGATCCACACTTCAGCCGCGGCAACGCCCTTTGTCGTAGTCGGGTGAATGGCATCCGCAGGAATGGCGAGGTTATCCTGGCCATCCTTGCCCTTCCAAGCATCGCCGCCGTTACGCAGAATGATGCTGGAACCTCTCACACCATCGCCGGACGCTTCAGTGTACCGAGCGATCACGCCGAAGTCATCGTGGGAAGCGAACTTAGTGGCAGTTCCAGCGGCAGAACTGTTCCAGTGCCACAAATCCCAGTCGGCGTAGTTTCCGTCGGAACGATGGTAATGGACAGTGACGTTGAGCTTTTGAATCGACTGAGAGATCACCGAATCCGGAATGGCAGTCGGCGTGGTATCTGCATCAGCAGAGTTCGTTCCGTCGATCCACACAGTAGCAGCGCCGTTACTCGCGTCGAGCATGCGGTCGCCACCGAACTTATCCCAGTTGCTGGTAGTGACAATCAGACCAAGCTTGCCCTTTTCATAGGCACCCGGCAGAGTGAGCGTGACAACTTTGCCCCACGCGTCGGTACCAGTAAAGGCATGATGCTCGCCAGCGAGTGTGCCACCGTCCTTCTTATCACCCCACACGTAGACGCCACGATTGTCGTTGACATTCTGCGGCTTGTAATGCACGGTGAGTGTGGTGGTCGGCTTGTAGTCGATCGGGCACGGATTACCCAGACTCGGCTGATGATCCTTGATGGTGACAAACGGTCCAGAAAGCGTGTAATTCGTCGAATCAGAGCCGTTGAGATGATCCCAATGGTTGTTGCCATCATTAAAGACAGCTTCGATAGATGGTGCATGCTGATTGTCGACGTCGAACTTGACGTATCCGTCGCACGCCGGCTGCATTTGCTTGCCCGGCGCAGTGGTCCATGTACCGTTCACGCCGTAATGAACGTAAGCGGTCTTCCACCCCTGCGGCAGCTTGTAGTAGACAGTGGTCGTTCCATCAGCCTGACCATTATCAGGGATAGAAACTGCGTAGTCCGGATCAGTGGGATCAGACTTCTGTGTACCCTTCCAGGTACTCTTCGTGGCACCAGCATAGAAAGCGAGCGCCGTCTGCGGATCGATGGTGGCTGTGACCTTGCCGTTGCTGACGGTGACAGTCTTCGAGCAATCACCTGTCGAATAAACATCGCAATACTGTCCATCAGGCAGCTGCGTGTTCAGCGTAACTGTCGCAGCGGAGGCATTGTTGTTGAGGGCAAAAGTACCTTTGGAACCGCGATTGAAAGCAATGACACCATGAGTAGGATTCTGCCAATCAGCTACTTGCGTGCCGTTGACAGCATTGTGGAAACCAACCATGCCACGCACGCTTGTCCAACGTTGCAGGCAGGTCCATCCCGTCTTGTGATCCTTCGTTGGGCAGACAGTATCCGGCACAGACGTATCGGTTGCACCCGGAGCCCCGTTATCGTTGGTCTTGCCGTAATCGAAGTCGTAGCCAGAGTAGATACGCGCCTGACCGTAATTATCAGCAAGAGTGAAGGCGGTTGCCATCTCATACTGTCGTCCATCGCGCGTGCTGAGTGTTGAATCACCGCGCTCAGTATCCCAGTTCGTCACAAACGCATCTGCGTGAGCTGAGTCGACGCTCGTGTGAGAATCTGGGTCAACGGCAATATTCTTGAGATTTGCGACGTCGCCCTTGAACGCTTGACGCAACTGATACGCGAAGGAGAACTCCGTCACACGACCGTTTGCGTAGTAATACTTCGGCTGCAGAGCTTCGGCTTCACCGCCGTTGTCAACGACCTCTTGCGTCCACGGGATTTGGTCGATCGGAACGTTGACCTTCTGAGCGAGCTTTTGCTTAATGGCCAACAGATCGGCGGGATCCATGTGTTTAGAGGCATCCATGCGGAAGCCAGCGACACCGAGATTCCACAGCTTTGCCAAATAATTGGCTTCCGTCTCGCGTACATGATCGGACTCGGTCTTCAAATCGCGCAAACCGGTCACACGGCACGTGCGTACTTCGGTGGCGTCCTTGTAGTTGCCGACGTTCTTCGTGCAGTCATGGAAATCGGAGGATGTGTACGGTACAGCCGGATAATCCTCGGTATGGCTGTTCGTTGAATCGTTGTCAGTGGTGTAAGACGACCCAGCAACACCTTGAACGGTTGCACCATGAGTGGAAGCTGCCATGTCATTGAGCGTGGCATCGACGATCACGCCCACACCTGCTGTACGGCACGCCTGCACCATGTGCGTGAAGTCAGCTTCGGTGCCTTCCTTCGAGTCAAGCTTGTACGAGACTGGCTGATAACTCGTCCACCACTGCTTGCCTTTGATAGACTCTTGCGGCGGTGAAACCTCAACGTAGCCAATGCCTTCAGGCCCATACGTCTGAGTGCATTCGTTAGCTACCGATTTCCAGTTCTCTTGGAAGGCGATAGCGATGACGTCTTTGCCTGCTGCGGCATTTGCGGCATCATGCGCACCAGCAGACTGGCTCGGTGCACTCGTTGCGCTTGGCGTCGTAGTCGTACTCGGCGTATCGGCTACAGCCGTTGCAGGAGCGACGAGTACAGGAGCAGCCAGCAACGCCACGCCGGTCAGCCATGCTGAGGCGATGCGTAGCCACCTTCTGCAAACGTTCTCATGAGTATGATGATTCCTCATCGAACTTCTCCCCATTGAGTGAGTAATGTCCCGAGAAATGCTTGCAACTTCAGCGTTGAAGACATCTCTCAGAACATATTATGGACAACTATTTACTTTAGGAGGTGACGACAACGTTTGCAAACATGAAACTTTTGAATCATGTGCAGTTGAATGTGCCTCGAATAAAACAACAAGTAGACCTAAACGGTGCACCAGACCGCAGATCGGTGCGTTGCCCATGATGATGCTTCTGAGCATTTACTCTCGCCGTATCCAGCCGAGCTGATAGTTTCTCGCGATCGGTAATCTTTCCGGTCAAACATTTATTACGAGAACCGCTGACCAAACCAAGTTTGGCTGCTAGTTTTTCCGCTTCACGGGTTTCGGTAATACTTAATGGGCACATCTGCCAATGATCGATGAGCCAGACCTCGAAGCATGGCTTGGAGACAATCAAACTGATTGGATGCTCTTGGGCTCCACGATCTTTCCTGGTGACTTTACGACAGATTTTTCAGCTTGTATGAAGTTATCTACTGGATAGTCGTCAACATCTACCACAACCCACGCGGAAGCTCCTCAAGGTGCTGAAGGTGAAGTTGATCAGCATATCTGCCTCACAATGACAAAAAATGATGATTATTGAATCTGAAATATCGTTTTTGCACATTCTTGCAAATTAAGCCATCGAAATTTAATAGCAATGAAAAGAGCCGACAGCATTAGTGTTGTCGGCTCATCGTGAGTAATGAGGTAAATGTACTGTGTTCGTCACTTCACATCAGCGAGTGCACTATCAATCGGAGTATCGCCGGTCCGCATCTTCAGGACCTTGCCGATCGTGTTGCCGTGCTCTAAAACCTTAGCGAGCGTGAGTGCCACATCGGCAATCGGGTTCGTCCCAGCTTGACCCTCATCAATAGTGATCTTTCCCGTTCCCGGATCCTCGGTCAACGTGCCAGGCTGCACGACCGTGTAATCGAGCCCAGACTGATGAACGAGATAGTTATCGGCAAAGAACTTGGCGATGTCGTAGTCAATGATCGTGTCGATACCTTTCGTGACCGCCCACTTTTCCGGCTCCAACGCAAAGATTGAGCTGAGTATCACAAAGCGGCTGATACCATCGCGCTTTGCAGCCTCCATGAGTTTGACGGCACCGAACGCATCTGTTTGCAGCAAATCTGCACCACGCGAACCTGCAACAAAATAGACCGCGTCTGCATCATCGAGAACTCGCGAAAGGTTCTCGACCGAACCGTGCAAATCCATATGCACAGGATGAACATGTACCGTCTGTTCAATCGATTCCGGATGGCGTGAGGCAGCGATGACATCATGGCCATCTGCCACCAGATCTTCTGTCAGCTTCCGTCCCACACGGCCACTTGCGCCAGCAACAAAAACCTTCATGAGTCTTCCTCTCTCCGCACACTTCAAATACAAACGATGTGAATAATTGCTACTGATTACTGATTTACTACCGCGTACTACTGTGGGCGCGTCTTGCCTTTCTTAAACTGTGGCATCATTGCTTCCTACAGTGATTTCAAGTCTATAGGCCCCAGAACGGTTCCTCTCATCGCGAAAATCAATCACGTCACATCACACACATATCAATACGGCTGAGAAACCGTCCGATGAAATCACAAAGGCACGGGACAGAAATCTCCATCCCGTGCCTTTTAGCCGTCATCTATTTCGTGCGAATCACTTCTTCTGCGACCCCTCTTGCGGAAGATCCATGAACAGCGTGTGCCCGAAATCGCTGAGGGAAGCAAACGGACCGGCCTGAACCTGCGTGCCCGTGCGCTGACGTCCCAGAATATCGGTGGTGAAGTCAATCGGTGTTCCATCCGGATTCTCAAAGCGCTCTTCTGGCTCAAATGCTCGGCCGAGAGACCCAGTTGTCACACCCGCACGCAACGGTGAGCCCGCAGACTCCTCAGCTTGCTCAATACGCTGGGTGACATTCCCACCCAGATGCCACGATCCATTCGCCTGATCGTGCTCGAGCGTAAGCGACACCGGCGTCGCATCGCACGCATCGTTGTGATCCAGATCGGACGGCTTCGCGCCTCCCAGGAACACGTTTCCATCGGCCCACACCGGCATATGGCGATAATAACGATCTGCTGGCTGAAACAACCCGACCGCGAACCACGACTTCCACTCTTTTTCAGACGGATAACCAGAGTACGGGAATGTGCCAACATCGAGATTGTTGTCATCCCACTGATTCTGCTCATACGTAGACGGCCAGCCCATCTCATCCTTCATCCTCTGCAGGCATTCGCGCAACGGAAGCGAAACAAACACATTATTGAGAATACGGACGTCTCCGTGCAAGATTGTCATGAATCCTTCGATCTGAGTGCTGTGAGGAACGTGATAAGGCGTGAAACGTGCAGATGGCAGTTTTTGAGCGCCGTTGTCAGTTCCGCGACCGACTGCCGCAAACGATCCGGCAATCAGATTGTGCACGAGAGCCAAACCTTGCGAGCAAATCTTGACAGAGCGCGGTGACAGCAGCACATTATTGTCAATCAGCGTCGGGCCGTGTGAAACCTCGACAAAGATATCCTCATTCAGCACCCCGAGCTGACTCTTGAGCTTATCATCACTCCAGCTGGAATCGACGCCCGGCCACGTATTGTGATCGAACAGATTGCCTGTCACACGCGTTCCCTGTGCCTGCCAGTCCAGCCACAAACCGCGCGAATTGTGGTGAATGTGGTTGTGACGGATGATGACATCGATTGCAGCGTGCAGCTTGATGCCCCCAACTTCTGCTCCCCCGACGTCACGGCGAATGTTGACGCGCTCGATGTCGTTGTTCTCGATCACAGAGAACACACTGCCCATGTGCCCCACAATTCCAGCTTGACCGCAATCATGAATGTAATTGTTCCGGATGATGTGCGAGCCGACATGCTCGCGATCCCAGTCATCGTACGACGCCTCAACCGCGCATTCACGCTGCGTCTGCGTACCGTCCTTGACCCTGTTGAACAGCCACTTGTTCTCGTTATCTGGCTGCAACTTCTTGCCAAGAGAAATACCGACACAGCGCGAGTGTGAAATCTCGCAGTTTTCGATGATCCAGCCCTTTGACCAATGCGGGCCGACCATTCCGTCTTGGTACGCGGTTGGCGGTGCCCACTGAGTAGCAGCCTTTGTGATGGTGAAACCGTCAAGTGTGATCCAGCCGATCCCTGTTTCTTGCGGCATAAAGCACTCTGGTCGCACGGAGATCTCAACAACATGCTTGTTCGGATCGGCGTCATGGAAGTTAGCCTCAATGA
This sequence comes from uncultured Aeriscardovia sp., assembly GCA_903789525.1. GTDB lineage: Bacteria > Actinomycetota > Actinomycetes > Actinomycetales > Bifidobacteriaceae > Aeriscardovia. Next base: position 929,934 of record CAIFER010000001.1, read on the forward strand.
TGGTGTCACCGTTGACCGCATCCTGGCTCGTATGCCATACGTAATCAACGAACGACTGGTCCCACGATGGGTTATCCTTCGGATTCTTTACGTCATCGAGGGAGCCGACCTCATAGAGCGCAGTGCCATCGAGGAAAACCTGCCCACGATGAGCATGAACTCCCTGATCGAGCCAATCGCCCTGGATCAGTGCAGTATACGGGTTAAATGAACCGAACATCGTGTTGGGGATTCGCACAGACCAGACGCCATCGGACTCCAACTTCCAACCGGTAACGCGCTCAGCAGCCGTAATCACTGCTTTTCCGCGCTGAACAGACCGATATGTGATGCGCGCGTCCGGACGACCGGCATGCTTCGGATTGACATTCTCGTGGTAAACACCCGGAGCGACAAGGACCGTATCACCTGCGAGCGCGATATCAGCCGCTTGCTGAATCGTGCGAAACGGGGTTTCTTGGCTGCCGTTGCCAGGAGAAGAAGCAGCACAATCTACATAAAGCGTGCGAACCATGATCAACAATTCCTTTCAGCATGTGCCTTGGATTCCGCGTCCTTGCAGAGCCTCTTGAGACCAATGCATTCGAATAGTTTCGTTATTCATGCTACAACGATTAAAAATGAAACGCGCCGTTAAAGACAGAACTGCTGACTTTTCCTTAAAAACACGTCTCTTCACGCTTCTGAAAGATTTCGCCACATTTCGAAAGGTCGGGTGCGGCCAACACGTAAACAGTCATGGGGGAGCGAGAGGACGTCGTCTTTCCCCGGACAAAAAAGAACCCAGCAACTCGCCACCACACGTGAACGTCTGGCAGTAAGCTACTGGGTTTCCTTTCCGATCGCATCAGCGAGCCGGTTTGATGAGCTAGCTAACGCGACCGAAGAATTCAATTAGTTTCGCTGATCAGTTATCTGACAGGAAGAAGCCGTTCTTCATCCGCATGGACACCGTGTACAGCACTGTGTTCAGCAGATCATCAGTGTTCTTCTTCAGCTTGTCAGCAAGCTGCTGATTAGCGGCCTCCAGCACGCGATGAACGGCTGGATCATCGGTCGAATCGAGCTTGCCCTTCAGAGACTGATCGGCTGCGATCTTCGCATCGGTCAGGCGCACATTTGCATGACCCTCAGCACCAGTCTTGATCTGATACGCTTCGATCGACTGCTGATTGTCGGCAAAATGCTCATCTGCGAGCGCTGCAATCACGCGGTTCTCCCAGTAATGGTTTTCCGTCGTCACACGAGTCGTGGTCGCCTCCAAATAAGCAGGGGTGGAATCCACGTTCGTGTAATACGGTTCGATCGTGTTGAACGGATTGGAGCCGAAGGAGATCCACTGCAGAGCGGCATAAGCTGCTGGCTTGTCTGGACGAATCTCCATGACGGAGAGCTCAGACTGGCGATTAATGCCGATCGGACGATACATCGTGCGCGTTGCATGCGTACCGCGCTTGCCGTACGGATCATACGGAGTGCCCTGATAGTGAGAGCTCAGCACGTACTTGATGTCTTCGATCGTGATCTTGCGCTCTGGCTGACGAGCCCACGGAATGTCATCCGACTCCGGGTTGTGCAGAGCTTCGTCCGTGTCCCAGTCCTCGTCGTACGGGTTGAGATAGCGCTGCATGAACCACGCACGCGGTGTGTTGTAAACGTGATCAGTATCGGAATGCGAACCGAAGGCATCGCGCGGATTGAGATGACCTGTTTCGCCATCGACGGACAGATCGAGGTTATTCGCCTTGACCCACTCGCGCAGATCAGCGGAGCACATGAAGTTCTCCTGCTTGCCGAATGCGTCCTTCAGATCGAAGTCGTCAATGCCGAGCTGATTTGGCATGGTGACGTAGCAATCATCTGGCACGCGACGAGCGATCCAATGATGGCCGCCGACCGTTTCCATCCACCAGATATCATGCGCATCTGAGAAGGCCACGCCGTTCATCTCACTCGTGCCGTACTTTTCCAGCAACGAGCCGAGACGCTTCACACCTTCACGCGCAGTGTGGATGTACGGCAAAACGGTTGTGAGGAAATCCTCCTCTGTGATGCCACCAGGAACGAGAGGCTTGTAATCAGGCTGGCCCTTCGTGCCCTGCGCTGGCTGAACTTCAACGAACGGATCTGCTCCGAGAACGCGCTCATTTGTCGTGATGGTTTCCGTAGCACTCATCGCCACATTGGCAGCGTTGATGCCTGCTTCACCCCAAATGCCGTCCTTCAAATCAGCGTTTGGCGTGGAAGTGTAACGCAGTGGGTCATCTGGAAGCTGAATATCCAGATGAGAGAGCACAGAATGATACAGACGCGGCTGATCCTGCGGCTGTGTGACGATAAAACGCTTTGGATTGAACTCACCGTTGGCGGAATCCTCGTTACGAGCAATGATCGGAGCTCCGTCGTAACTGGCTTTCTTCCCCACAAGAATAGTGGTGCAGGCCATGACAACCTCTTTTCTGGACTTGGTGCCTACCTCAACGATCTTGACGATCTCAACACTTCACGATTCTACTTTCGACCGGTCAGATATATCCACGCCGGCTGAATTGCTCCCGCCTTATTTAGACCGCGATACATCTGATTGAGCCAGAAGCCGTTCTGCAACCCTTCGAGCGGCTTCTTGGTCCCCCACACGCGCAGCTGGTACAGATGATCTTGGTCAGGCGGATTCGGGCCAGTATACCGCTGATATACGAGTGGATTCGTCGACTTGACGAACCGAGAAGCATTGGAATTCTTGCCTTGTACAGCCTCCGGAATCATGCTGACCATCTGGCGAGAGAAGTCAGGCGGAATCTGCACCGCATTCGCATCTCCGATATCGAACATGAGCGCCTGAATCGGCACATTGGCGACCGTCCAATGGATCCACTGGAAGCCGCACACTGGGATTGAGTCATCATCCGTCAATGCCCAATGCAGATATTGGATGCTCGGATCGAGCTGATCAACGTAAAACGGGAACGAGACGATTGGCTGCCCGTCTGTCTTCTCATCCGGCGCGCAGTGTTTGCTGTACTTATCCGGAATCGTGTCAAAATCTGTGGTGATTCGCATAACTCCAGTATCCCACGAGTCGATTGAGCTGGGAGAGATTATGAGATACGAGGTCCAGATAACGCGACTGAGCAGCTGACTGTGAGTGCAGTCATGCGCTCCAAACGACGATCAGGCGCATTCCATGTGTTCGTCCCACCGCGGCTCGTCCACCCTGAATAGTTCGCACCGATCGCCTTCACATGCCCGAGAACGCGCAGTGACCCGTCCCGGTCGTCGGTTTCGACACTGTCCCACGCGATCGGAAGATCGGCCCGAGATCCGTTCGAGAGCACGCAGCGAACCATCGGATATGCGCTGGCAGCCTCGCTGAGAAGACGATCGTGGTCGCCTTTCTGATCCTCCGTTCTGATCGCCTGAATTGTGCCCAAGGAAAGGGGCTCGCCGATTTCCGGGATCCCCTGATCTGCGCGGGCGGCGAATCCAATTGCATCTGCTGCTCGAACGCGATCGTACTCCGTCCGCGTCAGCGGCAGGACGACCCCGTGCTTCGTGTGGGCAGCCATATGGAAGTGAGAAAGCTGATCGGCGCTGAGATAGTGCCAGCCGGAATCGAGATCGTCACTAACAAGCGGACGGTAGCCGATCGATGGGATGACATCGACGAACAGCATCCACTGCCTGCCTCCATGCTCGGCAAAGACAGCTGGACCTTCAACTCCGCCGGGATTGCCGTTGACCGCATACTTGGCACCGATTTTCTCCTGTACGTCATGCCACTGGGATGACTCCCACCACCGCTGATCGTCAGTCGACTGCATGCGGATTCCCCGGCCAAACGAGTTGTCCTTATAGATACGGTACGTGCGCATCGCGGGGGAATTTGCTGAGGAAGAACCGGATGCGAGAGGACGGCGCACGATCGTGCAGTCGATCGTCTCTCCACCGTCGTCGATGAAGACTCCACCCAGCTTGAACGTCGCAGGAGTGAAGTCGGTCGTCGTTGCCCACATCAAACGGCTGTATGGGTTTCCGTTATGCCGGCGAGTACCCGGGTTCATAAGGTCAGCCGAGAAGATGACCACGAATCCGCCTCTGCCCTTCCCGTACAAGTCAGGTTCCCACGTAGCAACCGGAGCCCACGCCATACCGAGGTTCGCGCGGCTGCCGTCTTCGCGGATACTCGCGTCCAGGTACTCCGGCTTCCCCCAGTCGATCAGATCGCGCGAGCGCCAGACGATCAGCTTCGTCGATCCGCAGTGCGACCAGTACGTCCAGCCGGTCAGATTGTCCGGATTGCGTGGCGTTCCAGCCGTGCTAGTGCCATCGTCTCCCCCGAAGACGCGCAGATCCGTGGCGACGATGAAGTACTCTCCGGTCTGCGGGTTTCTGCAGATGCAGGGGTCACGGATTCCAGTCGTGGACTGTGCCGATGCGAGAACCGGACGTCCTGCGTTGAGCCGATCCCAGCGCGTGGGGTCATTCCCATGGCTAATGTCCAAATAGAGCTTTTCCGCGTAACCGCGCGCGTTTTCGATGAAGTGCGCCAAAAGGTAGCCGTACGGCTGATCCATAGTCATCTCCTGTGATGATGTGACCGTTCACAATCATTGTGGCACAGATGATGGCGACAGGTCCACCCTCGTATCAGCCAGCGCGATGAGGTCTGCATCGTGTGTGGCCGTGATCACACATGTGCCGTAATCGGCAGCCGACCGCAGGAGGTCGTAAACCTTTCTCCGATGGGATAGCTGGAGCAGTCTTCGCGTCCGGAGATCCACTGTTCGACCCCGTCATCGTGTTTGAGACCGTGTACGACAGTGCTGCGGCTCCCCGCCGTGCCGAGATCTGCGAAACAGGTTTCAGTCCAATCCATGCGCCCACGTGACCGCGCTTCCCAAGAGAGCCAACGCGCACAGAACCAGCGGCACAATGCTGATAACCAACCAGATTTTTGGTAATGAATGAGGATGAAAACTATTTTTCGTCGGCCATTTCCATCCCCTCAAATGAGACATCATTCGTTTAAACCACGAATTATCCGGATTATCAGAACGTTGATTAACAGATTGATCTGGACTATTTATTTCTGCCGTTTCCGACATCGTATCCATAATTTTCCGTGTCTCATCGTGTTCCATCGTTATCGCACTATACACCGGATCAGAAATGAAAATAGGAGCCCATAAATTAACGATTCCCTTGTTCAAAGGCTTAAAATAATGGCGTTTTCACAGCGGCCAATCCATTCCAGGAGGCGCATCATGACAAGAGATCGTTATGGCGAAAGCGAGCTTGCTGGCCACGATAGGGCATTCGTGCGCAAAGAGCTTCGGCTGCGGTCACCGTTCGTCATGGTCGTCGCGGTCGAGCCCGGCGAAGGGGCTCACGTCATCATGACAGCTCTTTCATACGCGCGTATCGTGCCAGAAGCGCTTGTCTGCTTCGTCTATGCAAATCGCAAGGCTGACCGGGGCAGTGAGTTCGCTGGAACAACACGCATTGAGGTTCCAGATGACCAGTGGAACCAATCAACGCGTGACCTGCGCGACCGCGTACTCTCTGCAGCACATGATGCTGAGGTTAGCGCACAGTTCCATCGACTTGCGGGAAATCCTGCGCATGAGATTGCACGTTTCGCCTTCGATCATGATGCACAGCTGATCGTCATCGGCACCCGCAAGCCAGGTGCGGTCTCCCAAATCCAAGAGAAATTGCGCGGATCTGTTATGGCCGCACTGTCACAATCGCAGTCTGTGCCTGTTTTGGTTGTCCCCGATCCGAAAGCAGCTTCGCGCAACAAACAGCTCGGCTGAGTGAAGGCTTAGGCACAGCGAATGCGAGCACTCACCTCACGCAACTGAGGGGCAACTTCCTCACTGTCCTGCATGTCAAGGATCGGCATTCCGCCAACAGCCCAGTGAACGCGCCGAACTTGCGCATCGCGGCCATGGTATATTCCGTCACGATTATTAGCTGCGTGGAATACATAGATCACGTTCCCGTCTTCATCATGAGAAAACATGCCGTGACCTGTTCCTAGCTGCCATGCACCGTTGTACATTCCCGACTTCTGAAGCGGATAATTGAGCTTCGTCCACGTCGTCGGATCGGTCAGGTCTGCTCCCTTGTCTGCCGGTGCAGTTGCAAGACCAGTCGTATAGTCAATCCCCACGAGCGAACCAGAGTAGATGAGGAAAAGCTTTCCGCCGTGGGAGATGACAAACGGTCCTTCGGCGATCGTGTTATCCCACGCAAACTCCGGCACAATGATCTGAACAGGGTCACTCGTCAGTCTCGTTGGGTGCTGAGGATCGACGCGCGCAATCCACACACTTCCGACCTGTTGCCAGGCATAGTACGAATTACCTGAATCCTCGAAATACGTCATGTCAAGGCTGATGTGCTGAAGAGGATTGAGTTCGCTGCCGTCAGCACGCAGAATCGGCTCAGGGACACTCCAGCTAGACGGATCTGCTGGATTGAGATCGCGTCCATCTGCGCTCTTCTTGAGTTGCATGATGTGGCAGCAACCCGTCCACATATCCGGTTTGCCATTGCGGTCGAAACAAGGCATGAAGAGGATGGAGAGCCGGCCACCGATGATATGGAATTCCGGCGCCCAGAAACATCCAGTCATTTTTCTGCCTTGTGAATTGCAGTCTCCTGCTCGCAGAAGATCAACTTCGCGAGCTCTCCCGCCGCGAACATCAGACAAATCAAGAATGGAGTCAGCCATGCGAACTGGCAAATGCGGCCCACACGCTGGATCGATGCAGTTGCCGTCTTGATCCTCGGTAGCCGTGAACAAGAAGACCGGCTTGCCATTCCACTTCCACGCGAAGATACTGGGGTCAGCACGCTGAACTGCAAAAGGAACTGGCTCATGCACATGGCGTATATGCCCATGGATTCTTATAGTTGTGCCCTGCGCTGCATTCGTTGCATTCAGTCTGGCAGCAATTTGTTCAGCAGACTCATCCCACTGGACTGCACGTTGAGCTTGCGATCCATCTGAATAATGCAAATGCGCACGAGACTGATTGAGAGCCCGCGCAACCTCTTTCACGGCTGTTTGAACAGTGGTTTTCTTATCAGCGCTCTCGGTCCTATCGGCATCCGAACCGTGAGTCGCACCTGAGAGCGTAAGGTCTGGAACCTCGACAGATGTGTTATAGATCCTGCCGAACCGCGTCATCAGTCGACGGGCTTCGAATTCGGAAATCTCAATCGCGTTTCCTGGCACGATATCAGGAATCGAGCGCACTGATAGATCATCTGCTGGGTACGCCGGATCCGGATTCCCCACCGAGGTCGAGACTGGGCTCACTCTGCTCACGGACGCTTGATCTGCAGCTTCTTGACTCAGCTCTGTCACAACCGCATGCATGGTCTGATCCTGATCGTCCTGCCAGATCACCTCATATGAGCCAGATTCTGTGAGCGAGAAGTGTGGATGATGCACTCCTAGATTAATGACATGAAAACATATCACTCCCCGATCGGCCCACGACAGCAAGTCTGCAGACGTCAAAAGAAGGACGGAATTCTTCTCGCTGCCGTCCGGATTTCCCCCACGCTCACAACGAGTAGCCATGATGACAAATGTGCCATCCTTCGCACGCCCAATAAACGGATCTTTTAAGGATTTGAGATGAACATCCTTGCCTGGAACACGACATGCGGTTGTCGAAATCTGCGAGGATTGTGAGGCGTGTGCGGCTGGTGTGGATACGGATGCAGATTTACTCACTCCTCGAGCAAAGCAAATCCCATAATTTTCATTGAGCGGCTCCCACCGACCTGTGACTGGCGAGCGCAAGGCAAAGTGCACGCTCAGTGCAATGTCTGCATTATTCGCCTCCTGCCGGCATGTAGGAGTACGCGTGTAAACGAGAAGCGAAGATGAACCATTGTGAGAGATCTCACTTATCACTGCCATCGTTGACCTTTCAGGAAAGTTGCAGGGAAAAAGTTATAGAAAAAGGAAAAGCCGCAATGGAGAACACCATAACATTCTCCATTACGGCTTGGGGGAGGAAGGCCTCGCCCATTAGCCCTTCATACCGGTCATTGCAATGCCCTGAACGAACGACTTTTGGACGAAGAAGAAGACAATCGTGAGTGGAAGTGCGGAAATCAATGCACCAGCCATCACTACTCCATATGGAGTGACTGAAGAACCGTGGCCAGTCAGCATTGCCAACCCAACGGTGATCGTGCGTTCTTCCGGAGTAGAAGTCATGATCAACGGCCAAAGAAGATCATTCCAATTACCCAAGAGATTGAACATCGTGATCACCAGCAGGACTGATTTCGAGTTCGGCAAAATGATGGACCAGAAGATCCTAAATTCACCGCACCCATCAATACGAGCAGCCTCATCCAACTCACGTGGAAGCGAGACGAAGAATTGTCGCATGAGGAAAATGCCGCCGACATCAGCCATTCGAGGAATGATAATTCCCCAGTAACTGTTGACGAGTCCTATTGACGCGAGCAAACGATAAACAGGAATGAGCAGTGCCATTGCTGGGATCATCATTGTCGCGATCATGAGACCCAAGAGGAAGCCACGTCCACGAAAGTCAATATGCGACAGAGCATATGCTGCGCATGCATCGAAGAAGACAGAGAATATTGTCACTGCGATTGCAAAGAGCGCAGCATTCCCGATTTCTCGCATTACCGGAAGTCGCTGGAACAGCGACACATAATTGGCGATCGTAAATCGTTGAGGAATGATCTTCGGTGGCCACTGTTCCGTTAATCTCTCTGGCGTAAACGACGTAATAATGACAATAAAGAGTGGGAACAGAATAAGCAATGTCACTATCACGAGAATGAGATAGGTCAGTATATTTCCCCAAATACGGCGGCGATGGATACGTCGACGATCAATTACATCTTTTTCCGATTCCATTTTTACCGCCCCAATTCACTCTTCTCACGACGCTGATCTGTGATGAGCTGAATAAGTCCCAGGATCAAAGTCATGATGAGAAGAACATACGAAATTGCTGACGCATACGAAATACGTCCGTTGCCAAACGCTTCCGTATAAATGCGGTACACCAACGTTTCAGTCTGACGATCTGGACCACCAGAAGTCAGGATGAAGACCTGATCGAAGACCTGGAACGAACCGATCAAACCAAAGATAATGATGTAATTGAATGTTGGTCGCAAACCTGGAAGTGTAATATGCCAGAATTTCTGCCACGCATTTGCTCCATCAAGTGAAGCCGCCTCATACAGTGACTGATCAATGCCTTGCAACCCTGCAAGGAAGATGACCATAAAGTAACCGAAATTCTTCCAGACAGTGATCAACACAATAGTGATCATTGCGGTACTTGATGTGCCGAGCAGATCAAGGTTCTTAATACCGAAAAGACGATTTGCCCAGTAAGGAATAATTCCGACAGCTGGATTAAGGAGGAAGCTCCACGCAATCGCCGCCACAGTCATTGAAATGATATATGGCAGGAACATCACGGTCCGGAAGAATCCGACACCGTGGATATTCTTACGGTTCAGCAACAGAGCAAGGCACAGAGCAAAAATCGTCACTAGAGGTGCGTAAAGAACTGCGTAGAAAACAGTGTTACGAACATCTGTCCAGAAATCCGCTGATGTAAATAATTCTTGATAATTCTTAAAGCCCACAAACGGACCGGCCATGTTAATGGTCGAATCGGTCAGTGAGTTAATGAAGGTCTTAATGGCCGGATAGAAGATAAAGACGGTAATGATGATCAATGCCGGAGCGAGAAACGCGAGCGCGTGAATGGTATTGCGACGGTCAATAACTGACCGATTCTTTTTCAGCTCAGCATTGTTGAAAGTAGCGTCCTTTTCTTGAGCACTCATGACTACCCTTTCAACACGTTATGGAAGAAAGGGGCAGCGAAAAACATCTCTCGTGAGATATTCGCCGCCCCATACAGATCACGCAGATATTAAAGAAGAAGCAAAGAATTACTTCTCATACTGATCGATGTAACCCTGCATCTTCTGAGCACCCGCCTGCAAAAGCGGTTGAATCGGCTTCTTGGTGCGTGCGACATTCTGAGAAATGCCATCAAGGGTTGCAGAAATATCCGCGAATCCTCCATTGAGACCTGCAATAGCAATGTAAGAAGTTGGAGTCCAGGAAACGAACTTTGCAATAATTGGACGCTTGCTCAGCTCAGAAGCCTTCACTGTGCTGTTGTTCGGTGGATATGCAGAACCAAGAGACCACTTCACCTGATTGGCATGATTGTTATAGAACTTGAAGAACTCGTAAATGCCCTTCTTCTTCGCTTGATCCTTCACCTGAGAAGTCATCCACCAATACAGTCCAGTTGAGCCCTTGTTAGAACCATGAGTTCCATCGAGGAAGGTATATGTGCCAGAGCCATTCGGAACGGCAAAGACATCATGATCGATTCCCTTAGAGGTTGCAGCTTGATCCTCCCAAGGACCTTCAATCATCATTGCGGACTGACCAGATTCAAATGAAGCACGGGCAGAAGTATCATCCATGCCAGTCTTTGAATATCCACCCGCATAGAACTGACGCATCTTTGTCAGGAACGCGACGTTCTCAGCAGAATTCAGTGTGACCTTATGCTTACCTGTCGCCATATAGAGGCCGCTGCCGTTACCCTTGATATAGTTTGCCCAACCAACATCTGGCAAAGCAATACCATATTGCTTCTTACCATTCTTTGTGGTTGTCAGCTTCTTTGCAATGTCAAGGAGTTGATCCCATGTCTTTGGATAATCTTTTTCTGTCAGTCCAGCTGCCTTCCACATCTTGGTGTTATAGAAGACTGCAATTGACGAGTAAGCCATTGGGACAGCGCACTGCTGCTTCTTACCTTGAACAGTGAACTCAGTCTGCTTCGTCACAGACGGATAATAATCATCCGTTCCATTTGATTTATTGTTATAGAAATCCTGAACGCACTGGAATGTTCCATCGTGCACCCAGCCTTGACCATTATCAGCGCCAGTCGTCACGATATCTGGGCCATTGCCAGAGGAGATCTTCGTGACCATGGTCTCACCAATGGTGCTCCATGGTTGAAGCTGAGCCTTTACAACGTACTTCTTTTGAGACTTATTGAAGTCTTTAGCAATAGATTCCAAGGTCTTGCCATCGGCCTCAGAGAATCCATGCCACATGATGATCTGAATCTTGCCGTCTTTGGTCATTGAATTAGAGCTGTTACCGCAAGCAGAGAGAGCTACCCCTCCCCCGAGCAGTGTTGCCAAGCTCACCAGAGTTGTTGCAATTTTACTGACTCGCATGTTTTCTCTTTCCCTGCGAACTTTCTGCTGATCATTCAACAGAAGAATTCGCTCAAAATTGTGTATTCCTCTTTGAATCCTTACACCGCCAAATCGCAATTTCTAACGTTGCAATTTCTAACGTTGTAATTTTTAATATAGATAATTTTTGTCAGCTACGCAATACCCTTCACAAACTCACACAAGTTTTGTGACTATTGCTCAACGTCGATTATCACAATTGCCGTGGCTTTCCATCTGGAGGCAAGATATCAGTCGTCTGTGGGGTCCAACGCGTGGCAGGACAAGGTTGCCCAAAATCAGGCATTCCGTCATCTTTCCAGTGCACTTCAGTTACACAAGCGTGCCGGTTAGGATCAGCTAACGGATCGCCGACGATATGCGTGTAATCGCGGCAATGATAGACCATCAGCGTCTTTGTTCCGTCTTCAGAAACGGTGAAGCAGTTATGCCCCGGTCCATACTGATGGTTTGCTGCACACGTTGCGAATACTGGCTTTTCAGACTTCGTCCATGAAGCCGGATCGAGCAGATCAGAACCGAGACGAGCACTCAAAAGTCCGACAGCATACGGAACGCCAGTTCCAGAAGCCGAATATGTGATAAAGACGCGATCACCGTGAACGAGAATAGCTGGCCCTTCATTGACCTTGAAATCAATGCATTCCCAGTCATATTCAGGCTTGGAGAGCATAACTGGTTTACTCTTCAACGTCCACGGATTCTCCATCGTTGCAATATAAAGATTCGAATTACCCTCGATATTCGGATCTTTCTGAGCCCACACAAGATATTGAACGCCGTTAATAACTTCCGTCGTTGCATCCAGAGAGAACGTATCCCACTGCGTGCGAACCTGGCCTTTTTCTATCCATGTACCGGTCATCGGATCTTCTGAATCATTTTCCAGCACGTAGATACGGTGCGTCGGCAGCTGATCAGGCGAAAAACTCTGTTGTGCAGCAGCGAAGTAAATGTACCACTTACCGTCAATCCAATGCAGTTCTGGAGCCCAGATATATTTGCTCATCGGTCCAGAATCGTGCTTGTGCCAGATCTCCTTCTCCGGTGCAGCTTGAAGGTCATTCAGGTGATGCGCAGCTCTCAGACAGATGCGATCATAGGCCGGATATGAACCTGTAAAGTAATACAGGCCATTATGTCGGATTACCCACGGATCAGCTCTCTGCAGAACTAGTGGATTTTGATAGACAACCATGTCCTCTCCAAATCAAGTAATCATTGAATTATCGTTGTTTACAACGATGTAATTATATCTTATCTATTTTCGCATGCCTGTCTAGCCAATCACGCAACCTTTTCCCAGTAGAAAGCAAGAATATGCCAATTCCACGTCACATAAAGCGAATCATTATGTCGAAATGAATAAATCTCCATTTGTACAGAGCCTTCCAAATAATTTCTAACGTTGTAAAATATGAGTTACTCAACGAATGGGGATTCAATGATGAAACACATTTCGAATTTTCCGCATTGCATTATTTCTCATCAGCATACTGATAGTAAAATGAGCGCTCATCATACTTTTACGCGTGTTATCGCTGAAATTCTTTGTGCGATACTCGGACTGACAACTGCTGCTTGTGGAAACTCTTCTACAGCGCAATCTGCCGTCGCAGAAAGTGACCGCGTAAGCGTCCATGACCCTTCTATTGCTTACGACAAGACTTCCAAGTCCTTCTACGTTTTTGGATCACATCGTGCTTACGCCACTAGCAAGGATGCTGTTCACTGGTCAACTTTTACAAATAATCTCAGTAACCACTACTACACAATTCTTGGTTCAATCTGGGATAAATGGCCTTCTCTTCCAACAAACCCCAACATCAAGGGAAATATGTGGGCGCCGGATGTATCGTATAATCCCGTTATGCACAAATGGTGCATGTATCTTGCGCTCAATGGAGACCAACAGAAATCAGTAATTGTGCTCTTAACCGCTGATGGCCCTCACAAGAATTGGAAATACGAAGGACCAGTTGTCTATTCTGGCTTCGATTCTAGCGACGTCACTGAGACTGATGTGCCTCGAGTACTCGGTAAAAATGCTGATCTTTCACGTTACCAATCAGTCGAAGATACACGAATTAATGCGATTGATCCGTGTGTGAAGTGGGATAAAGACGGACATCCGTGGATGAGCTTTGGTTCTTGGTTTGGAGGTATCTATCTTCTTCGCCTTAATCCTCAAACTGGTTTCCGCGATTACACGGTCCACTACCGCACCGTTCCAGATAAGTCCGATGCTTATTACGGTCATAAAATCGCCGGAGGTTACGGCAACTCCGGAGAGGGTTCTGCGCTGATGAACGTAGGCCAATGGTGGTATCTCTTCCTGTCTTATGGGAAATTGACACAAACAGGTGGATATCAGATCCGTTTATTCCGCTCCAAATCAATCACAGGGCCATACGAAGACGAGGCTGGCAACAAAGCTGTTGCAGATATGTCATCACCAAATAACTGGTCTGACACAACAGGAATCCGTCTTCTTTCTTCATATCAATGGCCAGGAAGCTCTTCAAAGCACATAGAGGTTGCACAAGGAGGCAATTCCGTCATCTCTGCTCGTGGAATGATCTTGATGTGCTATCACACGCGTTTTGCTAATACAGGCGAAATGCACCAAATTCGAGTTCGTCAACTTCTCCGTACCGCTAACGGGTGGCTGACAGCAGCCCCCTATGAGTATGAGGGAACACCAGCAAAAATCTCGGGCTATTCCCACAAAGACTATGTAGGCACGTACAGGATGATCACACATTCGCCGCTCTCTGCGTATAACGGCCGCAAATCCGTCAACTCGAAAGCACTGTTCGGCGTCAACAAACCTCAAGTTATCATTCTCCATGCTGACGGAAAAGTTAGTGGAACTCATACCGGATCATGGTCTGCGATACAGGGATCAAACACTATGCGTCTCGTTCTCAACGGTAAAACATACGAAGGCGCATTCGCCCTTCTGCCTACTGAGACAACTGGTAAGCGAGTTATGACTTTCACCGCAATAGGACAAAACATCAGTATTTGGGGAACTAAGGCAACCAAATGACATTCACTAACGCTTTTAACACACGATTCCCACAGATCCATGATCCTGCAATTATTCCCTTCGACGGGAAGTTCCTCATTATGGGGACACAGAGACGTTACGCCGTGAGCAGTGACCTCATTCACTGGACTCAATTGCACAATAACTTGACTGATGACCCGCAATCAGCCCTTGCACATGCATGGAAAGCATGGCCGTACTCGCCGGCGAATCCACACTTGGAAGCAAATACATGGGCACCCGATTGCATTTGGAACCCGGTCATGGGTAAATGGTGCCAATACATGAGTGTGAATGGTGATCATTATCAATCCGTTATTGAGCTACTAACCGCCGATCATTTAGACGGGAAGTGGCAGGACGCAGGTCCGGTCATCTATTCAGGATTCTCTCCTCACACTGCTGACCGCACTGATGTGCCGCGTATCCTCGATTCTCATGCTGACCTTACACGTTATCAGTCGCTAACCGACACGCGTATCAACGCAATCGATGCAGGGCTCGTATGGGATGAGAACGGTAAACTATGGATGGATTTCGGCTCGTGGTTCGGTGGCGTATGGATGATTCAGCTTGATCCTCACACCGGCAAACGCGATACAACAGTCACGTATCCACTCGTTAAGAATGTGTCTGATCCCTACTACGGCATCAAAATCGCTGGTGGCAATTGGGTCTCCGGCGAAGGTTCGTATATCCGCCGAATTGGCCGATGGTGGTATCTGTTCCTTTCTTATGGAGAGCTAACGCAACGCGGCGGCTACCAAATTCGCGTTTTCCGGTCAACCTCAGCTCACGGCCCATTCGTCGATCAAAACGGCCAGTCAGCAATCGCTCTTCATCCTATTCATAAGAATTGGGAAGAGAAGACAGGGCTCCGCTTAATGGGTTCATGGGCATGGACTGCTTCAGACACACTCGATGCCCGGGCTCAAGGGTCAGGTCAAGAAAAACTCGCTCGAATCGAAGTCTCTCAAGGCCATAATTCGGTCTTAGGTCCACTGAAGAGATCGCAACTTCGTCATCCGTCCTCTTTCCAATCACATCTTGTAGATCAACAGACCGCTTTTATTGTGTATCACACTCGTTTTGCTGATCTGGAACCTCATACCCGTTACTCAAACGGTCATGATTACTACGAAAGTCGAATTCGCGAACTTGTCACTACTCCTAACGGATGGATCACTGCTGTCCCATTCCTTTATCAGGGCACTCTCTCCAGCGACCCACAAGCAAGAGTCGAACCTGACAAGGTGATCGGCGCATACGAGATCGTTGCCCACGACCCTGACCACTCATTTGACGGCACACTTGAGTCAGATGGGAATCTCTATGGAGTCAATCGCCCGCAGTCTGTGTATATGAAACAAAACGGCTCTCTTATAACGTCAAATTCTCGTACTGTGGGCACATGGCGTATCCAACAAGCCCACAAAGATGAAGCAGCCAATATTGAGATTGTATTGACCAATCCACTCCCCTCAATACCTGCAGGATCATATTCAGGTCGAATCATGAAACTTCCCGATGAAACAGGCGATCTTGAGAAAGGTGAAACCGGCACACCTCGCATCTGCTGGAGTGCAGTCGGACAAAACAGATGCGTCTGGGGAGCTAGAATCACCTCTCCGATTCAAGACTGATTGATAATCAGCAGATAATCATACAATCTCTTGAGATCCTGCTTCTGGGCCACTTCTCTTTGCCGACTTGCGTAGCACAAGGCTAGAAGTGACGACTCGGTTCACGTACCCGTCTTGTCCAGCTAGAGATGGGGTCTTCCCCTGAATTCGCGCGATGAGCGTCGCTACACTCAATCGCGCCACGGCTGACAAATTTGGCGAGACAGACGCCAGTGGTGGTGTCAAATACTGTGAATCGTCGTTGTTATCAAAACCGATCACTGAGATATCGTCTGGGATAGAAAGTCCCTTGAGTTCGATAGCGTGAATCGCACCTGCCGCAAGCATATCGTTGAACGCGATGACGCCATCGATCTTTACGCCTTGATCCAGCAGCCGAGACATAGCTTCAAATCCGTCATCACGATGCCACATCTCCGAGGGCACGAGATAACGCGGATTCAATTGCAAACCCGCTTCCTCGAGCGCCTGAATATACCCCTGCAACCGCAAATACGCAGTACCGTTTTTCTCGCCTTCATGCACGCCAAGCGCCACAATATGCCGGCATCCCGAGCGAATAAGGTACGTGGTTGCTCTCTTCACACTCTCGATATTTTCCGTACCAATGTAATCAATCGGACCATGCGTCACTCTCTCCCCGATCACCACGAGCGGATAATCGACACGAAACAGATTGATATCCTTTTGCCCGAGCTCCAGAGGACTGAAAATCATGCCATCACTGACCGAATTGACGTCTCCTTGAAGTGCCTCAACTTCGCTTTGACGGGAATAGAGTGTCGGCCGAATCAGAACGTGGAATCCTGACTGGTGAGCCTCGGCAATGACTAGCGTCGACAGCTCAGCAAAATACGGCATGCGAATATCTGGGACAGCAAGCGTGATCAGTCCGTGGCGACCGGAGCGAAGATTGCGAGCGGTTGTATTGACCGTGTACCCGAGGTCCTTAATCGTCTTATTGACCTTGGCACGAGTTTGATCGGAAACGAAACGAAAATTATTGACGACGTTTGAAACTGTTTTGAGGGACACACCTGCCTTCTGGGCAACATCTTTCATTGTGACCCGTGACTTCTGCGCCGTCATCTTCTTCTAACCTCCATCTCATTTTCTTAGTGCATACAATCTCTCGTCTCTTTTTGAAAGCGCCGTAAAACGCATTCCTTCAGCCTTTAAAATATCTCAGGGCGTTGAGGCATATATACGCTTTATTGTGGATCACCACTGCGAATACTGCCAAATCTCACATTTTCTCTTTCGATTGTGAAGTCAATTGTGAAGTGGGTCAAAAGGTGGGACGAGAGCACACAAGAGAGCTTCTAAATCAAGTTGAGCTGATCCATTGCCCTGAATGCGACGACGTGCCTTTTCGACTGCTTGGAGCCGGTCAATCGCCTGTCGAGGACTGAGCCGGATGGCAAGATTCTGCACTGCCGTCCGATTTTCAACGTTGACGATCCCTGCACTGCCTGCAGCATCAGCTTGGAGGACACAGATATCCCGATACACCGATGCGATGTCATTGAGCACACGATCGTAAATATCGCGCTCCACACGAGTAGCCTCACGGCGCTGATCAGCAGCTTTCCCCACTGCATCGTTGTATGCCCCACGCAGCGCTGGTGGAATATCACGAGTCGACTTCAGTCCATTTTCCACCAAAAACTGCTGGCTCTTCTGTTCAGACCGCTGCTGGACCTCGTTTTTTGCCTGCGCTCGCGCTGAATCGACAATCTTTCCAGCGAGGACAACGCCATCAGATGACCTGCGTAGACCAAGCACACCACGCACCGTCACGCCCCGATCGCGGACCATTTGCCGATTAAGCGCATATAACACCGCCAAGCCGATGTGGCCTTGAGCAATGCGGGCATCCTGCCGAGCGATTTCCGGGGTCAGCGGCAGACCGTCATCACCATGAGCAGTTTGCTTACCAGATTTCTTCGACTTCGTTTGCCGGTTCGCATGTGCTCGATGGGCTGCTAGGCGCGTCTTCGCAAAATGAGAATCAGGACCATACTGTGCCAATAGAAAATCAGTCACTTCATCCGTTGATGGCACTGCCAGCGTTACGAGCCGACACCGCGAGCGAATAGTCGGCAGCACATCTTGCGCGCCTGGAGCGCACAAGATCCACATCGTGTGTGGGGCCGGCTCTTCGACCTCCTTGAGCAGCACATTCGTTGTCCGCTCTGTCATACGATCGACGTCTTCGATGATCATGATGCGCCATGGTCCGAGCGATGGCATTTGTTCCGAACTTTCGACGAGCGCACGCACTTGATCGATCGTGATCGTGACACCGCTCGTGGAGAGAACTGTGACGTCTGGATGTGTGCGAGCCAGGACACTGCGGCAGCTCTTACACGTCCCATCTCCCCCGTTCGGGCATTCCAGTGCAGCTGCAAACGCGAGCGCTACGTTGACCCTTCCCGACCCTGGAGGGCCCGTCAAAAGCCATGATTGGGCAAGTTCTTCGGGATGCTTGACTTCATGCTGGAGCTGAGCGATCACTTTCTTCTGTCCGACAATCGAACTCCACACACCTTGCGATTGCGATGGTGCTGTCTTCGACGTCGCAGCTGCCGTCTTCTCTTCACTCATTTGGCAGCCCTCGATGCGATCGCGCGATCGTACAGCTGCACAAAATCTGCTTTAATCTGCTCCCACACGTCGTCTTCACTTCCCGACGCATCAATCACACGATACCGATCCGAACCCGACTGCGCTCCGTCATGCGCCAACTGGAGAAAGCACTGACGCACACGATTTTGGAATGGATCTGGTTCTGACTCCATCCTGTCAAGCGATTCGTGCCGCTGAACACCAATGCGACGATGAGCAGTCGTGACAGGCATATCCAGCACATACGTGCGATCCGGGGTAAGATTGCCCGTCGCCCACGCAGAGAGTTTCGCAATCTCATTAGCAGACAGCTCTCGACCGCCAGACTGATATGCGAGCGACGAATCAATATACCGATCTGAAATGATGACTTTCCCACTCTCAAGCGCAGGTCTGATCACTTCTGCAGCATGTTCTGCTCGGTCAGCCGCATACAAGAGCGCCTCAGCACGAGCGAGAACACGCGGAGCACCTGGTTGATCTGAAAGCAACAAGTGACGAATCGCTTGCCCTAGCTTCGTTCCGCCCGGCTCAAATGTGAGCACAGCTGACGGAAACTGACTCTGCTCGTTAATGAAGTGCGCCAGCCGACGTGCCTGCGTCGTTTTACCGACCCCATCAATCCCCTCGAACGTAATGAAGAGACCTGCCGACCGATTTCCTGTCCCCATGCTCTCTCCTTCCGTTGAAATGATGTGGGATGATGAAGGCTCCCGGAAAACCTTACTTTTTTGCCGCCGACTTCGTGGTGGATGATTTCCTCGTTGTTGTGCGCTTCGTGGTGCGCTGTGACGCTGCACGAGTCGTTGTTCTACGCGTAGTCTTCCGTGCAGATGTTGTGCGAGCAGGCGTCTTCCGAGTTGCTGTCCGACGCGTCGACGTTCTCCTCCGCGGCTTACGTGGACCCTGCGCTCGCTTTTCAGCCAGAAGACGATATGCATCCTCCGGCGTGATCGACTGCACAGTAAACTGTCGCGGGAGCGTGCGATTCGTTGTGCCGTCCGTGATATACGTGCCGTAGAAGCCATCTTTGATGGTGACCTCCGCGCCTGTCTCAGGATCCTTACCGATTACACGCAGCGGTGGCTTTGGTGTTCGCGACCGGCCACGCCGATACTTCGGCTGAGCAAACATCTCTTTCGCTTGCTCGAGTGTCACCGTAAAGATCTGATCTTCCGAGCTAAGCGAACGCGTCTCGCGATGAGCTGACCCCACTGTTCTCGTCAAATATGGGCCGTAACGACCGTTATTGGCTTCAACAGTGTACGTGACTTTTTGACCGGATTCAGCAGACTTCTCAGACTTTTCAGTCTTTTCGGTCTCACCGGTCTTTCCGGTCTTCTTCGCCTTTGCAGATTTCGTAGACGCAGAACTGGTTGAAGATGCCGGTGCTACAGCCTCATACGTACCGACCAGACGAGGAAGACTCAACAGCTTTTCTGCCTGCTCGAGCGTGACCGTCTCCGGTGTCATCGACTTGAATAGCGAAGCCATCTGTGGGCGAGTTGCACGCGCTGAGCGAGTGGAACGAGACGACCGCGACGTTTTTGCAGTCGCCGTCTTTGCAGCAGTACGTTCTGCCTGCATTTCCGGTGTTATACGCTCGACATACGGTCCAAACCGTCCGACGCGCACCTCGATCGTGTTGCCATTACTGTCCGTGCCCAGCACACGTCCACCACTGGCATTCTGACGGATAAGCTTGCGTGCCACCTCTGCCGTCAGCTCGTCTGGAGCCATATCCGGTGGGACAGATGCTCGCTGAGGAGTGCCTTGCGCATCCACATTCTTCGTATCCTCAACGTACGGACCATACCGTCCGACGCGCACATGCACACCGTCACCGATATCAATCGTGTTAATCGAACGCGCATCGATATCACCAAGCTCAGAGACCTGCTGCTGCAAGCCCTGCTCAGCTTCTTCCTTACTGGACGCGCTTCCCTTACCGGTGCCGAAGTAGAAGCGAGTTAGCCAATCAAGTTCGCTCTCCTTGCCTCGCGCAATTTCATCCAGACCCTTTTCCATTTGGGCGGTGAACTGGTAGTCGACGAGCTTCGAAAAATGCTTTTCGAGCAGCTTCGTTACGGAGAAAGCGAGCCAGCTCGGGATCATCGCACGGCCCTTTTCATACACGTAACCGCGATCGATAATCGTCGAAATGATTGACGCATATGTAGATGGGCGACCGATCTCCTTCGCCTCGAGCGTCTTGACGAGAGACGCTTCCGTATAGCGTGCTGGCGGCTGCGTTTCATGCTCAACAGGTTCCACAGACGATGCACTGACAGTGCTACCTTCCGTGAGCTGCGGAAGTCGATCATCTGCACTCTTCTGACCGTTTCCCCACACGCGGAGGAATCCTGGGAATGTAATGACCGTTCCAGACGCTTGGAATTCAGCGTCTCCACTCGTGGTAGGAGCAGTCAAATGGATGGTCTGCGTTGAACCAGTCGCCGGAGCCATCTGCGTAGCAAGCGTTCGCTGCCAAATGAGTGTGTACAGCCGCAACTCTGTAGGAGAAACACGGCTTGCGATCTCGTCCGGGCGACGGAACACCGACCCTGACGGGCGAATGCACTCATGCGCTTCCTGAACGCCTGCTTCATGATTAGCGAAATGACGCGGCCGAGCGGAAAGGAACTTTTCGCCATATTCGTCAGCAACTGCCTTGCGTGCAGCAGCTGTACCTTCGTTGGAAAGAATAATGGAATCCGTACGCATGTACGTAATGAAGCCGTTTTCGTACAACGTCTGAGCAGCCCGCATCGTCACGCGCGAACTCATCGACAGCCGATTGCCAGCAGCTTGTTGCAACGTCGACGTGGTAAATGGCACGCCTGGATGCCGCGTGTATGCTTTCTGCTCAATCGTTCCAACGGTAAACAGTGCTCGTGTCAGCTCGTCAGCCATCTTGTGAGCATCTGCAGCCGATAGCTGAAGGGGATTTTCGCGCACAGCCTTCGGCACAAGCTTTCCGTGCTCGTCAAAATCACGAGACACCGCCAATCGACGCCCTGCTACGCCCGTCAAATGCGCATCAAAATGCGGAACCTCGGAATCGTGCGGAGCATCCAAGTGCGCAATCAGATCGCGATATGTGGCAGGAACAAAGGCCATCCGCTCTTTCTCACGCTCTACAACAAGCTTTGTGGCGACTGACTGTACGCGTCCTGCCGACAGTTTTGGTCCGACTTTCCGCCACAGAACAGGCGAAAGCTCGTAACCATACAGACGATCAAGAACACGACGCGTCTCTTGGGCGTTCACCATGTTTTGATCAACTTGCCGCGTGTGATTGAGTGAGTCGAGAATCGCCGGCTTCGTAATCTCGTGGAAGACCATTCGCTTGACTGGAATAGTCGGCTTCAGCGTCTGAACGAGATGCCATGCAATCGCTTCTCCTTCCCTATCCTCATCAGTTGCCAGATAGAGTTCAGAAGCATGCGACAACGCCTTCCGCAGTTGCGAAACCGTCTTCCGATGGCCTGGATCGATAATGTAATACGGCTTAAATCCATCCTCGATATCGACACCAAACCGCCCGTACTTCTCCTTGCGTGAGGCAGGAACTTGTGACGGCTGCGCGAGATCGCGAATATGACCAACAGATGCTAGGACGGTGTAGTCCTTGCCGAGATAACCTTGGATCTTCTTCGCCTTTGTCGGAGATTCGACTATCACAAGCTTGGTACCATCGGCCATCGCAAACTTCCTTTCCGCGACTGCTGTTGACGACCATACCTTATATAAGAGGGATCCCCCGACGAGTCGACATTACGCCGAGTACGACTGCACCGGCTTAGGAGGAGCACCCACAAGACCGATCGCCGAAAGTGGGGATGCCGTCACTTGCCTGAGCGCACACAGCACGCCAAAGCACACGCCGAGCGACCCACAAATCCCGATCACCCAGCTACCTGTCATTGGATGCATCGTCCATGCTGCATACGTTCCAACAGCGGAAGAAACCTGCTGACCCAAATACAGTGCATACCCACATGCGCAAACACCGACGGTGATGAGAACAGTCCCGATAATTTGAACCGTGGCGGATGACTTGCGAGCGCCAACAGGATCCATGCCACTCGAACGTGTAAACGCGAGTGTCAGGGCAGCCAAACCAGCCGTCAGCAGGATCGCGGTAAGAACGTCTGACGGGCGATGCCACATCTGCTCTACAACAGCGAGCCCCACTCCGCTCGAGAGAATGACTCCGACCACGGCAACAATCGCGCGCCAGAAGGATGGGACTGCCATGAGCAGGATCACGCACGACGCCATCATTGCAGTCGTATGCCCGCTCGGTGCGGAATTGTGTGAATTGAGAACAGAATGAATGAGCGTCGGCCGTGGGAGGAATGGCTTGAGCAGCTTGACAGCGACGAAGCACAAGAGGCCAAACACCACACCTTGTGCGATGACCTCCCAGCGCTTGCGCATAAATGCAATGGCCGCTGCAATGATGCACAGTACGGCCGAGGCCCACAACGAAAACTTTAACGTGACGATCGCACCTGTGTTGACCCACCTAGGAGCGATGTGATGGAAGGTCTGCAAGGCGATATCATCCATCTCTTGGCCCGTCACTGTGCGAGCCGTCAGCCACCACGTCAAGCCTGATAAAACGAGAAAAACAACGCCGAGGACAGCACATGTGACGACCGAACTAACGCGCGGATGCGAAACAAGCGGGTCACGCAACGATTCTTGGAGCGGATCTGCCTTATGAGACGGATGGCGTCCAACGGAAGAATGCGGAGCTTTCGAACTATTCTCAGTCATGTTCCCAACTTTAGCGGATTTATGAGAAAGTACGCTGCGCACGCACACATGTGCACAAAAAAAGAAAACCTCTACGCACCTGCCAGAGAGCACGTACCCTTGCTGCATTCCTGCCCTGGGGGATTAAGTGTCGTAGCACCGCATAGAGGCATTCTTTAGAATACACCTTTTCAGAATCGACCGCTACTGAACCGCCATCATTGAGTAGCCGATTGCGACAAGGCCTGAGTGAATTATTGATTATTGCTTTTGTGTGATGTAGAGATCGAGACCACTCGGTGAATAAGACCACTGGGCTGTCAAACCGTTGAAGTCAAACGTCTGAAGATCTTTCGTCACCTTCCGAGCTGCCATCTTCTGCGCTTGATCGTCCGGAATACCGAGCTGCTTAACTACGCATCCGTACAGAGTGAAGTGTGACTTCGCGCCGGAAAGCAATGTCAGCGTTCGATTGTCCTTCTCGAGAATGAGCGATTCTTGAGACGTGTTATCTGCGGAGAACGGTTTGCCAGGCCCACAGACCTTGTACGTCTGCGCAAAGAGATTGCCAGTGCGCTTGCCGATCTTGGGAAGCGGGACACCTTTCGGCTCCTTTTCGCCGTGCGCAGCCTTACCGGTTGTGTCAGGTGTGGCGGCCTTACCGGCGGTGTCAGACTTCGCGGATTGACCAGCCTGCTGCTTGCCGCTGCGCGAAGAAGAGAGCGACGATGAGGATGAACAGACGAACGAGCCTTCCCCTCATCTGACCACTGTTGTGACATCAAAGCCCACGACAGCCCAACCATGACTGCAATAACAACCACAATCAGAGCCACAATCAGCGCTGTATGCTGACGATTCTGCCGTTGCGATTGCCGCGGATGCTCAGGTTGCTGCGGATTCGCATGTGTGCTGCTCATCGCTCTCTCCTTACTGCCAGCCTTCTTGTCAGCTGACTCTCGGACGGCTTTGAGACCTTACAGATCTCTTTTCTTCTATTATCGCGCTTAAATCAGCGGACGACGAGCACCCGTTGCCCTCATGTACCACATGTTGTTATTAATGCGAACACGTGGAGGATAGGACTCGATGATAGAAGTACCGCCGAGGTAAATGGCAACGTGACCTGGATAGAAGATGAGATCGCCGCGTCGAATCTGAGAGAGTGGGACAGACATGAAGTGACCGTCAACACTCATAGCTCCGGCGTAGTGAGAATGATCATGGCCGTAGCGATCAACGCCCCTCAGGTGGTCGACAGAGTTGTACCAGCCGAGATTCATGCCATCTGCATACAGGCCTTGCATCACCAGGCCAGCGCAATCAATGCCTTGACCCGGCTGAGCTGCCCAATCCCACCGATACGGGGTATTCAGATACTGATACGCACGGCCAATAAACTTCTCAACTGCTTGGTGCCGCGAATCAGCAGCCCACAGTGTAGGGCGAGGAGCCTCTGGATCGGTCGACGTCTTGCAAGAGCACGTCTGGAATGCCCAGCGCGGATTCTGCCAACCGAGCTTGCAGCCTCTCCATTCGAGCGTTCCATGTTCAAATGTCTGGCGAATGCCCTCCTGGAAGTACGTCTGTTCGCCCGTTGGGAATCCGAGATTGCCCTGCTCATAACGATGCTGACGATACTGGCCCAACAGAAGCCCACGAACAGAGTGAACATCGCCTCTCCTACCGTTCCAGAACAAAGTGCCGCCCTGGAACGTCTGCGAAGCGCCACCCTTAACATGCAGCTCATCGCCGGTCGGATAGCCGAGGAAACCAAACTCCCAATTGTGAGAAGCCCAGAACGACTGAATTCCACCGTGCGTTGCATGAGCACCCGTACGCGGAGACCAATGAATCTGGCCATGCTCAAACAGCTGAGAGACGCCACCGCCCTTACGTGAATGACGCTCTTCTGAAGTCGGGAAACCGAGGAAGCCCTTCCAATAGCCTGAACAACGATAGGCTCCCAAATTAGCGCCCTTCACAGAGTGGACAGCGCCATTCTTACCGTTCCAGAACAACGTGCCGCCCTGGAATGTTTGAGAGGCAGCGCCTTTAGTGCTCTCTTCCTCACCGGTCGGGTAACCGAGGAAACCGTTCTCCCAGCCACGCGAAGACCAGAACGACTGAATTCCTGCATGTGTAATATGAGCACCCGTGCGCCGAGTCCAATGAATCTGACCGTGCTCAAACTCCTGGGAAACGCCACCAGCCTTGCGCAAATGACGCTCATCATTCAGTGGGAAGCCAAGGGAACCGTCAACAGCCCCCGACTCTGTGTAACGACTGCGGATCGCACCTCTGACTGCGTGCACGGCACCGGTCTGACGCCTCCAGAACAGCACTCCACCTTGGAAGTCCTGTTCAGTACCACCCGTGACAGGCTTTTCGTCAGACGTCGGGTAGCCAAGGAAACCATTCTCCCAGCCACGAGAGGCCCAATAAGAGTTCATGCCATCGTGCGTCCAATGAGTCCCCGCCGTAGGTGACCAATGAACGTCACCATGCTCGAAAGACTGCGTTGCACCTCCGCGGATGCTCCGCTCTGCTCTCGTCGGTTTACCGAGCTCTGGATGCTCTGAAGCATATTTTTCAATCTCGCCATGAGATGGTGACGGCTGAGCTTCAGGAGCTGCCTGAGCCGGTGCTACAGCTAGACCAACTGCAGCTGCGGTTGCAACAACATACCCTATCAATTTTTGTGTCAATACTCGCATACTGCTCCCACTGACAAATTCCTTATGAATGGGGCCCACTGAAACGTGTACATAAAATATTGTAAAAAGACGGAGGAAAACATACGTGAATCGCCGTACTTTCAATCGTACGAATAACTCACTCATGTTTTTCACACATAAAAGCTTCACGAGTTATTGCGATTCAGTAAACTCAAAAGTAAAAAGGAACATAAAAAGTAACAAAGGATATAGTTATTCCGCTCAAAAGATGCGCTCCATCCAAGGGAGAGATATCAATGGTTCACAGTGACATGCATGACAACGCAGATCTTGTGATCGTCGGGGCTGGTCTGTTCGGCTTGACGATCGCCCAGCAAGCGGCCGAAAACGGGTATCGCTCTCACATCATCGACGTCCGCCCACACATCGGCGGAAATGCTTACTCCTACTTCGATAAAGAGACTGGCATCGAAATCCACCAGTACGGTGCCCACCTCTTCCACACGTCTAACAAGCGCGTCTGGGATTACGTCAACCGCTTCACCTCATTCACGCACTACGTCCACCACGTTTATGCCACACATAACGGTGAGGTCTTCCCACTGCCGATCAACCTCGGCACCATCAACCAGTTCTTCCGTGCTGCCTATACGCCTGATCAGGCTCGCGCACTCATCGAAAAGCAGGCTGGCGAATACGCAAACGTCACGCCAACGAATCTCAATGACCAGGGCATCAAGCTCATCGGTAAGCCGCTGTACGAGGCATTCATTAAGAATTACACGGCCAAGCAGTGGCAGACCGATCCGAGCCAACTCCCTGCGAGTGTCATCCGCCGTCTGCCAGTCCGCTTTACCTATGACAATCACTACTTCCGCGACACGTTCGAAGGGCTGCCGACCGATGGCTACACGAAGTGGTTCGAGCGCATGATCGATGATCCGCACATTGAGGTCACGCTTTCCACCGACTTCTTCGACGCAAACCAGCCGCTCAACAAGGCAAATCTGCGCGGTAACGTGCCGATCGTTTACACCGGCCCAATCGACCGTTACTTCGACTACCAGCTCGGCACGCTCAAGTGGCGAACCGTTGACTTCAAGGAGCATCGTTACAACGAGGTCAACCATCTCGGCTGCCCGGTCATGAATTATGTGGACGCCGACGTGCCATTCACCCGTTCAATCGAGTTCAAGAACTTTAATCCAGAACGCACAAAAGTGTACGAGCAGAAGCGCACAGTCGTCTGGGATGAATACTCTCGCTTTGCTGGCAAGGGCGACGAACCGTACTATCCGGTGAACACTGCAGCTGATCGCGCTATGTTCGCTCAGTACAAGGCGATGGAAGCGCGGGAGCCCGACGTCGTCTTCGGTGGGCGTCTTGGCGGATACGCTTACTTCGACATGCACCAGACGATCAACGCCGCACTTGTTGCATGGGAAAAGCAAGTACTACCACTTCTGACAAACCCTGCTGAAAAGTAATAAGGAGAATACATAAAGATTTGCGTCGGTCAGCCATGTGACTCCTGCCTTTTGCCATAACATAGGCACTATGGCACAGTCACAGACTTCCAATGCTTCCACCCAGTGGCAGACCGTCAACCGGGTCGTGTACCCCACACACGATGCGGAGCTCACACTCCCTCTGTATGCGATCGAATGGACGCGGCCACGTGTTCCACAGAGTGCGATTGACGTTCGAGCAACCACACGCACAGCTGATCTGCTGAGCATGAGCAAGACGCAGATCAGCGAGCTTGTGCGGCAAGGCGCAGGAATCGCTGTTCCGACCCAGCTCTCGTTCTCGACTCCATCGCGTACTCACCTCGTCGTTGCAGCCGGTGGTCACGCCTCACTGTGCACCTATTTCAATGCTTTTCCGGCCTCTTATTGGCGCTATTGGACGTCAGTGCGCACCGTTCGCTTCCAAGCACGCGTACAGGGGTCGGGCAGACTCACATTCTTTAAATCCAACAGCCGTGGTCTTTTCTCCCCGGTCGGCACGCTCAGTATCAACACGTCGAGTCCGCATACTGTCACACAACTTCTCCCACTGACGGGAGTGATTGATGGCGGATACCTATGGTTTGACGCACAAGCCTCGCCATCGTCTGCTTCCAGCAACGGTTTAACCGTCGACGACGCGCAGTGGCAAGTCCCGCACAGCGACCTCCGCGACCCTACACATCAGACGAGCCTGTCGATTGCCATTACCACGTTCAATCGCGAGCGCTACTGCTTACGTCAATTGCGATATGTAGCCACCGCCGCACAACTGCGCACGCGCCTCGATACTGTATACTGCGTCGATCAAGGAACGCATCCGATCAGTCGTCATCCCGAGTTCAGCGCAATCCGCAAGGACTTGGGCGACCAGCTCACCTACATTCGACAGGGCAATCTCGGCGGATCCGGCGGTTTCTCGCGCGGTATGTACGAATCGGTTCACGCACATCGCTCTGATTACACGTTGTTGCTCGATGACGATGCCATCATCGAACCAGAAGCAATTCTTCGAGCCGTACAATTTGCCGACTACGTACGTCGCCCTGCACTCATCGGCGCTGGCATGCTTCATCTCGACAATCGCACGATGCTCTACACGCAAGCCGAACGCATGAACATGAGGACGCTCCTCCACGAGCAGTATCTCGAAAATCATGACTTCATGACCGACCCACTGCGCGATTCGCCGTCCCTTCATCGCCGTGTTGACAGCCAATACAACGGCTGGTGGATGTGCCTCATCCCGAATACTGTCATTCGTCAGATCGGACTGGCAATCCCAGCATTCATTAAGTTTGACGACATCGACTACTGCTATCGTGCCGCCGAACACGGCTTCCCCACCATTTCGCTCCCGGGTGTCGCCATTTGGCATCAGGCGTGGCACTCAAAGGATTCAACTCGTAGCTGGCAGGAATACTTCGAACAGCGCAACCGCGTGCTTTTCGGCATCCTGCACTCACCAAAGCCGAACTTCCACCTTCCTATCGCAGTCGCCAGCCACGATTCAGCGATGGGATTGCGATTCATCTATTCAGGTATCGCGCTCGACAATATGGCATACCGCGATATCCTTCGCGGCCCACAGCATCTCATTTCCGGCTACACGCAGCAGATGAAGAAAGTGAACCAGCTGCGTAACTCGTTCCCCGACGCTCACTACGTGCCTGATGGGACGCATATTCCGGCTCCAGTTCGCTCGTTTGCCGATCCGCACACGGCTCCCCTCACCCATTCGCAAGTGCTGAAGGGAAGTCTGGTGAGTATCGCGTCGGCGCTCCTTCATCCGGTCAACGCGCAAGACGCTCAACGTCCAGACATCTCTGTTGATTCACAGGATTCGTATTGGCAGGCATATCAGCACGTTTCCTCTGCAATCGTCACCGCACCGGGCGCCGATGCTGTCAGTTGGCTCAAACGCGACGACGAACAATACCGCAGAGGACTGGCAGAAAGTTTGCGCTTGTGCTCGCTCATCTTACACAACTGGAAACAGCTACGGACCGCTTACCTCTCCGCTCACATCAGCAGTTTTGACGTGTGGAAGCGGCTTTTTGCACAGACACAGCCACTGGAGGAACCGACAGGCTCATCGCAGCCGTCGGCGCAGAAGTGACGATAATGACAGCGTGAGTGTGAAGTGGGCTCGCTCACCTCACACTCACTCGTTTACCACGTGGAGACTTCTTCGATGCCCGTCTCGCCCTGCGCTGGGGAGATGCGCATCTGCGTGTGATTGAGCAACGCATACGAGTGGTCATCGTTGCTCTTGTTACGGATCATGAACGTGCACGCATTCTGGCCGGTTGCAACGGCGACCATATCTGTGACATTCGGATCCGTCTTGCTCGGCACACGCAGCGACGTAAAGAGCTTGAAATCACCCGAATTAAACAAGTGCAGCGGCACCTGGAAGCGGACCGTGTGATGCCCGTGCTTCTTCATCTTGAACACCTTGGAACCGGTATCATACGAAATACCGCCACGCCGAATATCGTTCAGCGAGATAGCGAGATAGAAGTCGCCCGGCTCATCGTACTGATATTCCACACCGAACGTGAACGTATCCTTGCTCGTCATCACTGGTGATGAAATCGGGAACGTCCGCAACAGAGGGCACTTGGCGTTCAACCCCTCTGGATACGTCTTCTGCGGCTTTCCTGCAGCATTGGACTGCTCGATTTGCTTCGCGCGGTCCTCTTGCTTCTTCTGTTCGACGCGCAAATTCTCGAGCGTATACGCGTCTGCTACAGATTCTGGGTCACCGATGATCGAAATATCGCCATCCGTAATGAGCATGGCACGCGTGCAATACCGCTTGACTGCGCCCATATCGTGCGTCACGAGAATGACGGTCTTCGTTGGATCCTTCTTGACTTCAGAGAAGTAGTTGTCGCACTTGCGCTGGAATGCCTCATCGCCGACAGCGAGCACCTCATCGAGCACGAGGATATCTGCGTGCGCCTTAATCGCCACTGAAAACGCCAGACGCACCTGCATTCCAGACGAGTAGTTCTTCAGCTTCTGATCCATGAAGTCCTGCAGCTCAGCAAAATCGACGATATCGTCATACATGGCATCGATTTGCTTGTTCGAGAACCCCAGCAAATTGCCGTTCAGGTACACGTTTTCGCGGCCGGTCAGCTCTGGATTGAAGCCCACGCCGAGCTCGATAAACGGAACGAGCTTGCCTTTGACGGATACTGAACCTTTATTCGGGTAGTAAATCTGCGAAATAATCTTCAAGAGCGTCGACTTGCCACCGCCGTTGCGACCGACAATCCCGAAGAACTCGCCCTGATGCACCTGGAAATTGATATCTTTCAGGACAACCTGATTGCGATAGCCACGAATGCCCTTGGCCCAATTGATGAACAGCTGCTTGAGCCCGGTCGCCTGTTCCGTCGGCAGTTTGAAGCTCTTGCCCACGTGATTGACACTCAGGACGACAGGGCGCTTACTGTAGCGATCGAGGCCTTCCTCGCCATCGTCAGAATCAGCTGACGTAGTTGTCGATTGTTCGTTGTGATGAGCCGTCTCACTCATGATGTGTATCCTCACCGATTCATATCCAAGTAATCACGCCAGAATGCCTGTGATGTCAGCGTGCTGCGTGCGGCTTCATACTGCTTCTTGAGCTGGCGACGGTGTCCGTTGTAATAGTGCAGATCGCGATGGAACCGATGCAACAGATCCTGATATTCGTGAATATCCTTTTCACGAATAGCACCCTTCTTGTTCCACCAGTCGATCACAATGATGTACTGCTTGCCGCGCAACACTCCAGCTGGGTACGCCCATCCGTTGGCCGGAATCACGATATAACCCTTACCGCGCGTGTGGAGCAGACGCTGGCCATTATCCGTCACATAATCTTCGAGACGCTGAACCAGATGCCTCGGCTTATCGCTGTCGATGATCTGACGCGAATAGTTCGAGACCTTGAAGTCAAGCCCGAGCTGTGCGGCTTGCTTTTCGAGCTCATCAAAACTGACGAGCTTTTCCTTGTTGCGATTAGCGGCAAGGAACGTATCTTCAGCCGTATTCTTTGCCTCGATGAATCGCGGTCCTTTCAGATAATCCTCAAACGCGTCGAGGCAGAGGCGAGCATTCTGATAGCCGAACTTCTTGAGCTCGAGGCGCAGATCGTTCCGCAGCTGGTAAATGAAATCTGAGTACGGCGCAAAACCAGTCGTATCGCGAGCAACAAGTGTATTGCGCAACGTCTGATACCGCTCAACCGCAGCGTTGTAGCGAATCTGGAACGGCATGTGCCAAATGCAGATTCCGTTCATCGTGATCAGTGGCAAATGGCAACGGTAACCGTATTCTGCATCGTCACAACGGACAAAGAACGGAAGCGGCATTCCGACCTTCTTGATGGCAGAAATCGGGATAACGCAATACCACCACGCTGCATACCGTTGAATGGAATGAATCTGCTTTGGCGGGATGAAGTCCTCGTTGTAAACGAGATCACGGAAGGCAACAAGACGCAGCGGCGGCTTGATCGGGACAAATGCACCGTCCTGATTCATGTAACCGGTGTCCTCGCTCTGCTCATCACCGATGATGTAATTGAGCATTGCGCCGCTGATCATGCTGTTCTGATAGTGATCATTGAGAATCTGGAGCAACACGTACGTGCGCTTGATCGATTCGGGTGAAATAGAAACATCGTCATCCATGAGGAGAACGTGCGTTGCCTGCGGCTTCTGATCAAGCGCAGCGAGCATTCCGCGCGCAAATCCACCGGAACCACCAACATTGCGATTTGGAATCACGGTCACGGTCTCGTCGCTGAGTGCCTGTGCATCGAGCGTGCGGCCGTTATCGATGACGTACATGTGGAAATGCTGGGCGATGTCTTCCGACGAATGGCCGATCGTCCGCTTGATGAGAGCGACGTTCGCAGTGATATAGCTCTCTTTCTTGAACGTCGTCGTCGCAAGAGCAAGATTGATAGGACGCAGCGGCTGCGTGACGTCGAGGCTGTAATAACCGTTGCGCACATACACAGGGCCATCCGTGATCAGCTTGAAGCCAGTGATCACCATGTCATCAGTAACAGTGAGATCAACATCGAGTGGCTTCCACTGGTCAGAACCCGCAACAGAGACGGGATCGTTCACATCCTCAGGAGCGTGCCCAAAGACTGTGCCCTTCGTCTGCTGGAATTTGAGGGATGCGCCTTTGACTTCCAAATGCAGATGGAACGCTGTTGCCGTCGTGTACGTGAGGAGTTTGCGGACGGAAAGAGAGTTGAAATATGTGGTGAAGTCATATGTGGCCGCATCACACAACTGCCATGCGCCGTCTGAAGAATCCTTGACAGGAACAAGAGACCCGGTTGCATGGCAATACATCCCCGGATAGTTCAGTGCGCGCTCATTATTTTCCAACAAGATATGCGCAAAAGTAACTGTTGGCATGAGAAACCTTCTCTCTTCGTCGGGTAAATCCTATCAATCGCAGATCGCCCTTACATCACTTCCGCGAATCTCTTTTCATACTTCTTAAATACAACAATGCCTAGCACAAAGATAATGGCCGTGATGAGCAGTGGAATCAGTTTGATCCACCACTCTGATGCCGAAAATTGGTTCCAAATCGTCGGCTGTGTGGCAGGAGCTATGAGATTGTGCCGAATATCCTGAATGCACTGTGCAAACGGATTGAGCAGCTCTAGCCGCGCGAGCTTACTGATCAGCCCACCGCCGCCGCGATTAATGACGTACGAAAGAGGATAAATAATCGGCATCGCGTAGAAGACGAGCTGCTGAAGAACATCCCAAATGTGCGCGATATCACGGTAATAGACGTACATCGTCGCCATAATGAGCGTCCAGCCGAGCGTCACCAAATACAGTTCGATAAAGTTCAAGGGCAGCAAAATGACTCGCCATGTGAACTGAACGCGATTGAGAATGGCAAACAGGAGAACGACGAGGAGATTGATGCCGTAACTGATCAGCCCACCGACGGTGGCCGAAACGACGACGATGTAGTTCGGAAAATGGATCTTGCGCAGCAAATCACCGCGATCAACGACTGACCGCAGTCCCACATTCGTTGAATCCGTTACAAACTGCCATGAGCTGATGCCGAGGAGCAACACGACTGGGTACGTCGGCGTGCCATCAGACATGCGCAGGAATCGAGCGAACACAAGGTACATGACCGCGAACATCATGAGCGGTTCAAGCACAGACCACAAGACTCCGAGGAAGGAACCTTGATAGCGAAGCCGGAAGTCGGTGTGGACGAGCCCTCGTAAGACGACAGAGGAATACCCATAGCGCCGATGCAGTGTGCTGATCCAAGACCTCATGAGAAAAAATTATAGTGTCGTCGTTGAATCGAGACGCTTCCGAGGACAAATCACCGACTAATCCTCACAAAACAATCCGATACAGCTTGTTCTGACCGTCGTTAAGGACGAGTTTCATTCCCGGAATATGGCGGCGGTGCGCGAGCGCATCCATCTGTCCCCACTCATCCAAGCCGTAGTCAACGCCAGCACCTTTATCGCGCACCCAGCCTGGAATGCTCTTAATAGGCTTAAATCCGCTGCGATCGCCCAAGACCAACATGTACTTCACGTGAAGTCTGCGCACGGCTGCACGAACAGACGGGTCTGTGAGGTTCCCCATACCGTGGATCAGCGTGATCGAATCCTTCGTCGGATCGCCCATCCAGTTGCCGTCCAGCGACTTATACAGCACATTCATGCCATTGAGAGAGTACGCAAAGCAGCTGCCGTCAAATGGCTGGTTGATCACTACATCTGCGCGCGTGATCTTCTCAGCCCGCTGAACGAAGTCTTGCTCCGCCAACGTGTAGATCTGATGAGACACGTTATGACTGTCATTGTCTTTGGCCAAATCGTTGATGACCGGCGAGAACCCTTGCTTGAGTGTGATCTTTCCGAAGCCAAGTTGAGGGCGGACACTGAAAATGGCGAGCACGATAACGAGGAACGTAACAAATCCATTGCGAGCAAACGTGTGACCCGAGCCGCTCAAATCTGCAATCACGCCATTAGCCAGCTTGAGAGCGATCGTGGCACTGACCCACAGTCCAAGACCAGCCAGTGGAATGGCTGGGAGGATTGCGTTGGCGGCCAACCTGAACGGATCGGTGTACCAAAAGCCCGTCAGCAGCTGTTTCATCTGCCCCTGCGTCGTTGAGCTCAGCGCATAGAGGAAGAGGAAAAGAACGTACGCACAATCAAGCCACACATATTCGCGGTGGAAGAGCGTATAGCAGACGCCAATCACCACCAAAGCTGCCAAAGCGATCTGCGGGGTTGGTTCTTGTGTGAAGCCGAGTGACAGCGCGTTCGAAACTGCCTGCTGAACTCCGAGCAAATTCGGCCAATTGAAAGTGACCGTCCGCTGCATAAACGGTGCTCGGAAGAGTGCGATCCAAATGACAACAATCGCACCGGCCAACACGATATCAATGAGAGTCGCCACGCACACGCGCACCCACTGAGCGGTAATACCGGTCTGGCGAACGTACGAAGACACCTGCGAAAAGAGATAAACGGCAAGGATGATCGCTGCAGTGAAGATACCGTTGGGCTGGCTGATGGCAACGCCGATCGCGCTGACGATGAAAAGTGGAATGAGCGCGCCGCGAGTCCTCCATGATGTCCGCGCATCGAAGATGGCAAGTCCTTCGAAGAGCAGGATCGGAAGAATGGCAAACGAAAGGAAATTCGAG
Organism: uncultured Aeriscardovia sp.; assembly: GCA_903789525.1. Classification (GTDB taxonomy): domain Bacteria; phylum Actinomycetota; class Actinomycetes; order Actinomycetales; family Bifidobacteriaceae; genus Aeriscardovia. Next base: position 965,260 of record CAIFER010000001.1, read on the forward strand.
AAGAGAGGGCCGAAGCTCAGCAAACGCCATGGGTACGGAACGAAGAGCATACACACCGCGGCACTCATCGCCCATTGCTGAGCAGAATTCCGGAACAGCCAGCGAGACAGCACGAGCCAACTTGCCGGAACAATGAATGCCAGCACAGCTGCGTTGACGGCATTTGCAGCAAGCGTGACAGGAGCATGGCAGATCACTGCGGTCAACGCAACGAGCGCATGCCATCCGGTGGGATAAAACGTCGAACCGACAGTGGGCACAATCGCACCTGAATGCAGCGTAGAGTAATTACCCGAATCCATGAAGTGCTGCACAATCGAGTAATGCCACGCTGTGTCATAGTGCTGGCTGAACGACAGAGGCCCATCGAGCGCTTTCATATCAATGAACACGGTCAGAATAATTCCCACTGCAAACGGAACGAAGAACCAATATCGTTCAGAAGCCTTTTGCGGGAATCGCAACACACGAGCGATTGGAGCGAGGCGAGATGGCCGAGGAGATGCATCCCTCGCTGCAGACGAAGACGCTTGGGTGCGGACGTGATGTGCATGCGCAATCACTTCGCTGACGCACACGCAGATAATTAACACAAATCCGAGCGGAAGCACAAAAGTCAGAGGCGTCACCCGCACATGCAGAAGTGAATACGCCATCATCATGATTTGCCCGCACGCTATTGTCACCGGCGCAGAGAGTGCGAGCGCCATGAGCCACGGCAAGCGGAACGTTCTCAAAAGAAAACAGCCAGGAACAACCAATAGAAGAAGACTCACGAGTGCTGCGATACAAAATAGAATCCACATTCCCATAAGTTTTGACCTCGTGTCTGATCTGGCCGAAGTGTGACGACAAATCCAGGTAGTCAGTTTACTCAATCACCAGAATACCGTCTCAGACGCGGTGACCGGCAATGATTGCTCCTGATTCCTCTCTAGTCGGTACAATAAAGACGATTGATCTGTAAGTGAGAGGGGAAGCAATGGCGGATCAGACAGATCGCGCACATCTTTCAGATCAAGTGAACCGGTCGGTGAACCGTGATCACACGATCACCGCAGAAGTCAATCAGGCGAATGTCGCCGTGCTGATCCCTTGTTACAACGAATCTGTCACCATCTCGAAGGTCGTCAAGGACTTTCAGCGTGTGCTTCCCCATGCCACAATTTACGTCTACGACAACAATTCCACCGACGGCACCGCTGATCTTGCTCGCCGTGCTGGAGCCGTTGTCCGCAGCGAGCCACGGCAAGGCAAAGGCAACGTCATTCGCGCGATGTTCCAAGACATCGATGCGGACGCGTACGTGATGGTTGACGGCGACGACACGTACCCTGCTGAAGCTGCACCAGCCATGATCGAACGCGTGCTCCACGGTTACGACATGGTGATCGGCGACCGACTTTCGTCCACCTATTTCACTGAAAACAAGCGTCCCTTCCACAATGCAGGAAATGTGCTCGTCCGTGGTGCCATCAATCATCTGTTCCACGCGCACATCACCGATATCATGACCGGTTACCGCGCTATGAGCTTCAGTTTCGTGAAAACGTACCCGGCACTCTCTCGCGGCTTTGAACTTGAAACCGAAATGACGATTCACGCGCTCGATAAAAACGTCAAAATCACGTCATTGCCCGTCAACTACCGTGATCGACCGAAAGGTTCCTACTCCAAGCTCAATACGGTCGGAGACGGCATGCGTGTCTTGGGCACGATTGGACGCATGATTCGCGAATACAAGCCACTGCCATTCTTTAGCTGGCTGGGCGGCATCATTGGCGTCATCGGCCTCGGATTCATGATTTCTGTCTTCGTTGACTTTTGGAAGACCCACGAAGTACAGCGATTCCCGACACTCTTTTGCGCAATCTTTATGATCTTGACCGGACTGCTCTTCTTCATTTCCGGCCTCATTTTGGACGTGATCGCCAAACGAGACCGGAAAGATTTCACGTTCCAGTCAAATCTGATTGATTATGAGCGCCGATCGCGAGCACCTCGGAGCACGAGCTCCAGCCAATCGACGCGATCTAGCCAATCCAGCGCTGCGCAGTCGTCCGATTTGCTCTCCACGCACGCACATTCGTCCCATTAGCCATACGGTTCGAATCGACATCGACGACAAAGTCAGGATCGACAGCCGAATGCAACACAAATGAATTACCGGTACGAACGGCAACCCACCGCTGAGCACGCGTGCCATTCGACGCAAACTGCCGAATATTCTGCCCATCAGCAGCACGTCCACTGTCCAAATCCAGGACCTTACCCGTTGCTGCGTTCGTCAGAATGACGTATCCGTTCCGATCGTGGCTGACGACCCACAACTGAGCAGCCGTCCCATTGGATCGATAAATCTGTACATTTGCGCCGTCAACAGCAGAAGCACCTTTGACATCCAGGGCAAATTCACGATCAGAAGCGCTGAAGAGTCGATGCGGACCATCCGACAAATCACGACGATGAGCTAGCGCGAGGAGATCTGCCGCTTGAGTGCCGATAGCAGGCGGCTGCGCAATCAGATGCTGACCGTCTGTATCATTGAGCTTCCACGCCCGCACGTGCGTTCCATTCGCCATCCGATCCGAGTCGATATCGAGTGCGAAACCCGGATCAACTGCAGAATGGAACGTCAACTTCGTCCCTGAGCGCTCAACAATCCAGCGTTGAGCCCACGTATTATTCGCCTGCCACAAGTCGATGGCACGCCCTTGCTCAGCACGCGCACCAGAAAGATCGAGAACTTTCCCGGTTTCCACTTGCGTCAGCGTGACATATCCGACATCGTCATGGGTGACGTTCCACAGCTGGCCTTCCGTCCCATCCTGACTGGCCAGTTGCACACGAGAACCGCTTCCTGCCAACGCAAAGGATGAGTTACGTGCTGCAGCAAATCGGTATGTGCCGTCCTTGAGAGCAGAGCGATTAGCAGACGCGAGACGGTCGATAATATCGCGCGTGGACGCTGCCTGAATAATTCTGAACCGCTGAGCGGGCGTGCCGTTGCCGTCGAAGAGCTGCAACTTGGCGCCGTTGTGCGCCTGACCAGATGGCACGTCGATATACCGGCCAGAATTGCGATTATAAAAGCCGACGGTTCCGTTGCCATTTCCCCGCACATACCAGTTCTGAGATTGCGTACCGTTTGGCGAATACTGCTGGATTGCAGTGCCATTGGTAGTTCCGCCGTTGCGTACATCGACCGCTTTACCAGAGTTTCGATCGAAGATGCGATACACGCCATTGCCCACCGACTCGATCCGGTAGCGCTGAGCAGTCGTGCCGTTGGATTGGTACAGCTGAACCGGCGTGCCGTTGGACGTGCTGGCGGCCGGAATATCTGCGACCTGATTGGTATTGATCGTGCTCTCGATTTTGACACTCGTATTCGTTGGCACGTTGCGCACAGCTGGAACAGACGTCAGCATGAACTTTTGGTTCGCGCCGACGCCCGGATTCCACAGTTGAACCGTTGTCCCATTCGCTGTACTGCGTCCTGTCAAATCAAGAATGTAATTGCCTAAGGCAGACTGAATGAAGACAGCTCCCCCACCGGCTTGACGAACGTACCACCTTTGAGCGCGCGTACCGTTGGCCGTATACTGCTGGACTCGCTGACCGTTGCGAGCCGCAGCCGACGGGACATCAAGCGCCTTGCCGGAATTCATATTGACGATTGTGTACGTGCCATCTGCATGGCGAGTAAACGTAAAGCGCTGAGCTCGCGTGCCATTCCCTGTATACGTGCGAACCGTCGTGCCAGCGTGAGTGCTTGCACCAGGAATCTCCACACTGGAAGAATCGGACTGGAACGAGTCGATGTAATAGTCTCCATTCGGAATTGAAGCGAGCGGGAAACTCGAGGCCTGCAGCAGCGGAGCTGCAGGGGCAACAGGACGGGCGGATCCGTAGCCGAAAGCATCCAAATCAACGCTGTGCGTCGGAAAACCGTTAATACTGCCCCGATCTGAATACTGCCAACCACGGAAATTACTGGAGAATCGCGTAAATTGCAGTCGCGATCCGTACTGAGCAACCCATGACACGTGGGAGATAATTGATGGACTGTTGAGCGTCGTATCGAGGTAAGACGTGTACGAATAGACGCCTGTATTCGTGTATCCATGCGAGCGCATTTGAGCCAGCCATGCGTTCACAATTCCCACATAAGCGCCTGTCCCCGGATGACCTGCGAAGTTCTCCAGATCAAGATAAACCGGGAATGACAACGTCGATGGCCGCACTCCGTTTTGTTGCAGGATGCGAACCGTGAAATCGGCTTCTTGACGCGCTTGAGCAGCCGTACGAGCTGTCGAATACATGTAAATGCCAAATGGAATATGAAGCCGCTTGCACTCGGCAATATTGCGATTGACTTTCTTATCCCGGTACACGCGCCCGTAGTTGGTGCGAATGATCGCTCCCTGCACGCCTGACGACCGCGCTGCACTCCAGTTGATATTCGACTGCCATTCTGAAACATCGACGACGCGACGAGCTTGCCGAATAACCGGCTGATTATGCGAGTTCATGAAAACTTGTTCAGAACCGATCGAACCCCAATGAGCACCATACAGTCCAGTGAAATTCGAGATGGCGTGAGTGGAGATGTGACTTACTGACGGTGACTGTGAAAGACGAGCACCGCGAATGAGATCAGTCCGGATACGCCCACGAACAGTTCCATCAGCTTGTTCGCGTGTTGACACCACTTCTGACGACGTTGTGACAGAGCCTTCGTGACGGGTCTGCTGTGAGCGCTGGAACGCATCCACCTCGTGCCGGGCGGTTGCAATCGGAACCGGGATAAACCGAATGCCATTTGACTTGGCGAGTGGATCGGCCGGCAGATCTGGAGTGCCTACGATCTTCGGGTCAGTTGTGCGGCGACCGCTTTCAACGTTGTAGAGCGTACCGTCAGGAGTTTGCGCGTAGTGCGTGCCAACAACCTGAGCATCGTCAGGAATCGAAGGAGAAATCGAAGTCGGCAGCTGAGCCGCTGGATTTTCTGTAAAGTATCCGGGCTGTGCGATCGCTTGCTGAAAACCACTGACGTTTTGTTCGACCTGTGGTTGCTGTGGCTGCTGGGCTTGCGGAGATTGCTGCTCAGAAACTGTCGCAGAATGGTCGACAGCCTGCTCAGAGTGTATTGGCTGCGTTGATTGCGCACCATGATGCACTCGTGCTGGTGACTGCGCTTTTTGAGCAATCGGCGTCGGGCGAACAGCCGCAAACATTTGTGTTGCTTCGGTGACTAACGCCCCTGAAGCCGCAAGCGCGGTGAGAACAGCACCAGCCTTCTTCGCCTGTGCTGACCTATCAGACTTGAGAGCATGCTTTCCTCGTACCATCGAATCCTCCAGATCGCCACGTGATCGCGTATTCACGAGTTACGCAGATACATACTTCTTCTAGATTAATTCGTCATTCTTCTGACAGGTCGAGTACAACCAGATGCGTACCAGGACTTCACATCTGAATTTGGAAGGGCTTGTGTTATAGTTTCACTGTTGATCACGTTGGAGGATTCGCCTAGTGGTCTATGGCGCCCGCTTGGAAAGCGAGTTGGGTGTATGCCCTCGCGAGTTCGAATCTCGCATCCTCCGCTCATCAGGGTTCCAGAATTATTTTTGGAACCCTTTTTGTATATGTGGACAGGAACTCGTTCAAACGCCTCGCGCGAGAAGGAGCCAGATATGGACGACTCTGTAGATAACTCGATAGACGGCTCAGTACCTCTTTCTCACGAGCCCCTCAACGAACAAGAGGTTGAAAGCGGGTTGCATGCGCGGAAACATCAACCGCAGCATGCGAAAAAGACTCATCGCTCACTGTTCTTCGAAAAGCTTTCTCGCGTTCAGCACCCGGCCACCATGAACATGCGCGATCATCGCGGTATCCGCATTGCGACGGATATTCTGTATGTCGTCGTCTTCCTGATGATCAGCAATATTTCCTTGATGACACTGCAGTGGGCCATTAACCCAGGGATTAGTCTCGTCAGAAACTACATCTTCTCGAGCTATCTGTTTACGACTGTTCTTTTTGGGCCGACGAAAGTTCTCTTCCTCAATCTCATCCTGTTGATGGTGATGTACTTCAGTCTCATCGCACTGTTCAACCACTTTTGGTCTGCAACTGCGCTCTTTTCATCTATCATCATCATTTTCAGTATCGCTGACCACCTCAAAGTTGACGCCCGCAACGAGCCGATTCTCGTCTCCGATCTGACGATGGCAACCGGCAATACCGGCGAAATCATGTCGTTTATCCCGAGCGGCTCAGCTTTGCTGATCGTGATTGGTATTAGCAGCGTTATCCTCGTCATTCTTTTGGCGCTCGTGTGCTCGTGGTACTTCGGCTCCGGCCATCTGTTCCACATTCAGAACAATCCGATCCGCATCACAGCGCAAATCGTCCTCTTCCTGATTCTTGCGATTCCGTTCTCACTCTTTGCCAGCTCGGTCGGAAACATCGAATCTTCTGCTTTTAAGATCAGCAGTAGCACCGGTGATAATCCAATGTTGTGGGACTCAAACCGGGACGCAAACACGAACGGCGTCCTACTCAATTTGATGCGTGGGTTCTACGTGAATGTCATTAGCAAGCCGGCAAATTACTCGCAACAGACGATGCAAGCTGTGGCTCATCGGTACGAAAAGGCAGCAGCCACTATCAACGCTCAGCGCAGTACGAAACTCACTGATCAAAACGTCGTCCTAATTCTCTCCGAATCGTACTCGGATCCGCTGCGCGTGCCAGGTATTACGTTCCAGGGCAATCTTGACCCGATGCCGTACATTCGTTCACTCAAGCAGCAGACGACGAGTGGTCTCATGTTGTCGTCGGGGTATGGCGGAGGAACAGCCAACTTGGAGTTCCAGGCTCTGACCGGACTCAGTACATCAAACTTCAGTGCGTCACTGAAGTCCCCTTACCAACAATTCGTGCCGTCATGGAAGTATCCAACGAGTTTCAATCAGCTGTGGAACACGCCAGGAAGCTCATCTGTCGCATTCCATGCCGCTGATGGATCGCTTTACTTGCGGCACACGAATTACAAGAAATTCGGGTTCTCTCACTTCTGGACGCTAGACGGACCTGAGTTTGTGAAACACACAGACAAAGTCGAAAACAATATTTCTGTTAGTGATGCTGCGTCATATGAGAACGTGACAGACTATCTCAAAGCTCATCCGAATAAGACGCACTTCATCCAGATGGCTACGATCCAAAACCACATGCCGTATCCAGGCAACTACTACAGTGGCAACCCTTATATTTCCAACTCATCGCAAGGTGCTCAATCTGCCGAGCTTGGAAATATCAACACGTATTCGCGTGGTATGAAGTACACCGATGATGCCACGCAACGCTTCCTGCAAACACTCAATTCGCTCAAGCAGCCGACAACTGTCGTGTGGTATGGCGATCATCTGCCGGGCATTTACCCGAATGAGATCAAGAATTCTCGCTACACGCTCACGATGCACGAATCTGACTACTTCATTTGGTCCAACGCAGCAAGTGGAGATCAGGGGAAGAAACTTGCCAATGCAGCGTATTCGTCACCGAACTACTTCATTGCACAGGCAGCTGAACAAATGAACGCCAAGGTGACGCCGTATCTTGCCTTCCTTACCGAGATGCATGAAGCCATTCCAGCTATGGAACCGCAGCTCGATTCGAAAGCGGGCGTGGATTGGACCAAGGCACTTGAGGGCAAGCCAACGTACGTGGATGGAAACGGCGTTCGGATCCAAAATCTGACCGCCCAGCAAAAGCAGCTCATCAATGACTACAAGCTGATCACGTATGACATCACGTTAGGCAACGATTACCTCGGTCAGAGCAAGTTCACGACTGCGGTGACGCAGTAAGAGAAGTCAGCAGAGAGTCACTGGGAAGTTACTGGAGAAGATGCCCGGCCGTTATCTGCCAGCACCTTTTCCGGCAATTGCGGGTCAAACGTCCCTGCACGCAGCTCAGCAATCTCGCGCTTGTATGAGTTGTAACGCGTGTGCTTGTCGGCAGGATCAGGAATAGCCGGGGTCTCGAGAATCTTCGGGACGTGAGCAAACTGCTTCATTGTGGCAATCCGATACAGCGCATCCCACCCGAGCTTGCCAAAGCCAATATTTGCGTGCCGATCCTTATGCGAGCTCAGGCCGAACTTGGAATCATTGAGATGGAAGACGGTCAACTTATCGAGACCGATGTCGTCAGAGAACTGTGAGAACACGTCATCCATGTGATTCTTGAGATCGTAGCCGGAGTCATACACGTGGCATGTGTCGAATGTGACGCACAGTCGCGGAGAGCCAACGAGCTTCAAGAGTTTGCCCATTTGCTGGAAGTTGACGCACACCTCTGAACCCTTTCCAGCCATTGTCTCGACAGCAATGCGCACATGCGTTGTTGTCGTTTTCTCTAATATTTCGCTGAGCGAGCGAGCCAGCTGATCGATACCTTTCTCCGCCCCGGCACCAACGTGTGCACCTGGATGAAAACTAATATCACTTGCCCCAATTGCTTCTGCTCGTTTGAGTTCACCGAGCATAAATTGAACACCGAAATCATGCGCATGCGGATTCTTCGTATTTGCCAGATTGATGATGTACGGTGCATGGACGATCAACGGAGAAATATGATGCTCGTCCAGTAGCGCGCGGCCTTGCGCAATGTGGAAGCGCGAGATATCTTTGCGACGAGTATTTTGCGGCGCCCCCGTGAACACCATGATCGTGGAAGCGTCGAAATCAATCCCCTCTTCCGCCGCCTCGACGAGCATCTTTGCGCCGGACATGCTGACATGCGAGCCGATCAACATGCGCTGTGACTGACTCGCTTGCGGCCGACCCAACTGTGGCTCATTCTGATCCGACTGTTTCCCGCTAGACTGCGTATTTTCGTTCATCTCCATGACCCGTTCCTCTTTTACTTGCTCCAGACAAATATTTGCTGCCGATAAATGCGTGTGATCAGAAAGTCCTTCGAAACCTCTGATTTTCTCTTCTTCTGACAAGGATAGTGAGCATGACAACCGATAATCTTGGAAGCCTAACTCGTAAATCTATCTGACTTATCTGGGCTAATAACGGTGAAATCTGTTCGAATACGCCTATATCTGCCTTATATGGGGTGCGTGATCGGACGTATCTCGTTTATGTGGGGTGCGTGTGAGCGGATATCTCATCTAATTGGGGCACGTAAATGGGCATATTTCGCCTAATTAGGGCACTTTCACGCTCTTATCATTTTCAAGACCCGCATGATATCAACGATCCTGTTTCCGCTACTCTCCCCAAAGTGCCCCAATTAGCCCAGATAGGGTGTTTTTGGTTCCCAGTTAAGGCAGATTCGGTCTTCTTCTGCCGCCTAAGTAGTTCTGATGGCTTATCTGGGTAATCTCTCGCATCTAACTGGGGTCATATATATTGCTTTTTGTCTAACTGGGGTAATCGTTTTCTCACTCGATTTCTAAGAATTGCATTATTTCAATGATCCTGTTTTTCGGCTTTCGGGAATCCACCCCAATTAGGCGAATTGAAACCCCAGTTAGGCGAGTGAGACCTTTAAAAGACCAAAAAACAACCCCAGATAGGCATGGAAGACATATCCGACCCCAGATAAGCCAAAGGGACTCCCTTAAATAAGTCTCATAAACACGAATTAAGACATAAATAGGATCCCCAGACATAAAAATGGCCGGGACCCATCAGAATCCCGGTCAAAATACTGCGAACTGAGTAAAGCGAACCAAAAAGAGCAGACCAGATAAAGCGAATAAACAAAAACGATGAAGAGTAAACGGAAACGATCGGCTACCGGCTCAAACGATCTCCTGTCCCGCAATGAAGGAAGAGGAAAAGAGCAGAATCAACTCACTTCATCGCGATCGCAATCATCACGCTTGGGCCGGCTCGCTTACGTGAATATGCGCTTGCTCGAATACACGATCACCCGAACACACGCAATTACTCGATTGCCTGATTACTCGCTTACTTCACCTGCTGGTCGTAAGCCTTCTGCCACAGCTTGGTATTGTCTTCAATCTTGTACTTCTTGAGGTTGGACTGGAACTCGTTCCACTTCGCATCGTTGTCTGCACCGCCCTTGGTCACAAACCGCGCGACCACAGGGATGGCGTAGTTGAACAGTGCGGTATTGGTGTTGGCGAAGTCATTCTGCTCGCTTTCAGGGAGCTGAACGTAGTTCGGCATCATATCCTTCGTGTGGCTGTAATGCTTGTACTGCTCGTGATAAGCCTCGTCAGCTTTTGCGAAGTGATCAGCAACATAATCACCGGTCACATTGATGTCATCGGAGACCCAGCCAGCCAGACGATCAGACAGTGCTGGAAGATTTGATCCTTCAGCCATCTTCTTGCGGAAGCCAGGGGTAACCTCGTAGGAATTCGGTCCCTTTTGCAGAACATCGGTGCCAATCGTACCGTACTCCTGCTGAATGGAATACTTCTTGGAGTACAGGAGATTGATGACCTTCAGAGCCGCGTCCTTATTGGCCGCATGAGACGACATCGCGCACTTGAAGTTCTCGAAACGAGTCATCGGGCCAGAACCATCGGCGACAACCTTGCTCTGCGGAACGCCAGGGGCAGCTGGCATCGGAATGGAGATGTACTGATTGGCGATCTTGGAACCGTAGGCACCGAATGCGGAGTCATCCCAACCAAATGCGACGCCGACTGTTGCTGCAGACTTGCCATCGCCGCCATTACGAGCGTTGTACTTATCATCATCAGCGGTGACCCAGTCCTGCGGAGTCAGGCCCTCGGAACGCAGTTTGTACAGGAACTCGATGACTTGACGGAACTGCGGAGTCTGCATGAAGTTGCCGACCTTGCCGTTCTTGACGTAAATGCCATTCTGCGATGGACCAGAGTTCGAAGTGGTCACAATGCCGGTCGAGTTCATCAGAATTGTCGGCAGATACCAATCGGTGATGCGGTCGGTCTCCAGCTTCTTCGGGTTAAACGGAATCTCATCGGCCTTGCCGTTGCCATTCGGATCACGAGTCTTGAAGGCCTTGAGCACATTCTCCAACTCATCCCATGTGGTCGGAACCTTCAGACCGAGCTTGTCGAGCCACTGTTTGTTGATCATCAGATGCGAGCCAGCGCCTTCGAACTTCTTGAAACGACCAGACGGGAGAACATAGATCTTTCCGCCGAGCGTAACAGTCTTCTTGATATCTGGACGATCACGGAAGAACTTCTGCACATTCGGAAGCTTGTTCAGATCCTTGCCCAGCTCTTCAAAGGCCTCCGGATTATGAGCTGCATCCGACGGGCTAAACGTATCAATATCAACATCATCGATCTCGCCAGCTGCCAGAGCCGCATTCTTCTGCTGGCCCCATGCCTGATCAGAGACCTCATGCCATTGAATATGGACTCCAGCGTCCTTAGCGAGCTGCTGCGCCCACTTCATCTTGGACATCTTGGCTTGATCAGACTTCTTCAGAACAAGAACCTAACGATTGGCTTGCCGTCAGATGCGACAGCGGAATTCGAATTCCCGCATGCTGCCAACGAACCGAGTGTTGCAAGTGCTGCGAGGGCGGCAACCGTCTTGACTGCAACGTGCTTTCCTTGTCCGCTATGCTGCTCAGACATGTTTTTCCTTCCTCTTCTTCAGACCGCCTCTGTGTGGCTTCTGCCTCAGCCTTCACTTCTTGCCTCGCCATCAGCTCCCGCTTCAACTCAGCTTCCGTTTCAGCCTTGAGCTTCTGTCCCAGCTTCAGCTTCACTGCTGTGCTGTGCTAGAGACGCGCCTGAAACCTGCGATCTCATCTGTGAGACCGCTCCTACAGAGAAGAATAGCACATTTTTGGTTCAACGGTGTACCTTCTTTATTTTCAAGGGTTTTCGACTTCTTTCCGTTGTTTTCCGACGCGTTTTGCCTCGTTGTGCTATGCATCGCCACATATCTCACGCACATATCTCTTATCTGGGGTTTCGGATCTCGTTATGTGGGGTTAAAACATGTCTTCCTCGCCTATCTGGGGTGAGGAACTCGTCTTATTGGGGGCAGACTTTAGGGAACCGAAAAACGAGATCATTGCAACGAGTGGGATTCTGGAAATTGGGTTAGAAGATGGTGACCCCAGTTAGGCGAAGAGCAATTTCTCTGACCCCAATTAAGGACGGTAAATCACCCATTTAAGCCAACAAACCTATATGAGTGCGGAAAACCGACTGGATCTCCTCTAAGTGGGAACCAAAAACACCATATACGGCTCTCTTTGCGATCAATTGGCTCTATCTGCACACTACTGGCCCTATGTGTAGCGGAAAAATAGGAGTTCAACTAAGTAGTTCGCTTAAGTGAGTGCCCACCCGCGTTAAGTGAGCACATTTCGTGAGTGAGCAAGCGATGAGAATCGTTGGAATCACGCGGTTTCTCAAAAACGTCAGGAAAAATAGAGGACGCAGATAGACGAGAAGAAGACTCATTTAGGCGAAAAACAATATTTTCATACCCAGATAGAAGCGATATCACTCAAATAACGATGATTCCCACTCAGATAGAGTCAATTTGACCTCAGATAAGCGAGACAGGTCCTGTAGGGAGCCCACATAGGTCAATTGTCTGAAGCGAGCGCGGGGAAAGCGACCGTATCTCCCCTAACTGGGAACCAAAAACAACCTATATGGGCTAATCGGGGCACTTTGAGGAAAGTAGCGGAAACACAATCGTTGGAATCATGCGGGCCTCGAAAATGGTATGAGTGTGGAAGTGCCCCAATTAGACTGACTATGCCCAAATACGCACCCAATTAAGGCAGATTCAATCGCCAATCACTTCACCTAGATGAGATAGACGCATAAGACAGCTCGCTTGACCCCCTATCTCGCTTAAGTGGATTCAATAACAGCCCTCTCAACAGGTCCGCTCGCCTAAGTGGATGGAAGGCGAGCAGAGACTAATGGCGAGGGTGAGCCAAGATCGTTGAAACAAGTGGGTTCCCGAAAATGAAAGGCGAAAACCTCGCATCCATTTAAACGCGTATAGAATCCACTTAAGCGAGAAGCAATGTTTTTAAATCCACATAAGCGAGATTGAGGTACTTCCCTATCCAAATAAACAAGAATGACAATCATTTGAGAGGATTTACACCGTATATCGAAAAGGCAAGGAGATGCACGCGAAAAATTGCATATAAAAAGGGCAGTGCCCGCAAAGGAACACTGCCCCTGATAATACTGCCCTGAGCGATATGGACTAAAGGCTGCTAAATCAGTCAACCGACACCGTCAGTTGGCAGACAGGATCAGTCAATAGTGACAACAGTCCATGAAACTGGCGGAAGATCGACATGAACCTTCTTGCTGTCGGCCTCGTCCACCCGAACGGTCGTATTCGGCTTAAGCGCCACACGATTCGGATCATCGGCCGTATTTTGAGCGTCGATATCCTCGTCGGAAAGCGTCTCTGCCTTCACAGATTCAACGGATTCGGAGGATTCAGCAGATTGAGCATTCACCGGAAGAGTGATCGTGAAGTCGGCCGTCTGATCGAGCGAACGATTGACAGCAAAGACCGCGAGACCACCATTTGCACGACGGACAGCGACGGAATCGACCATGGAAACATCTCCATAGGTTTCAGTCGATGTGCGAGCGCCGGTTTCACGAGGAGTCAAGACTGTTCCGCCCTTCGTCAGCTCGGCAGTCCGAGCAAATGGGAAGAACGTGGTCTGGCGATATGCCGGTCCAGATTCTGGCACGAAGATCGGCGCAATCACATTGACGAGCTGAGCAATCGAGGCCGCACGCACACGATCGGCATGGCGCAGCAACGTAATCAGCAAGTCGCCGACAACGACGGCATCCGCCAGCGTGTAGTGGTTTTCGAGCAGATGAGGTCCAACTGGCCAATCGTCAATCGTATGCGGGTGACCCGGCTCATTCGTGTACCACACATTCCACTCGTCGAAGGAAATGTTGACGTCATGGTTGCTCTTCGCCCGCCCGCGAGCAGCATCAATGCACGCAACCACGTCAGAAATGAAGCCGTCCATATCGACGCCCGAAGCAAGGAAGCTGCGCATATCGCGAACACCCTTGTCAACACGCGGCTGGTAGTACGCATGGCAGCTGACGAAGTTGATTAGATCATACGCCTGATCGAGCATCGTCCCTTCCCATGAGCCGAATGTCTTCATACTGTGTGAGCTGGAACCGCAAGCGATGAGCTCTACATTCGGATCAATCTGACGCATACCAGCGGCAACCAAACGCACCTTGGACGCATATTCCTGCGCATTCAGATGCCCCAGCTGCCATGGACCGTCCATCTCGTTGCCAAGGCACCACAGACGAATATTGAACGGCTTTTCCGCTCCATTTGCCCGGCGCATGTCAGAAAGCTTGGTGCCAGACGGGATATTGGCGTATTCCAGCAAGTCAAGCGCTGACTCGAGTCCGCGAGTGCCCAAATTGACCGCTTCCATCAGTTCGAGCGGATGCTCTGGATTGACTTCGTGCAGCCACTTTTCCATCTCATGCAGGCCCATACGGTTTGTTTCTGTGGAGTGCCACGCCAAGTCCAGACGGCGCGGACGCTTCTCAACTGGGCCAACACCGTCTTCCCACCGATATCCAGAGACAAAGTTACCGCCCGGATAGCGGACAGTCGTAATTCCCAGTTCACGCACAAGCTTCATGACATCTGTGCGGAACCCGTCTGCATTGGCGTACGTGCTCTTCGGATCATAAATTCCGCCATACACGCATCGACCCAAATGCTCGACGAGTGTGCCGAACAGCCGATCGCTGACGGTTCCAACTGGGAACTGGTCATCAACGGTGAGCGATGCTGACTGACGTCCTTTTGCCTGCACGTGCAGATGCGCGTTTTGCTGGCCTTCTGATACGCTCATGAATCTCTTCCTTACCATTCTTCATTGAGTGACGTGAACGTTCACATTCACTACAAGCATACCTATTTCGACACGGAACACGACACCTACGAGCGAAATGTTTTCTGTTATCTTTCCACCAGTGCCCCATTCGTCTTCGTCTCGTAACATTTTGGAATTCAAGCCGACACACAATTGCTTTAGATTGTCACGTTGTTACAGAGCAGTAGTGCTCAATCACGAAGAAAGTTGTCGGTTTCATGCGTTATTTCGTCACTGGTGCTGCAGGTCGTCTCGGAACTGCACTTGTCAATCGTCTCGCCACCAAGGTTCCTGCTTCAGATATTCAGCTCGGCGTGTACGACATCACTGACGAGTCGCCGTTCATCGGTCGTGGATTTGAGATCGGTCGCATTGATTACTCCGACCGCAACATCCTGACTGCCGCTTTTTATAACGAATGTGTCGTCATCTTCATCCCGGCTCATGATCCTGACAGCTACCACGCTGTCCGCGATCTCGAGCATGTCATCGATGCCTCCAAGCGCGCTGGCGTCAAGCACATCGTTACCACCGGATTTATCGGCGACCAAGCCAACAATCCCTTCGCTCGTTCCGCTTATTACGGGTACGTCTCCCGCAGACTCGCAGAATTCCATTCCATCGGGTGGACGCTCGTGCGTGAAGGTGTTTTCACCAGCACCATCACTCGTCATCTCGACTTGATTCGCGCCAATAAGGCGATCACAGCGCCGTGCCGAGAAGGAAAAGTGAGCTTTATTTCTATTGACGATATTGCTGAAGCGATCGCCGATATCGTTACAGATGAGAATCTGCTTCAGACGGGAAAGACGTATACTCTGACCCAAACTGAGCCGGCCAGCATGGCGGAGGTCGCGCAGATTCTCACCTCAGTGACGGGAACTCCTCTTTCTTACTCTCCAATGAACAGCGACGACTTTGAACGCCGTTGCAACGAACTGGCAAATGAGAAAGCTCAGCGACAGTATGCCGCTTTGCACCCTCACCAGACTCGTGAGGCCATGCCAGAAGAGCACTTCATTGGGGGTGTCTCGGAGAGCGACCGCGAAAATGGACACGGCACGATCGGTCATATGCTGGCTTCTGAATGCGAGGCAGCGGCCCAAAGTTTGCTGACGGAAACATCGGATGACTTCGAAAAGATCACTGGGCACGCTCCTTTGACTCTTGAAGAAAGCCTGCGTAAAGCGTGGGAGGGAAAGCAGACGAAGCAGGCTGCGCAGACAGAAGCAGTTCCAGCGGCCGACTAAATCTTCCACTCATATCTCCCATCAATCTCCTATCTTTTTCAGCGAAATCGCCTCGGCGTCCCCTGCGGGTAGCCTTGCAAGTAGCTGAAACAGAACAAGACTCTGACAGGGCGAAGCGGCAGCGCCGCCGTCCTGAACGGTCGCGCGTACCGACTCGCGGACAGCTCTCGCCCCAGCGGTGAATCGTCTTTCTCGGCGTCACGAATGGCAGATGTACCGCACCACGAAAACCGCGTCAAACTCAAACGAAAATGCCGTCATCCGACTGTTGCCAAGCCGGAGGAGACCAGATCACGCCGAGCTGCTGTCTTGCGCTTGTCCTGTCTTCTTCCCTCGTGGTTCCTTTCGCTTCACGGCACATCAGCGAATTGAGAGAATGGAGGGAAAATGAGCCAGCCGAAAAGCGCTGACGGCACATCGAGCACGGTAAAAAATGACGACCGGAATAACTCGCCTGAAAACGAACAGCAGCTCGTCTCACCGGGTCAGAAGCTTCTCGAGCAGCGTGAAGAAGCCGAGTACCAGCGTGATTTGGGATCCGCAAAGGATTTCCGTTATCTGTTTCCCAGCTTGAGGCAGTATCGTGCCCCTTCGATTTGGGCAATTATCTGCATCTGCCTCGAGGCGTTCGTCGAACTATGCATCCCGATGCTGACTGCGCGCCTGATCGACGACGGTGTTACCCGCAAGAACATGCAAGCTGTGCTGTACTGGGGTGGCATTCTTGCTGCTCTATCCCTCGTCGCACTTGTCTTTGGATCACTCGCCGGCATCTTCTCAGCGAAGGCATCGGCAGGATTCGCCCGTAACCTGCGCCATGACCTGTTCCACAAGGTTCAAGGCTTCTCATTTACCAACATCGACCACTTCTCGACAGGCTCGATCATCACACGTCTAACGACCGACGTCACCAATGTGCAGTTCGCTTACCAGCTCACGATCGTCATCGCCTTCCGCGCGCCAGTCCTCATGGTGGTTGCGTGGATCCTCTCCTTCCAGTTGAGCCATTCGATTTCGCTGATGTTCCTGCTCATCTTCCCAGCAATGGGCATCATTATTATTTTGATCGCTGCGCAAGTGCACCCGTACTTCGTCCGGGTTTTCCACACGTACGATCGTTTGAATTCGAATGTGGACGAGGACCTCAATGGTATGCGCGTGGTCAAGTCCTTCAACCGCGAGAGCTACCAGCAACAGCGCTTTGAGCGCGTCTCGCAGCGCATTTACGACCTCTTCGCCAAGGCTGAGTACCGCCTCGCCACGCTCAATCCGATCGTCAATTTCTTCATGTTTGCGGCCATGATCGCCCTGTCGTGGATGGCAGCCAATCAGATCGTTGCATCTGGCAACAATCCTGCAAACGGCCTCACGACCGGCGATCTCGCTTCACTCATGACCTACCTCGTGGCAATGCTCTCCGCAGTTCTAATGATGCTAGACGTCTTTATCATGATCATCATTTCCCGCGCTTCTGCCTCCCGCATGGCAGCAGTGCTCCGTGAAAAGAACACAATGAAGATCGCCGATCACCCACTCACGGATGTGCCAGATGGATCCGTTCAGTTCGACCATGCGATCTTCCGCTATGACGCAACCGGCACCGGCGATGCGGTGATTGATGATGTCTCGCTGACCATTCCTTCTGGCTCAACCGTCGGCATCATCGGCGGCACCGGGTCTGCAAAGACGAGTCTCGTCCAGCTCATCCCACGCCTCTATGATGTCCAGCGCGGAAGCGTGAAGGTTGGCGGTCACGATGTGCGTGATTATGACCTGAAGGCTTTGCGTACAGCCGTCTCCATGGTCCTGCAGAAGAACACGCTCTTCGCCGGGACTGTCGCAGAAAATCTGCGTTGGGGCAATCCTGACGCCACTGACGAAGAGGTCCTGCGTGCCTCGAAGCTCGCTCAAGCTGACGAATTCGTCCAGCAGATGCCCGACAAATACGAGACCAAGATTGACCAAGGCGGAGCGAATGTCTCCGGCGGTCAGAAGCAGCGCCTGTGCATTGCCCGTGCCTTGCTGCGTCGGCCGAAGGTCTTGATTCTCGACGACTCCACGTCAGCTGTTGACACCAAGACCGACGCACTCATTCGTCACGCTCTTGCGACAGAAATCCCGGACACAACGAAGATCATCATCGCCCAGCGCCTCTCCTCCGTGCAGGACGCCGATCAGATCTTCATGATGGATAACGGTCGAGTCGTTGCACATGGCACGCACAAAGAGCTTCTCGCCTCCAACGAGGAATATCGCGCGATCTACGATTCGCAGAACCAAAACAAGCGTGAAGCCCGTCGTGTCAAGGAAAAGATCGAAGGAACCATGCAGAAGGGAGGCCAGAATGACTGAACCAGAGACCAAGACTGATACGCAGACAGTCGAAGCGCAGGCAACACAAAGTGCTGAACGCGCTGATCATGTCGAAACCGCTGGAAGCGTGATAAAGACGAAGAACGCGAAGAAGAAGCACACCATGTTCGGCGATGACGTGCGACCGGGAACGTTCCGACGTCTTGCCGCGTACATCATGCACTATCGCTGGCGTGTGATTGTCGTCTGCATCCTCCTCATCATTGACGCGGGCATCATCGCGCTGTCTTCCGTGGCGAATCAGAACCTCGTGGATGACTACATCATGCCACTGCTAGGTAAGCCACATCCCGATTTCAGCCCTCTGATCCGCTTCCTCACCATCCTTTCTCTTCTCTACATCATCAGCGCGTTGACAGCTTGGGCCCGCCCACTCGTCCTCGTTAAGGTAGAACAAGGCACCCTCAAGCGCATCCGCGATCAAATGTATGCACACATGCAGCGTCTGCCGATCGGTTACTTTGACCGCAACGAGCACGGCGACATCATGTCCCGCTACACGAACGACACCGATACCTTGCGCCAAGCCATTTCCGAAGCCTTCCCGCAAATCCTCTACGATGGCTTCTCCGTTTTGTGCACACTCATCGGCATGCTGTGGGTCTCCGTTCCACTCACGCTCGTGACCGTCGTGCTCACAGTGGCAATCATGGCCGGCAACAACGTCCTCGTCTCGCGCTCAGGCCGATATTTCGGTAAGCAACAGAAGGATCTTGGCACAGTCAACGGCTTTGTGGATGAATCTGTCAACGGTCAGAAAGTCATCAAAGTCTTCACGCACGAGGATGCCACACAGGCGCAGTTCGATCACGTGAACGACGCGCTGAATCACTCGAGTTCGCTCGCAAATATCTACGGAAACCTTCCGGGACCCGTTGTTAACAATCTTGGCTATCTGGTCTACGTGATCGTGGCAATCATTGGGTCAGCTGGAGCTCTCGGAAATTGGGGGAACCCAACCCTGCACGGTGGTACTGTCCTCACCACCGGCGCCATTATTGCGTTCCTGACTCTGTGCCGTTCATTCATCAATCCGATGGGTGAGATCGCGCAACAAGTTACTCAGGTCTTGATGGCTCTGGCAGGCGCATCCCGCATCTTCGAGCTTCTGGATGAGCCCGTCGAAGAGGATCACGGAACTGTCACCCTCATCAATGCAAACGTGGCAAAGGATGGCACGATCACGCCATCTGATCACCGCACTGACAAGTGGGCGTGGGATGTCCCTGCCGGTGTCAAAGTCAATACCAAGGATGCAGAAGTCACAGTCGCTCACAGCGCAACCGGTACCACTGATCCTACAGAAGCTGATGCCACAAAAGCTGAAGCATACACGCGTTTGCGGGGCGATATCCGCCTCGACCACGTGGACTTCTCCTATGTGCCAGGTCATCAGATTTTGCACGACATCAGCATTCATGCCACTCCAGGTGAAAAGGTTGCCCTCGTCGGCGCGACTGGCGCTGGCAAGACGACGATCACGAACCTCGTCAACCGGTTCTACGACATCGATGCAGGCAAGATTACCTATGACGGCATCGATATCACTGATATCGCCAAGCCAGATCTGCGCCGCAGCCTTGGCATTGTGTTGCAAGATGTGAACCTCTTTACTGGCACTGTCATGGACAACATTCGCTACGGGCGACTGAATGCGAGTGATTCCGATTGCGTTGCGGCGGCTAAGCTCGCCAATGCAGATGGCTTCATTCGCATGCTCCCGGACGGCTACCGCACGATCCTCACGAACAACGGCTCTGACCTCTCCCAAGGCCAGCGCCAGCTGATCTCAATTGCTCGTGCTGCTGTCGCCGATCCACCGGTCATGATTCTCGATGAGGCGACCAGCTCCATCGATACGCGTACTGAGCAAATCGTCCAGCAAGGAATGGATCGGCTCATGGAAGGCAGGACCGTTCTCGTGATCGCTCATCGCCTTTCCACGATCCGCAACTCCGACCAGATCTGCGTAATTGATCACGGCCGAATTATCGAGCGCGGCAACCACGATCAGCTCATTGCCAAACGCGGCGAGTACTACCAGCTCTACACAGGAGCTCTCGAACTCGAATAAGTCCATTCGAATTCCATTTCTGTTCACCCCATGCGTGATTCGCTCCACATGGGGTTTTCTTTTTCTCTGAGGGATAAAAGATAGTTGCGCATGCAACAATTCCGGATTAATTTAGTTGCTTATGCAACGACTTGATGAAGATGAGAAAGAGAAGGTTACCCGATCCCGGTATGCCAATTTATCCCGCAAACTCACCGCAGACGACTTTGTGACTGATCCCACGCTCTCGTCCGAAGAACTACTCGTCAATATACATATCGTCGGGAGCGTTGCTGATCGTTACTTTTCCCGCACCGAGCCGAGTGACCTACCCATCACAGGAACAAACGCTCGCTTTATTGGTCTTCTTGCGCGATCTGACCGATGCGGTCGCACATTACACCAGACAGATTTCGAACACGCGCTGTCGCTGAACCGCTCAACCGTCAGCCGAACTCTGGACCGCATGGAAGAGATGGGACTCGTCCAGCGAGTTCCGGATCCGCACGACGGCCGTCAGCTTCAGATCGTCTTAACTGAGCAAGGTCACAATACCAACGAAATGCTGCACAGCGAGATCCAGAAGCGCGGCGAAGCGTTGATCCACGGCATCCCGCCTGAAGATCTTGCCGCTGCTTTACGTGCTATTCAAGCGATCATCGACAACGCTCGAAAACTGACGAAGCAAGCAGAAGAACAAACGACAGAAACAGAAAAGGAGAGGTGATATGGCAACTGCTCAATCGACGCGGACCGGACAATCCTCACGTCTTGCACAAAAGGAAGCTCGGCAGCTGACCAATGAAGAACGCCATCGCGCAGCTCAGCAAGCGGCCGAATACAAACGCGATCTTGGTTCGGCTAAAGACTTCAAGTATCTGTTTCCAAGCCTGCGCGAATATAAAAAGCCAGCCATCATTGCCCCGATTCTCGTCGCACTTGAGGCACTCGCGGAAATGTTCATCCCCGCATTGATGGCAAATCTCATTGACCAAGGCATTACACCAAAGAATATGGGCGAGATCTGGCATTGGGGCATCATCCTTCTGCTCCTCGCCGCCGTCGCCTTACTCTGCGGAATGGGATCGGCTCGCGCTTCCGCCATCGCATCCGCTGGTTTTGCGAAGAATCTACGTCAAGACCTGTTCGATCAGGTCCAAGGCTTCTCCTTCACGAATATCGACCACTTCTCGACCGGCTCAATCATCACCCGTCTGACCACCGACGTGACCAACGTACAGAACGCTTTCCAGATGATCATCATCATCGCGTTCCGCGCCCCACTCATGGTCATCATCGCCTGGATCTTGACGTTCCGAATCAGTCACCAGATCTCGTGGATCTTCCTGGTTGCCCTGCCGATCATGTTCGCTGTCCTCATGGTGATCGCCATGCACGTTCATCCGATCTTCATTCGCGTCTTCCACACCTACGATGAGCTGAATGCGGACGTGGAGGAAGACTTGAACGGCATGCGCGTGGTCAAGTCCTTCACCCGTGAGGACTATCAAACCAAGCGCTTTACGGACGTCTCCCAGCGCATTTATGACCTGTTTACCAAGGCTGAACGCCGGCTCGCATGGAACAACCCGATCGTCACCTTCTTCATGTACGCAGTCATGCTGATCATGAGCTGGATGGCCTCGACCGCGATCGTCGCGTCCGGGAACAATGCAGCTCGTGGTCTGACGACCGGCGATATGACCAGTCTCTTCGCCTACGCCGCTCAGATGCTCATGGCCATGATGATGCTCACGATGGTCTTCGTTCTCATCATCATCTCCCGCGCTTCCGCCTCTCGTATGGCAGCAATCCTGCGCGAGAAGAACACGATGCCGTTCGCGAGCGCCGAGAAAGCAATCACGACGGTCCCGGATGGGTCCGTACACTTCGATCACGTCACCTTCCGCTACGACACTGAAGGCACTGGTACCCCGGTCCTCAACGACGTTTCGCTCGAAATTCCATCTGGCTCGACCGTCGGCATTATCGGCGGAACTGGTTCAGCAAAGTCCAGTCTTGTTCAGCTCATCCCCCGCCTGTATGACGCCACTTCCGGTCGAGTGTCGGTCGGCGGTCACGATGTGCGCGACTATGAGCTATCTTCTCTCCGTCACGATGTGGCAATGGTTTTGCAGAAGAACACACTCTTCGAGGGCACGATCGCCGAAAATCTGCGCTGGGGTAATCCCAACGCCACCGACGAGGAGGTCCTGCACGCAGCTCAGGCAGCCCAAGCCGATGAGTTCGTTCAGCAAAAGGCTGACAAGTACGACAGTCACGTTGAACAAGGCGGTGCGAACTTCTCCGGCGGTCAGAAACAGCGTCTCTGCATTGCTCGAGCGTTACTCCGCCGTCCAAAGGTGCTCATTCTCGATGATTCCACTTCTGCAGTGGATACGAAGACCGATGCACTAATTCGCCAGGCTCTGCGCGAGGAACTGCCGGACACGACGAAGATCATCATCGCCCAGCGTCTCTCCTCCGTTCAGGATGCCGACCAGATCTTCATGATGGACAACGGCCGCATCATAGAGCACGGCACGCATGAGGAGCTCATGAGGGCTTCTGCTGAGTACCGCGCGATCTACAACTCGCAGAATCAGAACAGGCGCGAAGCAGAGAAAGCTAAAGCCGAAACGGGAAACTCTGAAAGCCTTGGAAACTCCGAGAATTCCGAAAGCGAGGCGAAGGACTGATGGCTCAGCAAAACGAAAAGATGACAGCAACATCACAGAAGCGCAGTCGCGGTCGCGGCAGGGATATTCGCCCCGGCACTCTCAAGCGGCTGCTCGGTTACGTATCGCAATACCGTTTCCGTCTGATTCTCGTCGGTATCTGCCTGATTGTGATCGCCGTCGCGCAGGCGCTGTCTTCACTGGCACTGCAAACGATGATCGATAACTACATCATGCCGCTGGTCGGTAAATCGCATCCGGATTGGGGACCGCTGATTCGCCTGCTGTGCGGCCTCGGTGCGATTTATGCGTGCGCCGTCATCGCCTCACTCGTCTCCCAGCAGCTGCTGGTCGTCATCGAGCAAGGAACCCTCAAGAAGGTGCGTGACGACATGTACACGCATATGCAGCGCCTGCCGATCGCCTACTTTGACCGCAACGAGCACGGCGACATCATGTCCCGCTACACGAACGATACTGACACGTTGCGTCAGGCTATCTCACAATCCCTGCCGCAGATGGCGTCGTCCCTGCTGACCATGACCGCCGCCTTCATTTCGATGTGCTGGCTGAGCTTGCCGCTGACCCTGCTCACTCTTGTGCTCACCTTCGGTATCCTCGCCATCACGCGCATTATCGTCTCCCGTTCTGGCCACTACTTCGTCAAGCAGCAGAAGGACCTCGGTGCGGTCAATGCGTTCGTCGAGGAGGCTGTCAACGGCGAAAAGGTGATCAAGGTCTTCACTCATGAGGATGCGACGAAGAAGAAGTTCCGCGCGCTCAACAACAGCCTCTTCACTGCCAGCTCGACTGCGAATGCCTACGGTAACATCGTCATGCCGATCATCAACAACCTCGGCTACCTGATCTACGTCATCATCGCGCTCGTGGGTGGTGCCAGCCTGATTGCCGGACTCGCTAACCCAACTTTGCATGGGATGGCCTCGATCACTGTTGGCACGATCGTCTCGTTCCTGACGCTTTCACGTTCATTCATTAACCCGATTGGCCAGGTTTCTCAGCAGTTCACGATGATCATGATGGCCCTCGCTGGCGCCTCCCGTATCTTCCAGCTGCTCGACGAGCCGGTTGAGGAAGATCACGGAACTGTCACCCTCGTCAACGCGCATATCGCCAAGGATGGAACCATCACACCTGCTGATCACCGCACTGATGACTGGGCTTGGCGCGTTCCAATAGGAGTCAAGGTCAACACTCACGATGCTGAGCTGTCGGTGGCAAAGGACGCGGGACGAGCTGCAATGGCTCAGTCTGTTGCTAATGCCGATGCGATTGCTGATTTGATCGGGTCTGCTCCGCGTACTTCGAAGCAGCAAGCCGGCGCTTACACGCGTCTCCTAGGCGATATCCGCCTCGACCACGTCAACTTCTCGTACGTGCCAGGACGCCAGATCTTGCATGACATCAGCATTCACGCGCATCCGGGTGAGAAGGTCGCGCTCGTGGGAGCGACCGGCGCCGGCAAGACGACGATCACGAACCTCGTCAACCGGTTCTACGATATCGACTCCGGCTCCATCACTTACGATGGCATCAATATTCGCGATATCGCTAAGCCAGATCTGCGCCGCTCAATGGGCATCGTCCTCCAGGACGTGAACCTCTTCACCGGCACGGTCATGGACAACATCCGCTACGGCCGTCTTGACGCGACCGACGAGGAGTGCATCGCCGCCGCCAAACTCGCGAACGCGGACGACTTCATCCGCATGCTTCCGGACGGGTACGAGACAGTTCTCTCCGGGAACGGCGAGGATCTATCTCAGGGCCAGAGGCAGCTGATCTCGATTGCTCGAGCAGCCGTCGCCGATCCGCCAGTCATGATTCTCGATGAGGCAACGAGTTCCATCGATACTCGGACTGAGCAGATCGTCCAGCAAGGAATGGATCAGCTCATGAAGGGACGCACGGTGTTCGTCATCGCGCACCGTCTCTCCACGATTCGCAACTCCGACCAAATCTGCGTCATTGATCACGGCCGCATTACCGAACATGGCGACCACGATCAGTTGATGGATCTGCGCGGCGAGTACTACCAGCTCTACACTGGGGCTCTCGAGCTGGAGTAAAGGAATCCGCTTCTTACCAGCCGGTCCCATAAAATGCCATACAGCACCTGCGCGTGTTGTATGGCATTTTTCTTTCTTTTTCTGCCGTCCAACGGGATAATAGAAACTATGTCTTTCAACGATGAAAATGCTCAAATGACGCAGTTTTTACGACCAGTCGATATGTCCAACGTTGTACTGCAGGACAACTGGCTGCTCAATGCTTCTCGCCGCGAGATTACCTATCTCCTGTCCTTTAATATCGATCGTTTGCTTGTTGAATTTCGGTTGCGAGCCGGTCAAGATACGCATGGTCTCAAGAATTACGGCGGATGGGAAGCTGGCGAGGACACGCGTACTAATCCGGAAGATGCCAATACACAAGAAGGCCCGGATCACCCTCACCATTACACCGGTCACTTCATTGGTCACTATCTGGCTGCTCTTGCTCAAGCCAGCCGAGCCACGATCGCTACCGCTGAGCAGAAGAGAGATCTGAACGCCCATCTGCGTGCTCTCATCGATGGAATTCGCCGTTCTCAGCTCGCTTATGGACGTCTTCACCCTGACGATGCCGGTTTTCTCCCCGCTTTCCGCGTCTCTTGCTTGCCGCACGGAACGGATGTCAACGCGGATCCTGCCAACAAGACACGCGCTGACCGCAATCTCGTGGTGCCTTTCTACGATCTACACAAGCTCGAACAGGGATTGATCAGCGCCGTCCAGCTCTCTCATGATCCTCATATCCGTCAGACTGCGCTGGCAGCAGCTTCTGATTTCGGCGATTTCATCTATCACTGGCATGAGGCCCATCCCGAGGAAGATCTCCTCTCCACGGAATACGGCGGAATGAATGATGCTCTCTATCAGCTTTTTGCTCTGACGGGTAAGCCTGAGCATCTCACGGCCGCTCATCTTTTCGATGAAATCCCGCTCTTTACATCGTTGGAACAGGGGAAGGATGTGCTTTCGGGTCTGCATGCCAATACCACGATTCCGAAGTTCATCGGCGCTGTTCGCCGCTATCTGGTGCTCAGTAATCTCGATTCCACTGTCCCTCACAACGTCCAGCTCTCTGACCGTGACCGTCGCGATCTGACCGATCTGTATCTCGCGGCTGCTATCAACTTCTGGACGATCGTTACTGAACACCACAGTTATGCCAACGGAGACAACTCTTCTGCCGAGCATTTCCACGAGCCAGACGACCTGTGGGCAGATGCGACGCAGCGCGGTGAAGATATCGATGCGACGACATGTGAGACCTGCAATGCCTATAACATGCTCAAGTTGACGCGTCTGCTCCTCCAGATCACGCATGAAACCAAGTATTCCGAGTACTACGAGCACACGCTAACGAACACAATTCTCCCGTCCCAGAACCCTGAGACAGGTATGTCGATGTACTATCAGCCGATGACTGCCGGGTACCCGAAAATTTTCGGTCTCCCGTTTGGCACGTTCTGGTGCTGCCAAGGCACAGGTGTCGAGAACTTCACCAAGCTCACCGACTCGATCTTTCTGACTGGTCAGGCAACCGACAGTGCTGCTACTGGTGCCGACAGTTCACATGACGCTGCCAGCTCTGTCCCGGCGATCTACATCAACCAGTTCCGTGCCTCAACTCTGTGCGATCCCGTCACAGGACTGCGCGTGCACATCGACGCCAATCTCCCGGCAAGTCAGACGATCACGATCTTGGTCTCTTCCGCTTCAAACTCTGTTTCCCATGCTGCCATCAAAGTTCGCGAACCGAAGTGGTCTTCTGCCACGACGATCTTCGTCGGATCTGCTAACGCTGCGACTGGTTCGATGACGTTGAAGCGCGTTGACGTTCACCATGACTCGCAGGGTTGGGCCGAGATTCCAGTCGTTGCAGGATCTGTCATCCGCATTCATGTCACTGAGCACGTCATTGCGCGACCGGACAAAGTGCACCCGAACTGGATGGCGTTCCAATACGGTCCTGCCCTGTTCTCTGCGCCTCTGACGCCGACGGATCCGAAGACGAATTGGAAGCAAAACGGCTACTACGTCCGCGCGGGGAAGCTTGACCGCAAGGCGGCTCAGATGGCTGTCATCACACCAGCGAATGGACTGAGCGCACAGCAATGGGCGGACGCTGATCACATTGATGCCGATTGTGTCCGCGTCGACCAGAGAGATCAAGCTGATGATTCCGCGCAGGTGGCTCTCGCCTTCAAAAATGTGGCAGGTCCGGCCAGCCATCTCCGCCTTTACCCTCATTACGCGGTCTGGCGCAGCACCTACGCGCTCTACTTCACCGTCGCCAACGCGAAAAATGAATGAAAATATATAAATAAAGAAATAAATCAGGAAATAAATGAATTTATAAACGAATAATAGAATAAATTCAATGGGTGAGCGGGCTCGTTGGCAAGATTGTTATTGAATCTCGTCAGCGTGCCCGCTATCTCGCTTATGTGGATTTTAAAATATCGCTTCTCGGTTAAGTGGGTTTCGTGCGAGTTTAAATGGATGCGAGATTGATGTCACTTGTTTTCGGAAACCCACTCGTTTCAACGATCCTGATTTGTCACGTCTTCCGGTCTCACCTTCACGTCCATCCACTTAAGCGAGATAGCCGTCAAGAAGAGGATTTCGCGCGCCTATCTCGCGTATTTGTGTAGATAGGTGCTTGCATCCGCCTATATGGGGTGCATGTGAGCGGATATCTCATCTAATTGGGGCACACAAATGGGCATATTCCGTCTAATTGGGGCACTTTCGCGCACTCACCATCTTGAGGATCCGCGTGATTTCAACGATCCTGTTTCCGTTCTCTTCCCTCAAGTGCCCCAATTAGTCCATATATGGTGTTTTTGGTTCCCAGTTAGAGGAGATTGAGACGGTTGACGTACGCAGATAGGATAAGTGATCTAAATGGGAACACAATTAAAGGAGATATAGTCGCTTCCCACACCCAGATAGGATTGTTGGCTTAACTGGGTGAATTATGGCCGCTATCTGGGGTCAGAGAAATTGCTCTTCGCCTAACTGGGGTCACCATCTTCTAACCCAATTTCCAGAATCCCACTCGTTGCAATGATCTCGTTTTTCGGTTCTCTAAAGTCTGCCCCAATAAGACGAGTTCCTCACCCCAGTTAAGCGAAGAAGACATGTTTTAGCCCCACATAACAGGACTCAAAACCCCACTTAAGCGGAGTCGAGACCATTTCAGCCCCAAATAAGCGCGACAGCCATCATCTCAATCCAAAAATAGTGGCAAAGATCACGCAGATCAGTGAAATGAATTCCCAAAAGTAATGAGAAGCTTCCGGCAAAAAGTATGGAAGCATAAATGCCCACAGAACGACGATGATAACAACCTTTCAGAGGACTTATGGACCGGACCTATGGCCCATAAACCCATGAATCTATGATCTATAAACCTATATAAATCCATTCAATATTGACGCACTATTGATACGCCTATTTCGACATCATTGAATCATTATTCGACGATCTGCGCACCAAACGGCCAAAAAGCGAGCTTCGCCATCTTAAACGACTGAACTCCGAAAGGAACACCCACGATCGTGATCATGTTCAGCAGCCCAGCACACGCATAAGCGAGCGCCATCCACCAACCGATCAGAACGACCCAGAGAATATTCATCACCAGCGACGGAGCTCCCCCGCCGTACTCGACGTGCTGACCGAACGGCACCAGCGTCAATCCGGCCATCTTGAAAGCCTGGCGACCCAGCGGAATGCCGATGATCGTCACGTAGCAGATCAATCCCACAAGCGCCCACGCAATCGCGATTTCAATACCGCCGAGGATGATCCACAGGATATTTCCGAGAGTTCTCATATCTCACAGTGTAAGGAAAAGGCGCATCCGACCATAGAGCCGAACACGCCTTTTCACCATCACTTCGCACAATCCGAAGCTATTGAGCAGCTATCTTGAAGCTTCTGAAAAGCTATTTGTCATAAGCCAATTCAAAGAGTTCGCAGTGTCAGACAGGTCATTACTTCGTCTGAGATTCAGATCAAGCCTCTGACTTGGACCCGGCAACCTTCTCCTTAATGAACTTCGCCGACTGAGCGAGCTTGCTCTTCTCCTCATCTGTCAGCGGCAGATCAATGCGAGCGACGCCGTCTGTACCGTCGAGAATACCCGCGCGACCGATGACTGCCGGGTACGACATGTACACGCCCTCATCTTTGCGCCAATTCGACACTGGCAACACCTGATGCGAATCAGACTCGACAGCATCAGCAATCCGAACCGCAGCCGCTGCAACACCGTAATTCGTGTAATGCTTACCGCTCGCGACCGTAAATCCGCCCTTGCGAGCCTCATCTTCCAATTCGCTCAAATCAAGATGCTTGTCGGCAGCAATTTGCGTAAACGGACGACCCAAGACGCGGACAGTTGACCATGCCGTGAACTGGGAATTACCGTGCTCACCCAAGTTGTACCCAGAGACAGAACGAGGATCAACACCGAGCTTCGAGGCGACGATCCGCTGCATACGAGCGGAATCGAGCAACGTACCAGTGCCCATGACCTGCTGCTTCGGCAGACCAGTTTCAGCTTGATACAACGCTGTAATCACATCGCACGGATTTGACACCACGATGATCACGCCATTAAATCCGGATTTCTTGATGTTCTCGCACACACCGCGAATCGCCTTGCGCGAATAACGCAACTCAGCGAAACGATCATTCTTCGGAGCATCTGGACCAGTAATGAGACTGATCTTGCCGAGCGTCGAAATCAAAACCTGCGCATCTTTGAGCTGCGAGTAGTCATTGACCGTGATGTTGACGTGATAAGGCAGATTGGCCATCGCGTCCTCAAAGTCGAGCGCATCCGCCTTCACCTTGGCCTCATTGATATCAAACAGCGCCAAATCATCGGCATCATGACTGATGATCAGCTGATGAGCGACTGCCGCGCCGACGTTTCCATCACCGATAATTCCGATTTTCCGCATATCAGCTCCTTGCAACGAAAACGATCTGTTTCAAGACCTGTTCCGAATACTGTCCCGAAACTTTCATTCTCACTGTAAAACATCTTCAGCAAACAAATGTTTCACGTGAAACATCGTCGGCAGGATCATCATTAGCCGGAACATCATTCGCGGGATCTGTCATACCGTCAAGCTCGGACTCATGACGTCCCAGATGGAAACCGTCGTCATGTGCACTGATCCGATACAGTGCACCGTGAGATAGGAGCGGCTTACGCTCCCCATCAGGCAGCATAACCGACCGGGTCATATTGGTGTGCATCAGCACATGCAGCTGCCCGTCGAAATCGCGGAAGACCATCGCGTGCCCACAGTCATTGCGCAGAAGCGGATCAAGCTGTTCCCATGGTCCAGTCACACAACCCGAACGCGAAATCGCCTGCGTCAGCGTATAAATGCCACGCGAATACGACGTCCACAAGCACAACAATGCGCCAGAAGTCGTTCTCACCACAAATGGCCCATCGGTGACATACCCATTTGCCGTGGCTTTTTCGAGATGGCCTTTCCATCCGCCAGCTGGAGCATCACCATCTGCCGGATGCCATGGTCCTTGACTAGCCTCCCACAAAAGACGGGGATGAGCAGGATCGACAGCAGACGCGAGATCGTCTGGATCCAGCCGAATCGCTTCCATCGTGCCATCAAACATCTGCACCCACTCGTGCGCGTAGATCATCCACGGGCTGCCATCTGTATCGACGGCCAGTGTCCCATCGAGTGTCATACGCTGAGGATCTGGGGTGGGGCGATCGGCATGAACCGGCACAAACGGACCTGCAGGTGAATCGGAATGCAAAATAAAGACCCCGCGCGATGTGCACGGACTGTCTGCATGCTGATCGAGATACCATTGCGGTCCTCGCCACGGTTGACCGATCTGGCGCGTCGGATTATGCAACGTTGTAAACATCCAATAAGATCCGTGCCACTGATGAACTTCCGGTGCCCATGGACCTTGCTGATCGGTGTACCACGTTTTCTGTCCCGCTGGCCAGTCATGAAGATTAAAGACGAGCATGGGCTCGCTCCAATGCAGGAGATCCGGTGACGTCCAGCAATACACGCCGTCGCTGCGATCCATGTATTCGCCCAGTTCCTCGGTGCTGCGAGAAGCGTACTCGCTATTCGTGCACTTGCTGGCGTTGTACAAGTAATACAGCCCAGATGCGCGATCGGCGTAAATAAAGGGATCGTGCAGTCCGAAATCATGCATGTACAGCGGATACTTCTGTGAAATCTGTGAAATTGCGCTATCTTCTATCATGATATGTGGATTCGCCTTGTTTCTCAGTTGTTTGCTGACGTCATGCGCCTTCATCGTTTGTCTCTTTGCTTACTTGCCGATCTGCTCGTCGGACCAGTCGTCTGTCCACTCCAATTTCAACGTTGAACCATCGAGCGTGATTGGCAGAAGAAGCAGCGGAGAATTGCCTAGATCATTGGGCTTCCACTGATCCCCTACATACAGGAAATGACGAGAATGCCACGGATCTGCGTCCAGTGGTAGGATCGCGTCACACTGCGAGTTGTACGTCTTCGAACCGCGCGGGACGAAGAGATTCCAGTTGCTCCACGGCCCATACAGGTTCGTCGACGTCGTGTAAACGTTGTCATTGCAGTCCCAACCGGTCAGATTCGACCCACACCAGTAATATCGTCCGTCGCGCTTGACCAAGATTGGAGCTTCCGGACCGAACCTACCCTCATTTGCCCCACGCAGGCAGATCACATCTTCAACGATGGAAAGATAGTCCTGAGAAAGGCGGTAAATGTGCGTACCGTGTTCGCGGTCCTCGGAAAGTAGATATCCCGTTCCGTCCTCATCCGTAAAGCAACCGATATCGCGCGACTGATAACCGCGGAATTGCAGGACAGAGCGGAATTCGAATGGGCCAGTCGGCGTATCTGACACAGCAACGCCAATATGCGCAAACGAGTAGTCTCCCACTCCCTCAACATGCACATACATGACAAACTGACCAGTAGACGGGCACCTGAAAACTCGCGGCCGCTCAATCGTGTGCTCTGGGCCCGTAATCGTGCCTTTTGGACCAACCGGAAGAGCCAAACCTTCATTTGTCCATGTCAGGAAATCATGCGTCGAATAGCAGGACATGCCTTGGAAATGAGCACCGTCAACCTTATTTTCGCCATAAAAATACCATGTATCTGACACTTTCAGCGCGCTGATTGCATGGAGCTGTGCCACCACGCCGTCAATATCTCGGAAAAGTGTAGAAGAATGATGGAGTGCCATAATTTACCTTCGATAATGAGACAAAAGAGGTCGGCGCCGCGAAAACAACGCCGACCCCTCGAAATTGTGACCGTGTAAGAACTCAGTTTGCGAAAAACTCAGCCCTTGACAGCGCCGATCATGACGCCCTTGTCGAAGTACTTCTGCAGGAACGGATAAATGATCAGCAGAGGAAGCGTGGAAACAATGATCACGCCGTACTTAATCTGATCAGCAATCTGCTGCTGTTGAAGCATTGACTGGCCGCCAGCGCCGGTACCGAGCTGATTCGTCTGATTTGCCAGCAGGATAGACTGCAGAACGTTCTGCAATGGCTCCAAGCCCGACTCACGAATGTAGATCAAGCCTGTGAAGTAATCATTCCAGTGTCCGACGAAGTAGTACAGACCAATCACGGCGATGATTGCCGACGAGAGCGGAATCACGATCTTCATGAAGTACCCGCCGTACGACAGACCATCAAGCTTTGCTGCATCGAACATGTCCTCTGGAATTGAGGTCTCGAAGAACGAACGCGCGATGATGAGATTCCACACGCTGACAGCACCTGGAAGAATGAAGACCCACATGTTGTTGAGCAGACCGAGCTGCTTGTAGAGCAAGTAGCTTGGAATCAAACCACCGGAGAAGTACATCGTGAAGGTGAAGAGGAACAGGATCACACGACGAACCTTGCCGACTTCACGACGAGACAGCGCGAATGCTGCCGGTAGCGTAACAACGAGATTGAGCGCAGTACCCAACACGGAGTACACGATCGTGTTCCAATAACCAGTCCAAATACGCTGATCTTGGAAGACACGTTGATAGCCGGCCGTTGTGAACCCGAGTGGCCAGACACTGACTCGACCTGCGGAGACCAGTCGCTGATCCGAGAACGAAGCGACCAGAATGAACCACAGCGGGTAAATCACGATCACCACAATGATGGCGAGCAGCAGCCAGATCACAATGTCGACGATCCAGTCAGGCACGCTCTTTTGCAGATGATAATGCTTATTGAACGGAACGCCATCCTTGCCGTTTTTGACAGAGGCGATCGTTGGAGCAGTGGTCGCCATCTTGGCTGCATCAAGTCCGTTCAGTGAAACTGCCTTTGCTCCCGCGTTTGACGGGACGTTTCTTGTTTTCATACTCATCTCAGTCATTCCTTTCCCGTCATCGCTCAGAAGATGCTCGTATCAGAGACGCGCTTGGAGATCCAGTTGGCCAGCACGACGAACACGAAGTTGATGAACGTGTTGAACAAGCCGATTGCTGTGCCGTAGCTGAACTGGAAGGACTGAATACCGATCTTGAACGTGTATGTCGAGATCACTTCGGAACCTGGCAGATTCATTGCGTTCTGCATCAGCCAGACCTTCTCGAAGCCGACGTTCAGGACGGAGCCCATGTTCAGAATCAGGAGAATCACGCAGGTTGGCATGATGGTTGGCAGATCAACGTAGCGGATGAGCTGCAAGCGACCGGCACCATCGATCTTGGCCGCCTCGTACAAGCTGACATCCACGGACGAAAGTGCTGCGAGATAAATAATGCAGTTCCAGCCGCAATGCTGCCAGACTTCAGAAAGCCAGTAAATCGGTGCGATCGCGTTCGGGTTATCCATCAGATTATCTTTGCCGAAGAAGCGACCGAGCAAGCCAGTGCCTGGTGTCAGGAAGATGTTGAGCATTGCCACGATCACGACGGTGGAGATGAAGTGTGGCATGTAGGTGATCGTCTGAATGAAGCCCTTGAACTTGACCGAAGCAATCTGGTTAATAAGCAGAGCAAGGAAGATCGGTGCGATGAAGCCGAGGACCAGCGTTCCGATGGAGATCTTGAATGTGTTCCACACCGTCGAGGCGAACATCGGTGACTCAAAGAACTGACGGAAGTACTGGAAGCCAACCCAGCGACCACCGGACAGACCCTTCGATGGCACGAACTCACGGAATGCCAGCTGGATACCCCACATCGGGACATAAGCGAATAGCACGATGAAGCACAGTGCCGGAAGCAACATCAAATACAGCTCCCAGTAAGAGCCGAAGTGCAAGCCCAAGCGTTTCCATACCGGCAACGCACGGCGAGCAGCGATATTATCGATAACTCCGTTCGAGTCGACGACTGCCGCAGCAGCCTTCTTTCTCCGCACCATCGCGGCCTTCCTTCCTGCCCCTACGTTGGGACACTTGCATCTGTTCGAGAACAAGCACAGATGAGGATGCCCGAACGACCCTATCTAGATCGTCTGGGCACCCGCACCCCTGCTAGTTACCTAGTTACTGCTCATTGCGCAGGGCTGCTTTTATTACTTCACGTACTTGTCGTACGCTTGCTGCCACAGCTTGACATTGTCATCAATCTTGTAGCGCTTCAGATTCGTCTCGAACTGATTCCACTTGGCGTCATCATCTGCGCCGCCCTTGGACATGAAGCGACCAATAGCTGGCATTGCATAGTTGAAGATGGCGGTGTTGTTATTAGCAACAGTGTTCTGATCAGCTTCATTCAGACGAACATAGATCGGCATCATATCCTTGGTATGATCGTAGTTCTTGTACTGCTGAGCAAATGGCTTATCGAATGCTGCCACATGATCAGCACCACGATCACCGCTCACGGTCACAGCATTTGGAATCCAACCTGCGAGACGATCCTCAAGAGCCGGAATCTGTGCGCCAGCATCCTGACGCTTATGGAATTCCTCAGTCACCTTATATGAATGAGGACCAGTCTTGATGACATCCTTACCCAGAGTGCCATACTCCTGCTGGATCGAATACTTCTCGGAATACAGGGCGTTAATCACCTTGAAGCATGCGTCCTTATTCTTAGCATTGGCAGACATCGACATGTGGTAATCCTCGTAGCGATTGGCTTCACGAGATCCATCCCAGACAGTCTTTGAAGCCGGAACACCAGGAGCAGACGGAATCGGGATTGCTTCATACTGATTGGCAACTGGTGAGCCGTAAGAACCATATGCGGAATCATCCCAGCCAAACGACATACCAACAGTTGGAGTCTTACCGTCGCCTTGATTGCGCTCGTTATACTTGTCGCCGCCTGCAGTGATCCAGTCAGAAGGAACGAGGCCCTCTTGACGAAGCTTGTACAGGAACTCAACAACTTGACGGAATTGCGGAGTTTCCATGAAGTTGCCGACCTTCCCGTCCTTCACATAGATACCTTGCTGAGACGGGCCGGAATTGTAATGAGTAACGATACCGGTTGAATTCATGAACAGCGATGCTGCCCACCAATCACCGATCTTATCGGTATCCAGAGCACGCAGATTGATCGGAATCTCATCTGCCTTACCATCACCATTCGGATCACGAGTCTTGAAAGCCTTTGCGACCTGAATCAGTTCATCCCACGTCGTTGGAGCCTTCAGACCAAGCTTGTTCAACCACACCTTGTTGATCATGAAATGCTGACCTGAAGCCATGAAGCCCTTGTAACGGCTAGACGGAAGAACACGAACCTTTCCATTAACCGTGACGAACTTCTTGGCAATCGGCTGCTCCTTGAAGAAAGCCTTGACATTCGGCATCTTGTTCAGATCCTTGCCCAACTCTTCAAAGGCAGATGGATTGCGGCTGGCGTCATCAGGATTGAAAGCACGAATATTCAGATCATCGATCTCACCTGCTGCGAGCGATGCATTCTTCTGCTGACCCCAGGCCTGATCAGAGACCTCATGCCACTTGATATCGACGCCTGTATCCTTAGCGAGCTGACGAGCCCAGCCCATCTTGGACATCTTGGCCTGATTAGAATTCTTGACAACAAGAACAGTGACGACCGGTTTACCGTTTGCATCTACTGCGGAATTGTTATTACCGCAGCCAGCAAGACCGACGCCTAACGTTGCCGCAGCAGCCACAGCAGCAATTGCCTTGACTGATGTGCTTGGTGAGTGAGCCATCGTTTCCTTCTTCTCTTTCTTGCGCCCTGATAACGCTCCGCACCTGTCTTCTTTAACACGTGCGCCGCGCTTCCAAGACAACGAATCAACACCGATTCGAATCGTTTCGATTACATTTAAGAACTCGACGCGACGAAAGTCAAGTGATGATATCCATACCAGGCGCAAAGCAAGAAAAAGCACAAGATTGAACAGAAAGAGTCCATTTTCCTTACAAAATGGCATATCGGTAATCTTTAGCAACTGATTATCGACGGTAATAAGCACAATTCTTATTCCAATATCCGCCTCATTGCAGCGTTATCGCTAGGAATGATGGCTTCTGATCGAATCGATACGATGCGTTTTAGTTGCATTTAACAGACAAATAGAAAATTCTTCAAGAAAACTTTCTCTTTGCAAAAATGCCGTCATTTCGCTATTTTCCAGCGCAAAATACACTTCTGTTGACAGTCTTATTTCATGGCAAACTTTGGCAACGAAGTATGTTTGTCGTCGTGCATGAATACAGATATTGCATTTCTTTATCGAATCGATACGATTGAAGGAAAGATATGGACGCATGTTAACGCATGAGCGATTGCATAACAGAACATGATTACACATAGCAGAGTGGCTGCTCGTCCATTATGTGAGAGGATAGGGAAACTGATGGCAACACTGAAACAAGTAGCACTGCAGGCTGGTGTTTCGCCATCAACAGCATCAGCTGCTCTTCGTGGACTCGATATTGTTACCCCACAGACCACAAAACGAGTCATTCAAGCTGCAGACAAGCTTCACTACACAACCAATATTCCAGCTCGTGCGCTGCAAACCGGCAAAACTGGCATTCTTTCCCTCGTTGTCCCTTCTTTCGATAACGGGTTTTATTCATTGCTTGCCCAGAATCTCTCACGCGCAGCCATGAAATCAGGGAGTTCCCTTATCATTCAGCTCACCGATTACGACATGCGACGTGAATTTAATCTCTCTAAACAAGCTGGCCTTTCACTATCTGACGGAATGATTATCTGCAACACGCAGAATAGCGCCCAGAAAATCCGCCAAGCCGTTGGTAGCAAGTTCCCTCTCGTCGTCATCGATGACCTGAGTGGAGCAGAAGAAGGGAACTGTGACTTCCTGTATACGCCGAGTCGAGCTGGAATGTTCGCGGTTGTGCACCATCTTGTCGAGCACCACTTACGCAACATTGCCATTGTCGGAATAAGCGCCGATGTTATTCACAACATCGATAATCACACTTCTGACCAGGGTTTCCACTTACAGGCAAGCCGAGGAATGTATGCCGCACGAGCACTTGAGCACTACCATCTCAGGCATGATGATTCGGTTTACATACATGCTCCGTGGACGATCGAAGCGGGAATTCGCGTAGGGTGGGAATATGCCCGGTCAGTGCGCGTAAATCACCGCAAGCCATTCAATGCGTTCGCGTGCCTCAACGATGAGCTTGCCCTAGGTGTTATGCGCGGCCTGCAATCAGGCGGCTTGAAAGTTCCATCAGATGTAGCTGTCACAGGATTTGATGGGATTACCGAAGGCTCTCACTCCACACCGACGCTCACTACCGTCGCAGTTGACTATGCCGGCCTTGCTCAATCAATTATGCAGCTCATTTCATCGCGTATTGCCGCTCCATCTGCATCAACAATTCTTCCACGAACAGTAATTGTCGGCTTCCATCTCGAGGAACGAGAATCAACGCTCACATCCGAAAAAATCCAAGTGCAACCAGCGTCGTGAAGCAGACGGAAAATAAAGTCATGGCTCAACAGGGAAAAAACAAAGATCGCGGGCTGAGCGCAGAAGAAATGGCGGCAATTGCTGATTTGGCGGCAGACCGTCCACATGCGCATCGCAATCAGTTCCAGATTTATCAGTCCCTTCCACCATCTGAAAAACGCGACTACTTTATCCACCACTTTTTAATTTGGATCATTGCCGCTGTGGTCGTACTCATCATGGCGATCTCCGTGATTCATGCCTTCGTTTCCAAGCCACCGCAACCAGACATTCAAGTTCAGGCAGTCAATCTTCCTGGCAAGACGTCTGACGTGCAATCCGCTATGGATCATCTCGGCACTGTCTATCGGAAAGCGACGAAAAAGGACGCTCAACATGCCCTCTTCCGCTCAAATATGTATTTTCCTACTGCCGCCCAGCAAAAAATACAGAAGCCGACTGATTCTGACGCAATGAAGGTCTTCACAATGGTTTCGGCTGGAGATATTAACGCGGTAATTGCACCTGCTCAAACTGTTCAGGCACTGGCTAACGCAGGAATGATCACTCCAGCTGACCATGTTCTCACTTCTACTCAGCAGTCTCGTCTTTCGCGCTATTTCGTCACGGGTACGATTCCCGACCAAAATCACCCCCGAAAGGCAATCAAATCCTCGATCGGGATTTCGTTACAGCATTCCGATGTGTGGCAAAAGGCGGCTCCTCCTCAGAGCAAGACTGCCGTTGTGGCGTTCGCAAATGTGAGTCAGACGCGTATTGCAGCTCGCCAGCTGGCCGACGTACTTTTCCGCTAGGCTCGACGCAGCTCACAATTTCGGTTTCACGCTTCCGCCAATTCAAGGAGGTTAGATGGGTCGCTTCGCAATCTGGTATGAACATATGTGCCGGATTATCATGAACGTTTTCGTCGTGCACATAGCATTTCTGGCGCACACTCTCCTTGGCGTCGTTGTTGTGGGCTTCTTCCCTTCAATTGCCGCCACGAATGTCACCTATCGGACATGGCTCAGAGACGTGAAAGACCGCGAATGGCGGGTACGGCAAACGTGGACGGTCTTTCACCGCGCATGGAAAAGCGATCTCCTCAAAGCCAACGAGTTCGGCTATCCTCAGTTCATTCTCTGGTTCCTGCTCATGTGGGATTACTACATCGCGAACAATAACGATATGGGCAAAGTCGGCATTGGCGTCTCTGGTGTGCTCCTCCTATTAAACGTTTTGTACGGGCTGTTTGTCTTCCTCTCGTGGATTGTGCGGGCTAATTTCAACGAAAATGCGTGGTGGATTCTCCGCTATTCACTCTCAATGGTCGTGGCACGTCCACTGTGCTCACTCATGTTGCTGATTCTGACCGGGATTGTGATGTGGGCGTACTTCAAGTGGCCGGGTTTGGCAGCCGCATTCGGCGTTGCAATCCCGGCGTTCGCAGCCGTCATGACGGTGTATTCGTTTGGCAGACTCCCGGGAATGGATGTGCATGTGCTCGAGCCGCAAGGCCATACTCGTCGCTCGCAGAACAAGAAGAACGCTCACCAGCACTAACCAACGCTGACCGACACTGACCAGCACTGGAATCGACGGGTGCAGATACCGATTACCAATTACTGATTAACTACACGCGTTTTTCGCGTATCTTTTTCCCGACCGCAAGAAGCCACAGGGCGCATCCAGCCGCCGCGAGCGCAAAAATTGCTCCCACTAATCCCAAACTTGCCATCGACAGGTGATCGCGCACCACACCACCGATCGCTGCACCGATCGCAATCCCGATATTGAAGCTCATGGAGTTGAGCGAATTGGCAAGGTTCAGGGAACCGGGGTGGAACTGCGCAGCAGAGTCCGTATAGTCAATTTGCGATGGCGAATTCTGCAAGTACATGAGAAATCCGAGACAGAGAACCATCGCCAGAACGAGAATCGGCATCCGCATAACGCTCCCGACAGTCAGAAGAGTCAGACAGACGGCCTGTGTCACGTAGATTGGCCAAACACGTCCCAACGGCTGCTCAACTGTCCCACGACGTGCTAACCGTCCAGAAAAGAGGTTGCTCGCGAGCGCTGCACACCCGTACACGATGAGCGCTGCAGAGACCCACGTCGGTGCAATACCGCCGAACACCTCCATGATTGGCGTGATATACGTGTAGACCACGTACGTCGCCGCTGCTCCACAGATCACGCATACGACACCTAAATCGATGCGAGGATCGGTAAAAAGCAAAAATTGGCTAAAAAATCCGATACGCGAGACATGTGACCGCTTGGGCAGGAACAGTGCGCACAGGATGATGAGCACGATGATCAGCATGCTGATGAGATGGAATGCCCATCGCCAGCCAAATCGACCGGCGACCCATGTTCCGAGCGGAACACCAACCACAGATGCGATCGAAAAGCCTGAAAACACCCATGCCATGAAGCGTGTACGATTGCGTGGCTCCGTGACCTGTGGAGCAAACGTCATCGCAACTGCCACCATCGCTCCAGCAACGAGGGCCACGATAATACGAGACACAGCGAGCACCGCGTAGGACGATGCAAAGCCGGATAGCGCGTTACCAATGAGGAAAATCAGAGCCATCGCAAGATACACCCGGTACCGCTGAAAACGCGCTGAGAGGGCGGCAATCAATGGCGTGCACACAGCGTAGACGGCTGCAAACGCTGACACGAGGTCGCCGACGAGTACTTGTGAAATATTCAACCCTCGCGCCACGTCTGGCAAAATGCCCATCATGATGAATTCGTTGGCGCCGAGCGCGAAGCTCATTGCGGTCAGCAAAATAACTGGGCATGTCCAAAAACGACCGGGAACAACTGCGCTATCCTCGTTTTCGCTGACAGGATGTGCTGAGGTGGGTGTGCTGGTGTGCATGGATTTACTGTAGGGCGAATATGATGACAAAAACAGATGCAGAGGAAAGGCCGTGATGGCAGGATCCATCACGAGCACACCGCAACGGATGTGAGTGTAAATGGAGCAGACGCAGACAGAAACAAATACACAGGTAGCGAAGCAAGTCAATAACGATGCCGATAAAGGCAAGAATGCGATTGAAGACACTCAACCGGATCATTTCACCGGACGTATGATCACTCAGCTACTGAGTTTAGCGATCCTGTCTTTCTGCCTTGGCATGTCGCAGTTTATCGTCGTCGGGATTCTACCCTCCGTCGCATCGTGGCTCGTCAAAGGTGGCATGAGCGCAACGAACGCG
Organism: uncultured Aeriscardovia sp.; assembly: GCA_903789525.1. Taxonomy (GTDB): domain Bacteria; phylum Actinomycetota; class Actinomycetes; order Actinomycetales; family Bifidobacteriaceae; genus Aeriscardovia. Next base: position 1,006,769 of record CAIFER010000001.1, read on the forward strand.
TCCCAACAGGCTGCGCAGATGAACGCGTTTTACTCACTCGGAATTTGTATAGGACTGTTCCTCCTCCTTCTTGCGCGCACTGTATCTGCCAAAGTTTTCATGATCGTCACTGGCTCCCTCATCGTGATCAGTAACCTGCTCACCTTTATTTTTGGGCTCATCGGTCCGTCTGCGTTTATTCCGCTGCTGATCACGCGCTTGATAGCAGGTCTCCCACATGGCAGCTTCTTTGGTGTCAGCTCGCTGCTAGCCCCACAACTCTCTCCGCGCGGTAAAGCAGGACGAGGGCTGTCGATTGTTGTCACCGGTCAAACAGTGGCCGATATTATTGGGATTCCTGTCGGCATCGCCCTCGCTAATTCAATCGGCTGGGTGCCGCTCTTCCTTATCATTGTGGGCCTGAGCGCTCTGGCAACAATTCTGTGCGCGTGCACCATCCCATCAATTCATGTAATTCCTCGCACGGGCGGAAAGAAAGGTGCCGTCCGCTCGTCGATGCGCCACGCTCCGTTCTGGCTCGGTATCGTCACCATTTTCTGTGGCGGCGTGAGCTTCTTCTCGTGGTACACATACGTCAGCCAGTGGGCAACACAAGCGGCAGGCTTTAGCACCGACTTTGAGGATGGGATCCGCAGCACGATTTGGCTTCTCGCTGTCGCCGGTATTGGCATGTTCGTCGGATCTCTCCTCTCAGGTCACCTTTCAGATGCGCTTACTGCGCCTCGCTCGCTTGTGGTGGGATTGGCGTGGCAAACGATTGCTCTCGTCGCTGTCGGTCTCATCGCACCTCGACAGACGTGGATTGCTTATCTTCTCGTCTTTATCACGACGTGCTCTTTGTTCTTTGTTTCCGGTACGCCAGCTCAGCTTGTCTCCAACACTTTGACAGGTCACGGTCTTGCCGGTGGCGTGCTCTTTAACCTTTCGCTGAACGCTGGAAATATGGTCGGCACTGAGATCGGCGGGCGCGTTTTCGGTGCTACTGGTACGTATCTCGCTTCATCACTGACCGGCGCTGGGATCGGTCTCATCGCAGTGATCGCCTGCATTGTCTTGACAGTACTGCTCGAACGCATCGCCCATCAGCAGAACCAATGACACAAAAGAGAAGCTCATCTACTCGCCGAAGGAAACGTGCGAATCGGCGACCTGTTCGAAGCACGCGACACACAGCTCGAACGAATCGCACTAGTCGCTCACAGCGATCACGCTCAGCCGGGCGATCACGCACAACCCGGCGATCTCATCTGCGGAATACATCACCGCAGGGCACTCACCGCATCGAGCAGGTACGAACATGGTTTCGCACTGGACCCCGCCCAGCTCAGACCGCACGGTCCATCATTTTGACGCTCGTGATCGGTGCGCTCATCGTAGCTGCCGTGTACGTTTTCACACAAGCGGCCATCATTTTTACCGTCCGGCAAAAGCAGGCGCGCGATGTCACTACGTATTCGTTTGACCCAGGCATGATCGTGTCAGACGATCAATTCTTTAATTCTTCTGCTTTAACCGAACAGCAAATCCAACAGTTCCTCAACAAATATGGGGGCGCATGTACACAATCGGAGTGTATCAAGTCAGCGATATTTGACGTTCACAACAGAGCAGCGGACGGTTTATGCAACGGATATCGCCCAAGTAAGCCGAAGGAAAGTGCTGCTCACATCATTAACGAAACTGCACATTCATGCGGAATTAGTCAAAAAGCACTTCTTGTCATGCTTGAAAAAGAAGAAGGATTAATTCGAACGAACGACCCTTCCCCACTCCGTTACCGATCCGCAATGGGACTGTCCTGCCCTGATACGCACGCATGCGATACCCGTTACTACGGATTCTTTAACCAAGTGTATGGTGCCGCAGATCGCTTCAAATACTACGAAGCTCACCCCACGCAATACCGATACAAGGCTAGTAAACTCAACGAGATCAGCTTCAACCCCAACCCCGCCTGTGGAACATCGCGCGTCTTTATCGACAATGAAGCAACGGCACTCCTGTATATTTACACGCCTTATCAGCCCAACAAGTCTGCACTCGCCGGACAACCCGACATGTGCTCTAGTTTTGGTAATCTGAACTTCGCTCGCTTGTGGAAATTGTGGTTCGGCTCTCAACGATGACACGCCGACAGCGAAATCTGAGCACATCTGCTATTATTGCTCATGACGAGATGAAGTAGCGTGGCTGCTATTCGCCATGGAAGTTTATAGGCAGATCCGCACGGTAACAGCTTTCCCGTAATGGCCGGGATTGCAAGCTTCCCTCCACCCCGATGTCAGAGTATGTCTGGCATCACGAAAGCGGAACGTATTCTCTTGCGCTCGCGCATGGTCTGGTGGAACACCATCATCCCGGGTGCACAAGGAAGTTCATATGGTACAAAAGAAACCGACAGCATTTTGGTCTGCAACGCGTGACCTGATGAAGCATTCGCCGATGATCTTCGTCACCGTTGTGATCGGCATCGTAGCAGCAATTCTGTGGAACGTTGGGACGCCATGGAAAGGCACGATCAGTCTCTTTAACCCCCTCGTCTGGCAGAAATCCACGCTCCAGGCTATTTGTGTACTCGTTTTTGTACTCCTGACGCTCTTCACATTCGTTGATGAGCTCTTCGGAATTCAGCTCGATGGCATTATTCCTTCAATGATGCACGGCAAGATCGGCGCTGATGTCCTCGCAGTCATCGCGCTCGTCGCCACCGTAGGCTGCCAGCAGTATTGGGCCGCATGGATTTTGGATCTCATGGTGTATTCGGGCGACACGATCGAGACGTTTGCCCAGATTCGTGCTCGTCGTAACCTCACCAAGTTGCTCGATGCAGCACCTCAAGTGGCACACGTGCTCAATTCTTCTGCGCAGCAGGCTTCCGAACAGGATGCCACAAACAATACTGAGCGCCCGTTCCACCCGACTGATCACGATGCCAACCAGCACGACGCCCGCACTGCTATGCCATCTTCATCAGTTGCTTCTTCTGAGTGGACGACAGTCCCTGTTGATCAAGTCAAAGTCGGCGATGAAATTATCGTTCGTCCAGGTGAGACACTCCCGGTCAACGGCACGCTGGAAAGCGACCGCGCCACGATCGATATGTCAATGATCAACGGCGAACCGGTCCCTGTCGACGCGTTCACCGGCGATCAGCTCTCTTCCGGTGCCATTAACGGTGCAAGTGCTCTGCGCATGCGAGCGACGGCAACTGCTGGTAACTCGCAATATCAGCGCATTCTCGACCTCGTCCGCTCTGCAGAAAATTCTCGTGCTGACGTCGTCAAGACGGCCGATATGCTCGCAGTTCCGTTCACCATCATTTCGCTTGTCATCGCACTGTTTGCACTCGTCTGCACGTGGATCACGATGGGCTTTGGCGAAGGAATGCTGCGCTTTACCCAGGTGCTCGTTCTCGCAACGCCGTGCCCACTCCTGATCGCTGCCCCGGTCGCATACATGGGTGGTACCGGTCGTCTTGCCCGCTCGGGAATCATCATTAAGACACAGGATATTCTTGAGAATCTTGGCCGCGTCTCACATATCTTCTTCGATAAGACCGGTACGCTGACGTACAAGCGCCCGGATGTGGAACGCGTAGATGTGAGTCCATGGGCTCGCACGCAGCACTACACCTCTACGTCAATTCTGAGCGTTGCCGGACCGCTTGAGGCATATTCCGTCCACATTCTCGCCAAAGGCATTACGAAGGCCGGCGATGCAGTCCTGCGCACGATGAAAGTCGCACGTCCGCATGTGACACATCCACACGAGGATTCCGGCAACGGCATCGAAGGTCTTGTCAGCGGCCACACCATTCGTATCGGCCGTCTCGCCTATGTGTGTGGTCACGATGAAGAAACCGATGCCCTCCGTCAAAAGGCGCGCACAGATTTCGGCAGTGACCTGTCTGCCACGCAAATGTGCACGTACGTCTCCTTTGACGGACATCTCGCAGCCCGCATTGTGTTGCGCGACTTTGCACGCAAGAACTCTGCACAAACAATTCGTGACCTGCACAATCTCGGTATCACGCGTCTGACAATGCTGACCGGCGACAAGATGGAGTCCGCGCAGGCAATCGCGTCAGAAATCGGAATCGATGACGTGAAGGCTTCGCTGTTGCCAGAACAGAAAGTTGCCGCTGTGAAGGCTGCCCAGAGTGAAGCGGGTTACCGCGATGCATGGATCAATCGCTTCCTGCGCAAGATCAACCGCCAGCCAGAGGTACAGCCAATCACGATGATGGTCGGCGATGGCGTGAATGATGCTCCGACACTTGCTTCCGCCAACATTGGCGTCGCGATGACCGATGGTTCCACGACGGCTGCGTCTGAATCGTCACAAGTCGTCATCATGAACGACAACATCGAGATGGTTCCACGCGCGATCCGCGTCTCTCGTCAGACAAAGCGCACCATGCTGCAAGCGACTTGCCTTGGCTTAGGACTCGCCATTATCGCTATGGTGCTCGCCGCGTGCAACATCATCCCCATCGTCGTCGGCGCAATTTTGCAGGAAGTCATCGATTTGTGCTCGATCCTGTGGGGTCTGACTGCACTTGCCGACAAGAAAGATAAAAAAGAAAAAGATACAAGCAATAGGTAAGGAAGAATCAGTAAGTAAAAAGAGATAGCGGCGATGAGGTATCCCGTGAAGTAAAAACCGCGGAATACCTCATCTACGAACGCACAGAGCGCAGGTCAGATCACACGACCACTATTACGATCTGATCCGCATCGTGTATTCGTCGGCAAGTGGCTGTAAATCCGGGTTTCCATACTGTTTCACAACTGCATCAAACCGTGCCGCATTCGTGTGCCCAAACCGTGCCGCTGAGCGCCGAGCGGCCAAGAGCGACACAAAATCTGGCGGATCAGACTTCGTGTGGAACTTGTCGGAATACATGACGATCTCTTGTTCCACGGTCCGCGGCATATAATCAGCCGGCGGAAGCGGAAGGTTCTGTGCGATTACCTCATTACGAGTGATTCCAACACCGGTGTGATTACGCGCAAACGATGCAATCCGCAGTCCATAACGGTTTTCCAGCAAAATCAGATAGCCCTCGAGGCCATGGAAAATATAGCGTTTACGGTCAAACTCACGGCCTGCACCCGGTCCCGTTGTCTCAAAGACTCGGTATACGCCAATATCATGCACGAGTGCACCCACTGTGACGAGTTGCAAATCAGGCAGTGCACCATTCCACGGCCGCGGAAGAGGGATTGCCGTCCCTTTTTCTTCACCGGAGTGATCGTGACGCATCTGCTGAGCAAATCCCAGCGCAATCCGCGCAACAATCTGACAGTGTGTCCAAATCTTTTCAAACGCAAATTCGCTCGGCGCTAGCCGTCGGTTTAAATCGCGAATCTGATCGAACGATATCGCATTCCCGTGTGCATTACGCACATGGTCAAAGACACCTGGAATCGCAGAATCCACGCCTGCACGAATGAGCTCACTACTGGCCGGTTCAACTGTCTGAAGATTCTGAAGTTGCTGAAGATCGGATCCAGAGGGCTCGCGTGACTCCTCACCCCTCTGATCACCATCCGTATTTTTCATACTTCCATCTTAGGAAAGCGACTGTGCGCAGAGCGGAAAACGGGCAAAACGCGCTTGAGCACTTACAATTTTGAGAAGAAGTTTATTGACATCGCATCACAATGCGAACCTTCAAAGGATCAGGTGTGCTTATGAATGATTCCGCTCCGTGGGTAAATCCACTGCGCGATCCGGACGATCTCCGGCTTCCACGCATTGCTGGCCCATGCACCATCATTCTCTTCGGGGTTACAGGAGATCTCGCTCGTAAGAAACTGCTTCCAGCCATTTATGACCTTGCTAACCGCGGTCTTCTCCCGCCCAATTTCGGACTCATTGGTTTCGGTCGGCGTGACTGGAGCGATGAATATTTTGCCAATTGGGCGAAGGAACACGTGCAGAAAACGTGCCGAACACCATTCCGCGAGTCCACGTGGAATCAGCTGGCCGGTGGGATCCGTTTTGCCAAGGGAACGTTCGATGACACGCAGGCGTTCGTCAATCTGTCCCACACACTCAATGATCTTGACCGTGAGCGCAATACGCACGGCAATCACGCGTTCTATCTGTCAATTCCACCGAGCGCATTCCCGATCGTCGCTCAGCAATTGGCAAAGTCTGGTCTCACACAAAGTCGTCAGGGTGCATGGCGTCGTGTGATTATTGAGAAGCCGTTCGGTCACGATCTGCAGAGCGCAGAAGCTCTCGACCGCACGATCACGTCTGTCTTCGATCCGGATTCGATCTTCCGCATCGACCACTATTTGGGCAAGGAGACCGTGCAGAACCTCATGGCGATGCGCTTCTCCAACATGCTGTTTGAGCCGATCTGGAACAACCACTACGTTGACCACGTGCAGATCACGATGGCTGAGGATATGGGCATTGGTTCACGAGCAGGCTATTACGACGGAATCGGCGCCGCTCGCGATGTGATTCAGAACCACCTCATTCAGCTCATGGCCATTACCGCTATGGACGAGCCGGTCGACTTTACCGCCCGAAACGTGCACTACGAGAAGGCAAAGGTGCTGTCCGCTGTCCGTCTGCCGAAGAATCTTGCACTGCACACAGCTCGCGGTCAATATGCCGAAGGATGGCAAGGCCAAGAGCATGTACCAGGCTATCTGCAGGAGGAAGGCATCGGTCCGGATTCACACACAGAAACGTACGCAGCTATCAAGTTGTGGATTGACAACTGGCGGTGGGCTGGTGTGCCGTTCTATCTGCGCACTGGTAAGCGGCTCGGCAAACGCGTGACGGAGATCGCGATCGTCTTTAAGCCAGCACCGCATCTACCGTTTACTGCAAACGCCACACAAGAGCACGGTCCAAATGAGATCGTCTTCCGCATTCAGCCAGATGAGGGTATCACTCTTCGTTTTGGTTCGAAGGTCCCGGGATCGACGATGGAAGTCCGCGATGTCAACATGGACTTCAGTTACGGCAATTCGTTCACGGAAGCAAGCCCAGAGGCGTACGAGCGTTTGATCCTTGACGTTCTCCTGGGCGAACCACCGCTCTTCCCGACTACCGAAGAAGTGAACCTGTCGTGGAAGATTCTTGATCCAATTGAAAAGTTCTGGGCAACGCAAGGACAGCCGGAACAATATCCGTCTGGTACGTGGGGTCCGAAGTCCGCTGATGAAATGATGGCACATGATCATCGTGCCTGGAGGCTGCCATGATTGTCACGCTCACGAATACGTCCACCCGCGAAATTTCGAGCAGGCTTGAGACGCTGCACATTCACCGTGGAGAAGTTGCTCAAGGCCGTGTGCTCACGCTGTTGATCGTCTGCCCACAGAAAGATTTGGAAGCGGCTCTGCGCACTGCAAACGAGACGAGTTGGGAACACCCGTGCCGTGTCATCGCGATCGTGCCGGGTTCCAGCAAGCCGGTCGTCAATGCGAAAGATGAGGCAGCCGACGCAGCACATATTTCGCCAGTTGCTGGCACACCAGGACTAGAAATTGTGCATGCTGCAGGCGATAAACCTGTCACAGCATTCCGTCAAGACTCTCAGCTTGACGCAGAAATTCGTTTCGGCGCCGATGCCGGAGCCAGTGAAATCATCATTTTGCGGCCGAAGGGTGAGCTCGTTGATCATCTCAATACGCTCGTCATCCCGCTCATCGTAGCTGATACGCCAGTAGTCGTCTGGTGGCCGTCCACTCCGCCGACGAATCCGTCCAAGGATCCACTTGGCAAGATGGCCGCAGTTCGCATCACCGACGCCTCAACAACGCCGAACCCGATGAGCACGTTCCGCGCTTTGTGCACAACTGCCACTCCTCAGGACGTTGATTTGTCGTGGACGCACTTGACGCTGTGGCGCGCACAAATTATGTCAATGCTCGACCAGCAGCCTCACTCCCCTGTCATTTCTGCAGAGGTGACGGGGCAGAATAACAACCTCTCTGTTCTGCTCATGGCTGCATGGATTTCTACTGAAGCTCATATTCCAGTCACTATCGTCTGGGATGCAAATGCAGCTGGTCTTGAGGAGGTCCGTATTCACTGCCAGAAAGGCGATTTCGTCCTCTCTCGTCACACAAAGGCACATGGCAAGCAGAGCGATAATACCAGCGACGGTAATTCCAGCAAAGCCGGCAAATCCAGTAGCTCTATCAAATCAAGCGACTCTGATGAAAAGTCCGTGTGCGACGAACAGGCATGGATGTGCACGCCGAACTCTGCAACACCGCAAATGGTCTCCTTGCCGCATCGCACGCGTACCGAGTGCCTCAGCGAAGAACTCGGTCGCCTCTACCCGGATAAGGTGTGGGCACGTGTGGTGAAGTCAGACTTCAACTTTGACCAAAAGTTCGTCGGGACGAAGGAGTGATAATGGCAGATCTTCATGAACAAATGAGCCGCGGATTGGCTGCACGTGAAGTTATTCGTTTGACAGACCAAAAGGCGGTCTTGTTTGCGGCGTGCCAAATGCTTCTTTTGCGTCTGTGCGAACTGCAGTCGCGCGGTCAGCAGCGCATTGATCTCGCTGTCACCGGCGGAAGCGATGGCATTGCGATGTTGCGTGAGATTGGCCTGAATCCGCTCGTTTCGTCTGTGGATTGGTCACGTGTTCACTTTTGGTGGGGTGATGAGCGATTCGTTCCAGCTGAAAGTCCGGATCGCAATGCACTGCAAGCGCGTCAAGCATTACTTGAAACGCTCATTAGGCATCATGGTCTGCCGGAGAAGAACATTCACGAGATGCCAGCTGATACGCGGACCGTCGTGCAAATCAGCAACGCTACCGAGGCTGAAAATCGCAAAGAGGTTCAGGTCGCTGCAGACCGTTACCAAGCTGAACTCGTCCAGGAAATGGGCGAAAACCCTCACTTTGACATTGCATGGTTTGGCGTGGGACCGGATGCACACTTCGCATCTCTAATGCCAGGTCTTCCGCAAATAAGTTTCACTGATCCCCACCAACTCGTCTGCGGCGTCACCGGTTCACCGAATGAGCCGCCACTGCGTATTTCGCTGACAGTTCCAATGATCCAGCGGAGCACTGAGACGTGGGTGATCGCTTCAGGTGAGCGCAAGAAAGCCGCGCTGCAGAAAGTACTCGGCGCGCCGGGGACGAGTATTCGCGACGGCGTGTTCGATGATCCGAGTGTTCCGGTGTCATTTGCAGCCGGCCGCGCACGCACGGTATGGCTTGTTGACCGCGTATGCGCTCCACTGAAATAGCTGTCAAATAAGAGGAGCTAGCCCTCAGATTTAGCCTCTGCCTTCTGCTTACTCGTGGCTGACTGGCTGATGACGAATCGTGAGGTATTGGTCAAGGGGCATGCGCTGGGCTCGCAAACTATTGATGCGTGCGTCAGTGGCGTGTCCCATCGCCATGCCAATCGCCACAACTTCGTTATTAGGAATTCCCATCACTTTTCTGACGATGTGAGGGAAACGCACGAGCTCATAGGCGATAATCGTGTCATACCCACGTGCTTTCGCCGCGAGTGCCAGTGTTTGCTCAAAAGCACCGAGATCGAGCACGTTCCAATTCGTCGTCGTCTTCTGTATTGTCAGGTAAATTGCCGTTCCCACATTGAAGAGCCGCGCATTGTCTTCGCTCATCCTGCTGTGCTCGCCAAGATCGTGACTGATCTGCGTAGTGAAGTCCGTTATGTTCGTCAAAGGCTGCTGACCCCATTGAGTGCGGTGAATTGTGCCGAAATCAGAATGACTCTTTGTGCCCGCCGCAATGGCTTTTTCATGTTCGGCACGGATCTCGTCCATCGCCTCCCCTGTAGCCACGTACACTCGCCACGGCTGCGTATCACCCCAGCTCGGTGACTGTCCCGCTTCCTCGACAATTTCGCGAATTACCTGATCCGGAACCGGTTGCCCGTCGAAATCTCGAACAGAATGGCGCGCTGCAACGACTTCATCAAAATCCATGCTGACCTCCTCGTAATAACCGTGTTATCGAGATTAGCCAACTCGTCAGAACACACATTCAGCTCAGCGTGATGTCTTCAACTCTGTGAAGTCCACTGTGACCCCGCCAAACCTCAGTAGGATAAAAGAGAGACAAGGTTCAATCGCATGTCTTTCGAAGGAGAAAAACACGATGGCACAGACTTTAGAACAAGATCCCATACTCGCACGCCGATCAGTCCGCAGTTTTACTGATGAAAAACTGACAGACGTGCAAATTTCCGCACTGATTAGCGCGTTCCAGGCATCGCCGGCCGGAATGCATCAATTTGACGTTCTTACCGGCATCACTGTTGAGAAGGACACCAACCTCCAGCTTATCGAATCCGCAACGGACAACGCCTGCTATGGCGCTCCATTCCTCTTTGTGCTGGCAGCCAAGAATGGCAGTGATTTTGCCGAGCGCGATGTTTCCGTTGCCGCCGAGAACATCATGATCGAAGCAACGCGGCTCGGGCTCGGATCTGTCTACGTGATGGGCGGTGCCGTGAATCTGGCGAAGCATGCTGATGTGTGCACACAACTGGGAATCCCTGCCGGATCCTCGCCACTCGTCATTGTGCCGGTCGGCCATGCAGCGCAACCGGTCGCAACAGAAGATCGCAGCTCTCGATTCACGCTCATCCGTAAGTAAAAGCTAACGTATCAGTGCATACAAAAAGGCGATACCGAACAATCGAGTCGGTACCGCCTTTTATTTGTTCAGCTCAGCTCAGTTTAGCTCAGCTCATCATACCGAGCGAAGAGCTCAGTTCTTCTTCGTGAACTTGAGCTGGGACGCATACTCTGTGTGATGCTCCTGAATCTCGTTGCATTCCTTCGTTGCCCACAGCGTGTGATAGACGCCCGGCATATCCACGCGCCCATACGTATGTGAACCGAAGTAATCGCGCTGTGCCTGGATGAGCGCAGCTGGTAGACGCTTGGACCGCAAGCCGTCGTAATACGCCAGCGAGCTGGAGAAGGCTGGAGCTGGGACACCACCGAGTGCGGCCTGTGCAACGACAGTTCTCCACGCCGTCTGCGCATCCGCGAGCGACTTGGCGAAGTACGGATCAAAAACAAGCGAGCTTGTCATCTTGCCAGAATCGTATGCATCCGAAATACGATTGAGGAACTGTGCACGAATGATGCAGCCAGCACGCCAAATACGGGCAACTGCACCAAGATCGATCTTCCAACCATATTGGCGAGCACCCTCAGCGATCTCATCAAACCCTTGTGCATACGCAATGATCTTGGAGGCATAGAGCGCCTTGCGGATGTCCTCGATGAACTCGCTCTGGCTCATCCCCTTGAGATCGATGTGCGGCGCAGGACCGGCCATCGTGACCTTCTGTGCTTCCTCACGCTGGACTGAACGCTCCGAAAGCCCACGAGCAAAAACAGCCTCGGAGATCGATGGAACTGGAACCGGCAGACCGAGTGCAGTCTGCACTGTCCACGTACCAGTGCCCTTCATTTCTGCTTGGTCAACGACAATATCAACGAACGGCTTGCCTGTCTTTGCATCCACATGACGCAGCAACTTCGACGTGATCTGAATCAGGTAGCTATTGAGCTCACCCTTATTCCACTCGTCGAAGATATCGGCAATCTTGCTCGGCTCCAAACCGAGACCGCGACGCATGAGATCGTAGCTTTCGGCGATCAGCTGCATATCAGCGTATTCGATGCCGTTGTGAACCATCTTGACGAAGTGACCAGCGCCGTTTTCACCAATGTGCGTGACACATGGAGTTCCATCCGGAGCCTTCGCAGCAATCGACTCAAGAATCGGGCCGAGCGTCTTCCATGATTCTTCCGGTCCGCCTGGCATGATTGACGGCCCAAGGAGAGCGCCTTGCTCGCCGCCAGAGACGCCCATGCCGACGAAGTGGATTCCACGTGCAGCCATTTCCTTTTCGCGGCGCATCGTGTCCTTGAAGTACGTGTTGCCACCATCAATGATGATGTCCCCCGGCTCAAAGAGATCCGCCAGACGATGAATCATGTCTTCCGTCGGCTGACCGGCCTTAATCATAATGATGGCCGTGCGCGGACGCTTCAGCGTTGCAACGAAGTCTTCCAGCGTCTTTGACGGAACGAACGTGCCCTCGTCACCGTGATCCTTGATCAGAGCATCCGTGCGCCATGCCGAACGATTAAACACCGCAACCGTGTTCCCATGACGAGCGAGATTGCGCGACAACGCAGCACCCATTGCTGCGAGACCGATGACACCGATGTTTGCGATGCCCTTCTTCTGACTATCGTCAGCCATTGCGTTCCTTTCATTCCCAGCGGAAACAACGGACGGTTGCACCCGCTATGCTCACAGTTTTCAGTGTACAAATTTGCTCGCCGATGTGCCGTGAGCGTAGGAAAGCTTTTCGATACGAAGTCTCAGTAGGAGACCCGCACATTATGCGTGAATATCTTCACCTTCACGCTTCTCAATGCGCTGATAACCCTCCGGTTCGAGCTGGAACGTCGAATGCTCGATGCTGACCGGAAAATGCGTCCGCACACACTGTTGCATTGACTCGAGCACATGCTGTTGGTCATCTTGGCTCAACCCACGCCGAACGGTCACATGCGCAGTAATCGTCACGAGGCCTGTCCGCACGGTTCCAATGTGCAGATCGTGAACAGAGACGACACCCGGAACACCTTCCAAGTGTCGACGCACTTCCGCTGGATCAATCGACGACGGCACTTCGATGAGCAGAACACGGACAGAACTCACGAGAATCTTGCCGGCACGCGGGAAAATGAGCACTGCAATCAAGGCACCAGCCACAGCATCTGCACCGGTCCAACCGGTGACGAGAATCACGAGAGCACCAATCAGGACAGCGACTGACCCGAGTGCGTCATTGCACACCTCCAAGAATGCAGCGCGCATGTTGAGGTTATCTTTGCGCCGCCGTGTCAGCATAATAAGCGAAATGATATTCGCCACGAGTCCGAGAAGACCAAACCCAGCCAACAGTGGCACATCGCTGACGTGATCAGGGACAAAGAAAAGCCGACGAATAGCTTCGATCAGCGCATATACGCCGACAGCCATCAGGACAGCTGCAGAAGCGCCGCCTGTCAGCACTTCCAAGCGATCCCATCCCCATGTCCTGCGCCGCGTCGGTTTCCGAGCCATTAGCACAGCGGTCACAATCGATGCTGTCATGACGGCCAAATCCGTGAGCATGTGCGCGCAGTCGACTACCAACGCCAGCGAGCGCGTCATGATCGCCCCGACGACTTCAGCAACAAAAACAACAAGGTCACACCCGAGAGACCAGCTCAAACGCCGAACATGGTCATGGCTGACTTGCTGTTTCGTGCGTGCTGTTTCTCTTGGCTGTGACTTCACTCTTTCGCGCCTTCTCCAGACTTCTCAGATTTGTCGGATTTGTCGGACTTGTCGGACTTTTCAGACTTCTGAGCCTTGCGAGTCGTTTTCCGCGTTTTCGTGGTTTTTGCGGTCTTCGTCACCTTTCCAGCTTTGACAGCTTTTGCAGCTTTTCCAGTCTTCTCGGCTTTGTCCGCTTTATCTGCTTTGTCCGTCTGCGCTACCTTGTTTGCCTCAGCAAACTCGCGAGCAACTTGACGTGCAGCATCCAACGCTTCACCCTCTGAGATCTGACGTTCTCGCGCCAGTCGCTGCTCTTCCTGCTTTGCCAGAACAACTTGCAGCGTGACCGGTCGCTTAACCTTACGCAACGCCACCGGTTTGAGCGGAGCAACCGGTTGAACAGCTACGAAGAGCGGTTGCGTTTCCGTCACTGGATTGTAAGCAGTCAAGCCAAACCACTTAATCGGATTGCCGCACACATGGCGAATCGCGTACTTAATGCGCAGCGCCGTCGCACCAGACCGATCGATGCGAGACTCTGGAATCAAATCCTTGTGAATGAGCACAAATTGAACCGTGCCAATCTGCTGATCCTCATCGAGCGTCGGATAAATCGTCCGCTGCTCCGGCAAATCGCCCGAATCAATGAGGTCATGCATAATTTGGTGCAAGTACGTGGCCACATTCTGGCTGACCTTAAAACCGAGGCGAATGCGAACACGGAACAGATACGTCGTCCCAAAATCTTCGACCGAATACTCACGCGTATATGGGTCATCGGTCACATCAACTGAAATGGCCCACCACGCCCGAGCACGCTTCGGATGGCCGCTGAAGATTGAGTAGAAGATATCCGTATCGAGTCGACGCATCTCCGAATCTGACGTCATGTACACGACGTTGTCTGCATACAGCGGGATGCGATGATCACGGTGCAACATATCCAACGCTGGCAAGAACTCGCGCGGAGACAGATGCCGTCGTTGCGAGCGCTCGACCTTCGTACCTGTATCCCACGCGTACATGATGAGCAAAATCAGAAGCGTCAGAAGCATCGTGAACCAGCCGCCGCGCATGAACTTGGCGAGCGATGCGATGAGGAACAGCACCTGAATCGTCAAGAAAACAATCATGAAGACGATCGACCAGAGGATGTGCCGTTGCGCCTTCCAAATATATTCGCCCAGCAAAATGGTCGTCGTGATCATCGTGATCGTGAGCGCGAGACCGTACGCAGCCGAAATATGCTCCGAATCGCGGAACATGAAGAGCACCGTCAGCGTTGCCACGCACAGCACAAAGTTGACGGCTGGAATGTACAGCTGACCGCGTGTGTGAGCTGGATAGCGTACCTGCAGATGAGGCATCCAGTTGAGGGTCGTGGCCTCTGAAACCATCGTGAATGCACCGGTGATGAGGGCCTGCGAGGCAATCACACCGGCCGTCACTGACATAATGACAGCAACCGTACGCCAGCCCGTTCCTGGCATCATTTGGAAGAACGGATTAACCGTCCCCATCCGAATGACCTTGGGATTGGTGGCATTGGAGAGCATCCATGCACCCTGCCCGAAGTAGCAAAACACAAGCGCAATAAAGATGAATGGCCAGGTCGCATAAATTGAGCCGCGGCCGACGTGACCCATGTCAGAGTACAGTGCCTCAGCACCGGTCGTTGAGAGGAAGACCGTGCCCATGAGCGCAATGCCAGCCCGGTTATCTCCACTAAAGAGGAATCGTAAGCCCCAGATCGGGTTGAGTGCTTCGAAAACCGACCAGTCTTGCATGCAGTTAATGAAGCCCATGGCCGCAATGAAGAGGAACCAGACGACCACGATCGAGCCAAATGTACGCCCAATCTTTTCCGTGCCACGCGATTGCACCGAGAACAAAATCAAGATGATGATAGCTGTCGTGACGAGCGAAATCGACGGATTGTTTTCAAAAGTGGACGTCAACGACGGAATGGTCCGCAAACCTTCGACTGCCGACGAAATGGAGACAGCTGGCGTAAGTACGGAATCAGCAAGAAATGCTGCACCGCCGATCATTGCCGGAGCCGCAAGCCATCGCCCGTACTTGCGCACGAGGGAATACAGCGCAAAAATGCCGCCTTCACCCTTGTTATCAATGCGCATAGCCACGAGCACGTATTTGACCGTCGTGATGAGAGTGATCGTCCAAAACAGGAGGGAAAGCAAGCCGAGAACAGCGAACCGGTCCACATGTGCAACAGAGCCACCCTGCCCGCTGATGAAGGTCTGCGCTGTGTACAGCGGAGACGTGCCGATATCGCCGTACACCACGCCCATGGCGACAATGCACATACTGAATTTGATGCGATCAGGCGACATCTGCAGCTTGTTCCACCACTTGCCGATGCGTGTGCGAGGCTCCTTCGACTGACGCTGTGCAGTCTGCTTTGCCTCACGACGGGCTTGCTGCTTCGCTTCGCGCTCTTCCTTCGAGATAGCTGCTGCAGTGATCTTCGGAGCGCTGGTAATGACGCCCTTCGGAACCATCGCTTCCGCAGTATCTTCGATACGATCAAATTGAAGAGTTTGCTCGGCCTGCGCAACACGCTGAGCTTCTGTCTGCTCTTGAGAAGCTTGCCCGTGAGAAGCCTGAGAGTGACCGGCTTGCACCGATGCTTCAGTCTGCTTCGCCATACATGACCTCCATCATGAGAGCATGGAACACAACAAATGGCGGCAGGAACCTTCCCATCGTGTGAAAAGCACCCGCCGCCATTGGCTATCTTCACCAGGAATTCTAGACTACACTCCTGAATACCCGATCTCTCACCGTGAACGATATACACCACGTGTCAGTAATCAGTACCCGCGTCAGTTACTCGTGTCAGCGCAATTCACTCAGACCGAGGAGACGAAGAGCATTGCGCTGCGTGATGCGTGCCACTTCATCGGCAGACATGTTGAGAACACGCGCCATCACAGCGATCGTGTACGGAATCATGTACGACGAATTCGTCCGCCCACGCCATGGCATCGGAGTGAGATACGGGGCATCAGTCTCTACGAGGATGTGATCGCGGTCAATCGTGCGGAGCCCGTCTCGAATATGCTCGTTTCCGGCAAACGTGACCGTGCCAGAAAAACTCAGGTACCACCCGTGTTCGCGAGCAATGCGCGCCATCGGTCCATCTCCCGCGAATGAGTGGAAAATCACACCTGCACTCGGTGAACCGTCACGTAACAGCGTGTCAACGCAATCGCGATCAGCTTGGCGGTCGTGAATCTGGACTGGCACATTCAACTCTTTGGCCAACCGAATGTGATCGCGAAACGCTGCAATTTCCAACGGTCGTGCTGCAGGGCCTTCACGGTAGTAGTCCAATCCGGTCTCGCCAACTAGCACGACTGATCCGTCACGAACACCAGCACGCGCTAAATCTGCCATGTGCGCAAATGCATCTGCGTAGGAGATGTCGTGCCACGGCTTGTAGTCAGGTTTCAGCCCGTCTGGTCCGATCGCCGCTCGATGTCCGTGCATAACTGCTTCAACGGGGTGTACCGCTAGGCCCGCGTGGATCACACCCGGATGCGACTTTGTCAGGCGCAGCGCAGTAGGCCAATCCGGGTACTCACACCCGACATCCACGATCTGCGTAATACCCTCATGGCGAGCAAAACGCAGTAAATCGTCGACCGAATATACCGGCATGACTGGCTCGTGACGTTCAGCAGCCTGACGAGCCATTTCATGCGAGAACTCGACGGTGTCCTGAATATGCGTGTGGGTGTCGATCGTCGGGGTGGACAGCTTCGGCCCCAACGGCGCCCACAGACGGCTGCGATGATGGGAACGATGACTGTGACGGCCCATTACTTTTCCGTCTTCTCTGTCTGCTCCGGCTTGTCAGCCTGCTCCTGGGCCTTTTTCAGCGCTGCTCGCGCCTTCGCATACCGAGCCTTCTTTGCCTCTTTACGGGCTTTCATCGCAGACTTGAACCGTGCCAGCTCTTCTTGCACCGCGCGTGGCGGAATCTTCGGGAAGAGTGGATGCGCAGCAGGAATCGGCGTGCCATCGACAATGTCGTGACGCTTCCATGCGGCGACTGTTTTCCCGAGCTCATAGTCGCCTGTGATGATCGGATAGTGGAAGTCCGGGTTGTCCAAATCGGTGACATCTACGAGCTTCGGCATCGGCGCAATTGTACCGGTTCCGCCCATCTGCTCCCAGACCTTCTGCGAACCATCTGGAATAAACGGAGCAAGCATGAGATCAAGATCGCACACCGCCTGCGCAGCCGTGTGCAGAACAGTCGCCAAACGAGCTTGATCGGTAATCTTCCACGGTTCCGTATCGGAGATGTACTTGTTCACATCCCCGACCATGCGCATGATCTCAGTCAACGCCGCATGCTGACGCTGCTCATCCAGATCAGCACCGACGCGATCGAACCCGCTCTCCGTCTCCTGAAGCAACGCACGATCCTGATCCGTCAGATCATGCGGATCGATGGACGGAATTGCGCCAAAGTCTTTGTGCAGCAATGTGGCCACGCGATTGACGAGATTACCCCATCCTGAGACGAGCTCCTCATTGTTGTGGCGAACAAATTCTTGCCACGTGAAGTCAGCGTCCTGATTTTCCGGACCAGCAATCGAGATGTAGTAACGCAATGCATCCGCCGAATACCGTTCCAGCACGTCTCGCACATAAATCACAATTCCACGAGAACTACTGAATTTGCGGCCCTCCATCGTCATGTACGCGGAAGAAACCACCATCTCCGGCAAATTGAGGTGCCCGAGCTTGCCCGGCTTACCGCCCTTATCGCCTTCGCCGTTGTATGCCAAGATTTCGCTCGGCCAGATTTGCGAATGGAACGTGATGTTGTCTTTGCCCATGAAGTTGTAAATGCGGGCATCTGGATTATTCCACCACTGTTTCCATGCGTCTGGCGTACCCTGACGTCGTGCCCACTCGATTGTTGAGCTGACATAGCCGATTAACGCATCAAACCAGACGTATAGCCGCTTATTCGGGTTATCAATCCAACCGTCAACCGGAACAGGAATTCCCCAATCGATATCGCGCGTAATTGCACGTGGCTTCACCTTCTTGAACAGTCCCTTCGAGAAGTTCATCACACCAGTGCGCCAGCCGTGACGTGAATCAAGCCAGGCAAGATTAGCCTTCGCAAGCGCCGGTAGATCGAGGAAGTAATGCTCGGTCGTTTTGAAAATCGGAGTTTCGCCGTTGATCTTGGAGCGCGGATTAATCAAATCTGTAGGGTCGAGCTCGTTGCCGCAGTTGTCGCACTGATCTCCACGTGCGCCCTCGTAGCCGCAGATCGGACACGTACCCTCAATATAGCGGTCAGGTAACGTTCGGCCAGTCGACGGGCTGATGGCAACTTTTTGCTTCCCTTTGTAGATGTAGCCATTGGCGAGGCATTGACGGAACATCTCCTGGACGACTTTCTCGTGATTCTTCGTCGTCGTGCGGGTGAACATGTCGTAACTCAAGCCGAGATTCGTCAAATCAGTGGCGATAATGCGGTTATATTTGTCGGCTGTCTGCTGTGCAGTGAGACCTTCCTGCTCTGCCTGCACGAGAATCGGAGTGCCATGCTCATCGGTGCCACTCGTCATCAACACGTTATTGCCCTTCATACGCTCGTAGCGAGCGAAGACGTCAGACGGGACACCAAATCCTGCCACATGCCCAACGTGCCGAGGACCATTGGCATACGGCCACGCAACGGAAACAAGAATATTCGTCATAAGGCTGATTATCGCACTCCTTCTGCCATCAGCTGGCACTCTTCTTCCGAACACAGAAAAGACATGGAAAAAGCCGCCCGTGCTCAATACTGTACACGAGCGGCTTCATCCGGGGGTTTCATGCTTCCCCGATCAGTCACCATGCTTTATGACTGCCGGGGACGAATGAAAGACTTTGCTTTTATTACTTTTGCCAGCCGATATCCTCTGGCTTGACTGTCAGGAAGCCTGCAGGTCCAACGTTCGCTAGACCCTTCTTGACACCTTCGTACGTCGGTGGCTCATCCATTGGCGTGGTGCCATAGAGCTTGAGAGCAGCCTTCTCAGCCGTATTGCCAGCCTCAATAGCCTTGTTGACATTCTCGATCGTGCCTGGAAGCTTCAGCAGCTTATCAACAGCCTTTGTTCCAACGAAGGAGAAGTTCGATGGGGAATGAGAATCATACAGCTGCGGCAGAGACGTCTGACCATACGGATTAGTGCCGGACCAACCCATTGGCATGATCTCGAAGTCGCCTTGTGTGACGGTGTCAGAGAACTTTGCAGAAGCACGGAGATCAAGGTTAATCTTGATGCCAGCCTGCTTAGCCATCTGCTGGACTGCACGAGCCTCAGCGTTTGCCGTTGCGGTATCAGAGAAGTACGTGTAGCTGAGAGTCAGGTCCTTGCCACCCTTCTGGAAGTAGCCATCTGAACCCTTCTTGTATCCAGCTGCCTGCAGCGACTTCTGCGCATTAGCAGTCGAGAATGCGGAATCCTTCGGACGATTGTCCTTGTAACCCTTCTGGAACGGGAAGAACACCTCAGATCCTGGGATCGGTGCGGTCCAATTGAGACCCTGACGGCTGATCTTCTGCAGCTCATCGAAGTTCTGCGACTGGATGAATGCCTTGCGGACGTTGATGTTCTTGAGAGCACCGGACTTGCCGTTGAGCATGATGACATCGACCTGGGCGCTGTAGCCGAGACGGATCTGAGCATCCTTACGAGCCTGAGCCTGCTTGAGTGCCTGCTTCGTGCTGAACGTGATGTCGTCGAGCTCACCATTCTGGAAGGCGTTGATAGCTGCTGTCGACTCCATGTACTTGACGATGATCTTGTCAAGCTTGCCCTTGTTGCCCCACCACTTCGGGTTGCGGACAAACGTGACCTGATCCTTGTTCTGCGACTGAACGATGTATGGACCAGCTGCCCATTCATTGTGAGGATTATCTACCCAGCCTTGCGTGAAGGTCTTCGGGTTCGCAGCTTGATGAGGATACAGACCAGTGAACACGATCTGCCACGGATAATATGGCTTGGCGTAAGTGACAACAGCTTCCTTGTCATCCTTGCCACGCGTCACCGACTTGACCTGACTATAACCTTCTGTGCTCGGCGGGTCGTAAGCAGTGTTCTTGCCGTTGTTGACTTCCCATGTCGACTTGAAGTCTTCCCAGCTAATTTGAGAACCATCATTCCACTTTGCCTGTGGATTGATGTCATAGACGATAGTGAGCGGGTTCGTGCTCTTGAGCTTCACGCTCGTGATGTAATCCTTGTTCCACACGAGCTTGTCGTTCTTGTCGAAGCCAGCGAGGCTTGGCTGATACCATGACCACAGATTGGACATGTACGAGGTATTGCCCTCAGTGCTGAAGTCATTCCAGTTCGGAGTATAGGTGCTGGAATACGTATACGTACCGCCATCTTTGATGTTGGAACGTGGCTGCGGATTGTTGTACTTGCCCGAAGGAGATGGCATGGCGAGTTTGCCTTTATACGTGCTCGGGAAACCAGCTGCCGGTTCGGTCTGATCAAGACTACTTGACTTTGCGCCAGATTGTGAGCTGCCACCGCATCCGGCAAGCAGTGTTGCCGTCGCAGCAAGGAGCGCTGCACCAGCAAACAGGCGCTGAGAGATTTTCGTCATCTTTCCCTTCTTTCTCATCGGACCCTGATCCGTTTTCTCTGTGACCGGCGGAAACCGCGAATAGCCAACGTTCGAAAGACTCAGAACCAGAATCTTACAAATGTGATCCGGGTAGCGACCCCCATCGCCGCTCGTATCGTTTGACAAGAACATTAGCATGCAAAAACACGCCTCACGCTAACTTCGACGTGAACTCATGACGCGTTATCACTCGAATGAATACCCCATTCTGTGTGTCGCTTGAACAATATGAAGAGAGATTGGTTTCGAATCGTTGGAATAACAGGATTTTGGGATGATGGCTAATTACCATCCGCGTCTATCTTTGACGTGGCGTGAATGTTTCGCCAATATGACGCAACGATGACGCCAACGTAACACACACGAGGGAAACGAGAGAAAAAACCTGAAAAAGTGAGAAGGAAACGAAAGGGAAATGGAAGGAAAATGAAAGAAAGCGACCTCTTTCTCTGCACAAATACACAAAAAGGCCGTCCACACAGAAGTGTGCAGACGGCCTCTCGCCAATGCAATTGCGCTCGATCACCTTTTCATTCGTGTGACGATCACAGTGGGATTGCACAAGATTGCATGGCATCTATGCATGAACGCATGAATGCATCATGCATTACTTTTGCCAGCCAATATCCTCTGGACGGACAGAACGCCAGCCCATCGGCCCGACGTTAGCCAAGCCCTTCTTGACAGCGCGATACAGCGGTGGAACATCCATTGGAGTGGTGCCGTAGAGGCTGAGAGCGACCTTCTCAGCCTTGTTACCGGCTGCGATAGCCTTTGCCGTGTTCTCGATCGTGCCAGGAATCTTGGCTAGGCGATCCACTTCAGCGCTTCCGACCTGTGCGAGGTTGGAATCAGATTTGCTTCCGTAGATCTGCTGGATAGTGATCTGGCCGAACTGAGAGCCAAAGCTCCAGCTCATCGGCAGAATCTCGTAATCAAACTTGTTAACAGTGTCTGCAAACTTCGAGTCATCGCGGTTATCCAAGTTGATCTTGATGCCTGCCTGCTTGCCCATCTGCTGGACTGCACGAGCCTCAGCATTGCCGGTTGCACTATCACCGAAGAACGTATACGAGACTGACAGATCCTTACCGCCCTTCTGGTAATAACCGTCTTTGCCCATCTTGTATCCAGCGGCAGCGAACGACTTCTTCGCATTCTCTGGAGAGTACGCGCCAGCCTTCGGACGATTGTCCTGATACCCCTGCGTGAACACAGCGAAAATCTCCGAACCTGGAACTGATGCGGTCCAATTCGTCCCCTGGAAGTGGATCTTCGACAGCTGATCGAAGTTGATCGACTGAATGATGCCGCGACGGACGTTGATGTTCTTGAGTGGACCAGCCTTGGCGTTCAGATTGATGACATCCACGTTCTTGGAATACCCGTAGCGGATCTGTGCGTCCTTGCGAGCCTTTGCCTGCTTGAGAGCCTGAGAACTCGTGAACTCGGCCATATCGAGCTCACCGTTCTGGAAGGCGTTGATGGCTGCAGAGGACTCCATGTACTTGACGATGATCTTGTCAAGCTTGCCTTTATCGCCCCACCACTTCGGATTACGGACGAAGACGACTTGATCCTTGTTCTGAGACTGGACTTCGTACGGACCAGCAGCCCACTCGTTGTGAGGATTATCAATCCAACCCTGTGTGAAGGTCTTCGGATTCGTTGCCTTGCGGTTATACAGTCCAGAGAACACAATCTGCCACGGATAATACGGCTTAGCGTAGGTGACGATTGCTTCCTTGTCGTTCTTGCCGCGTGTGACAGACTTCACTTGATCAAAGCCTTCAGTGCTCGGTGGGTTGTATGCGGAATTCTTCCCGCTGTTGACTTCCCATGTTGCCTTGAAATCTTCCCAATTGATAGGGTCACCGTCATTCCACGTTGCCTTCGGATTGATGTCGTAGGCAATGGTAAGCGGCTTCGTGCTCTTGACAGTCACGCTCGTCAAGTAGTCAGGATCCCACTTCATATTTCCCTTGACATCGGAAAGAATGAAGCTCGGCATGTACCAAGACCACAAATCGGCCATATAACCGGTGTTGCCATCAGCGCTGAAGTTATTCCAGTTCGGCGTATAGGTGGTCGAATAAGTGTATGTGCCGCCATCCTTGAGAGCAGTGCGTGGCTGTGGATTGCTGTAGTCACCTGTCTTCGACGGCATAGCATACGCACCTTGGTACGTGGATGCATAACCCTGAGAAGGCTCAGTTGCTGCTTTTCCGGTTGGTGCACCTGAACCGCCACAGCCTGAAAGAAGCATGGCCGTAGCCGCTGTCACAGCAGCTGCCACTGAAATACGCTGTACGATGTTCTTTCTCATACTTCTCCTTGAGAAAACTTTTTCTGAGAACCCATGTTTCATGATGTTTCTCGTAATTCTTTTGATACATCACGAATCGGTTTGGCCGACACTCGAATGATTCGCAGTACCCTGGAGCACTGTGATTCATCTGAACGTTGCGAAACGAGTTTTCCAATCCAGGTTCTGCCCGGTCAAAAAGTCACACCCCGCGATGGTGACACTCTCGTTTCATCGCCAATCTGTATCAAAGGAACACATCCATGAGCCTACCGAAGATCACTGACGTCTCTGTCATGTTCAGCTCATACTTAATTTGTACTCATCCGTATTCAATCCACACACAATCCGCAACAATCCACGACAACCCATATTCAGTCTGTATCCAAACCGTATTCCATATTTGCCGCGATGATTTTTGCGATATTTACCTTTGCCTGTTACCTTTACCTGCACCATTCATTCATGAGCCTGCGAATGTACGAGAGTGAAATGTACACAAGCGGAATATGCAAACGCGAAAAGCACAGTCGGCATGGATATAAATGGCACGGAATTGGTACAAACAATCACACAGAGACAAAAATGGCGAATGTTTCACGTGAAACACTCACAATGAAACACTCGCCATTCGTCTACTCTCAGAACGTACACACAGCGTCCTGATCGCATCAATGATTAGTCGAGCGGCTCAGTCGGTCCGATACCTTCGGCTTTCTCTTCCTTCCGAACCTCAGCCTCTTCTGCACTCTGCTGCTTCTGCATGTGCGCGTAAAAGGCCAAGCTCTCCTTCGGGAAGTGGCATGCGACTTGATGCTGCGAGTCCAAATCACGCAACTTCGGCATCTCGGTCTCGCACAGTTTCTTCTGCTCTGCGTTCAGCGTCTGATACAGCGGGCAACGAGTCCGGAAAACGCAACCCTTGATTTGCTCGGTCGGTCCAGGTACTTCGCCCTGCAACACAATGCGGTTGTGGCGACGCTCGTACTCTGGATCTGGCGCTGGAACAGCACTAATGAGTGCCTGCGTGTACGGATGAACCGGCTGATCGAAGACCTCGTCAGTTGGACCATTCTCCATAATGTGACCGAGATACATGACGGAAACACGGCTCGAAATATGGCGAATCACAGACAGGTTATGCGCAACGAGCAAATACGCCACACCAAGCTTTGCCTGCAGATCCTCCAGCAAATTGAGCACGCCAGCCTGAATAGAAACATCCAGAGAGCTGACAGGCTCATCGAGCAAAATCAGTTTCGGATTGACAGCCAGTGCACGCGCGATTGCAATACGCTGACGCTGACCACCAGAGAACTGAGTTGGGAAGCGATCAACCTGATCTGGGTTGAGGTCAACGAGTCGCATCAGCTCGCCGATACGAGTATTGATCTCTTCCTTGCTCAGGTGCTGCACCTTCAACGGCTCAGCCAAAATATCGTAAATCGGCACACGAGGATCGAGTGAGCTCATTGGATCCTGGAAGACGTATTGGACGAGGGAACGCAGCTTACGGTGCTCTTCCCTGCTCATCTTCTTCGAGACATCTTGGCCAAAGAGCTTAATAGTGCCAGCCTGCGGTTTCTTGAGATTCATGATCTCGAGCAACGTCGTTGACTTACCAGAACCTGATTCGCCGACGAGCGCAACAGTTTCGCCTTCGCGAACTTCCAGATCCACACCGTCGACAGCGCGGACGTAGCCAGCTTTACGACGCAGGAACCCACCAGACGTCATTGGGAAGTACTTCTTCAGGCCCTTGACTTCAAGAACCTTCTTGCGCTGCTCACGTGGAATGCCAGCGAAGATCGACTTCGCAGCCTCTCCCACGTGATAGACATCCATGTACGTCAGATGCTTCTTGATGATCTCATCTGTGTGCCAGCACGCGGTCTTCTGACCTGGATGACCCGGAACATCTTTCAGCTCTGGTTCCTTCTGACGGCAAATATCCGTCGCCATCGGGCATCGAGGAGAGAACGGGCACCCTTGCGGCAAATTCACCAAATTCATTGGCGCACCCGGAATTGGCACGAGACGATGCGTCTTCTTGCGATCGGACCGTGGAACTGCACCGAGCAAGCCCATAGTGTACGGCATTGCCGGATGATAGAAGATGTTGTCTGCCGGAGCAGTCTCAACTGGACGCCCAGCATACATAATCAAAATCTTGTCTGCAATGCCAGCGATAACGCCCAAATCATGGGTGATGAAGATGAGTGCTGCACCGGTTTCCTTCTGCGCTTTCC
The DNA here is from genome assembly GCA_903789525.1 of uncultured Aeriscardovia sp. Lineage (GTDB taxonomy): Bacteria > Actinomycetota > Actinomycetes > Actinomycetales > Bifidobacteriaceae > Aeriscardovia. Next base: position 1,032,339 of record CAIFER010000001.1, read on the forward strand.
GCAGCACATCCAGCACCTGCGCCTGAATCGTGACATCGAGAGCAGTCGTCGGCTCATCGGCAATGATGATATCCGGATTATTGGCAATAGCCATAGCGATGACAACACGCTGGCGCATGCCACCAGAGAATTCATGTGGATATGCCTTGAGACGATCTTCCGGATTCGGAATACCAACGAGGTTAAGCAACTCAATTGAACGATCGTGGATCTGCTGCTCAGTCATCTTCGGATTGTGGATGACGAGCGCTTCCTTGATCTGATCGCCGATCGTGTACACAGGCGTAAGTGCAGATAGTGGATCCTGGAAGACCATAGCGATGTTCTTGCCGCGAATCTGGCTCATCTGCTCATCGTTCTTCGTCAAGAGCTCTTCGCCCTTGAACTTGATCGAGCCAGAAACATTGGCATTACGATCAAGCAATCCCATGATCGACATTGACGTGACAGACTTGCCAGAACCGGACTCACCAATGATGCCCATCGTCTCGCCACGGTGGAGATCAAAATTCATTCCACGAACGGCGTGAACCGTACCAGCTTCAGAGGCGAAGTTCACCTTCAGATTACGAACACTGAGCACAACGGGCTGCTCTTCTGCCTTGTGGAAGGCCTGAGCGGCCGTCAGAGGAATCTGAGGATCGTTCGGAGCAGAACCAGTATTCGTAGACGTTGCAGCCGCCGCAAATTGCTGAGTCATGCGGTGAACTGCCATCATCGTAGCGGAATCGCTCTTTGTCGCACGAAATCCGTTCATATTACTCACTCCGCCTTTCCACCAGAACGAGAGTACGGATCAATCGCATCACGCATGCCATCGCCGATCAGCTGCATCGAGAACGTGAGCAAAATCAACACAATAGACGGGAAGATCAGTTCCCACGGTGCCGTCAAGATGACGCCCTGGCCATCGTTCAGCAAAGTGCCCAAAGACGTATCTGGAGCCTTAATGCCTAAGCCCAGGAATGACAGCGAAGTCTCAGAGCCGACTGCACTCACCACGCCGAGAACGGTGTTGATGATCAGCACAGAACCGAGGTTCGGGATGAGGTGACGAACAATGATCGTGAACGAGCCCACGCCCATGAACTTTGCAGCCTTCACGTAATCAAGCTCACGCAGGCTCATTGTCAACGTACGCAGAACACGCGCGTAACCAATCCAGCCGAAGACTGTCAAGCCGAAAGTCAGCCACAGCCAGCCCGAAGCACCAGACGTCGAACGCACCATCATTGCAATAAGCAGAAAGCTTGGAATGACGAGCAGCATATCGAGGAGCCACATGCCAACTTTCTCAAACCAGCCACGGAAGTAAGCAATAGCCGTACCGATCACAGCAGCAATAATCGTGGTGCCAATCGAGGAAATAATGCCAATAGACAGTGACCGACCAAGACCACGGCACACCATGGCGTACAGGTCAGAACCGCCTGCAGTAGTGCCAAAGTAATGATCAGCACTTGGCGGTGCAGACAACGCGGAGAAATCGAGATCCGTGTACTTCCAGTGGGTGAAGAAGTGACCGAAAATTGCGAAGAAGATGAGAATTACGAGCAATACAAGCCCGACGACAGCAGACGGACGACGGAAATAACGACGGACGTACAGCTTCATGCGGCCCGTGCGCTTGAGTGATGCATCCGCCTTATTTGCCATACTGCTCAAACCAGTTTTTTGAGCCTGGGCCGCCTTCTTTTCAGCGACCTTGACCTTCGTCTGCGCAGGCTGGTTACCCTTCGAAGATGCCGATGGCACTGAAGGAAATTCATTTTCTGGACTTGCTGAAGAACTTAGCTTTTTCTCACTTGTCATCTCACATGCCTCATTCCCGGTCCATCAATCCAACTGGATACGTGGATCGAGCCACGCAGAGAACAGATCAGCCAGCAACGCGCCGACCAGCGTGCACACGCCAGAGAAGGCAGCGACAGCGACGGAACCATTGATATCGTTGTTATTCAACGTCGTCACGAAGTAAGAGCCCAAGCCATGAACTGCAAAAATGGACTCGGTGATGACTGCGCCGGTGAAAACACTTGCAATCGAGAACGCCACGGACTGTGCTGTCGGAATCAGGGACGTACGCAGTGCGTGACGACGAATTGCCTGATTAAGAGTCAATCCCTTTGCACGTGCGGTACGGACGTAATCTGCGTTAATGGTGTCGAGCAAATACGTACGCTGTGTCAGGTGGTAGCTCACGATACCTGGGATCGTCATCGAGATGGTCGGCAGAGTCAAATGCTGCAAGAAATCAACAAACCACAGCCACGAATTGCTGCCTTGATATGAATGCAAACCAGTGACGAAGAAGATGCGCGTACCGACTGCATTGTTGATCTGAATAGCAATCAGAACGATGAACAGGCCCATAACAGCTGCTGGAATGACCATGAAGAATGTGGCCAAACTATTGAGAACGCGATCCTGCCACTGGTACTGACGAATAGCGGTGTACACACCAATGGCCACGCCAATCACAATGCCGAGAATGGTTGCGAGTGTGACAAGCTGTGCAGATGCTGCAGCACGACTTGCGATTGCTGGGCCAACCGGTGACTGATCCGGTGCCAAGCCCCAGTTCCACTGTGTGAAGATGCCCTTGAGCCAACGGAAGTAACGAATAATAACAGGTGTTTGATCGTTAATATTCGCGTTATCCAACGAACGATTAATAGACGCAATCGGTGGATGTGGGTGGCGCTGCATGTAATTCGAACGAGGATTCATGAACGCACTCGCAAGGAAATATGTCATCGAGATTGCGATAAAGAGCATCACGATATAGTTCAGGATGCGCTTAATGATGTACTTAATCATCGCTGGCACCTCTTTTGGCTGGCGTCTCCGTCCATTCCTGAACCTCCCCATACTGAAAGCTCACACACGCAATAAAACAAGAAATCTCGTACCTCACAACCATGGGCAGAATCACTACCGAGGGGATATGAAGAGAGACATCTCCTAGATTGAGCTTTTTCACTATCCTAGAACAGAAGCCGACATGACACGGCTTTGAACCGCAAATGAGCGGATTTCAAAACCTCAAGTTTACATTCTTGTAACATTATGGACTCGTCAGCAGTTATCCACAGGTCAATAAAATTCCTCATACCCTCGGTGCGGTCTCGTGACACCATTCCACTTCGCGAGACCTTTTGTAAACAAGTTATTCGTCCACAATCGGATTTTTTATCGATCGCGATGATGACTTCTGCTGAACTTGAGGCATGTCATTTTTCACTTGTATGGAATTAGCGCCTCCTCAGCTCTTTGAGACGCTTTTGCAACGCTCTGGCTTCGATATTGGTGTTGGCAGCGCTGAGGCCAGGAGCGAATGTACTTCTTCCAGTCCTGAGCACGCCGACATCATTGCCGATTGCTCCACTGTTAACGGACGAGCTTATTTCGTGCGCCATCAGCTCCCACCTGGTGTAACGGTTTGCGATTTGCTCGCGCTGTGGGTATGGCAAGGCGGGACCTTTCCCTCATCCATTACAGTGCGCTCAACTTCACGATCACGCACTTCCTTGTGTGGGCGTGCCATTTCCTGGACTGAGCGAAGGCTCAAAGATGACGAAATTCGCATTATCTCCGGGTTACGCATCACATCTCCGATCAAAACGATCTGTGACGTATTGTGCGGGCCACATTCATCTACCATCACCGCCAATCGGCTCTTATTTTTTCTCGCCGTCTATGGCCTGACCGTCGAAGAATGCCAGCTGTTTATCGCTCAACGACGGTACCCACGCGCTCAACCGGTACTCTCCCGGCTTGCACACCTCACTTCAAACGGAAAGGAAAAGTAAAGTCATGACAACTCTTTCACCGATGCACGGAATTCATCGTATGGGGATATCTCTCCGCGATATTCCACCTTTACCTTCAGCACGCCTTCATGCTTTACGAGACCAGACGTCTCACCACACAGAACATACGGCCACAGCAAGCGCACCACCGGCAGCATCATTCACGCCGTCCGGGCACCCAGCATCTCCACCAAGTGTGACAGAGATACTGAATCCTGCGCTTGCAGAGTCTTCGCAATGGGAGGTCGCTCGGCACTACCCTGCTTTACGCGCATGGCTTCTGGCAAATCCTGTGCTCAAGCCAGAAATCGTCTCCTACATTGCTCGGCATGGAGGCCCTGGAGTTGATGCAGCACTAGATATCCTGCTTACCGCAAATCGCGACCACGACTCTTCAAAGCCAGTGCCCGTGCATACACTTCCTTCTTGCTCATCAGTGACCCATCGGGAAGTGGGTTATCATGCACCACACGGGAAATCGCATCTTTCATGCGGATCCCCTCTTCATCAGCTTGGCGCACAGCCATACTCGCCGCATCCTCCACACTCAACTCCTGCGATGCACCAGGATGTGCCAGTAACTCAGCGTCTGAAGCACCATGAATCACTAAAACAAGCTCGCCACGAGGAGGATCCTCTTGAACTGACTGCTTCATGCCCGCGATCGTCGAACGGCGAATTTCCTCATGATCCTTCGTTAGCTCGCGGCACAATGCCATTGGACGATCTGCCGGAAAAGTCTCACTCAATCGTTCCATCGTGTCATGAATTCGTTGCGGCGTCTCATACAACACGATGGTCCGCTGCTCCGAACGCAATCGACGTAAGTATGCCAAGCACTCCGAACGCCGGCGCGGAACAAACCCTTCATAGCAGAACCGATCAGTGGGAAGACCAGATAGCGCGAGCGCATCCAAGACTGCCGACGGACCAGGTGCACATGTCAACGGAGCCTTCCGCGCGATCGCCCGTTCAACAATGGCATGGCCTGGATCGTTAATAGTGGGCATGCCTGCATCTGAGACAACCAATACGACCTTTCCACGCATGACTTCGTCGATCAGCGCATCTGCCTTAAAACGTTCATTGTGATCGTGATAGGCAATCACTCGCCCTGGCACTTTGACACCGAGACGATTTGCGAGGTCATAGAGTCGACGCGTGTCCTCTGCGGCCACAATATCTGCAGTCGCGAGGAAGTGAATGAGCCTGGCCGACGCATCACCCATATTGCCGATGGGAACTGCGGCGAGAACGACCATTCCTTTCCCTGGTGTGCGCCCGTCAGCGTGTGTCGAGAGTCCGGCTGCCTCCTTGTTCGCTGATGGATCGCGCGAATAGACAGACGCCTGGGCAAGCCGATCTGTTTCGTCAACACCAGGTACTGGCGTCGCGGGTGTTTCTTGCGGTGCAGGCTCTGACACAGAAGAATGCACTGGATAGGTGTGATCGTTCATGGTTCCAGTGTGGAACACGACGTGGAAAACGGTGTGGAAAACGCCGGATGAAAAATTTTTATTCTCGCTGTTATCGGCATGATATTTAGCCCACTGGGTGTGGATAACGATGTGGATAACTCTGTTCAAAACCACAAGATATTGTGTTTGGGAAATCTTCAGGTACTATATCTAGTGGTTTGAGAGTGATGAGGATTACATCATCTCTTCATTCTCTCTGAGCTTTTTATTCGCGGCCTTCACGACCAGAAAACGAAGGGACAATACGATGTCAGAGAAAGCAGCTGTGCCACCAGTGACGCACAACGAACCCATTCGTCTCTCCGATCAGTTCATCAAAGAGACATCAGCACATATCACTCCTCATTGGGGTCCACTCGGCTGGGTGACATACAAGCGCACCTATGCTCGCTTTCTCGATGACAAAAAGCGTACAGAAACGTGGGCAGAGACAGTCAAGCGCACTATCGAAGGCAACATCAATCTCGATCCACGTCTTCATCCCGCCGACGGCTCCCAACCTGATCTTTCTGTCATCATGGAAGATTCACACGAGGCCGAACAGCTTTTCCGCCTTATCTACGGTCTTTCCGCCACTCCATCAGGGCGCAATCTTTGGGTCAGTGGCACACAATATCAACACGAGCACGGCGATGCTCTCAACAACTGCTGGTTCATCGCTATTCGTCCGCAAGCCTATGGCGATTCTGAGATCGTTCCTTCATATCTCCACCGCGATCAAAAGGCCGTTTCTATGCCCTATGCCTTCATGTTCGATGAGCTGATGAAGGGCGGTGGCGTTGGCTTCTCTGTCACACACAACAACGTTGAGCAAATCCCTGCCGTCAAGCGTACGGTTCCACTCACCATTGTGATTGACAAGTCCAACGGCTCATACGACGAATGCATCACACAAGGTGCTCATGACCGCGACGAATGGATTTCACAGCATGGAAACCCAGCTGATGACCCATCCACCTACTTCTATAACGTTGACGATTCACGCGAGGGCTGGGTTTATGCGCTCGCAGCAGTGATCGATTCGCACTTCTCTGGCTTTGATCCTGCAAAGACTTCTGTAATCCTAGATATGACACGTATTCGTCCTCGTGGCGCCCGAATCCACGGTTTCGGCGGCACTGCATCGGGAGCAGGTCCGCTCATCGAAATGCTCTTGGATGTGAATACAGTCCTCAACGATGCTGTTGGCCGGCATCTCACAGAAGTTGACGCAACGGATATTTCTAACCTCATTGGCAAAGCTGTTGTTGCCGGCAATGTTCGTCGCTCTGCTGAGCTTGCATTGGGCGACTGGGATAACGACGGCTTCAGAAAGATGAAGCAGGATCAGAAGAAACTCATGCACCATCGCTGGGCCTCCAATAATTCTGTCGTCGTTTCTGGCAAGCCAGAGCAGTACGAGGCTGTCGCGAAAGATGTTGTTGTTCACGGTGAGCCTGGCATCGTCGATTTGAATCTGTCACGCGCGTACGGTCGTCTCATCGATGGTCCTACGCATGCAGATCCTCGTGCAGAGGGAACGAATCCGTGTGGCGAAATCACGCTCGAGAATGGCGAACCATGCAACCTCTTTGAGGTCTTCCCTGGCGTTGCCGAAGAGCAGGGGTGGAAGATGAAAGATGTCTTCCGTCTAGCTGTTCGATTTGCCAAGCGCGTAACGTTTGGTCACTACGACTGGCAGATTTCTCGCGATACAATTCACCGCAATCGGCGCATCGGCATTTCGATGTCAGGAATTCAGGACTGGATTCTTCAGCATTTTGGCCATCGCGTTGTCACCGGCTATAAAACCCAAACTGCTCCTGATGGCTCTACACGGCGTTTGCCAGTGTATGATCCACAAGCTGTTGCAACATTTGAGCAGTTCTATCAAGATGTCGTTGCCGCGGACCGTGAGTATTCGAAAGAATTAGGCTGCTCGCCATCCATTAAGCACACAACTGTCAAACCTTCTGGAACTGTCGCTAAACTTGCTGGCGTCTCTGAAGGAATGCATTTCCACTACGCCGGTTATCTCATTCAGCGCATTCGTTTCCAGGATTCAGATCCATTGCTCCCAGCTTTACGCGCATGTGGCTATCACATTGAGCCCGATGTCTACACGAAGCACACGATGTGCGTGGAATTCCCGGTTCGTGCGCAGAATGCTGATTCTCCGAACTTCGCTTCGGCAGGAACGGTAACTGCAGAAGAGCAGCTCGCCACCCAGTCGTTCTTGCAAACATACTGGTCTGACAACGCTGTTTCGTGCACGGTGACGTTCCAAAAGTCGGAAGCAGATCAACTCCCACAGATCCTGAGCAATTATGCAGGCATGATTAAGTCAACATCCATGCTCATGTATTACGGCTCTGGACTCACACAGGCTCCGAAAGAGCCGATCAGCAAGGAAGAGTATGAGAAACGCGCCGCTCAAATCCACGGTGATCCACAAGAAGCCTTCAACCGCCTCAACAACCTTGCTGACGCGAAGAAGGCCGAAAAAGATCTCACTCTCGTGGATCAGACCGACTGCGCAACAGGTGCATGCCCGGTTCGGTGATAGTTCTGGCTATCTGACTCACTGAGATACGTGAGCTCAGATACATGAGCTCACGAAGCTAGTCAGAACCTAGTCAGAGCAAAACATCTATTTGCTGGAGGGAGACAAGGACGTGGAAACGCACAGTATTCAACGGCGTTCTTTCGCCTTCCAGCGCCTCAGTTCGCCAGCGGTTCTCTGGTATTTTCTCACTATCCTCCTTGTTGCTTCGACGGTCATGATTCCTCGGATTGAAGCGGAGATTGCAGCAATCTTACTGATCGAGATTGGAGCATGCGAGGGAGTGAAAAGTGCGCTGACAGGCTTCAGAGATGGCGTTCTGACAGGCTTGTTCATTGCTGTGTTCACAGTGATCGTGCACACTCAGGGATCTCATGTCCTCTTTACATGGCATCTACTGCGAATCACTTCAGAAGGTGTGCTGTGGGCATGCTGTCTTGGTCTGGGGATGGTCGTGATGATTCTCGCGGCGCGGCTTCAGATGAATGCCATGCAGCATGTGAGCCTCGGTGGACTTGTTTCTCATATTTCGGTGCGCGCAGCATTGCTCTGTCAAATGGCACTATCGATGATCCCTGCCGTTGGAATTCGCTTCCGGCAACTCTTTGAACTTGAAAAACATCTTCCATCGCACCGCACACATTCTTCGTGGATTTCGCGAGTGCAACCGCTGACATATGCGGTTTTAGCTGAAACACTTTCCGATTCTTCGCACAGAACTCTGGCGCTGACTCTTCTTGGCTCCTCCCCTCTGCGCGCAAACAGGCCCATACGCGCCCATCACGGGCTGTCATTACCGCTTCTCATCAGATCATGGGCAACGGCGATCGCAGCTACCGTATTCATGACACTCTTGATCACCAAACCATGGGGAACCACTTCGTGGACACTCGATCTTTCCGCCGTACTGCTCGTGGGAATCCCGTTCATCGCTGAAGGAGGTGGACGACTATGGAGCCTCTTGCACAGATAGAGCACCTCACATTCCACTATCCGCATACCACCCGAGGGATCACAGATGTGAGCCTCACCATTCATGCAGGTGATTTCATTGCGGTCGCTGGCCTGACCGGGTGCGGAAAAACAACACTGCTACGTCACCTCAAACCAGAGATCATGCCATCGGGCGAGCGCACGGGATCTGTCTTGCTCTGGGGTCTTCCACCTGACCAGCTCGACGATTCGACTGATATTTCGTATGTTCCCCAGCGTCCTCGGGAAGCACTCGTCGCTGATAATTTGCGTGATGAGTTATCGATCAGACTCGCCAGCCAATCGCAGCAGTCGCAGGATCATCAGCACTCGATCCCCCAACCCAATCCTGGTTCAAGTCTCCAAGCGAGCGATATCGTGGGGTTCCTCGGCCTCGCTCATCTATTGGATACTCCTCTTGCCAATCTTTCCGAGGGACAGGCACAACTCGTCGCTCTGGCTGCGGCTCTTTCAACGCGTCCGAGATTGCTGCTTCTCGACGAACCGACTGCGAGCCTCGACTCAGTTACACGCCGATCCACGCTCGACCTTCTGCGTCGACTCAATGCCGATATGGGCATGACCATCGTGATGACGGAACATCATTTACAAGGGCTTCTAGAAATTGCAACGCGGCTTGTTGCTCTTGATGCAGGCCATATTGTTGCAGACGATCGACCGCGAGAAGCATTGCGCACACTATGGAAATCTGATCAGCCGCGTTCAGGGCTTCTCCGCTCACTCATCCCCGATATCCCCCACTACTTTCTGATGACAGCGCCACAACAGCTATCACAGCAACATGACGTAGATCATTCTGATCACACCTCTCGGCGACCACGGCTTCCATTGACCGTTGCTGAAGGACGGCGAGTTCTGCGAGAACGGCGACGTACCGAAAAGAAATTCCCGAAGACAAACACCCCACAGGACCGTCATAAAACCGTCCCTAGCGCCACCGTTTCACACCGCTGGAAACCCTCTCTCGGCGAGACGGCATTACGCGTCCGCGGCGTCACATTTGGATATCCGGGACTGTACACGTCAGCAGTGAGCGATCTGAATCTCACAGCACGATATGGAGAAATCCTTGCAATTACAGGTCAATCTGGCAGCGGAAAGAGTACTCTCCTCAACCTTCTTTTCGGAACTGTTGCTCCACAATTTGGCACTATTAGCTGGTTTGAACCTCATACGCACGAGGCTGCGCCCTCTGCGGCACAGTCGCAGTCAACCACTACATCGCACCATTGCAGATTTGTGCAACGCCTGAAGAGGTTAGGGCATCGTCGCAGTCCCTCGGTTGCACGCTCTGACATCGCGTATTTGCCACAAGACGCTCGCCCTATCCTCAACCTCACTGCTGGTTTGCATCCCGAAAAGCTCACCACGAGCACGGATCCACTCGATCAAAGTATCGGCCAGCAACAAATAGAAGCGATTCACCTCACACTTCAGCAAAAGAAGTCTGTTATTTTGCTCGATGAGCCAACGCAAGGCCTCGACGCTCAAGAGATTGCTCACGTTGGTGCGCTCCTTCGTGCGCAGGCGCAACGTGGTCACTTGATCATCCTGACGACGCATGATCCGTCTTTCTATGCCGAATACGCAACACGTTGCGTTGTACTCATGGCTGGCCAGATCGTTACACAAGGTAATCCGCGTGCAATCGTCTCGTCGCTCGAATACTCCACAACACCGTTGCACCGTCTACTCGCCCGCGACTACCCGTGCATTCTCACACTTCATGACATCCCACAAAATACGGTCCCAGAGAGGAGCCATCATGGCGCACACCAGTAAATCCATTGAGACCGAGCAGCATCGCTCGCACACTCACCTCTTTACTATCATCATGGCAATTGTGATGGCAGCAGCCGTCATCGCGCTCGTCGCACTTACTCTCCTGAAAGCCGGATCAGCATTTGCGTGGATGACGATTGCAATTCCAACGGTTTTGGCGCTCATTTTCTGGATTCTGGATAAAACGAATCTCACTCCAGCAACGGTTGGCATTCTGGCAGCTGTTATCGCAATCGCGTGCGCACTGCGAGCAATTCGCATTCCAGTTCAGGGTATTCAGTTCACGAGCTGGCTTGTCATTCTGGTTGGATTCGCTTTAGGACCGCATGCCGGCTTCCTCGCCGGAGCTCTCATCCCACTGATTTCTAACTTTTATCTCGGCCAAGGCTCGTGGACAGCATGGCAGATGCTCGCGTGGGGACTGATCGGAGCGTGCGCTGGCTGGATTTCTTTGACACGTTTGGCGCGCAATCGGTGGTTTACCGGTCTTTTTGGACTCCTCAGCGGATGGATCTTCGGTTTTTTCATGAACCTCGAATCCTTCCTGTACATGCTCGGAACACAGAAAACTGGATTGTGGCAAGTTATTCTTCTCGGCCTTCCATTTGACACGCTCAGTGGAGTTGTGACGGGGGTTCTCCTGATCCTCACTATCCCGTGGGCAACGGATCTTATCCACCGCACCGCTACACGCATTTCCTAGTCATTCCAACGCTTAAGCGCCTTGAACTACGGATCCGTGCACATCACGCAATTTTTAGCTGCATGCAATCTTTCTCCGGTAATCTGGAAAAGACAGAAAAGTTCATCACACCACTTTGCAGAGAAATCTGTCAGGAAAGGATGCCGTTATGAACAGCGCAGAACCTTCATCTCCTGTCTCCGGTGAACGCAGTTCCATCAGTGACCGGGCACAGCATCTCATCCGCCATGCCCCCCACGCGGCGAAGATCTACACGCGTCGTGGAGATCAAGGAGCATCCATCCAGATCGACGGCACCAAACTCTCAAAATCCTCAGCACAAATCACAGCAATCGGTCTCTGCGACCAAGCCCAGTCGTGGTTAGGAGTTGTTATTGCCAATCTGTCATGCGCCTGCCATGAACTGAAGAAGCCACTACATCACATTCAGCGTCTTTTCTATCAGCTTCAGTCAGATCTCGCGGTCCCAGGTTGTCAGCTCATCACTCATGCTGACACGATTGCCCTGGAGAAACAGATCGACGCATGGACTGCCATCGTCCCTCATATTCCTGCGTTCATCTTGCCAGGTGGATCGGTCACGGGTGCCAACTTGCAATATGCTCGTACCGTGACGCGAACGGCGGAACGAGCAATCGTCGCATTCAAAGATGAACAACCTGACCGTGTCCGTCCCGAAGACGAGCAATTTATCAATCGTCTTTCCGACTACTTGTTCACGATGGCTCGGTATGCCAATCATCTTGATCATGTTCCTGAAACGCTCAGCAATGCAGACGATGAGCGCACGATGGGAAAGCATGGTCAGAAAATTGAATCACTTGTTCAAAAGGAAGATGAATAAATGACACGCACTATTGCAGTTTTAACTGGTGCTGGAATCTCGACATCAGCGGGAATTCCAGACTTTCGCGGTCCAAAAGGTGTATGGACCCAGCATCCTGATCAAATGAAGGTATACGATCTCGACGCCTTCATGAGTAATAAGGCCGATCGTGAGTACTCATGGCGCTGGCAGAAGGAATCCCCTGTCTGGACTGCTCAACCAGGAGCAGCTCATCACGCTCTCGTCCAGTTGCGTGACGCGGGAATGCTGAACGTTCTTGCCACACAGAACTTTGATGGATTGCACGAAAAAGCGCAGAAGAAATGGGGCAAGGACGACGATACAAGTTACATCGTCAATCTGCACGGCACAATTGCCACCTCGCATTGCATGAAATGTGGGAAAGAGTATGACACCGCTGAGGTGATGGCACACCTCGACGAGACGCCTGATCCGCGCTGCACACGCAAATTCCCTGATGACGGTGAAATCACCAACTGGACATGCAACGGAATGATCAAGACAGATGTCACATACTTTGGTGAGTCATTGCCAGATGGCGCATTTGACAAGGCTGAACGGCTCGTGTGCCAAGCGGATGAAATGTGGGCAATCGGTTCCACATTGGAAGTGAGTCCTGCAGCATGGCTCGTCCCGATTGCCGCGCAGCATGGCGTTCCGGTCATCATCATGAATTTGGGGAAGACCGCGTACGATTCCATCGCCACACGGCTTATTCACGATCCAATTCAGACTGCGCTCCCTCAGCTTGTTCACGATGCGATTGCTGGGAAAGATACGCTGCACGCGTAGAACTCACGCAAAACTCATCAAGCTCATAGGGCCTACTAGAAAAGTGTGCCGAGTGCATAGCCCAGTGTCACCATGATCAACGAAGCAACAAGCATTCCACCTGCATGGCCGAGACCCTTGAGCGGATGCCCTGATTCGAACAGTCGGAAGCCCTCCAAGCTGGCAGTAGAGAAGGTCGAGTATCCGCCCAGGAATCCTGTTGACGCAATCGTGTGAAAAGGAGCAAACCATGCCTGGCTGCCTACTGCACTTGCTGCAATACCGGCAACGAGTCCAACGAACAGACATGCACTCACGTTGACGACAACTGTCCCCAGCGGAACAGTGCCGAGGAATTCAAACTTCGGCCACTTATTCATGAGGTGGTGTAAGCGTTGCGTTGAATGAGCTAGATCCGCGCCATATTGGCGTTTCATCAGTTTCTTCACGGCAGTATCAATCCAAAAGCGGCACACGGCCCCACACGCTCCGGCCAACATCGTCAGCAGGAAAAGAGCTACTGTCATTCCGTTCATTGCTGATCCTCCTGACGTGAAGCCGAAGCAGCTGAAGAGGCAGCCAGAATCACACGACGACTGCGCGCTTCAGCATGAGCTTTTTGTTTCTTGAGACGCTCTCGCCGCTGGAAGTGAACAGGATGCGTCCTTTGAGCAATGACGCGCGCAAGACTGACACCGAGACCCGCAAGGAAGAGACCACCAATGACAGAAATGAGAGCATACCCAACACCGATGATCACTGTTCGAGCCTGACCAGAAGTCATACGCTGCTCCGTCTCGAGGATGAACGTTCCATATGTGGTAAATGCTCCGAGCATGCCAGTACCACAGCACAAACGAACTGCCTGACGGATACCGCGATCTTCTCCGGTCGCCGCTAAATACTCAAAGAGAAAGCCGAGCAAGAAAGCACCCACGCAGTTAATCAAGAATGTTGCCCATGGCCACACTGCGCTGGACGGTTGAAAAGAACTCAAAAGAGCACGAAAAGCGGTCCCGATCAGCCCTCCGCAAAACACCGCAAGCGTTTGCTGCCAGTAACGAAGTGGCTTCGGCAAGTGACTTGCAACGGAAGATTGAGACGATTGCAATGATGACGACACTTGCGACGACAATGACGACACGGGCGATAAAGAAGACGATTTCGACGCATGAACAGACACGATTCCCCCAATCTCCGGAAATTCCGGACTTGCTAGGAATCGTCAGCGACAGTCCTCTGGACTGAAAAACGCGGTTTACATGCCGTTCTTACGTAATAGAAGAAAACGACAGCAGGGCGGATCCCATCACCCATCTGTGAGATGAGGATAGAACTCCGCCCTGACGCACGAGCAATTCGCGCAATTCGTAGCTCGTGATTCACCATTCGATCGTCCAGACCGCACGACTTCTCACCATTCGGTGAACAATCTTGTGGTCAGCGATCTTTCAACCAACTATTTTCACTCAACGATAGAGTGCAAACGAATGATGTGGCTGCGAGATGGGCCGTTACCGATCAGAGAGACGCGGCAACCAACCAAATTCTCGATCTCTCGAATGTACGCTTGCGCAGCAGCTGGAAGGCGGTCGAAGTCGGTGATACCCGTGATGTTTTCGCTCCAACCGTCCATTTCCTTGTATACCGGCTTGGCAGACGCGAACTCAGCTTGATCGACCGGCATATCTGTCACCCGATGTGTTGAACCATCTGGCTCGGTCACGTCATACGCCACACAGATCGGAATCTTCTTGAGACCGGTGAGAGTATCGAGCTTGGTGATCACCAAATCAGTCAAACCATTCACCATGACCGCATACTTAACGACAAGCGCATCAAACCAACCGCAGCGACGTGGACGCTTCGTGACCACGCCATATTCATGACCACGTTCGCGCAACCAGTCGCCTTCCTGACCGGTCAGTTCAGTCGGGAATGGACCAGCGCCGACACGCGTCACATATGCCTTCGAAACTCCGACGACACGCGTGATCTTCGTAGGGCCGACACCCGTTCCAGTGCATGCGCCGCCTGCGGTCGGATTCGACGATGTCACAAACGGATACGTGCCATGATCAATGTCGAGCATGGTGGCCTGCCCGCCTTCGAACAACACGCTCTCTCCGCGATCGAGCGCGCGGTTCAGGACAAGCGCCGTATTTGTGCAATACGGCTTGATGACCTGTGCGGTCTTCAACAGCTCATCCGTGCACTTGTCCGGATCAACCGGGTCAGTGCCGTAAATCTTGGTCAGCAATTCGTTCTTGAGAGCCAGATTTTGTTCGACCTTCGCACGCAGCACTTTCTCATTGAACAGATCAGCGACACGAATGCCCACGCGATTGACCTTATCGGCATACGTCGGCCCAATACCGCGACCCGTTGTTCCGATCTTGCGCTTGCCGCGATGCGACTCGCTCACACGATCAAGCAACCGATGGTACGGTGTCGTCACCTGCGCGGACAGGGAAATCAAGAGATGGGATGTGTCGATACCTTCAGCCTCAAGCTTGGACTTCTCTTCGACGAGCTCTTGCGGATCGAAAGCCACGCCATTGCCGATCACTGCTGTAACACCCGGATTGACGATCCCCGACGGCATCAGCCTCAGCGCATACGTCTTTCCATTGACGACAACGGTGTGTCCTGCATTCGAACCACCGTTGTACCGCGCAACATAGTTGACGCGACCAGCAATCAAATCAGTGGCCTTGCCTTTGCCTTCGTCGCCCCACTGAGCGCCGACAATCACAATTCCTGGCATGAAACCTCCCTGCCTCTTGCCACAAAACATGAATACTCTACCCCGCGCAATCGCATCATTTGTTACACATTGAGAAAATTACTCAAATAGGGATGAGAACAGGGATTCACACGGATTCCCACACAAAAATGCAAATGAATATTTCAACATATAAGACACACAAACGGGGAAGAACCCGCTGCTTCCGCATCAGCAGATCCTTCCCCGCGTGCAAGGAGAGAAAAGGAAAGAGATTCAATTGTGAAGATCGGCTGCCTTCCAACCGACACTATGATTACACCACGGCGTTCTGTGATACCTCTCAACGATTTCTGAGAGTTTTCTGAGAATCGAAGTCGACCGATTTCTTTGTTCTCTCGCCTTGGCTGAAAGCTCAGTTCTCGGCTCTTTCTTCCGATCTTTCTTCCGATCCTTCTTCCGATCTGTTTTGAGCCGTCTGCCTCCGCCTACCTTGGGCGATCTGCTGCAATCCTTCGGGCAGTAATAGCTCGGTGGTCAAGCATTTGCAACTCACGCCGATCGTCATCGCTCATCTGCGGATCAAACTTCCCATAGCGACGAGAAACAGCCGTATGAATGAGAAAATCAGCAATCTTCGGATTCTTCGGCAACAACGGTCCATGCAAATACGTTCCGATCACATTATGAACGCGAGCGCCTTCTGTCCCTGTTTTGGGATTGTTACCGACTCCCTTGCGAACGAGCGCAAGCGGTTTTGTCGAGCTCTCTGCAACGAGGAATGTTCGTCCAGAGTGGTTTTCATAGCCGACAAGCGTGCCAAATTCGCGGCTCTCCTCAACGATATTGCCAATCTGCCGTTCAGCAGAGCCGATCGTGACCATATTGAAAACGTTAATGCCTGGAATTCGATCGCTGTCCATCGTCTGAAAATATGCGCCAAACAGCTGATACAAACCGCATACCAAGAGCATCGGCACGCCAGCAGAAGCCAAATCACGCAGCTGAGGACCGCGCTTGATGAGATCTTCCTGCACTTTGCGTTGGCCCGAATCCTGACCGCCCCCACCGAGGAGGAGATCAATATGCTCTGGCCACGGATCGCCCTGGTTATACGCATGCACAACGGGCTGGTAACCGTACAGAGCAAGTCGTCGGGTAATGACCAGCAAATTGCCCGTGTCCCCATAAATATTCATATCGCGCGGGTACAGCGTCATCACGTCGATCGGTCGTGCAGCCCGTTTGGTGGATTGCACGGCAGATTGTTCAGTGGATTGTGCGGTTTCGTCGCTGCTACTATTTGAGCTATTCATAGTGCTCGTATCACTGCTCGTATTGCTCATATTGCCGGTCTCACTGATGCTCATGCTCCCACCCCCACGTCAGAAACGTCAGCTTCTCCACTGCGAGCTAAATCGTGACGCAACGCCAGCATTGCCGTATATGTGCAAAAGATCCGCTTTGGTTTCGTAGGATTCGCCGCAAGAAAATGTTGCAATCCGGCACTGAGATCCTGCTGAATATCGCCGACGCGAACACGGTCATATCCGAGGCGAAGAGCCATGTCCCAACAACGAATTCCAGAAACCTCCGTCACTGACTGGCCTCGTAACGACGTGAAATCGACGTCCCACAGCCAGCTCATATCGCGACCATCTGCATCCCGATCGTTGATTGCGATCATCGTATCAGTGCCGTGAGGATCAAAAGAACGCAATGCCAAACGGAACCCACCCGGATTCTTGACGAGCACCATTTCAACCGGGACGCTTTTTGTCGCTCCATCAGCGGTCTTCTGACGCACATGAATCGTTTCACCGCGACCAAATGCTGGCGTCACATGCGCGAGCGCATTCAGGAGTACATCATCATCCGAAGCGGCTTGTTCGCACTGTTTCAGCCGCTCGATACGAGAAGCCGACATAGTCACCCGATCTGATTGATCTGACTGATCGCGAGCAGCACTGTGAGCAGCGTTGTGCGTAGCCTTCTGCGCAATCTCACCTGCCTGACGCGCAACAGCCCGGACAGCTGTCAGCGCTGCGGCCGCATTAAAGAGGTTATAAACCCCCGACAGTCGCACAGATGTCGAACGCTGAACACCATCAATTTGAAAATCAGCTGATCCCGCGCGAACTCCAGCAAGCGTGACGTCAGCAGAAGGCAGGTCACTCTGATCCTCATGCCGACGAAGCAGATCCTTATCCGACACATGAATATCGTCATCGTTAGGAAACAGTGCACGCAGGCGATCGTTTGCCAATCCGAAATAGCGCACCGACGCCGGCGCAGACACCATACGTGCCAACCCACTGATGAGGGGATCTTCACGATTGAGAACAACCGTATTCGTCGTGGCTGCAGCCGCGTGGGAAAGGAGTCGGGCCGTCGTATCAATTTCGCCAAACCGGTCGAGCTGGTCGCGCATGACGTTGAGCAGCACACTGAACAGCGGACGAACTTGTTGCACGAATTTGACCGAATATGCCTCATCGAGCTCGAGAACCGCAATATCTGCGTCGATTTTCCCGGACGCGCTCACCTGTGGAATCAGCGAACTGATGACGCCACGAACAAAATTTGCTCCCGTCGGATTAGTGAACACACGCAATCCGAGCGATGAAAGCAACGAAGCAATCATGCGAGTCGTCGTTGTTTTTCCGTTGGTGCCGGAAACAACGAGTGCCCCGAGTGGCATTTGAGCAATTGTTCGCGACAGAAATCCGGGATCAAACTTCTCAACAACCATGCCAGGGAAAGACGAGCCACCGCCACGAATTTGTGCAATATGGCGAACGAGCTTTCCGAGGGTCGGAGTCAGCCCAGCCTTCCATGCTGATCGACGCGCACGTGCCTCATGACGCGCACGAATTGCGCGATCTTGCTGTGGCGTGGTCTCAAATGCCGACATCGACTGATGTGCCATCGCGTCTCCTTACACGCCCTGCGCGGAACTCGGTGCCATGCTCGTAAATCGAGAGTGCGCACCATCGAAACCGAGCGTGACCGTTCCCGTCTTACCATTACGATTTTTCGCCAAAATGATATCTGCCTCGCCCGGCCGATCGTCGGGATCGTAAAACTCTGGACGATGGACGAGGAACACCTCATCTGCATCCTGCTCGATAGAGCCAGACTCACGCAAATCGGACAACATTGGCTTTTTGTCCTGACGCATTTCCGGACCACGATTAAGCTGCGACAGCGCTACGACCGGCACTTGAATTTCCTTCGCGAGCAACTTAAGCGCACGCGAGAATTCAGACACCTCCTGCTGACGAGATTCCACCGGAGCCGTTGAACTGAGTAGCTGCAAATAATCGATGATGACGAGTGACAGTTTGCCTTGACTTGGCTGGCGCAGACGACGACACTTCGCACGAATCTCCATCAGGCTCATGTTCGGCGAATCGTCGAGCAACAGTGGAACATCTTGGAACTGGTCAATCGCATTGTTCAGGCGATCCCAATCTTGCGAATTGAGACCGTGAGCATCGCGCAAAGCGGTGAGTGGGATGTTCGTTTGCGCCGACAGGACACGCTGTGCAATTTCGGATTTGCTCATCTCCAAAGAAAAGACGATCGTCGTCAAATGCTGGTGGAACGCGGCAGCGCGTGCAAAATCCATACCAAGCGTCGACTTGCCCATTGCTGGACGTCCTGCAACGATGATGAGCTGGCCCGGCTGCAAGCCATTCGTCAATTCATCGATCTGCTGAAAGCCTGTACTAATGCCCTGCGCAATGCGGTTGTTCTGGATGTCATCGATCTGTTTGAGCGTACCTTTAGCGACTTCGCCGATCTGCTCGTAATCCTGGTTAACTTTCGATTCGCCCAGCTTGTATGCTTCGCTCTGCGCCATATTGACGACGTCAGCTGCCGACTCATCGCCCGCATCGTAGCCGATCTGCGTAATTTTCGTACCGGTACGGATAACCGCACGCAGCAGAGCTTTCTGATGCACGATATTTGCGTAATACACTGCATTCGCAGCCGTCGGAACCGTACTGATGAGGTGATTGAGGTAATCTGGCCCACCGACTGTGTCAAGCTCTTGATGCTCGCGCAGATTATTCGCCACGAGCACGGTGTCAATCGGCAATCCGGCTGCAAACATCGCAGTAATGCGGTTATAAATCGTTTCGTTGCGCGGATCGTAGAAGTCGGAGCCGTCCATTTGCTCACTGACTTCGCCGACTGCATCCTTGCTCAGGAGCATTCCGCCCAAGACCGCCTGCTCAGCGTCCGTATCATGCGGCGGGACCCGGTCGAATACACTGTCCTCTGCCATGCCCTCACCTTTTCTGGTTTTTGGTTACAGCGCCTTCTCATTTTCGTCGCCCGTGTGAATCCGCACCACCCGATCCAACGGCGTCACCCACACGAATCCATCTCCGACGCGATCAGTCCGCGCCTGTTTCACAATCGTTGAGACGATCGTATCAACATCGGCATCCGCCACAATCACTTCGAGCCGTTGGCGAACAATGAGATCGTCGTTGTAGCGCGCTCCCCGGTAGATTTCCTGGTGACCTGTCTCATGCCCGAATCCACGTGCCGGGCTCAAAGTCATTCCGTGTACACCAGCCTGCGCCAATGCGGTTTTTACAGCATCCAAACGCTCAGGCTTGAAAATCGCTGTCACTAATTTCATCGTTGAGACCCCTGATAAACCGAATTCGTGTAATCGTCAAAATCGTATGCACTCTCGCCTTGGTCAACGATATCGATGCCGAGATCCTCATCACGCTCAGCTACTCGCCAACCCATCGTCTTTTCGAGACCGAAGGCAATTGCGGCCGTCCATACGCCAGCCCAGAAGATCACGATGAGGCATGCGAGCACGTCTGCCCCGAACAACGCGAAACCGCCACCTGCGAGCAATCCGCCTGACTGCGCGAACAGACCATCAAAGAGGATGCCGAGCAAGCCGGAAATACCGCACAGTGGCACGACGTCAAACGAATCATCGTAACCGAAGCGATATTTGAGCGATGCACAGAAGCTGCAAATAATGCCCGTGAACAAACCGGCGATCAAAACCCAGAGCGGTCCGATTGAATCAGCGCCGGCGGAAATCATTGCCATTCCCGACACGAGACCGGAGACAGCACCAAGAGCCGTAAAATGATGCGTCCGAATCTTCTCGACGATCATCCAGCCCACGCATGATGCAGCCGGGGCAAGGAGCGCGCTCGTCATGGCATATGCGGTAACCGGGCTTGCCGAATTTTCACGGCTCCCTACAAAACCGAGGAAACCAACCCACATGATGAGTCCGCCAACTAACGTCATCACCATGTTGTGTGGCTTAAGTGGAACGACATGGAAATTGCGCCGTTGACCGATGATCAACACAATTGCAAGCGCTGAAACGCCTGCGACGAGCCATACGACTGAACTGCCTGCCAAATCGTGGATTCGCGTACCGAGCAAGTGTGAAAGTGCACCTTGCTCCGACAGCAACCCTGATCCGTTCCACAGCATGTGTGCCAGTGGGGCAAAGACGAGCGTGATCCACAAGACGACAAACACCATCCACGTGCTGACCTTGATACGCTCAGCGAGGGCACCGGTGATCAGATCAACTGCAATGACAGCGACAAGCCCTCCGACGAGTGCGACCGTCAACTGCGGTAAAGCGCTCCCCTTCGCAGTGATCGCCGTATACGAGCCACCTTTTGCACCAGCGGCCGCCGGATTACCTGTCACAACATCACGCAAAAGGAAGCCGTGTGCCGGGTCACCAAATAAGCCAATGACATCTGACCCAGATTGTGCAATCGACCAGCCCCACAGACTCCACACAATGAGGGTGACAACAATCGATGTAATGGTGAGCATCACCATATTCAGCGCACTCTTGACCCGTGTTTGGCCCGTGTAATAGAAGGCAATTCCAATGGCCATGAGCAAGATCAGGCATGCACACACCAGCATCCACAGAATATTTGCTGACTCCATGACAATCCCTCCGACGATCTTGTGCGCTCAACAGGTTTTCATCAGTTGCGGTCGCCTAAAATCCCGTCCACAAAAGTAGCAGGATCAAAGACAGCCAAATCATCTGGGCCTTCGCCCAAACCTACGAGCTTAACAGGTACTTTCAAAGCATTTTGGACAGAAAGAACAATGCCGCCCTTCGCTGAGCCGTCGAGTTTGGTGAGCACAATACCCGTAATGCCAATTGCTTGAGCGAAGACACGTGCTTGTTCCATTCCGTTTTGACCAGTCGTCGCATCTAGCACGAGTAAAACTTCGCCAACCGGTGTCGTCTTTTCAATCACGCGCCGAATCTTGCCCAGCTGATCCATGAGGTTGCGCTTATTTTGCAGACGACCAGCGGTATCCACGATCAGTACATCTGCACCAGATTCCTTCGCCTGGTGAGCTGCATCAAATGCGACCGACGCTGGATCCGCACCATCGTGATCAGCTCGCACGACAGTAATGCTCGACTGATGAGCCCACGTCTCCAACTGCTCTGCTGCAGCCGCGCGGAACGTATCAGCAGCGGCCATGACAACTTTCTTTCCCTCAGCAACGAAGAGTCGACCGAGTTTGCCTGCTGTCGTTGTCTTGCCAGTGCCGTTAACGCCAACCATCATGATGACTGACAGTTTCCCTTGGGCTGACGGCTTCAAAGCTTCAAGCTGCCGATCAGTATCCCTGCCGATTGCATCTAAGAGCTGATCTCGCAAAAGCGCACGAATTTGCTGAGGATCATGCTGACCGGTGACACGTGAATCCGACCGCAACTGAGAGACGATATGCTCACTTGCATCCGCGCCGACATCTGCCATCAGGAGCGTATCTTCAACGTCCTCCCAATCTTCCTCACTCAACGTATCGCGCGAAAGAATGCGCAAAAGCGTGGCGCCAAAGGGATTGCGGGAATGAGCAAGCCGCGAGCGCAGACGGACGAGACGGGACGCTGACTTTTCAGGAGCCGCAAGCTGTTGAGTTGCAGATTGTTGAGCCGATGACGGTGATGGAGCCGATGGCGCTGACTGCGCTGGTTTCGGTGACGACGCAGGTTGATGTGGGTGCGCATTCGACTGCGGCTGTGCACTTGGCTGCGATGGCGCTTGCGCCTGCTTCTTTTGCTCCCGTTGCTCTTGCTGCTCCACATTGTGCACGGTGTGCGCATTGTTTGCAGTGTGCGTCTGCTGCGCACGACGATGTGCTGTTACACCTGCAATCACGCCGATAATCGCAATGAGAGCGACAACAGCAATAACAATCCATACCCAGTCAGCCATTCATTCCTCCTGATTTCAGCGTTCTTCAGTTGTGTTTTCGCCCGTATTTTTCTGCAGATCTCTGCGTGCAGATTCCTTCTCCGTCTTTGAGACGAGATTGGCGAGTGCAGGTGATTGTGCTTTCTCTTCAGTCGTCCGACGATCTGGGTGTGGCGACGGTATCCATGCTGGGACAACGGCTGGCGATGTCCGGACTGTCACTCGCGGATGCGGCGCTGGAAGGGGAGTAGACGTAGCAGCGCGTTGTGCAGGAGCCGCAGCAGTAAACCGAGTAGCAGTACGCTGTGTGCGAGTGCGCTGAGCCGACTGCGTACGTTGGACATCAGCCTCATCAGTCTGCCCTCCAGTGCGTTCCGGCTCGAGCGGAGTAGGCCGTCCAAATGCATGGACTTCCACCACGTTGTGACTCGTTGCAATGACAGGCTGCGATGCACCTTGCCAGTACGAGCTCGCTGGATCAGCGGTCGAACCAGGGCGAACATGCACTGCCGGCGCAATCGCCAAACCCGGTGCTACAACGCGATTTGTTCCTCGCTTTTTCTCTGCCTCACGGATGCGGCGCTGATGCCACTCAAACCCATCAGGAATATGAGACGAGAGCGCATCTGAATACGACTCAGCACGCGCCAACGCCAGTACGGCGATCAGCAGGACAGCGATCACAGCAGCCCAGCACAGAAGAATAATGATCACAATTCCATAGTGCCACCATCTCTGCCTTCACCAAACTTTTCCTATGCCTGTGGACGAATACTTCCCTATATTTCGTTGATCCGCGCCATGAGTGGCATCTTCATCGAACAAATCGTCACAGTGCCTGTGGAAAATGATGTACATGGCACGAGCAGAGAGAATGACTGCGCAACAGCGTCGCGAACAACTGATTAGCGTAGGCCGGTCACTTTTCGCGCGTGAAGGCTATGAGGCCGTCAGCGTGGAGGAAATCGCTGCCAACGCACACGTCAGCAAGCCGATTGTGTATGAGCATTTTGGTGGGAAAGAAGGACTGTACGCCGTCATCGTCGATCGTGAAATGCGCAAATTGACGCACATGCTCACCACTTCCCTCCAGCAAACCGACGATCATCCGCGTCATTTGACCGAAAAAGCAGCACTTGCCCTGCTCACATATATTGATGAGGATGGCGACGGATTCCAAATCCTCACTCGTGACTCGCCGGTCACGCAGTCAGATAGTTCCTTCAGCTCTTTGCTCGGCGACATCAGTAGCCGGGTTGAAAACTTGCTGTCCCAAACATTCCGTGCTCATCACATTCCAGTCGATTCCGCTCCGTTTTATGCGCAAATGCTCGTGGGAATGGTCGTTTATACCGGTCAATACTGGGCTGCTCACCATCAAGCAAGCAAAGAGAAACTCGCCGCGGATATCGTCAACCTTGCGTGGAACGGACTGAGCCGAATGAGTGCAGATCCGCACCTGCAATTTGAGGGAGCGGAGGCGCAGAAGCGATGGGAAGCTCACCAAAAGCAGTGTGAACGCGAACACGAGCATGAGCTCAAGGCTGCGCAGAAGGTCGCTCGCAAAGTCCACAAAACTGAATCGAAAGCTGAGCGAAAGACCCGCAAGGTGCAAGCTAAGGCTCAAGCGAAGATCATGAAGATCGAGGCTCACGCTGGCGGTATTGCAGAGGGAGTACTCTCGAAAGCGTCATAAAAACAGTTATCAATAGTCGCCAAACAGTCGTTCAACAAACTTCTCGGTGGTGAAATAGAGCGAAGGCAGGTGTCACATGCTTCTCAGCGATCGCGATATTCGAAAAGCAATGGACGCTGGCGACATCGTCTTTGACCCATACACTCCAGAGATGATTCAGCCTGCTTCAATTGATGTGCGGCTCGATCGGTTCTTCCGCATTTTTAACAGCCGCGAGTACACGTGCATTGATCCGGCCGAAAATCAAGGAGCACTCACTGAGGAATTCTCTGTCGACGCCGATCAGCCGATGATCTTGCATCCAGGTGAATTTGTGCTCGGTTCGACACTCGAAAACATCCATATTTCAGGTTCACTCGGCGCTCGACTCGAAGGAAAGAGCTCACTTGGCCGTCTTGGCATCTTGACACATTCGACTGCGGGCTTCATTGATCCAGGATTCGACGGGCATATCACACTCGAGCTTTCAGACGTCAATTCGTTGCCGGTCAAGCTGTGGCCAGGCATGAAAATCGGCCAAATTTGCTTCTTCTCGCTGAGCTCCCCTGCCGAACACCCATACGGATCACAGGGAGTCGGTTCACACTATCAAGGCCAGCGAGGACCGACACCATCCCGTTCATATAAGAATTTTTATCGCGCGCACATCGCAGACTAATTAAGCCACATCTCAACCACATGGTGTCAATTCACATGGTGAGGCGCTCGTCACACAGACGATTCCGCGCAACGCCACAGTTTCGCAACACGTATTCTGTACCGATGACGCCCGCGGCTGGTCCCACCACGATGAACAATCCTCGCGCAAGGAGATCGGGATTCACCATCTGCCGCACATCTTCTGCAGTAACACGATGAAGATGAGAGCGGAACTCCACGCCCGTCAACGATTCAAAGTCGCGAGCGTAATACAGATCAGCCTTTCGTGAGACGATATCGAGCACGCATATCTGACGCTTACCTGCCCACGTCTGAGCAATGCCGAGAAGTGGCGCAATACCGGCTCCCATGCCAATCAGAACGAGTGGCGAATCTGCATGGCGTTCAATTTCTTTGTCGAACTGCCCGAACGGCCCTTCGAGCAATACCGAAGTACCTGTGGGAACATCCCCCATACGAGCCGTCAAATCCCCAGACGCGTGAATGGTAAACGTCACTGTGTGCTTGGCTCGATCCAACGACGAAACAGAAAACGGATGAGCCACGCTCGAAAAGTGCGGTACGCCGTGGAACGAGATGAAATAGAAATCTCCCGGCTGAGGTAGACGCGCATGCGAATCAAGCGCGATGCCAATCTGCCACGTAGAAGGTGTCAGAGTCGTATTCGCTACAACCGTCCCTTGCCGACTTGGTGCGACCGGCGCAACGAACTTTGCCCACGCATACGTGCCAAGTGAAAGGGCGGAATAGATCCACAGCACGATTATGAAGCCAGTCAGGCGGTTGACGCGCGGGATCGAAGAAATATGAATCAGGATAAGTGCGATTGCCACGAAATTCAGGCGATGGATCCACACGCTCACCTCATGAGTGATGACCTTCTCCCACCAGCGACGGAATCGACGCATCCACCCAACGCGATCAGTAATCCAACCGGAGAGAAACACGATTGCGGCGAGCACAGTGAACAATTCGATGTACCACGCGCTGAGGCCAGTTACACGAGTCAGTGCATGAAAAGTCGTAGAAAACAGCACGTGAAGACCCGCCGATATGAGCGCCGCTACGCCAAGCACTCCGTGGAGAAAGTACAGCGATGGGAGGCCAATCGCTCTTTCGAGCCAGAGCGGACGCGTGGATAGCGCTGTTGCAACGAGCCACCACACGTACGCGAGAAGACCAAGGTCGGTGACGAGGATTCTCTGTGGGGCGTCGACGAGTCCTGCGTCGAGGAATCTGACCAACGGGAGAGGTAGAACGACGAGACAAAGAACCCAGGCTAGGACAGTCGCCACGGAATGTTTCACGTGAAACATCATGATTGAATGCATCCGCCCAGAGTCAGTGCTTCATGAGGCCAAGGCCTCGAAGCCAGTGATCGACATCAGGCTTTGCTTGCGCTGCCTGCAACCCCTCGGCATAGAAGCCGTCGCGAATAGTTGCCTTCGGATATTGCTGACGCAACTGGTCTTGGAAGTTGCCAAGCCCAGAGCCTTCACTCGTCGCAAACGGAATGACTGTCTTACCGTTGAGATCTTCCTTGTCCAGGAAGGTGCGGACAACCATCGGATATTCACCCCACCACACCGGTGAGCCGACAAACACGGTGGAATACTGCGACACGTCCGGCAACGGATTCTTGATGGCTGGTCGAGCGTTGCTATCTTGCTCCTTTTGAGCTCGGTCAACGATCGACTGATATGCACCCGTGTAATCCTGCGCAGGCACAATCTCATATTTGTCTGCACCGGTATCGGCGACAATCATGTCAGCGATGCGCATGGTGTTACCGATCTTCGCTGGTTTTGACCGGCCATAAATCGCGTTTTTCGAGGAGAAGATGATGACGAGAATCTTCCCATTTCCCAGCTTCACCGTTGAGCGTGCAGATGACTTCCCCGCTGGAGCAGAAGTACTCGTTGCTGGCGAGGAAGAGTGCGATGCAGAAGAACGCGAGCGAATGACCGCAAAGCTGACGATTGCTGCAATGACAATGACTGCAGCGACAACAAAGCCAATCACGCGTGCTGTCATTGACGAACGCGCAGCGGCTTTTGTACCAGGTTTCTGTGTGTTATGAGTGTCCATAGCAATCGTCTTATCCCTTCAAGTGCTTGAAGTGCCAAGTCCTCAAAAACCTAGTTGTTGCAACCATGATTGCAATGCTGACTGATCACCGTTGTACAGGAATCCATCGGTGATGTGGGCATGAGCGGATGCGGCTAGCTGACGCATCGTTGGCATCGACTCCGAAATCGACGTACCCATCGACGTTGCAAATGGAATAATCGTCTTACCTGAAAGATCCACAACGTCAAACACAGTGTGGATTACCATCGGCGGCCGCGCCCACCACGTTGGGAATCCGATGAAAATATTCTGATACTTCGTCAGATCAGGGAGATTTTTCAGGGCCGGATGAATATTTTGCTGGCGCTCGACGTCACCGCGCTTGGTCGTAGACTCGTAGTCACCATACGGCTGTTGCGGCTCCAAACGGATAAGCGTCGACCCTGGAATACAGCGATGAATTGCTTGTGCCGCAGTCTCCGTCGTTCCCGATACAGAAAAGTACAGAATTGCTGTCTGACGAGCTGAGCGCTTTCCTGTTTCCCCTATCATTTCTTGTGCCATCGTGTCTCCTTCTCATACGAATTGCACACTATGCACTGTGTACGCTCTTCAAGCACTTTAAGTCAAGGACGCTTCTTTGTGCCCTCACCATCTCAGTATGAAACCGCGTGAAATCCTTGAAAATTACCGATTCCTCACGCTAGTATGCAACTGATGAATACTTCACATGAAGTCAGCTCACCGTCGAGTCCAGATCATCTTCCACTCACAACACTCGTCAACGAAACAACCAATCCGACCGTTTCTGTGACTCAACTCAAGGAACTCGTCGCCTTCAATGAGCTTGGCACACTCGCCGCGGCTTCTTACGCACTTCACCTCACTCAGCCGACCGTGACTCGCGGTATTCAGCATCTCGAATCCACTCTCGGCGTGCCGTTGTTCCATCATCGGCCCAATCGACTTGTGCTGACCCGTGCTGGGAAAATATATGCGCAATACGCACGGCGCATTCTCGAACTATATGCCGACTCGCTTGCTACTGTTCGCGGCTATGTTTCTGCTCACGACGATGCAGCTCACTTGCATATCGGTGCCACACTTCCGGGTCCACTTATGTTGCTCGATCGCATGCAGACTCTTCCGCATTCTCGAGCGCACGGCCATACGCACGCCTCTGCAGGCACTTCTGTGGACACCTTGCCACATACCTCCCTCGATCATCAACTGTGCCAGCCCAATCAAGTGATTCCGCGTCTACGGCACTACACTGACGCACTGATCTTCACATCTGAAGAGATTTTCACGTCATCTGCGGTCAGTGACAGCGATGCGATCGAGTCTGCCTTCATCGGCTCCGAGCACCTTTCCGTGTGTGTCAATAAGTTCTCTGATCTCGCTAGCCGCCATTCAGTCACATTCGCAGATTTGCACGACCAGCAATTCCTTGTCGTCACCGATATCGGCGAGTGGAAAAAGATTATCGAGGACAATATCCCCGGCGCTCGATTCATGTATCAGCAAGATCTGTCTTCGCTCCTCATTTTGCAGAACTCATCTGTATTTCCGACGTTTATCAGTAATCTCTCACAGGATGAGCACTCACAGCGAGACGATCGTGTGACAGTCCCCATCGATGACCCCGCCAACCGCGTCGACGTGTACGGAACCTATCTCATTTCACACAAGAAAAAGGTCATGCCACTCATCCGTGACATGACCCGTCTCTGGCCCTCGGAAATGAGTACGCCGGATTAGCGCACCAGGCGATTCTGACCGTAAGCTCAAGAATCAGAAGATTCATCGCCGTTGTTTTAGATATTGAGCTGACGCAACGAAGATCCGAAAATGTTCTCGATGGCCACCGGATCATGATGGTCGAAGAATTGGCTCTTACCTGTGTCGAGCGAATTCATCGCCTTCATATCGTCATCCGAAAGTTGGAAATCGAAGATATCGAAATTCTCCTCTATACGTGTGCGATGCACTGTCTTCGGGATCGCAACGATTCCACGTTGCAACAGCCAACGAAGGATCACCTGTCCATTGGTCTTGCCATAGCGAGCGCCAATCTTGGCAATGCGTGCGTCGGTAAAGATGTGATTCTTACCCTCGGCGAACGGGCCCCATGACTCCGGCTGTACGCCCTCGTTCTTGAGGAAGTCGACTGACTGCTTCTGCTGGAACCACGGATTGAGCTCAATCTGGTTGACTGCTGGCTTGACGCGTGCCATCAACTCAAGGTTCTTGACCTGATCCGGCCAGAAGTTGGAGATACCGATCGAACGGATCTTACCTTCTTGTTGCGCTTCCTCAAGCGCTTTCCATGCTCCGGCGATGTCGCCATACGGCTGGTGGAGCAAGTACAAATCAAGGTAATCAGTGCCGAGTTTTTCAAGCGATTGATCGATGCCGGCCTGTGCCTTTTCGTAGCTGAATTCGTTAATCCACAGCTTTGATGTCAAGAAAATATCGTGACGCGGAATGCCGGACGCTTTAATAGCCGCTCCAACAGCCTTCTCATTGCCGTAAGCAGTGGCCGTATCAATCAACCGATAGCCTACTGCGAGCGCGTCTTCAACAGCTTTTTGTGCCTGGGAAAGATCGGTGATTTGGAAAACACCAAATCCCAGTTGTGGCATGGTGTGACCGTCGTTGAGTGTGACGGTCGGAACGGATGCAGATGATGCGGACGCTGTAGATGAAGTGCGGGATGTATCAGTCATGATGTCTTCTTTCAGAAAATGTCACACAGAGGTGACCATCGTGATCATTGACTCCAGCAACGAGTACCTACTCATTGCTTTGACGTGATGTCTGAAAAGAGATCACTGGCCTTTTGACCTCTTTTCAGGCTGATACTTCCATCATTGCGCTGAAGCATATGGATGAAAATGACTTGTCCCGTACCGTAGTATTCGTGAAATGCATACTCTCTGAGTGTGCTGAATATGTTGAATATGCTGAATGTGCTGTGCGCACCCAGCTTTATATATCAATTCCGCCTATGCACGCCGCTCTGCATATAAAAGAGGCTTGTCAGAGAGTTCGTTTCTCTCCGACAAGCCTCCCGCAAGGATGCCCTTGAGGTCTCTTACTCCGCGCTCCTCACTCTGCGCTCCTCACTTCGTGCTTTTACCTCACGCGTCGACTCCTTGCTGACTTTCCTGATCGACACCGTCGGCTCCGGCAAGCGGATCATCCGGCATAGACGAAAGGGTCAGATGCTCGCCATCGCCCACGTGATCGACTAAGACGGTATCACCATCGTGAATCTTGCCAGCCAACAGCATATTTGCTAGCTGATTGCCAATTTCCGTCTGAACGAGCCGACGCAGCGGACGAGCACCGTATGCCGGATCATAGCCGAGATCAGCAAGCCACTGCTTCGCGGACTTCGTCACCTCGAGTGTGAGCCGACGATCTGTGAGATGCTTGGCCAAGAGCCCAACCTGGATATCCACGATCTTGGAGAGCTCGTTGCGAGTGAGCGAGTTGAAGATCAGGATGTCATCCAAGCGGTTCAAGAACTCTGGCTTGAACTGGCGATGAACAGCGTCCATCACAGCCTTGCGCTTCTGGTCCTTATCCATATCGTCGCGGATCAGATACTGTGCGCCGAGATTCGACGTCATAATCAGGATCGTGTTCTTGAAGTCCACGGTTCTGCCTTGACCATCCGTCAGACGACCGTCATCCAGCACCTGCAGCAACAGATTGAAGACCTCCGGATTCGCCTTCTCAACCTCATCGAACAGCACGACCGAATACGGACGACGTCGTACCGCTTCCGTGAGCTGACCACCCTGCTCATAGCCGACGTAACCAGGAGCAGCACCGATCAGACGCGAGACCGACGCACGTTCCATGTACTCAGACATATCGATGCGGACCATTGCGTTCTCGTCATTGAACAGGAACCCAGCGAGCGCCTTGGCGAGCTCCGTTTTGCCCACACCGGTTGGGCCGAGGAACATAAAGCTCCCGGTCGGACGATTCGGATCAGAGACACCAGCACGCGCACGACGGACGGCGTTAGAAACCGCTTTGATGGCTTCTGGCTGACCGACGACGTGCTTGCTCAGATAGTCTTCCATACGTAGAAGCTTCTGATCTTCGCTTTCCGTCAAACGACCAACTGGAATGCCCGTCCACTCGGAGACAATCTGCGCAACAGACTGCGCGTCCACATGATCCGGAACCATCGGCTCGCCGTTGCTGTCAGACCCGGTGGAAGCAGCCTGCTTTTCGGCTTTCTCTGCCGCTTCCATTTGCGAGCGCAACTCAGGGATTTCTCCATAGAGAATCCGCGATGCGTTTGCAAGGTCTCCTTCACGAGTGAACTTATCGGCTTCCACCTTGGCCTTGTCAAGCTTCTTGTGGAGATCGCCGACAGCCTCATGCTTCGTCTTTTCAGCCTTCCAGCGCGCATTCAGCCCTGAGAGCTTCTCCTGGCTATCTGCCAAGTCCTTATTAATACGAGCCAAACGCTCCTTGGAAGCAGCATCGGTTGCCTTCTTGAGCTGCATCTGCTCCATCTGCAGACGTGTGACCTTACGCTGAAGCTCATCAATCTCCTCTGGAGACGAATCAAGTTCCATACGCAGGTGAGCTGCTGCCTCATCAACCAAATCGATGGCCTTATCAGGCATTTGACGATCCGTGATATACCGATTCG
Source organism: uncultured Aeriscardovia sp. (assembly GCA_903789525.1). GTDB lineage: Bacteria > Actinomycetota > Actinomycetes > Actinomycetales > Bifidobacteriaceae > Aeriscardovia. Next base: position 1,064,343 of record CAIFER010000001.1, read on the forward strand.
ACAGCTGAGCTGCTGCGACGAGTGCATCATCACCGATCGTGACCTTGTGATGCGCCTCATACCGTGGCTTGAGACCGCGCAGAATCGCAATCGTGTCTTCCACACTCGGCTCGCCGATCATCACAGGCTGGAAACGACGTTCGAGCGCCGGATCCTTCTCGATGTTCTTGCGATACTCATCCAGCGTGGTAGCACCGATCAGACGGATTTCACCACGTGCAAGCATTGGCTTGAGCATATTGCCAGCATCCATCGAGCCTTCAGCTGCACCGGCACCGACGATCGTGTGAATCTCATCAATAAATGCGATCACCTGACCATCGCTGCGCTTGAGCTCGTTGAGAACCGCCTTGAAGCGCTCCTCGAATTCGCCACGATACTTGCTACCGGCCACCATGCTGGCCAAATCCAGCGCAACGAGACGCTTGTTCTTCAGCCCAGTTGGCACGTCACCATGAACGATACGACGTGCGAGACCCTCGACAACTGCCGTCTTTCCAACGCCTGCTTCACCGACGAGCACTGGATTGTTCTTCGTGCGACGCTGAAGAATCTGCATGATACGGCGGATTTCCTTATCACGCCCGATGACAGGATCAAGCTTGCCCTCACGAGCCATACGCGTCATATCCGTCGAATACTTTTCCAGCGCCTTATATATTCCTTCAGCGTCCGGGCTCGTCACATGAGCACCTCCGCGAACTTGCGGAACGGCCTTGCGCAGCTTGGCTGGAGTGACCCCCTCTTGCGAAAGAATATCTGACGCCTGATTCGGGCCAACAGCGATGCCGATCAGCAGATGCTCACTAGAAATGTAATCATCTTGAAGTGCTTGACGCTCTTTATCTGCCTGCGCCAAAGCAACCGTCAACTGACGCGAAGCCGACGGCTGAGTGGTGGACTCACCTGACGCACTCGGAAGTTCCGTCAGTGCCCGACGCGTACGAGCGCCGATAGCTTGGAGATTACCGCCTGCAGCTTGAATAAGGCCCTTGACGACTCCACCTTGCTGCCGAAGCAATGAATCCAGCACATGAAGCGGTTCAACGGTCGGATTCCCAGCTGCCGAAGCGCTCTGAATCGCGTCTCCGATGGCTTGCTGCGCCATTGTTGTGTACTTCTGTTCTTCTGCCATAAGCTCAACCTTCTTATTCCCGCAGCCCTCAGGATGGCGCCTGAAAACTGTGCTCTGTCGTTTTCTACCATCTTCAACAAAGTTCGGCTTCATCTATTCCCAAAAGTTGAGCGTTCACGACTCAAGTATTTCTCTGCCCACATTCGTCTACACTTGTCATCGTGGTTACCATGGATTCGATTTCGCCGGCGGAATGGTCTGTCTTGCGCATTATCTGGACGGAGAAACACGTCACAGCGCGTCGTCTCATCGCCCTTGTCTCCTCGCAACATGCGTGGTCGGCGTCTACTGTCAAAACTCTGCTCGCGCGCCTACGAACAAAGGGATATGTTCGTACTCTCAGATCCGATGCAACCACATCACAGTCACCTCGCGCATGGGTATACGAAGCGACGATGAGTGAAAGTTCAGTCATTAACGCTCAAACATCAGACTTTTTCAGTCATATCTGCGCGATGCATCAGGGCCCAGCGTTGATCCATCTCGTCCAAACGGTGCCATTGAGCCAAAAGAATATTCGCGATCTGCAAAAAATACTGGAGAAGAGAGCCGCCTCCGCCCCCTCGAGTGTTCCGTGCGACTGCGAGTGTGGATGCGCACAAACCGCAGAAACGGGAACAAACGAAGCGACTCAAACAGACGAAGTCACATCACACGCCTAGATGTGCGTAAATATGCGTAAACGCGCTGAGCGCCTGGAAGAAGTTCTCCCAAGCGCTCAGTGATGTCAGCGTCGATCTTGATCGACTTTTCCACCGAGAAGAATCGACTGAAGATCTCCTCCGGGCGACTTGGTGGCTTCGAGGAGAAGTAGTACATCGCCATCATCAGGGATGATCAGCAAACCTGGATCCCCACCGGAAAAGATGGTTCCCGGAAAGCCGGACAGCACAATTCTCCCCAAGCACAGCGTGCTCGTGAAAGCAGTGATCTGCACATTCTTTCCTTTAAAACGACACACCGCACACCCTCGCCGAATCGACGATGCCACGTGAGCGATTGGGATACGGAGCCATACTGGAGATCCCGGACGAACGTGGAGCGGCAACTGAATCGGCTGAAAATCATCTGACCGCGCGAAAAGTGTGTGTGCGGCAGAATTCAGCTCCTGGATGGTGCAAGCACGCAGACTCCAGTTGTGCACGATCGGACCAGTCAGCAAGACTGGATCTCCCACAGGTTCTCCCCACAGCTGATCAATCGTCACCTCTAAAAGGCTTCCGTTGTGGATCGGACCGAGCCACGTCATCGGCTTGAGTGGAGTGATGTCGTCGACTTCACGCCCGTCAATACGGACATGTGCCCGCACGTGCGTTCCTTTCAACTCCAACACTCCGCCTAAATCATTTCGACCTGATTCATCCTGGATCGTGTGCCGATAGGTGACACTGCGCGGCCACACAGTTGATGACCGAGACCCAAGAGGTGCGCGAGGGGCGTACTGTGGGTCAATCGTCAGCCCAGTCACCGGTTGAGTAGCATTTGCAAGAAGCCAACCAGTGGCATACGAACGGCGATGCGTGACGGCAAGAACACCGGTCAGTCCACGCCCAGCCTGCAAAGACAAGGCTGGAAGCCGCGAATCATCGAAGTTGCAATGCCCCCAGATCTGCGTACGAACTTGCAGAGAAGAACCATAAACCGGAATCCAGAATGGCTGGCCGGCGTTAGCAGTCCAGTCGGTCCAATCAGTCCGGTTCGCCTGCTGATCTTTGCTGTCCTGCTTCTGACCTGAACGAGCGCGAACACTCACCACATCCGCAGCACTGCGCACGACGATCCCCTGCATGTGTGTGGCTGTCTGCTCGTCCACATCTGCACTATAAATTCCTGATCCGTTCCAAATGTGATGTCTCTCGAGAATCTGAGGATCACCATCATCCGATCCCGCCGACTTCCACAGCGACAGAGCATTCAGGGCCGAATCATCCGCCTTCTCCACGCTCGTCACTTCACGAACCGGAGCCTGCGCACTTGCCTGCTTTTTCTTCTCTGCCTCTGCCTGTTCTTGCTCGTCAGACGAAACAATCGAGACCACGATGTCACCCAGCGCATGCTTTCCTGCGCCAGAAATGAGGTGTGGAGAACCGTCAGACAGAGAGATCAGAGCCCACGGATCCTTTTCTTCCGGACTCGCCGCAAACGTCAGCACCACATGCTGTGTATGTGCGTGATCCATCTCGTCTGCGCCGCAAACATCCAGTCCGATCAGCTCACAATCGGTGGCTACGATCCGCACATCGGATGTGACTGGGACATGGCTCACGAGCAAACGGCTTTCTTCCGGCGCAATATGAGCGGTCAATTCTTGGATGGCGGGCGCGGCGGCAGACCCAACTGCAGAATCACTGCCGTCGTGAGGAGACAAGTGGCGAGGAGAAAGGTTTTGACCCTTCCCCACCGTGCACGTCAACGGCTGAGAGTTCACATTTGTGACGGTGACGAGCTGTCCACCACCATGCAGATCCAAAACTCCGAGGGCTGCAGTGTGATCCGCATACTGACGGCCGATTCCCCATTGCTCAGCTTGTTCACGAATTGCTTTTTCAGACGGCAAAGTCGAAGCAGCCAAGCGCACCGAAAGAGCTGAGATAATTGCTGACAGACGACGAGCACGAGTGGCATCAGGTCTCTCAGCGCCGGTGGGATCAATGACGCCACCAAAGTCGTAATCAGCGGTCATGAAAGCTTCCGGAGCATCAGCTGGTCCCCAATTTGTCACAGATGTGCCAAACGTCGAACCGGCGGCCAAATCTTGCCCGGAAGCCTGCAAATACGGTCCAACAAGCCGAACTCCGTTGCCAATAGCACGTCCGATTGTCCGATGCCAGCGATTCGTTTCCGTGACAATGAACGGTTCATTTTCGCGATCAAGGACGCGACGGTGGTAACGAACATGTGCATCCACGTCCGCCGTCATGTCATCAGGATAGATGTTGAACGCCGGATGCACGCCCGGAGCTCCAAATCCGGCACCGCGCAGATCTCCCTGACCTGCGCATGCAATGATAGGAACGGTAATTCCCCGATCGCGCATCATTCCAGCCAAAGCAGCGATGTAACCGTGCGGATCAGCGCACCCATAAAAATCGAGCTCATTGTCTGCCTGGACGAGAATAACCGATCCGCCGTGGCCATACTGCTGACGGGCAATGAGTGGGATGATCTGATCATACCAGTGGCCGACTGCCGCAAGAAAATCCGGGTCGTTTTGGCGCAACTTGCCGGAAAGCGCCGGATCCGTCGAAATCCATGCCGGAATTCCTCCGCCATCCCACTCAGAGCAGATATACGGTCCTGGCCGCACAAGGACATACAGGCCTACCTGATATGCCAAACGCAGAAACTCTTCGAAATCATTTTGCCCTGTGAAATCAAAGTGCCCCGGTGAGGTCTCATGCCAATTCCACGGCGCATATGTGTCAATGACGTGATATCCAAGGTTTTTCACCGCTTTGAGGCGGGAGAGCCACTGCGAGCGCGGAATGCGGAATGGAAAAAGTGACGAGCACATCAGCGTGCGCGGAATCCCATCAATTTCTATGGTGGTGCCAACGATTTTGACCGATTGTTCACTCGACCGTTGATTGGCACTGCGATGCGAAGAATACATCAGCCAGCCTTCTTTCCCATAACGAATATGAACAAAGATAAATCAACATGAATAAAAGAAAAGGGCAGAGCGCCAAGACCGCCCTGCAAAACTGCGATCTTGAGTTCTGCCCTTGAGGGGAGTTAAGGAATCGCGTTACTTGATTCCTGCGCCTACGCATTGCAGACGCTTATCGTGCGGTAGCCTTACCGCGCAATGACAATATTGCGCAGCGAACCGATCTCATCGACCTTGACCACAGCCTCGTCGCGGTCATGCAACTCACCGGTCGGATCCGCGCAACCTGTCAAAATCACATCACCTGGCAACAGCGTGGCAAAAGACGAGATAAACGAGATCTGCTGAGCAATCGGATGTAACAGATTTGCCGTCGTTCCGCTCGCCTTTTTTTGCTCTGTGCCGTTGAGAATCATGTGCATGTGCGCATTCGCCGGGTCGCACTCAGTCTGGATCCATGGTCCGAGTGGGCATGCAGTGTCAAAACCCTTCATGCGCACAGCAAACGGATCCGCGCCCTCAATCCCATACGCGGTGACATCGTTGACGCACGTATAGCCGAGCACATGAGACAGCGCGTCCTTTTCACTGACATTGCGAGCCATTCGGCCGATCACGACTGCCACTTCCGCCTCAAAATGCAGCGACTTTGCCCACTTCGGCATCACAATTGGATCGTCCGGCCCACACACCGCTGTCGACGGCTTCGAAAAGACGATCATCTCATTTGCTGCTGGCGTGCTCGTATCGCCTGGCTGACGATAATTTTTCATAATTCCGTACACTTTAGACGGCAGAACCGGTGACAGAAGACGGATTCCTTCACCATCTACCGGGTAGCGCTTGCCGGTCAGACGCACTTGCTGGCTGGAAAAAAGATAGCCGTCAAATTCGACGAGATAATCTTTACCGTCCGACTTATCTTTTTCCACAAAAGCATACGAAGGCGTGCTGTCAGACTGATCAATTGAATGAACGAAACGTGCGATTCTCATAACTTCAGATTACCTGAGCGAGATTACCTCTGCACTTTCCTCGCAATAAAAAATGGAATAGACGCAAAATGAAACAAGCGCAATATGAAACAAGCGCTCAACATCAGATAAATGCACGCGGACCAAACAGCGCGGTTCCAATCCGCACCTGAGTCGAACCTTCCGCAATCGCGATCGCTAAATCATGCGTCATGCCCATTGATAGTTGCGTACAATGCTGTGTCCCCGGCTCACCAGAGGCAGCGATCTTTTCGCGCAACTCACGCAAAGCCGCAAACCCGGCGCTAATACGGTGAACATCGTCGACATGCGCACCAATCGTCATTAAACCGGTCAAATGAACGCCCGGGACGTGGGCCACTGCGAGCGCCTGATCATACGCTTGATCGGGTGCACAGCCGGATTTACTCGCTTCACCTGACTCGTTGACTTCAAGAAACACGTTGATCGGCGCATAGTGGTGAGCCAATACGCGTTTTCCAATTTGCTCAGCCTGTTGTGCGGATTGAACGGATTCGATCGTATCGACCACGCCGATAACTTTATTAATCTTGTTGCGCTGCAACTGACCAATCAGGTGATAGCCAACTGAAAGGCGAGTCATATCGTCATGCAGTGGCTCTGCTTTAATCTGAATTTCCTGCGGACGATTCTCTCCGATCACACGAATGCCCGCGTCAAGAGCAGCCCGGATTTCACCGACATCACGCGTTTTAGTGGCAGCAAGCAAACGGACGGATCCAGGAGCACGACCAGCTTTCTGTTCAGCGGCAGCAATCTGGTCTTGGACACGACGGACAGCATCACGAATCTGCTGCGCTCGTTGAGCATCGATCTGCTGATTTGCTAAATCCTTATGCTCCAGATACGCGACCATCGCATCTCCTGCCTTTACTGTGCTGACCTTCCATGGCGATTGTAAAACACACGATGGCATGAACTGGCACGAATCTTGTGCACGACCCACCGCGATTTAAACTGACCGTCATGAGCATGAGCACTGACGCTACTGTGGCCACCATCTGTGTGAGAAGAGCAGATATCGAAGCAGCTTCCCACAACGTTCACGGGCTGACTTTTAAAGGGTTTGGAGTTCTCTCAGCAAATTCAACGAGTACACTCCTGCCTGATTACCGCACCTACCATCCCCACGCATATTGGCACATGATGCGCGTTCTCTTTGCCGGCAGTCATCCGCTGTTTAACCTGATCAAAATCGAAATGGGGAATGACCGCAATAATTCCACAGGTGCATGCCCATGCACAATGCGTCGGAGGGACGAAGTGCCGAATGTTCGCCGCGAATTTGCTTTTCGCATGGCCGCCGACGCAAATTCCGTTGCCGACCAGCCCGTCAAAGTCAGTTTTTTACGCTGGAAACGCCCATCATGGGTCACCACTGATCGCGATCAGTACATTTGGTTTAAAAATACGGCTCTGATCGCTTACCGCACGTACGGGTACATGGTCGATTCCATTAATCCTGATGCCAACGAGACGCGCAATCCCGATAGCAGCTTGTATCGCCGGTTTGCTCACTGGCTGCGCACAGATGAGACGGGATATGAGGGAACGGGTGCGAACGATCCTCAGCAAGGATTTTCGTCACCTGAAGAACGACAGCTATTCCATCGCATCCGCGTGATTGCAGCTGATTGCGTCGGTACGCCTCCTGTGTCTTTCGGTGATGAGATGACCCACAATCCTGATATGACACGTGCTGTCGATATCGTCGGATTCCACTATTCAGATGCCGATGACGAACATGGCAATTACACGCAGCTCGCCGATTCAGATCAAGCAGAAATCTGGATGTCAGAAGGTCAAGCCACTTTCGGGACATCTGCCAATCGCCCATCCGCCTTACCATCGCACGGTTTAGCAGGCCCGGGAAGTGCTCTGGAGATGGCTGATTGGCTGACCACCGGCTTTACCCTCTCTCGCCGGACTCTTGCTCTATACCAACCGGCAATTGGCGCTTGCTATGACGGAACACAATATTCATCAAAAGAACTGGTCAGCGCCAGAGATCCGTGGAGCGGCTGGATTTACTACGATGCCGGGCTCGCCGTCCTCGCTCATTTTGCTCGATTTGCCCGTCTCGGATGGGAAAACTCGTCCAACAGCGCTGGCATTTGGCGAGCGATCCCACAGGCGTCCTTCTCGCCATACGACGGCGGAAATCCTCCTCATCTTGCCGATCACAGTACCGCAACTCCTCTGTCGTGGATGACGCTTGCCTCCCCTGATGCTCGCAATTTCTCAACAGTTTTCGTCAATGAATCTGATCGGGCGCGGACGGTGCGCATCGCCACTGATCACTGCGATTCCGCTCAGCATTCGTTATATGTGTGGCAGACTCGTGCGGCGAGCGAAGGCGAACCGTATGATGCCCACTATCTCGAAAAGATCGGAACAGTTCAGCCGACTTCCGCATCCGAACAGCCAGACCGTTCGCTCTTAGACTGTTCTCTCTACCGCATTCACCTTGCGCCACACTCTATTGCGACGGTGACAACCCTTGATCTGACAGGCGACCAGGTCGGGCATCTTCCTCACACGCGCGATACGACTCGAGCGACGGGAAATCAACCATCCGACCGACCTGTTCTGGCCAACTGGCCGACCTCCTCTTCGTCTTCTCACGTTCTCTACGCAGATGATTTCAACTATGCGAGCTCTGCCTCGAACCACGATGACGGTCATTCAATCCGATTTGCTCAGCCAATCAACGGCGCCTTTGAAGCAGTCACCACGCAAGACGGTGCAGATGGCAAGACTGGCGCACACACGTGCATTATGCGCCAACAAATCACTCAAGACATGGTCGCAGACGCCTGGAACGACGGCGATCCGCTTCTCCTCATCGGGGATGGACGGTGGCTGAACTATCGGCTTAGCGTTGATATCAGGTTCGAGCACACCGAGCACGCCGATCAGCACGATTGTGCCGGGGAAAATTGTGCCGGAGAGTATGCATCTGTAGGTGCTCACCAGTATCGAGGCTCAGGAAACTGCCAGGGAACATCGGCCGTCGAGTTTCGCATTTATGCGTCAGGAGCGTGGGAACTACTGCACTACGGCACCACGGAACAGGAAGGGCTCTTGCCGTCTGGGTTTGATCCGTGTCAATGGCATCGCTGTGTTCTGACAATTGATGAGAGCAATAACGCGCGCATCACCGTCGATGGAAAACCTCTCGCCTCACGCAGTCACTCAGGGTGCAACGACTATGGATTTGGCCGCATCGCGCTCGGCAGCTCCTTTGATGCTGTCGATTTCGCACACCTTTCCGTCACCTCTGACTCGCCCTCGCCCTTCTACTCTCACCTCATCGATGACATGCACGTGCTCAATTGGGATGGCGGCCCGAATGTGTTGAGCTATTCAGGTCAGTGGCATCGCGCTTTTGGACAAGACATGTACACAATTGGGCGCACTCTCTCGTGGACGAACCAACCGCACGCAAGTCTGTCCTGCACATTTACAGGCACAGGTCTTGACTTCATTGGGCTGAGCGAAAATGCTGTCATCGCCCTGCGAGCTGATGGGCAACCGGTCGGCGAACATCTGGTCCACTCTTCAGGAGAACGGCCGTGCATTATGTCAATTCGAGGGCTCGCACCAGGGACCCACACCGCGTCGATCACTCTCGTTCACCCCGGTTCGTCTTCAGCGAATGAGAGGGCTTTGACTATCGATGCGATTGGAGTCGTGGCCTCAGCTCAGTCAGAGTGAAGCTCGAATCGAGCTAAAAGACGTGCCGGATCAGCACGGATATCAGCTCGAGGAGTAGATCCGGAACCGTGCAATCGGCAGATGAGAGATTCCCAATCCAATGATTCCAGCAGATCTGTTGGTGTGCATGGTTCGAATCGCTGAACATCCCCGTGCGGCGGATCCGTCAGACCAAGAAGAGCAGCCACATAACCGATGACCGCGTCAGGTGGAACGTGATGGCGACGGAGCGTGTCTACCTCGAACGACTGGATGCGCTTTGCCATGCGCTGTCCGCTCGGATCACACAACAGTGGGATATGCGCGTATTCCGGAGCCTGCGCAGACGGGAATGCATCGGGTGCAGATGTGATGACCGGTTTTCTCCACTTCTGCGGATCCGTGAGACCTGCCTGAGACGCTAACACACAGTGCCGTACCCACGCTTGAATCGCGACAGATCGGAGCAAATCACGTCCACGCACGACTTGGTTGACGCCCTCAGCGAGATCATCGACAACGACCGCCAGCTGGTACGCAAAAAGCCCATCGCTACGCCGAATGACGATATCCCCGACTTGACGCGGCAAGTCCCATTCTTGTGGGCCGTACACAGCATCTGTAAACGAAATCGTCTGATCTGGGCTCCCCGGACGTGGAAAAGCTAGTCGAAGAGAATGCCGACGCTCACACTGCTGAGCAGACGCAGGAACAGTCGCAAAATGACGGCACGTTCCCGGATAGACAAAAAATCCATCAGACGATTGCGGCGCCGATGCCTCATGCAATTCCCGACGCGAGCAGAAACACGGGTAAACGAGCCGCTCGGGCACCGTGCTCTCCTGATGTGGCCATTGACGTGGCCATGCCATCCGCATGTGCTCGAAATTGTGAATTACAGACGCGTACACGTCAAGGCGCTTGGACTGCCAGACCGGCGCGCCGTCCCAGTCCAATCCGAGCCAGTGCAAATCGTCCATTGTCCACTGATCGGCATCAGGCACATCGCGCGGCAGATCAATGTCTTCCAGTCGTAACACCACTTTTCCGGGGTGACGTGTTCCAGCGCCGACGTACTGCCCACCGATCGTGCGCCGGACTTTCGCTGCCAACCACGCGACGAGCATGGACGCAATATTCCCGAGGTGCAACCGACCAGTCGGGCTTGGGGCAAAGCGCCCGACGATACGAAAATCAGCTGTCATTGAATGCGATCCGTCCACATCGGATTCGAGAACTTGACACGCGCGAGATGATGTGCCTGCTTAATTACCGTGGCCGGAAGTGCCGTCATCACATGGGCTCCAGCCGTCTTCTCAAGCCATCGTTCACATGCACGCATCAATGTTTCACGTGAAACACCGGACTGACTGCGAATCGGATCTACTCGTTTGGCCGCCGACGTCACCGTATGTGCAGCGAGCTTGGCTCGTGCAGGGGTGAGAATCCGGTTCATTTTCGCCGCATTCATGTCGTACGCCATCGTTGTGTGATGTAAAACAGCACCCGGCCATTTTTCAGACGGACGTGCGGGGAACCGCCGTTGAGCTGCTCCCCCGATCTTGCCAGCAGACGAAGCGATGTCATTGAGCGGAACGTGACGAGCATCGATTCCTTGTGCCTGTAAAGCATGAATCATCCACGCTTCGCACACGATGTACGCTTGCTCGGCATTGAGACCGCGAATAAACGAAAGGGGAGCTGTCAGAGAATATGTGATCGTGTTGCCAGGCTCGACAAACATTGCCCCTCCGCCCGTGATCCGGCGGACAACACGCACGCCTTCTCGACGCGCCTGGGAAACATCGACTTCATGATGCAACGATTGGAACATCCCAATAATGACCGCAGGCGCACTCCATTGCCATAAACGAATGAGGGGCGGTAACGTGCCGTGCTGCGTTTCACGTGCAATCACTTCGTCAAGCGCCATCTGCATCGCCGGAGAATACGGATGCGCCAACGTGTGGTCGACATCGAGCAACCACACGCCCAGCTCGTTCCATCGCCGGCGAATCTCATCATCGGGAACGTCTGACAGGCCTGCGCGATCGGGCAAAAGACGATCTGGCAAAGGGAAAGATGAAGGCGAAACAGTGCGACCGGTGATCGCCGCTACAACAGCGGCTGCGAACCCGAAGGCTGTCATTCCAATCACATGCACATGAGGGTGCGCGACTAGTGCACGAGTACAGCGCTCACACAACTCACTGAGCAGAGAATCCACGGAGATACCTGCAATCGACGTTCCCGCGAGCGCGGATCCGAGGAAATCAAGATTCGGCTCTATCTCGCCAGATTCCGTCTCGCCAGCCTTCAGACCATCAGCCTCGAGCGAATAATCGCCGTCAAACTGCACGCGCAGCAAACGACCAGAATCTTCATCGATGACGAGCCGGGCGTTGACGAGCTTACCGCCCGGTTGTTTCAAAGAGCCGTTGCGATATGCCATGCGCACCGTTCGTCATCTTCTTTCATTTCGGCTGCGATCAACGGCGAGTACGTATTACGCGTATCCGTGGTACTCGTGATAGCGCTGATACCCGCATATCTGTAACATCGCTGATACCGCGATGCCGCTGTATATCCCGTATCTCGTTCTACTTCTCTTCTTGCAAAAGCGCACCAATGAGGTTGCGAAGTCGGCGAGTGAAGCCATCTGTGCCCGTATTGGCCTTCTGCACGCCGAGAAGAATCGTCGCATCCCACGCCGGAATGTTGCGAAAGTACGTGCCGAGCCAACCGTCCCAGCCGTACTCGCCCGGGGTGGAGATAAAGCTGGTGCGACCCGACTCGGTGATCGTGCGCATGAAGCAGTTGTACCCGGTTCCAGACCATCCTTCTTCAAAATCTTGATGTTGAGCCGAAGTCAGACCATCTGTGCGCATGTACGTGACCGCTGCCGGAGAGAGGATCCGCTGGCCATTCCACACGCCGTTGTTGAGCAGCATCGTTGCAAAGTGCGCGTAGTCATCGAGAGTAGAAAGCAAACCTGCACCACCCGACTGGAATGCTGGTTCGTGTGCCGCCTCGTAGTCGATGCCGAGGTTGTCCGGATGCAACGGGATGAGCTTCCCACGATTGGCAGGATCCATCGGGTTGTCAGGGTTTTCAAAGATATCAGCCAAACGATCACGACGCTCAGCTGGCACCCAGAACGCCGTCTCATACATGTCGAGCGGATCGAAAATATTCTCCTTGAGGAAATCACCAAACTTCTGGCCGCTCACCTTTTCGATGATTGCGCCCATGATGTCGGCAGATGTGCCGTACTCCCAATGAGAACCTGGCTGGAAGTGCAGAACCGTGCGACCCATGCGATCAGCGAACTCAGACGTCGTCATCTCGTGGTCCGTGCGAAGGCGGTGAATAATATCGTTAAAAATCACATTGACTTGCTGACCTGCGAGATTCGCCATCGTCGGATACGGCAGTCCCGAAGTCATGGTGAGCAGATTACGAACGATGAGTGGGTGCGTCAGTGGCGCGGTTTCATCATCCTGCTGCGCCTGACCGTGGGCACCGCCCTTGGCACCGTCAGTGAAGAAGTCCGTCAGCGGCTTGGAATTCATGCTCTTGCATGCGCGCTGACCGGCAAACGACGGCAAAATATCTCTGACCGGCTCTTCAAGATCAATGAGACCGCGTTCAACCAAAATCATGGCTGCCGCTGCCGTAATGGGCTTGGACTGTGAGAACAGTCGCAATACCGTCGAACGATCAAACGACTTCGTGCGCTGGGCATCGCGCTGACCGGCTGACACATCGTACACGACGTGCCCATGGCGCAAAACGAGGAGATTGGCGCCATTCAGACGTCCGGCGTCAATCTCACGATCAATCAAGTTCTGGATCTGAAGTTCTGCTCGCATGACTGCTGCTTCTTTCTTTCGCATCTTTCACAGCTGCCTGCCCATACGCCGCGAACAACTATGTCCGCATCACGTCAGGCAACTGAGAGGACGACTACGGCATTCTCCTTTAACTTTACCGGTTCATATGCCGTCAAATCTGCCAAACGAGCCAGTCGCCCTCTTGCATGCAAGCACGCGAGCAAGAACAAGAAAAGGAACAAGCAATACAGCCATACGATCCAGGACATCAAGCCATCGACAGATCTATGGACAGAGACAGAACCGGACTACTTGAGCTTGACTACCGACTTTTAACTATGGCTTTTGACTACTTTTCCTTCGTGGAAACGAGGAGACACACGCCAGCGACGAGTGACACGAACAAGAGTGAGCAGACGCCGAAAGCGACACCGTTCGGCTTTGTTCCCTTGTAGATACCCCACGACGTGACGGTCATAGGAATCGTCCACGCCAGCGGAATGACGAGCCAACACGTGGAGATCAACGAAATAAGCATGAAAACAAATGCAACAAGACGAAGCGTTTGATCGGTGCTGGACACGTAATACCTCATCGGACGAGGTTGCTCGTACGCCCCGTACGTTCCGTTAGTCCCATAATTTCCATTCATGGACGGTGATGAGGGTTGTTGCGGCGCACCGTACTGCTGTTGCTGCTGCCATGTTTGTTGTTGCGGTGCTTGCTGCTGCCACGGCTGCTGAGGCTGTGACTGTGGTTGTGGCTGCTGAGGATGATTATTCTGCTCGTCCATGGCTATTCCCTCTCTTGATCTCTCGGGATCTCTTGTGATCTCTTGTGATCTGTATTATCCCACGGGCTTTCCCAAGAGTTAGAACACGAGGAATCTGCGCTCGCCTGAGATGATGGGAATATGTGTGAGCGTCACAGATTCAACATGCGACCACGATGGTCCGTGCGTAATTTCGTGATGCATCATTTCAAGTGCATCGTGAGAACCTTGCATCTCCAGCGACACTGAGCCGTCATCATTATTCCGTACCCAGCCGGTGACGTTCCACCGCCGAGCACGTTGAAGAACGAACCAGCGAAAGCCCACTCCCTGCACACGTCCACGAACGATGCACCGAAGACGGGCAATCGACTGGTTCATTCTCCTGTCGCTTCTTTCGTTACTTCATTTGTGCCACAGCTGCAGCACGTGCCAGACGACGCTTCGTCCGCATCCGCAGGAAGATCTTGCGGATCTCAGTTGCCCAGAGCGTTACTGACGACAGCGCAAGTGCCTCAAACCACGAATGCCACGGCAGCGGAACCGTTCCGAATGCTGTGTTGAGGAACGGCACATAAATAACGACGAGCTGCAAAACAAGCGACAACCCGAGCGATCCCCACAGCCACTTATTCGTGAACATGTGCTTAAACGCAGATTCTTCTCCTGAACGAGAGGCGAGGGCGTTGAACAACTCGGTAAACACGAGGATGGTGAAGCCCATCGTACGTGCCATTGTCAAGTCATACGACTTCGCAGACGGATTAAACGCGTAATCGTTGATAAGACCGCCTGGTAGATACAAATCCATGCCGAAGAGCGTGATAAACGCCATGATGAAGCCGACGAAGAAGATATCTCCCCACATTTCTCCATCAATCACGCGATCGGTGAGCTTGCGTGGAGGCCGATTGAGCACGTCATCCGACTCTTGATCCATACCCATCGCGAGCGCTGGAGCTGCATCCGTCAGTAAGTTGATCCACAACAGTTGCACAGCAAGCAATGGCACGACGATGCCGGAACCCGATGCTTCTTGACGCAGACCAATCCAGCCGGCCAACAGCACGCCGAAGAACACTGTGAATACTTCGCCCATATTGGAGCTGAGCAGGAAGCGCAGGAACTTCTTGATGTTTTCAAAGATTCCGCGGCCCTCTTTGACAGCTTCGACGATCGTCGCGAAATTGTCGTCCTGCAGAATCATCTTGGCGGACTGCTTCGTGACCTCGGTGCCAGTAATGCCCATCGCCACACCGATATCTGCGGACTTGACAGCTGGAGCATCGTTCACGCCATCGCCAGTCATGGCGACGATATTGCCTTGCTTTTGCAGTGACTTGACGATGATGAGCTTGTGCTCCGGAGCCACGCGGGCGTAGACCGAATGCGTGGCGATTGTCTCGTCGAGCTTCTTTCCGGACAGCTGATCGAGTTCGTTACCGGTGATGGCCTTTTCACCCTTACGCGCGATACCTAGATCCCCTGCAATGCGTGCAGCTGTCAGCGGATGATCGCCAGTAATCATGACCGTGCGAATACCGGCATGATGTGCTTGAGCGACGGCCGGACGCACCTCTGTGCGCGGCGGATCGATGATGCCGACCATGCCGCCCCACACGAACTTTTGCTCGATCGTGTCAGCCTGCTCTGACACTTCACCAGCGTCACCAGCTGCGTTGGAACGAATGCCTGGTATCTGCGCTACACGCTCAATCCCGTTGAGCGGACGATACGCCATGCCAAGCGTGCGGTATGCCTGCGACGACAGATCAGCAACTTGCTGCAAGATCGTAGCCCGGTCACCATCAGTCATCGGACGGACCTGACCTGCTACAGCAATGCGGTCACAGTAATTGAGCAACACATCTGGTGCACCCTTGGCGAACAAGCGCAGGAAACCAGTGGCGTTATCGCGCATAATCACCGTCTGGCGCTTGCGCTCGGACGTGAATGGAATTTCACCCACGCGCGTATAACGCTGTGAGCCCCCACGATAGGCACCAATCTTGCGTGCTCCAACGATGACAGATACCTCAGTCGGATCACCTTCGCACTCCCACGTGCCCTTATCGGTATGGACAAGATGACCATCGTTCGCGAGCGCTCCAACGCCCAGTACCACGCGCGCTTCGTGACGCAACGGGTCATCCGCAGGAATTTCATGACCTTGATCGTCGGTCAGCTGGCCACTCGGATCGTAGCCAGAACCGGTCAAACGCGTGCGACCGGACGGCGACAGCACCGTTTCGACCGTCATCTCATTGCGCGTCAGCGTGCCCGTCTTATCCGAGCAAATGACCGACGCAGAACCGAGCGTTTCCACCGAGCTGAGCTTCGTGACGATCGCATGATGCTGAGCCATACGCTGAACACCAAGAGCAAGCACGATCGTCAAAATCGTTGCGAGACCCTCTGGAACAGCTGCAACAGCGAGAGAAACAGCCAGCAGCAGCGCGTTGATGCCATCTTCGAAGGAATGGAAGCCTTGCGACAGCCACAGAGCGATGATCACGACGACGCAAATCGCAATAACTGCGATGCCAAGCACCTTGGAAACTTGCGCCATTTCCTTTTGCAGCGGCGTCTTCGAATTGGAGTCGGCAGCGGAAAGCATGTCCGCAATCTTGCCAACCTGCGTGTGCATGCCGGTACTCGTCACAATGGCACGACCCGTTCCTTGCGTGACAGCGGTGCCATTGAAAATCATGTTCGTACGATCGCCCAGCGCTTTGACGGATGCCAGCGGTGCCGTCGACTTTGCCACCGGGACGGATTCGCCCGTCAAACTCGCCTCGCTCATGCGCAACGATGCGGTCTGATACAAACGGCCATCAGCAGGGACGGTATCTCCTTCGGCGAGGACGAGCACATCGCCTGGAACGATATCCGTTGTATTAATGCGCTGAACCTGCCCATCACGCAAAACGGAAGCAGTTGGCTGAGTCATTTTCGCAAGCGCATCGACAGCTTCCTCGGCCTTGGACTCCTGCAAATATCCCAGTACCGCATTGACGATCAGCACAACGATGATGACGAGTGCATCAACTGGGACAGCTTCATGCTCGGCGTGCGGCTGATTATTTTGCACCACCCATGTGATGAAAGAAATGATGGTGGCGGCAATCAGCAAGTAAACGAGCGGATCCTCGAACTGACGAAGGAATTTCTTCCACTTCGGCTCGGCCTTTTTGCTTGCGAGCTTGTTCGGACCAAACTTTTCCAGACGCCGAGCTGCTTCTTCACTACTGAGCCCACGCCCCAGCGGTGTACCGAGCGCTTGCGAGACGTCGTCAAAGCTCAACTGCGAGGGATCTTTGTCCAGCTTCCCCGTTCGCTGATACGTATCTGAATCAGAATCAGAGGCCATGATGCTCCTCCGGTTTGCCGCGGAGTCGTCAGCCATCAAACGCACCGATCGGGAGCAAATGCCCAGCGTCGGATAGCTGCGCGGTTATCAGGTGAAGTGACGTTGATCGGCGCCACGCGTGCCATCTCATTTTAGCAAATAAGGATCGGCACCTACCCGTGACACCACCCCTGTGCATAAACGTGAGAATCCTGTTAAAACCGGCTTCAAATCATCCTTCAGACCGATGTCGGACTGTTGCTCCATGTAAAATATAGGAAGTTACAGAAATCGTGTAGCGCAGATGGGTACGCAGGGCACAAAATCTCTGAGATCGGAGGAAACATGGGCGTTCTGGATGGCTTCGAAAAGCGCATCGAAAAAACTGTCAACGGCATGTTCTCTCGTCTCGGTTCCAAAGACCTGCAACCTGTTGATTTGTCGAGCGCTTTGGAGCATGAAATCGATTCTCAAGCTGCTCCGATGGGTCAAGACCGCACGGTTGCACCGAATGAGTATCGTTTCGAGCTGTCCACGCCAGACTTTGATCGCATTGACAAGTGGGGATCTGAAGCACTGGCCAATGAGTTGGCTGACAAGCTGACCAAGTATGCGGAAACGCAGCATTACTCTTTCGTTGGCCCTGTTGTGGTGATTTTTGAAGAGAATCTCAACCTTCAAAAGGGTGACTTCCGCCTCACGTCTGAGTCCGTTCAAGGCAACGCAGCGCCGGTGACGGATAAGTCCAGCTCTCGCGACTTCCCTGTTCTGGAAATTTCCGGCCGCCAATATTTGCTCACTGCCACAAAGACGGTCATCGGCCGCGGCTCTGATTGCGATATCGTCATCGATGATCCGGGAATCTCTCGTCATCATCTAGAAATCGACATTACGAAGAATGGCGTCATTGCACGCGATCTCGGCTCTACGAACGGTACGTACGTAGAAGGGCATCTCGTTCCAGCCGCCACGCTCATCAACGGCAACACGATCACCATCGGCCGCACTCGCATTCTCTTCTGGGCGAGTTCTGACCCTCACGAGTGAGCCCGTGAGCACTCATGACTGAACTCACTTTTGCCATTCTCAAGTATGGCTTTCTCGCCTGCTTGTGGATTTTTGCATGGATGTCTATCCACTCCCTCCACAAGGACGTGAATGCCTCGCTTCAGGCTTCTCACGGGGGCCGGCGCCACCAGTCGCGCAGACGCAAGCACGCCACGGATCCGGCGCAAGTATATGCGAGGGCTCACGGCGCTCCGGCCGTCCCTGAGGCAGGTCCGCGCATGCCAGTCCCTCCACAGCCGACACGCCCAGTTGAACGACCACAGTCTTCCGCAGCATCTGAGGACTATACGGCGTATCGGCTCATGGAAAACCCAGGCTCAGATAATGCGATTGAGTCACCATTTTTGGCACACTTGGTCAACAAAACAGAGAGCCGGGAGGCCGTGCAATCTGGTAAAAAGGTACCTCCGCTGACCATGCTGGTCATCATTGACGGGCCGCGCGCTGGATATACCGTCCCGCTTGAAGGAAAGCCGATTACGCTGGGTCGTGGCACACAGAATTCAATCGTTTTGAGTGATGAGTATGTGTCCGCTCGTCATGCCCGCGTCTTCCCTGATCGCGCAACTGGTCAATGGAAACTGGAAGACTTGGGAAGCACGAACGGTACGTATGTCAATGAAGCGCGTATCAATGGAGTGATTACACTACCTCCGCGCGTTCCGGTGCGAATCGGTGCAACGTCTTTTGAACTGAGGTGAGAACATGGCAGATCACAAACTTCGCCTCGTCTCGACAGTTCTGAGTGATATCGGCTATGTTCGCGCTAACAATCAGGATTCAGGTTTTGCTGGCTCGCGCATTATTGCGATGGCAGATGGCATGGGCGGTCATGCCGGTGGTGACACGGCATCCACGATCGCAATTCGTACGCTGGCGCACATTGAGCGCTCTGAACATCGTGGCTCTGTCCTTTCACTGGCGGAAACGTTGGAAAAATCGATCCTCGCTGCACACGATGCGATTGTGGGGCGCGCCGCCAAAGAGCAGAGTTTGTCTGGAATGGGCACCACGGTCGATACCGTCTCCCTCACCCGAGGTTGGTGGGTTATCGCTCACATTGGCGACTCGCGGGCATATCTCTTGCGCGACGGACATCTTATTCGCGTCACGAAAGACCACAGTTACGTACAGCATTTGATCGATACCGGACGCATTACCCCAGAAGAGGGCCGCAATCACCCACAGAAAAACGTGGTCATGCGCGTGCTCGGTGACTTCGATATCGATCCGCATCCAGATATTTCCATTCGAAAAGCGCAGCCGGGCGATCGATGGCTCTTGTGCTCTGACGGCTTGTGTGGGCCACTCGAAGATTCGACGATCCGCGAAATCATGATGAGCTACCCAGATCGCGAGCAATGCGCACAAAAACTCGTCAACGCTTCGCTCAAGGCCGGTAATACGGATAACCTCACCGCTGTCATTGGCGATGCACAGATTGCTCCGGCTGAACATTGGACTTTGATCAATCCCAACGCCGGTCTGCAGGTTCCGCTCGTCGCAGGAGCGGCCATTAACGGCATTCATTCTATCGCTGACGTCGTTCATCGGCCAGTTGCAGCGGCACCGAAATTACGCAATGAAGCCTCACCGGCGCAAAAAGCTGCCCTACTTATGGGTCGGGATGTGGCAGTCGACAGCAACGACACCGATTCCGCCGATCACACAGCTTCTCACACTGCGGCAGCGAGGGGATCTCAGTCATCGAGAGCATCTCAGACGGATAAAAACGAGAAATCGCAGGCGCAACTGTCATCAGCACGTGGCAAAGCAGACACGACGGCAGAGACCTCGGCTACTCAGACAGAAAATGCCGGTAACGCTCCGGTTTCATCGGATTCTGTGAGCGAAAAAGACACGACAATCGGCGACGATCTCCAGCTCATCCGCCCGGTTCACGCCGATGATAAAGCAGACGATTCCATGCCGGACACGAGCGAAATTCCGATCGTTCAGAAGTCGAATGGCACGGTAACCGCAGATCCGTCTGATCCGGATGTCCGCCACGCTGCCAATCAACGTAAACAAGAACAAGTCGAAGAACAAAAGTCGAAGCATCAACATCACATTCGACTCATAATCCGGTGGTCAATCGGCGTCCTCATCGGCATTGTGGTCGTGGCCGCAGGGCTGATCGGGGCATATCAGTGGACGAGCCGACAGTATTTCGTCGGAGATCACAACGGGTATGTCACAATCTTCCGCGGCGTGCCCACAAACGTATTTGGTATCCAACTGTCTCAGCCGATCCATCGCAGCACAACGAAAATCTCGTCACTGCCGAAGGACTGGCGAACGCAGCTTCAGCAAGGCATTTCCGCGTCAAATAAGCAGGATGCATTGCGCCATCTCGCACAGATTCAGCACCAGGCTTCCCAAGCGGCACAGCAGCAAAAGCAGCTCAAGAATCAGCATCCAAGCCACAAGAAACAGGCAAAGCAGGAGAATCACACAGACCAGAAGAACGTCAAAAAGGGCACAGCTCAGCAGAAAGACGCGAAGAAGGCAGATCAGAAATGAGCATCAGCTCTCGTCTGCGTCACAGCGGTCTGCTCCTCGCTTCATTTGCAGTTGGACTGCTTGCATTCGTTCAAATGACCATGAGTTTGACCGGGACCGTCCCTCTGCGGTATGCCTATGCGCTCCTTGCTGATTTCGTCCTCATCATTGTGTGCGATGCGATTTTGGCATGGCGTCAACCGATGGCGAGCCAAGCGATTTTGCCGACCATTACTCTTCTTTCGTTGCTGGGAATCACGGAAATCACCCGCATCGACTACCAGCGATCAGCAAACGGATATCACTCCGATTCGGGGATGCGCCAGCTCATGTGGCTCGGCCTCGCCGTCGTGCTCTCCACGCTCCTCGTCGCCTTTTTACGTGACTACCGCAAGCTGCGCCAGTTCAGTTACGTGTGCATGGTGATTGGCCTGATTTTGCTAATTTCCCCGGAACTACCGGTCATTGGCCGCTCTATCAATGGGGCCCGTATTTGGATTCACTTTGGTCCGTTTTCACTGCAACCGGCCGAATTTGCCAAGCTATTCCTCGCTGTCTTCTTCGCCGCTTACCTCTTTGACCGGCGCGATCAGCTCGCAGTCGGCGGCAAGAAAGTGCTCGGTGTGCGGTGGCCACGTCTGCGCGATCTCGGCCCTATCGCTGTTGTCTGGGTTATTTCTCTCGGCGTTTTGGTCCTTCAGCACGATTTGGGCACATCACTCATGTTCTTTGCGATGTTCGTCGGCATGCTGTTCGTTGCCACGCGGCGCAAGAGCTGGCTCGTAATCGGTGCGGTCGCCTTCTTCGCTGGAGTTGTCGTCGCTGCCAAGCTGTTCGCAAACTTCGCCAACCGCGTCAACATTTGGTTGCATCCGTTTGACCAGTCGCTGTATACGAAACAATTCGGAGGCACATATCAGGTCGTCCAGGGGCTGTTCGGACTCGCATCTGGTGGACTGTTCGGCACTGGGCTTGGTCAAGGGCACCCAGCGATCACCCCGTTCGCCAATTCAGACTTTATTTACACGAGCCTGGGCGAAGAAATCGGCATGACTGGTCTCTTCGCAATTTTGGTGCTGTACTTTATCGTCATTTCCGCAGGATTCACAGCCGCGATGCAAGTGACCGATGGGTTCGGCAAACTTCTCGCATCCGGTCTTGCTTTTTCAATGGCATTCCAGATCTTCACGGTGATCGGTGGAATTACACTCGTCATCCCACTGACCGGCCTTACGCTCCCATATTTGGCAGCAGGTGGTTCTTCGCTCGTCGCCAACTGGATTCTCGCCGCAGTATTGCTCGTCATCTCGCATGCGGCCAATTCTCCTGAGACAGGCGGGTCACTCGCTGATCCGAAGCTTCGCCAAGAAGCGTTGCAAGCACTAGCCGCTCAACAGGCTCGCGAAAAGGCTGAGCAGGAAAAAGAAGAGGAAAAGAAGCAATCGAAGGAAAGCCCGGCGAAAGCGGAAGAAGACAAGAAGACACAGACTTCCGAGACACAGGCAGTTGACGACAGCGCCACATTCCCTGCGATCCCCATCCCTCCTCACCAGTCCACACCAGGACAGAAACCGGTAGAAGGAACAGAAACAGATAAGGGAACGGGAGCAGAGACAGCGACCACTGCGGTGAGCAGCGAAACGCAATCATTCGACCCACTTGCACCGGGCGCATTTGATGACGACGCGCCGGCACCCGCACCGATGCAAGCTGGCACATCAGCCCACCACGGAAAGGAGGACACACAATGAACCCGATGAATCGATCACTACGGCAGCTCTTCATCGCCATCATCGTCCTCTTCACGATTCTGGGCCTCTCCACCACCGTGTTTATGGTCGTCCGCGCTAACACGCTCAACGAGGATCCACGCAATACCCGTGCACTGTATCACGAATATGCTGTCCCACGCGGTTCCATCACCGCCTCAGACGGCACAGTTTTAGCGCAGTCAACACAGTCAAACGATGCCTTCCAATACAAGCGCGAATACCCGGGTGGCTCTCTGTATGCGCCAATTACCGGTTATTTCTCCGTCGTCTCGCGAGCTGGCCACGGCATTGAAGCATCCGAAAATGCACTGCTGACTGGCCAAACGGATAGTCTCTGGTATCAACGCCTGCGTGCACTCTTCACTGGTCAGGCAAATCACGGCGCCACTATCGAAACATCCATTGACCCGTCACTGCAAAAGCTCGCTGTTCGCTTACTGGCAGGTCGTCGCGGTGCTGTCGTCGCCATGGATCCGCGTACTGGTCGCATTCTCGCGCTAGCTAGCTCACCGAGCTACGATCCGAACCAACTCGCCACACACGACACGAAAGCAGCAACGCGAGTGTATCAGGAACTCGCCGTTCAGAAACCAAGCCCACTCAATTCCGTTGCCACGCAACAGCTCTTCCCACCGGGGTCCTCTTTCAAGATCGTGGTCGCCGCTGCTGCCCTCGAAAGTGGTAAATACACACCGGATACGCAAGTCAGCTCACCGAGTTCGTACATTCTCCCGGGCACCCATACGCCACTGACGAATTCGGAATCATGGCGCTACACAATGTCGACGAAGCTCAGCCTCGAAGATGCATTTGCATACTCGTCTAACACTGCATTCGCTCAGATCGGCGTCTCACTAGGGGCAGATCAGATTTCGTCTATCGCCAACCATCTTGGTTTCGGCTCTCCGATCACGATCGATGGCTCGCAGACATCTGGCACACCGATGCGCACTGCCACCGCCGTCTTCCCAGCTCATCCGACAGACGCCCAACTCGCCCTCAACTCGATTGGCCAGGGTAGTACGACAGAAACCGTCTTGCAAAATGCCATGATCGCGAGCGCAGTCGCTAATAACGGCACACTCATGCAGCCCACACTCGTTGACCGGGTTCGCAGCGCTGATCTGTCAGTGATCTCACAGACGACACCATCTATCTTTTCGCATCCGTTTAGCTCAACGACGGCTGATCAGCTCAACCAGATGATGCAGGCGGTCGTCACGAAGGGATGGCCGCAGCTCGAAATTTCGCCATCCATCCAAGTGGCCGCAAAGACAGGAACGGCTCAGACAGGTTTCAACAATCAAGGCGCCACCGATAATTGGATTACGGGCTTTGCTCCGGCTTCGAATCCGAAGATTGTCGTTGCGGTGATGATTCAAGGAGAGAGAGGATTCGGTGGCACGGTCGCCGGCCCGGTCATGAAGCAGGTGATGGAGGCGGCATTGAAATGAGACTGATTGAAGGCCAACTCATTCATGGTCGCTACCGCCTCGATAGCCGAATTGCGAAAGGCGGGATGGGCGAAGTCTGGAAAGGCTACGACATCGAACTTGGCAGGACGGTTGCCATCAAGGCGTTGCGTTCTGATCTCGCCAATGGCCCGACGAGACTCGCGCGTCTGCGTGCTGAAGCGCATAATTCCGCCAATCTTGCGCACCCGAATATTGCTGCACTCTTCGAGTACTACGAGCACGACGGCATGGGCTTTCTCATCATGGAGTACGTACCCAGCAAGTCGCTCGCCCAGATTTACAAGAAGGTCGGCAAGATGTCGCCCGAGCGCTTGCTGCCGATCCTCATTCAAGCAGCGCGCGGACTGTACGTTGCACACCGTCATGGCGTGATTCATCGGGACGTTAAGCCAGGCAACATCATGGTGTCGTCTAATGGCGACGTGAAGATCACTGATTTCGGTGTCAGCTATTCCACCAATCAGGCACAGATCACGCAGTCTGGCATGGTCGTGGGAACTGCACAGTACATTTCTCCAGAACAAGCACAGGGAGAAAAGGCGACACCACAGTCAGATATCTATTCGCTCGGGATCGTGGCGTACGAGGGTTTAGCAGGTCATCGGCCATTTACCGGCGCAACTCCGGTGGATATCGCGGCTGCACAAGTAAATGATCCGGTTCCGCCACTCCCTGATGATATCGACCCGCAATTGCGCGATTACGTGATGAAGATGCTGTCGAAGGACCCAGCGAAACGCCCACGCAGTGCACTAGACGTCTCTCGCCAGCTGAGTGCCATCGAACGGCGTATCTTGGCTGAAGATACTGGCAAAATCGGTTCGACTACGACTGAAACGGCGCTACCACAGCCCACACATGCTCCGGCGCATGCGTCATCGTCCGTTCCAGAACCACCACTTGATTCATTTGGTTTCCCGGCGAGTCCATTTGTCAGTGATGATTCGCCGACGACCAATCATCCGCGCACACAGTGGAAAGCCGTCGACGCTTCATCGCTGCCATCGGCAGTTCCAGTGCCGGATTCACTTGCCCAGCTCTCAGAGCGAGCGTTCGAGCATTCGCAGGTGCACGCTCCTACTTTTCAACCAGAGCACACCGATCACGTCAGCCATATGGCCCGCGGTGTCCATGCGCAGACAGATCGTCACGCTCCCTTGCACGCCGAAAAAAGTGAGAAGAGCAAGAATCATGCACGTCGACGTATCGTCCGCAGCGCCCCTCACAGCGTGCGAAACATACTGCATCTCGCGTCCGATCAGTACTCACATTTTGAGCACACTTCGCTGAGAGAACAAAGGCACAATGGAATAAGAAACGTCATTAATAACGTCACACATAATTCGAACACGTCGGCACAAACGACAGACAACCAGGGAAGGCGGAGACTCGAATGAATCAGGAGATCCCGCAGTCACTTGCAAACGGCCGCTACACGATTGGGCCTGAAATAGGCCACGGCGGGATGGCTGAAGTCCATCTCGGCACGGATACGCGTTTGGGTCGCAAAGTGGCAATCAAGATCATGCGGTCTGATTTCGCGGAAGACCGGACGTTCCTCGCTCGGTTCCGCCGTGAAGCCCACTCTGTCGCCATGCTCAACAATCCGAACATTGTGTCGATCTATGACACAGGCGAAGAGGCCATCACCGACGCGACCGGCACCCGCCATCTCGTGCCGTACATCGTGATGGAGTACGTCAAAGGTCAGACGCTGCGCGACATTCTCAAGGAAAACGGGCCGCTGTCAATCCGTGATGCCGAACAAATCATGCTCGGCATGCTCAACGCTTTGGAGTACTCGCACCGTATGGGCATCATCCACCGGGATATTAAACCGGGCAACATCATGATTTCTGACCAGGGCGTGGTCAAGGTCATGGATTTCGGCATCGCTCGTGCGCTCGACGATTCGGCCACCCAGATGACCAAATCGCAAGGTGTCGTTGGCACCGCGCAGTATCTCTCCCCTGAACAAGCGCGCGGCGAGACTGTCGACATGCGCTCAGATCTGTACTCTGCCGGATGTGTTTTGTACGAGATGCTGACCGGACGGCCTCCATTTACCGGTGATTCCCCGGTTGCGATCGCCTATCAGCACGTTTCTGAGATCGCTACACCGCCGAGCGAACTCGTTCCAGGACTGCCGAAAGTCTGGGATCAAGTGTGCGCTAAGGCGATGGCGAAGGACAAGCAGAACCGCTATTCGACTGCTGCCGAGTTCAAGCGGGACATTATGGCCGTGATGAACGGTGGGCACGTTATGGCGGCTGCGTTCAACCCGATCGCCGACTTTAAGGGCCAAAATGCCTCTTCAACGCCATCGGGCAGTGACGAGAAGCCTGGCGAAACAACACAGAGCTTCAGTCCATTGCCACCAGAGATCATTCCGAATGGTCCAGCAGACACTCAGGCAGATACGCAAGCTGGTCAAGCGCCAGTTGCAACCGCTTCCCCGTCGCAGTCTCGATCTGCTCAGCGAGCGCGTCAACGGAAGCGGAAGAAGATCATCATCTGGAGTTGTGTAGCAGGTGTTATTGCCCTCGCGTTGCTCATCTGGGGTATTGTCACTCTCGTCAATCGTGCGCGCGTGGTGACCGTTTCTGTCCCTGCAATCACCGAGGAAATGAGTGCTACACGAGCCGAAGAGCGCATCACCGCAGCCGGACTGAAGTTCCAGCGCGAGGTCGATCACAACTCTTCCAAGCCAAAGGGCGTCTTTACGCATCAAACGCCACCAGCAGGTACAAAAGTGCCGAAGGGCTCGACGGTGACGGTGTGGTTCTCTGGTGGACCAGTGTCAGCAACTGTGCCAAACGTGAAGGGCATGACTCAAGCCGAGGCCACCACCAGACTCAAACGAGCTGGATTTATCGTTGCCTCGACCAGTACTGAGGATTCAGCGACCGTTCCACAAGACCATGTCACGCGCACAGACCCACCGATTGCCAGCTCACAGCCAAAGGGCACAGCCGTCATCCTGTACATTTCGACTGGGAGAACATCAGTGCCGGATGTGGCTGGAAAGTCGCAAGATGAGGCGCAGAAGATCCTCTCTGACCGCGGATTCAGCATTACCGTTCAACCGCAAGCTAATTCGAAGGTTGCGAAGGGACAGGCAATTGGTACGAACCCGGCTGCAGGCTCTCCTGTCGACCAGAAGGCGATGATCACGCTGTACATTTCCTCTGGCCCAGATCAGGTGCAATTGCCTGGTGTGTCCGGTGCGCAGACGGTCGGCGATGCGATGAATATGCTCGCCAATCGCGGTGTGACTGTCACGCTGAGCAACGGGACGCAGTCTGATTACACGAATCCAGTCGTCAAGGATCAGAACGGCAATGACATCACGAACGGCGGCACGGTCGATAAGGACTCGACAGTGACGATTTCCGGGACGAAGCCAGCGCAGGATAATTCCACTTCTGACTCGTCGAAGGATTCCAAGCCAGACACTCCGCAGCAGCCAACTGAGCCTGACCAGTCGCAAAACTCCGGGGCAAATCAATCGCAGTAGCGAACGCTTGCTTTACTGCGCTCTTTACTGTGCTTGCTTTATTGCGCGGCGGCTCCGGTAGTGCCCGTTACATTCGCGTAATTGCTCATCGCTCGCAAGAACGGAACGTTATACGCAAGCCACGGGCACACCCACTGCAAGAACGCGCCCGCCAGAATCAACCCGATGAGGATTATCTCGACCCACCGGATAACGGCAACTCCCGGCTGGAGACGATAGAGCAGACCGTAAATGGACCAATTGTGATAGACAGGTCGCCCATTGCGACGGGCAATCCGATCGGTGCGCAAGGCCTGCCAACCCCATGTAATCGCCGCTGACAGCCACACGACGATCAGTGCTGCCAGTAGCCACGTGAGCAACTTATCCATCGGAGGAATACTCGCAGCGAAGCTCGGCTGATCGACAAAATTCGTTGCAGCCGAGTCATCTGGACCTGCCAACTCTGCCGGAATCCCGTCCGAAACGCGTGCCCAATACTTGAACGTGCCATGCACAATCCACCGGTGCGTCGCATACGTGTACCGCGGCGTACACGTCGTCAGCGTCACAAATCGTTGCGTTGGCTTCAGTTCAGGATGGTCCGGGACCGGAGCGACGACATCGATATCGCTGGGCAGTACGATCTCATGGCTCTGCATCGTGTACACATACCAGTAATCCTTGGTTCGCATGATGATAGCGTCGCCCTTGCGGAATTCAGGGACATTACCGAGCGGTTCACCATATCCAGACCGGTGACCAGCAAGCGAAAAGTTTCCGACCGCACCCGGCATCACAGTCTGCGGATAATGCCCAAGACCGTGTCGCGCGAGCTGATCGAGCCCAACGCCTTGCACGACAAGGCGCTTCCACGTGCGCCCAAATCGAGGAATGTACAACTGACCAACTGTGTCTCCGTACGCTGGCTGTGGAGCGACCGGTGGATTGCCTTTTTGTGGCCGTGCGATTCGGTACTTACCTGCCGTCGATGCCGGCTTCGTCCACGAAACCGACTGCGCTTGCTCAGCTTGGGTCTGCGCAGAGACGACACCCGTCCACACCATCTGCCACACGACATACAGCACACACAGAATGCCGAACGTCAAAAAGATTTCGCTGATGATACCAAAGATTTGCCACCCCAAACCTCGACCGCGACGTGGTCGACGATACTGGTGAGAGGGATAAGCTGCGTGTCGCCCTGGCCCAGATCGATAGACAGAGCCGTCCCCGTCTCCCCAAGGGGAACGAGTATTCTGATCGGTGTGCAGACCCTCGATATCTTGTGGCGTCATAGATCCCGATTGTAATGGACGAACTTTATTTTTAGCTTCTTGTCAGCTTCTACTTCCCTGAAGGCGTGCCCGCACCCTTCAGCTTCGACGCATACTTGAGCGTGCGCGGTGACAGCGGTGTACTGCCAAACGATAAACGCGGGATTCGCTCAACCTTATAACCGAGCTGAATAGCCGCTGCATACTGGCGGTAAATAGTGACCGCTGGCGATGTATCGAGAGCACTGATCAGCGACTCGACCGGTCCGATCGCCCGAATCACGTACGGAGGCGCATATTGCCGGCCTTGCAACAGCAAGACATTTCCAATACACCGAACTGCTGTCGTCGACTGCACGCGGACACCCTGGATTGTCATCGCTTCGGCACCGCCGGCCCACAGTGCGTTGACCACACCTTCCAGATCCTGTTGGTGGACCACATAATCGTTCACATTGGTGTCAGACAGCGTGACGCCAGACTGTTGTGCACTAGCCCAGAGTGGCGAATCGGAGAGTGTGACCGCTACGCCTGGCCCCGTATATGCCGGCAGAGAAGTCTGCCCTGATGTCGAGTTACTGGAAACTCCTGATCCGGGTCCAGCCATGTGCTGTGCTTGTGAACCGCGATTTTCCGCTTGCCGTAGCGTATCGATTTGCGAGCTGAGCGAATCGACCTGTTTTTGCAACTGTCTAATCTGCTCTTCGCGGCTGCGTACCAGTCCGACCGTGTTTCCGCTGGAGCGCGACGACCCGTTGGCGCGGATATTGACCGTAAACATCCATCCGACGAGCGCACAACACAGTGCCACCACCAGAGAGACAAGGAATCGACGGGGAGTCAGATGCTTCCGCTCTTGCAAATGCGAACCGCGCGGTGCAGTCGAACCATGCAGCGCTGATTGGTGCCCTTGACGCATCTGACCTCCCTTCATCATCACTGACTCATTATCCTCGTCCCAGTGGAACCGATCCGGTCACGACGGTACAATTGAACCATTCTGTGAGTATAAGGAGGGCCTCCCATGGCTGACACGAAGGATGATAAGAGCGAAAGCCAAGGCGGCGAAAAGAACCAGCCAGGTGACGTTTCGCTTGATGAGGTCCAGAAGATTCTGAGCGCTAAGCAAGATCCAAAAGAGCTACCGAAGAACATGCAAAGGCTTCTTGCGCGCGAGAAAGAAAATAACGCACGCGTTCAAGAGTCCATTCACGGTGCAAAAACGAATCCGAAATGGTTTGTGCCGGTGTTCTGCGCTTTGCTTGTTATCGGCTTGGCATGGGTTGTCATTTATTACGCTACGTCACTGAACGGCAGCACCACATACTTCCCAATCCCGGGCATCGGTGACTGGAATCTGCTCATCGGATTCCTCCTCATGCTCGCTGGGTTCCTCATGACGATGTGGTGGAACTGAGCTTATCTGCTGATTGCACTTCACACAGGCCGGGCCTTCGGGTTCCGGCCTTTTTTATTCCCCACTTTTATCCACACCAACAATTCACCACTAACGAATGACCTTATCCACATTGTTTTCCACACTGGTGGATAAATCACATAGATGTTATTCACGATTCCATCCCATCGTTTGCGCGCACAAATAACCTCAGAATCCCTGTCATTGCAACGATTCCTCATCTGCGTCCGACCGAACTGACTACTGCCTTCACACGGAAATCACATTGTTATGCACATATGTGGATAACTTTGTGCACACAGAGCACATTTATCAACTGTTTTATGAGTTCGGCTTAATATCAACGTTCATTCGGTGGATAACTTGGTTTCTACCCTGCGTGCATAATCAACATCTCGTCACTCTGTGCACAACCTCAGAGTGTGCACCCACACAGCACCACAATCACCACTGCGGCGACTACTATGCACGCAAGCGTGATCCACACCCGCCACGTTAACCACCGGAGCCGCGAGCGCCATGCTGGTCTCCATCCAATCAAGGCGGTGACAATCCAGCCGGTCACAAATCCACCGACGTGCGCTTGCCATGCAATATGCGGCCCTACTATTGGCTGTAAGACACTCAGAACCGCCAAGATCGACAGTGAGACCAACGTGGACTTTCGGTTACTCGAGCCGCGCAACGTCGTCATATACACGGGGATGAGCGCGCCAAAAAGACCAAAAATAGCCCCCGAAGCCCCATACGCTGAAATCATCGTCGACGCCACCGATCGAGGCCATAACCGGCTATAGAGCGCTATGCCCATCGATCCGCCGAGACCGGAAATGAGATAAACCGCTAAATACGTCCAATGGCCGAGTTCCTTTTCGATAAAGCTACCGAGGAACCACAATGTCACCATGTTGAACCCGATATGCATCAACCCCGGTGCGTGAAAGAAAACAGAGGTCATTGCCGTCCACGGCCTGCTGGCGAAGGCAATCGGCGCAAAGATGCCATTGTCGAGGAAGAGGTCGTGCACGCGC
Organism: uncultured Aeriscardovia sp.; assembly: GCA_903789525.1. Taxonomy (GTDB): domain Bacteria; phylum Actinomycetota; class Actinomycetes; order Actinomycetales; family Bifidobacteriaceae; genus Aeriscardovia. Next base: position 1,095,792 of record CAIFER010000001.1, read on the forward strand.
GGAAAAGGTGTAGTCACTTCTTCGATAATCCACACGATGACGCACAGCCCGATCAGTACAGAGGTGATCACAGGCCCTCGCCGGTACCATGCGATGCCCAGTCTTTGCCCCAGACGGCGCATCCCCCTGCCCATGACCTCTCCCCCTCGTCTTCTTCAGCTGTCGTGTTCGTCGCTATTGTCTCATAAACGTCTGAAAGACCACTGACAAGTGGCTGATTAGCAATCGGCGCGCGGGTGCAGTCAGATAGAAACAGCCATAAGATAGGGTGTAAACATACGTCACAAAGGAGTAATTATGGAGAACAATTCTTCAAAGGGATTTTGGAAGTTCCTCGCCATCCTCTTCGGAACACTGCTGGCCGGAGCCGTGGGGTTCTACATCTACAAGCAAAAGAACCCAGAGTATGACCCGTGGGAAGAGCCGTGGGAGAACAGCTCATCGCCAGTAAATCTGGATAGCAAGAAGCATCAGAAGTCCGCCGATGATTCCGGCGACGAGAATGCGGCAGACGAGAACACTGCAGCTGCTGACGCTGACTGAAGTGTTGGCACTGAACCGCTTTGTGAACCGCTTTGTGCTCATCGCATTACATAAATAGCGCGCACAAGCGCATATAGCGCATACAAATCGACAAGAACCCCCGAAGAAGCCGTTCATGGTTCCCTCGGGGGTTCTTTTATGCTCTTTTATTCTTTACTTTTATCTGACTGTGACCGTGTGCACGCTCAGTCAGTCACAGCTGGCAGTGGCTGTGTGCGCCAGATCTCAGTTGCATAGTCCTCGATGGACCGGTCAGAGCTGAAGTAACCAGAGTTAGCCACATTCAGCAGCGAGCGGCGATCCCACTCACGAGTCTTGAGGTAGTCGCGCTCGATCGTCGGCTGAATATCCATGTAGCTACGGAAATCAGCCAGCGCCATGAAGCGATCCTTGTGCTTGAGATCGTTCGTGAACATGCTGAACGACTGCGTGTCACCATTGGAGAAGGCACCGGAATCAATGAGATCGATAGCGGCCTTGATGTCCGCGTCGTTCTCGTAGTAGGACTCCGGATTGTAACTCTTGGCGAGCTTCTCAACCGCGTCAACCTTCATGCCGAACAGATAGAAGTTCTCAGCACCAACGCGCTTGTAGATCTCGATATTGGCACCATCGTATGTGCCGAGCGTTAAAGCGCCGTTCATCGCGAACTTCATGTTCGAGGTACCGGACGCTTCCTCGCCAGCCAGCGAAATCTGCTCATCGAGATCAGTGGCCGGGATAATGTGTTCAGCAACCGTGACGTTGTAATTCGGGATGAACACAACCTTCAGCTTGCCGTCGATATCCGGATCGTTGTTGATCACGCGAGCAACGCAATTGATCAGGCGAATCGTCTGCTTAGCCATCTGGTAGCCCGGAGCAGCCTTTGCGCCGAAGATCATCGTGCGCGGAACGAACGAATCGAGATCGATCTTGCCGGACTTCAGACCGTTGTACATCGCGAGAATGGCGAGCAAGCGCATGGATTGGCGCTTGTACTCGTGCAGACGCTTAATCATCGTGTCAAACATGGAATCCGGATCGACATCCACGCCGACTGTGCGCTTGAGGTAGTTTGCGAAGCTGACCTTGTTGGCGCGGCGAACGTCACGGTAGGCGGACATGAAGGTGTCGTCCTTCGTCAGCTTTGCCAGGCCGCTCAGACGTGAGCTATCGGTGATCCAGCGATCAGAGCCGAGCGCATCGGTGATGAGCTTGGACAGACCCGGATTGGCCAAACGCATGAAGCGACGTGGTGTCACGCCGTTCGTCACGTTCGTGAACTTCTCCGGATAGACGTCTGCGAAGTCCTTCAGGACGGATTCCTTCAGCAGCTGAGAGTGCAGCGGAGCAACGCCGTTGACCTTTGTTCCACCGATCGTGGCGAGATACGCCATGCGCACCTTGCCAGCAGGTGTGATCCGCATGCGCTCAACCTTGGCCTCGTCGGCACCGCGCTGAGCCTCGTCTTCAGCAGCGAGATCAGAAATGCGCTGAATGATCTCCAGATGACGTGGCAGCAGCTGACCGAACAGCGTGGCATCCCAAACTTCTAGTGCCTCTGGAAGCAGGGTGTGGCACGTGTAGTTGAACGTGCGCTTCGTAATATCCCACGCGGTATCCCAGTCGTAGCCATACTTATCAAGCAGCAGGCGCATGAGTTCAGCGATTGCAACTGTTGGGTGCGTGTCGTTGAGCTGGAAGCAAATCTTATCCGGCAGCGTGCGCAGATCTGGATGCGTCTGACCTGGATAGAAGAAGTCGACCGCATCCGCCAGCGATGCGGCAGAGAAGAAGTACTGCTGCATGAGACGAAGCTGCTTGCCAGCCCAGGTAGAATCCTCTGGGTACAGCACCTTCGAGATGTTCTCTGCACCGACCTGTGCGACGACAGCACCGCGATAATCCGACTTGTTGAACGTCTTCAGATCGAACTCGTCAACAGCTTTCGCGCTCCACAGACGCAGTGTGTTGACGCGACCGGACTTGTAACCAGGAACCAAGTAATCGTAAGGAACTGCGCGCACTTGCCATGCTGGATTCCAGCCGTGCGTGCCGTCAGGATTCGTGTACGTGGTGCCACCGAAGCTGACGAGCTGCTCGCGACGATGATTAACACGCTCCCATGGATTGCCGTCCTTCAGCCAGTAATCCGGAGTCTCAATCTGCGAGCCATCCTTGCCGAACTTCTGAGTGAAAATGCCGTACGTGTAACGGATACCGTAACCGAATGCTGGAATACCTTCGGTTGCCAGTGAATCGATGTAGCACGCAGCCAGACGACCGAGGCCACCATTGCCCAGACCTGGCTCGTGCTCTTGATCAACGATCTGCTCTGGCGTGAAGCCGAGATCGCGGATTACGCCGTCCATACGCTGCATCAGACCGGAATTCAGCTCCGCCGTTGGCAGCTGATTGCCGAGCAACCACTCAGCGCACAGATAGCCGACCGTCTTCACCTTGGCATCACGGGTATCTTCCTGGGTATGAATCCAGGTATCTGCCATATGATTGCGAACAACCGTTGAAACAGCCCAATACACATCTTGTGCTGTGGCTTCGTCAGGGCTCACCCCACGATCACGGCGCAGTGATGCAATGACTTCTTCCTTGAGTTGTTTACGAGTGTTTTTCTTCTCGCTCACAATATGCTCTTTTCGTTCTCGTGGCTGAGCGGACGCGTAACGCATGCTCAGCTCATCAGCCACTTATTTTCAGCCGCGCACACAAATGCGCTCTTATTTTCATTATCTAAGAAAGACTTCACGCGATCAAGCAAATCTCTGCGTCACCTGTCAGCCGAAACATCCACACGATCAACATCCATAAGATGAAGTTATGCCAGCAATTCGTGAACGCGATATCGAAAAAGGTCGACGCGATTTTTTGACGTGCCAAAAAGCACTGAAACATCGAGCTGCGATTGCGAGCGCATCGTCGTCATCAACGGGCTCGTTGACGGACGTTACACTTCCGACGGATTCCTCAGATCCAGACTTTGTTCCGCGCCCTGTCATCGCAATGGCTGTGCGCTATACGCTTGCAGTTCTGGAAAAGGCTGCTCCGGGACCAAGTACGGAAGTGCGCGTTGCCCCGTATGCAGCGGTCAAAATTTTCCCGGGACCGGACTCGGATCCGCACAATCTCACTCCTCCTGATGTGGTTGAGATCGATCCTGCAACATGGCTGCGGCTGGCGTGTGGGGTGACGTCATGGCAGCAAGAGAAGGCAGCCGGACACGTTGCACCCATTGGTGAGCGCGACGAACAAATCGGTCGCCTCGTGCCTATTCGCGCATAAAAAATCGGGTCTGAATGCAGTGCGCACCCAGACCCGATCCTTTTTGATCAATTTACTTGATCAGCGGCAGATCAGAAGCCAAACAGACCGAATGGATCGAATAGACCGCCATTGCCGTCATCGTTGCCATCGTTGTCATCATTATTGCCGTTGTTATTGTTGCCGTTATTGCCTCTCTTGCCATTACCACCGTTGTTGCCGGAGTTTCCGCTCTGGTTCTTACGGGTCGTGGCAGATTCAACCTGATCGAGCTTGATCGTCACGTTCACGCTCTTGTTGTCACGGATGACAGTCAGCGTAGCCGTATCACCCACTGCAGCCGCACGAACGTACCCAAGCAGCGAGTACATGCTGCCGACCGAGTTGTTGTCGAAGCCGACGATCACGTCGCCAGCGCGCAAACCAGCCTTGGAGCCCGGGCCACCTGGATTGACCGAAACAACTTTCGCACCAGAGCGGGTCACGCCGTTGATAGTGGCAGATCCGTTCGAAATCATGATGCCAAGCTGTGCGTGCTGCACCTTGCCCGTCGAAATGATGGACTTGGCGACGCGCTGCACGAGGTTAGACGGAATCGCGAAACCGATACCGATCGACCCAGCCGACGACGACTGCGAGTTTGAAGAGCTCGACTGGCTCGCCGTTGCAATGGACTCATTGATGCCGATCACATTGCCGGCCGCATCGAACGTTGGGCCACCCGAATTGCCTGGGTTAATGGCCGCATCGATCTGCACTGCATTGGTGATGACCTCGTTATTTGACTCGTCAGAAACTGCCACTGGGCGGTTGAGTGCCGAGACAATACCCGTCGTTGCCGTGTTGTCATAGCCGAGCGGATTGCCGATCGCCATGACTTGCTCACCGACCGCGAGCTGCGAAGAGTTCGCGAACGTGACCGGTGTGAGATTTGACGGTGCATTCTCAATGCGAATAACCGCGAGATCTGTCGTCGAATCCGTGCCGACAAGCTTGGCTCCGTACATGTTCCCGTTGCTCAGTGTGACCTGAATCTGCTGGGCGCCTTCGATCACGTGGTTATTGGTGACCACATTGCCGGCCTTATCGAAGATTGCACCGGAACCGAGTGCGACACCTTGGCTCGTCTGTGTGCGAATCGAAACGACTGACGCTGCAACACGCTTATTGAGCGCCTGCCAATCGATCGACTTGCCAGACGGAACCTTGGCAGTCCCGTTCGAGCCCGACGACGATGACTGCGAATCCAGCGACGCGGACTGCGGGATCGTAATCCAGCCGTTCGCGATGCCAGCCCAACCAATGCCGAGCACAATCAGTGCAGCCACGAGAGCCGAGACGATCGCCGTCACCCACGCATGACCCGCAGGAGATGGAGACGAAGAACGCGCTTGCGAACCGTTATTTCCTCGGTTTGGCATACCAGGCATATTCATTCCCGGCATATTCGGCGCACCCGGAGTACCCGGCGTGCCTGGGGTATTCTGCCCTGGCTGGTTATAGCCCACGGAACCGTACGATCCTTGCCCATAACCAGAGTTCGAACCATAGCCGCCGTTTTGCGAGCCATACCCGTATGAACCGTAGCCATACGTGCCATATGAGCCGGAGCCGTAACCGTTCTGGCCATTATTTTCGGTGCTCTGGCTATTTTGACCGTATATATTTGCGCCATAGCCAGGAGCCTCAGAATACTGGGGAGTCGATGTGCTTGACGTGTTCGAGCCATTCTCCTGAGACTGCGATTGCGACTGCGGCGAGCCCGTCTGCTCAGAATTCGCCGGCTGCCCTGTCAACGGTTGCGTCGGCTGCGTTGGCTGAGTGTTCTGTCCGGAATTCTGGTTCTGATCCTGGCTGTCGAACGGATTATTCGTGTTCTGATCAGTCATGGCTTCCTCCCGTCTGATGCCATCCACTATTCAAAATTACGTTTCGTATTTCTCCGTTTATCTCTACTGTCCAGTAAAGAGAAATCTCCTGAAAGCTCGCTGAACGTTTCCCGAAAGCAAGATTTTAACTTGCCACGAACTTGCTGATCCTCGATCTTACGCTCACACTGATATGCCGTGCCGATACAGTAGAAAACATGGATTCACCACGCATTTCAGACACGAACACTACGAATACGCCACTTCCGGCTGACCCAGCTTTTCAGCCGCATCCCGGCCGCGCAGACAAACAAAAGCACATTGATCCGGACGACCACAACTCATGGCCGACACCGCCTGCGCTTGCCGAGCACGTCCGCGAATCTGACGCACAGACCGCTGATGCAGCACGCCGTGGGTGGACGCCGATCACTCCGGCCAATGACCCTGCGCGAAAAGACCGATTGGCTGCTGCAATCGCGCGTGGACGCGATGCTTTCGGATTTGAAGTAAAGACTGAGCTCCCGAATGGGCAGGATTCACACGGTAACGAAGGCTTGGGCACGCACGGGCGTCGTCACGGACGGACAGGCGTCATTCACACACCGCACGGCGACATCCACACACCAGCGTTTGTGCCAGTCGCCACACAGGCAACGATGAAAGGCGTTCTCCCCGAACAAATGCGAGCGCTCGGAGCACAGTGCCTCCTGTCGAACGCGTTCCACCTCAACGAACGTCCTGGCCCAGCACTCATCGATCAGATGGGCGGTGTTGCACGGTTTGAGAACTGGGATGGCCCCACATTCACCGATTCAGGCGGCTTCCAGGTGCTTTCGCTTGGTGCCGGGTTCAAGAAGACGCTCGCCATGGACGTCACCGGCCTGAAAAACGACGACGTGATCGCTAAGGGTAAGACGCGCCATGCGTTTGTGGACGAAGACGGTGTCACATTCCACAGTCCGCTGAACGGCCGAATCGAGCGCTTCTCAGCCGAAATCTCCATGCAGATTCAGCACCAACTCGGTGCGGACATCATGTTCAGTTTCGACGAACTCACCACGCTCATGAACACGCGCCACTACCAAGAGCATTCGGTTGAGCGCACATTCCGATGGGCGAAGCGTTGCGTTGCCGAGCATCAGCGACTGACTGAAGCTCGTGCCGATAAGCCGTATCAGGCACTGTTTGGGGTTGTGCAAGGCGCGAATTACGAGGACTTGCGTCGACATGCGGCCAGCGAAATCGCCAGCCTTGATTTCGATGGTTTCGGTCTCGGCGGTGCATTTGAGAAAGACATCATGGGGCAAATGTGCGCATGGATTTGCGATGAGCTGCCAGATTCGAAGCCTCGGCACGTCTTAGGAATCGCAGCCGTTGACGATATCTTTGCGGCGGTAGAAAACGGTGGGGACACGTTTGACTGCGTTGCCCCGGCACGCGTAGGCCGCAATGGCGCGATTTATTCGCACGACGGACGCTACAACGTCAAGCGCGCACGATTTGCAACCGATGACCGCCCACTAGAAGAAGGCTGTGACTGCTACACATGCCAGCATTACGACCGCGCATACATCCACCACTTGCTCAAGTGCCGAGAAATGACAGGCGCCATGCTTGCCACGATCCACAACGAGCGCTTCTTCGTGCGTCTTCTCGATGAAATCCGTGACGCAATTGACGGCGGATGGTTCTTCGATTTGCGCGACGACACCCTCGCGCGCTTCTACCGCAACGGTTCGCGCGGCTAGACAGTACTAGGCAGCAGACTTCGTTGACCGCGTCGATGACGTCTTCGAAGTCTTCGCCTTTTTTGCGCGTGCAGTTACCGTACGTGCAGTCGTTGTGTGAGCCGTTGCCTTCCGCGCCGTCGTCTTGCGTGTAGTTGACTTCTGGGCGGCGGCTTTGCGAGCTGTCGTCTTCCGCGTCGCGGTTTTTCTTGTTGCTGTCTTGCGAGCGGCTGCCGTGCGCGTGGCTGACTTTTTTGCAGCAGTATCGTTCTTTTCGCCTTTGTCGCCCTTGCTGCTCTCATCACTGTGAGTGCTATCGTGAGACGACTTCAGCATTGCAGCAAAAAGCCCAGATGGAATTGGTTTTCGTGGACGCGCCGTTTGCGACACTTGCTTCTTTGCCTTCGCAGCAGATTCGGCAGCCCACTTTGCGTACTCATCCATCTCGCGCTCATGTTGGAATTTCTCGTCAATTTGCCCGAATGGATCTTGATCCGCACTAGAATCATCAGCACCCTGACCCGAAAGCTCACGCTGGAGTTCTGCATAATCGGTATCAGTGGTGAGATACTTGAGCTTGCGCGCATTTCTTCTCTGCTTGGCCCTTTGACGTCCGCGGCCCATGCGACCCCCTTCGTCCGTCATGGCTGCTCGCAGGCAGCGCAAAAATCATCTAAACATTCACCATTAAGAAAGAGTACACCTTTCTAGCGCTCTTCACATACGTTTGCCAGCTTATTCGATCAGAGCGTAGTCGCTTATCACGCGTGCGTCGTCCTAATTTTTTAGGATATAAGCCATATCAAGGGAACAGCGGGAGATTCAAAAATGACAGAAAATAGCCATACTTCAAACGCATCATCTATGCCACTCAATCAAGCAGCCGGCACAACTGGTGGGTCGTTTACAGAAGGCAGCGCGGAGTACACGGCCGCTGGCAACGAGATGAGCGCCAGTTTCCTTGCTGATAAGAAGCGCAGTGATGCCCTCAAGATCAAGATTCGCAAGGATCCGTCGCACTTCACGATGTTGACGGGCGATCGACCGACAGGACGCCTTCACTTAGGTCATCTGTTTGGCTCACTCATGGGACGAGTCAAGCTGCAAAACATGGGCGTCCACACGAACATCATCATCGCGGATTACCAAGTCATCACTGATCGCGATACCACCGAGCACATTCAGGACAACGTGCTCAATCTCGTCCTTGACTACATGGCTGCAGGTATCGATCCAAACAAGACAATGATTTACACGCACTCTGCTGTCCCCGCAGAAAATCAGCTCATGCTCCCATTCCTCTCTCTTGTTTCCGAGGCAGAGCTCGAGCGTAATCCGACGGTCAAAGCTGAGATGGAAGCATCTGGCCATGAGCTGACCGGCTTGCTGCTCACGTACCCGGTCCATCAGGCGTGCGACATCCTCTTCTGCAAAGCCAACGTCGTCCCGATCGGCAAGGACAACCTTCCGCACGTTCAGATCACGCGCACGATTGCTCGCCGGTTCAATCGTCGGTACGCGAAAAAGAATCCGGTCTTCCCAGAACCGTCTGCACTGCTCTCGGATACGCCTGAAATTCCAGGTCTTGACGGCAAGAAGATGAGCAAGTCTCGCGGCAATTCCATCAAGCTGTCAGCAACGCCGGAAGAGACTGCCAAGCTCATCCGCAAGTCCCCGACCGATTCTGAGCGCATGATCACGTTTGACCCGATTCATCGTCCGCAAGTTTCCGCCCTCCTCACCACCGCGTCCCTGTGCTCAGGCCGTCCAGCGACCGAGATTGCTGCCGAGATTGGCAATGCGGGCGCAGGTGCTCTGAAGGCATACACCACGAAGGTGGTCAATGATTTCCTCGCTCCACTTCGCGAGCGCCGAGCTGAACTGGCAAAGGACATGGATTCGATCCACGATATTCTGCGCCAAGGCAACAAGCGTGCGAACGAGATTGCCAATCAGACTCTCGATCAGGTTCGCGACGCTATGGGAATGCGCTACTAATCGGACTGGTCGTACAGGCCGCAACTTACGGGCTGCATACTTACTACAGGCCGCAACTTACGGGCCGAACACTCAACTTCCGTTTTGTTCCTTATTGGGGGATCCTCATGAAGATGGATCCCCCTTTTCTGATTCTCCTCATTCGCCCAATCCACCTGATTTGCCTCATCTACCAGCTGAATGTTTCACGTGAAACATTCGGTTAGGCCATTCCTTCTATTCTGAGAGTTATGAACATATGGCTCAACATTCTTCTGATCTTTGTGTTCCAGCTCTTCGGAGGAGTTTTCAGTTGCACAGAGATGACGCTCGTCTCTTTGCGCGGATCTCAGCTGGAACAACTCGCTCAGCAGGATGCACGCGGCAAGCGAGTTGCGAAGGTCGCCAGTAACCCGAACCGCTTCCTCTCAGCAGTTCAGATCGGCACGACGTTTACCGGTTTCCTGTCGGCATCGTTTGGTGCATCGGCCATCACCCCGACTATCAACCCAATCCTTGAAAAGTGGGGTCTTCCTGCTCAAGCGGCCAGCGTTATCTCGATGATCGTGCTCACGCTCATCATTTCGTATTTCTCGATCGTGATTAGTGAGCTGACACCGAAGCGCATCGCCATGCAACGAACTGTCCCGATTGCACGTGCCATCGTGCCGTCCGTCGACGTGTTCGCCACCTTATGCGCACCGCTTATTTGGCTCATTTCCAAGCTCACCAATTTGCTCGTTCGCCTTGTCGGCTTTGACCCGAACGAGACCGAATCGCAAGTCAGCGATGACGAATTGCGTGTACTCGTCTCGTCTAACGCCCATATCGACAAGGAAGAGCGCAGTATTCTCGACGACGTGTTCGACGCTTCCGACACCGTTGTCTCTGAAGTCATGCGTCCGCGAGCAGATGCCGAGTTCCTAGAAGCCGATACTCCGCTGTCGCAAGCCGCCGCAGACGTTCAGTCGAAGCCATATTCGCGCTATCCGGTCATCGGGGAAGATTTCGATCACGTTCTCGGATTCGTGCACGTCCGAGACATCCTCGGCGCCCGTAATCCGGAAGGTAAAACCGTTGCCGACGTCATGCGTCCGATCATGTCGTTGCCAGGAACATCACGGATTCTGCCGTGCATCAACCTCATGCGAAAGCGCGGAATGCATTTGGCCATTGTCATTGATGAGTACGGCGGAACCGACGGAATCGTCACGCTAGAGGACATGGTCGAGGAGCTGATCGGCGATATCCGCGATGAATACGATATTCCAGAAGAAAGCCGTAACGATACGTCTGCCAAAGATGGCCAGCGAACTGTTGATGGCGCGATGACGATCGAAGACTTCGCTGACTTAACCAAGATTGAGTTGCCAGACGGACCGTATGAGACGGTGGCCGGATTCTTCCTCGCTCAGACCGGTAAGATGCCGAAAGTCGGCGATTCGTACCATTCCGATGACGGTTATGACATGATCGTCACATCGATGGAAGGCCGGAGAATCAAGACTCTATGCATCCACAAGCGCAAGCCGGGCGCTGCCGAAACTGACAAAATCGTGCGCAGCGAGCAGCGTGCGAAACAGAAGCAGCAGAAGCAAGATCAACACGATCAGGATCAACACGAGTCGCGCGCCCACCAGTCTGGCCAGCAGGGGCATCAGCACCAGCAAGGGCAATCTAGCCGGCGGACGGGAAAATAGTCACAGTAAAAAACAATCACAGTAAGAAATATTTGCGGTCAGCAATCACAGTGAATGGTCATGGCAATCACTGCGATCACAGCGGTCACGGCGAAAGAATCACGTACTGATTAATAGCGTGCCGCAGCTTCCTCCAGCCCGGAAGATAGCGATCCATGCGAGCGCGAAATCCTGAACCGTGCCCGTGCTCCCACAAATGTGTCAACTCGTGGACGAGAACGTACTGCGTCAGCTCCTCGGGCATGTCAGCCAACACTACATTCAGCCGAATACGCCCAGTTTGTGGAGTGCACGAACCCCACCGACTCGTCATGGCCCGATACGAAATAGCTGACGGAGACCGACCGATCACAGCCTCCCAGACGGGAAGTAAGCGGGCCACACGCTCCTCCATCTGTGCCTTTGCCTGTTGCGTATGCTCTGCCGTCCACGTGTGCGGATCGGTCACACTGAGTTGGCTCTCCCCGTGATCTGCCTGACGCATAGCCATGATCCGCGAGCGCACCCGCTGAATCCACGTCCATCGCGAGCTCACAAACCGCAGAATTTCGGATCGTGAAAGAGATAGCGGCGCACTGATCTGGATATGGGCGTCGTCGCCCTTCACTCGCACGTAGAGGTTCTGAATCCGCTTACGTTGGATTGTCACCGGAACTGCGCGAAAAATCAACTGTTCTTCGCTGACAACGCGCGGATGAGATGGCGTGGACCACAATCGACGAGCAGATCGATGAGCAGACATACGTTTCCACTGATGAAGGTCGATGGATGAGAGGTCGACCAGAGTTCACCGAACCGGAAGATGTTCGGTCACATAATCGCGCAGAACGACCGCGTTGTTGTGCTTTTCATCTTTAGCGCCGTAGACAAGTGTGACCGTGGGATGCGAACTAATCGTCGCAATAAAGTTTTTCGTCGCTGGATTCGCATCGAGCTCGACGCGATACTTTTGTGAAAATTCGTCGAACTTGGCTGGGTCGTGACCGAACCATTTGCGCAGGTCTTGACTCGGAGCAATGTCTTTATCCCACAGGTCAAGCTTCATCGCCGCTTTTGCACGCCCTCGCGGCCAGAGCCGATCGACAAGAACGCGAAAGCCATCTTCCGGTGCTGGATCAACATAAGCTCGTTTCACCAAAATCTTCATACCTTTAGCATCGCACGCATAACACACAATCGCGAGATATTCATTTGCTCAAGAAAAAAATTAGCGCAAATGGATTGACGATATCCAGACGGGTGAGTATTATTTTGTTTCGTTGCGTGATCAGAGTTTATTTCTGGCGCAGCAAGCGTTGGGCTTGTAGCTCAGCTGGTTAGAGCGCATCCCTGATAAGGATGAGGTCGGAGGTTCAAGTCCTCCCGAGCCCACGCTTTCCCCGGTCTCTTGGCGAGACGGGGATTTTGCGACTTTGGGGCTATAGCGCAGCTGGTAGCGCATCTGCTTTGCAAGCAGAGGGTCGCCGGTTCGAATCCGGCTAGCTCCACGAGTAAGGCTTCCGAAGGTTTCTTCGGGAGCCTTTTTTCATGCCGAAAACGGTGTTAAACCTTGCAAGCACGCTTAATCATGCCGCTCCTGATCGTTACCAGTACCGGCTGATACTCAGGTCTGATACCTGGGTGATACCGGGGAACTGGTCGCGCAGACCCATTTGACCGACGTACAATACCATCAAATCAAGCAGATCAAGCAGATCAGGCAGTGCCAGCACAAGCGAGGTGTGATGAAATCCAGCAGAATCACTACGCACCATCCCGACAGAGTCATCGATGCCACAGACGAGCCGGTGCATGGACTCGCTTTAGTGCGTATCGTCCTCATCGTGACGGTCGGGGCGCTGCTCGCGGGTGTCGTCGTAGGCTTCGGCTGCATCCTCACCCTGCGGATCGTCGATCTGCTCCAGGACGTTATCTGGGATCGGCTCACGCAAGCCCTTCCCCATACTGCTTGGTTTTCACCGACCCCACTTCTGCTGTGCACGATCGGCGGTCTCTTTGTCGGACTCGCAACGAAAAAGGCTGGCTTTCAGCCCGACACCCTCGGCGCCGTAGTCCAGACATGCCGCGCTTCCGGCGGCTATCGGGTAAAGAACTGGCCATGGTCGCTCATCCTGTTCGCCCTGCCGATCGTGTTCGGCGGCGCGGTCGGACCAGAGGCAGGCATCTCTGGCTTCACCGCCTCGCTCGGCACGAGCGCGATGCACGCGATGAGACGCTCGGGCGTCGCCGCGATCCGCCACTCCTCGCATCCGCTCACCGCAGCTGTCACAGCCCTCTCTCCCTCCGCAAGCGACGAGGGACGCCGCTACCGCAAGAGCATGAGCGTTACGCTCTGGATTATCACCGCGGTTGGATTCGTTCTCGGCGCACTCGGCGTTTCCCGGCTATTCGGCCCAGGCGCCGGACTGCCCCGTTTCGGCTCAATCGCCTATCTACAGCTGACGTCACAGTCCTGGTGGGCTCTCCTCGCCTTCCCCGTAGGCCTGCTTCTCGCGCTATTCGCCGGAGCATGTGCCAAACTTTTCCAGAAGGCAACCTCACGCCTTCCCATCGTTGCCAGAGCTGTGGTGGGTGGCGCTGTCCTCGGTCTAGTCGCCTGCTTTCTGCCACTCGTGCTGTTCTCGGGGCAAAAAGGCTCGCAGCAGCTGCTCTCCTCTTGGCAGACTATCCCCATCCTGATCTTGGTACTCAGCTGCATCGCCAAACTTGCCCTCACCCAACTGTGTGTTACAACCGGGTGGATCGGCGGCGAGTTCTTCCCACTCATTTTCAGCGGAATCGCGATAGGCTACGCACTCGCCCGGATCAGCGGGGCAGACGCGATACTGTGCGTAACAATCGCAACAAGCTCACTTGTAGCCGCGGCGACACAGCACTGGTTCCTGACGACCGGCGTCCTTGCCCTCTGCTTCCCTCTCGCTGACCTGCCGATCGTCGCACTCGTCTCCTGGGCTGCAGCGGCAATTGTCAGAACGATGAAAAAGCATACAAGCAGCATAAAAGCAGCCCAGAGGTCGAGGTAGATGTGCTAAGTTAAATCTTGCTTTTTGAAGGTCGCACGATCAATGGTGACGTAAGCGCGCGAGGTGAAGCAGGCTCTCGGCGCTCATCTGATCGGCGACCTTTTTTCTTTGCCGGTCGCACAGGCGACGAAAAAGGACAGTCTTGATTTCAATGGGGTTCGTCGGCCCGTATGCAGCCGATACCGGGCAATCCGCCTGACTGCATATGCGCCTGACTTGGACCTGAGCGCGCCAGCGGCGCGATATGACCGTTCACGGTCAAGGAGGAAGCACACATGACTTCTGCCCCGACGCAGAAAACAAATGCACGCACACAATTAAAGAGGAATAACGGCAAGAAGCAGGAGAGCCGCTACGCTCATCCACATCGACTCATGCTCGGCCTGTATGCCGGTGCCTTCTTGGGAATGCTCTCTGAGACGAGTATGAACATTGCTCTGCCGGCTCTCATGGGTCAATTCCACGTTTCCACCGGTATTGCACAGTGGATGGTCGTCGGCTACATGCTCGCTATCGGCATCGTGCTGCCAACCGTCGGACTCCTGCTCAAATGGGTGCGCGCACGGTACCTCGTGCTTGCTGCTCTTTCCAGCTTCCTCATCGGCGCAGTCCTTTCCGCTATCGCCCCGAATTTCGGCGTCCTCCTCGCAGGGCGCATTCTGCAGGGCGTCGGAACGGGCATCGTGCTACCGACTATGTACGCGGCAATTATGGCAGTCTTCCCGTTGAGCATGATCGGCTCAGCTAATGGCGTCGCGGGACTTGTTATCATGTTCGCCCCTGTCATTGGCCCGACTCTCGCTGGCATCATGCTCCATGCGTGGGGCTGGCGTTCCATCTTCTGGCTCTTCGTTGCCGTCGCCGCTATCGCCATTGTGCTGACGCTTGCGTTCTTCCGCACACCGATTCGTCAGACGCATCAACCGATCGACGGCCTGTCAATTCTCGCTTCTGTCATCGGTTTCGGCGGTCTCGTCGCTGGCGTCTCACTCGTTGCTGACCAGGGCTTCTCTCCACTCGTCATCTGCTTGCTCGTCGTCGGTATCGCAGTACTGGCGTTCTACATCCATCGCCAGCTGCACATTAGCAATCCGGTTCTTGATCTGAAAGCGCTCGGTATTGCTACTTTCCGTGTGCCAGCAGTTATGGTGACGCTCTCATTCGCCTGCACGCTGGCCTTCATGTACCTTGTGCCGCAGGAATTGCAGAACGGCCTTGGCATGAGTTCGCAGACAGCCGGTTTGCTCATGCTTCCAGGTGGCATCGTCAACGCCGTTTGCTCGTTTGCTGTCGGCCGTCTGTATGACCGCATGGGCGCTCGTCGACTCGTGTGGATCGGCGGTGTCATCACCCTGATCGCTGGCGTGCTCTTCCTCATGATGGGTGCCACCGCACCGGGCTGGTATTTCATCCTCGCCCACGTCGTATTCATGGTTGGCATTCCGTTTATCCAGCAGTCCACGCAGTCCGCTGCACTGGCAGGCTTACCACGTCGACTCTCTGGTGATGGCTCAACCATCATGAATACCCTTCAGCAGGTTTTCGGCGCTATCTCCACTTCGATGGCTACTATCCTGCTCGCTCTCGGTTCCTCTTCGATGAAGGGGTCGGGCGCTATGGCTCGCCGCGATGCTTTCGTAGCAGGTTCGCGGTATGGCTACTTCTGGGGTCTGGCGCTGATCGTCATCGTCCTCGTGCTCGGCATCTGGTTGCATGAGAAGCAGGAACCGCGTCTCGAGGAAGTTAAGATTACAGAGGCTGAAGAGAAAGCTGCGATGGCACGTCACTGACGTCATGATGGAATTCTCTTGGAGTTCAAGCGCTTGAAGTCTCTATTGTGGGGGATGACTGGAAACAACCAGGAGTGAAAGGGGACACAAATGGCAATCAAGCAGACAGCAGGACGTGACCAACTGGGCGATTTCGCTCCTAAGTTCGCTGAGCTCAATGACGATGTGCTCTTCGGCCAAGTGTGGAGCCGCGAGAAGGAACTGAGCCTGCGCGACCGTAGCCTTGTCACCGTTGTGGCACTCATCACGAAAGGTGCGTTTGAACAGCTTCCGTACCACATGGCCAACGCGAAGAAGAACGGCATCACCAAGGATCAGATGGCTGAGATCATTACTCATCTCGCCTTCTACGTCGGCTGGCCGAACGCTTGGTCTGCCTTTAACATCGCCAAGAAGGTCTACGCTGACGACACAACGGCTTCCAAGTGACCAGACCAGACTCAGTTGCTAGAAGTTGATGCCGGTGCTGTCTCCTTTTGTAGACACTGACAGAGAGTAAGAGCACCATTCCACGGCAGTAGCTGCGGGATGGTGTTTTTGTCAGCGAAGGGCTTCGACTCCCTGAAGAGCTGGCAAATCGACACCGAGCTTTCACAACTCCTCAATCGTTCCTTGCGGAGTGACACGCAAAATCGCATGCCACCCGGCTGCGCGAGCTGCTTCGACATTCGTTCGGTCATCATCGATGAACACCGATTTCGCTGGATTTAAGCCGAAACGCTCGACAGCAAGCTGGTAGATCTCCGGCTCAGGCTTGGCACAGTGGACAAACCCCGAAACGAGATATCCGTCAAGCATGTGAACGGTCCGAATATTCTTGTAGACCCACTGGAAGTTTTCAGGCGACCAGTTCGATAGCCCCCAGCACCGATATCCTCGCGCTTGCAAATCCTCGACCAACTGATGAGAGCCCGGCGTCTCACGCATTCCAGTCAGATCAAAATGCCGGTACGCATATGCCAGCATCTCGCCAAAAATCGGCTGATGACGGGAGACAAGCTCGACTCCAGCCTCATCAGCCCACTGACGATCAGTAAAATGGAATGCGTTCCACACTCCACTGTTGTTATTGTCAATGAAACGAGCCACGAGCTCCGGAGAGTAACGGTCAACGAGTGCAGCAGCGAGATCCCAATCAGTTAAGACTCCGCCAAAATCGAAAATGACATCCGTCACAACACTGTCCTCAGGCACATGCGCCGTGGCAGACGAATGCCGGACAATCTTTTTCCCTTAAGCTCGGGCAATTTCCTCTTTCGAAAGACCCGTTGCCTCCTCATTCAGTGGAATTTTCCCGTACGGGGACGGATCGACACCTTCAAAAAGCTCATCGATTTGCTGCTGCGATGGCTTATCTTCTGCTGTTTTTGCTGCGCTAGTCATTCTGTAATAGTAACCCCGCTGACACAGATAATCGCCGGACAACGAAGAGCACTCGAAAAGAGCTCAGATACCGTCTGAAGAGCGCCCGGACAGCGCCCAGTAAAATAGAACGTTGTACCACAAAGAAATGAACGAATCGCAGATGAATACTTTTTCGAATCATATTTCACAGAACACACATCACTCAGTAGATCACTCGTCGCAGCACCCGGCTCCAGCTCAGGCTCATACTGACAACCGGCAATCGAATGCCGCTCCTCACGCAGATTCTTCTAAAAAACGCAATGTGGTAGCGATTCTTCTTATTGCTTCACTGTCGTTTATCGGCATTCTGACAGAGACAAGCCTCAACGTCTCCTTCCCAGTGCTCAGCCGTGAATTCAATGTTCCGCTCAATATGGTTCAGTGGCTCACATCCGGCTATTTGCTCATGATCGCGATCATCATGATCGCTTCATCGTTCTTGAATCGTCGCTTTACCGCCCGTTCGCTTTTCCGTTTCGGCGCAATCGCGTTCTTGGTCGGATCACTAATTTGCATTCTTTCTACGAACTTTCCTGTTCTCCTGATCGGCCGCTTGATCTCATCATTCGCTGCCGGCCTCGCAATTCCTCTGATGTTCAATCTCGTCACTGAGCTCATGCCTGCTTCTCAGCGCGGGTATTGGATGGGTGTCGTCGGGCTCGTTGTCGCTTTGGCACCGGCTCTAGGACCAACGTTCGGCGGAGTGGTCGCAAACCTCTGGGGGTGGCGATCGGTCTTTTGGATTGTGATTACCGTATGCGCGATCATTCTCATCGCAGGATGGAACATCGTCGGCCGCTATCACGATATCGAGCATCCACCCTTCGACTGGGCTCGATTTGTTGTGATGGCTGCTGCTATGGCAAGCTTTCTCATCGGCTTCAACCAGCTCAGTGGCGGATTGACAGACCCCGTTTTTTGGATCGGTTTGGTATGCTCCCTCATTCTTGCCGTCGTTTTCAAGTGGATGAGTAGGCGCAGCACTCGTCTTCTTTTTGACACGTCTGTTCTCCGCAACCAACGATTTATTCTTGCGCTGCTTGCTTATCTTCTTCTGCAGTCGCTCAACATTGGCATGAGCTTCGTGCTACCTAGCTATGCGCAGATTGTTGGCGGCTTCTCATCGATAGTGGGCGGACTGATCTTGCTCCCAGGATCGGTCATTCCATCTCTTCTCAATCCGTGGTTCGGGAAGCTCTACGATCAGCACGGAGCACGGCTACCACTTTTCATCGGTGCAGGATTTCTTCTCGCTGGAACAATTCTCTTCTCGTGCTTCGGCATGCATTTGACAGTATGGATGATGATCTGCTTCTACCTGCTGACACAAACCGGTCATCGTATTTCCTTCAATAACACAATGACGGAAGCAATTGCGGCTGCTGCTCCCGAACGCCACGCAGATGCAACTGCCGTGTTACAGACTGCTCAGCAATATGCTGGATCGATTGGAACAATTATCCTCTCCAGCATCATGGACTTCTCACAACGTCAAGCGAGCGGACCGTCTGATCCTCGTTACACAGCCTTGACCGCTCAGGGGGCTACACATGCGTTTATCTTTACTGCGATTATTGCAGCGATGATTGCGATTCTGTATGCGATACTCCTTCTGAAGAAGAATTGGAGGAAGCCGATTCCGGAGCCGAAGGAAAAGGACGAGAGCCTCGCACACTAAGGAATAAAGGCCATTCCGGGTACATCCCGGGTGTATCTCGAGCGCATCTCAAGAAAATTGAATAGATGTAAATAGATGAGGGGGAATATGGGCAGCGCGAATTCGACTCGCCACTCTGCGGTTGACAAGAAATATATTCAGATGACACAATCCCCTCTCCGTCGGCTCATCACGGTGATGGCAATTCCTGCGGTCATTGCCAATGTTGTCTCGATGATTTACAACTTGACCGATACGTTCTTCGTCGGTCAACTCGGGACCTCTGCATCTGGCGCTGTGGGCATTGTGATGCCGATCATGGTGGCAATCCAGGCTGTCGGCCTGCTGTTCGGAATGGGCTCCGGCAACAAGCTGTCGATCGAACTGGGCCGCAAGAATATGGAACGCTCCCGTCAGCTCGTTGCAGTCGGTTTCTACCTCGGCTTGGGTGTCGGCATTATTCTCGGTGCACTCGGGTTCATCTTCCGCGCCCCGCTCATCCACGCATTCGGCGCAACGCCCACGATTCAACCGCTCGCTGTCGAATACGCCACTCCACTTCTGTTCGGTGCGCCTTTCTTCTGCTCAACGTTCTCGCTCAACGCCCAACTACGGTTTGAGGGTTATTCAACGCGGTCAATGATCGGCATCGTGACCGGATCCATCCTCAATATCGGCCTTGAACCGCTCTTCATCTTCGTGTTCCGGATGGGCATCTTCGGTGCTGGTTTGGCGACAGCGATTTGCCAGTTTATTTCATGGCTGATTTTGCTCATCATGCATCAGCGCCGCGGAGTCACTATTCGCTTCGCTAACTTCAAGCCTCGCGCGGTATTCGGTGAGATCGTCAACGGCGGTATCCCGTCTCTCATCCGTAACGGCATGCTCTCGGTGGCAGTCGGCGCAGTTAACATCGCTGCAAATCCATACGGAGACGCGGCCATTGCAGCCATGACGATCGTTCAGCGCGTCATCACGCTCTTCAATACGATTCAGATTGGATTCGGCCAGGGCTATCAGCCAGTCTGCGGATACAATTTCGGCGCCGGCAAATTCGAGCGCGTACGCAAAGGGTACTGGTTCGTCGTTCAGGCATCCGTTACACTGCTGATTTTCGCATCCGCAGGAATGATTATTTGGGCTGCTCCGATCGTCGGCATCTTCCGCAACGATCCTGAAGTGATTCGTCTCGGCAAACAGGCGATGTTCTGGTCATGCATCACATTCCCGTTCTCCGGCTTCGTCGTGCCATCGAACATGATGCAGCAGACGATTGGGCACACCGTCATTTCCTCGATCGTCGGATTGGGACGCCAAGGCATTTTCCTCGTACCGTCACTGCTGATTTTCCCACGTTTCCTCGGCTTCCTCGGCGTCATGATCTCACAGCCAGTCGCCGATATCTGCACGTTTATCATGACAGTTCCGCTGCAAATTTACGTCATGAAACAGCTGGGACCGAACAGCACGATTCACATGAAACGCAGCCTTGTCACTCGTCTTTTCGGTCGGAAATCGAAGGGTTCGCGCCAGGATCACGACCAGCACTAGCGGCGATTTCGCGAGTTGCGGTATGAGAAGCAATATCAGAATCGGTATCGTTATCTGCTGAACTTCCGTCGGTCCAGCCATCGCCAAAGTGCATGACCGCCTCTCGCATTGCTGTGCGATCAAGGACAGCGCGAGCAAATTCCTTGCGAATGAGCGAATCTGGGACATAGCTGTCATACTTGTCGAAATCGGGAACTTCGTTCGGGTACACCAAATCGAGTGGGTCGAAGTCTTTCAACGCTTCCTCACGCGTAATACGGGCGAATTCCTGCGGGCTCACACGCATTTGGAACGTCATATAGTACGGACGCACAGACTGGAAGTGCGCCAGTCCGAGGCGTTCAGCGCACTTGATTTTCAGGAGTCGCTCGGTGGCAAGGAATCCGTATGTGCCCGTCCACGGGAATAAGCACCACATATTTCCACCCATTTTCACGAGCTCACGGGTGTCAAGCTGCGCCGCCCATGCCACACGACGGGCCTGTTCCAAACGAGCGATCGCATTGTTGCCAAGATACGGATACAGCTTTTTCTCGCGCAGAACATCGCGCATACGGCGCAAAATGACCGGATCGATGTCACCCGGCACGTCCCCGAAATACGCCGGAATATGCCCTTTGACCATATGACAGTAGACCTCGTGGCGGTGCCGGTCGACTTCTTCAACAATCCAGACGTGACCAGCAATCGCGATCTTCTCTCCCGCAGGCGGAGGTGAAACGATTGTGCCGAGTTCCTGCGAGCCCGAGCGGACCGTGTACTCTACGTTTTCCTGGAAAACCGCGAAAAACTCGTAATTATTGACGACGCGCTCACCAGCGAGTCCGACGATCAGCCCACCACCTTCCGTGCGTTCAATCTGGTCTGTTTTGATCAAGTGCAGGAGCAACGTGCGGTAATCGTCTTGGCTGACGTTCCGGAATGCAGCAAGCGTCAGCACACGACTCGCCAATTCTGCCGGACTCATTTCGCCGCCTGACGCAAGCGTGCTCATCGTCTGGTGATATAGGAGACTGTACGGCAAACGTCCCGGACGCGGTGGCTCAACCCAATGCCGTTCTGCATACAACTGGACAAGCGCAATTCCCTGCAAGAGTGGCCATGGGATGCGTTCTGGCAGTAACGCACGCGATTCGACGTGATCTTCACGCATGACGAACCACATCTCTGGCGGCTGACCTCGCCGACCTGTCCGGCCCATACGCTGCAAAAATCCTGACACGGTGAATGGCGCGTCGATTTGGAAAGCGCGTTCGAGCTTACCGATATCGATACCGAGCTCGAGCGTAGCCGTTGCACACGTGGTAGTCAGCGACTCATCATCCTTCATCGCATCCTCAGCACTTTGCCGCACAGCTGGTGAAAGGTTGCCGTGATGAATCAAAAAGCGATCGGGCTCGTGGACTGCACCGCAGTATTCGCGCAACGACTGGCAGACTGACTCGCACTCCTCACGCGAATTCGTGAAAACGAGGCACTTGTGCCCCCGCGTGTGATCAAAAATGTACCCGAGCCCAGGATTCGCCAAACTTGGCGCATGATCTGTCGCCTCTGCCAACGCCTTGCCCGGTTTCCCTGCGAGCGCTGTTCCAGCCGTTGCCTGCGGAGCTTGATTGAAGAAGTGTTCCATCGACAGTCGCCACACTTGAGGGGTCTGCTGGAATCGAGGAACGATCGTCTTCAAGCCGGAATTTGCGCCCAGAAACTGCGCAGCTAGACGCGGATCCCCAATTGTTGCCGACAGTCCAATACGCCGCGGATGTACACCTGCGAGTCGTTGCAGACGCTCAATGAGGCAGAAACACTGGGCTCCTCGATCAGAGCGGAGGAAGGAATGCAGCTCGTCGATGACTACAAAGCGTAAGTCGCCAAACAGCCGTGGGACGAGCGAATGTTTGCGCAGAAGGATCGCTTCCAATGACTCAGGGGTGATCTGTAAAACACCTGACGGGCGGCGGAGAACCTTGCGTTTTTGCGTCTGTGAAACGTCCCCATGCCAGCGCCAAATATGGATGTCAGTTCCCGCACACAGCGAAGTCAGGCGATCGTACTGGTCGTTGATGAGAGCCTTGAGCGGCGCAATATAGAGGCACCCCACCGACTGCGAAGGCTGCTGTTCCAGCAAAGTGAGGATCGGGAAGAATGCTGCTTCCGTCTTGCCCGATGCAGTCGACGATGTGAGCAGAACGTTATCCTGTGTGTCAAAAATTGCTGCTGCGGCTGCAGTCTGCACTGGCCGCAAGCCCTTCCACCCAGCTTGATAAATCCAATCCTGAATAAAGGGCGCGTACCGGGAAAATACATCCATTATTGACCTTTAACTTTTCTTTAACTTTGCCTTTAGCCTTTTCCTTTAACCTTCAGACGCTTTTAGACCACGAAATCAGCAAACTTGTCAGTCGTCTTGTTCGAGACCGTCTGTGGCTTCGCGTAGTTGAATCGGTCAGACGCAAGCAAATCGGCGACTTTTAGATCTGGATGCTGATGCAGAATATCGAGCAACTCGATGAAATCGCGGATGACTTCACGTGGGGTGATCGTCGTATCCGCACCAATACGCGAGTACTCGATCTGAATGAACTTGGCAAGATCTTGATCGGTAATCGAAGCGTGGTAACCGTACAAACTCGCATGCATGTCCGCCAGTTTGCCCGTCAAAACGAGCATTTCCTCAGCTGTCAGCGGTTCGAGACGGATAATCGGCGCATCCATATCACGCCGACCCGCCTCAGCAAACTTTCCTTCAGCCAACCGCGAGCGCAACGCTTCGTAACTGAAGATTCCGCGCCGCCTGTCTTCCACTGCTTGCGGCGTCCCGCACATGAGAATTCCGAGCCAACGCGCTTTGCCTTGCATGCAATCGTTGTACATCGTCAGAATTTTTTCGTAATTGTATTGGCGACTGATCGCGTTCGGGATCTTAGAGAGGTTGACGAGCTCATCGATCATGATGTACAAGCCCGCGTATCCCGCTTGACGGAAGAAGAGTGCGAAAAGCTTGAGGTATTCGTACCAGTCGTCGTCGCCAATGATGGTGCTCACGCCGAGTTCACGTTTGGCATCAGATTTGAGCTGATACTCCCCACGGAACCATTTGACGACGGCTGCCTTCATATCTTCGTCATCCGCAACGTACGCGTGATAGTACTTTTCCAGTAAACGCGCGAAATCAAAGCCGTGCGTCAGCTCATCGAGATTCGAAATCATCGAGTCAATGTGCTGATCGACTGCCTTTTCGAATGCTGGGCTGTCAGCGTCAAGATCTGGATGTTCCTGAGAAACATGTGATTGTGCCGTGTTGATCCACCGGTCGAGAACGAGAGTGAGTGCTCCCCCTTCTGGTTTCGTCTTCGTCGCCATGTTCTGGACGAGTTCGCGATAGGTTGCGAGGCCTTGCCCCTGCGTGCCATGCAGACGACGGTCCGGAGACAGATCTGCATCCACGACGATGAAACCGCGGTCCATAACATAATTGCGCAGCGTTTGGAGGAGGAATGACTTACCAGATCCGTACCGGCCGACGATGAATCGGAACGATGCTCCTCCATCTTTGACGATCGCGACATCGTGCAGAAGAGCGCGAATTTCTGCGGTTCTGCCGACCGTAATGTAAGGTAGGCCGATGCGTGGGACGACACCGCCCTTGAGCGAGTTGATGACCGTCTGTGCAATACGACGAGGAATCCGCCGCGGCCGCTTTTGCGCTCGTTCGGATTGCAGCGCTGCCTCGGGTTTTAGCGCTGGTGACTGTACCTGATTTACACTTGACTTCTGCTGCACGTCCTTTTCAGTCATTGTTCGCTTCCCTCCCCTCATCGTTTTCGTTTGTTTCGGTGTCTGTTTCAGTGCTCTTGAAGTTATGCACGATTTGCTTCACATCTGGAATGTAATCTTCAACCAACTGCGGATTACCATCATCGTCAGTTTCGATCACTGAATCCCCAATCTGATCAAAAAGCTTGTCATTAATGGAATCTGCCAACAACGATGCCATCGCGTGCCGCTTCCGCAATCCAGCTTTCCACCCTGAGTCGTGCGTGACCAGAGCTGTGAGCAAATACTTCTCTGGCTCTGTCAAATCAGGAACGGAATCGTCATCCTGTTCTGTTGGTTCAGCAACATCCTGTGGTTCCAGCAAATCCAACGGATCCAACGTCTCTGGCGACCCTGCCTGCTCTTGTTTTTGTCCGCTTACAGAAGGCTGCACACCCGTCTGCGAAATTGTTTCACGTGAAACATTTGCACCTGGCACTTCAGCGGTGTGCTGACCTCTCTGCTCTGGTGTCTTCTGGTCTTGCTGGTATTGCTCTTGTTGTTCCTGTTGCTCAGTACGAACTTCCTGTGCTTCAGCCTGCTTTTCCTCTTCGGTCAGCAAGCTATCGCGCGTCCCAGCAGCATCTGAACGAATCTGCGAGAGTTGCGACAAATCAATATGAATTGGTGGGTGATCTTTTTCCCACGCTTCTTTCTCTTCTTGCTGCCGAACTTTCTGTAGTGCGTTTGTAATCTCCTGCGTATAAACGGGGAAATAACCACGCGGTTTCAGTGGGCGGCCGAACTTCCACACAATCCGAGAAATGCGGTCGATCTCATGTAAGAGGCCACGAATTTCAGACTTCCGATCTGGAAGCGGCGAAACATGATCCCAGTACCAGTGACCATTTTCAAAGCGATACGAGCACAACGGATCAATCGTCACCGTGCGCTGTGCCTGCGATGCATGCGGATCAGGTTCGGGATCGTAGACTGCGTGCGCGAAAAGTGTGACCGGGACGAGTGAATGATGCGCAATGCGAACATCAAAAAAGCTGCGCGAAGTTTGAGAACAATTTTGAACTGCTTGCCACGCTTGAGATGTTGCTCGGTCAAAGATGTGTGGATCGTGTTGTGCCAGTGGTCCGGAAAGAATTCCGCGAGCGCGTTTCCGGGTTCCACTCGTTTTCTTCGCCGTCTTCGCTCCCTTTTCTTCTTGTGCCCTTTCCGCCTTCTGACTCTCTTTCGGGCGGTATCCACTGATCTCCAACAGCGCGCTCGTGACTTGCGTATCTGTATATGCGTCAGGATGAGCTAATCGATCCAAGTCTGTATCTGCCGCAATCTGCCGACTAAACTGCTCACTGACCGGCTCACCCGTGAGATGATGAGCAATCACGTAATCTTTGATCCACCGAGGCAGATAAAACTCAATCGCCGGTTCGGTTACCGCGTAATTTTTCTGGAAATCAGTGAGTCTGCGATAGATCTCCAATGCCGAATCTGCACCAATCCCGTTGAGCAGCTCGTAAATGTAAACAAACGCACTCGAGACGGACGTATGAATGTACCGACCTGCCCGAATACGCGTTCTCCACGTGAAATATGCGTTCAACTGGCCTACGTTCATATCCGCGTAAACCGGGTAAAACGCATGGAAACGCGCCGGAACAAATCCCTCAGGCTCATACTTCTCCATCGCGCGTGCCTGGTGGACAAAAGCTTTCGATCGTGGCAGATGACTGTCTGCATGAATCATCTGTACCAGATGCTGAATTTCTTTCGTCTCATGCGTCAGTTCCTGCTCCTGAGACGGGAGCGAATACGTTGTCTCACGTGGAATTTCATCAAACTGAAGGTCGTCCAGCGTTAAGGCAGCATCGTGAGCTCGAACACCATGTGAGGTGGAATCATGCGATTCGACAGGCATCTCCGTAGCGCGAGAAGGCATGCCAAGATGAACAGGCGTGCCACGCGCAGCGCGTTGCACAATAGCGTCAACAAGCGAAGCAAGGCGATCGTGCTCACTCTCCGGCTGGCTACCCGGAGAATGCCGATCTTGTTGATCGTGCTGATAGTCGTATCGGTTGTGCCGTTCACGCTGCTCACGCTGATTCGTCGACGTGCGATGATGCGCTCCTTCGACTTCGCGTGGAATCGCTTCCCCACCATAAACGGTTGAGGACTCTACCACTTGGCCAAGCGACGACTCATATCCTGCTGCACCAAATGTGCCTGCCGAGGCAGTCTTCCCCTGCACGCTCTGCACGCCTGTGTACTGACTGCGATCAGTTCCAGTATGATCCGCCTGATCAGTGTGATCCCTCTGACTCGTATGATTCATTTCCACCTCCCATCCGTCACATTCGCTGCCGTGAAACAACAGCCCAATACAGCCAAATCAGCAAAACAAACCAATAAAACTTGAACCTTTTATTATAGGTCAATTCGAACAAATGTTCTGTTAGAATCATGCTGCCGCACACATAAAATGACCGAGGTGCAGTTGCGCAGACGGTATGCGCACGTCTTCAAGGGGTTGCCATGCGAATTGTCATTCAGCGAGTAAGTCATGCAAGCGTCAGTTTGGAGCATCCGGAGGAAGTGAAGCAATCAGGATCTGACATTGTTTCACGTGAAACATTGCTCCAGCCACACACAATTGATCGCGGATTTCTGTTGCTCGTGGGAGTAGCCGAGAGCGACGGTAAGGCCGAAATCCAGTGGGCGGCTCGTAAAATCGCCCATCTACGTGTTTTTGCTGACGAAAACGGCAAGATGAATCGGTCGCTGCTCGATATCCACGGTCAAATTCTCTCTGTTTCGCAATTCACATTGTTCGCCAATATACGCAAAGGTAATCGGCCGAGCTTTATTTCGGCAGGAAAACCCGACCATGCGACCGCAATTTGGCAACAATTCAACGCCGAGCTACACGATCAATACGGTATCGACGTTCAAACAGGCTGGTTCGGCACTGACATGGCCGTCAGCCTGACCAACGACGGTCCAACCACGATCGTGATGGATACCGATCGCGATATGCCCCATCGCTCGTGAACAATAAAGCTCTCCGTAACATATTCGTCATTCAGACATGTTTATCATCGGGCGGCTGCATTTCGGGTTCAGCCGAACGATGACAACGCGAGGTGAAGCATGACATATTTCACGACTTTTGATTACGACGACATCCAGCTCGTCCCCAACAAGTGCATCATTAAATCTCGTAAAGAAGCCGATACGCACGTGAAGTTTGGGCCGCGAACGTTCAAAATCCCGGTCGTTCCGGCAAACATGGCCAGTATTATCGACGAGCCACTTGCCGTCTGGCTGGCGCAAAACGGCTATTACTACGTAATGCATCGATTCCAGCCTGAAGAGCGACTCGGATTCGTTCGCCGTATGCACGAACGCGGTCTGTACGCCTCAATTTCCGTGGGCATCAAGGATTCCGAATACGCATTCATCGATCAGCTCAAGGCGGCCCACCAAATTCCGGAATACATAACAATCGATGTGGCGCACGGACACTCTGATTACGTCATCAAGATGATTCACTACATCCGTCAGCAGCTGCCGTCCACCTTCCTCACGGCCGGAAACATCGCAACCGCGCAGGCTGTCCGTGATCTCGAGAACGCGGGCGCAGATGCCACAAAAGTCGGAGTCGGACCCGGTAAAGCGTGCACGACACGTCTCAAGACAGGATTTGGAACCGCTGGCTGGCAACTCTCCGCAATCCGAGCATGCTCGAAAGCTGCTCAAAAACCAATCATCGCCGACGGTGGCATCCGTCACAATGGCGATATCACGAAGTCAATCCGCTTCGGCGCAACGATGATCATGGTCGGTTGGCTGTTTGCAGGTCATGACGAAACCCCCGGCAGGCTCATCGTCCAGAATGGCAAGAAATACAAGGAATACTGGGGTTCCGCGTCCGCCAAGCAGAAGGGTACGCATCAAAACGTAGAGGGTCGGCAAATGCTCGTGCCGTATCGTGGGCACATCGCTGACACGCTCGCTGATATGCAACAGTCGCTTCAATCGTCGATCTCGTACGCGGGCGGACGAACACTCGAGGCCATTCGTCACGTCGATTATCAGATCATTCACAGCGCCGACTTCAGCCGCTAAACAAACATTGACGCCGAGGTAGAACGAGCTAGTCTTCGTGATTTTCCTGAAACGATCAGCTCGTCTACCTCATGCGCACAATAGATGACGATGAACGAAAATACGGATTCCGCACAGGCAACACCAACTTCACAGCCAGCATCGGCTCCAACACCGGCATCGACGACTCACACAGCTTCTTCGACTACACAGCCATCACAGTCGCACCAGCCGTCTCAGTCGTCGAATTCTTCATTCCACCCGGCTTTCACGGAAGCTCGCGTCAATTTACGACAAGACGAGCGCAAAGCGGCTGCAACTTTCGAACGCGCAGATGCAATTGCCGAAGCGGTCGCCCATTCAGGGATTGCTGACAAAATCGACGAACTCAGTCATAAAGTTACTGCCGTCAATTGGATTTTGCTCGGCGAAGCCCTCGTTCTCATCACTTTGGCGATGGCAGCAATTGCAGCCCCTCCGACGCTCATTATTCTTCTCGCATTTCTCGTCGTCATGGCTATCACCTTTGGATTCCGCCAGCACTTCGTCCACCAACGGAAGATCCAGCGTGCCAATTTGGCTCAACTGCGCCAAAAAGTGCGGATTGAACACACCCCGAGCATGCGGCGCAACAGTCACGGCGGATATATGGCGTAACTTCTGTGCACTTCGCTGCCAGACGCACAGGAACACAGTGCGTTAATCTGAATTTATGACGTCAGATGAGCAGGAAACACAGCGCAACCGACAGAAACCACGCAGCGCCACACGTAAAAGGTACGAGAGCGCTCACGGCAAAAAGAATAAGAGCCGTAGTCAGCGAATCAGGAATCCGCATACGTTGCAACGCGACCAGCGCCTCCAGCGCCGTCGCCAGCAGAAACTCAACGAGCAGCGCGATCGAGAAACGGCCAACGCACGGAAGCGACTGGAGGCATTGCAGTCGTCGCTCAATCATTCGTCAGAAGCACAGCGGGTGGAGCAATCACGATCACGCTTATTTGGCTCTGTCATGGGATTTCTTCTCAGTTTCTCCTTCGCATTCATGTTCGGCGTCTCCGTCATGTTTTACCGCACGAACGTTGCTTTGCGCATCTTCCTGCTCATTTCCGGAGTCGCCATGGCTGTGTGCCTGATCCTCCTGCTCATTTTCGGATTCCAATACATCAGCGCCAAACACGATTTCCGCGATTTGTCTGAGCGCGTCTTCCCGGTCAAATGAGACAATAAGAGGCATGTCACGTCAAAATCAGTACATGTCTCATAATGCAAAGCGAGACCGTCAGCACAAGCCGGTCATCGGCTCGGGCGGCCGCCATCGCAAAGCTTTGCGCGGTCATGGGCCAACTCCGAAGGCAGAAGACCGCGTTTATCACAAGGCATATCGCGAGAAAATCGCCCGCGAAAAGAGAGATGCTGCCAATCCTCGACTTGCAGCGTACAGGCGAGCTGATCGGCAGATCCGCCGATCTGATGAGATCGTCGTCGGGCGCAATGCTGTCCTCGAAGCATTACGCGCACATGTTCCGGCTTCGACCGTGTACATCGCCTCGCACATCGAGCAGGACGACCGCACGCGCGATATCATTCGCATCGCCGGCGCTGAGGGCTTGCAGATTATGGAAGCCGATCGTTTCGAAATCGATCGCATCGCCCGCGCCCGCAATCACCAGGGCGTCGTGCTTAAAACGTCTCCGTACCAGTACGCAGACCTCGACCAGCTCGTTGCGAAAGCGGCCAATGAGCAGAAAGCGACCGGGCGAATTCCACTCTTCGTTGCACTCGATGGCGTCACGGATCCGCAAAACCTCGGCGCTGTCATCCGCTCGGCAGCTGCGTTTAATGCGACTGGCATTATTTTGCCAGAACGCCGATCTGCCTCGGTGAATGCCGCTGCGTGGAAGGTGTCTGCAGGCCAAGCAGCCAAACTGCCGGTGAGCAAAGTCGTCAACCTCAATCGCACGATCGACGAACTCAAACAGCAGAACTACTACGTTGTTGGGCTCGACGGCGGTGGTTCGGCAGAAGTCGGATCGACCGGGTTTGAGTCCGATCCACTGGTCGTCGTCCTTGGCTCCGAAGGCTCCGGGCTCAACCATCTGACACGCGAAAAGTGCGATGTCATCGCTGGAATTCCGATTTCTCCAGCCGTCGAATCGCTCAATGCGGCGACCGCTGCTGGAATTTCACTGTATGCAGTTGACCAGGCACGGCACCGGGCAGGTCATCACACCGGTACAGAATTCGGAGCTGCGCATCAAGCTGACTGATCGGCTCACAACACTGACCAGCCGCAACAGACGAATGCACGAGATACAAAAAAGGCGCCTGCACCTGACTGCTCACATGCAGTTGTGGTGCGGACGCCTTTTATTAGCTTTGTGAGATCTTCACTCACCAGTTCCACAGCGAACGACGACGATCGAGCGCAACAATTGCCTTCCGATCTTCATCATCCAGCTCAAATTCTGGGCGGAAGAGATCGATGTTTTCACGCATACGGTCAACGTGCACGGTCTTCGGAATCACAATGATTCCGCGGTCAACGAGGTAACGCAGCATGACCTGAGCCGTTGTCATTCCGTGCTTTTGCCCGATCTTCTTCAGCGTTGGATTGTTGAAGACGTCATGCTCGCCTTCCGCAAATGGCGACCATGCCTCGAGCTTCGTACCGTGCTTCTCCAAGACCGGCTGGAAGTCCCGCTGCTGACGGAACACATGCGTTTCGTTCTGATCGAGCGCTGGCACAACCGAGCACTTGTCGAGAATTTCCTGATAATCCGAACCGTAGAAGCTGCTCAGACCGATCGCTTTGACTGTGCCGTTCTTACGCGCATTCTCGAGTGCACGATACGTTTCGACGTTGGCGCCGCCCGGCCAGTGGATGATCATGAGATCGATCGGCCCACAATTCAGTGCCTCATACGACTCCTGAATCCGCTGTGCTGCGCTCTGATAGCTGCTCTGCGGCGGAAGTTTCGTCGTCACGAAGATTTGATCGCGCGGAATGCCGAGGCTTTGGCCTGCTTCACGAACAGCCTGTCCAACTTCGCGCTCGTTGCGATAGTACTCAGCAGTGTCAATGAGCCGGTATCCGACTTTGAGCGCCTCGAGAACCGCTTGCTTTGTCTGTGCAGGCGGAATCTGATAGACACCAAAACCAACCATCGGGATCTTTGCACCACTGTTGAGAGTGGTGTATTGCATTGGAACTGGGCTCGGTTCGCCTGCCAGCCCAGTCGTATTATCAACAGA
Organism: uncultured Aeriscardovia sp.; assembly: GCA_903789525.1. Classification (GTDB taxonomy): domain Bacteria; phylum Actinomycetota; class Actinomycetes; order Actinomycetales; family Bifidobacteriaceae; genus Aeriscardovia. The sequence goes on from CAIFER010000001.1 coordinate 1,127,423, forward strand.
ATTGCTCATATCTTTATTTTCCCACCCGTAATGCTTGCTATGAGTGGGAAGAGGACTAATTCCTCTGAACGCGCAAACCTGCTTCTTCTAGCCTTCCTCTAGCGTTCTTCTAGCTTTCGTTACCTTCGCCGTCGGCCTGATGAGCGTCCTTGCTGTCACTAGTGCTGCTATTACCGCTGTCGGCACTCTCGTCATCCATCACACCTGCATCAGCTTCAGCGTTGATGTCTTCGAGTGCCTTCGTGTCGAGCTTCGTCTTCGGCAGTTCGTTCTTCACATAATCGGCCGTCGCTACCGGCATCGGGACATCATGGCTCACATGCTCAGCCATAAACCAGCGGTGCGTCAGCACATCATGGAAGAACTGCGCTGGTTCGACTGTTGACTGATACTCTGGCGGAATCATGCGGATCGTCGGCTCGTACACCTCGCGCATCCAGTCCGTTGCCACCACTTCTTCGTCATCCGCATCACGCCACGTCGATGCACGGAACTGCTCGAGATCGTTGAGAAGACGGCGCGCCTGGTTTTCCTGCACGTCCAAACCAGTCAGACGAAGCAGTTTGCGCCGCGAATAACCAGCATCCACCACCATCGGTCGAATCGCGATCTGATGGCCGCCGTCGACTGTGTTCACATTCATCTCGCTGACATCAAATCCGAGCTTATTGAGCTCAGAGACACGCTTTTCAATGCGCCACATCTCGTTCGGCTTGAAGCGTTCGACACCTGTCAGCGTCTTCCACAGCATGTTGTACCGTTCGACGAGCCGATTGCCGATCTCAACCTCATCAACATTGCTCGGCAACAAATTACCGGAACTCAAATCCATCAACTCGCCGATAATGTTCGTCCGAGCCAAATCGACGTCGTAATTGCGTTGACCATCGGTCAACTTCGGGTAAATACTGCCGGTCTCAGCGTCAACGAGGAATGCCCCAAACGCATCTGCATCACGGCGGAACAAGACGTTTGACAGCGACACATCGCCCCAATAAAAACCGATCAAATGCAGACGAACGAGCAAAATCGCGAGCGCATCGATCAGTTTTTGCGCGGTCTCCAGCTGCACATTGCGTGCGAAAAGAGCACGGTATGGGAGCGAATATTGCAAATGACGGGTGATGAGAATGGCTTCGAGCGGGGATCCATACTGATCCGTGCGACCGGTCACCACACCGATAGGTGCCACGCACGGGATATCGAGCTTTTGCAACTGACGGAGGATCTCATACTCGTGCTCCGCAGCCGCACGCGGAATCTCCTTCATAGCATCGATTTCGTGACCAACCTGCACGAAGCGGACGATGTGCCGCGAAATACCACGCGGAAGATTGACGAGCAAATGGCCTGGCCACTGCGAAAGCGGCTTGTCCCACGGAAGAGTGAAAAGATGTGGGTCTGTTGTTGCCGCGGTGATATGCAGCTGCTTGTCATCCGGACGCTTCTTCTGATCGTTCGACTCTGCATCCACCTCTGCCTTGATCGATGTCGCCTGCGCAATGCGGGGATCTGGAGAAACAGAGACCATCGCGCTCATCCTTTCAACTCAACACGTTTCACGCCGTCTCGTAACATTTCACAATGCTTAGCTTCACACGCTTCAGCACGCTTCGTGATTTCTTCTTCCACAATACGTGCTCAAGAATATAAAAAGCCGGACCGCGGCTCGCTGCCGCAGATCCGGCTTCACACTTCACAACCTCATCAACAAGTCTCAGTCATTGAGACGAAGACCAGTTGCCGGGGAGAACAGATGCATGTGCTCCTGCTCGATGTGAATCTTGACGGTGTCACCGACGTTCGGGAGCTCGGACGGATTCACACGAATCGTGGTCATCTTGTTCTGATCGGACATCGTGGCTGCCGTTGCGGTGCCAGAGTCCTTGACTGCATCGTTGTCGACGATATCGCCGTAGATGTAGCCATCAGAGCCCAGATCCTCGGTGTTACGAACATAGAGGCTGAAGGCATCTGGATCAGAAGCAGAAGCAAGCGTTGCATGCTCAGGACGGAAGCCGAAGATGATACGGCCCTTATCAGCATCCTTCAGCTTGGCAACAGCATCAGCTGGCAGAGTGACGGAATCAGTTCCGATCTTTGCCTTGCCGTTCTCGACTGGATATGTGCCGAGGTTCATGGACGGAGAGCCGATGAAGCCTGCGACGAAGACATTATCTGGATGCTCATACAGATGCGTTGGAGCACCGACCTGCTGCAGAACACCAAGGTTGATGACTGCAATACGATCGCCCATCGTCAGAGCCTCAGTCTGATCGTGGGTGACGTACAGAGTGGTGACACCGAGCTGACGCTGCAGCGTTGCGATCTGCGTACGGGTCTGAACACGGAGCTTTGCATCGAGGTTTGACAGCGGCTCATCCATGAGGAAGACCTTTGGCTGACGAACGATTGCACGGCCCATGGCGACACGCTGACGCTGACCACCGGAAAGTGCACGTGGCTTGCGATCGAGGAATGGAGTCAAATCCAAGATCTCTGCTGCACGCTCAACCTTCTTGCGAATCGTGGCCTTGTCCTCGCCTGCAATCTTCAGAGCGAAGCCCATGTTCTCCGCAACGGTCATGTGCGGATACAGAGCGTAGTTCTGGAAGACCATTGCGATATCGCGGTCCTTCGGCTGAACTGTCGTGACATCCTTGTCACCAATGAAAACGCGACCCTTATTAACTTCCTCAAGACCTGCGAGCATGCGGAGCGTCGTTGACTTGCCGCAGCCAGATGGACCGACGAGAACCATGAACTCGCCATCTTTGATCGAGAGGTTCAAATCACTGACTGATGGTTCAGTATTGCCCGGGTAAATGCGGGTGCAGTGATCATACTTAACTGATGCCATATTGGCCAATCCTTTCCCGGCAGGTACGTGCCGGACGATCCTTTGAAAAGGTTTTTGACTGTTTTTAATGACCCTCCGAAGATTTCACGACCGCGACTGACGACCACGAGACTCTCCCTTGAGCCGGTTTTATCTTACCACGCATCGATTAATATTCAATTCATATTCACGTGCGACTCGCGATATAGTTCACGTGTGATGTTCTCTCGAAATGCGACTTCTTCATCAGCCAATTTTGTGCCCGTCATCTTCGGACCAGACGTGCTGGGGTACTCGTATGCCCGCCAATTCTGGGACTCCTATCACGTGCGCTCAATCGTGGTAGGCACTGCCAACGTCAAGTTCACCAGTACGAGCAGCTTGACCGATTACCGCATTTTCCCAGACACGACTGAAAAAGGCATGCTCGACTACCTCGAAAATGATCTGATCCCCGAATGCCGTAAAGCCGGCAAAAAAGTCGTTCTCGGCAGCAGCGGCGACTGGTACGCGTCTTTATTCAGCCGCAACAAGCAACGCCTCGAAGAGCTCGGCTGCGCAGTCCAATACATTGACTACTCGCTCTTTTCGCGCATCACGAGCAAGGAAAAGTTCTACGCGCTGTGCCAAAAACTCGGTATCCCATATCCAAAGACGTGGCTGTTCCAGTGCAGTGACGATCTGCCCGAGGTCGAAGGCCTGCCAACGATTACAGACGACGTGATCGAGAGCCAAACGTACCCCATGATCGCTAAACCATCTGATTCCGCGCGTTGGCATTGGTCAAACGTCCCGAATAAGGAAAAGGTGTATATCGTCCCGTCGGCGAAAGCGATGAAAGCGCTCCTCGCTCAAGTTCACGCGTCGTCATTCAACCGATACTTGCTCATCCAGCAGATGCTCTCCCCTGTTGACACGTCGTTGCACTCGGTGACGGTCTTCTGCCGTCATGGAAAAGTCGTCATGGGATGCGTCGGACACGTGCTCGTCCAAGATCATTCCCCGCTCGCGCTCGGCAATCCGCTCGTCATCATGGGCGAAAAGCGACCAGACCTGCTGAAATGGGCCGCACAATTCTGCCAGACCGTGGGATACGAGGGTTATGGCAACTTCGACGTCATGGATGATGAGCAGGGCAACCCACACTTCCTCGAAATCAACGCACGACCAGGCCGCAACACGTATTACGTCTCACTCGCCGGCTGCCCATTCGTCGTCCCGATTGTGGACACCTTCGTCAATGGCCGCGATGTCACTGAAAGCTTGACTGCACAGCAAAAGGCCGCCGACAACAAGTTCCTCTTCTCGATCTTGCCGAAGGGCGTTGTGCGTAAACAAATCGCGGATCCAGCGTTGCGCGACCAGGCGATGGAACTCTTCGCTGAGGGGAAGGCTGTCTCGCCGCTCATCAACCCAGAAGACAACTGGCATCAGCGACTGTACGCGCTCGCCAATCGCGAGAATTATCGCCGTAAGTTCGCGCAGCTGCGACGGGCACAAGCGAGTTCTCGCAAATGAATACTGAAAATCCTGACCCCACCGACCTCGAAGACAGCCAGTACGAGCTGCAGCCGGGGCAAACGATCGGCTCATACCAACTTATTTCGCACCTTGGCGGCGGATCGATGGGCACAGTCTGGACGGTTCGCAATAGTCAAGGTCAGCTCTATGCGATGAAGATCCTGCGCACGTCGCTACCCGATGACCATACGGATCAGCGCGCAGAACGAGTGGCTCGCGAGCGCTTCCGGCGCGAAGGGGTGGCGCTGAGCCGCATTCGCCATCCAGGCGTGGCGTCGATCGTGGATATGGAACTCGACGAGCCGATCGCGTTTATCGTGACGGAGCTCATTGACGGCGATAATTTGCGCGATGACGTGCAGGACAATGGCGCGTACGTCGGCGATGACCTCGCGCTCTTGACGGAAAAGCTCATCAGCGCAGTGCAGGCGGTACATGCGGCAGGCATTATTCACCGCGATATCAAGCCCACCAACGTGATGGTGTCGGCGACCGGTCCGGTCCTCGTCGATTTCGGAATTGCGATGGGCGCCGGTGATTCGCACGTCACTCGCACAGGCTTGGTGATGGGCACGCCTGGTTTTATTGCCCCAGAAGTCATTGAAGGTGCTGAATCGGATGCTGAGACGGATTGGTGGTCGCTGACGTCGGTTCTGGCGTTTGCAGCGACCGGTCGGCCTGTCTTTGGGTCTAAACCGATCATGGCTGTGCTGGAACGTGAGGCAGCTGGGAACGCAGATCTCCACGGTCTCCCACCTCGCACGCGTGCTGCTTTTATGACGTGTCTTGCTCCAGACCGCGCACATCGCGCCACGATTGGTTCGCTGCTCGCCGCTATCCAACAGGACGCACTCGATCGGCAGACAGGCAGAACCGCATGACACAGCCTTTGCAACCACGGCAACCCGAGCGATCTCGGCAACCTCAAACGCAGTATTCGCAGGGGACAATCCCTCTCCCGACCGCACAAACACGCAGTTTGCGGCGCTTCTGGAAGCATGATCCTGCCGACGACCAGGCAGTCGCACAGGCGGAGGAAGCACAAACACAGTTGCTTCCGCAACGACTACAACAACCATTACAACCACAACAATCTGCACAGTCACGGCCTCCATATCCTCCTCGCGCAATGGCCGAATCGGGCGAATCTACCGAAAATACGAGGATTGAAAACACTGGAACTAGTACCGAAACTGCTAGAGCTACGAGAACTGTCGAAAATCCTGCAATACCTGAAACCGTCCCTCTGCCGGCACACCAACTGCACCAGCCACATTTGCAACAGCAGCCGCAGCCGTACCCACATCGCGTTCAAAGCATTCCTCGCGAGCCGATCAACGATTCAGTGCCGCTCTACGACACCCCCGAACCAGAGCCGGGAGAAGGTGGTCCTGAACCCGGCGACTCTGAACCGGGCGAACTAAGACCGGGCGAACTAGGGCCAGGTGAGCCAATCCCACCGATACCGCAATGGGATCACACGCGTGGAGCCGGTCTTGTCTGGGTGCTGGGAGTGGCACTGGCGCTCATGGGTGCTCGAACGCCATTGTGGACACTTGTTGTTGCGCTCGTAATCGTGTGGTGCGTGACAGCGCGTGGTCATGCAATTATTGCCGAGCATCGTCGCATGTTCGAACGCGGGGGATTTGCCGTGCGCTCGGATAGAGCAAAAATGGCGCTGCTCACCCCATGGTATTTGCTGCAATCGTTGCCACGCGTCCTCGGAGCCGCCCTCCTCTGGTTTGTTCTCGCCACAGCGGTCAACCTCACGATGACGCTCGCTCTCGGCGCTCCCCACGCGCAAACGAGTCTCCATATCTTGAACTGGACTCTCACACTCCCCTTACTCTCCGGAGCTCCGCAATCACTCGCCTCACTGGTATGGGGAATCACAACAGGTGGCTGGTGGCTCCTCGTGGCACTGTGCGGAAAAGTCACATCTGCGCGATCGGCAGGATTCCAGTCTGCACAAGGCTCAATCCGCAACGGATGGGCGAAAATGCGTCGACGAAGGGGAACAGCAACAGGTGTCTTTCTCATCATCGCAACGGCCGCACTGCTCCTCATCGGCATTGGCAGCTTCTTTGTGATCCCTACAACGGACTGGTCTCCGCTACCCCTGACGATGTCATTGCAAGACAATCACGAGCCAATTATCAGCTTTACCCCCAGCACTCAGCAGCCAACGGATCAGGCAGAATAACAGGAGCAGGGGCAGAGGCAAAAACGTATGCTCCCAGCTTTCTTTCACCCGTCTTTCGTATGATTTCGTACAGAACAATTTCTGATTCGCTCATCGGCCATCACGCTTGTCGCGCATGTGCTGCACGCACAGGAAGGATCTTTTATGGCATTGAGTCACGTTGAGGAACTGCGTCAGCATGCGGAAGAAGAGCATCGCCAACAGCAGACAGCTCACGATTTGCGCAACCAGAGGATTATCGGCATCATCGTTGTTCTCGTCCTCCTCATTGCACTTGGCCTCATCGGATTCTTCGTGTGGAAGAGCAACCAACCGAAGCCGAAACTGACCGCCCCACAAGCCAAAGCAGCTGTCGAAAAAGTGGAGCCAAAGCCGACGCTCGCAACGTCAAATGGCGGATTCGTGATCTCAAAGAACGGCGTCGGCAAGCCGATCGCAGGCGTTCCAACGGTGCAAACGTACATGGACTTCATGTGCCCGGCATGCGGAATGTTCGAGAGGCAGATGGGACCTACGTGGCAGAAGCTCGTTGACGCCGGTCAAATCAACCTGGAGATGCACCCCAACGCCTTCCTCGACGCCAGCTCATCCGACCAGTATTCGACGCGCGCAACGTCAGCAATCGTCTACGTGGCTCAGCATGCGCCTTCACACCTCCTCACCAGCTTCATGGCCATGTATGAGCAGAATTTCCAGCCGCAAGAAGGGCCAAACTACCAGTCCATCTCCAACAAGAAGATCGCTCAACAGCTCGAAAAAGCGGGCGTTCCTCACGATGTTGCGCAAAGCGCTATCAAAGGCACCTACACGAAGTGGGTCACGGCTATGGCCGCGTACACTGCTCGTCGTCCTGAACTGCAACACCAGTCTGGCGAATTTAAGGGAGAAATGACGACCCCGACCATTCTCATCAATGGTCATTACTGGGATATGAGTGCGTTGCCACAAAATGTGTCGCAACAGCAAGCGGTTATTCAAGCACTGGGATTGACGGAAAATCAGGTCGGCAATCCGCATGCTCACGCATCGATTGGCGCCCACGGAGCTCCGGTTTTTCCACAGAAATAGCGCACAGAAATGCACCTTATGAGAGCGATGACTAGTTTTGCGTCACACCCTCCGGTACAATAAGGTGCGTTGCCTCCTTAGCTCAGTTGGCTAGAGCGTCTCTCTTGTAAAGAGAAGGTCGACAGTTCGAACCTGCCAGGAGGCTCTTATTTCGGGTTTTGTTTTCTCCCTTCCAGTGGCCGAAAGATCGGCGTACTCGTCGTCTAAAATGTCACATATGGCACATACTCCGCAGTTGACTGACGCTCAATCTCACATTGTGACCTCTGCGATTCAGGCGCGTCCATTTCTGCGCCCAGGCGATTTGCCGGCTCGCCTTGTCATTCCGCATCTTGCCAAGTGGAAACGGGTTGTCACAATTGGTGATTCCGTTAATGAGGGCCTGTGGGATCCGGTCGATACGTCACTTGATATGACGAAATATAAACATCAGATGGCGCATCCCAATACGCCGCTGTTTGGCTGGGCTGATCGACTCGCTGGCCATATTTCACGTCGTCGTGTCGACGCAGGACTGTCACCAGTGGAATACGCAAGCCTCGCTATTCGTGGCAAACTCATCCGCAATATCGTCGAAGTCCAACTCCCGCAAGCACTCAAGTTGCATCCTGACCTGTTGATCATGGACGGCGGCGGGAACGATATTCTTCGCCCCGGATCGTCAGTTGAGCGCGTTTTGCGGTACATCGCTTACGGTCTCGAGCAAGCACGTGAGACTGGTGCCGACGTCATTTACTGCCTGGCTAATCAACCTCAAATTGGTGGCGTGCGTGGGGCTGCAGCAGATTACACAGCCCGTCTGCATTCGCTCTTGCAACGCTACGACTGCTACGAAGTGGATGTGTGGGATTATCCGAATATGGTCGACCCACGCTTGTGGAGCCAAGATATGATTCACCCGTCGCCGGAATGCCACGAGCGCATTGCTCAGATCGCACTCATCGGATTGGGTTTGGGCGCTGATCCTGCATGGGCGCACGGCCAACTGCGTGCGCCGCTTCCGCCACTGACACGCACACTCGCGTCTCGTCTGCGTCGTGAACACCACTGGATTCACAATTACGCGTATCCATGGGTTGGCCGTCGTCTCACCGGCGTGAGCTCGGGCGATGGGCGCCAAGGAAAGCGCCTCACCCCTATCGTTATGCCACCGAGCGAGCCACATCCCGGTAGCCTTATTCTCGCTGGCAAGTACGGTCAGCCAGATCTGCACGGCCCATCTGCTGCAGGATGGGTTTCTGATCCTGCCGTCTACGAGCAAAACCTCACGCAGAAGGTCGAGCAAGCGCGAGAAACCGGCTCAGTCGCTACAGAGAAGTCCGAAAAGCAAGCATTCTTCTCCGACGATGGCAGCAGCGCATCAACATCATCTGCAACATCGTCATCACACCTCACAGCACATGTTTCACGTGAAACAAATGGATCTTCTGCAGATGTTTCACGTGAAACATCTCAGTCTTCAGCTTCGTCTGATAAGCCTGTAGAGGAGAGCTGAAAGCGAAAGGACTGGGTGATCGCGCATGAGTGCACGAGTACGTCATTGGACGCCGCGAACTTTCATTACGCATCGGAGACTTCGCGTTCTGATCGCGCTCATTGCCTCTGCAGCATGCTGCTTGGCAGGTTTTGTCGTTGGGACACGCAAGTCGATCGCTTTGGAAGTCAACGGGCAGACGAAGACCGTGACAACTTACGCTTCTTCCGTCCCTGAACTGCTCCGCGAACAGCACATCACCACCCATACGCACGATCAAGCGATCTCTTCGTCCGGTAATTGGCTCGTCAACCACGCTGTTGTCGACGTGCGCACGGCGTATGAGGTCACACTGAACATTGACGGCCACGAAATCCCCTATTGGACGGTCGCAAAGTCGGCAGATCAGCTTGCTCGATACTTCCAGTCGGCACAGCAAAACGCTGTCAAAATCACCGTCAACATCCCAAACGTTTACAACCAGCTGACAGGCGGACTGTCTATCAACACGAACGGTCCTGTCATCGTGAAGTGGGATGGCAAAACGTCTGTTGCTCCGGACGGCCGGATGACAGCAGCGTCGATCCTTGATTCCAAGGGAATTACACTCGGCAAAAACGATCGTCTCAGCGTCCAGCACGAGAACGGTAAAACGATTTTGCTCGTTCAACGCATCACGTACGGCACAGTGCGTAAAACCGTTGCAATCCCGTTTAGTGTGACAAAAGTATCCGACCCAGATCTCGAAGTCGGGACAACAAAAGTGCAAACGCACGGCGTCAACGGTACGAAGACGGAAACCTACAACGTCACGTACGTGGACGGAAAGGCCGAATCTGAGCAACTCGTGAGCTCACAGACCACACAAATGCCGACAGATGAGGTCATTCTCGTGGGCACGAAGCCAAAGCCGAAACCACAGCCAAAGCCACAACCTGCACCACAGCAGAAACCGAAACAGGCACAACAAACGCAGTCGCAGAAATCCCAGAAGTCGACCTCGAATCAGTCGCAATCGTCGCAGAATTCCACGACGTCCAACGGGCAATCGAAATCGTCGTCCTCTTCAAACGGCACTGCAACCCACTCGAGCACCTCACACGAGTCATCCAATACTTCATCAAACACTTCTTCTGCGCCATCTTCTACGCCGTCACACGGCCAAACAGCAACGCCGAGCAAACCGGCCACCCCGCAGCGACCGAGCACAAGCAAACCAGCGCAACCTGCCCGTCCTACGCGACCGCGTCCTGCACAGCCGACGTACCATCCACGTCCACCACGCCCAGCTCAGCCAAGCCGTCCGTCAACACCTGTCAATACAAGCGGTCATCTCTCCCCTGCCGAAGCGCAGTCACTCGCCCGTGGAATTGCGCAAGACATTTACGGTTGGGGTGCCGGTGAGTTCGCACACGTCATTCAGATCTGGAATCTTGAATCTGGATGGCGTTGGAACGCGGAAAACCCGTCATCGCACGCATATGGCATTCCGCAAGCACTTCCTGGCTCCAAAATGGGCGCAGGATGGCACGATAACGCGGTCGTTCAAATTCAATGGGGTCTCCGATACATTCATGACCGCTACGGTTCACCGAGCGGAGCATGGCGGTGGTGGCAGACTCACCGATGGTACTGATGGGATCGGCAGGATCGCTCATGACATCGATCGCTTCGCATTCTGACTCCACAGACGGCCTTCTGGGAGCTGACGACATCCACGCGCTGGCCGCCCAGGCACATATCAGCCCCACCAAGAAACTCGGGCAAAACTTCATGATTGACCCGCAGGCGATTGAAAAGATCGTCCGCCTCTCCGGCACACGCGCAGGCGATCAAGTCGTCGAAGTCGGACCTGGATTGGGATCGCTCACGCTCGGGTTACTCAAAACCGGCGCACACGTGACCGCGATCGAGATTGACCCACGTCTCGCCCGGCTTTTGCCACAGACAGTCAAACGCTTCCAGCCGGGTGCCGAGTCTCGCCTCCACGTCGTGCTCTCCGACGCCTTGCAAATCAAGACACCAGAACAGCTCACTGGAATCGACCCGAGAAAGCCGTTCGCACTCGTCTCCAACCTGCCGTACAACGTCGCAACCCCGATTTTGCTGACATTCCTCAGTCGGTTCCCACAACTCGCCAGTGCTCTCGTCCTCGTGCAAAACGAAGTCGCCGATCGCCTGACTGCTTCTCCGGGCTCGCGCATTTACGGTGTTCCATCACTCAAACTTGCGTGGTTTGGCGTTGCACACAAAGCAGGCCGGATCGCTCGTTCTGTCTTTTGGCCGGTCCCAAATGTTGACTCGTCACTCGTCGCATTTCATCGTTCCCACGCCTGGATGAGTGCACTCCCCACAGTTTCTTCGGGTGCTGATCCATCTAACGATTCCTGGCGCACCACAACGTTCACACTGATCGATCGTGCTTTTGCGCAACGTCGGAAAACACTTCGTGCGGCCCTCAAGCATACGGCTTCGTCGGAGCAAATTCAGGCAGCAGGTATTGACCCACAGATTCGTGGCGAAAAATTGGGGATTGCAGATTTTGCTCGTCTAGCGACTGTCATTCAGCGTGCCTAGGCTGTAAGATTCCACCACGAGACAGAAGGGAGACGAGTTCGCATGCCACTGAATTCGGTGCGTGAAGAGCGTCGGGCACGGAGAGTCTACGTGCATGAGCGCCAAGTCATGGTCATTCGCACGGCCATCACGTTCCTCGCCATCTGTGCAGTCATCGCAATTCTCGGTCTCGCTGGTATTTTCCGGCCAGTCGACCCGACGCAAACAGTCTCCCAAGCGAATAATTTTGGCGTTATAGCTCCGTGCCCACCGCGCGATGCCACATATCCGAACGTGTCTCAGACGGCCATCCGCGTGCTGAACGGAACCGGAAAATCAGGACTGGCCACAGCAGTTGGGCAAGCCTTACAAAATCGTGGATTCCGCCTGCAAGGTGTCTCGAATTCGACAGAAAAACTTGGCAGAACAGAAATTCGTGCAGGTGCAACAGGGCTGCCGGAAGCATATCTCGTACTCGCACAATTCAATGACGCCAGCTTGCGCCTCGATGATCGCACTGATCAGCTCGTTGACGTGATTATCGGCAACTCGTTCAGCAATCTCGATAAGACGAAGCAGTCCGAGAAAACAGCCGGCACCAAAATCACTGGTTTGCAAGGATGCGTAGCAGCTAACAAGATCACTGCGCTGCCAAAGGCGCCAGCTCACACGCCGGTCACCATTCGTCCGAACGATTCCGGCCAGACGAGCTAGCGAGTACAGCCTACCCTGGCCTGTCTAACCTTGCTGGCCTTGATCTTTCCACCAGCTCTTCAGTTCATCGACTGCAGCATCGTGCCCGATCTCACCGCGATCCATCCGGACAGCGAGCATATGCTTATACGCCGCACCAACCTCCGGACCTGGCTTGATTCCTAGGATCTTCATGATTTCCGTGCCGTCCAGCTCCGGACGAACCTTGCTGAGATCCTCTTTCTTCTTCAGATCACGCACGCGAGCTTCAAGCTCATCCATCGCCGCATCAAACGTCTCGGCCTTGTGAACGTTCGACGTCGTCACATCTGCACGTGTCAGCCGATTGAGACGAGCATACATGCTCCCCGAATCGACTACATAGCGGCGTACAGCGGAGTCCGTCCACGGTTCATCCACGTACCCATGGAAACGCAGATGCAAACTAATAAGCTTCGATACGTTGTGAATGAGCTGCTTATCGAACTTGAGCGCCTTCAGACGTCGAGCAGCCATTTTTGCACCGACCACATCGTGGTGGAGGAAGCTGACTTTCCCACCGGCCTCGAACTTGCGCGTCGGTGGCTTGCCGATATCATGCAACAGAGCAGCAATCCGGAGAGTCAAGTCTGGGCGCGGAACCGGTCCATCTGGGCCTGTTTCCAAAGCAATCGCATGCTGAAGAACGAGCAAGGTGTGCTTGTAAACATCCTTGTGCCGATGCTGTGGGTCGATCGTCATCTTCAGCGCAGGAATTTCAGGAAGAATGATGTCAGCAAGACCTGAATCGACGAGCGCATCAATCCCTTGCGCCGGATTGTCAGAGAGCATGAGCTTTGTCAGCTCATCGCGCACACGTTCTGCCGACACAATCGTGATTCGATCGGTCATGTCCATGAGCGCCTCAGCCGTGCTCGCCTCAATGTCAAAACCAAGCTGAGCAACAAACCGGATCGCCCGCATCATCCGCAACGGGTCATCATCAAACGATTGGCGCGCATCCACCGGCGTGCGCAATAAGTGCTTCTTGAGGTCAATATGCCCGTTGAACGGGTCCACAAATGTGAGGCTTGGCAAACGAACTGCCATGCAATTAATCGTGAAATCGCGGCGGGAAAGATCGCCTTCCAGGCTCGTACCGTAATTGACTTCCGGCTTACGCGAATCCGGATTGTACGTGTCTGACCGGTATGTCGTCACTTCGGCAGACAAATCTTTGCCCGAAGAGAGGCGCCGTTTTGCCCCCAGCGTGCCGAACTTGCGACCCATATCCCAGAAGCCGTCACGTCCCCACTCACGTAAGATCGGCTCAAATTGTTCCGGACGGGCAGATGTCGTGAAATCGTAGTCGTGCACCGGCCGGCCGAGCAGAAGATCGCGAACAGCCCCGCCTACGAGAGCAAGCTCATAGCGGTGTGCCTGAAACATCTTCCCCAGTTCGACCACTTCAGGCCTGATCTGAATGCGCACAGTACCCTCCCGAACGACACGTTACGCCGACACCTCAGTTTAATCCCTGCTTCATCCTCAGTTTTCTATCCTTTTCCACACACCTCTTTATTCACCCCTCATTTACACCTCAGAACGTAAAGTGGGGATTATGACTACTCCGAGGGACGTTGCGCGTATGTTGCGCAGTTTTTCTGTACCCTCGCAGCAGATTCGTCCGCTAGAAACGACGATCGGTGAGCGCGAGGGACTGGATGCCGATTCCGCATGGCAGCAGACTGTCTCGGCTCACCACGCCGATCAGCACACGGGTGCGCATGCGCAGACGAGTGATTCCGCATCGCACGACACCGATTCACCACACGCGTCGGAGGCTCGCGAGCGCACACAGGCACATAATCGCAATGATTCTGAGAATTCAGAGCACTGGTCCTTCCCCACCCTGGCCATCATGCCGAAGAAGAAGACGGACTCGCTGTCAACCGAGACATTTGCGTCGCTTGATGATAACGAATTACCGGTTTCGCGCGAATATTCGGCTGGCGGACTCATCTTCAACAGCGACCACGAAGTCGCCATCATCGCCCGGCATTCTCGATCGGGCCACCTCGAATGGTGCCTGCCTAAAGGGCACATCGAGAAGGGTGAAACGCCAGAGCAAACGGCTGTCCGCGAGGTCCATGAGGAGACTGGGATTCTGGGTAAAGTCACTGGCTCGATCGCCACGATTGACTACTGGTTTACTGGCGACGAGGAGCGGGTCCACAAACTCGTCCACCATTATGTGCTGCGTCAAACAGCTGGCCATCTGACGGTCGCTGGCGATCCAGATCACGAAGCTGAGGATGCCGCATGGGTGCCGTTCGACAAGCTGACCTCAATCCTCAGTTACCCTAATGAGCGCCGAATCGTGTGGCTGTACATGCGCAAATACGACAAGAAGCGGTGAACGATGAAACGGGCACAACGTATCGGACGGCTCATCACAGCGTGGATTGCAACTCTCGGACTTCTCGGTGCCGCAGTGAGCGGGGCAGCTCTCGCGCTCTCACCAGCACAGGCTTTCGCTGCCTCCCATCAAGATTCCACCTCGTCGTCTCAATCTGATCCTGATCACCCGAATGACTCGTCACACACAGGGACGCCAGGAACCTCACCAGATACGAGTACAAATACAGACCAATCGGCTTCGCAATCGCAGTCCTCATCGCCCAATTCGCCCAATTCCAACAATTCTGAGCCAAACTCATCCTCCGCGCAGACACCTTCGAACGCGGGGAGCGAATCTGGATCCGGATCCACTTCCGCACCTGTGACCGGTTCATCTTCTTCGTCATCTTCACAGTCCTCAAGCCAATCGTCTCCACTGACGCGCCGCAGGAATAGTCGCTCACGGCTGTCCCACTCCTCATCTTCCCTCTCGTCGACCGCACTGCCAGTGACCAAGGGCCTCGAGATGGCGCTGAATGCGCAAACACCTGTCCTGACTGACAAATCAGGGTGGTCTGCCACCGCAACGATCGCCAACCATACCGGTCACGATGTAGCAGCCGGCACAGTGGCAGTCTTTTTCTCGACGATCTCACTGACAACAGCAAGTAGAGTGCAAAGCTGGGCTGAAGGCGTCCCGTTCTCAACACCGGTACTCCTCCTCCGCGCAACCGTGCCACAACTGAAATCTGGTCATTCACACGCTGTCAAACTCACCGCAGACCCGTCCGACGCGCATCTTGCGCTCATCCACACGTGGGGTGTCAAGCCTCTGCTCGTGCGCTACACAGCATCGTCAACCTCTGGAACCGTGATCGCCCGCATCCATACGTTTGTGACGCGTTCACGTGCAGGATTGCCAGGCACGCAAACACCTGCTCTGACCGTCACGCCTGTTCTTCCTGTGACCGCTGCGCACGGGTGGACGGTTCGCGCAGGATCACTGTCCAAACTCGTGCGTACTCCTGCCGCTTCTCAAGAAGTTCTCACACAAACCGCGCGTTCACGAGCGACGACTGTGAATGCTGAACGACTCATCGCGCAAAATCCGTCTCTGCAGACGGTCGTGGATCCTCTTCTCCTGCGCTCGCTCATGGTCGACCACTCCCCTGTCACCCAAAGTTCTGAATCATCCGTCGATATTGCCCGGAGCTTGTATCAGCATGCGACGGGGTTGATGCAGCCGGGTCATTTTGACATCAGCGCCCGTGCATTGGCAGGCACAAATGGCTGGCCAAGCACCGCTAAGTGGGCAGACGCGGGAATCGGTGATCACGCGTGGGCATCGTCACAAGACGCATCGCTGACCGCAGGTCTCGCGGAATCACGCACATCAAACTCACGCGCATCAAACACACAGGGCTCTCCGACCTCATCACTTCCGCATATTGCCTGGGAATCGCACACGTCTTGGTCACGACAAGCGCTGGAGCTCGCAGCCAAAGAAGGATACACCACTGTCATCGCTGATTCGGCACAACCCTCACCGGTGGACGCGACCGTCCGCTCCTCTCGCCTCGATATTTCGACGTCCGCAGGCACAGTTCGCGTACTCGCCGCGCAGGGCACGCTCTCCTCGCTCGCACAAGGAGTTGCCACATCTGATAAAGCCGACGGTGAGAAGAACGATGCAGGCCGTCTCGCGCGATTTGTTGCGCAGAGCGCTGTCGATCAGATGCAACTACCGTACAAAAACCGGAACATTCTCGTGCCGTTGAGCCCAAATGTTCACTTCACCCGTGATTCCGAGCTTTTGAGTGTACTTGGTTCGTGCGATTGGCTCACCATGGGCCATCTGTCTGATTTCTCATCGCTACCGGCAGCGGAAGCAGCTCAACAGGGCACTACAGCGCAACTCGGTCAGCGTCATGCCGTCAGTGGATCTGCCTTCACATCCGCCTTAGACGCCTTGGCGAAGACAAATGCGGAGATCAACCGCATCAACCAATGGGTCTTGTTACCGGATACGTCGGAGACGGAGAACAAAGAGCAGGCCGATAATCCACAGCCGCTCGCCCGGCAGAATGCAAAACCGAATGCGGAAGATACCGTCAGCCAAACTGAATGGGTCAATAAGTTGAGAACAGCCCATCGTCTCCTCGCCCTCGGCACGATTGCATCGCTCGAGACCGCTGATTCCGCCACCGATTCCACCCCGCGCGATCCACACGATCAATCACACACTCACACTGCACTCACTCGCGATGATGCCTCCCTTGCTCATCTGCTCAGCACTGCTGTAACGATCGCAACGCCCAGCCATATCAATATCTTCTCGGAGACTGCTCGCACGCCGATCACCGTTACCAACAACTTGCCGTATCGCGTCTGCGTACGTCTGACAGCTCATACAGATACGTCAGCGCTATCCATCAGTGGTGCCCGCACACTTCACGTTGCCGCCACCTCAGAAGGGCAAACGACGTTTATGATCCACGTCATTGGCGCTATGCAAGCCGTCGCTACGCTTTCTGTCCTTGACCGCGTCGGCACACCACTGAGCAAACCCGTGCACATGAACGTATACAGCCAGCTCACGCTCAACGATATGAGCGGCAACATTTTGATTATTATTGCTGTCATCTTCGGTGGGTTAGGATTCTATCGTCAGTTCCACAAGAAGAAGGACCCTGATCAATGAGCACACGCACCGCCTCTCCCTCCGACGCTTCGGCGAGCGCAGCCGAGCGCGCATCTGAACGGCGACGAGTCGGCCGCAATTCGTTGGTCATGGCTTCGGGCACGCTTGCATCCCGTTTAACCGGTCAGATCCGCACGATTATGCTCACCGCCGCCATTGGTGTGACGGGCATCGCTGCGGACGCGTATCAAGTCGGCTCGCAAATTCCACAAGTCCTGTACAACATCATTTCTGGCGGACTGATCAACGCGATTCTCGTGCCGCAGATTGTTCGCACGTTCCAAAAGAGCGATTACCGTGACCGGCTCAACAAACTTCTCACATTCTCCGGCGTCGTTCTGATCGGCTTTACTCTCCTTCTGACTGCCAGCACGCCACTGCTCGTTGACTTGTACGTCAACAGCGGGTGGACTGGTCCGCAAAAAGCGCTGGCAAATGCGTTCACACTGTGGTGCATGCCGCAGATCCTGTTTTATGGAATTTATACGATCGTCGGCCAAGTTCTCGCTGCCCGCGACCGGTTTGGCATGTACGCGTGGAGTTCCGTCGCCGCAAACATCATCAGCATTATCGGCTTCACCGCGTTTCTCATCCTCTTCGGCAATGCGCAAAAACAGCCACTCAGCTTCTGGACGCCTCCGCGCATCACACTTCTCGCCGGCTCATGGACTGCTGGAATTGCGGTTCAGGCGTTTTTGCTGTTTATCCCGCTCCACAAAATTGGGATCCATCCACGCGTCAAATGGGGATTGCACGGATTTGGCTTGCGGTCAATGGGTCGTGTCGGAATGTGGACGCTCGGGATGGTCGTTCTCGACCAGATCTTCGGGATTGTGACGACACGCCTGACAACAGGTGCTCCGGTCGTTGGACACGATCGCTATGGAATTGCTGGGTCGCAGGCGTATCAGCAGGCATTTCAGATCTACATTTTGCCGTATTCGCTGATCGTCGTCTCGGTCGCAACAGCCATTTTTCCAGTGCTCTCACGTGCCGCTGCCCGTCATGAAATCGACCGGTTCCGAGAACAACTCTCTCATGCCATCCGCATGTGCGTTGTCATTATGACGTTCTTCGCCGCCGGATTTATCGCCTATCCAATCCCGATCATCAAAGCTGTTCTGCCGTCTGTTGGAATTCACGACGCTAAACTGATGTCCCTCGGTCTCGTTGCGATTGCGCTCAATTTGCCACTCGCTTCTGTAACACTGCTCATGCGTCGTTCATTCTTCGCGTTTGAGGACGGGAGAGACCAATTCTTCGTTTCAGCCATTTTGGACGTCGTCGGGACGATCGTGCTGGGTCTGGGCTTCCTGTTCGTTCAGCCGTATTACTGGATTGCAGTGGCGTCTGCGTCGGGCGTGATCGGCCGAATTGTGATGCTCCCAGTCGAGATGAAACTAATGAGCAAGAAACTCAACGGAGACGTCGACGGCAAACGGATTGCGTTCACGTCTTTGCGCGTGCTCATCGCCGGTGCGATCTGTGTGCCGCTTGGCATGCTCTTGTGCTCGTGGTCCAGCAAACTCGTCGGGGCGCAATTGACGGGTGCTCACCTCTCGATGCGCTGGTGGCAATCGCTCGTCGTCTTGTTGATTTGCGGTGTCGTCAGTCTCGTCGTCTACGTTGTGCTCCTCAAGGTGCTGCGCGTTGAAGAAGTCACTTCCGTGCTCACGCTGATCACTCGCCGACTGCACCTCACCAAGCACGCTTCCAATACTTCAAGCACCTCTCAGACTCCCGCAGTCGAAAAGACCGATACCCATTCAGCAGCTACAGCGGCTACCTCACCAACCGCAACGACTTCTTCAGCCGCATCCACGACCGTTCCTGCTGTTCCTGCTGTTCCATCCCCTCATCGACCTCCTGTTCCTCTCCCACCGACCCCATCAATTCCACTGACTTCACGGACTTCACCGACTCTGCAGAGTCCGCAAACTCCTCCGAATCCGCCGGCAAGCGCTACTAATCTTCGACACGCTGAAAGCCCTCGCCACGTTGAGAGCGAGCGCATCTCGGTTCCGAACGTTATTCATCAGGTGTGGCAAGAATATGCTCCGACGGTTGAAGCATCTGTTATTCCGCTCGCAAACAATACTGGACGCTCAGGGGAGCAGTCGCAGACCCGAG
The DNA here is from genome assembly GCA_903789525.1 of uncultured Aeriscardovia sp. Lineage (GTDB taxonomy): Bacteria > Actinomycetota > Actinomycetes > Actinomycetales > Bifidobacteriaceae > Aeriscardovia. The sequence continues at coordinate 1,146,987 of CAIFER010000001.1, forward strand.
TACAGCCCCAAACACAAGCTCAGCCACAGGCTCAACCACAGTCCTCAGCAAGAGCCCATGCACACAATCGTTTGCATACCGTACCTCCGCTTCCGCCAATTCAAGCGGATCAGCAAACCCAACCGACTCGGCCGGCCAAGCCGATTCAACAATCGACACTGAACCCACCAATGCCGCCAAATCCAGAAAACGCCGAAGCTAAAAACGACACAAAAACACGTGGAACACGTGAAATAAGCGATAGTGCAGCGAATAAAAATCAGCAGTACGGCGAAGGCCAAACTGCGCGTGTTATCCGTTCGGCCAATTACGCGCAACTCAAACATCCAGAACAGTGACTCAGAACGCTCACCCACCGGCCGATAATGCAATTCAACGCGCATAATCATTCTTCAGGCGTATTTACGCACGTACGCCGGCGATACGATAATCAAAGGGAAGAGGCGTGAAAGCTGCACCACAGCTTGATCGCTTCCCAGTTATATCGTTCCTGCTTCGCTACAGTGAGCGATGGTATTGAACAGATTTAATTGTTTTGTTCAGGAGAGGCGTATGATTCCGGCAATCGGTGACACTATTAGCAACCGTTACACGCTCATCGCCCAGTATCGTTCGCATCCTGGCCTCAGCGCCTGGCTTGCCAACGATCACACGCTCGAGCGAGATTGCCAGTTCTACATCGTATCTGACCAGACAAAGACTGCTTCGGTCACTGCTTTAGCATCTTCGCTCGCCCTCTCCCACGACCCACATTTCACACCCGTCTACAACTTCTCTCGCTACAACGGCATCGTCACAGTCGTTACCGCAACAGATACAGGAATCAGCCTGCACGATTTCCTTCATTCCAAAGGGCATCGTCCACTCAGCAACGAGGCAATTCGAACAATTACCTCGCAAATCACTGAAGCAGTTCATTCGCTGTACATGTCATCGCTGTCACATCAAGGACTCAATTCGTCGGTTGTTCGTCTGACACGTAAAGCCATCACAATCGCCGATACGACGATCTCGCCCTTTATCGTTCCGACTGCAGAAGTTCATTATCCGCAATATAAGCTCAACGAAGAAGTCAAAGATATTTCTCAGATCGCCAAAATCCTCTTTGAGATGGTGACCGGAACGCCTTTTGACAGCTCACACCGCACGCACATGGCAGAGCTTCTTGCCGAGAAAAGGCGTGACGTTCCACCGGAGTTCTTGGCGATTTGTGTTCGTGCATTGTCTCTCGACGATATTGCCGAGGGCACTTCCATCACGACGTCTCACCGTTCTTTCCCTATTTTGACGCTGACCGAGCTCTCTATGCTGCTCGGTGATGCGAAGAAACCGGAAGATCTGTCGCACGATGAATACGATCTGCCTGAGAAAGCAGGTGCACCGTCAATTTCAACTGTCCCGATGGTCAAAGTCAGCATGGGAACAGTTCTAGAGATTCCTGATTCTCTGCAGACTGAAGACCGCATTCAGTCGTCTCACTCACCATCACAGTGGAACGCAGGGGATCTTCTCTTCAACGGCGCAGATGCAGTTCAAGAGGTCGATCCCTCTTCCGACCAATTCCTGCGCTCTTTTGCAGACACGAATACTGGCGAGCAACCTATTTACCAGCAAACGCCCTCGCAGACGGCATCTCCTTATACTCATCCCGAACGATCAAGCGCTCGATCTTCTCAGCAGACACAACCAGCCCGACCGGCTCAACTGGCTGATTCTGACCAATCGCAGTCTACCCAGTCATTGCAATCACCGCAATCATCACAGTCACCGCGGTCCTATCAACCACAGTCCTATCAACCTCAGTCAGCTCAACCTCAGTCCTATCAACCGCAGCCAGCTCGCTCATCACATGTTCCGCATGCTGTTTCACGCAATGTTTCACGTGAAACATTCACCGGTCAACCTCAGCAAATAGCAAACGGAACACCTCAGACACCGACATCTCAACCCAAGTCATCTGAGGTTCATCAAGATGCTGCCGCCTCGATCCTTCCGCTCGACATCCCAATTCCAGCTCGGCCAGGGACAAATACTTCTCCAACACATCCCACAGCGACCCCACGGCGTTCCTCTGCCCCAACGCAACCTCAGTCTTCACATACTCAGACTTCACGCGCTCAGGCTTCGCAAGCACAACTCTCACAAACATCGTCTCAACGGGCATCACAGAATTCTGATAATGAGGCAACTGTCATCGGAATCAAGCCCGTCTCTTCCAATGCTGAAACGTCTCAGTCCGAAACGGCCGGCGAGACGACATTCATTATTCCAGGGAATCAAGCGGCGAAGCTCAAAGAGGAAGCGAGCGCGCAGAAAGAGCGCGAGTATTTTGCTGAAGAGCACCGTCAAGAGGCTCTCGCCGAAGAAAGTGCACATACTTCAACAGTTCGAAAGTCTCGTCCTCGTAATCGCGTTGAAAAGAAGGCAAAGTCGGAAATTCAACGCAACGGAAGCAAGAGCTTAAGTCGAAATGCGATCATTTGGAGCGGAATCATCTTACTGATCGTGATTCTTGTCATTGCGCTCACTCACTTAAATCTCAACCCGATTCATTTCGGTTCTTCTCAGAATTCTTCCACGTGGAATATTGATTCTTCTTCTGCCCCGATTCCAGGTGGTGAGGCCGAGGAACGTGCGCAAGTAGGTGAATCCAACTCTTCACATCAACACTCGACGCGAACAAAGAACAAGCAGCAGTCAAGCAAGCCGTCTCCAACCGATAAACTCGCTTCTGCAGTTCCGAAACCTGGTCAGGCAAAGCCAGATAACAGCAATACTCCACTGACTTTGAGTTCGACACAGTTCTTCCGCTCTGCACAGCAAAATGGCAACCAAGCTCGTGGCATCTACATTCACTTGGCTCAGTCTTCGCAGGTTCATCGTGTCGAAATTACGATGCGTGGGGATATTACAGGAACAAACGGCGAACTATATGCAAACTCAACACCGCAGAGTCCGCATAATGGAGATCCAATTGCGAAGTTCACTTTCCAAGGACCTGGTAAGGTCACATCTGTGAACATCACTGATCCTCCGCAGACTCAGGATCTTGTCGTATGGGTTCCTCAACTCTCAAGCGGTGGGTTCTATTACGGTCAAGTGCAGGTGTTCTAATTCTCGCGATGATGTTCTCGCGGTAATCAAATCTCCACCACCACAGCCGACATCGGTAAGACTACTTCCAACTATGTCTTTGTCATACCTTCGACAATGTATATCTGTGAGGGATTTGTCCGTGAAATTGTCCATCATAATTTGTCCGTGATGAATTCGCGACTTTGATATCATCTCTCTAAAATTTGATCACTCTATCCCGCATTGTTTCACGTGAAACAATTATTAAGAGACGTTATGGAGGAATCATAAAGCCAATTTAGGAAGAAATTCCTCTTATTATCTCCTGTCACCAATTCCACAGAAAGCCTTGAGATGAAAATCTCATCTTAACGGATATCTTTTTTGATGAATATTTTTCCCTCAACGCTTCTGAGACATTTCAAATCACCCGTTTGCATAAACCATCAAAGACTAATTTCAAGTAGTTTCTATTCCCGCTTTCTTTCTGAGAATAAATGAATGGCTCTCGGTACAGTAAGAAGCATGTCAGAAAACGAGAATCAGTCAGTACAGCGGAATGATCAAACTTCTGAATCCACCGAGAAGAGCATTATTATCGGATCAGGTCCTGCGGGATATACAGCAGGAATCTATCTTGGCCGTGCAGGTTATAAACCTCTGATGATCACGGGATCCATTAATGCTGGTGGTCAGCTTGTTAATACGACTCAGGTTGATAATTACCCAGGTTTCGCAGACGGCATCAATGGTCCAGATCTGATGGATGCAATGAAGAAACAGGCTCAGTGTTTTGGAACTCGTTTCGTTGCAGATGACGTGACATCAGTCGATGTTTCACGTGAAACATTTTCAGTCCGTACGGCAACGAAAACCTATAAGGCAAAGTCAATCATTCTCGCGACTGGTTCCGGCTACCGTCACCTCAATATTCCTGGAGAAAAAGAATACGGAGGAAAAGGCGTCTCCTACTGCGCAACATGCGATGGATTCTTCTTCAGGAATAAGAAAATTGTCGTCATCGGAGGTGGAGATTCTGCTTTCCAAGATGCACAATTCCTCTCCCGTTTCGGAGATGTCACCCTCATCCATCGCCGCGAAGGATTCCGTGCTTCCCAAATCCTCGTTGATACAGTTCGCAAGAATCCAAAGATCTCAATGATTCTTGATACTGTCGTTACAAAGATCACAGGTGATGGAAATAAAGTTACTGGCCTTGAACTTCATAATAAGAAGACCGGAGCTGATTCCACTCTCGCGGCAGATGGCGTTTTTGTCGCTATCGGTTCTGTTCCAAACACAGCATTCCTTCAAAAGCAAGTTGCACTTGACGATCACGGATACATTACTGTTCAAGGTGCTTCAACTCGCACATCTGTCCCAGGTGTCTTTGCCGCAGGCGATGTTGCCGATCCGATCTATCGCCAAGCTGTTTCGGCTGCTGGAATGGGATGCCGAGCTGCACTTGATGCGCAGTCGTACTTGGAATCACTCAAGAATGAATAGAATTTTATTCCGATAATAAATATTCCTGATATTCCTAGTATTTCTAATACCTCAAATACCTCAGATATCTCAAATAATCTCATGTTCTAAAGGAATTCAGAGACTGATCGAGAAAATATCTTATTTAACAGATATTTTTAGTGATCTCTTTCTGAATTCCTTTTGTTTGCGATGCTTTAACGTAGATCGTCCACTTCAAGTTGATATTTTCTTCAGCTGATCCCTCTATTCCAGTCAAAAGAAATAATCATCGAAAAAATAAATCATCAACAGTAGGTCAGTTACGAGTCAGACCACCAACGAATCAGACCATTATGGTGCAATGTTTCACGTGAAACAATTGCAACTAAGCTCGTGATCGCATTAACTTCACTATTACGGTAATCACGCTGCCCGTGATCCTCCACGTGAAACCACATTTCGATCGACTGAGCTCTGACACGTCTCAAGAGGCATTTTCCAATTAAAAAACCGCATCTCTCACATAGGCAAGATCAATTCCTCGAACAGAAATTGGATACAAACCTTAGTTCAAATGTGAGAAGTGCGGTTTATTACGATACCCAAACAAGTGGTTGACAAGTGATAGGTGATTGGTAAGTAATTGAAACCTTTAGTGGTTCTCTCAGTTACTCCCAACCATCAAGATCTTGTGTATCGGGCTGATGCGGCTTATCTTTTCCCATGAGCAGAGCAGTAATGCGCGAAAGTTCTTCAGGCGAAGAGAACGTAATTTCAATCCTTCCCTTCTTCTGACTTCCGCGAATACTCACTTTTGTATCAAAGTGATTTTCCAACTGCGCAGGAAGATGTGATTGCGTCCAATATGATTGACGGCTTCTGACAGCCTTCTTCTTTGGCTCCGCTCCATTCTCAAGAGCAACAGTCTCCTCCACTGTTCGCACAGAGAGACCTTCGCGAACAATACGGCGAGCAAGCTGAACTATACTTTGCTGATCTGTCAGCCCCAAGAGTGCTCGAGCATGTCCAGCTGAGATAACGCCTGAAGCCACAAGCTTTTGAACTTCAGATGGCAGTTTGAGCAGGCGAAGCGTATTAGCAATCTGCGAACGCGACTGAGAAATGGCATGAGATAGCTTTTCCTGTGTCAGACCAAATTCTTCCATCATCTGTTGATATGCTGCAGCCTCTTCCAATGGATTCAGTTGGACGCGCTGTAAATTCTCGAGAAGTGCTTCACGAAGCATTTCAGAATCTGTCGTTGTCTTAACGATCGCAGGAATACGAGTAAGTCCAGCCAGCTTTGAAGCACGAAGACGCCTTTCACCCATGATGAGTTCGTAATGTGCTTCATGCTTCTGATTTGCTTCTTCTGCATTACTGCTGCGGAACTTTCCATCTTCCTCAGAAGAAGTTTGCTGATCAGATGATTGCCCTTTCTGCAGTTGTACTTCTTGAGGTTCTTCAAGGCGCCTCACCACAATTGGCTGCAGTACACCAACTTGTCGGATCGAATCAGCCAGATGCTTCAGCTCATCTTCGTCGAAGACAGTACGGGGCTGATGTTTGTTTGGAATAATGTCATCGACTCTGAGGTCAGCCATGTATGCCCCATGAACCGGGACAAGCTCCACCTTTTGCTCGCTCTTCTCAGCATCCTCTGCTGAGCGATTACCCTTCACAGAAGAAGAACGAGAATTACCAGCTTCTCTCTGGGCTTCTGAATGCAATGTTTCACGTGAAACATTTTTCTCTCGACTGCCATTGACGGTTTCATGACCTGCTTGCTGAGTGGGTGATACCGCATTATCTGCAGGCAGAGTTTCGTCAAAGATTGATCGCTGACGTACATTTGTTGTCTGCGATGTTTGCTGATCTAGACTCTGAGCATCATCATGTCGAAGAGCAGAAGGTGAGTAATGCTTCTGCCGTTCACCACGAGGTTCCTCTCCTACAGAACCAAAGAAAATATCACTTGGCCGCTCAATATCATTCCATGAAGGAATCCTGACTCGTTGAGTACTGTGCTGTGATGTAGATCGCGCTCGTTTTGTTTCCCTCGGATTCTCTCCTTCCACTTTTCGTTTCTTCAGATCCTTCTGCTCCGCCGAAGAAACATGATCTGAAAGGTGCGTTAACAAGCTTTCATTTTGATGCTGATGAGTCTGAGAAATTGGATTATGATGCAGGAGCACGTCGTTTTCTTGATGTGCGCCCCTGTCCTTATTTTTGTCAGAATCATTGTGATGACGATCATGCTCTTTGCGTGAGCGCATTTGTGTAGCATGATCATTCCCCTGCTCTTCCTCCACAATAGAGGGAAAAAGAGCACCCAATCCTTTGCCAAGTCTTGATTCAGCCATGTTATTCTCCTAAATCTCGGAAGCACTCAATTTGTGAAATATGAATTCTTTATTTGTTCTGAGCGGGAGCATTGATTTCTTTTCTGCTCATTTCGCCGTTGTTTTCCATCTACTTCGATGTTTCACGTGAAACATTTTGATGAGGATCTCCACGAAGAGCGATCTCCAATGCAGCTTCACGGTATGCAATTGCTCCTGCAGATCGGGGGTTATACGAAATAACTGTTTGCGTGTGGCTCGGTGCTTCCGAAACACGAACTCCACGCGGAATAACAGTCTTTAAGAGCGTATGCGGATAATGTTTCTGCACTTCATCGTAAACATCTTTGCTGAGCATCGTGCGACGATCATACATAGTGATGAGCATCGTCGAGATGATGAGCTCAGAGTTGTAATTCATTTGAACAAGTTGGATTGTCTTAAGAAGTTGTCCAAGTCCTTCAAGCGCATAATATTCTGCCTGAATTGGAATCAAAACTTCGCGAGCCGCTTGAAGTGCGTTCAAAACAAGCAATCCCAGACTTGGTGCACAGTCAATAATGACGTAATCATAATGCGGGGTGTTATTGTCCTGAAGATATTCATTCAATGCATCTTTTAAGAGATCGACACGATTTTGGAAACCAGCAATCTCCAATTCCGCACCTGAAAGATCAATTGTTGATGGAACAACCTTCAATGTTGGGAATTGCGGACATGTTTGAACAGTTTCACTCAGCGGAAGCTTTCCTTCAAGTACCTCATAGATAGATTTGCTCCCAATCGAATGTTGAATCCCGAGAGCCGTCGACGCATTCCCTTGTGGATCCATATCCAAGACAAGAACATTGAACTTTCTCTCTGCATAAGCGGCAGCAAGGTTGACGGCACTCGTTGTCTTTCCAACACCGCCTTTTTGATTTGCAACCGCAATAATGCGCGTATTCTGAGGACGCGGGAATTTCGCCTTCATCACGTTCTTGTATTGGGTTGACTCCTGAGCAAGTTGCATCCCCACGGAATTATTTCCATCGCCAAACATGCGACGAAGAAAGTCACCGGCAGACTCGTAATGGGAATCTCCGGTTGTTTCACGTGAAACATTAGCCACGGAAGTACTCCTTGCTTTGAATATCCTCACGACAACAGCCGTCGAGAATACGGACAGTATTGACTGGATAGCACTTCAGTCACTTCCAAGAATAGAAGCTCAGATAGGCAAACGAAATAAATTGAAGAATGTGGATAACTACGGTTTTAAAAATCCTTAAAAACGCTGTCCACATTCCCTATCGTTTGTCAACAAGCACGACGTGAGTAGGCTCGAGGCCTGGAGCGACTGGCGCGATTTCAACTCGTGGATGAGATCCATGTTCGCGGTGGATAACTTGCTGCGCTTTAGTAATTTCGACTTGAGCAGACGCGCCTTTGAGAGCAATGAGTTGGCCACCACGGCGCACTAACGGCATCACCCACGGCGTCAACTTGGTCATACGCGCTACAGCCCGACATGTTACAACGTCGAATTGCTCTTGACCCTTCAATTCTTCGGCACGGTGACGCTGAACACGCGCATTCTTCAGACCAAGTTCATCAATAACTTCTTGCAGCCACTCGACTCGACGTTCCATCGGCTCAATCAACGTAAAGTAATTGTCTGGCAGCATCACTGAAAGAACGATACCTGGGAAACCTGCACCAGACCCCACATCAGCGACACGGAGATGGCGAATATGATGCTGTTGTGCATAGTGAGAAAGAAACGGAACAAGTGCTGCGGAATTAAGAATGTGACGTTCCCACAAGCGGCCGAGTTCACGCGGGCCGATCAGTCCTCGTTCAACACCCTCACGCGAAAGTTTCACGTGAAACATTTTTAGTTTTTCCAGAGAGGTGCCGAGAACTTGAGAGAGAAGAGGACTTCCCTCGAGCTCATCCGTTGGAGAAGATACGTGATCTGATTCAGCTAGTTGCATATCGTTCTCGTCGCTCACAGGAAAGTCCCTTCCCTCTCTCATCGAATTGACCTACTTCTTAATTATTCCCTTTGTTGCTTTGTTGCTTTGTTGCTTTGTTTTCTTATCCGTTCTCTTATTTGTTCTCTAATCCGTTATTCTCTCATTCGCTTTTCTCAGTAATTCTTTATTCTCTACCCTTTTCTTTTCTTCTTTTCTCGATCTCTGTGTTCCTTATTACTTATTACTTCCTCACAGCCTCTTACTGATTGCTGTTCTCCGATGACCTCTGCACTTTATTCTTCAGAATCATCTGGATCGTCGAAATCGTCGTCATCAGCGGATTCATCGTCTTCATCCGACAAATCTCCGTCTTCCGACGACTCATCATCCTCCTCTTCTTCATCATCCTCATCGTCATCATCATCACCATCGTCAAAGGAATCTGCATCAGACGAGGCATCCTCATCGAAACTACGATCGTCTCTTAATTCCTCGTCATCGTCACTATCCTCAATGTCCACTTCATCTTCAACGCTCTCATCATCAATATCGTCCGCATCATCTTCTGAGATTTCTTCTCTCTCAGCCTTCGGAAGATAAATCGTGACATGACGATGCGGCTCAACACCATGAGAACGCGACTTCAAGCCCTCTTGACGAGCAACATCGTGAACAATCTTGCGCTCATATGAATTCATATCCGGCAAAGTGACTGCATTGCCAGTTTCTGAAACATCGTCACACGCATCGAGAGCCATTTCCTTGAGATGACGACGTTTCTTTGTCAGATATCCGTCAACATCCAAAATGAGACGCGAGCGCATTCCCGTCTTTTCTTGAACTGCAAGACGTGTCAGCCGCTGTAGAGCTTCGACAACCTCACCGTTTTCTCCAATGAGACGACGAATATCCGTGTCATCATCTGCCACAATCTGAATCAGTGGACGACCATTACGGACTCCTAATTCAATATCACCGTCGTAATCGAGAATATCGAGAAGACCTTCAATATAATCAGCTGCAATATCAGCTTCATGATTGAGTTCATCGAGTGTCTGTTCTTCAGAATCATCCCGCTCATCTTCCTGAGTAGGAACTTTTTCTGAACGAAGATCCTCAGCATCATCGCTCATGAGATCTTCGCTGCGATCGTCACCCTCGCGATCAGCATCCTCTTCATCAAGGTCGGACATATGAACCTCCATGCGATTAGTGGCTCCTGTGTTTCCCGCGATTGTTTCACGTGAAACATTTCTCGGAAACGTCTTTGATCCCTAGTTTCAGAACCCGCCTTTCGTGCTTTCCTACAACTTCAGTCTACTCCACAAAGCGTTGATATTTGAATGAATAAGACGTTCCACTATGCAGAGCTGATATGCAAACAGATCTGTAGAAAAGAATCACCATATCGATACGCAGTGCAGGGCATAGGAAAGCAAAAGAAAAGGGAGGGTATAAGACCCTCCCCTTTCAGACGCCCATCACGAAGTGCTCTCGAGCTAAGAAAATTAAAGCTTAGATGGGAATTACAAGAAGTACAAGTAGTACACGTCGTACAGCGAAACTTCTACTTCACTTCTTAGCCACTTTACGACGACGGTTATGTCGGCGAACTGGCTGAGCGCGCTGATAACCTGTCTTCTTCCGCTCCTCGGCTTTCTGTTCTGCCTTCTGCATCGCCTCTTGTTCCAAAGACGGCAGTCCTTCACGCTTCCTGCGTGCTTCCTCACGATCATGATCACGCTTTTGCTTCTTTTCAGCAGCTGGAGATCCCGGAGTTGGGAAGTTACGAATCTGCCACAGAGACTGGCCAATCGTCCAAATATTGTTCGTGAGCCAGTAAAGCAGAACACCGAACGGTGCAACGACACCAGAGAAGATATACATCAGTGGGAATAGATATGTCATTGACTGCTGCATGCGCCACTGCCGGCCTTGCATTGCTGTCCGCGGAATATTGACGCGCATATTGTGGAATTGCATGAACCACATCGTCAGGCACATGAGCACAACAAAGATGCCAATCGTCCATTTTCCAGCACCTTGCGTCGTATTGAATAGCTGAGAAAGCTTAACGTTGATAAAGACAGTGTTCTCAATTTCGCGAGAAGTTTCACGTGTAAACGCGCCGATCGGCTGCTCTTTACCAATTGCAATCATCGACATCTTGTACAGCACGTTGTACAGCGCCATGAACACAGGTGCCTGAATTATTGATGGCAAGCAAGAAGAGTAAGGGTTAGTGTGATGGTCATGATACAGCTTCTGCATTTCGCGTGACATTGCTTCCTGACTTGCCATGTCACGCTTGCCCTTATATTTCTGCTGGATTTTCGCAAGCTCAGGCTGAATAACCTGCATATCAGTCATTGACTTCATCTGCTTATTAAACAGAGGGAAAATGCAGGCACGAACAGTGAATGTCAAGAAAACAATGGCAAGGCACCACGCATAACCGGAGCCATCAGGCATGCGGAAAAGGTTGACAAACAGCCAGTGCCAAATCCACATCACCCAGGAAATCAGCCATTCCAGCGGCCATAAAAGCGTGTAGAAAAAATTGACGAATCCCATCACTCAGCTCCAGACAGCGTTCTCAGAAAACTTACCCTTATTCTGTTTCCTCAATTTTTGCTTATTTTTCGAGGATCCCAGTGCAAGTCTTATGGTGTGCGCCTTTGTAAATTCGCTTCTGACGTATACGAGGGCATTTTACCGTAAGCCATCTATGACAGACTGATCCGACCGCATTCAGAGAGACGTGCATTCCCTATCGCTGTGTTGTGTACAGATATTTTGATGTGTAGCTATGTTGATGTGTTGCTGAGTTGCTATGTTGACGTGCCGATGCACTGCTGTACTGATACTGATGTGCCGATGTACTAATCATGTTGTACCGGCAAATGATGACTTTCGTGATTATCCGAAAGGAATCCTTCCCGTGTCAAGATCGGTTCTGTAGTGGGATTCTCGTGAGCTCGCGACCACCGAAAACGATAGAAAAGCGAGTATTTGTGCGGGACATCGTCGATTCCGCCTTCCGACCACGGTTGACAACGAAGAAGTCGTAACAGACCTAGGAGACCACCCCGAAAGAATCCAAATCGGCGAATTGCGATCTCCATATATAAGGAGCATGTTGGATAGTATTTGCATCGCCGTGGGAAAAGCGGAGAAATGCGCACGTGATACCACTGCAAACAGTGAAATGCCATGCGTGACAACAATGACGGGTTTTCCCCATGACAATGTTTCACGTGAAACATTGTCATCTGTACTGCCATTCGCTCTGCTTCATTCCGCTGTTGATTGGACATGATGAACAGTCTGACATGCGGGAGAAGAATGCAAGCGTGAGTGAGATTGTGGATGAGGTTGAGACTGTGACTGGGATTGAGTATGAGATTGCGAGAAAGATTGTGGTTTTGCTTGGGGCTGCGACTGAGAACGAGCAAGACGCTTGGAAATACGAGTAAACAATTGCTGTACTTGCTGGTCAAGTGAAGAAAACTGAGTAAGAGCGGCACTACGTTTTGCGCGAAGAATCACATCGCATCCAGCCGGAAGAAGATGCTCATACTGTCGTCCTAACGCCCGGAATTGCCGCTTAATGTGATTACGAACGACAGCATGCCCGACTGAATTCGAGACGGCAAGACCTAACCTTTTTTCAGTTGGATCCGCTTTCATCTCTGTAGAACGCCATGCATAGTGAGCCACAATATCGGCACTTGTCACACGTTGACGGCGACGGAGAACGTCAATAAATTCGCGATGACTCTTCAGTCTCTGCACCGGAACCAACCTTCAACAGTTGAAACGAAGGGCAATAGTTTTCACACAGGTAAATACATAGGAAAAGCATGATGCCGGGTTTCTTGTTTCACGCTCACCAACAATGTTTCACGTGAAACATTCACTAGTTTTGTGGAACTCGACTTCATGCTTTTCTGGAAAAAATGATTCTCATTGACAATCAATTAAATGTGCGCACAACTGCCAATAAGAATTTTCCGCACTTCACCGTCACTCAATTATTGGAAAATCAAAGAAGTGTAGAAGAGTGCTCAAGCACTCAAACACTCAGGCACTCAGAGTCTTGCGGCCCTTAGCACGACGACGATTAATCAGTGCACGACCAGAACGAGTGCGCATACGCTCACGGAAGCCATGCTTCATGTGACGACGGCGATTATTCGGCTGGAATGTCCTCTTCATAGTAATTACTCCTACTAATTAACCATATGGTTTTGCCATGTGTGACGAGCTCATGGCATACGTGTCCAAAATACACGAGAAAGAAGACTTTAGGGTTCTTTCAACTGAAGGAAACAGAAGAGAGCAGAAGAAATAAAATACCCTTTTACTCGCTATTTCACTTACTATCTCACTTTTATTTAAATTGCATTGAATCTCATTGAAGTCTCATCTCAATTCAAGCTAAATCACACGCGTGTAAGTAATCCACAATTGTGGATAAAGATGTGGATAACTTGTGCTTCAACGGTGGGTAACAAGTGGAAAACTCACAAAGTTTTCCACAATAGTGGATAACTTTGTGATCAAATACAAGACATTTTATGCTCACGTGCTTTTTCTTCATCCTTTGTCTCGACTGATGAGCATCCCTAAATTACATTCATGTCGTTTAAATCCACAGGTCATCTGTGGATAAGTGGATAACTTTGTCACCTCAAAATGTGGATAACTTGTCATCAGTATGCACGACAATTTCAGAATTGCCATCAATGTGAAACTGATGTGCAGATTAAACTGGCTGATTACTAGCTCAGAAAGGCGGAAGCGATGAACGAGGGTCCGATTGCTCAAGCTCAGAAATTGTGGACGCAAGCCCGCAAGCTTGTCATTGAGCGGAATCCTGACCTCACCACCCGCCAAACGAGCGTCATCATGAGCATTCGTCCCACGATGGCGATGGATAATTTCATTGTTCTTAGCGTTACCAACACGTCGAGCCGTGAAATTATCGAAAATCAGCTTGACCGTCCAATTCGGGATGCACTGTCGCGTGCTGCCGGAATGGATATGACGTATGCGATTCGCGTAAAAGCAGAAAGCCCTGTTCAATCGGCGCAAACACAGCAATCACAACAATCACGGTCGATAGATCAATCAACTCAGCCAGTTCAACCAAATCAGCCGGTTCAATCAGCCCCGGTAGTGCAATCAACCCGATCAAATCGGCCAACTCCGCGAGTGCAATCAGGTCAAGTAACTCAACCAGTTGCGAGAGCAGAATCAGCAGAACCAGCGGAATCAGCTGGGTCACCCGCACAATCAAGGGCATTCGAACAGCAAAATCCGTCACAGACAACCTCATTGCATCGACCGATCTCCCCTGCTCTGCGACAAGATCAAGCGCAACTTTCTGAAGAGCAAGTCCAGTTAAAGCAGGTTCAAGCCCAGCAGGCTCGCCAAGCACAAGAAGAGCGGAACGAAGTCGCCTATCGCGAAGCTGAAACTCCGCAGACTTCTACTCAGACTCCGCAAATGTCTACTCCGACTCCTCAAGGCAGTGGTCTTCCTTCAGCGCCACTCACGATGCCGCGCGGAATTCGGCGCGATCCGGAAACACAACTCAATCCTGACGATACGTTCGATAATTTTGTCCCTGGTCAGAACAGTCGTTTTGCGCGTGCAGCAGCACTGTCTGTCGCCGAGCAGCCTGGTTATAGCTTCAATCCACTTTTCATTTGGGGAGATTCCGGTCTAGGAAAGACCCATCTTCTGAACGCAATCGGCAATTATGCATTGTCACTATGGCCAAAATTGAAAGTCCGGTACGTGAGCTCCGAACAATTCACGAACGAATTCATCGAAGCAGTCCAAAACTCTAGTGGTTCCAACGGTTCCGTGAAGGCTTTCAATCATCGCTATCGGGACGTCGACATGTTGCTGATTGACGATATTCAGTTTTTGGGTGGCAAGATCGGCACGTTGGAAGCATTCTTCCATACGTTTAATGCGCTTTATAGCGGCCACAAGCAGATCGTCATCGCTTCAGATGTTCAGCCGCGAGATTTGAAAGGTTTCGACGAGCGCATCACCTCTCGCTTTGACATGGGTCTGACAGTTGATGTGCAACCGCCAGATCAGGAGACGCGTATCGCTATTTTGCGGATGAAATTGCAGAATAGCACGACAAAACTGAGCGTCCCAGATGAAGTACTTCAACTCATCGCCCAAAAGGTCACCGATAATATACGCGAATTGGAAGGCGCACTGACTCGCGTGCTGGCAATGGCGAGCCTGAACAATCAGCCGGTAACGATGCAGTTGGCTGAGCAGACACTGCGCGATTACTTCATTCAATCCGTTGAAGTGACGCCGACTGACATCATTACTCGGACTGCATCCTTCTTCGACCTCGATTTCAACGATCTCGTCGGAGCAAAGCGTGCACACAAAATCGCAACGGCCCGACAGATTGCAATGTATTTGTGCCGCGAAATGACGGGCCTTTCACTCAGCTCGATCGGCGAGATTTTTGGTGGACGCGATCATACGACCGTCATCCACGCATATCAGAAGATCAGCAATGAGATGGCTCAAAAGCGTGAAATTTATAACAATGTCACGAATTTGAGCACGCAACTCAAGCAAGGTCAGCAACAGACTGCATCCGCGAGCGCCTCCGCTTCTCCGTCATCGACAGGGCAGGATGCATCCCTGATGTCGCTCGATAATGGTTCTCAAATGAACTATTCCGCAAGCGCAGACATGGGAGATGCGCAGACTTCTTCCCGTTCATCGCGATCTTCACGGACTCGGCGCGCTCATCACAGTCATTCGGCGCGCAAGAACTCGAACAACTAGGAATAATCTGAATCGTGAATCATCGATAAGCGGTTCCTCACATATCGCGAATACAGCAAGTGCAGTAACCGAATAATTACAGAGAGATCATTGTGCTCATTTCTGAGTCTATTTATGAGCTGATTTACTCATACGCTACTAAAAAGTTATCCACAGCTTTATGCACAAATGTGGATAAACTCCGTGGATAAGTGCTCTTTTTCAGTTGATAAGTAGTGGACAGTCAGTGCATGAAAATCGTCATTTTGTGGATAATTTTGAAGCACTTTTGAGGGCTGTGGAAAACCTGCGAGTTATACACAATCGACGCACATCCAATTCACTCTTGCGAATCACCGCAAAGCCGCATCAATACGGCGCTTCGAGCATTCATCGACTTTTCCACATGCTTTATTGTTGTTGTTTTACTACTTAACCTTGCGTAATAGGAAATAAAACATACAAGTTGAGTTCCCATCCAACACAGTGCTCAGTTCACCTTTCTGCAACTCACTTCACAACACACAACGAAGAGATACAAAGTACAAAAGAAAATAGTGAGAACGGCGTAAAATCAAAGCATCTGCTGGATTGGGTGCTTTAAAGCGTCCACTAACTGACACACTTACTGCGCAGACATATTTTGTGTTCGATTTTGTTCGTTTGAACGAGTCGAATAATAGTGTGTCACTTACGGTATAAGCCGTACAAATTCGAAACAGAATCTTTCACGCTGATCTCTCAGGGTTATCCACTTAATCTTCTGCTCGCGAGCCGTTCTCTCATCGTCATTCTCGCCGATCCGTCCACCTCGACGCACGGCGCTGTAGCAAATAACTTTGTCCGATAAACTTGAAGACAGGTAGAGGAAAGGACCGATCCCATGAAGATCCAAGTAAACTCCGAAGCGCTCTCGGATGCCGTCAACTGGGCGACACAAGTGATTCCGCCAAAAACGGCGGCGCCGATCCTTGCTGGAATTAAGATTCAGGCGTCCGAAGGTCAGCTTCAGCTTTCTGCGTTTGACTACGAACGGTCGGCACGTCTGACAATCGATGCTTCTGTCGATGAAGAAGGAACGATTCTGGTGCAAGGCAAGCTTCTGGGCGAGATTGCGAAGAATCTTCCTGCAGAGAATACAACGCTGGAGACAGAAGGTAGCCGTCTGCACATCCAGTCAGGTCCGTCTTCTTCGTTTAATCTCCAGCTCATGCCGACTGACGAGTATCCGGACATGCCAGCCGTTCCACAGAGCATCGGTCAAGTGGATGGAAAGACATTCGTAGAGTGCATTAATCAGGCGTGCGTGGCGATCGCGCGTGATGAAGTTCGCCCTGTTCTGACCGGCGTTCACATGCAATTCAAGGGTGACCAGGTCATTCTGAGCGCGACTGATCGGTTCCGTTTGACGCGCACAACGTTTACATGGTCACCGTCATCGCCTGATCTTGATACGCAGGCGCTCGTTCGTGGCGATATCCTTCGCAACTTGGCACGGTCTATTGATACAGCTCAAAATGTGGTTATCGGGCTTGATCAGAAAGACGGAAAACTGATCAGCTTTGACAATAATGGGCGTGTGACGACCGTCCAGCTCATTGATGGTCAATTCCCTGCCGTCGATCGGCTCTTTGCAGACAGCTATCCAGTGCAGGCTACGATCGATCGCCGTCAGCTGCTGAGCGCACTTCATCGTGTCTCGCTTGTCGCCGAACGCAATGCTCCGATTCGCCTCGCTTTTGAGAAAGACAAGGTTCGTCTGTCGGCAGGAACAGCTGATGAATCACAGGCTTCTGAAGTTTTGCCTGTCACTCTTTCGGGAGATCCGATCACCGTCGCATTTAATCCTGGTTATCTGACGGAAGGATTGTCTGCAATCAGCGAGCCTTTCGCGCGCATTAAGATGACGACAGCGGTGAAGGCTGTGGAATTTAACGGTCAACAAGAAAAAGACGATGATCCGTCACTCTCCTACCGGTATCTGCTCGTTCCTATGAGGTTCACTGACTAACACATGCCTGTCAAGGGATATCGCGTCACTCGTCTGGCACTGGATCACTTTCGTAGCTGGACGAGCACGGTGGTGGATTTTGGGCCTGCACTCAACGTCCTCGTCGGGAACAATGGGATCGGCAAAACGAATCTCGTCGAGGCCGTGGAATTTCTCGCATCCGGATCCAGTCACCGCGCTTCTGCACCGAAGTATCTCGTTCAACACGGTCAACCGCATGCCACGATTCGAGCCAATATCAGTATCGACAGCGAGAACAGTGGCAGCGATAGTAGTAATGACAGTGATGGCGTTGATGGCAGCAACGACCAGCCGATTGAACGAACTCTTGAGGCGACGATTCCGCTGCGAGGGGCAATCCGAAGTCGTATCAATGGTGGTCCGTCGCGATACTTCCGTCAGATCGTAGGAACTGTGAAAGCTGTCCTGTTTAGTCCGCATGATCAGCAGCTTGTTACTGGAGATCCTGCTGGGCGACGGTCATTTCTCGATCAGACGGCAACGATGATGTACCCAGAGTTCTATGCGTTGCGGCAAAATTTCCGGCAGGTTGTGCGACAACGAAATGCGGTACTCAAGCGGTTGTCTCAGCAGTACGGTCAAGAAATGGCGGCACAGCAAGCTCAAGCTAGTGGGATGGCTGGTCAGGAGCCTACGAGCTCGGTGGATCGGCAGATGATGTTATCTGAACTGGAAACGTGGACGTCACAGTTTATCGATACAGGAATGCGTATAACGACACTGCGTCAGAAAGTGATCCGTCAGCTTGCCGAACCGTTTACGCGAATTTACGCACGCCTTTCAGATAAGAGCGATCAGGCACGTCTGACATATGAGCCCTCATTTGCTGAAGCGATCCAACCGAATCTGAAACACGATGAGATTAAAAAGCAAATTGCCCAGCATTTTCAACGCATCTTCCCAGGTGAACAAGCGCGTGGAGTTTCGCTGATTGGTCCGCAACGAGATGATTTCCTCTTTTCACTCGATGACACTCCTGCGCGCGAATTTGCCAGTAACGGCGAAATGTGGACGATGGCGCTCGCGATGAGAATGGCACAATTCGAGTGCTTGAGCGCGAATGGTCTGACTCCAGTTCTGATCCTCGATGATGTCTTTGCCCAGTTGGACGAGGAACGCCGGCGCAGAATCATGCAGTTTGCGTGTCGGCAAGGCCAGACGCTTATCACAGTGGCAGCACGAAGCGATATTCCATCGGATAAAGAGATGAATCAGACCGTCAAAGTCATCGATGTGGCACAGATGGCACGCAAAGATCAGCATCCTGACAGCGTTACGGAAGCCACAGAAACCACGGATACGACGAAAGATCACCTGTCATGACGTCTGATACGGGTCGTGTGCAATCGCGGAAAACCGTAGGAACGGGGATTACAGACACTCCTGTTACTGTGACTCTTCATCTCAGCCCTACTGCCCTCCCAGCCTTCGTGTCATCGCACTATGTTCACCATCTCGTCTCACGTCAGCAATTGGAGCAGCAGTCTGAGAAAGCGCGGGAAAGTTTTGGCAAACCAGGGCGTGATCCGAGCGATTTGAGTGTGGCAGTGCAGGTGTTTGCTCGTCAGCAAGGATGGGGTGCGTCATTGCGATTGGCGCGCATGTCACGGCAATGGGAACATGTGGTCGGTGCAGAGATTGCGGCCAATACATCAGTCGGAGATTTTCGTGATGGTGTGCTGACGATCCGTGCAAAGACGCCTGTGTGGGCGACGCAACTGCTGTATTTACTACCGACGATCACGAAGCGTGTCAAAAAGTGGCTTGCGCCGTCACAGGTGGTGCGCATTGAGATTCGTGGCGGACAGACGCGAACCAGTAGCAGTCGTGGCAACCGGTATGGTCGCGGCAATCGTTACAGCAACCATAATGGGAGCAGCTACGGTTTGCTTGGGCAGACAACGTATCATCCAGGTCAATGGGGATAGTGCGGATGAATAATCACAGACTATCTCAATTCACAATTGTGCTGTGAGGCTCTCTGAACGCGTCGGGACATTAATGAGTTACAATAAGGACTAGGCATATGAATGGATCTATGGCGCGCTGAATGGTCTTTTTGAGCATATTGTGAGTGGTTCGAGCTCTCATTATGAATGCTTGAATGCTCGGGTGCTTGATTGCTTCGAGCAAATCGAAAGATGTATCCACACGCGTCTGAATAATTCGGCGGCTTCTCCGCTCACGTATGCAGGTGTACATGTGCTGATGGTGGCATTGCTCTGTGCACAGCATATAGGCGAGGTGAGCCAGCTGAGGAAGGGATGCGCATGAGCGAAGTCACAGGGTCTCAGCACGACGACAAAGACCTTCATACCGGCGCACAATCGGCTGCCGCTAGCTCAGACGATGCTTCTGAAACGGCTGATATGGATGAGTCGGTTGCAGCAGTCAACAGAGCTCAGTCGCGCGCAGACCAATTGGCTCACGAAGACGAGCTCATTAAGAAGGAGGATCTTCAAGAGGGCGAGCTGAACTCCAACAAAGCCGGGCATTACAACGCCTCCGATCTCAAGATTTTGCAGGGGCTAGAGGCTGTCCGCCTACGCCCAGGCATGTATATCGGCTCAACTGGTCCACGCGGTTTGCACCATCTGGTGTACGAGATCGTCGATAACTCCGTCGATGAGGCGCTCGCGGGCTACTGCACGCACATTGAAGTCACGATCTTGGCGGATAACGGCATTCGCGTAGTCGATAACGGTCGTGGAATTCCTGTCGATGAGGTCCCAGGAACGGGCAAGTCAGGCGTCGAAGTCGTCATGACGAAGCTGCACGCTGGTGGCAAATTCGGCGGCGGCGGTTACACGGTCTCCGGTGGTCTTCACGGTGTGGGCATCTCAGTCGTGAACGCTCTGTCGAAGCGCATGGAGATCGTCGTACATCGTCAGGGCTACGAGTGGACGCAAACGTATATCAATCAGAAGCCAACTGCCCCACTCAAGCGTGGCAAGAAGATCGACGCCAAGGACACGGGTACATCCGTCACGTTCTGGGCTGACCCGTCTATTTTTGAGACCACGGATTACGACTTTGAGACGCTCCGCACGCGATTCCAGCAGACCGCATTCCTCAACAAGGGTCTACGCATTAGCTTGACCGACTTGCGCGTTCCGGAAGATAAGGCATCTCAGCCGGATGACGAGGAAGGCGACTCGGACAACAAGGTCTCTTACGAGTACAAAGACGGCATTAAGGATTACGTGAAGCACCTTGTGCTCGCACGCCGGTCCACGCCGATTGAGGACGAGATCGTCAACTTCGCGGCAGAAGACGTTAAGCTCGGTATTTCCGTGGATCTGGCCATTCAGTGGACGCGCGGCTATCAGGAGACGTTGCGTACATTTGCTAACACCATCACCACGACGGAAGGCGGCGCGCACGAAGAGGGCTTCAAGGCCGCACTCACAGGCTTGATCAACCGGTATGCGCGTGAGAAGAACATTCTCAAGGAGAAGGAAGATAACCTCACTGGCGAAGATTGTCGTGAGGGAATTGTCGCGGTTCTCTCTGTCAAGTTGACGAATCCGCAGTTCGAAGGTCAGACGAAGACGAAACTCGGCAATCCTGAGGCAAAGACGTTCGTTCAGCGTGTCGTCACTGATCGACTGGGTGATTGGTTCGACTCTCATCCTTCTGAGGCTCGAACGGTCGTGGAGAAGGCGATCGATGCTTCACACGCGCGTATTGCCGCGAAAAAGGCACGTGAGACCACACGGCGCAAGTCACTTTTCGAATCTGCCGGTATGCCAGATAAGCTCAAGGATTGCCAGTCAAATGATCCGTCACAGTGCGAGCTGTTCATCGTCGAGGGTGATTCTGCAGGTGGCTCGGCTATTCAAGGCCGGAATCCGATGATTCAGGCGATCCTGCCATTGCGTGGCAAGATTTTGAACACGGAACGCGCCAGTTTTGACCGCATGATGCGCTCTGACACGATCAACGCTCTCATCACAGCAGTCGGCGCTGGTTATGGTGACAACTTTGATATTTCAAAGGCTCGTTACCACAAGATCATCATCATGGCTGATGCAGATGTCGATGGCGCTCACATTGCCACCCTCATCTTGACACTGTTCTTCCGGTATATGCGGCCGATGATCACGCACGGCTATGTGTACGTCGCTATGCCGCCGCTGTACCGAATTCGCTGGACGAAGGGCCCACACGACTTCGTTTACACTGATGGAGAACGTGATCAAGCGCTCGCTAAAGGCAAGGCAGAAGGTCGTCAGCTGCCGAAGGGTGAAGGCATTCAGCGCTACAAGGGCTTGGGCGAGATGAGCTATCAGGAGCTGTGGGAGACTACCATGAACCCAGCTACGCGCATCGTCAAGCAAGTTCATTTGGACGATGCTGAACAGGCTGACGCCACCTTCAACATGCTCATGGGCGATGAAGTCGGTCCTCGGCGCATGTTCATTGAGCGCAATGCTAAGAGCGTGAAGTTCATCGACGCGTAAACGTCGGAAGCAAGCGATTCCAGTAGAGCCAGTAGAGAACAAAGTCAGGAGAAATCGTGGCAGACGAAAGTGATCAGAATCCGCAGGATCCCAACAATGCCAATAACGGTAACGGCGGCAACGATAGCAACACCGCTAATAACAACGGTGACGGCAACGATGACAACGGTCTGAGCGTCCCTGCAGGTTATGCGTCGTTCGACAACAACTTCGGCAACGCTGAGAACGAGCAGGTGATGAACAGCCTGGCGCACGGCGAACACGTGTGGAAGACCGATCTTGATCATGAGATGCGTGAATCCTATTTGGCATACGCGCTCTCGGTCATCGTCGAGCGTGCACTTCCAGATGTGCGCGATGGTCTGAAGCCAGTTCATCGTCGTGTCATCTACGCCATGTACGACGGCGGATATCGTCCGGATCGCGGGTACAACAAGTGCTCCCGTGTTGTCGGCGATGTGATGGGCAAGTACCATCCACATGGCGATGCCGCTATTTATGACACACTCGTGCGTCTTGCGCAGCCGTGGAGTATGCGTTATCCGCTTGTTGACGGTCAAGGCAACTTTGGCTCTGCCGGTAACGATCCGCCAGCAGCAATGCGTTACACCGAGTGCCGAATGGCTCCCCTTGCCATGGAAATGGTGCGCGATATCGATAAGGACACTGTCGATTTCGTCCCGAATTATGATGGCAAGACACAAGAGCCAACAGTTCTGCCAGCGCGCTTCCCGAATCTGCTCGTCAATGGCAGCTCGGGCATTGCAGTGGGCATGGCTACGAACATTCCGCCTCACAACATGCGCGAAGTGGCTGCAGGTGTGCACTGGGCGCTTGATCACCCAAATGCGAGCCGCGAAGAGCTGCTAGACAATCTCATCCGCCTGATTAAGGGACCAGACTTTCCAACGGGAGCAACGATCCTCGGTCATCGCGGAATCGAGAAAGCATACCGTACTGGCCGTGGTCTGATCACCATGCGCGCTGTCGTTAATACGGAGGAAATCCGTGGACGCATGTGCCTGGTCATCACTGAGCTGCCGTATCAGGTCAACCCGGATAAACTCGTGACCCAAATCAGAGACGAAGTCCGCCAAGGCGTGCTGAACGGTATTGCCGATATGCGCGATGAGACGTCTGGGCGTACGGGCGAACGACTTGTCTTGGTGCTCAAGAAGGACGCGACCCCGAAGATCGTGCTCAACAACCTGTACAAGCACACGCAGCTGCAAACCACGTTCGGCGCCAACATGCTCGCCCTCGTGGATGGCACGCCTCGCACGCTTAGCTTGGACGGCTTTATCAGCCATTGGATCGATCATCAGCTTGACGTCGTCAATCGCCGTACTCGCTATCTGAAGAAGGAAGCACAGGATCGCGATCACATTCTTCAGGGCTATCTGAAGGCGATCGACATGATCGACCAGGTGATCCACACGATTCGCGCTTCTCGGACGCAGGATGAAGCACGGACGGCTATCATGAAGCTCCTTGACGTCGATCAGGTGCAGGCAGACGCTATTTTGGCGATGCAGCTGCGTCGTTTGGCCGCTTTGGAGCGTCAAAAGATCGTCGACGAGCATAACGAGCTCATTAAGGCGATCACTGATTACAACGATATTCTCGCCCATCCGGAGCGTCAGCGTCAGATCGTCGGCGACGAGTTGGACGGAATCGTGGACAAGTATGGCGACGACCGTCGTACGCGCATTGTGCCATATTCTGGTGATCTGGAAGATGAAGATCTCATCGCCGATCGCACCGTGGTCATCACGCTCACCCGTTCTGGCTATCTCAAGTCCACGCCTGCAGACGACTATCGCGCTCAGCATCGCGGTGGCAAGGGAATCAAAGGCACGCGTTTGCGCGGTGGAGACGTCGTCGACCACTTCCTGACCGCCAGCACGCATGATTGGCTGCTCTTCTTCACGAACAAAGGCAGGGTCTACCGGATCAAGGCGTATGAGGTTCCGCAAGGCTCGCGCGATTCGAAGGGCCAGCATATCGCCAACTTGCTCAGCCTGCAGCCAGGTGAGCATGTTCAGTGTGTGTTGGGAATCCGCAGCTACGAGGACGCAAAGTACCTCGTTCTGGCCACCCGTTCCGGTCATGTCAAGAAGACGCTGCTCTCTGAATACGATTCACCTCGTCAAGGTGGTCTGATTGCCATCAAGCTCCATGGGGTTGAGAATGGCGATGCCTCGGCTGATGCCGACGCTCAGACTGAAAACGGCGCTCAAACAGGTGATAACGCTCAAGCTGACAACAACTCGAATGCGGATTCGGGTGATGAAGTGGTCGGCGCAGCTCTGGCAAACGACGGAGACGACATTATTCTTGTCTCCCGCAAGGGCATGAGCGTGCGCTTTAACGCCAATGAGAGCCAACTGCGGTCGATGGGCCGTGGAGCCGCTGGCGTGCTCGGAATGAAGTTCCGTGACGGCGACGAGCTGCTGAGTATGGACGTCATCGCGCACCACTCCGATAAGGATCTGCTTCTCATCACTTCTGAGGGCTTCGGCAAGCGGACTCCGCTGAGTGATTACCATGTTCAAGGCCGTAACGGCTTCGGCGTCAAGGCGATGGCGCTCGCGGAAGGCCGTGGATCTCTGGTTGGCTCGGTCGTCGTGACTGCTTCTGATCAGATCATGGCTGTCATGCGTACAGGCAAGGTGATTCGCTTCGCAGTTAACGAAGTGAAGGAAACCGGCCGCAATACCCAAGGTGTCACGATCGCCAAGCCAGGTCGCAATGATCGCATTGTCGAGATTGCAATCGCTGAGCCGGATGACGACGATGGCGAGAGAGCTAAGGAGAATGCTGAGGTTGCTCAGCGTGCCCAGTCGCTCGTCACGAAGGTGAGCGGAGTTTCTGCTGCTGCCACGATCATGGCAAACCCAGATCAGGCAGGTAGTATGGGCCAATCCGATAGCACCGATAGCACCGAGCAAGGTGACAGCACGAGTCAATCTGATGGCACTGACCAAGCCAGTAGCGCCGGACAATCTAGTGATACCGAGTAAGGCGATAGCTCAGCGAATTCGTCAGAAAGCTCACAGTAATGAGATGAAGTAGTGAGGCGAAGTAATGAGTCGATTTTGGTCGACTGATGCAGTTGATTGGCCTAATCGATCGATCCGATTTGTTGATTTGATCGGTTGACTCACAGATCGCCCGATTAGCTGATCGGTCGGTTGGCTGATCGGTCGGTTGGCTGATCGGGCGATCTCATTTCATTGCAAAGGGGTCCTGTTCCTTCCATGAGGAGCAGGACCCCTTTGCAATGTCACCGATTTAATGTGGCATTTTGAGTGAGATGCGGCATGCGAATTTATCTATGGAATCGTAGTGTCACAATCTGGAACGGATGAACAGTCAATTCAATCGAAGCTGGCTGGTTATCACTTGATGTCGTTGTATCTGATGCTTTTCTATCAATAGCAGGTTGAACAGCATCATTCGGCTTTTCAACCAGATCAACTTCTGAAACTGATTTCCATGCAAAATGAGTTGTGAGTTGAGCTCTCTCCTGTTGACCGATTGACTCGTATAGACGTACGACGATGTCTCCTGAGCGGTCTTCAGCCATTTTGACCGCTTCTGGAAGTACACCTGAGGCCTCTGAGGTCTTCGATGTTAAGTCGCTAGGTGTGATCGTAAAAAGCGGAGCAACTGGATGTTGTCCACAAACATGCTGAGCTGGAACTGAAATGCGATAGCCCATTTGAATCGTTTGCTTGAGAGTTGTGCCTGGCTTGAACAGTACCTCGAAGTCGTGTGGACCCACATCAGCGTGCGGAACTGGGAAGTGGGAGGCGCGCAAAAGTGTGAGGCGAATGCGCGTTCCTGGTAAACCGTTGGATCTACGGAATGGCTTGACATCATGACCATAAATCACGTGGTTCGCAATTCCGACACCGAAGCCGCCATTTTCACATACACGGCACCAACGTTGCATCGCATACTCATAACGTGCTTCATCCCAGCTTGTATTTGTGATGATTGGGCGAGAAATATGTCCGAATTGAACCTCAGATGTCTCGTGATCAGTCTGAAGAGCAAGTGGGAATGCAAGTTTGAGCACTCGATCGGACTCATTCCAGTCGATATGTGTCGCAATATGCAATGCAAATGTATCCGGATCTAAACTGATAGTTTTTGTGAATTGAGAATGGCCGATCGCTCCCCTCACTGTCAATTCGCCGAGCCCGTTGTGTGCTGACGGATCCCACTGAACTTGCCTGTCTCGGGCACCTGGTTGTGGCATGCGATAGTAGTTTTCATCGATATTCCAAGCATCAAATTCGCTAGGGTTATCGCGGAAAAGTTGCAATACATTGGCTGGGTGCTGTGGGTCGATGGCGTCGCGATTTGTATGGTGATCAAGCGCGGAAACAATTTGCCCTTCGCTTGTGACGGTATAACGCACGTCTGGGGAATCAAAGACATAGTGTGATGATCCGTCTGATGCAGTCTGAATACTCGTGCTGCAAGCATTTGATGCAGTAGATTGAGTGGACGGTTGAATAGGTTGCGCAATGGCACCTGCCGGAACTCCAAGCTGTGTGATTGGACCTGCATTTGCTGTCAATGGCAATGAACCTGAGCCTGTAAGTGCACGAAGAGACCGACGAATGATATCGCGTATTTGTGCCTCGAGCTTCTTCTGTTCACGCTCAACTTCGGCATAGACCCATGCGATTGACGACCCTGGCAGCGTGTCATGGAACTGATAGAGGCAGACTTGCTCCCAAATTGCTCGTAACTCGTCGTACGGATAAGCTAACCCTGCCTCAATGTATGCTTGTGTCGCCCACAATTCGGCTGCTCGGAGCAACGACTCGCACTCGCGGTTTCCATGTTTCGTATTCGCTTCAGAGGACGTTGTTCCACGGTGCTGCTCTAGATACAGCTCCCCTGTCCACGTTGGCAGTCCGAATGGGTTCGCTTCGCGCGTTTCTTTTTCGTTGGCGGTAAAGAAATCCTCTGGACTGCCTAGTTTCACAGTTGGAGAGCCAAGCAAACTGGCTTGTAGGTGTGCGTCCTCTAGCATTTCGCGCGTGGCACCGCCTCCGCCATCTCCCCATCCGAACAGTAGCAGACTTGACGAGGCAGAGCCTTTCTCTGTGTCGTTCTTCTCTGATGCGGCAACATCCGCGGGCGAGAGATCTGAATTGTATTTGTTACTTGGCGGGAAATGCGTGTAAATCGATGTCCCATCAATGCCCTTCCACAGGAACGTGGTATGTGGGAATCGGTCCGTATCGTTCCAACTAATCTTTTGTGTTACGAAATACTTGTTTCCTGCAAGTCGCATGATCTGTGGGAGATTGCCAGAGTAACCGAAGCTATCTGGGAGGAAGGCAACTGGACTGCAAAATCCGAATTCCTTGTCAAACCATGACGTACCCAGCAAAAACTGACGAGCCAATGATTCACCAGAAGGAAGATTGGCATCCGATTCTACCCACATTCCACCAATCGGAATCATTTGGCCGGCGCTAACTTTTGTCTTCACACGCTCAAAAAGATCAGGATGCTGTGCTTTGAGCCATGCATAGTGTTGGGCACTTGTGGCGACAAATGTGTATTGGGGGTCACGATCCATAAGCCACAGCTGATTGGAGAATGTTCGAGCGACTTTGCGAGGAGTCTCACGCTCAGGCCACAACCACGGCGTATCAATATGTGCGTAGCCGGAAGCCCAGACAGTGAATGTTCCGTCGCTTGGCCGTGTGAGGACTGACTTCAAACGAGTGCTTGCTGCTGCAGCAGTTCCAGAAATATTATTTGTGTCAAGCTCGTCTGCCGCATTTTGTAGAGCGGTGAGGATCTGCGCACGGCGGGCGCGATCAGCAGGCAGCTGGCGTGCAAGACCGAGTAAAACACCCATCTGTCTGTTTAATAGCCATACAGGTCGATCGAGAAGACCCATATCCAAGCGGGTTAGCCGATATAACTCTGGACCAGATTTGACACCTTCGTCGCCTAGATCAGTTGGATAATAGGGGAACCCGTTAGGGATTTCCGGGTTCGCTGCTGCTTCGATCCACATATCAAAGTCATGTCCGGGAGCAGGAAGCGGGACAATATCATTGAATGGCTCGACAGCCTTAATGACTGTCCCGTCAGGACGATAGACCGTTCCCTCACACGAGAAGCCAGGGCCAAGATGACTGGATCCGAGATCAACAACGAGCTCAGGCGTGCAATTCTGATGGGATTCCCAGGAGCTGGGAACTGTCCCAGTGACGTGGATCCACCACGTATCCCATGCTGCACCCCACGAATCTCCGATGTTCATTGGACTGAATTTGCCAGCATGCCATGCTTTTTGTGCCTGAGCAAATGAGACTGGCTCTCCCCCAACTTTCCACGCTTCAATCGTTTTTACTGCTGCGGTTGCGCGGTACAAAGCATTGGTGAGGTGCTGCGCTCGCATACGTTCTATGCGCATCATCAGCATTTTCTCGTGACTTGCTACTGGACTGACTTCCGCCATGTCTTCCTCCGTCTTCGTTGATGGACATTAGCTGAATAATATTTTGAGGATCGCTTATATCGTATAACTAAAATGATTTAGTTATGCGGATGTTAACGTCACCCTTTTAGTGTGCCGTAAAAGGTTATTAATAAGCCAATAACGACACGCCGATAGAAGAATGTTGTGTGCAGCGATACACTTTATGTAAAGCGGTTTAGTTCCCAGACAGTGTTGTCAATGAAGATCAAGCAATTCAGTCTGTCGAGCTAGGTCGGTGCTGGGCGAGAGGTGTCCAGCACGTGTTTGTCACCATGATGTGAACGAACAAGGGCGGCCAGACCGTCCGAGCGGGGAAAAGAGAAAGGAAATTTCTCATGAAGTCGCAGATTATGAAAGGTCTTGGCGTCATCGCTGCAGCGGCGATGCTTGTGCCGATGGCCGCATGCGGGACGAATTCCGCGTCTTCCAGCAACAAAGATTCCTTAAAAGGCACTGTAACTTTTGAAACGTGGAATCTGAAGAACGACAAATATACGCCGTTCCTCACTAAAGCTATTAAGACGTATGAGAAGAACCATCCAGGCTCACATATCAAGTGGCTTGATGCTCCTTCTGATGGTTATACACAGAAGCTCTCCACAGAGGCTGCTGCTGGTGAACTTCCTGACATCATTGATGGCGGTCCAGCGGTTGTCTATCCGTTGGCCAAGGCAGGTGCACTTCTGAATCTCAGCAAGGAAGATCCTTCTGCAAAGAATTTGTACACTGAAGGCGCATGGAATGCAGTCACATTCCATGGAAACGGTATGCAGGTTGGTGCCTACGGCTATCCGTGGTATGTCAATGACGGCCCGATGTATTGGAATACGAAGCTGATGAAGCAGTGTGGTATCAGCACTGACAAGCTTCCAGAGACGTGGGATGAGTACTTCGCCGCAGCTAAGACGATGACGAAGAATTGCAAGAACGTCTATATGAGCACGATGATCGGCGGTGCTACAGATGATTATGCATCTGCTGGAATCAAGATCATGAACCCAAGCCAGACGAAGTATATCTTCAATACGCCAAAGGCCGTCAAGCATCTTCAGCAATTCGTTGATTTGTATAAGGCTGGCGGTATTCCACCAGAGGCCTTGAGTGCAACATGGAGTCAGCAAGCAGATTTCTTCCAGCGTGGTTCCATCATCGCAATGGGTGGAAGTGCTTACTCAGCAGCAGGCTTCAAGGAGAATGCTCCTGATCTGTATAAGAATCTTGCCGTTGGTCCAAAGATCAGTGATGAAGGCAGGTCTGCATCTGTCTCATATGACTCGCTGTCGATTGCTAAAACGTGCAAGAATCCGAAGCTTGCAATGGACTTCACTCGCTTTATCACTAACAGCAAGAATCAACTCGAATTCGACAAGCTGTCTTCGTGCTTCCCATCCACGAAGGGAACGATTAATGATCCGTACTTCAAGAAGGCTTCATCTGGATCTGATTTGCAGTCACAGGCTGTGAAGATCACGATGAAGGCAGTGACGAAGGGTTATTCGAATCGTCCGCCAATGATGTCTGATGCTGATGGCTGGAACTATCTGCAACAGCAGGCAGCACTTGCTCTGCAAGGCAAACAGACTGCGAAGCAAGCTCTCGATAAGGCTGTTGATTTTGCTAATAGCCGTTTGCGGTAAAGCGCAGATCGGATTCATTACACCACATGAATGCATGTGATGTGAAATAGAGGGATGCCCATTCTCGCGCTTCCCCTCCGCGAGAAGGAGAAGGCAAGAATGGGCATCCTTGTTTGTTTTTTGGAAGGCAGGCGGAAAGATGCAGCAGTCAGAGAAGACCGCTCCCCGCGCACGTGTGAAAGAAAGCCGCCGGGAGAAGTGGCGGGAAAAGAAAGAAGCTCGACGAATCTCAGCGATTCCGAAACAGCAGAGAATAAGCCATGTGAGTGCAAGTGACAAGGTTGCACCATATCTGCTGTCTCTGCCAGCCTTCCTTATCGTTTTTATTTTCGTTTTTTTGGCGGCTTTAAACACAATTCGGCTCGCCTTTACAGATTCAACGATGCTTGTACCTGGTCACTTTATTGGAATCCAAAACTTTTTGGACATCAAAAATGATCCATACTTCAAGTACGCCATCGTGAACTCGTCATTGTACGTCGTGTGCGTAGTGCCGTTTATGGTCATTTTGCCGTTAATCCTGGCGAACCTTGTGCGTGGCAATACAAAGATCATGGATTTCTTCCGCACATCGTTCTACATGCCTGTGGTGATGTCTGCGGTCGTCGTTGGTATGATTTGGACAAATTTGTTGGATTCACATGGTCTTGTCAATTCGTTCTTCCTTGCAGTGCACTGGGTTCAGAAACCAATCCCGTTCCTTACTGATCGTTGGCTCCTACTCTTCTCCTGCATGTTCGTAACAATCTGGCTCGGCCTGGGCTACTACATGGTCATTTATTTGACCGCACTTGCCAATATCGACGAATCGTTGTACGAAGCTGCACAGCTCGATGGATGTAATGCAGCACAAGAGTTCATTCACGTCACAATGCCAGGTTGCCGGCCGACGATGATTCTTGTCATGATGTTGTCCACTATTGCAGCATTCCGCGTGTTCAACGAAGTATATGTGATGACCAACGGACTTGGAGGTCCGGGCGGCGAAGATATGACGATGTCCATGCTTATTCAGCAAGAGGGTACAGGCCTTCAGGCACATACTGGATACGCGAGCGCACTGTCAATCATTGTCTTACTCATCGTGGGTGTGTTGCTCATCATAGAAAACGTTCTTCAGAGGAGGCTTGACCGATGAAACAGCATAAAGTGACAGTCGGAAAGTTTTTCCAGTACCTCATTCTGGTGCTTGTCTTCATTCTTCTCGTTGGGCCCCTGATCTGGGAGATTTCTCTGAGCTTTAAAGGACCGCGCGATAACGTCTACGCAGTTCCGCCATACATCATTCCGAAAAGTCCGACATGGAACAACTACGTTAAAGTGTTTCACCAGGTGCCAATCTTCCGATACATGCTCAATACGCTCATTGTGGCCGCGCTGTCTATCTTTGGTAACGTTGCATTTTCCACAATGGCCGGTTATGCACTTGCTCGTCTGAAGTGGCACGGTCGGAAACTCGTGTATCTCATGATTATGGTGACGATGATCATCCCGGTCGAAGGTGTCATCATTTCTCAGTTCCTGATCATGCGCGCACTGAATTTGCAGAATACGCTGCTTGCTGTTGCCCTACCGGGAATGGTTGGAGCAATTAACATCTTGCTGATGACGAATGCGATGGCAGCAATTCCTAATGAACTGGAGGAGGCTGCTGAAGTCGACGGTGCTTCAGTATGGCAACGGTTCATTCATATTTGTGTACCGGAGTGCAAAGGAACTATGACCGTTGTAGGAATCTTCGCTTTCGTTGGTTCATGGAACGACTTCCTTTGGCCACTCATTGTGTTGTCAGATGAAAATAAGTACACACTTACGCTCGGAATGAATCGGTTGAAGGGCATCTTTATTCAGGATCCGCGCCTCATTGCTGCGGGCGCAATGGTCGCATTGATCCCGATCATTGTCTTCTTCCTGTGCTTCCAGCGGTACTTCTTCCGTGGTCTCGAGCAAGGTGCGCTTAAGGGGTGAGTGTTATGGATTCACACACTGTACAAGAACCGGCATCTCACCCTGTTCATTTCGGGGTGAACTACACGCCCTCTCATGGGTGGTTTTTTGCTTGGCTTGATCCCGATTGGGATAGTATTCGCCATGATCTCGACCAGATTGCGTCACTCGGGGTAGATCATATTCGTATCTTTCCTCTTTGGACGTTGTTACAACCTAACCGCACAATGATCAACCACAAAGGGTTGAAAGATGTGCGCACAATGGTTCAACTTGCCGCTTCACGAGGTTTGGATGCGTATGTGGATGTCTTACAAGGGCATCTTTCGAGTTTCGACTTTGTGCCAAGCTGGCTTGTCTCATGGCATGAGCGCAGCATGTTCAGTGATCAGGAATGCGTAAATGCAGAAGCGCAACTCATCTCTGCTGTTTATGAGGAACTTGCCGATGAGCCGAATTTCCGTGGATTGACTGTCGGGAATGAGTGCAATCAGTTCACAGATGCTGCTCATCCGCGCCGTCAGAAAGGGACGCCTACTCAGATCCGTGATTGGCTCAATGCACTTATTTCCCCGATTCATGATGACGCACGTAAAACGGGGAGGATACTCGTTCACGGCGAAAATGATGCCGTGTGGTATGAGGATCATCACGCATTTACTCCATGGGAAGCGTGCAATATTGGTGATGAGTCTGTCGTGCATTCGTGGGTATTTAACGGCGTAGCACAAAAGTTTGGCCCACTGAGTTTTGAGAGTACGCATCATGCGCAGTACTTGTGTGAGCTTGCTCGAGCGTTTGCTAAAAATCCTCAACGTCACGTGTGGCTCCAGGAGGCGGGAGCACCACGCAATGTGATGGAGGCAGCACAAACTCCAGAATTCTGCCATAAAACAATTACGAATGCGCTCGCATGCCCAGCTGTTTCAGCTGTAACGTGGTGGTGCTCGCATGATGTGAGTGCGGAGCTTGCAGATTTTCCGCCGCTAGAGCATACGCTCGGACTTTTTGATGCAAGCGGACAGCTGAAGCCAATCGGTCGCGAATTCGCTCATCTAACACAAACGTATGGCTCAACAGGATCGTCAGTGAAGGATCAATCAGCAGTTTCAGAAGTTCGTGGTACCGATAGTTCTTCTGATAGTTCTGTAGCAGTCGAAGTTCCTTCACACGATGGGAATCCACTTCTTCGCAGTGCCGAGGCGGTTGGCGGATCTGTCTTTGATAAGTGGATGAGCTTAGCTCGTGGTGGCGCATCCCCACAAATTGTGTCTTCTGAGTTTGCGCACGATTCGGATTATCTTGCTCAGCGCGGCATTGCAACCGTCGTATCTGTTCCAGTTCGTGCAGGTCAGAAGTACAGCGCGACTTCTGATCCAACAGCTTTGCCACATCAGGAAGACTGAAATGAAATCGCAGCAGATTGCTTCTCTCGCCCTATCTCCAGCATCGGTTGATCGAGTTAATCACTTACTGGATCGCATGTCGTTTACGGAGAAAGTAGGTCAACTTAATCAACGGCTTTTAGGTTGGAAAGCAGTTGTAAAGCGTAACGGCAAAATTGTTGCTACTGATGACCTTAAGCGTGAGATTGATCGGTGGGGTGGTCTCGGTTTTCTGTACGGCCTGTACCGTGCAGACCCTTGGTCCGGTAGAAATTGGGGCAACGGGATACGTCCAGAAGAGCGTGGAGAAGCATTTCATGTGCTGCAAGATGTAGTTGTTCAGCGTGGACAGCATGGCATTGGGGTGCTCATGAGTGAGGAAGCTCCGCATGGTCATCAGGCATTAGGTGGAACTATCCTGCCAACAAATCTCGCGCTTGGAGCAACATTTGATCCACAAGCGGTCCGGCAAGCACAAGAGTGCGTCGCGCATGAACTAGCTGACAGTGGGGTCCAAATTGCTCTCGTTTCTGGATTGGATATTGCACGTGATCCGCGGTGGGGTCGGTGCGAAGAGTGCTATGGCGAAGATCCCTTTATGGCTGCACAGTTTGTGCGTGCCACCGTCGAGGGCATGCAAGGAACGAATCGATCACATGTCCAAGCAGGCCATGGCGGGGTTGCTGTTGTTCTGAAGCATTTGGCCGCACAAGGCGAGGCAATCGGTGGACGCAATGGGCAGTCGGCCGTTATTGGCTCACGTGATCTTCATGAGATTCATCTTCCAGCTGTCGCTGCTGGCATTAATGCTGGAGCAGTTGGGTTTATGGCTGCGTATAACGATATTGATTCAGTTCCATGTTGTGCAAATCCATGGCTTTTAAAGACGTATTTACGAGATCAATGCGGGTTTGATGGCATTGTCATGGCTGATGGACTCGCTGTCGATCGGCTCATAGCTATGACAGGGTCAATTCCTCAAGCAGGACGATCTGCACTTCTTGCTGGTGTCAACGTATCTTTG
The DNA here is from genome assembly GCA_903789525.1 of uncultured Aeriscardovia sp. Taxonomy (GTDB): domain Bacteria; phylum Actinomycetota; class Actinomycetes; order Actinomycetales; family Bifidobacteriaceae; genus Aeriscardovia. The sequence goes on from CAIFER010000001.1 coordinate 1,181,656, forward strand.
TGGGATCAGGGATTTGCTTCTCTCAATCGTTTTGCAGATGATCCTGCTGTGGTGAATGCAGTTGACAAATCGGTTAGGCGGGTTCTGCTCTTGAAAGATCGTTTTGGGTTACTTCCTACATATCTGCACAATCGGTCAGTAACTCCAGAAACAAGTGTTTCACGTGGAACATCGGCGCATGCATTTTCTTCGCTCGTTGCTTCACCTGCTCAGCTCACAAAATCAATGCAGCAAACGCGACTTGCTGCTGCTCATCTTTCGCGTAAATCACTTGTTCTGTTGAAAAACGATGGAACGGTCCCGCATGCATTTGAGCATATAGCTGGAATGAAAGTAAAGCCACTGATCACAGTAGTAGGTCCACTTGCAGATGACTTTGCATGTTTCCTTGGTGATTACACAGCTCCAGTTTTGCAGCAGTATCAGTCCAGCGTTTATCGTGAACTCGTGCGCCAACTTCCTGATTGGGATGTACGCCTTATTCCTTCATCGCAACTAGATGATCCGCATTCACAAAAATTGCTCGCTCAATCACCTATGACTGTTGCCGTACTAGGAGGGACGAGCGAGCGCAGTTACTCCAGTTCTTTTGCGAGGAATGGTGCTGCTCTTCATGTCGGTAAGCATGGAGCGACAGGTGGTGAAGGTGTTGATTGTGCGGATATCTCACTGCCGTGGGATCAGGATCATCTGCTCAATAATGTACGAAAACTGACGAAGGGGCTCATTGTTTCTGTTGTGGTTGCGGGACGTGCCCATGTGCTAACCACAGTAGTTAAGGATTCCAATGCAGTCATCTGGGCTGGCTATGCAGGAGTTCAGGGTCCACGGGCTGTTGTTGATGCGCTGCTTGGCGCTCACATCTGCTCGGGGAGGTTGCCGGTAACATTTCCGTCAAATCCAGGCGTGGTTCCGATTCATTACAATGATCGCCAATCGCCACAGAACGTGTATCGGGATGTTCCAGAACCGGTTTTGGATTGGTTTGGAACCGGACTTGGATCGTTATCAGGAGCTGTACTTGATCGTCCGGCAGTTGTTCATCATGCAACTTTTGATGTGGTCTCTGTTCATGTGCATGCGTCTCAAACAGAAAACGCTTGTTGTGGTTCGCTGAATTTGTATCGTCGTGTGATCGGAGGAACAGTTATTCCGCGGATGAGAGAGCTTGTAGGGAGCACATGGTGTGCAATGAAGATTGGCAGCGAAAAGACGGTGACGTGGAAAATCCCGGTGCAGCCAGGTACTAAAGCAGTTTATGAAATCGGTGATGAACAACATATAAAGTGCTCGTAATTTTTAGTCGGTAGATCAGTAATCACTTCTATATGAAACTTGAGACTCGTCAAAGAGCATGGTGAAAGGAGGGATAGTTAGCAATACTTAAACAGATTTAAGACGATTTACTTGAAATTTATTATTTCTCTCAAGCTTATTATCACTGTTCTTAGCAGGTACACGGTGCTGTGCATCTGTTGAAGAACCTCAGTGAATGAATTAAAGGATATTCAATGAAGAATATGAATATAAACCGGCGGAGTATCGCTGCATTAACAGCAGGTATTGTAACGGTGGCATTTGCTCTTGCAGCTGCAGTTGCTCCTGTTCATTTTGCTGCCGCGTCTCCAGTCCATACTTATGGCACAAAGACAGCGAAGCAAGAAGCGCCAGCACTAAAACAACCACGGCATTTTATGGTGTATTACCGCGCATGGAGAGATAAGACGATGAAAGGCGTCAATACGTCTCTTCCGGATTCTAATTGGCTAACGATGCATGACATCCCATATGGTGTTGATGTCGTTAATGTTTTTAGTTATGTACCGCAAGGTCAAGAAAATTTAGCTAAGCCATATTTCGATGCATTGAAATCTGATTACACACCATACTTGCATAGTCGAGGAATCAAGCTCGTTCGCGGAATTGATTATTCGGGTATTATTCTCGACGGATTTATGCAGTATGTTGCAGATGATGTCAACGAAGATGATTATGCGGCGGCTGCTCGTGAACCACAAACTAAATTCGATCAATACGCGCAAAAAGTGATAGATGAGCAAATGAAGCCATGGGGTCTTGACGGCCTGGATATTGATATGGAGGATTACCCATCCTCTGATCAAATCGCTGTCTCGAACAAGGTGATTGAGGCTCTTGCGCGTAAGATCGGTCCGAAGTCACAAAATTCGGGTTCAACGATCTTCCTTTACGATACGAATGGTTCTGCGACAGACGTTTTTGCGAGTGTGAAAGATTGCTTTGATTTCCTTGCTTATCAGCAATACGGTTCCAATTCAGATCGCACTCAGAAGGCTGTCTCTGATTACCAGGCAGGTGCAGGTTTGTCGCCTCATAAATTTGTTCCTGGTCTCACATTCCCGGAAGAGCAAGATCAAAATAATCGTTGGATTGATACGAACAGTAATTACGAGGACAGCAATATTTACAAGGTTGCGCATTATGTCCGCGAACATAACTTGGGAGGTATGTTCCTTTACGCGTTTGATCGCGATGGTAGAACATATGGACCCGATGATTTGAACAGTATTAAGCCATCAAATTTGTTGTGGACGAAGACGGCTATTGCTGAAAGCCAGGGGATGACTGTCGTTCAGGCTCGGGCTGCAGCCAGTCACTTCTTAGACCGCATGTCGCTGATACAACCTGTTCCAACATCAGTTCGTTCTGCGATTGCCCAAGCATCGAATCTCTATGAGGTTAATAAAGCTGTGCTGGGCACTGACTATGGGAAGGGATTCTCGTCAACGTATGACCCCACGCTGGAGAGAGCGCTGATGACGATTGATACACAACCAGCATTTGCAGCCTTGAAAGAGGTAAAGCAAATACTTGCAAATTTACCTGCGAGTGTCACATCTGGCCAGGCAAGAGAGCTGAAGGCAGCACGTACTGCACTGATTAATGGGCTGACCGGTAAAGCGTACACCGTTGATTCGGTTGCTTCCCTGCAGTCACGTGTGGAAAAGGCGATCGACGTAGTGCGGTCTGCACAGAAGCCACGTAAGCCTGTCCAGGATCAGAAACCGAGTAAGCCTCATAAACCGGTGGCACCGGTGCAATCGGCAAAATCAGCAAATTCATCACATCAGTCGATGAAGCAATCGAAAGTTTCTACTGCAGTAACATCCGGTCATCAGGCAATGCCGCGAACAGGTGTGAGCGTTGCAGTTGCTGTAGGAATCGCTGCTCTGACACTACTTGTTGGTGGTGTCATGAACATCGTACGTAGACACTCACTTTCGTCAACTTTGTCGTAATCGTCTCGGTACGGAAAAAGAGGGAGTGGCTAATTGGTTCGCTCCCTCTTTATGGCGACACGCATTTCTAAACCGGTTTAGTTTTTTATAAACTGGATATACCGTAATCCTGGCGTGATTCGGTCGTCCCCCTAGACGTTAAATACCTGAACGTCAATGAAAGGCACGCAGATGCCTACCCAGAAATTAGAGCTTCAGCATTCTCCTGGCAATCAGTCAGTTCACTCCGCTTCACGGCGCCCGAGCCTGAAAGATATTGCTCATATGCTGGGCATTTCGCAGACAGCAGTTTCTTTTGCTATTAATGGGCGGCCAGGAGTCTCTCAGCAAACACGAGATCGAGTTAATGAAGCAATCAAAAGACTGGGATGGACGCCTGTTTATGCTGCTCGTGCACTTGGTTCATCGCGGACGATGACAGTCGGTTTTGCTGTTTCGCGTGCCATCGATGATTATCAGACTGAAGCTTTTACACTGCATTTTTTGGCAGGAATCCATTTGTCGCTTTCTGATCGGGGTTACAGCCTTCTCTTTAAGCCATGCAATTCTTTGTCAGAAGAAGAAAATATCTACCGTACGTGGGCAAAGAGTAAACGTGTCGATGGTGTTGTTCTGACTGATCTGCGAGAGCATGATCCTCGCCCGCAGCTCTTAGCCAAACTCGGGCTTCCCGCTGTGTTGGCAGGCGGTCCTGATCCGTCTCATCTGGTTCCATCACTTTCTATTGATGATGGGCAGACAATGAAAACTGTTTTGACGCATTTATGCGCTCGCGGGTATCGGCGAATTGCGTATTTGGCCGGGGATCCGCATCTTTCTTACTGCGAAAAACGTGTACAGTCATTCCGTTCCTTCTTCCGTGTACATCCCATCGATGCGACATGGCTGGAATTTACTGGATTCGGAGAGGAACAATCTGTTCGTATCATGCAACAGTTATTAGCATTGCCACATCCTCCGGATGCATATGTCTTTGAGACAGACGCCATCGCTTCGATCTGTGTGAGGACTGTTGCAGCGCAGTTAACTCCTGAACGTTATCCGCTGGCAGCCCCTGCGGCAGTGAGTTTTGAAGACAGTATCGTTTGTAGGAACTCCTATCCATCTATCACTGCTGTTCATCGCGATGCCGGTCAGTATGGTCAAAAGGTCGCCAATCTACTTCTCAAGGAACTTTCGGGACACAAGGTGACGGGCAACCGTAATATCTTGACTCCGACGCTCATTGTGCGTGAAAGTACTCGAACGCGGATTACTCCGCGCATTATTTCGCGCGAAACGCTCAACTAAAGATAATTCAATTTCCTTTTCAACGAGGAAAAGAAAGGTTCTGTCATGTTTCTCAAAATTAATCAACAACTTGAACGTTGTGATCGTGTCATTCGTCAACGGGTCCGACCGCACATTCATCGTGTGATTGCGCCGCTCGAGGTGAGTGCTTTTGACATTCCGGGTGAACCAATGCCAGTTCCGGAATTTTTCGACAAAGTGAAGAACGGTACAATCGACTTTCATCCCTTTGCAATTGGCAGTAAATGGGGAACGACATGGGGGACAACGTGGTTCCGCGTGCATGGACGTATTCCTCACGGCTACCCGTGTGCCGCGCCTGGCGATTCTATAGGTCATCCATGTCCACTTGAGCTGATTTTGGATTTAGGCTGGTTTGACCATTCTGTCGGCGGTCATATTGAAGGAATGGTGTATCGATCCGACGGGTCGGTGTTAAAGGCGGTTCATCCACGTAATTACTGGGTTCGCATTATGGATTCTGATGGGCAGCCGCATCTTCCGATGACAGATGACGGAAGTTTTACTGTCTACCTCGAGGCTGCATGTAATCCACTTCTTTTGGGCGTTCCGCCATTTATTCGGACAAATCTTGGTGAGAAAGCAACCGGCAGACCAGATGAGCAGTACGTTTTCCGGGCTGCAAATCTGACAGCTTATGACCAGCGGTTTGAAGATTACTGGTTGGATTTGCAGGTAGTTAGCTCAGTAATGCGCGAACTAGATCCTGATTCTCCTCGCTATTGGCAGATGGGCAAGGCATTGCAGCGCTCGCTCAATGCGTACGACGAACAGGATCCTGCATCTGTTGTGACCGCGCGTACAGAACTAAAAGATGTTCTTTCTCGGCCCGCCAATGCATCCGCTCTTTCGGTGAGCGCAATCGGTCATGCACATATTGACTCTGCATGGCTGTGGCCAGTTCGGGAGACACGGCGCAAAGTTGGTCGCACTGTCTCGAACGTGTTAGCTCTGATGGACGAAGATCCTGATTTCAAATATGCGATGAGTTCTGCACAGCAGTATGAATGGCTTGAGCAAACTCGTCCCGAGCTCTTCCATCGCATGCTGGAACGGATTCGCGAAGGTCGATTTATCCCAGTTGGTGGAATGTGGGTCGAGTCAGATGGAATGCTTCCGTCGGGGGAATCGCTCATCCGACAAATTAGTTACGGACAGCGCTATTTTCACAGTAAGCTCGGTGTGGCAGCTCATGGTGTATGGCTCCCTGATAGCTTTGGTTATTCCAGCGCATGGCCACAAATTGCACGACGGTCTGGATACAGTTGGTTCCTTACTCAAAAAATCAGTTGGAACGATACTACGAAATTCCCGCACCATTCATTCATGTGGGAGGGGCTTGACGGAACACAGATTTTCACGCATTTTCCGCCGGCTGATACATATGCGGCGTGGATGACTGCTAAAGAATTGCACTACACTGAGAAGAATTTCCGCGACAAGGATTTGTCGACGCACGTGTTGATGCTCTTTGGATACGGTGATGGCGGTGGCGGCCCGACCCGCGAGATGATGGGGCGATTGCATCGTTTCCACAATTTGGAAGGGATGCCGCGCGTCTCTATTGATACCCCAGATCATTTCTTTGAAACTGCACATAAAGAAATGGTGGATAACAGTCGGATTATCAGCGGTTCGCGTGCTTCCGGTGTAGCGGATGAGTTTGATGAATCAGAAATGCCGACATGGAAAGGCGAACTATATCTTGAGCTCCATCGTGGGACACTGACATCGCAACAAGAGATGAAGCGGTTGTGCCGTGAAGAGGAGAGTCTTCTCAGGACGGCTGAATACTTGTGTTCTGCTGCAGTATTGTTGGTTCCACATTTCCAGTACCCAACTGCGCGTATGGATCGTCTGTGGAAAGCACTTCTGCTCAATCAATTCCATGATGTTCTGCCTGGTTCGGGAATTGCGTGGGTACATCGTGAGGCACGTCAGCGTTATGCAGCAGATATCGCAAACGTGCGTGATCTGATGAAGGATGTGTGCTCGCAACTTTCACGGGTTCAGCGTCAAACAGATCGTTCTGACACCCAACGACCGATGAAAATAAGTCAATTTGGTCCACATGCGTGGGAGCCTGTCCCTATTTCGTCGAAGCCCGCCTCGCAACATTCGTGGAAATTAACCAAGAATGCAGATGGCACATATTTACTTCGTGGCGGCAGATTAGAAGTAGACGTCCGAGCTGACGGGACATTATCGTCGATTATTGACACGCATTCACATCGACAGCTTGTCAGCCATGGATTGCGTTTTGGCACGTATGAGTTGTTGAAAGATGAGCCAACTGAATACGATGCATGGAATGTGGATCGTGACGCCTTTTTGCGCCAGGTACCTATCACAAATGGAATCATTGAAGAGGTTCGGCTCCTCGAGGGTGGCCGAAGCGTACGTATTGTTTCACGTGAAACATTCAGCGCAAGCTCGATTCGCACGGTGATCACCATTAATGTGGATGAACCCGTGATCCATTATCAGGCACATGTTGAGTGGCATGAACAAGAGCGATTCCTCAAGGTGTGTTTCCCAATCGCGCTTTCGACTCGATATGCTTTTTACGACACACAGTATGGAACAGTCACCCGGCCAGTGCGCAAGAATACGTCGTCGGAGGAAGCTCATTATGAGAGTTGTACTCATCGCTTTGTACGTATTGCCGACTCAAGCTATGGTGTCAGCGTTGTAAATAATTCGACATATGGCTGCGATGTGACAGAGATTGATGCTGATGCATCGCGTGGTCGAGGAGAAGGAACACTTGTTCGTACATCACTTCTGTCTTCTCCTGTTTTCCCAGATCCGAAGACAGATCAAGGTTCACACGACTTTGCGTGGAGGATTGTAGCTGACGCAACGCCAGAGGCAACTCTTGAGCAGGCGACTGATCTCAATGCATTCCCAGTTGAAGGAATCCCCCGTATAGCACCGCTTGCACAAGTATGGGATTCCGATGATCACGTTTCGCGTGACATCGAGCTAGATTGGGTCAAAATGGCTGATGATGGCAGTGGAGATGTCATTCTTCGTCTCTTTGAGCCGTTTGGCAAACATGCCGAAGGGACACTTCATCTTTGCGAGCAACTGCAATCGGCGACTGTTCGTGAGACAGGAACACTTGAGAATAATGAAATCCCTGCAGACCTTCCAGTGTGCCTGAGTACACGTGACAGTCAGCCGGCTAATGGTGCCCATCTGAGTTTCCAACCGTATGAGATGGCAACCTTGCGCCTTCATCGGTGCTGATTAGCACTACGCCTCAGAAAGGAGAGATCTTCAGCTACGGACTCGGATGCCGAGGATGTCCATAACGAGCTCACAAAACAGCATGTTTGACCATGAGAACCATGGCCGCGTGAAATGTGTGGGGTCATTGGCATCGACGCTCTCATGCATGAGATGTGTGCCGGCATCCAAGTCCACCAACTTGTCCAAAAGACGTTCTTTCTCACCGCTGTCGGTGGATGTTAATCCTTGCATTGACAGACCTAGCGGCCAAATCCAGCCGTCTGCTGAATGAGATGATCCCATTCCACTCGTCACACTGCCTGTATACCAGAACGGATTCTCGTCACTGAGCACTACGCGTCGGGTGGCGAGGTACGTGGGGTCATCTTTGGTGCAGAAACCAAAATATGGAGCGCCAAGTAAATTCGGCCCATTAGGATCATCCATTACAGACGCATGTCCAAGACCGTCTACCTCGTATGCCCAAATCTGACTGCCATCGTGTGAGACTGTTAAGCCATGATCGCGTAAACCTGCAGAAATATGCGCTCGTAATGTTTGTGCCTGCACTGCTAATTGAGGGCAAGGAACAATCTGGGTGAAAATTTGCTCCAGATAACCAAGGATCGTGACGCAGAACATGTTGCTCGGAATGAGATAACTATATGCGCAGGCATCGTCGCTAGGTCTGAAACCAGACCATGCCATTCCGGTCACAGCGCACTGTGGACCTAGACCATTGCGAGAGAGGGTATCGAGTGATCGTTCTGTGACGCGGGTGAAACGGTATGGAGAATTGTGGGCGTGATCACGTTCATGATCCCAGACGGTCATGATTGTACGAGCAGCCTTCTTAAAGTCCTCATCAAATTGAGTAGTCATACCCGTGTTGCGCCATAAAAGCCATGCCAGCCATACTGGGTAGCACAGTGAGTCCATTTCATACTTGCGCTCCCAAATCCACGGACCCATCTCAGTCAAATCGTGATTCCAACATGCGCCATCGCCTTTTTCATTAAAAGCATTTGCATATGGGTCAATGAGAATGTCGCGTATTTGGCGGCGAACAAGACCGGCAATCATCGTTGCAATATCAGGATCGTGTCGCGCAATCACAAGATATGGGCGCATTTGTGCAGCTGAATCACGCAACCACATAGCAGGAATATCTCCGGTGAGGAGAAATGTCTCATCTCCTCGACGACGAACAGTTGTCGTGAGTGTATTGGCAAAGCCAGCTTGGAAATCTGTCGCCCAGTTTGCATGCTTGCGACCACAGCGACGCACGATATCGGCCATGAAATCGGCAACAGATTCTGGGAGCTGATTGACTGCTGTCATGTGTGATTCAGACATGAGAATCTTCTTTCGTTGGGGATGATGGATGAGTTTTCCATAAACGAGATTGCTTCCGCGGCAGACGGATCACATCTTGTAAGACTGAAATGCTCTCGCCGATGAGGGTGACATCACTGCCTAATTCGCAACGCCGAACAGTGATGGGGCGGTGGATGATGCGTTGCGATGCGAAGGAATTGATTGCTTCTGTGGCGCCGGTAACGAAGGAAGAATCGATGACATCCAGCGGTCCAAATACGGTGATCTCATCAATGTTGAGTAGGCTGGCCGGGTAAGCAAGGACTCTTCCCAGTTGACGTCCGGCTGCGTGGAGAATTGACTGTTTTTCGTGTGGTTGATGGGCAATTGCAGTGCGCAAACGTCCTGCAGCAATCAACGTCTCAAGGCACCCATGTTTTCCGCAATCACACAGAGGGCCATTCTGGTCAATGATGACATGACCGATTTCTCCTGCAGCGTGATCAGCACCAATCACAATTGAGTCATTGATAAGAATGGCGGCACCGACTCCACGGGTGATCTGCACAAAGATCATGTTGGGAGTCGGGTCATCGAATAATCGGACAGCGAGTAGCGCGCTATTCGTGTCATTGTTAACAAAACACGGACATGCAAACCGGTGATGAAGTTGCTCGCCGAGATGTACGTGTGATAACCCTAAATGACTTGAGTCGATAATCGTCCCTTCTGAATCAATGATGCCTGGCGCTGCAACGCCAATCCCAAGAATATGACCTGATGCTGTGTGGATGAGTCGTTCGCACTCGTCTTCAATTGTGCGGACAGTGATGGTACTGGTACTTGGAATGGATTTTTCCGTGTGGATGAGGATATGCCCAGCGATGTCAGTGATAGCACCGCGAATGAGCGATGGCTGAGAAAGATCAATACTGACTATATTCCAGTACGCACTATCAAGGCGGAGTAGCGTCCCGCGTTTACCTGGTCGTTTACCATTTTCGTGTCCAGTTTCGACGAGAAGGTGTGATGTCACCATGTCCGAGACGGCTTGTGACACTGAAACACGCGATAAGTTAATACGACGGCTTATTTCTGCTCGCGAGAGTGATCGCGTGGGGAAAAGAAGATTCAGGATAGCAATGCAGTTATTCAGGCGAATCTCGGCTGGATGCGATTGGCTGGTCACTGTGGTGAAAAGAGGACGTAAGAATCCCGACGATCGGCCTTGCTGGTGTTGCTGCAGTTGCAGCTGCTGATCCATACCGTTTGCTCCTTACTGCGATATTGTCATAATCGAAAGTAGCTTAACAATTAAGTGTAGTGTATCGCGGCGCTTGATTCGGTGATTATCAATTGTTTGGCATGTTGAAAGTAATTGTCTATAATCATAATTGTAAGCTAACTTAACAAATATATATCGTTCTCAGAGTAGAAGGAAGGGCTGGTATGGCAGAAGTCATCATTGTGAAAGATCAGCATCAGGCTGGGCGCATCTATGCTCGTGCTGTTGCAGATCTCATCAAACAGAAGCCAACGGCAGTGTTGGGCTTGGCCACGGGGTCTAGTCCTTTGGCCGCTTATGAAGAATTAGCTTCGATCATTTACACAGAACATATTGATGTATCGCATGTTCGTGGATTTGCGCTCGATGAATATATTGGTCTTCCTTTGAGCCATCCGCAGTCGTATCACAGCACGATTTGGAGGACTGTTGTTGAGCCTCTCGGACTTAATCCAGCCAATGTTCATGTTCCGGGAGACGCATTGAATGGTGCTCCGTTGTCAGACGGCAGCAAAGTGGCTCATGCGGGTGAAAAGTACGATCAAGCTATTGCTGCAGCTGGCGGAGTGGATGTGCAAATCCTTGGAATTGGCACAGATGGGCACGTTGGCTTTAATGAGCCAGGATCGTCACTCGCTTCAGGCACTCGTATTAAGACGTTGGCAGAGCAGACACGAAATGACAATGCTCGCTTCTTCAATGGTGATGTCTCTCAAGTTCCAACACATTGCATCACACAAGGAATTGGAACCATTCTGAAAGCACGTCATCTTGTCCTCCTAGCGTTTGGTGAGGCGAAGGCTGAAGCTGTTGCTGAAACGGTAGAAGGCGGTGTATCGGCATTCTGCCCAGCGTCAGCGCTTCAGTTGCATCCGCATGCAACGGTGATTGTGGATGAGCAAGCAGCTTCGCGTCTGCGCAATAAGGATTACTATCGCTGGGCATACGCGCACAAGCCAGTATGGCAGAGCATTTAAAGAGTATGTAAAGAGTGTGGGGGAGGATTGTGATGACCAGTTTGCCACAATTTGCAGATCGTATTCATTCCATTTCCCAAACGTTGGAGTCACCGGCACATCCTTTTGCGGTGCGCAATGCGACGAAGATTGATGCGACGGGTGTCATTCACGGTTTTTGGATGGTTGCTGATGCAGATGGAGTAATCTTTGCCGATGGCGTTGACGACACGTCTGCGGGAACAGATGCTGTGGAGCTTGGTGGATTTGCAGAATCCGTGGATGGATCCATCGAAGAACGTGGCGGCGATCATAGTGCTGCCACTGACATCACTGAACACAGTTCTCCCCAGCAAGAGTCAGCTTTTAATCGCGCATGTGCTGCGGTTGGTTTGAATCCTGCTGATGCTTTCGATGCGCACGGTTTCCTTGTTGTTCCGGGTTATATCGATATTCATGCGCATGGTGGTTGGGGTGCCAGCTTTGATGATGGGCCTGACGGAATCGATACTGCACGTGCAGCTCACGCATGGCATGGGACGACACGTCAGGTGTGCTCGTTGATCACCAATCCACTGGATGTGATGTGCCGCAATATCAAGGCTGTGCGAGACAAGATGGTCAATCGACCAGATATCCTCGGTTCTCACCTTGAAGGACCGTTCTTGGCGCTGTCTCGTAAAGGTGCGCACGATCCACAATGTTTGCGAGATCCTGACCCACAATCGGTTGCTCGTCTGATTGATGCCGGACAAGGGACAATTCGTCAAATTACGCTTGCTCCAGAGCGTATGGGTGGATTAGCAGCTGTTCGCTCTCTTGCTCAACACGGCATCATTCCGGCTGTCGGTCATACAGATTGCGATTATTCGACTGCACGAGCTGCATTCAATGCAGGAGCGCGAATTCTTACACATCTGTTTGATGCAATGAATGGTCTTCATCATCGCAATCCAGGTCCGATTCCTGCTGCTATCGAGGATCCACGTGTGACGCTTGAACTCATCAACGATGGATTTCATGTGAGAAATCCGATGGTCCGCTTTGGCTTTTCGCAAGCTCCTCATCGCATAGCACTCATGACAGATGCAATGGCAGCAACAGGATGCCCAGATGGCCGTTATAAACTCGGTGAACTCGATGTACGTGTCGAGGATGGTCACGCCCGCCTTGTCAGTAATGGCGCAATCGCGGCATCAACGCTCGTTCTGGAGAAATCAGTGCAGCGTATTGTGCTTACCCTTGGTATTTCACCAGTACTTGCGGTGGAAGCGGCAACACTCACGCCAGCACGAGCTTTAGGGCTCGATAGGCCTAATCATGTAACAGATCATCCGTTGGGATTGTTGCAACCTGGGTATGCTGCTGATGCGCTCATCCTTGATCCCGCAACATGGGATGTCCGTCACGTGTGGTGCGAGGGTCGCCATATTCGGTAGTCAATCATTGCTGTAACTCAAGGCACATGAAAAATGATCGATATCCAGCAATTGCCTCTGATTCCTTGGCCTCACACCATTCAATATGACGGCGGTACTGTTGCACTGGGAACAGGAATCATTGTCGACGAATTCACAAGTCGTTCGCATAGCTCACATACCAGTGATGCCAGTGCAAAAAGTCGTTGTGTGATTCTCTTAATGCAAGAGATTGTAAAGACGATTCGTACTGCGACAGGATTGCGTTGGCATACAGCTGTCCGGTCACACATGCTCGATTTCCCGCATGAGTCAACGATTGTATTGGCATACAATCCTGCGCTTGCTCCACGCTCAACGCGAGTGAATGTTTCACGTGAAACACGTGTAGAAGCATCTGATCTCGAGGGCTTGCGCTCGGGTGTACAAACGCTACGGCAGTTAATTCAAGCATGTGGGTGTGTACTTCCACAGGTACATATCGCAGATCATCCTGATTATGCACAACGTGGGTATTTGCTCGATACTACTCGTGGACGTGTGCCGAGGTTGACATGGTTACAGCACTGGGCTGACGAACTTGAACTCCACAAGTACACAAACCTGGAACTGTACATAGAAGATTCGTTTGCTTTCACGGGAATGAAATCAGTATGGGCTGGAACAGATCCCCTCACGGCTGATGAGATTATTTCCTTTGACCAGTATTGTGCCGATCGTGGTATTGAGTTGATTCCATGTGTGGCAACGTTTGGGCATCTCTATTCGATTTTGCGAGCAGAACCATTCCGGCAGTTAGGTGAATTCCCAGAAGATGCGGATCGACCATTCAGTTTTATTGAGCGGCAGGAGCATCACACGCTCAATATCACAGCAGATGGTGCTTTTCATCTCTCGCAACGGCTGATTGACGATATTCTTCCACTTTTCCGGTCACGTAAATTCAATATCTGCGGCGATGAAACGTTTGATCTTGGGAAGGGACGTTCTGCATCGTACGCGCACACCGTTGGAATTCAGCAAATGTACGCGGATTATGTCAATCGTCTTTGCCGATACGTGCGCGAAAAAGATCACAAACCACTCATGTGGGGTGACATCGTCCTCCAACATCCTGAAATCGTATCTCAGTTGACCGAGCACCCACTTTTCCTGAATTGGCAATACTCGCCGGATGTTACTGAGCAAACAGTGCAGCAGCTTACTCAAGCAGGTGCGCGGCAGTGGGTGTGCGCAGCAACCCATGCGTGGAATTCTCTTCTTCCGTCATGTTCGCGTGCATGGAGCAATATCAGTCGTCTTGCACATGCAGGAATCAACAATGGGGCAGAAGGATTCGTCGTCACTGACTGGGGTGACTTTGGGCATATTAATGATCCACGAATGAGTGAACCGGCACTGTTGATGGGAGCAGAATGTGCGTGGAATGCCCGGAAAGAAACAGATCATGAACAGCTTCTTGCCCGTATTGACCGCACTCTTTTCCATAGTCACAGCGCTGTTCTGACGGAGATCGAACGTATTACGTCGTCTCAGAGCGATTTTACGTGGGCAAATGCTGTGTACTTCACAGAGCTTGAGGGCAAACGTGGGCAACTCAACGACGATGTTGCACGCAGCATATCCGGGGTTGCTCCCGCATTCCGTGAGATAGCGCAAGCATCATCGGTTCAAGAAGCACAAAATCTTTATCTCTTGGCTCTTCAAACTGTGACTTCAGCGCGTCATGTATATGCACATAACTCGTGCCGGGAAACGATGGAACAAGCAGTTGCAGAAGGTCAGCTTGACCACAATATGGCTCATGCTCTCCTTGTAGCGGCATGGGGCCAGGATCTACTGAACGATTACTTCCGGCTGCTGGTGCATTCACCGCATTCTCAAGATGGAAAATTGCAGAAATCTCAATCTGAAGTTACTGCACTTGTGGCTCAGATGAATCGATGGTATGAGGAATATCGATCGGTGTGGCTGACGTCGAGCCGACCATCCCAGCTTTTCAGGATTCATGATGTTATACGTATGCTGATCAAGATTGCGATGCAGTAATACATATCTGATGTCGAACTGAAGTAATTCTTCGGTATTCCAACCAATACAGAAGGATTACGGCTCTTCGTGGTACTGGACCTCCTCAGCATGCCTGGTTTATAGCAGATTCTTCATCATAGTGGCGGAAAGCTTCTTTATTCTCGCAGGTGAGGGAGTTGAAGAAATGCGCATTTATAAGAGCGCATCAGCATGATATAGTTAAACAGTTTAATTTATTGATTAACTGTTATAGACACCTAGTCAGAATTTGCAGAAGTTTGTAGAGGATGAAAAGGCTATAGCGGAGAGGAGACTTCTGTGTCCGTTATGGCTAGGCATGCGAGGCACCTTATCCTCTCTGTTTTGCTCATTCTGATGATCGCCGTCGGGATGGTTTCGGTCGTTCTGCCTGTGAATGCAAGTCCATCTTCCGGCACGCATCAACCGCCGGTCCCTGCTGATCCAGCAACGATGGCAACGGGTGTTCATCCAACCTTCGCTTATAGTCCTGAGGAATGCGGTCATCTTCTTGTTGAGAACGATTCAACGGATCAAACGGATGCGTTGAAGAATTCATGTTATGGCGTGAATCTCACGATGGGTCCTTTTGCGTTCCCAAAGAATCTAGATCCAAATCAGACGCCTCATAACTATATGGCGCATTATTATCACTTCTTCTCAACACAGGAACTGTATTACTGCGACGCAAGCGGTGCGGCGATGACGCGTCGTCCTCAAGATGCTGGTAATTATCATCTTTGCATCAATGCTTACGGAAGCAGAAACATTTAAAACGGCGTGAACATGTACCGCAAGCTGGATCCGCCAGCTGGTCACCCGTCATGGGAAAACACCGCATGGGAAAAGTGGATCACAGTTAACGACAATGACGAGACCCACTTCTGGGATTTCAATGGAACAGAGTCGACATACAACACTGAAACGCCTGATTTGACCGGCGTGAGGTTTCCAAAGGTATGGACGATTTTTCAGAACCCAGTTACTGCAACTCTTACTGGAACGTCTGCAGTTCCGTTTGTTGCGGATACGGCGCTGTCGTTGGATGTGGCACAGTACACGTTGTCACTCACGGTTAATGACAGTGCCGTCAACAGTCGCTTGCGTCCATTCTTAGCCACCCCTGCACAGAGCCTGGGAACAACATTGCCTCTTGAGCCAGGTGATCTTGAGCCCGCTCCTGTCAATACAACTACCAATCCGGGGACGGACATCACTTCCGCTGGCGATACCAGTAGCCTGAATTTGGGAACTATGACGGGTGGGTACACTGCCAATAAGCGATATGCGGTGCAACTGTCGGATCAAGGCAAGAGGCATCTCAACGGTTATCTTGCCACTGTTTTTAAACGTAGTGATAACCAGACTGTTGGCCCAACCGTTCCAGCTAATTATGCACTCACCGATAACAACGCAACTGCTACCGTCACTGTTCTTGCGCCTGTCAGCCTGAACTATGATCAGAATGCAACAGATGCCACCGGAACGGTGAGCTCATCAACAAGTCTTGCCGGGAATCCTATAGCAGTGACTCGCGAGCAATACGCACGCACTGGCTATACGTTCACCGGATGGAACACAAAGGCTAACGGAACTGGCACCGCTTATTCGGCTGGCGGAAGCCTCACCATTACCTCGCCCACCAAAAGTGTCACACTCTACGCGCAGTGGTCTGCACATCACTACACTGTCCAGTTCGACAAGAACTCCACTGATGCCACCGGTACGATGGCAGATCAGACGTTCGAGTATGGCACGTCACAGAGGCTGACAGCGAACGGATTTACCCGTGCCGGCTATATTTTCACCGGATGGAATACGAAGGCAGACGGGACAGGTACCTCTTACGCCGACCAGCAGGAAGTCGCAAACCTGACATCTGATGCCGATGGGACTGTTACGCTCTATGCGCAGTGGGCGCCGGAGATTTCTCGTGCGAGTTTGCCGAAGACAGGTCAACAGCTGCCCTTCCCTGTCATTCCGATTGTGGCAGGGGCTCTTGTGTTTCTCTCCTTCGCGGCCATTGTTCTCTGGCGGAAGCTGAGTAGAGCAGAGTACTAACGCCAAGAATGAGCTGACAGATATATCAATTTTTCATAATTGTCCAACGAACAACAAGTAAGGATTAATAATGAACAAATTAATGAAGCGAGTGTTGACGAGTATTGCGTCCGTCGCCCTAGCTGTGACAGGTCTCACTGCTGGTGCCGTGACGGCATCTGCTGCATCGCCAGCTGATGTCAACGACTCCGAGACTCTCACCTTCACAGCAACGGACGAGCAGCAGCTCACAAATGCCCACTTGAAGGCATATATGATTGCTTCTTACGTTCACTATTAAATGGCACCACGGGCGATCACTATGGACTGAAGACCGCTCCAGGTGCGAATTCCGCGATCACAAGCGTCTTGACGGATCTTGGTTATACAGTCCCTGACTCAGTTGATCCGCTTGCTTGGGCACAGTCACAATCTCCGGCAATCTTTGGTTCAGAGACAAGTGGTACCTCTACTAGCAACGAACGCAAGCTTGCGACAAAGTTGGCACCGCTCGCCAAGGATAATGGCACGGAACTGACGCTGACTGGTAGCGGTACGACACGGACTGCACAGATTTCAGCTGGTCTCTATG
The DNA here is from genome assembly GCA_903789525.1 of uncultured Aeriscardovia sp. Lineage (GTDB taxonomy): Bacteria > Actinomycetota > Actinomycetes > Actinomycetales > Bifidobacteriaceae > Aeriscardovia. The sequence continues at coordinate 1,199,136 of CAIFER010000001.1, forward strand.
TCATCGTCGATGATTCCACAACGAATCCTTCTGTCCCGATGATCGTCGGTACAGCACCGGTTAGCGATGGCAAAATCAATATGAAAAACGCCGCCACGCCTTCTATTACCAAAACAATTGATGGCACTCGTTCCGCTTCGGCCGATATTGGCGAAACAAAGACGGTGACGCTCACCACAAAGATGCCAAATACTGCAAATCATGACAGCTACACGTGGCGCATCTATGATCTCGTTGATCCTGGGATGACAGTCGATATCTCCAGCATTCAGGTAGCAGGGAAATCCGCTGGCAGTGGTTCGAGTGCTCACTTCACCGTCCAGCTTGCTACGCGTACGGGTGATTCTGTTTCCCCTTCTGACGCATCTGCTGCAAGTGGGGAGTTCGTAGGAACGAAGACCCAGGCTCTTGTCATCACGCTTGACAAGGCTCAACTCGCTGGTCTGGGCCTGAGTGCTGGCGATGATATCACGACACCTATAAGGCCAAGCTCAACGATTCTGTTAAGCAGAATGATTCCACGGGTGCAGTTCTAGCCTCTGGTGATTCAAGCGCTGTGCATGCGGCTAAGAACACTGCCATTGTTTCCGATAATGGCGCGGAGTCTTCTGCCGCGGATACCAACGCAATATCTCTTCTCTCGACCTCTGACTTTGCGTTCTCCAAGGTCTGGGCTAATGGCGCTGCTGCAAGCGGTGCACAGTTCACCGTCAAGAATTCGAAAGGCAAGTATCTCCAGGCCTACACTGCGGACTCTGGCTGGACGTGGGGAGATTCTTCTCATGAATTTGCAGCTACTACCAGCCCTAATCTGTATTCCTTCACCGGTCTTGGTGACGGAACATACACAGTCAGCGAGTCTACTGTCGCAACTGGTGCTTCTGACATGAAGCCAAGCTTCACAGTCACTATCGACCATGGGAATGCTACTCCGGCCACAGCTACTTCCACCGATGTGTGGGGTCTGGTGGCTACCAGCGGAAGCACTGTTCCTAGCGGCTCGATCGCTGCCGTGACCAACGTCCATAACATTACAGAGTTGCCGAAGACTGGTGCAGCCGGCATCATCCTCGTTGTTGCTATCATCGTGCTTCTCTTCGCTGGCGCCTTCCTGCTGATTTCCCTCTATCGGCGCAAGGCAATTGCCAACCGTTGATAATCCGGGACAGCTTGTTCTGACCTCGCATGGTGAGCGTGGATCAGAACGGCGTCGATGACATCGTGCGATCGTACGATGTCATGTCCTTTAATGCCCGCCCTCTGCAGGACCTACAAATCCTTGCGGAAGCGGGTGTTTTCATATCTGGTTTCTTTCCAGATCAGATGCTGTCAGACTATAGCCGCGGAGAAAGGAGATAGAGATGAGAAGACTCAAGACGCGAGCAATAACCGCAGCACGTAGGCAGCGGGAGACGTCACAACAAGTGCGCGTATCCCGTTCACAGAGATCTTGTGCGTCTTACCAGTCTCGTACGCGTCTTGGTCTGCGTCTCCTCCTTGCCCTTGCTATTGCTTTCCTTGTTGGCGGGTTCGTACTAATTGGATATCTCGTCTTGCGTTTTTCTGCTACTGATTCCCAGCTCTCCTCAACTGTTTCGCAGCGGCAGGCAGCTGTCAGCAAGTGGCCTACGGCAAAACAGAAGACTGCTCTCCGTGCGGCACAAAAATACAATCACGCTCTCGCTGTTCTCGCTGCTCAAGGTCATCAGCCTATCGGCCGTCAGTCTGATCCTTTCGCGCAACTACGGGCCCGCCGAACAACAGGGGGCGTACCATCGCCGACATCTTCATCACCCTCGTTATCCTCGTCATCGGCCTTCGCTGCCTCACATGGTGCAGAGTCAACACGGCCAAGTAAATCCAGCTCTATACTCGATACTCTTGATGCGCAGTACCCCACCCTCCTCAATGAAGGCAACGGCATGATGGGTTCCATTGAGATCCCTGAAATCAGCGTGGACCTGCCGATCTACCATGGCACTTCTGATACGGTACTGCAGATTGGTGCCGGGTATATTGAAGGTACGAGTTTACCGATTGGCGGGAAGTCAGCGCATGCCGTCAGCCCACCGCGGACTGCCGTCAGCGATGATGTTCACCCGAATTGACGAGCTGAGAAAAGGTGATCCCTTCTACATTCATACCGTGGGTCACACTCTCGCCTATCGTGTTGACCGCATCATGGTGGTCGGCCCAGATGATACGAGTCGACTGCGCATTGAACCGGGCGTCGACAGGGTGACTCTCTACACGTGCACGCCCTACGGCGTCAACACGCATCGTTTACTTGTCTTAGGCGTACGTGCCAAAATCCCCGCCCAGGTGCCTCCACCTTCGAAAGCTGGCCCTGACTGGCACAAGATCTTTCTCTCTACCGGTCTTTTCTTGTTGCTTGCCGCTCTCCTGTGGTTGTTTATCTGGCTTGCTACACGCCGACCGGTCGTTATGCAACACGGACCGATAGGACGACATGAGAAGCGTTTCTTATGGCCTCATCCGCGCAAGATATAACATGTCAATGCTGAAGACTCCGAGGACCCGTTGGCTTGCTATAGTGTGAGACATGTTCAGCCCTCATTTTTCGCCTCATGCCGAGTCTTTATCTTCCTCTGCGTTAGCGTCTTCACCTGCACCAGATAGCGCACGCGCGCCACTTCTCAAGGTTCGTCATGCGACAGTGTGCGTGACAGGGGATGATGGTGCGACTCGTACAATTTTTTCCGATATCAATCTCGATCTCTATCCGGGTCAGATCATCGATATTACAGGGCCTTCGGGTGCGGGAAAGTCGAGCTTGCTGACCACAATCGCTTGTCTGAATCCTCATGGTCGCGCTGAAATGACTTTCAAGGGGAAAGATGCGCATTCTATCAATCCGCATCAGTGGCGTGCATACGTGTCATACGTTCATCAGAAACCAATCTTGACGGGTGAGACGATCCGTGACGCTCTTCTTTTCCCGTGGACGCTGTCGATTCGGCGCAAGGGAAACAAGCCAACAGATGAGCAGATGCGTTCCGCACTTGATCGCGCAGGATTAGCTGATATCAGCATTTCGCGCCCCATCGCAGATATCTCTGGTGGGCAGTTAGCGCGTGTAAGCCTGATTCGAACGCTTTTGACGCACCCTTGTGTGCTATTGGCCGACGAAATCGATGCGGCGCTTGATCCTGTGGCGGATCAACGTATTGAAGCGATGATTGCTGAGCAAGCGAAGGCAGGAATGGCTGTTGTCCGTGTTCGCCATCGTTCTCTTGATGGACTCGAAACGCGCGTTCTTCGACTTGAAAATGGCGTGCTCAGTGCGGAAGAGAAACAAGCGAAAAGCACTGCAGGGGAGAAGAGGAATAGCCTATGAAATACACCATCGACCAATGGGGGCTCCTCATCGCGCTAGTAATGGTCTGCGCTGCGGCAGGATTGGCAATGGCGATGAGACTACATGTAGCTAAGAATCTTCTCATCTCAGCCGTGCGCTCGCTTTTGCAGCTGCTGGCAATGGGATTTGTACTCGAATGGGTAATCCGGCAGAATCAGTGGGTCATTGTGGTTGCTCTCATGGCCGTCATGATCGTGGCCGCTGTGCAGATCACCATTTCGCGTGCTGCGGGGATACCGCGTGGCCTTGGATGGCCGATTTTTCAGACGTTGGCGATTACCACTGTGCTGATGGTAGGGCTCGTCGCTGAGGCTATTATCCGTCCGCGTCCGTGGTATGCGCCGCAAGTTGTTATTCCGATTGCCGGTATGATGCTAGGGAATATTGTTGGGGCAACGGCAGTCGGTTTGACGCGTTTTTATGAGTCGATGAAATCGCGTCGAGATGAGATCGAGGCGATGCTTGCTCTCGGTGCCACCGCATGGGAAGCGAGCAGACCGTCTGTACTGTCATCCGTTCGCCTTGGTCTTATGCCAACAATTGCAACACTGGCATCGAGTGGAATCGTGATGATCCCAGGAATGATGGCCGGTCAGGTGATTGCTGGTCTCAATCCACTCAATGCAGCGATCTATCAGTTCGTGATCTTGGCAGCTATGGCATCGCTGACACTCGTCTCGACAGCTTTGATTTTGCGGCTGGTGTATCGAACGTGTTTCACAGCTGATGATCGCTATCAGCCAATTGTCTCACGTGAAACAAAAAAGAAGCGCCGCTCCTGAACGCTTCTGAATCAGTGGACAGGAGTAGCGCTTCGGTTGCGCGGCTTGAGAGTCGCGGTGAAGATGGACCGAGTCTTTATACTTGCGTCCGAGCGACGGCGGTTGCGATCGAAACAGCCGGATCGTTGAACGGGATCAGCGTGGACTGGAAGGCGTGGTAGAGGTCTGACTTTCCAGGCCACACCGTGCGCAGAACGTGATTATGAGCATCCATCTGATGCCACCACGAACCATTGAGATGGTCGGCCAAATGCTCGTCGACGAAGCGGACGAAGGTGGCATACCAGCTGCGGTAGAAGTCGCGGCCAGTCACCTTGTACAGCGTGGCAGAAGCATCGATGCCCTCGGCGATCGTCCAATGCATGCGATCGTGCACGACAGGCTTGCCAGACCAATCGGTGGTGTACACCAAGCCTGGTTCGCCATCTGCGCACCAACCGTCAGCGACAGCGCGCGCAAACAGATGCTCAGCAGCATCCACATATGGCTGCGCTTCCTTAGAAACGGTGTGCTTTGCAGGATCCCATCCGTATGTCGAAATGGCCCACTGGGTGATCAGACGGCTCCACTCAATGCCATGACCTGGCGTTGCACCGTATGGCTTGAACTGATCGTCCTTCTTATCGGCGTTGAACTCGAGCTGCGGAACCCAGTTTTCGTTGTAATGCTCTGGAATACGCCAGTTATTGTTCTTGGCCCAGCCGATGAGGTGACGAATGACGCGTCCAGCACGATCGCGGAAGCTCTCGTCTCCGGTGGCATCTGCAATTGCCAAGAACGCCTCAGTAGAGTGCATATTCGCATTGATTCCGCGATATGTATCCTTCTTGGTCATCTCTGTATTCCACGTATCGACTGCCATTCCGGCTTTGTCGTCCCAGAAATACTTGTTGTACGTATCGATGGCCTGATCGAGCAGATCCTTTGCTCCCGGACGACCAAGTAGATAGGCCGATGTGGCCGCCAGCATGACGAACGCGTGCGTGTAGCAGATCTTCGTCGTCTCGTGATCCAAGTATGGCTTGCCATCAGCGTCCATTTTCAGCGTGACAGACGGATACCAGCCACCGTGCACATCATCGTGTAAATGCCCACGCAAGCCGGCCAGCATGTTATCGACAATTTTTTCAGCGCCTGGGAAACCGAGCATTGCGCCCAGTGAGTAGACGTGTGTCATACGGCATGTGATCCATGTTTGAACGCCTTCGCTCGGATCGATGCGGCCGAAATCATCTAGCCAGCCAGCGCCTCCCATTGGCGTAGCAACTCCACGTCCGAAGCGCAGCAGATTGTACGATTGGTCAGCCATAAAGACGCGATTTGCTTGCGTTCCGAGTTCATATTTGTCAGCAGCACCTAATTGTGCTCTATCAGTGAGCCCGCTCATATCTCATTCACTTCCTGGTGACGCACCCGATAAATACTTCAGAAACTTCTAGATGCCTCTAGAAGCCTCTCAATACGTTTTGATCATATCTCATAATCTGTGTTTTTATGCGGACTGAAACGGTTTAGCAATGACTTTAGTGCATGTTTAGTTGACAGCCAGTTATAGGCGATTGCAGTCATGTGTAGTCAGCATTTGCTGTGCGCTTCTGTATTGTTTGTATCGTTTGTGTTCAATTTTTTATCCAGAGGCTTTCTGACCGCCGTGAGCGCGAAAATAACACAGAAGTGAGGGATAATCTTCATAGCAAGGCACGTTAAGCGTATGAAGGGTGACATTCATGGCAGAAGATGATCGTTACGATCGCGCTGATTCGTTCAATGTTCGTGAGCAGGGCAGAGTAAGCCAGGAATCGGCTCCTGAAGTTTCCACGCCGACGGGAACAGTTCGGGAAGAAAGCCGTCCTCGGCAAGGGCAAAGAACTGTCAATTCTGGTCGGCGAGTCCGTCCCATCCATCGTGTGCGCGTGCCAAAGGCTCGTCGTATGCGTCTGTCGGTCGTCAAGGTTGATCCGTGGTCCGTGGCGAAGGTTTCGTTCATGCTCTCTATCGCCTTGGGCATCATTCAGGTTGCATGCGTCACGATCCTCTGGTGGATCCTGAGCACGGTCGGAGTGTTCGACAAGGTGAGTTCGCTCGTCTCTTCGGCAGGTTTGTCAGGTAAGAATGGCTTTGACATCATGAATTTCTTCGGACTGAGCAGGGTCGTGTCAGCTGTGACACTGTTCTCCATCTTTGAGGTCGTCGTAATTGTCATTCTCGCGGTGATTGGAGCGTTCCTTTATAACGTCGTCAGCTCGCTTGTCGGCGGTGTGCATGTGACTCTCGGCGACGACTGAGTAATAACAGAGCGATGACTGAGAGCGAAGAGCAAAAGACGGATTAAAGAAGCCTGAAAGTGTTCGCGTCTGTTTCTTTTACTGAGGCTTCAATACTGGGCATTTATATCAATGTCTTCAGCCAGCCGTTCATGCTGTCGGTTCTCTTCAGTCTGCTCGCATCCGCCGTCCTCACCCTCCCGATTGCAGCGTGGTTGTACCATCGGCGCAACGGCATTCATTTCAGCGCGGTTCTCTCTGTCTACCTCTGCATCCTGTACGTTTTTGCGCTTGCCTTTTTCACCCTCTATCCGCTTCCCGCTAACCCGGCTCAATTCTGTCGGACGCACTCTCTTCAGCCCAATTACAATTTCCTGCAGTTCGTGACCGATTTCCGGAAGTCCCCGATTTCAGCCTTTTTACAGCTCACGCTCAATGTCGCCTTTTTCGTCCCACTCGGATTCATACTTCGTCGTTGTGCGCACTGGCATGGATGGGCCGTTGTTATTTCTGGTTTTGCGGTCAGTCTTGTGATCGAGACAGCTCAGCTGACGGGCATGTTCCATCTCGTACCGTGCTCATATCGCGAATTTGATGTTGACGATCTCGTTACCAATACGTGTGGCGCGTTGATTGGCCTTCTGCTCGCTTACTGGTGGGATCGCGTTCGTCCTCAGCAGCACGACCATGCTGTGCGCATGACGACGAATCCGGGATTTATTCGCCGCGTCGTCGCTTTCGCACTTGACTGGCTGCTGATCTCGTTGAGCGCTTATCTTGCCGTTGTTCTGCTTTCGCTGTTAGTGCTGTGGATTGGCAGATGGCAGTCGGGAACGGTTCTCGCGTCTGGTACGGCATTGCGTGAGGCTCTTGACAGGATCTTTCTCCTCATTTCGCTGGCAGTTGGGGAGATCGTCATTCCTGTGTTACGGCACGGGCAGACGCTCATGGGCGGCTACGTGAATATGACGATTGAGACGCGTCAGCGTTCCGGGTGGATGCGCTGCCTGTTTTACACTCTGCGATTTGCTGCTCTGCTTCTCGTTCTGGCTCCTCAATTTGTTCCGTTGGGGACGCCAACGCGCGTGAATTCGGTCATTCATTCCATCAGCACAGTGGTGATGATTGCGCTCGCGGTCTACTGGCTCATTCGTCGCCGTATGCCGTATGACGAGATTCCTGGGCTTCCGATTAACCCCCAAGATCAGTGATCGCCTTAATCGCCTTTCCTGGTTTTCTCAGCTTTTTCAACCTTCTCAGCTTTCTTATGAGCCTTGATTTGTTTGATCTGTTGGCGCTTTTCGTGCCGCAGAGATGCTGAATCCGGGTCAAGCTTGAGTCCGAATACGATGGCCTGACGCAGAGATTCATAATCGAGATTGCCGAGGAAACCGATTTTGCTGCCCACGAGGTCGGGGATGAGCTGAGGGAAATGGCTGCGAATGTAAGCGTCTCGGTCTGAAATTGCCTTTGCCCAATCGCTGAGAGTGGAAGCCTTCGCAGATCCAAGTAGCGAACCCGCGTGCAGACGGTAGTGATACAGCACTTTTGGTAAGCGGATAATGCGGTCTGCCGCTCCGAGGATTTGGCAAATACGAGCGAGATCTTCCACCTTGCGGCCAACCGGGAAGGTAATGTGGTGCGACCGGTAAATGGACGCAGGAGCAAGAAAACTCCACGCGTATCCGCCAATTTTCCCAGCAAGCTGTTCGCGAATTGCATCGACTGGAGTGAGAATCTGCAACGTCGAATAGCGATTATGCACATAGTGGGATTCCAACGGCGTTCCGCGCGAACTGATGGTATCGAATTGATACATCACGACATCGTGAGGTTCTTCTCGTGCGTTCAAGCATTCTGCAACGAGATGCGGATCGGTGAGGTCGTCTGAGTCGACGAAAAGAATGAATTGACCGCGTGCTTCACGCATGCCTCGATTGCGCCCTACTGACAGGCCTTGATGAGACTGCCTGATAATGCGGATTCGTGAGTCACGAGCAGCCCACTTCTCTTCAATTTCAGGCGTAGTGTCGGTTGATTGATCATCGACGATGATGATTTCAAGATGACGATACGTCTGATGCGTCACGCTACGCAGCGTTTGATCGATGTACTCTTCGCTATTCCACGCCGGAATGATGACGCTGACGAGCGGATCACGAGCACTCGGAAGTACGCTTGGAAGTGCAGTTTTCATTTTCGCCTCCTCTTTCAGCCCATAATAATGGAGGTATGAGTACGACGAGGCAACCACAGGTGAATGTGGACGACTGGAAGAAATACGTGCGTACAGGTCACTTTCCTGACTGGCTTGATCAGCCGGTAGACGTTGTCGCGCAACGACTTCTGGGTTGTTTGCTCATCCGCACGCTGAATGTGGATAACTCGCTAGTTCGGGTCATCGTTCGCATCGTGGAGACGGAAGCGTATGACCAAAATGATCCGGCTAGCCACGCGTATCATGGCAAAACGCATCGTAATCGTGCTCTTTTTGGTCCTGCCGGTCGCTGCTATGTGTATTTCACGTATGGGATGTATCACTGCTTGAATATCAGCGCAAGTACAGACGGCTTTGGGGCCGGCGCGTTGATTCGTGCGGTCGAGCCTGTCGACGAAGCAAGTCGAAAAATAGTGGAAGAGCGGCGAAAAATTCACGGTGTCGGTGCCACCAACGGACCTGCGAAGCTGTGTATGGCGTTGGGAATTGATGCCGATCTGTACGGTCATGATTTGCGCACTGCGCCACTGCAACTTGTTGAAGCGCCACTGAGAGATGGCGAGACAGTGCAGAAAACTGTTCGGATTGGGATCAGTCGAGCGCGTGATGTGCTCCGTCGTTTTGTGATCGCTGGAAACCCGTATGTTTCCAAGCTCCCGCATCATTCACATGTCTCTTCGAGCAAGTAGCCACACGGTCGAATGTGAACGCTCACTATGCCATAATGGACGAGACAGGGAATGAGGTTGCGTTCGTGCTACTGAAGCACTCGGTCGAGAAGGATGAGATGCTTCAGTAGCATGCGGTCGATGACGACTGCAATTTCTCGTCTCTGTGTGATGTGTGGTGTAAATCGTGATGAAAGGACGTGCTGATGAAGGCATATAACCCACCGATGGGGTGGAATAGCTGGGATTCGTACATGACGACGATCAGTGAAAAGGACGTGCTCGCCAACGCGTCTTTCATCCATGACCATCTGCTTTCTCTCGGCTGGGACACTGTGGTGGTGGATGCCAGCTGGTTTGATCCGCATGCCAAGTCAGAAGGCTATAACGATCCAGATAAGGGCGCTCGCTTCTGCATCGATGAGTATGGTCGTCAGATTCCGGCTCCCGATCGTTTCCCGTCTTCAGCACATGGACGCGGTTTTAAGCCTCTTGCCGACAAAATTCATCAAATGGGCCTGAAGTTCGGCATTCATGTCATGCGCGGAATCCCTCGCCAAGCTGTTCGCGAAAATCTCCCGGTCAAAGGCACGTCGTACCACGCTGCAGATATTGCTGATACCGCAGACGAGCATCTCTGCCACTGGAATTCCGATAATTTTGCGCTCAATCATGCGCATCCTGGTGCTCAGGCGTGGTATGACTCGCAAGTTGATCTCTTTGCTTTGTGGGGAGTCGATTTCCTCAAGGTCGACGATATGCAAGCGCCGTTTTATCCAGACGAGATCGCTTCGTACGCTGCGGCTATTCGGACGGCGGAGCTGAAGTATCATCGTCCGATCACGCTATCGCTGTCTCCAGGCACACAGGTTGCCACCACGCACGTTGATTTTCTCCGCGCACATGCGCAAATGTGGCGTATCTCGGATGATCTGTGGGATCGATGGGATGACGTCCATGCTCAGTTTGCGCGCTTGGCTCGGTGGGCTCCATGGCAGACGCGCGGGCATTGGGCAGATGCGGATATGTTGCCGCTCGGTCATTTGACGGTCAATGACAAGGAAGGTGGACATCAGTCTCATCTGACGTATGACGAACAAAAGACGCTGCTGACCTTGTGGTCAATGGCGCATTCTCCACTCATGATGGGCGGAGATTTGCCGACATCGTCTGCTCGCACGATCGCGCTCATTGAAAATCCGTGGATCGGTCGGGTAGAGAAGGAAGCTCATCCAGGTCGTGAAGTGGTTCGCGAGACGTATGGCCGTGAAGACAATTTTGACGGTTGGCAAGGTGCCGAAGTTCCGAGCGGTGAGTTCATCGTGTGGGCTGCTTCAAGTCTCGATTATCGGTCGTATTATGCGGCACTGTTCTGGACTGGCCCAACCGCTGCAGACCAAGACGTTGATATTGCGGCGATTGTTGGTTTGGACGGTGTGAACCGTGAGTGGAAGGCCACCGATTTGTGGTCCGGAGCTCAGGAAGGCTCTTCTGACCTTCATGTGCGTATCTCTGGGCGCAAACTGTATGCGCGTATTCCATCACACTCTGTTGCGTGGGTCAAGCTCGATCCAGCCGACTGATAGTTCGCTGACTGAAATTTATAAATCACGTTCGGTAGTGTGGGAGTCATGGTCGCTGATTCTCGCACTGCCGAACGTTGTGATATGTCTCGTCCTCTTCACGTAGGGGTTGTAGGTGCTGGTCCGGCAGGAATTTATGTTTCGGACACGCTGATTCGCCAGCTTCGCGCACGGGGAGAAGAACTAGGGATTGGTAGTGCGGTTCATATTGATGTGATCGAGCGTTTACCGGTCCCGTTCGGCCTCGTTCGCTATGGAGTAGCCCCGGATCATCCGGCCATCAAATGGATTATGGCAGCACTCGAGAAGGCAGTCGATCAGCCGGAAATTCAGTTGTTCACCAACGTCGCTGTCGGTGCGAGTGACGACGGGGGTCATGCTGATCTTACGGTTGCTGATCTGTTAGCGCACGAGGATCTCGTAATTTTTGCCACGGGAGCGATTGCAAATCGTCCGCTTTCCATTCCGGGACACGATTTGCCACAAGTGCATGGCGCGGCACAATTAGTCGAATGGTATGACGGCTATCCTCATGAAAATGACTCTTCACGCATCCACACGCAGACATCTGCGCAGACGTCTGTCTTTGACCCGTCTGCCCGTTCTATCGCGGTGATTGGCGGAGGCAATGTGGCACTGGATATCACGCGCATGCTGGCGAATGATCCCACGGCTTTGTTGGCAACCGATATCCCAGATCATGTGCAGCAAGCGCTCGCACGTAGTGCGGTCCAGACTATCCACGTGCTTGTTCGGCGCGGTCCGGCTCAGGCGAAATTCTCTGTCCAGGAGCTACGGCAGCTCGAAAAGGTTCCGAACGTGGTGCTGCGTGTCGACCCAGATGATTTCAAGCTTGATCCGCAAACCCTCAAGCAGGCGCATGCCGATCGCGAAACTGGTCCAATGCTGGATGAGCTTCTGGCGATCGCGCATCGCAGTGAGCAACAAACACAGAGTCAATCTCATCCGGCATCGCATCCGGCGCGGACAGTCTGGTTCCACTTTTATTCTTCTCCAGACGCTATTGTGGCGCAGCCTTCTTCGCAGACGGTTCGTGTAGTGCGTATTCGTCGGACGACGGTCAGCCCGGACGGTCATATGACGGTGACAGATCACACGCGAGAGATCCAGGTTCAAGCCGTCTACGCGGCGATCGGCTATCAGCCTTCTGCATTACCGGGCGTACCGTTTGACAGTGAACGGCATGTGCTGGCCAATGTCGATGGCCGAATCGTTGAGAATGAGCCACAGCACACACCAATTCCGCGCGAATATGCAACTGGATGGGCGAAACGCGGGCCGGTAGGGCTGATCGGCTCAACGAAGGCAGATGCTAAACAGACAGTTGCCCACATTCTCACTGACATAGCTCGCGATCCGCATCGTGGCCGTGATCCACACGTTTCGCAGGCTCTTGCCACTGGAAATACGCTCGAACACGTGTTACAGTCACGGCACGTTGCATACGGGGATCTCGAGGGCTGGAAGCGAGTTGATGCTGCTGAACGTGAAGAGGGCCAGAAGCGAGGGCGTTCTCGCATGGTGATCACTGATCGTGAGCGTTTGATCCGCCTGGCGGAACATCGGTAATGAGCTTCATAGACATTAGCAATAGCAATAATCGCAATAATTCAGTCACGACGGCAATCTTTTCCGTCCTGTAAACTAAAAGTGCGTATCCTGCCGAGGATATACACCAGGCAATCGTTTCTTTCGATTAGGCACCGACGAGTGATATTCACAGCGTCGGGGAGGAAGAAGCGGTTGCCTTTTTTAGTTGGAAACAACTTACAGCGTAGGGGGAGGGATGTTGTTATGTCGTCCGCGGTCTCTTGGGGTGTTCTCGTTGTTGCCGGATTGATGGAAGTCGCGTGGTCGTCGTGTTTAAAGCTGAGTGCAGGTTTTACTGTCCCACTCTATTCAATTTTGGCGATCGTGGGGATGGTTGCGAGCTTTGTTCTTCTTGCGTTTGCTGCAAAGAAACTTCCCCTTGCCATTGCTTATCCGGTGTGGACGGGAATCGGGGCGATTGGCGGTTTACACGCCTATGTGTCGCAAGCGAATCTGGTATGATGAGACATGTTCCGTTGTGCGGGCATAGTTAATCGGTAGAACGGAGGCTTCCCAAGCCGCAGAGGCGAGTTCGACTCTCGTTGCCCGCTCTCATATATGTAATATTTTTCATTCAAGCTTCTGTTTCATGCAAACTTGTGGTTCATGCAATCTTCGTGTGACCGCATATCGTTGAAAAGACGCGCGACACGCCGAGTCAAAAAAGCTGGCAAGAAAGCTATCAAAAAAAGTAATAGTTGGTTATTATATTTTGTGGTCTCTGAGGAGGGCAGTGAAGCTCTTCCGGCCGTCACAAGCTGCGAGATCTCACTACACCACAAGGTGCACAGAAATGAACGATCGAGTCACGGTGCGCGTGCAACATGACTCTTCCGTTTGTAAAGGAGTGACTGATTATGAGCATGATTCGCAATGTGAACAAGCCAGTGCGTATTCACTTCCATTTTGGACATCATGCTTTGAGCCAGCCTGGCGCTCCTGTGCTCGTTGATCTTCCACTGCGCGGCAGTGCAATGTCGAACGGTCGGATGATCACGTGGCAAATCCCCGCGAATGAGCAGCTCCGTCTGCGTGCGTGAAGAAGCGCGTAGGTGACTGAAAGCTAATATCTAGCGATATCGCTTGCAGGTGGTGAAAGCCGTTAGCTGTTTTCCAGTGAACGTGACTGGAGAGCAAAGCAGCTAGCGGCTTTTTGTGATTGTAAGGGTTATTTCAGCTCATCATGACGGGATATTACGATTCCACTCATGCGGGATGATCAGCAGAGTCGGCAAAGTCAGCAGAAGGTGGACGCTCATCAGCGTCTCAAGCTCCGGTACATGAACGAACTCCTCCACACGCAATTTGGATTTTCTGCATTCCGTCCCGGTCAAAAAGAGCTCATTTCCCACATCCTCGATGGCCGCGATGTGCTAGGCATTTTGCCAACCGGCGCCGGTAAGTCGCTGTGTTACGAATTGGCATCGCGTCTTTTGCCAGGCATGACGTTTGTGATCACTCCACTCATTTCACTCATGCAAGATCAGGTGGAATCGCTGTCCCGCCTTGGCATTCCAGCTGCGTTCGTCAACTCGTCCCAGTCAGTTGATGAGAGCGACCGCATTCTTTCGGATACGCTTACGCATCACGCGTACAAAATTCTGTACGTTGCCCCTGAGCGGCTTGATAACGCGCAATTTGTGCGATTCGCCCGTCACATTCCGTTGCGATTACTGGCAATTGACGAGGCGCATTGCGTTAGCCAGTGGGGTCAGGATTTCCGACCCGCCTATCTGCGCATTCCTGATTTCGTCGATCAGCTGCCGCACAGGCCCGTCATTGCAGCTCTCACGGCGACAGCGACGGTGAACACGCGGAACGACATCATCCGTCAGCTGCACTTGCATGATCCATTTGTGCAAGTCACCACGTTCGATCGGCCCAATCTTACGTGGAAAATCCGACAGTGTAGCAGTAAAAAAGAGCGCGATGAAGCCATTGTGGACGATGTTCTCGCCCATCGTGGGCAGTCGGGGATCATTTATTGTGCGACGCGGCAGCGGACACAAGATTTGGCTGATGCTCTCAACGATGCGGGAGTGAAGGCTCTTGCGTATCATGCCGGTCTCGATGCGAAGACGCGTGCTGAGCGCCAAGATGCGTTCGTGTCTGGACGGATCCCGGTCATTGCGGCGACGAGCGCGTTCGGAATGGGTATCGATAAGCCAGATGTGCGATGGGTTATTCACGCGAATGCCCCAGAAAGCCTCGAAGAGTACTATCAGGAGGCCGGTCGAGCTGGGCGCGATGGTAAACCATCAGAATGCACGCTGTACTGGATGGAAAATGATTTCCGCACGTCTCGCCATTTCATCGCCGCCGCAGGCCGTGACAATGATGAGTTGACGCCGGAAGACCGATTGCGCGTCCGCCAGCGTATGACGAATCGCTTGGAAGCTCTGCATGCATACTGTTTGACAATGCACTGTCTGCGCAACACGATTATGGCGTATTTTGGCGAGAAGAAGACGGAACGGTGTGGGCGGTGCACGAATTGCACAACGACTGTGCCGCTTGTGGATGTGACGGTACAAGCTCGTGAAATCTGTGCAGGCGTGGATGAAGCGCAGGAGAGGCTACCATACGGGATTGGCCGTGCCAAACTTGCTACGATCCTCACTGGTCGTATGCCCGAAATGGCCGATGATTCTGGCCCGGATTACGCGAGCTGGGATTCATACGGTGCATTAAGTGAGATGAGCGTGCGCGATGTGAAAACCGTGATCGATCGGCTGATTGCCGGCGATTACGTGCAAATCACAGGACGATATGCAACCGTCCACGCTGGTCCGCGATTCCATGACGTCAGTCAAGCGAACTTCTCACTTCGCATCCGCCAAGTCCCTTCCGATCACGGCACATCTCACGTATCTCGTTCGCGCCGATTGCATTCGCGTACGTTATTCGGTATGAACAGCTCAGTACGGGCGAAAAATACAACGAGCGGAGGCAGAACGGTCGGTGCAATCAGCGCGGACAACGAAGAGCTGTTCAAACACTTGCGGTCGGTTCGGTACGCGCTCGCGAAAAAGAAAAATGTGCCGTCGTTTGCTATTTTCACGAATGCGACGTTACGTGCGATGGCCGCTCATCAGCCAACATCGACCCAAGAAATGGCTGAACTCCCCGGTGTCGGACCGGTCAAACTGGCGCAGTACGGCGATCTATTTGTGAAGGAGATCCGCTCTTACCGCAACAAATAACGAGTAGATGGAGCGCTCACGTCGACCGGTTCCAGCGAGCCATCGGCGCGGAAATGCAGGCGAGCGAAACGGACTTGCCGGTGCGTGCCATCGCCCGTCGCCGCATCGAAGCAGTGATAAGCGATGATCCAGATGCGAGTGCTTGGGACGTGCACGATCGAATGGTGACCAGTTCCCACAATGCCCGCAGACGCATTACCTTCAACGAGTGTTCCGCGATACGTCCACGGCCCGTCGAGTGAGCGAGATGTGCCGTAATCGATGTGATACGTGGGTTCGCGCGTATCATCGACGCTCCAGCTCGCATAAAAGATGCCGTTGCGCTCAAAAATCCACATCGCTTCGCGGAAGTTTTTCGGCGTCCAGCCTGACACTCGATGGTGCATTGCACCGTATGCGAGTTCGAGGCGGTCTTTACTCAGTGGGCAGAAGGTGGCAGTCCCGTTTCCCCATATGAGCCAGTCAGTAGCCGGTTGTGGATAAGCGTCGATTGCAGGGTTGAGGGACTCGTGCTGTTGCGACGATGATCCGTCATCGGCGCTCACACGGACAATAGACGGATCAATCGGCATCCCCAGCCAATGATCATCCGCTCCGACGAGTGGCGATTTGCGTGCCTCAAAGGGACCGTACGGCGAGTCAGAGAATGCTACGCCGACTTGCGAATCTGCCACAAAATACAGGAAATACTTGCTGTGCCAGCACAAAATTGTCGGTGCCCATGCGCCGCCACCGCCGTGAAGAGGGCCTCGTGCCCATGGAACGTCAGCGAGATCGAGGATTGTTCCGCCATCTTTCCACGAGACCAAATCGTCAGATGTGAAGACGTGAAAATTCGTGGATCCCCACTGTGGTTTGCCATCTTGGGTGCAGTACAGGAACCACCGCAAACGCCCGTGTTCGTGCGGATCGGCAATGAGAGCAAGATTCGGATCCGCGAGCCATGTGTGCAAAGGGCTGAGCCATGTGCGACCTGCTCGTGTTACCCGTTCGTGTGCCGGTTGAGCCGTGTGATTTTTTTGAACGTTCACGAGTGCGTGCCTTCTGTCTTCACTGACTGATCTTCTGCGCTTTTGTGCGCACGAATTCTACGTTACACGCACACGCCCGTGGAATCGCCCAGTTCTCACTTCCGATTGCTCACGTATATTACGGTCTGAGCGAAGTGGGTCAAGCGCAGGATAATCTGGAACATCAGACGATGCCGGGTAAGCACGTCGTTGTTCTCAACGACTGATTCTTACCATCAATGAAGCAGCAGGAGGGGCAACATGATCACGTTCACGCATGTGAGCAAGCGGTACGCCGATGGGACGGTTGCTATCCGCGACTTGTCGCTCACCATTCCTGACGGCCAGCTCCTCGTGCTGCTCGGCTCATCCGGGTGTGGGAAAACGACGTTGCTGCGTCTCATCAACCGATTGGTGGAACCAACGTCAGGGCATATCTCCATCGATGGAACCGATACGTCCACGCTCAACCCGGTCACGCTCCGCCGCTCAATTGGCTACGTCCTACAAGGCGGCGGACTTCTGCCGCACCGCACGGTCCTTGACAATATCGCCCTACAATCGCAACTTGCGGGCGTTCGGAAATCGCAGGCACGAGCTATTGCACGGCGAATGATGCGTGAGGTTGGCCTCGACCCACAGCTCGCTCATCGTTATCCGTCCCAACTCTCTGGCGGTCAGCGTCAGCGTGTGGGAGTTGCGCGTGCCCTGTCAGTTGACTCGGGAATTCTCCTGATGGATGAGCCGTTTTCGGCGCTCGACCCGGTCATCCGCCATGACCTGCAAGATGAGGTATTACGGCTTCATCAAAACGGAACAGGAGTGTCGGCCGCTGCACAGGACAAGCCGTGCACGATTGTTTTTGTCACGCATGACATCAACGAAGCGCTTCGTCTCGCCGATCGCATTGTGCTTCTTTCGCCGGGAGCAGTTATCGAACAAGACGGAACGCCTGATGACCTCTTAGAGCATCCAGCAAACGACTTTGTGCGCACGTTCATTGAGGCAGGTCGTCCTTCTCCACGTCTGACTGGTACGAAAGAGCACATATCATGAGTTGGCTTTCATCGCAGTGGATGTGGATCGCCTCACTGGCCGTTCTCCACTTTCGACTTTCTCTCATCCCTGTCTTAGTGGGATTTTTGCTGTCCCTCCCGCTCGGATGGCTAGCAAACCGGTGTGGACGCGGTCGAAGTGTTTTCCTCGCCGTTGTCGCTGCCATCTACGCGATTCCTTCGTTGTCATTGCTCATTGCGCTTCCATCGGCGATTGGCACGCGTATTCTCGATCCACTCAATTTGGAGATCATCTTGACGCTGTATGCGCTCGCACTCATGACGCGGACAAGTGCTGATGCGCTTCGTCAAGTCGATCGGCAGGCAATTGATGGTGCTCAGTCAATGGGGATGAGTCCAGTCCGACTCTTCTTCACTGTTCGACTTCCACTCGCGGGGCCTGTCATGCTTTCCGGATTGCGCGTGGTTGCGGCGAGTACGGTTTCACTCGTCACCGTCGGTTCGCTGATCGGAATTGATTCATTGGGCACACTGTTCACCGAGGGTTATCAGCGTTCGTACATCTTCGAAATCATGACGGGTGTCGTGTTGACGCTTCTCGTGGCGCTCGTGCTGGACGGTCTGCTCGTTGGAATCGGCAAGTTGCTGATGCCGTGGACGCGTCTGAAAACCACTCACCACACTCAATCGAGTCATTTGGACAGGACGGCTGAGATGGAGGCGATGGCATGATCTACGAACGAACATGGTCATGGCTCACAGCCGCTTCTACATGGCAAGGACCGCAGGGGATGGGCGTGCGCACGGGCATCTACTTGTGGGATTGTTTGCTCACGCTGTTGTTGGCGCTCGCGATTGCGCTTCCGCTTGGCTTGTGGATTGGGCACACTGGTCATTTGCGCCAAGTGGTCGTCGCATTCACAGGAGGCATGCGCGCGTTGCCGACGCTCGGGTTGTTAACGGCTTTGTCGTTGTGGATGGGATTAGGACTCGGCGCTCCGCTTCTTGCTCTCACCGTGCTCGCTATTCCGCCGATTCTGGCAGGCGCGTACTCGGGTGTCGAATCCGTTGATCCGCGCATTGTTGATGCATGTCACGCAATGGGAATGACTGGCTGGCAGACGTTTCGGATGGCTGAATTGCCACTTGCTGCGCCTCTCATCGTCTCGGGGCTTCGGTCAGCTGCGGTTCAAATCGTTGCTACGTGGACGGTCGCTGCGTATTTGCCAATTGAGGGTCTTGGCCGCTACTTGATCGATGGGCTGGCGGTGCACAACTATCCGGAGATGCTCGGCGGTTCGCTTGTCATCATCGTCATTGAGCTCGTGGTGGACGGCCTCTTTGCACTTCTCGAACGGGCTGTCGTTGCTCGTGGTGTCCGTCTTGAGCGCGGAATGGCTGGAGCAACTTCCTCGCGTGCACAGTAATACTCGCGACGTCGCACTCCCATTGGTGAGAAAACAGTGGAAAAGAATTGAAGAAAAATGAGGGAAAAATGTTTCGAAAAGCGTTTGTGACAAAAATTACGTATGTTCTCGCATCCGTGGCGCTGTTGACGGGACTTGCTGGATGCGGATCTGATCCTACAGCGACGACGACCGGTGCGTCACAGCATTCCTCGTCTGCAGCACCGATTGTGGTTGGTTCGGCAAACTTCGCTGAATCCCAAATACTCGGCGAAATCTATGCGCAAGCGTTGAAAGCCAACGGAGTTGCAGCGACAACAAAGCCCAATATCGGTTCGCGTGAGGTGTATGTGCGCGCACTGCAGGACGGATCTATCAACCTCATTGCTGATTATTCCGGTAACCTGCTCCAATACTTCAATCCAAAGGCGACGCAAGCTACTTCAACTGCAGTGGATTCCGCAGTGCGTCGTGTTGTTCCGCATGATTTAGCAGTCCTCGCTGTTTCTCCAGCTGAAGATGCGGATACGATTGTGGTCACGAAGAAGCTCGCTCAGCAGAAGGGACTCACGTCGCTCGCCGATTTAAAGAAGGTAAGCAATCTTTCAATTGCTGCCCCGCCTGAGTTTGGTCAGCGTGCGTACGGTATCCCGGGGCTTAAAAAGGTCTACGGTGTGACCGTTCGTCTCGTCCCTATCTCTGACGAAGGCGGGCAGGCAACAGTTAATGCTGTGGAAAATGGGACGACCACGATGGCGAAGCTCACAACAACATCACCGTTCCTGGCAGATGGCAAGCTCACGATTCTGAAGGATCCGAAGCACCTGATCGCCGCGCAGAATGTGATCCCGCTGACGACAACGAAAATTGCGAGTAATCACAAGGCTGTTGCGATAATCAATGCCGTGCAAAAGAAGCTCACGACTGCAGACCTGATCGCTCTGAACAAGAAGAGTGTCGATCAAAAGCAGCCAGCATCCGCCATCGCCCACGCGTGGCTTTCCTCTCACTCGATTCACTAGACGAGATGAGAGGAAGCACTGTGTCTTACCGGGTCGGCGTATTGATTCCGATATTGCCGTGACTGTAGAGCGTGTCGTCGTCGATCAGATGCATGACGAGATCGGCAATTGACGTGCGGGACACGTCGTGACCGCCAAACGGTTCACCTTTTTGTGTGATTTCGTAGTTGACTGGGCCATCAGTAAACCAGCCTGGACGGATCACGGTGTAGTTGAGATCTGACGCTTCCACAATGTCCGAAGCATCGCGGTAATCACGAAGCATCGGTGTATTGCTCACGTTTCCTGAAGCGCCCCATGACGGAATCTCATTCAGAATGCCCATCGACGTGATGAAGAGCAACCGTGTGACACCCGTGCGATCGCAGGCATTCACAATTGCTTGTGCCATGCGTGCGAGGTTGCCGCTAAGTGCCACGAAAACAGCATCTTGCCCTTTCATGGCTGCATCTAGTTCACGGCTGTTCATGACATCTCCACTGATTGCCCTTTCGCGCTTCGGATCTGCGGGCGTCAGTGAGCCAGCGTGACGCGAGAAGAGGGTGAGCGCATCTGTGCTATGAGCGAGGAGGTAATCGGTGACGGTGCGGCCGATTGAACCGGTTGCGCCGATGATGAGAACATTGTGTGCCATCGTTTTTCCTTTCTCTTTACGGATAGGGACTCTTATTTAGCTGTTATTATTTTTTGCCCCTTGCTTGATGGCGTCTGTTCGCATTGAGCGAAGTCATGCGGTTATCTCTGCGAATTGCTGTGTCGTGGGCGTGGCTGATGAAGGCGACTGGATTGATAAAATTTTTACGATACAGAGGATGCATGGCAAAAGGAGGAGCAATGCACTGCCCTTATTGTGGAAATCTCGTCCCAGCGGGTGCGCGGGTATGCCCGTCGTGCCAGAAAGAGTTACCGCCAGAGGTATATCAAGCTGCAACAGGGCAGAATCCATCTTCTCAGACTGCTGAACAGCAGTCGCCTCAAGTTCAACCACTGGCTCAACCAACCCCGAGTGTGGCCGCTCCTACCGCGCCGACAGCTCCTACTGCATCAACCACTCCTGTCCCGCCACGATTTCCCGGTTCTCCAGCGCCAAAACCAGCTGCTCATCCTGGTCAGCCTTCTTCCGGCTTATCTGCACAGTTGCAGAAGCAAAACGCGTGGAAATCTATTTTTGTTGCCCTTGCCTGCGGCCTCGGCGCTGTGATCGTTCTTGCCTTCATCGGAGCAGCTATAGCTACCAGTGTCATGCCGAGCTTAACGAACAAATCCGGCTTTACCATCGGCTTCTCGACGTGGTTTGTGCTGTTTTTCCTTCATGCTTCTGCGAGCACGCTCTCTGTGAGCGGGTTTGATATCGGCGTCTCTGTGCCGGTTGGTCTAGCTAGCGTAGCGCTTTTTGCAGGCGTTGCGTTTGGCGCTTACTACACAGCTCGTCGTAGCGGTATTCGTTTCAAGTGGGTTGGTGCTGTCTCATCAGCAATCACCGGTGGTATTTCGGCATTCATTTTTCTGCTCATGGGTCTTATTCCGCTCGGACCCGAGATCAACACATTCAATCTCAACGAACTTAGTGAGCTCGCTCACGTTTCAATCCCGACTTTTCATGGCGCTTCTCTGCGAACGTTCTGTGGCGCTTTGCTGATCACTGGTCTCGGTGCGCTTGCTGGTTATGCGCTCGCTGATGCAGTGCCAAACTCAAAAAATATATTTTCCGCGCTGAATATGTGGCGCCGTCACGCCCGTGGATGGGTGCGGTTGCTGGCTGAGGAATTCGTGATTCTCGGCTCTGTTCTTGTTGTATCCTCGATACTTCTGCTGATTATTGGCATCATGTGTTCGTACAGCTCTAATAGAGGTCCACTTTCTGTTTATAGTCTTCTTTTCCTGCCTACGGTGATTGTGTACTTCTCTTCACTCTTGATCGGTGGAGGAGTTACCGGCTTGGGATCGGCAGCGAGCTTGTATGGTATGGGTCTGCCGGTCACGAGTCCATTCCATTCGTGGTCTGGTTCTTCAGCTCAGACAGTGAGCATCTGGGCTGCGGGCAATTCCTTTAGCACAATGTCGTGGGGTATTCTCCTTCTGTTCATCGTGTTCATTGTGGCAGCACTGTACGTTGGTTGTCGTGCCGCTGCACGGAATATTTATGATCCTGCTCGTGCGCGCTGGAAGGACACGTGGCAAGCACCTTTGTTCGTTCTCGTGCTTGGTTTTGTTGTCACACTTTTGTTCTGTTCGCTCTCGATGCATGGCTCGATCTTCGGTTTCAAGGGATCTGCTACGTTGAGGCCTGCTCTCTGGACGCCGTTGTTAGCAGCTGTGTGGACTTTCTTGATCGAGGTTGTCGGTCTGACGTTTGGGCAGAATATCGTCCGTTCGCAGCCAAAAATGTGGAAGATCTTCGTTCCAGGTTGCGTTGCCGTAGACTCTGCCTCCCAGAAGACCGGTATTCATGCGCAGACGGCCGCCTCTACTTCTCAGGCAGCTATGCCCACTACCACCGCTGATACGACGGCTGTTGTTGCGACGGCTGCTGGTGCGGCTGCACCGCGTAACGTTTCCTCCGCTTCTGCGGTCGATGCTGCTGCAACTCAGCAGATCACAACTCCATTGACGTCATCGGCAACGATGCAGTTCCCGCCGGCAGTTGCACAACCACGTGAGCACCACCCGATGTCAAAGAAAGCGAAAATTACCCTCATCACAGTGGGTTCCGTGGTAGCGGCCTGTGCTGTGCTCGGTGCTGTCTATGCCGTTCTCAATAACACGGTCTTCAATCCAACTCACTCTGTAGAGGCATATATTCAAGCCATTTCTGACGGCGATTTTGATAAAGCCTCTCGTCTCGTTGATCCTGGCGTTTCAGATGTTCAAGGCAAGTTGCTGACGGATACGGCTGGCAAGGATATCCCATCGAATCTCAGTGGCAGCGTGGCACGTATCCGCGATGCCCGTGTTCAGGGTATGAGCGATGAGAGCAATGGCAGCAAACGCGCCACGATCTCATACACGCTTGATGGTTCGAAAGAAACGACGTCCGTTCAGATCGCTCATGACGGTCAGACTGCATTGATCTTCCCGAAGTGGAAGGTTTCTACTCCGCTCATCAAGAAGATCACTGTCTCGTCGCAGTCAGGCAGCAGCACCTATATCGTCAATGGCATTAGTTTGACGGAAAAGAACGCGGCGGGTAAATCAAACGGAGGCCTTGCTTTCTACGTTTATCCGGGCAAATACTCCGTTGCTGTGCCAACCTCGAAATATCTCACTTCTTCACCGACGTCTGTGACTGATGGAGAGTCGACAGAGGTGAGTGTCAAATTCTCCTCGGCGCTGCAAAATGAGCTGGCGAAGGAAATGAGGAGAGAGCTCGATGCCTGTGTCGCGCAAGCGGCCGCTGTCCCAAAGAATTGTGCCTTCGACCTCAATGCCGACGTGGATACAGATAATTCCAACGCGTCATACCGCAACTGGAAGTGGTCGGTGAAATCATATCCGACAATTCAGCAGCTTGGTTTTGGTAACTCTGATGACAGTGATGGCAGCGAATCCTCGTCTTCCTCAACCGGTTCGTTTAAGTATGAAAATGGAGAGGCCGATCTCTCCTATGACGACAAATGGTCGTTGGGCGAAGATGATAGCGATGCTGATTGGACATCAGAGACAGGCAGCCAGGATTTGAGCGGTACTGGTACTTTACCATCACGGGGAATACGGTTGCGGTCACGTTAGAGCCAGACGAGGCTGACTGGTAATCGCGATCTCTCTCGCACGTGTAAATCAATAAAGGGGATGGCCTCCGTGATGAGGCCGTCCCTTTTGGTTTTATTCAAGTTGG
Source organism: uncultured Aeriscardovia sp. (assembly GCA_903789525.1). Classification (GTDB taxonomy): domain Bacteria; phylum Actinomycetota; class Actinomycetes; order Actinomycetales; family Bifidobacteriaceae; genus Aeriscardovia. The sequence goes on from CAIFER010000001.1 coordinate 1,223,133, forward strand.
TTTTATTCATGAGACGTGAGGTGTGAAAGGGGAATCATGCTGTTTACTACTGCTGTTCACTGTCATCCTGCTCCTCGGCCAGATGCTGTCATCACTGAAAAGGGTGCTCACTGGAGGATTTGCGTTCTGTCGACTTCTCTCATTCGAATTGAGTGGTCGGCTGATGGCGTGTTCGAGGATAACCCCACGCAAACCGTCGTCTGCCGAGACTTTGGGGCAACTCCTGCCTATCAAGTGCGTCAGGAAGCAGATCGTCTCATCGTTGAAACGACGAGCTTCCATCTGACGTATGACAAAGGGCCGTTGAGTCGAGAAGGGCTGTCTGTCTTCGTGAAAACGGTAGGCGGAAACTACACGATGTGGCATTACGGCGATAGTTCACAACACGGTAATCTCGGCGGAACCGCTCGCACGCTTGACGAATGTGATGGATTTACTCCGCTGGGCACTGGTCTCGTGTCGTTAGACGGGTGGGCAATTCTTGATGATTCGCACTCTGGCGAGCTGGTAGAGCAAAAAACTGTTCGTGGGCATGCTAATCCATTTCACACATGGGTTCGTCCTCGTGCCCACACTGAGCAAGATCTATACGTTTTTGCGCATGGTCACGATTATGCCGGTGCTATTGCTGATCTCTATCGTTTGACCGGTCCGACTCCGCTTCTTCCGCGATATACGCTTGGCAATTGGTGGAGCAGATATTACCCGTACACGCAGCAGGAGTACGAAGACCTGCAAAAGGGATTTAAAAAGGCAGGTATCCCCTTCTCGGTGGGCGTACTGGATATGGATTGGCATCGTGTGGGGGATGTCGATCCCAAATATGGACCAGGGTGGACTGGCTACTCCTGGAATAAGAAGCTCATCCCCAACCCGTCTCAATTCCTTGCCGATCTTCATCGTCTTGGCCTGCACGTCACGCTGAACGTCCATCCGCGCGACGGTATCCGCGCTTTTGAAGATAACTATCCGACCGTGGCTCGGCGCATGGGGATCGATCCAGCGAGCGGCAACCCAGTATCGTTTGATATCGCCGATCCACTCTTCGATAGCGCGTACTTCGATATGCATCATCGTCTTGAAAAACAGGGTGTCGATTTCTGGTGGATCGATTGGCAGCAAGGTGGCGTCAGCCGTCAGAAAGGGTTGGATCCCCTCTGGATGCTGAATCACCTCCACTATCTTGACTCAGCACGGCAAGGTCGTTGGCCTCTGATCCTCTCTCGTCATGCGGGTATTGGATCTCACCGCTATCCGATCGGCTTCTCTGGCGATTCTGTGATCTCGTGGAAGAGCTTGCAATTCCAGCCGTACTTCACGGCCACAGCTTCGAATGTTGGATACGGCTGGTGGAGCCACGATATCGGCGGGCATATGTTGGGTGTGCACGACAACACGTTGGAAACACGGTGGTTCTGGCTCGGAGTCTTTAGCCCCATTAACCGACTGCATAGCTCGGCGTCCGAATTTCTCAATAAAGACCCTCGCGTTTTCCCGGAACCGTATCGCTCTGCCATGATCCGCGCATTGCGTCTGCGCCACCAAATGGTGCCGTACCTGTACACCATGAATTGGAGGGCACATCGGGATGGCCGTCCGCTCGTTGAGCCCATGTATTGGAATAACCCAGATTGCCACGGAGCATACTTCGTTCCGAGCGAATACATGTTTGGCTCGCAAATGCTCGTTTCGCCGGTCGTCAGCCCTCAAGCTACGTCCATTCCAGCTGGGCCTGCTTCCGTATGGCTACCGCAAGGGGACTGGTTTGATTTCTTCGATGGACGTCATTACGCGAGCCCGAGTGCGGAAGGGCGTTATCTCACTGCGTGGCGCTCGCTGGATCGGATTCCTGCATTCGTTCAGGCAGGTGGCATCATCCCGCTTCAAACTGTGGAACAGGGCGAGAACGTTAATTCAGTGGCGAATCCTTCTCATCTCCGCATTGTGGTCTTCCCTGGTCACGATGGGAAATTCTCTCTTATCGAGGATGATGGCATTTATTCGCCGGATGATGCGCAGATCCACACAGCTACGACCGATATGGCTATGGATTGGCAACGCAGAGAATTTACGCTCCACGCAGTCACAGGTTTCGCGCACGTCATTCCTGGCGATCGCACGTACACGGTCGTTTTCCGTGGTGTAGCTAACCCGTTGAAGAATGGTGCGACTGACGGTGTCGTGTCTGCCACGATTGGTGGGCAAAAGCGTGAAGTTTCAGCGCACTATGATGCTTCAACCCTCAGTTGTGAAGTCGATCTCGGTCACGTTGCTTCCGATCAAGTGGCAACTATCCGTATACCGAATATGCAACAGGCGGAAAATCCATGCGCAACTGATGCCGTGGCACTTTTGCAGAAGGCCGACGTACCGTACTTAACGAAGGAACTTCTTGCTTCCCAGATCCGTAGTTCGAAGCATCTTGCTGCCAGCGCACTGGATGGACTTGAATCAGATCCGGCTCACGAACAAGTTGTTCCGGCCTTTACTATGCGCGGTTTGACGGCAAGTCATGTACCATCGGCTCTTGCCTCTGCACTTCGAGAGATCTTGCTTCGTGACTGAGCGAGGTCTCAGGTTTCTGTTTTGTTAATTTCTGTTCTGGCAATGCATTGTGAAAGGGGAGTATTCAGGAATTTTCAAGGTTATGTGACCTATTCTCGTAAAACCATTATTTTCAATGTCAAAGGAACAAGACAATGAAGGCAGCTCAATTAACCAAATACGGGCGGAATTTTCGCATTGGCATTAACTCGCTCTCGCTTCCTTCTGTAGGATCTCATGATGTTCAAGTGAAAGTCATATATGCAGGCGTTAATCCGCTTGATAATTTGATTGCTCGCGGAACAATGAAGTTGCTTGTTCCTTACCGCTTGCCACAAACAATGGGAAATGAATTTGTGGGAAGAATCACGCGCGTCGGTGATGATGTTCAGAATTTCCATGTTGGTGAACGTGTGTTTGCAAGAATGCCATTAGATCGAATTGGTGCCTTTGCAGAAGATGCCATTATTAATTCTGCGGCGATTACGCGCGTCCCTGAATGTTTTACCGATGAAGAAGCTGCAACTATCCCACTCACTGCTTTAACAGCGATGCAGGCTTTAGATCTGATGGATGTGGAACCAGGCAAAACTCTTTTCATTTCAGGTGGAACAGGGAGTTTTGGCGCAATGGCGATTCCAATTGCGGTGGCAAAGGGTTTGACGGTCATTGTCAGCGGCAGTGCTCGAAACAAAGATACCGTGATGAAACTCGGTGTTAGCCGATTCATTGATTACCGGAAAGAGGATTACAGTCAAGAACTTTCGCACATTGATCTAGCCATTGATACGCTCGGCGGCAAAGAATTAGAAAAGCAAATGTCGATCTTGAAGCCTCATGGCACCATCGTCTCCCTCAGAGCAATGCCTAATGCAGAATTTGCGCGGAGAGAGCATATGGGTAAGGCAAAAGAATTACTGTTTAAGCTCGCCAGCGCGCAAGTTGAAAGAATGGCGAAAAAGTACCACGTTCATTATCATTTCATGAATGTTGATGCGAACGGCCAGCAATTACATGAGGCTGCAGAGATCCTCGCTCATGCCCATGTTCATCCTCTTCATGGTGATGTTTTCTCCTTGAATCAGACGAAAGAGGCGATGGATCGGGTCGCTCGTGGGCATAACCGAGGGAAAATCTTGCTCAAGCTGAGTGAATAAACTCTGCGACTGAACTCCATAACTAAGCGGGAGGAAGCCAGCTTAGCTGCGAATGGTCAGATACTGATCGACTGGCATGTGATGTACTCGTAGATCATTGATAGGGGCGTCAGTGGCATGGCCGATGCACATGCCGATGACGAGTGTCTCATTATCTGGGATATCAAGTGCTCGACGTACTTCCTCGGGATATCGGACGAGCTCGTAGGCGATCATTGTGTCGTAGCCGCGATTCTTAGCCGAAAGCACGAGTGCCTCTTCGAAGGCTCCGAGATCAAGCAAGTGCCATTCGTTGATGTGCTTTTGTGCCGTCACATACATAACGGTTCCGGCGTTGAAAAGACGGCTATTGCTGATAGCAATGGGAGCAGGGTGTGCAGGGCGACCATCTGCTGCTCCATTCTGAGAGTGCTGTGGATGCTGCAGATGTGCGCTGTTGATGGCGTCCTGCCCGTCTTTACCTTCTTGCCGAAGACAAGCTTTTTCTTCCGAGCTTTGCGCGGCATCGGCAGGCAAATTGTTCGTCAGCTGATTGTAGGCAGCCATATTAGCGCGCAATTGCTTGCCCCATGTGACCCGGTGAGTGGTTGGAATATCGGAATGACCGCGGACGCCTTCAGCAACTGATTTTTCGTGTGCGGAGCGAATCTGTTGCATCACTTTTCCTGTTGCCACATAAACGCGCCATGGCTGTGCATCACCCCAGCTTGGGGCTAATCCTGCTTCTTCGACAATTGAGCGAATATCAGCTTCTGGGACTGGTGTGCCATCGAAATCGCGAACAGAATGCCTTCCTTTGACGACCTCGTCAAATTCCATAATCGCTTCCTTCTCGGCTTCATCGTAGTGAACATGTATTACGCACTTATTGTCTTGTTATGATTTGACTCAACTTATGCTTTTAACTCAACTCAGATATGACAAGCTGTGTTTTGGTCTCGTAGCAGCCCGATCAATTAAAATACAAACTCTTACTCTCCAACACGGGCAGTTTCTCGACTACCCACGTCATTTGCCAGAGCTCGTTCAAGCTGAAAATGACGCTAACATTCAAGCTTTGGCAGACCTGTTAACCGTAGACGACGGACCTAATACAGCGGAAAGACGGACACCGCCTGTGCGTTGACTAGATAGATCAAACGGCAAGCGACTTTTTCTTTGTTTGCGACCTGGGAATGACTAAGTTCTCGTCGACTGAGTACTAAAAGGTACGCCCGCTCGCGATCTGCACTTAATACCTGACACGATACCTAAAACCATCATTTTATGGAATATTTCATCATATTCTCGCATATCAGAAGATCGTTGGGAAATGGGGCTTTTCCGCGAAATGACGCCGTTTTTGGCACTAAAAAGGGTTCCGAACAAAACTGCCCAGAACCCTACCCGTGGAGCTAGCGGGAATCGAACCCGCGACCTCTTCCATGCGAAGGAAGCGCGCTACCAACTGCGCTATAGCCCCGTGCTACGTGGTGCGTAACTTTCTTATACTATCTTATGTCCGAATCACACGCAATTGTACTGAGCTGACGGTCGTGCCACCGTTCAATCAATTATTTCGTTTGTCGGTGGAGTCCCACTTTCTCCCTCTTTTTCAGCGGTCTCTGTCTCGGCATTGATCTCGACTTCTTCAGCTTCGGGAAGGGTTTCCTCGACTTGCCCCTGTTCTGCTTCGGCGACAGTTTCAGCACTCTTCTGATGCTTCGCGATCATGCCTTTAACGAGTCCGATGATGGTCGGCAACAGCGAAATGACGAGAATCAGCACAATGACAAGTTCAAAGTGTTGCTGAACGAATGGGATTCCGCCGAAGAAGAATCCGAGGAGGGTGAACAGCGTTCCCCAGATAAATCCGCCGAGCACGCTAAACGGTGCGAATCGGTGCCATTTCATCCCTGACATTCCGGAAATAAACGGCATGAACGTGCGGATAATAGGGAAGAACCGGCCAAGGAAGACCGCAAGTGGCCCCCATTTTTCAATCATCGCGGACGTTTTATCGATGCGCTCCGGTGTCATCGCTTTTACTTTTCCGGAGGCAATAATTTTCCTACCAAAGAACCGACCGATAAAGTAATTGCATTCGTCTCCCAGAATCGGTGCAATGACGGCGATCAGCAGGACCATCCACAGTGCCAGCCCCGAGCGTGCATCGTGCGCAAAGTATCCGGCCGCGAACAGCAGCGAATCACCTGGCAAGAATGGCGTGAAGACGAGTCCTGTCTCAATGAACAAGATGAGGAAAATCAGGAAAAGTGTCGGGCCGATTCCCATCGCAATCCAACCGGCAATTGCGGTTCGTGGGTCTTTCAGCAACTCGATGAGCGATGTGAAGAAGTTCATGACCCTCCTGAGACGTCGTTGACGCTAACCGTGACAACTGGTCGTGGCCATTGAAGTGGCTATTGAGATCGATTGTATGGGATTGCCGTCGGTGAGAAAACGTTTTTGAGGCACCGTTGCCACTTTATCCGGCAAATCATCACATCTACCTATCGCATTTATCACTCTGGAGACGTGGTGGCTGAACCATTTGATATGTACTGATATGGACGAAAGTGAAAGGCATATGCTAGCGCAACCTAGGTCGTAAATTGTGCCTAATTCGCTTTGAACAAAAGGGAAGAAAAATTGATGCATCGCCGGCTTGTCGTTTGTAAAACAAGCAAGAATTGTAATAACAAGAATTTCGTCAGCAACGTGTAGTTGGAGCACGCTACTGGTGCAATTCGCTGTGCATGTGGCGAAGGCATGCAGCCGAAAAGATATGGAGAGAGGAATTTTGCATGTATGTCGTGCCGAGCGCAAAGGTGAGCAAGCAAGGCAATCTGCGCTGGATTTGGCAATACGGAAAGCAGGATAAAGGGAAGGTCATTCTTGCCGTCATCTTGTTCGCTGTAGACAAGGTGATGACGCTTGTTCCGCCTTTTATCTCGGGCCTTATTGTCGATCAGTGCATTACGTATGGACTCACAGATCGCTTGATTCCGTTGTTGGTTATTCAGATTGCCACCAACATTGGGCACATGGGCTTGCGCTATTCGTACGAGATTATTCTTCAGCTTTTCGGCCAGAACACGATTTATCGCTTGGTTTCTGATGAGTTCGAAAAGCTCCATGAGCTCGATTTTCATTACTTTAACCACGTCAAGAATGGCGATGTGATGAATCGTATGACATCTGATACGGATGCCATTCGTTTCTTCATCTCGTGGGTGGCTATGCAGATCCTTGATTGCGTGGTCATGTTTGTGAGCGCGTTGGTCGTCATGTTCGTCATGGAATGGAGACTCGCGTTGGCGCTCATGATCCTGTCGCCGTTCATGCTTGTGGTAGCACGCACGATGGCGAAGAAAGCGCATGGAATCTTCTACCAGATTCGTCAGTCGCTGTCGCGTCTCAATTCGTGTGTGGAGGAGAATATCGAGGCAAATCGCGTCGTTAAAGCTTTCGCGCGTGAACCGTACGAGATCAAGAAATTCGAGAAGCACAACCAAGACTACTTCCAGCGGAACATGGTTTTGGCGCACAACAACGCTCGTTACCTCCCATGGCTCGATGGCATGTCGTATTTGCTCGACGTCATTACGCTGATCTTGGGTGGTCTCTTGGTTATTCAAGGGCATATGACGCTGGGCGTGCTTGTGTCCTTCCAGTCATACGAGTGGATGATCGATGGGCCAGTGCGCATGGTCGGTTGGTTGCTCAATGATTTGGAGCACTTCCAGGCGTCGTGCATCAAGATTCGCGGTCTGCTGTCTGCGAAGTCCCGCATCGTTGAACCAGATCAACGCACAGCTGTCTCGCAGATTGCTGCAGTGAAGCCGGTTCCGAAGGAAGTGGTGCGTGAGGTCGAGAAATCCACGGCGTCCTCAACTCCGTCTGCTAAGTTCCTGAAGTCGCTTCCGCCGATTAAGGGCGATATTGTGTTCGATCACGTCAGCTTTGCGTACCCGGATGATCCGAACACGCTGGTGCTCAACGATGTGAGTTTCCATGCTCGTCCGGGCGAAAAGCTCGGCATTTTCGGCGAGACTGGTTCCGGCAAGTCCACGCTCGTTTCCCTCATCGCTCGCTTCTACGACCCAACGAAAGGCCATGTGTATATCGATGGTGTCGATGTGCGCAATTGGCCGCTTGAGACGTTGCGTAGCCAGGTCGTTCTGGCGTTCCAGGACACCTTCCTCTTCTCGGATACGATCGGCGAGAATATCGCGTTCGGTAACCATCGCGTGAGTAATCCGGAAGATTATGAAGAGACAGGTTTGGCAGATTCGCAGCACAGCGAGTCAGGAGATGCTGATTCTGATGATCTGAACTACCAGCATCGTGTACAGACAGCACAGAAAAATCGTGCGGATAGCGGATTTATCCGTCAGATGGCCAAGATTGCAGATGCTGATGATTTCATCGGTCGTATGCCGGATGGATATGACACGGTGATTGGTGAACGCGGTGTCGGCTTGTCAGGTGGCCAGAAGCAGCGTATTTCCTTGGCTCGTGCACTGGCAGACAACCCGTCAGTGCTGATCATGGACGATACAACGTCTGCAGTTGATATGGAGACGGAAGCCGCGATTCAGAAGAATTTACGCCGGTTGAGCGGTACTCGCACGATTGTGACGATTGCATACCGCATTTCGTCTGTGCGTGATTCTGACGAGATTCTCGTGTTGGAGCACGGCAAAGTCGTGGAACGTGGCACACACGATCAGCTCGTGGCATTGAATGGACGTTATGCCGATATTTACCGCAAGCAGCTCGGTCTGAGCATGGGCGCGGATATGGGCCGGTGATGAATGATGGCAGAGAAAACAATGAAGGCACACGCACAAAAGACGCAGAAGGCTCAGACTCACACCACGCGCCGCAATACGTACCGAGAGGATGAAGCCCTCGAAGAGACGCTGAGCTGGCACGATATCGGCCGTATTTTCCAGTACATGAAGCCGTACGTGGGCAAAGTCGTCAAAGTCGTTTTGGCGGTTTTGGTCATGAGCGTGATTGTGCTGGCGGTCCCGTACGCATCCCGCATCATCATCGATCAGACGATTCCGCACAAGAACATCAGCCAACTGCTGTGGATTTGCGGAACATTGCTGGCGATCATCGTGGTGTACGAGCTGTGTCTGCGCTACCGGACGATTCACATTGTGGAGATCGGCCAGCTCATCTTGACGGATATGCGCCGTGACATTTTTACTCACATTCAGACGCTGCCGTTCAGTTACTTCGATTCTCGCCCGCATGGCAAGATCCTGGTGCGCGTGGTTTATTACGTCAACACACTGTCCGACACACTGTCAAGTGGTCTCGTCAACGTGATTTCCGATCTCTTCTTGATCGTTTTCACGCTCATCATCATGTTCGTGTTGGATTGGCGGTTGACGCTGTGGTCGCTGATTCTGTTCCCGATTTTGCTGGTGATGGTTCGTGTCATCCAGCATTTCCAGCACATCGCCTACCAGCGTCTGTCGAATAAGCAGTCCAATCTCAATGCGTTCATTCACGAGGCTATTGCCGGTGTAAAGACGACGCAGTCGTTTGCACGTGAGAAGACGCAGTACCACAATTTCCAGGACCAACAGGGCACTGTTCGCCATTATTGGATGAATGCGCAGTACCTCGAATTCCTCATGTGGCCGAGTGTCCAGATCATCTCGACGTGCACGATTGCCCTCATCTACTATCTGGGCATCATGAAGCTCGGTGGCGTTCACCCGACGACCGGTATTCTGATCGCGTTCATCGCTTACTTGAACAACTTCTGGAATCCGATCATCGATATTGGTAACTTCTACAATCAGCTCATTACGTGCTCGGCGTATCTTGAGCGCATTTTCGAGACGATGGATATCAAGCCGGAGATCACTGACAAGCCAAATGCACAACCTCTTCCGCGCATCAAGGGCAAGGTGGACTTCAACGATGTCACCTTCCGTTACGAGAATCCAGGTCCGCTGATCCTCAAGCACGTTGACTTCCATGTCAAGCCAGGTCAGACGATCGCATTTGTTGGCCCAACTGGTGCCGGTAAGTCGACGATTGTGTCGCTTATCTCGCGTTTCTACGATGTGACGGGCGGTTCTGTGATGATTGACGGCCACGATGTGCGCGATGTCACACTTCAATCGTTGCGCTCGCAGGAAGGTGTCATGCAGCAGGACACCTTCATCTTCAGCAGTACTGTCCGTGACAATATTCGTTACGGCAAGCTCGACGCGACGGATGAGCAGATTGAAGCAGCTGCCAAGGCTGTGGATGCTGATGGCTTTATTCGCGGCCTTCCTCACGGGTATGACACGGTGATGGAGGAGCAGGGTGCCACGCTTTCTGCTGGCCAGCGTCAGCTCGTGGCTTTTGCGCGTACGATGCTGGCTGATCCGCGCATTCTCATCTTGGATGAGGCTACGTCTGATATTGATACGAAGACGGAGGAGGCTCTGCAAAACGGCATTCGCCAGCTTCTCAAGGGGCGCACGAGCTTTGTCATCGCGCACCGCTTGTCCACGATCATCCACGCTGATCAGATTTATTACATCGATCATGGCCAGATTGTGGAACATGGAACACATCAAGAGCTGCTCCAGCATAAGGGCGCATACTGGAAGCTCTTTGAGTCACAGTACACGGCTCTCAATGCTTCTTCGAAGTAGCAGGTGACGAATGCATTAGTGATCGCGATGGCCGCAGTGATGAACGTGTGCATTGTGGCGTGCGGCTGCATTGTGATGTGCTGTTGCATCATGTGTTACCGATAGGCCTGGTGTCTTCTCTTCAGGAGATGCCAGGCCTTTTCTCTATCTGTTTATCTCTGTATCCCTTTATCTCTTGAACTTTCGGAATCCTCGAGGTTGGACTGTTGAAGAAGAGTCACTTATATAGAAGCATTTGTAAACGCAACCGAGCAGTCATACAAGGCAACTAAGCAGTCATACACAGCAAGTGTTGTAAGGCAAGTGGCACGAAGCAAGCAGTGCGAATAAGCCTCGTAAAGGTTAACGATTCAGATACATGTTTTTGCGATAATGTGTCATATCAAGACGGTTTAGACCATCTTCGACACCGCCTCAGGGCTGTGTGCGTCAAAAACGACACGCCGTAGAGCCCTTTATTTGCAACGGTTGTGAGATGCGTGGTTGCGCATCGTTTTGGAATGGGTAACATATTCTTTTGTTGCCTCTGCGGGTGGCTGGTTGGTTTGCTGGTTGCTTGTTGTGGGTTGGTGG
>CAIFER010000002.1 GCA_903789525.1 uncultured Aeriscardovia sp.
AGCGCTGCGTGGCCACCGAGGCCGAGGCGGAGGCGTACTGCAAGGCGCATCCAGCAACCGTCCAGCAGTAATAGCAGTAAGAAGCAAGGCTTAGTGGCTGAAAGGTCTCAATAGCGCTGAGCCTCTCCTACACAAGATGTCAGCGATCGGAATTGTTCCGGTTGCTGGCATCTTTTCTTTTACTGGGAGCCCACTGACTAGAACTGGAATGAGATAGCGAAACACGGTGATATGACGTGCAGAGCTGACAAAGCTGGTAGAGGAGACGATCGTCATGCAAGTATTGACACGTGCTGTGACAGGAATCGACGGGTCATCCGCCCAGTTGGACGGGTATATCATCAGCAATTCGAAGGAGATGGATCCGAATCGTCTGCGTCCGGCTGTCGTCATTTGCCCTGGTGGAGCGTATCGTGCGCCGTCCGATCGGGAGAGCGAACCGGTGGCGTTGCGAATGCTCGGCTATGGCTATAACGCTTTCGTGTTGCGGTATTCGTGTGCTCCGAGCAGGTGGCCGGTCGCGTTGCTGGAGCTTGCGCAGGCTGTTCGACTGATTCGCAGCAATTCGCAGCAGTGGCACGTTGATCCGTCCGCCGTAGTTGTGATGGGCTTCTCAGTCGGCGGAATGCTCGCATCTGGCCTTGCAACACAGTGCGGAAGCGATCCGATCTTCGCTGATTACGGGTTCGCAGAAAAAGACGTGAGGCCGAACGGTCTTGCGATGGGCTATGGCGTGACCGATGCTGGGCGCTGGGGCCATCGTCCGTCGCTGATCAATCTCCTCGGGGCTGATCAGGCTGATCTCACATCGGGAGTGCATGATCCAGCGCTCGCAGACCGCCTGAGCACATGGAAGCACGTGGATCCGTCCACACCGCCAGCCTTTGTGTGGCAAACGTCGACGGATGCGGTCGTTTCGCCGATGAACTCGCTGCTCTTTGCTCATGCGTGTATTGATGCGGGAGTTCCGGTCGAGCTGCATCTCTTCCCACGCGGAAATCACGGTTTGTCAGTCGGGACGCGTGAGACGGCTGTCTCTACAGCTGCGGATCCGTATCAGAAGCAGGTTGAGTCGGCCGTGCAAGTCTGGCCGTCTCTGTTCAAGAAGTGGATGGATCGGACCTTCCCGGCTGACGTGTTCGACTGAAAAATCGCACGGCTGTAGAAACAGGCTGTTGAAGTAAGGCTGCGTTTAGGCAGGCAAGTGGTCGTGGGCGGCTGCGTCTTCACGGCGACGGACCTCGTCGTGGCGTTCCTGCGCAGCCTCTGGATGGTCGCGGACGAGTGTGACTGGGTATTTCTTTTCAGTTTTTGCAAGTTTGCGGCGAATAATCGAATCCATATCCACACCCAGCCTGTCAGACATCTGAATGCAGTATGTCAACACGTCAGCGAGCTCGTCTTGAACGTGTTCAGGGCTGGCAGGTGGATATCCCGGTGTCCACTGATAACACTCCAACAGCTCAGCTGCTTCGATGCAAATTGATTTCGCCAGATTTTCAGGCGAATGGTACTGATCCCAATGCCGTTGTGTGCAGAAGCGGCGAATGAGATTGACAGTCGAGGTGCTGATGTGGTTATCGTTCTCTTCTCGCTGAGGTGACTGGGAAGCGGCGTCCGTGTGCGAATCAAGCATATCGACACTGTATCGCAGAAGATTTATTTCAGTTATTTCGGTGATGATCAGACGGGTCGCAATAATAAAAGTATGTCCAGAATGCGCGTCGATCCGCCCGTCATCGTCAATCTTCCTCAGGTTGGTAGCTCAATAGAAAAACAATTGCAACGGCTGACCGCTCGCAAGGATCTCGAATACGTTGAGCAATACCCGACCGTTTACATTTATCACAATGATGGGAATCACGAGGGTGACGCGGAATCTGGCCAAGAAGAGAAGATGCCGACCGTCTACGTCGGTGAAACGACTGATATTGCGCGCAGAATCAATGAGCATGGTAAGGACGATCCTCGAGAGCGCGATGATTGGGCGCAGATCGATCGCCATATTCAGGAGTACCAGTTATTCGTCATTGGGCACCGGCTTTTCAACAAATCGCTGACTCTCGATGTCGAGAATCAGCTGATCAACTACCTCATGGCGAGTACAGGGCGGGTAAACCTGATCAATCGTCGCGGCAATCCGCAAGAAAGATATTTCCCAGATCAAGTGTTTGACGCGCTCTTCCACAAGATTTGGAAGAAACTGCGCCAGATGGACAGCGAAATCTTCGGATCTGAGGAAGAAATCTGCGATTCTGCGATCTTCAAGGCTTCTCCATTCCATCGTCTGACCACAGAGCAAGTGGCAGCGCGAGATGAGATTTACAACGACACACTTCAGTGGCTCGGAATCAATGAGAGCGGAGAACCAGTCAGCGATCATGTCGGTAGAAGTGATGGCGAGTCTGACGAAGATCAGGCGCCGTTGTTGATTCTTGTTCAAGGCGCAGCTGGGACAGGTAAGACAGTTCTGCTGAGCACTCTCTTCACTGAGTTGTGTGATGTGCCCGGTTTTTCTGCAGGTATCCCATCACAGCAGACGCAGCATCGGCAATTTTCGGCGTGCGTGATCGTCAACCAGGACGAGCAGGAAAACGTGTACACCGGCATCGCCATGCGCCTGGGATTGCAGAAGGGGAAGAAAAAGGATCAAAAAGTTGTCTTTAAGGCGTCGCAGTTCCTGAATCGGACAAGCCAAGCAACGTCCAAAGGGCATACAGATGCTACGAAGCCGACGGAAAAGGTGGATGTTGTCCTCATCGACGAGGCGCATTTGCTTGAGATGCAGTCCAGTCGAGGCTACTCGGGTAAGAATCAGCTAGTCGATATTCTGAAACGCGCTCGCGTGGTCATTGCCGTCTTCGATCCTGGACAGATTCTGCGTATGTCACAGCGCTGGGATAGCGAGCAGAGGCGTATTCTCAAGCCATACATCACAGGAGAGAAAGAGAAGCAATCGCAATGGATCAATCTGCCTGATCCTGATTCGTCTCAATCAGGTGCACAGCTTCTGGTTCGCATCAAATCGATCACGCTCAATCAGCAGATGCGTATGTGCGCCGATCAGCAGACACTGAAGTGGTTGAAGGATCTCGCCAGCGGACGGCGGATTGGCGAGCTGGCAATGGATACGTATCCAGCCAACAGCCCTCTCGGATCACGAGCGCACTCTGATCAACCGAATGAACGGCCATACGAAATTCGAGTGTGTGATTCGCCGCGTGAACTGTTGAAGCTGATTCAGCAGAAAAACGAGAATAACGAGTCAAACGCTGGGCTTTCGCGTGTTTTGGCAACGTATGATTGGCCGTACTCGAGCAGCAGTCTCAATGAAGGTGACCCGGATAAGCTGTGGACCGTTAATCTGCACCGTGACAAGAGCGGTCAGTGGGAGACAGGCTATGCCCCTGAAGGCTATCAGAGAGATGATCCGCATCAATTCCGCCTTCCATGGAACCGAGAATTGGCAAAACTTCGTCATATGCGCCACCCGGGAGAGCGTCAGCTGAAAGATCAACGCGCGTGGGCAGAAAAGAAGGAAACGATCAACGAAGCAGGATCGATTTACACGATTCAGGGCTTTGACCTCAACTACGCGGGTGTCATTCTCGGTCCTTCAGTGAAGCTGGAGGGCGGCAGAATCATCATCGATCAGACCAAGAGTGAGAATTCTCAGGCAACGCAAGAGCGTTCAGCATGGAAAAAGAGCAAGGACCGCACAGTCGAACAACAATCGAAAGATTATGTGAAAGAAAATTTGTTCAACGAAGTCAACGTCCTCCTCACGCGCGGAGTTCACGGGCTCTATATTTTTGCTGTTGATCAAAATCTCCAGAAATATCTCACACAAATGACACGAAAAGAAATGGACGATTTTGACCGGTGGGAGAAGGACAATCGTCAGAACGAGGAGTGATGCGATTGTGTGCCACCTCAACGGTGAGTCGCGCACAATAGTTTGCGAAAATTGAAGAGGACGAAAGGAAAGTCAATGGTGAAACTTACTCGGTCTTGTGCATACGCGCGGTCAATGGGGATCGGCTGGAACCTCGGGAATTCATTTGACTCAGTCGGCGATAACGGGGGCAGTCACGTCACTGTCGACTATTCAGCTCCTGATCGCGGAACTCGCAGTTGGGGCAATCCAGTTCCCACGCGCGATCTCATTCATGCGATTCGAGCAAAAGGCTATTCCACGATTCGCATGCCCATGACGGTCTTGCGGCGTTTTTCTCAGGTACAGAAAGATGGGAAAACTCGATATGTGATCGATCCAGCATGGCTGAAGCAGTATCGGCAAGCTGTTGACTGGGCGCTCGCAGAAGGGTTACACGTCGTTATCAATATTCACCACGATGCGAGCTTGTGGATCTCTCGGTGGCACGGAGACCGCACAGCGCGGGAGTATCAGGCCTTCTGTGATCTATGGGGTCAGTTGTCTCACGCATTTGCCGATGAACCAGATGAGCTGGCTTTCGAGACGATCAATGAGCCACGATTTGTCGATAAAAATGGCGTCACAATTGAGGATGATGCTGTCACCCAGCCGTTTATGGATGCTCTGAATCAGGCTGCATATGACGAGATCCGTGCGGTCGCCGGGAACGAGCATCGCATGATTATTGTGACCACATTAGAGACGGCTTTCCGCCCTCATTCTCGGCTGACGGCTTTGCTTCATTTCATTCAGCATAATCTCCACAACGATCCGAATGTGATGGCGACTGTTCACTATTACAGCCAGTGGATTTATTCAGGATCGCTCGGATGCACAGGGTTTGACGAGCGGATCGGAGGAGACATCCGTGAAACTCCACGCGAGCATTTGCGTGAAACAGCTGATACCCTGGACCGCATTTTTACGAAGAATGGTATCGGCACCTTTATCGGCGAATGGGGGTTGCTGAGCTACGACGCCCAGTCAGATGGGGCTTTGCAGGCCGGGGAAGAACTCAAGTACGACGAGGAATTCCTCGCAATGGTCCGATCGCACGGTTTCGCATGCGCTTTGTGGGATAACGGCACCGGTATTGATCGAACGGATTCGGCGCACGGATATCCATGGAGAAAGCCACTCGTTGGTGTGATGATGCACGCTGGCTTGACGGGACGGTCAGCGTATGCGAAAGGCCTGGATACGATCTATGTGAGCAGAGAGAAAACAAATCCTGGCTCAAGCTCACATTCGCGCGATGTCGTTATCCCCCTTGTTCTCAATGGCTGCTCGTTTGTAAGTGCTGTTGACGGACGCGGTGAGCTGACTGCAGATCAGTACTCGTTCGATGCGCAGACATCAACGCTCACGATTGCGGCATCGTACATTCGCCACAGTGAGTCCCTGAAATCATCAGATGGGATTCTCGCTGACTTGACGCTCACGTTCTCGCACGGGGCTCCGTGGCATGAGTACATTGTTCGCGCATCTCAGCCGGAAATACTGCGCGTGCCACTCAGCACTGCTGCGGAACGTACCTCTTCACATCTAGCAAAGTCGGCAGCGACTGCGAATGATCGAACGGCTCTCACTTTCCACCCTCGTCAGACCACGCCGAGCTTCTGGAAAGAGATCGCAGGTACGCGAGAGCAGGGAATCACAATCCCACTGCGGTTGAACGGCAATGAAATCAAGTCGGTTGCTGCTCGTCGTGTCGAAGCTGGCGTGAATGGTTCTGAAGTCGATCCGCGTGAGTCATGGCTCGGGCCTCAATCAGAGAGCTGGGGAATGCTGCAAAATGGCGTATCCTTCCTCGTCCATGACGATTCTGCGGAGCGTGTGACCGGTTCTCTGACACTTTTGCCAGCATTCTTCGATAGTGAGAGCGTCAGGAAGGTTACTGGCCCGATAGAGCTGGTGTGCACGTTTCAATCTGGAAGCGTGTTGCGAATCATTCTCCTGTGTGAGAAAGATCGCGTGACAGTCAAGGAAAGTATGAGGGAAAGTATGAGGTGTATCGATGACACTTTTTAACACGAAACCAGCTCGACTGATCGTCCCTGGATTTCATCCGGATCCGACGGTCTGCCAAACACATGATGGTCGGCTTCTTGCCGCTTTCAGCAGTTTTGAGTACGATCCGGGTCTTCCCGTGTACGAATCGCGTGACAACGGGAAAACGTGGTCGTTCTGCTCACACGCTGCGAGCCGACCAAGTCAATTCACGTCGACACCGCTCGGCAACTCGCAAGGCTTTTACGCGCCAACGATTCGTGAGCACAACGGGACGGTTTACCTCATCGTCACTGACGTCAATCGAGGAGCCATGATTTTCCGCACGAAAGATGTGCACGGGCGCTGGGATGATCCGCTCTTTATTGACGGGTGGCCGGGAATCGATCCGAGCCTGTTCTTCGATGATGACGGAACTGTTTACATTTGTGGCAACGAGGCTGGGGGCGGCGACGAAAAGCCGGGAATCTATGCTGCTCCCATTAATCCGGATACCGCTCACATTGAAGGTCCTCGCACGTTCCTGATCGGTGGAATCACCGGAGCGAACCCAGAAGGTCCGCACGTGTACAAGCGGCATGGGAAAGACGGTTCTCCAGATTGGTACTACCTGATGTGGGCAGAGGGTGGCACTGAAGCTGGGCACATGGAATGCATGGCTCGTTCGCGCTCGCCGCTTGGGCCGTATGCGCCGTTTGACGGTAATCCGCTTGTAACGAATCGCAGCACCCACCTGATTCCACAGTGCATCGGACATGCTGATCTCGCTGGATTAGATGGTTTTGCAGGTGATCCGCAACTTTCCGCACTCGTCTTCCTTGGACTGAGAACGAACTCGGACTATCCGCAGCAAGGGTGGTTGGGCCGTGAGCCGTTCCTTGCGAGCCTTCACTGGGGAAAAGATGGTTGGCCGATACTGACGGATCAGTCATTTGAAGTAGCAGCAGACGATCCTGGCTTGGCAGTTCCGTACGCGAATCCGGCAGACGCGTGGATCAGCCCAGGAGTCGATCGTGACAAGCTCTTCGCTGTGACAGCCGCCGATGAAAGCGACAGTGCAAGTGCTCATGCGAGTACGAGCACGACTGCGAGCGCGTCTAAGCCAGTGCGCGTCCACGTCACCGCGCTGACTCCTACAGGTCGCATGGGAACTGACTTTGACAGTGTGCACGGGCCTCGGTTGATCGGTCGGCGGCAAACGTCCATGACTGATATGTTTCACGTGAAACTATTCCACGTCTCGCCAACGGTGTCAGAAGTCGGAGCGCTCGCATATGCAAATGCCCGTGTGTGGGCAAGCATACGGTTTGACGTGTCTGAGCGTCGGGTTCTCGCTGATGTGTACGACGAGGGACTGCACTCACGGTTGGCATCCCTGCCATTGCCGAAAGAATGCGATATCCAGCAGTGCGGTATCGCTCTTCGTGGGTCGAGCGAAGGCTATGACCTGAGTTTCGAGAGCACAGATGGAAAACAGGTCTTCCTCGGTCATGTGCCGTGTCAGATTTTCGCTTCCACTCATGCGGGAGGCTTTACTGGCATGCTCTTCGGTGTTTTTGCCAGAGGAAGGGGCAGCGCTGATTTTATGTGCCGTTAGCGCGTTTATTGCACGGTCCTATTTATCGCATAGTTCCATTCATTGCGCGGTTTCATCACGGTAAGGAAAACTCAGAAAGAAGTTCACAACAATGACAGCTCACACAACAACGTTTGCGCTAGCCGCATCTGGGCGTGCGCTCACGTGGACGGGGAATGGAGAATACGTTCGCATTGACGCGTGGGGTCCTGACGCCGTCCGCGTCCGCGCTGCGAAGATGCATCCGGTTGAAGACACCGAGTGGGCGCTTCTCCCTTCTCCGGACTCGCATTCGAATCAGTCTCCTGTCAGCGTTCAGATTGACGACGAAAAAGGTACGGCAACACTGCGCACTGGGAAAATCGAGGTGAGAGCAACGGCTCATGCGTGGGATTGCTCGTGTCACCTTGATTTTCTGAAAGTGCAGAAAGATGGGACGCTGACTCCTCTCTTCCAAGAACGTCCATCGGGCGGATCGCTGCAACTCAATGCCCGTAACTACGAAGCGATCATCGGCGGCGACGAGAAGATCACAGCAAGTTTCACGGCTCCGGAAGATGAGCATCTGTACGGGATGGGCGAATATCAGAACACTCCGCTTGATCTGAAGGGATCGACGCTCGAGCTCGCTCATCGCAATTCGCAAGCGTCTGTTCCGTTCGTGCTGTCGAGCGCGGGGTACGGTTTCTTGTGGAACAATCCGGCAATCGGTCGGGTCTCCTTCTCGCGCAATGTGACTCAGTGGGTTGCGGACTCTGCTCGTCAGCTTGACTACTGGGTGACGGTCGGAGATAGTCCAGCTCGCATTGAGGCCAATTACGCGGATGCGACCGGTCATGCTCCGCGCATGCCGAAGTGGGGAATGGGCTTTTGGCAGTGCAAGCTGCGGTATTGGAATCAGCAGCAAGTTCTCGACGTTGCACACGAGTTCAAGAAGCGTGGAATTCCTCTTGACGTGATCGTCATCGACTTCTTCCATTGGCCGCACATGGGCGACTACAGGTTCGAAAAAGAATTCTGGCCGGATCCGAAGGCGATGTGCGACGAACTGCACGAGCTGGGCATCAAGGTCATGGTGTCAGTGTGGCCACAAGTGGCGCTCGACTCAGAGAACTATCAGGAGATGCGAGCAAAAAATCTGTTAGTCACCGCTGATCGCGGAGTCGACGTCGGCATGATGTTTGAAGGGCCGAGTCAGTTCTACGATGCGACGAATCCATCCGCTCGCCAGTATGTGTGGGACAAGTGTCGGAAGAACTACGCTGATATGGGCGTTGACGCGTTCTGGCTGGATGAAGCTGAGCCGGAGTATTTGGGCTATTACTTTGAGAATTACCGGTATTACGCAGGTCCTGCTCAACAAGTTGGCAATATTTATCCGCGCGAGTATGACCGCGGATTCTATGAAGGTCAGGAGCAGATGGGTCGAGATGGCTCCATTGTCAACTTGACCCGTTGCGCATGGGCAGGTTCTCAGCGATATGGCGCATTGGTGTGGTCTGGAGACGTCGGTTCTACCTTTGCTGATTTGCGCAGTCAGATTGTGTGCGCGATTCAAATGGGCGTCGCAGGAATCCCTTGGTTCACCACTGATATGGGCGGTTTCCACGATGGACGGATCGATACGCCAGAATTCCGTGAGCTGTTCCTGCGGTGGGCACAGTTTGAAACGTTCTTGCCGGTCATGCGCAACCATGGAGATCGGTCAAAGCTGAATGCTGATGGCAGTATGAAGGAGCAGATTCATGCGGCTGATGGGTCTCGCCGATCGCCGTCAGGAGCGGACAATGAGCCGTGGAGCATGGGCGATGAGGTTGAAAAGGTCCTGCGAAAGTTCATTGGCATCCGTGAGATTGTGCGCCCGTACACTGCTGAGCTTTTCGAACAGGCACATCACGACGGTCAGCCACTCGTTCGCGGTCTGTTCTATGAGTTCCCACATGATCGCGCAGCTGCAGAGATCGGCGATGAATTCATGTACGGTCCGGATCTGCTCGTTGCACCTGTGACACATGAAGGAGACCGGAAGCGCGAGGTTTATCTGCCAGGTGATCACTCGGTTTCGTGGACGGATGTGCGCAGTGGAAAGGTGTATGAAGGTGGACAGACGATCTCATGTGATGCGCCGCTGTCTTCGGTGCCTGTTTTAGCGCGCGATGGGAAAGATCACGGGCTCGCTGGTCAGCTGTAAAGACCCTTCCTTTTCTATGCAGGTTCTATGCATCAGCCTTCGCGAGAGTGTACTTCAGCAGGCACCCATCCGAAGGCTCGTACAGTGAAGGATCCAGGAGGTGCTTCCACTCGGCTGCCGGGAAAAGATAGTGCGAGCTGTCAACCCATTCACGGGTGAGATCGCTCACGTCACCGGTAATCCAGCGGATCTGGAGGCCGTCCATCGCGCTCATAGCCAATCGCCAGAGATGATGGAATTGCTCTTCATCAAAGCCGTCAGGAAGCACCCACGGCAGCTTTGTCATCCACTGCCAATTGCGGTCATAGCGAGTGACGAAATAGTTGTGTGCCGGGTGATCTTCTCGCAGCGCCTCGCCGTTGAGCGTTGAGAAGAGCCTGACGAGCTCCGGGCGGTGAACGTTGTAAATCACCTGATTGAGGCAATAGCGCGGGAAGTAGTAGACGGTGTGCCCATCGCTGTCTGTTCCAGCTGAATGACCGAACGTGAGCAGACCGCTCGTCAACGTCTCATAGCCCTCATCGAGAACCATTGTCAGCAAGTCGGATTTCGTGTGAATGTAGTGGTACAACGCGGATTCGGTCAGACCAGCCTTATCCGCGACTTCTTGCAGGCTCATACCGGTGAATCCCTTGGCCGATATGATTTCGCTTGCTGCCTGGATCACAATTTGTTTGCGCTCTTCTTTGCTCAGGCGCTTGGCATCGGCATTCGGGACAGGGGAGTGGTCGACTGTCATTTCACCGCTTGCTGACCGGCGCACTGCAACGCGACCATGAGATGTGACAGGGTGTGAAACTGGAATTTGCTTCCGCAGATTGGCTGGGAGCTGTGCAGTTTGTGGTGATTTCATCTCTTCCCACAGCGGCTGGTCCAGTATCTTATCCCATACGTCAGCGTCAGTGTGTAGGTGCGTCATGATCATCTTTCTAGCGATGTAAAGCTACATTGCTATCAACAATGTTATCAACAGAGACAAGTGTACGTGAGTCAGACTGGTTCTGAACACCTGTTTTCTGGGTTTTACATTCTATTTATGCCTCTCTGCTATCGATAACTTTATTGATAAGTGGTAGCCTGAAATGGTGCAAAAGGCCCGGCAGAGAAGCTGAGCTGCTAGTGTGCATCGCGTGTCGGTGCTGTGGAAGCGATGGTGAGTATGAAATTCGGTCATTTTGATGACGCTCGACGGGAGTATGTGATCGAGACTCCTGCAACGCCATTGCCGTGGATCAACTATTTAGGGAATGAAGACTTCTTTGGGCTCATCTCCCAGACGGGTGGCGGTTACGATTTCTACCGCGATGCAAAACTGCGCCGTATCACCCGGTATCGGTACAACGGTGTCCCGGCAGACAATGGATCTCGTAGTTTCTATATTTCCCTCATGGGCAAAGATGGGAAGCCGATCAGCACATTTAGCCCGACGTATCTGCCTTCTCGCACTCATCTGGACCGCTATTGCTGTCGTCACGGAATGGGATACACGGTCTTCGAGACGCAGTGCCACGGTATTTCCAGCACGCTGACTGCATTTGTTCCGCTGCACACGAATGCTGAAGTCGATCAGCTGAGTGTGACGAATACGACCGATCACGCGCTCACAGTCGATGTCACAGCTGCAATCGAATGGTGCTTGTGGGATGCAGTGGATGATTCCACGAACTTCCAGCGCAATCTGTCAACCGGTGAGGTAGAGATCGAGCTCCCTACCAGTGGGTGCGATGAAGCAGCTGTCAAAGCGGCGACCGAACAGTATGGCACTGTTTCCAGCACGATCTACCACAAGACCGAATTCAAAGAGCGCCGCAACCATTACGCCTTCTTCTCTGTCAACTCCCCGGTTATTGGTTTTGACACCGATCGTGCCACGTTCCTCGGCCAATTCAATGGGTGGGACCGCCCAGACGCTATCACCAGCGGGAAAGCGTTCAATTCTGTGGCACACGGGTGGTCTCCGATCGCGGCTCCACGCACGCGCATCACTCTCGCACCAGGGCAGAGCCATACGTTCGTCTACGTCCTCGGATACATCGAAGTGCCGAAAGATCAGAAGTGGGAAGATCCGTCGGATCCTGCAAAAGTTGGCATCATCAACAAGAAGCCGGCGCATGAGCTTATCGCTCGATTCAGCAGCCCAGAGCAAGTGCAGCAAGCTCTCGATCAGCTCCGCGACTATTGGACGAAGCTCCTCTCCGTCTTCCAGGTCTCGACCGGTCAGCAGGGCGTGGACCGCATGGCCAACATCTGGAATCAGTACCAGTGCATGGTCACGTTCAACCTGTCGCGTTCGGCCTCATATTTTGAGTCCGGAATTGGGCGCGGAATGGGCTTCCGCGATTCCAACCAAGATATTTTGGGCTTCGTGCACATGATTCCGCAGCGTGCCCGTCAGCGCATTCTCGACCTGGCCAGCACGCAATTGCCAGACGGTTCCGCATGGCATCAGTACCAGCCGCTGACGAAGAAGGGCAATGCTGGCATTGGCGGTGGATTCAACGATGACCCACTCTGGCTCGTCGCTTCCACCTATGCGTACTTGGCTGAGACGGGGGATGTCTCCATCTTGAAGGAACCGGTCGTCTTCAACTCTGAAAAGGGGACGGAAAAGCCACTGTTGGAGCACTTGCGCCGATCTGTCAACTTCACGATTTCGCATCGCGGGCCACACGGCCTCCCCCTTATCGGTCGCGCCGATTGGAACGACTGCTTGAACCTCAACGCGTACACAGACACACCGGGCGAGAGCTTCCAGACTGTCAAGTCAAACAAGCCAGAGAATATCGCAGAATCTGTCTTCATCGGTGGCATGTTCGTTCTGTACGCAGGCCGGTACGTTCAGATTCTCCAGCAATTCGGCCGTGATTGTGGCATGAGCGAGAAGCAAGTCGATGATGAAATGAGCAGCGTCCGTCACTCGATCGCATCCATTCGGCAAGCTGTTGAGACCGCAGGATGGGATGGACAGTGGTTCAAGCGCGCATACGATGCCAATTCCAACCCGGTCGGCTCTGACGCGTGCAAAGAAGGCAAGATTTTCATCGAGCCGCAGGGCATGTGCGTAATGGCTGGTATCGGGCTCAAAGACGGGAAGGCGTCCCAAGCGCTCGCGTCCACGAAGAAGTTGCTGACATCCGATCTCGGCACGGCAATTTTGTGGCCAGCCTATTCGACGTATCATATCGAACTCGGCGAAATCTCGTCCTATCCGCGTGGATACAAGGAAAACGGCGGAATCTTCTGCCACATCAACCCGTGGATTTCGATTGCAAACGCCGTCGCAGGCAATGATCAAGAAGCGTTCGACGGCTACTGGCGCATTTGCCCGTCGCATGTGGAATCGTACAGTGAGGTGCACAAGACTGAGCCGTACATCTACTGCCAAATGGTTGCTGGTCCAGAGTCGTTTGCTCCGGGTGAGGGCAAGAATTCGTGGCTGACCGGCACGGCTGCGTGGACGTTCGTTGATTTGTCTCAGTATTTGCTCGGCATTCGTCCGACGCTCACCGGCCTTGGAATTGACCCGCATCTGCCAGCTGATCAGTTCCCGTCCGTGCACGTCACGCGCCAGTATCGCGGCACTACGTATCACATCCACCTCATTCACGACGGCCAGCGTTACCCAAACGACGAGCCGGAGCTGAGTGTGAATGGCAAGACGGTTCCGGCCTCATGCGTGAGTTATGAGGCGAGTGGGCGGATGATTCCAGTGATTCCGATTGCAGCTCCAGGCACAGCAAGTGAGGAGGTCGAAGTCCACTACTGAGCTGTGACGTCGCCGGGGCCGAGTTTTCCGATGATTCCGACTGCCGGAGCAGAAGTGCCGAAGGCCGTATGAGGCAACAAGCACCCCTGCTCAGTGTCGTATTGCGACGGATCGAGGTAATTGCCCCAAATTGCAGGTGGAAATAGCTCTTCGGAGAAATCGAGCCATGCGCCGACGAGGTCGCTGATTTCTCCGGATAGCCAGCGGTACTGTATGCCGTCCATCGCGCTCATAGCCAGCATCCACAGGGCTCGGAAGCGGTCGTTGCAACGGCTGTCGGCGAAGGTGAAAGCCGAGGGCGGATCGGGCTGTGGGTGATTCTGGTCAAGATATATGTCCGGAAGAACCCAGTTGAATCGGCGAATCCATTCCCAGTCGTGCTGGTAGCGGTCGGTGAAGAATCGATGCGCAGGATTGTTGGGATTGAGAGCCTCGCCGTTCAGCACGGCAAAAAGTTGGACGAGTTGCGGGCGTCGCTGGTTGAAAACGACTTGACGTAAGCAGGAAGCCGGGTAGTAGTAGACCGCGTGACCGTCGGCATCCACACCTCGGGCGTGACCATACGTGTAAAGGTCGTCCTCCGGAGTGTCATAGGCCTGATCGAGCACCATCGTCAGCAAGTCGGATTTCGTGTGAATGTAGTGATAGAGAGCCGCTTCGGTAATGTGCGCACGATCGGCAACATCTTGCAAACTCATTCCTGAAAAGCCGAGCTGAGAAATGATTTCAGTTGCAGCCTGCACGATCTGTTTGCGTCTCTCCGGCGGTTTCATTCGCAACTTAACGGGTGACTTCGAGGTTCGTGAGGAAGGAGTTGCAGAGTGTTTCTGCGTCTGCTTGCGCGCTTCTGTCTGCTTTTGCTCTTGCTCATGATGACGAACATCTGCACTCTCACGACGATGAAGCTGACGCCATGCTGCGATTGTCATTTTGTCTCCCTGGACAAAGATCAGATATGAATCATTGTACGTACGAGTCAAGAGTGGTGCTTTCGCGGTTGTTTTCACAAAAGTTTGATGAAAAATCAACACAACTGGGTTTGGAATGTGACAGTTCCCCGTTTGCTCCTTTACACTAGAAGAAGTTGGGAAAGAAAGGAATGCAATGACTTTTGTCGATGAGTCGAGTGAGGAGGCTAGGCCAGGTCGCCCACAGCGTACCCTCGCCGATCGGTTGGCAGGGCAGGCTGGAGTACAGGCGGGGCTACGCTTTGTTCCCGCAATGAGACAGGCACTGCGCCAAGCAGAGCAAAAATCGGATGCGTCCGCTGAGGCTGCGGCAATTGCCAGTGGAGAGATTGCACGTCCAGGCATTGACGTGGGCAGCTCGTTTGCAGTGCGTGGGCCAGGTTTTCACCACGATTTGGCTGCCCTGGAAAAGAAGAAGGATGGCGATAAAGCTGCACAGTCTGCGGCTCAACAGCTTGGCACCACTTCGATTGGTGACGTCACTGTTGACAATGCCCGGCTTTTGCGCGATGTTCCTGTCGGTGCAGTTGTCCTCGATCGCCACAATCGGATGATTGCATACGGTCGCAATCGACGTAACGCAGACGGAGATCCGTTGGCGCATGCAGAGATTGAGGCTATGCGATCAGCTGCTGCTCGCCTGTATGACTGGAATCTCTCAGATTGCACGCTCGTTGTCACGCTAGAGCCGTGCCCAATGTGCGCAGGAGCAGCGGTTATGGCTCATATCGGCCGGATCGTTTTCGGTGCGTGGGATCCAAAGATGGGTGCATGCGGTTCGGTGTGGTCAATCCCAACGGATCCGCATGTTGGTGCCAAACCGGAAATCATCGGTGGCGTGCTTGAGCATGACTGCCAGCAAGTGCTGACGAACTTCTTTGCACGTGTGCGAGCACAAAAGGGTCATCGTCCAGCAGCGTCTGCGCAGGAGTAAATCCGAGCTCGATTCAAGCTGGGTTCACGTTGAACTGAACCACGTTGAACTGAAGCCAGTGCAAAGCCAGCGCA
Organism: uncultured Aeriscardovia sp.; assembly: GCA_903789525.1. Taxonomy (GTDB): domain Bacteria; phylum Actinomycetota; class Actinomycetes; order Actinomycetales; family Bifidobacteriaceae; genus Aeriscardovia. The sequence goes on from CAIFER010000002.1 coordinate 15,457, forward strand.
AGTGCACTCTTTCAGTTCTGAGAAGCCTCCACATCTCTGTATCAGGGGAGTGGAGGCTTTCTTTATATCTTTTTGTCTCCTAGCACACATTTGCAGTCACAATTGCAAGGACTGATTTAATTGATTCCCATCAGCTGCGATTCTGCCGTCTGCCGAGCAAATGTGCGGAAGATCAGCTGGAACGGGCGATATAGCAACAATCCGATCAGCAGCATCGGAATCATGAAAATGAGCAAATGCATGATGTCGTATGCCCATTCATTGCCGTACACGCCTGCAATTGATTCGCGCAGTGCATTCATTGCATAAGTGGCCGGGAGCCATGGGCGGACGCGGGCGAAGAATTCTGGCATCATTTGCACTGGGTACATGCCATTTGCACCGGAAATCTGAATGATCATGAAGAAGACGCAGATAGCCTTGCCAATAACCCCAAACGTGTACCCCATTGTGAAAATGAAGTTTGAAAAAACGAGTGCCGTAATCCAACATGTTGCCATGAACAGCCATGGATCAACCGACTGCACTTTCAGGAAGAAGAGACATCCGAGGCCGAGGACCGTCCCCTGAATGAGTGCAATAAAGAGCACTGAGAGGTACCGTCCGAAATACAAATGCCGTTGACGCAAATGCAAAAGACCACGGCGTTTGAGACTGCTGACGGAACTCTTTGTACTTGCAGCAAGAAGAGTGGACCCCACCCACAGAGCGAGAATGGCATAGAACGGTGTCATTTGCTCGCCAAAATATTTGACCGGATAGATTGCATGACGATGCACTGTGATCGGTGCGGCAACGATGGAGGCGATGGCTTCCGGGCTCTGCGCTGTCAGCTTTTCGATCGTGGCCATATCGTGATTTTTCAGTGCTGTGCTTAGGCGAGTAGACAGGTTAGTCAGTTTTGCTGCGCTCGTTGCTAAATGGTGGCGACTGGATGCAAGTGTTGAACTCGCTGTGTGCAACTGCTCGGACGTAGAGCCGGTGAGGTCAGACAAGCGATCAAGCGTGCCATCGAGCGTTGACGCCAGTGCAACTGCTTGTGAGCTGGCAGATGTGAGCGATGAGGTTGCCGAGCGAACGGACTGCTCAGCCTGTGTAAGTTCAATGGTCTTGAGCTGATCGAGGCTCTTCTTCGTCTGCGCCAATTGTGCAGTGATTGCAGAACGTTGTGATGCAAGTGAGGATGACTGCGAATGCACGTGATCAGCTGACTTTTGCAACGTGGATGCAGTATTTCTTAACTCTGTTGCACTGGAATGAGCTGCATCGGCGAGAGTGGAATATCGATCATACAGGCGTTGCACAGCAGTTCTCACAGTCGTCAGAGCAGTTCGAACCGCAACTTTATGCAAGGTTGTTGCAAGGTTGTCATCCGGTGATGGATTTTGCTGAGCAATTGCACTGTCAAGGTGATTGAGATCTCCTTGCAAATCATGAGCAACACGTGCAGCGGAATCGCTAACCCGCTGATGGTCGTTCGCCAGTTGGCTGACGCGATGACTGAGCGATGTCAGACTTGCTGACGTTGAGGCAGTCATCTGTGATGACTGTGCATACGCGCGATTGATGCTCTGTGACACGGAGTGGAATGTCGCGGATCCGGATTGCACGGCATTTTCAATTGCCCGTGTGGCAGAGGTGAGCGATTGCTGAGCACTGTTAGCAGTGGAACGAGTGCGAGTCACTGCCTTGTGCGCACTTGAAGCAAGTGAACTGCTTGAAGGAGCAATACGTGTAGAAGTCATGAGTAATTGTTGTGAGGCGTCAACAATTGACTGATACGAGCCGATGAGGGAGTCAGCACTCCGAGCCTGGCCTGCAAGAGTGTTCAGATTGTTCGACAGATTATCAAGCACCGTTGATGCATGAGAAGAATGCAAAAACGTACTCAGTGTGTCAGCAACTTCCAGCCCAACGCTCGTAATTGTGCTCGTGAAGGCAGAGTTGACCTGCGTAGTCACTTCGTCTGCACCTCTGCTCGTCACCGTTGGGGCGAGCGGATTTTCCTTTGCATTGGAGTAGTAAAGGATTGACGCGTGCTTCACGTCTTTGCTGAAAAGCGTCATCATGTCAGCAGAAAACGAGCGCGGAATGACGATGCTTGCATAGTATTTGCCAGATTTGACGCCGTCGAGCGCATCAGAACGTGACACAAATTGCCAGCCGAGCTGATGATTGGCTCGCAGTTGGGAGACGAGTTCATCGCCGACGTTCACTTTCACCGGGATGAGAGATGACTTGTAGCCCTGATCCATGTTGGCGACGGCAACGCGCAGACCGCCGGTGTTGGAGTAGACGTCCCAGCAGCCGGCAATGTTGAACCATGCGTACAGGCACGGCACGATAACGAGGCCAATTGCAACAACCATGCCCATGGCGTTTGTGGTGATGGAGCGGAAGTCACGAGCAAAGATGCGCCACGGATTCGACCACGGGCGACGAATGAAACGCTGGAACCAGTTACCGGCAGCATGAGTCGCTTGCGCATGGAGCCGTTGCAAATCTTGAGCAATTTGATCTTTTGCTTTGTGCAACTGTTCGGGAGTAATGCGGTTCATCGGCGTGCCTCCTTATTAAGCGAAGCGCGTGAAGTCTGGCTACTCTGGACACGCTGCTCACCGTGATCGTGCTCATTTGTGTATTGATCTGTTGCATTCGTTGCATCTGATTGATCAGTTTGCGTGCGCATCATCGTTTGCAAATCTGCGTCAGTGAGATTGGCAAGATCAAGCTCACGATGCAATGCCTCGTGCACATATTCGATAATGATCACAAAGCCAAGCACGAGAATGACGATGATAACCCAAATGCCGAGGCTGACGAGTTTTGTATTGGGTGTCAGTGCCATGAGGAACGGAACGACCGGCAACAAGAAGAGGAGTACGAAACCGGTGCCGATCAAGTACGGATAAGCACGATCGAAGCCAACAGCACGCTTGACAATCTTGCGGCGAACGTCAGCGCGGGATGCCAGTGTTTGCAAAATGATACGCAAGCTGACATGCGCTGGTGGGAGATCGCCTTCCTCACCGTTGAAGAAGTCTGTTCGGGCAATTCGACGGTCAAACATTCCGTTGAGATTTGTCATCTTTCCGCGGATTCCGAGGCCAATTGCAAAAGCGAGTGCAGCAAATATCAGTAATGCAACAAGAGCATGAGCGTAGCTGGCATCGTAATAGCCACCGATCGTCTCGCGCATGAGGCGCATCCCGTAGCTCCATGGCTCTAGTGGTCGGATCGTCTGATAGAACGCCGGCATCATTTCAATCGGGTAAACACCTGATGTGCTCGGGATTTGAATCACGATGAGAACAATGCACAGCGCTTTGCCAATGTGCTGGAAACACGTTGCAAGCATGTAGCAAATCGAGAGGTAGACGAGTGCACAAATAATGCACGTGAAAACGAATGCAACTGGATGTGCAACTCCGATGCCAAGGAGCAGATCGCCAACGGACACGATGATTGCGCTGAGAACGACCATGATCGACAAGAGCAGGTAGCGAGCAATATACGCCTCAAATGGGCGCACACGTATGCCTGCGCGCTCGAGATCGCGAGTATCCACTTCCATGCGGAATGCAATGACGAGCATGATGCAGCATACCCACAGTGACACGTTCGTGTAGATCGGGGTCATGGCTGAACCGTAATTCTTGACCGGATACACCGTCACACTGTGCAACTGTGCCGGACTTGCCAAGAATGTGCCGACGTGCGTGGGCTGGATACCAATCAGAGCGGAGAGTTGGCGAATGGCTTCAGAGCTTGAGATTGCGGCGATGTCATGAGCGGTCGTTGACAGCGATGATTGAACTGGCTGTAAGTGTGAGCTCGTGTCACGCAGTACTCCAGCTAACTTGCCAATGAGTGCATTGAGATCGCTGACCCGGTTGGCTGCAGATCGTGTACTGCTGCTGATTTGTGCCAGTTGGGCATCGAGGTCAGTGCGCGCTTGTGACACGGTAGAGAGTGACGAATCAAGTGCGGGAACAAGCGTGGATTGGACCGTCGAATTCAAGCGGAGTGCTGATGACAGTTGCTGGGATGCAGTAGATGTGGCTGTGCGAGACAGTTCGGCGGCAGAGGCGGCAAGATCTCCGGCTTGTTTGCCAGCTGTTGACAGTGATGCGATCGTGCTGTTACCGGCTTGATGTGTGTCATCGAGGGAGCTCACGGTTCCATCCAAAATGCCTTGCACTGCTCGAATGCGCGATTGCACGTCGGCAGGCAGTTGATTGAAAATATCTGATGATGAAACGAGCTGGTCAATATCGTGTTGCGAGGTGCGAATAGCTGAAGTAATGCGGCCAATCCGGTCTGAAATCGTTTGCGCTTGGGCAAGGGCTGATTGCACTGAACCCTGCCCTTGAATGACCGCGTTTGATGCTGTATTCACATCTTGATTGGCTGTTTGCAGAGCAGATTGCGTTGAAAGTGCCCCATTATTCACAATTGACTGCAACTGAGCAGTAGCAGAGATGATGTGCAGTCGAGCGCGCGGAAGAGCAGGTGCCGCAGCGTGGAGTGTTGTGCGCACGCCGTCAGTTTGCCGAGCCAGCGTCAAAAGCTGCGATTGCACGGATTTCAGTGTTTTCTGCTCGTATGCAAACTGATCTGCAAGTGTTGCAAGAGTCAATCGCGATTGCCCAATCCAACTAGCCGCTTGGCTTACCGATGCTGCTGCTTGATCGGAAGTGGAATGAACGGAGGAACGGAGCTTTCCGGCACTCGCTTGAATGCGTCGTGCAATTGCTTCAGAAGCAGTGCGCACGATCGTCGTATTGATCGTCTTTTCGAGTGTCTGCGCACCTGCATCCGTCACCTTCGGTGCAATTGCAGATATTTTTTCATTGACGTAATAATCAAAAGCAGGCTTTGCCATCTGGGCTGTATCCGGTGAGGAAGATGAGGAAAAGTCTGCAAGATCGGCGATCTTGTGGCTGAAATCATGTGGCACAACAACTGCTGCAAAGTTTTGCGCAGATTTGACGGATTGAATTGCCTCAGCACTCGTCGTAAATTTCCACCCAAGCTGATGATTCTTCTTGAGGTTGGTGATAAGCATCGTGCCGACGTTGAGGTCACCGAGCGCTGCCGTATGAACAGTCTGGTCGTCGGAGGCAACGGCGACGGAGATATTGTTCGTCTTACTGTACGGATCCATATCCGCTTCAATGTTGAACCACGCATACAGAGCCGGGATCACGCTGATTCCGATGGCGACAAGGGTAATAGAAAAATTCATGAAGAGATGGCGAAAGTCTCTCGCAAAAATATGGGCGATCTTTCGCATTGTCCCTCCTGGCTGGTCGATACCTGTTCTCGTTATTATCTCGTCACGGGGATACACGCGGTTTCAATCGGTCAGTGCCGTATATTGTGTTCATTTATAGTGACACGCCGGTTCAGGGATATTGATCGCTCAAAGGGCAATAAAGAGGTGAAATTGTAAAGAATTGACAGCAGGGAGAAAAATTAAAGCATGTGGACAGTTGAACAAATAATGTCAAATAACTAAAATGAACACGCGTAGAGATCTTTCACACAGATAACGTTGTCCAATGATGTGGTGGGAGTAAAGGGGGTTTTATGCGTGAAGTGAAGAAAACACAGGTGGCACCGGATCGCACTGAAGAGTTAGCTGAAGCGCAACGCGCGGCTGATGTGTCTGTTGCTGGAGCTGGTCAACAGATAGGCGATAATGCTCCTCTCGTTGATCCGTTCGATCCGGATGATCCTGTGGTAGAAGTTCGCTCACACGCTGGTAACCGCCTCGCAATGGTGGCAAATCGATCGTCAGAATACCAAAGACAACGTAATCCGAATGATGCTCCATTTTTGCAAGCCGCTGACCTAGATAACGGCCACCCGAGCAAGCTAGGGATTGCTCGTCAAAACCGTATCCATCACGACAGCAATCGCACGAATCGCACCTTGCACCGTCTCATGATTGGCCTTGGTCGAGCTATTAGCAAGCAAGGGCTCGCAAATGTGTCGGTCGTCGATATTGCACACGAGTCAGGCGTCAGCCGTGGCACAATCTACTTGCACTTCAAGGGCAAGGACGACATGTGCCGACAGCTTGAAAATACGATCATTGCTCACTGCTGTGCCATTTTGTACTCCACTCGTGATGAAACTGGCGATCCAGACCGCATGTACAACGCGGATGCCACGGTCAGCCAGCGAATGGTGATCGAAAAGCAGATCGACCGTATTCATGACGATCGCTGGAAGAAAGACTCGTCCTTCGAACTTGTTTCTTACAGCGCATTGCACGAAATCATTTCGTATCTGCGCACTGACAAGACGCTGTTGCAACCGCTCATGGGCCCGGGTGGAGATCCGGCGTTCGTGCTTCGCGCTACCAATTCGGTGGCTCGTATCTTCCAAATGCGCGCTCAGTCGGTCAAAACATATAAGTTCACATACCAAGGCTTGCCAGAAAAATATGGCATTACGGCCATGCTTTCTGGTCTCATGGGCATTTTGCAACGCTGGATTGCAGATGGAATGGTGGAATCAGACGACACGATTCTCGAATACATTCACATTGCAGCGATGAGTTCCCCGGCGATGCTGGCACTGTAACTACTGCAGGAGCAAAAGTAACGGCAACGGCATGTGTGCACTGTGTATGCTCTTTGAGCCCTCAGAGTAAAGGAATATCGCGCGGCGAGTCTTCCTGCGGCGCCGTGATAATGAAAGAGAGAGCATCAAAGAAGAGCTTCACGTCGAAGGAGATTTGCTGTGAGAAGTCCGACTTATTTGTATACCGACCCGGTTTACGAACCTGATCCGAATCGTTACGACGGGCGTATGAAGTATCGTCGCAGCGGCCGTTCGGGGTTGCTGTTGCCGGAAGTCAGTCTCGGCCTGTGGCATAACTTCGGAGATGAGTCGAGTTACACCACCATGCGCGAGATCTTGCATACTGCTTTTGATGCAGGCATTACAGTCTTTGACTGCGCTAATAATTACGGCCCTTATTATGGTGCTGCCGAACGCAATCTTGGCCGTATTTTGCACACGGATTTTGCGCATCACCGCGACGAGCTGATTATCACCACGAAGGCCGGATACGATATGTGGCCAGGTCCGTATGGTGATCACGGTTCTCGCAAGTATTTGATGGCCAGCATCGACCAGTCATTGCAACGCTTAGGGCTGGACTATGTGGACATCTTCTATCACCATCATCCAGATCCAGATACTCCGCTGGAAGAGACGATGGGAGCGCTCGCGGACATTGTGCATTCGGGGAAGGCTCTGTACGCCGGCATTTCCAATTATGATGCTCGTCAGTCGCTTGAAGCGGCGCGCATGCTGCACGAGATGCATGTCCCATTTGTCATCAATCAGGTGCGTTACAACATCTTTGACCGTCACATCGAAGCTGACGGCTTGTTGCAGGCGGCTCGCACGGCAGGGTTTGGCATCACCACATTCTCACCGCTGGATCAAGGTCTGCTCACTGATCGGTATTTGCACGGTATTCCAGCCGATTCCCGTATTGGCAGAGATCCGCGGTACATCAATAAGTCTGCGTTGACAGATCAGCGGATGAAACAGATTCGCGAACTGAACGATCTTGCAGCTTCTCGCGGTCAGACACTGGCAGAAATGTCCCTGGCGTGGCTGCTCCACGACCAGGCGATCACTTCTGTGCTCGTGGGTGCTTCACGCCCATCGCAGATTCGTGACGACGTCAAGGCACTGAAGAACACGTCGTTCAGCGATGATGAACTCAAGCGCATTGATGAGATTGCACCAGCGAAGCCTCAGGAGAAGTAAGTCAGAGGCCAATAGATAGCAGTCGCTGCGGTCATGCTGATAACTGATCGTAGCGACTGTTTTTATTGGAAAACGAAACACGAAACACGAAACACGACAACGCGTTTATTCCCTCTAAAATTGAAAGTGGAAATAGGCACAAAAGAGTGCTGCAACCGGGCAGGAGAGAAAGCAGCTGCGATTCGTATCTTTTTTGACCTCTGCGAATAAAAGCACTGCTGTCCGAGGACGATGAACTGTCCCCAAGCGGCATGCCATCATACAAGAAAGGTCGCAGAACAATGAGAGTTCGGACCAGAATAAGAGGACTCAAACTTGCCCTCCGAGGAGCTATTGCAGCGCTGACAGGCGCAGCACTCGTCGGTTCTCTCGCAGGCTGTGGAACGAGTTCGGCGGGTCATGTCACCTTGGACTTCTTCCAGTTCAAGGCAGAGGCAACGACACAGTTTGACAATCTCACCCATCAATTTGAGCGTGAGCATCCGAATATTACCGTCAACATCAACAATTCTGCAAACGCGCAGACCGATTTGCGCACTCGCTTCGTCAAGAACCGTGTGCCAGACGTCATCACATTCAATGGCGATATCAGCTTTGGTCAGTTTGCCGCCGCAGGAATGTTCCATGACTTTACGAACGACCCGATCGTCAAAAAGCTGAACCCAGGAATGGTACGCACCGCGCGCAACCTCGTGCAGACGACGGATCCTGCCAAGAAGCGCCTCTACGGTCTTCCATTTGCAGGCAATGCTTCCGGTTACATCTACAACAAGAAGCTGTTCCGCAAAGTTGGCCTCGATCCACAGAATCCGCCGCGCACGTGGAGTGAATTCGTTGCCGCGATGAATCGCTTTAAGAAGGCTGGAATCAACCCAGTTCAAGCCACACTCGCTGATTCGTGGACTGCACAGGCTCCGCTCGATTCCTTCGCGGGAACGCTCGTACCTCCTTCTGAATACACACGTCTGAAGGAAAAGAAGACGAATTTCAAGCAGATCTGGACGCCGTCATCGCAGCGTTTCGTCCAGCTCATGAAGATGTCGACTGCCACGAAAGGTGTGACGTATCAGCAGGGAACTCAGCTTTTCGCCCAAGGCAAGGCTGCCATTATCCCGCTCGGAACATATGCGATTCCGCAGATTCGCATGATTGACAAGAACATGGATCTTGGCTTCGCTCAGCTTCCTGCAACGGACAATCCGTCTCAGCAGCAGCTTGTTTCAGGCGATGACGTCATGCTGACGATGGGTGCTAATACCCGTCATCCGAAGGAAGCAATGGAGTTCATCCGCTTCCTGATGCAGAAGAAGAACCTTGAACAGTATGCCCGCGAGCAGTCTGCTATCACTCCGCTCAAGGAAACGTACATGGGTGACCCGGCCGAGAAGACCATCATGCGCTTCTTCAAGTCCAGCCATCTCGTCGACTTCGCCGATCATTACATCCCATCTTCCATTCCACTCGGTGGTTATCTGCAAACGTTGGCAGAGAGTGGAAATGTGCCGCGCTTCATCAATCAGATGCAAACCGAATGGGACAAGGTCGAAGCTCGCGACTTCTCGCAGCTGTAAATGACCGAAATGCATCTCATGCATCTTTAGCGTAAAAGGACGTAAAGGACTGATATCAATGTCACAAGCATCAGCAGTCAGGGGTCTATCTACCCCGCGGAGCGCGAAGAAGCGCTCACATGTCTCTCGCTTTAGCCACCGTCACGTGGATCCAGCGTTCTACTGGATGGCGGTTCCGGCAGCAATTCTTTTCGCTGCCTTCCTCTATTTCCCGTTCTTGCGTGGCGTGGGTTATTCATTCACCAACTCGCAAGGGTATGGCACATCGCATTTCATCGGCTTGCGTAATTACGCGGCTCTCTTCCAGGACGGCCGTGTTGGACACGCCTATTTGTTCACGTTCCTGATCTCTCTGGCGATCACGCTGCTCGTGAACTTCATCGCGCTGTTCTTGGCTGTCGCCTTGAATGCTCACATCGCCTGCAAGACTGGTTTGCGCGCGATCTTCTTCATCCCATACACTCTCGCTGTGTTGGTGATCGGCTACGTCTTCCGGTACCTGTTCATGACGGTCGTGCCGTCGTGGGGACAGTCGATGCATTCGAGCTGGCTTTCGCAGTCGATGCTCACGAATGAGTCGATGGCATGGTTCCCGATCGTCTTTCTTGCGGTATGGCAAGGCGTCGCGTATTCCATGCTCCTGTACTTGGCAGGTCTTCAAACGATCGATTCTGAGATCTACGAGGCTGCTTCAATCGACGGTGCAAATGGTTGGAAGGCTTTCTGGAGCATCACTTTCCCACTCATGAAGCCATTCTTGACCATTAATCTCGTGCTGACGATGAAGAATGCAATGAACACCTTTGATCAGGTGGTTGCATTGACTGGTGGCGGTCCAAACTCCAGCACGGAGACCGTCTCTTACTTGATCTTTAACAACGGCCTGACTGGCGGCGAATACGCGTACCAAACCGCGAATGCCGTCATCTTCTTCCTCGTGCTGCTGGTTATTGCCGGAATTCAGCTGGGCATCTCGAACCGAAGTGAGGAGAACTGATCACGATGACGAACGTACAGACTGCAAAAACACGGGCCGGAGAAAACGGCGCTGCAAACGACGAGCATATCAATGTCTTCGTTGACAGCCCAGAAACTGAGCGAATTCGACGTTCGCAGGAAATCCGCGATTCACACGGCCGACCGAAGAAGTCACACGATTCTGCCGGGCGCATTAATTGGCCGCTGACGGTCGTCCTCATGTTCCTGTCTCTCGGCGTCCTTGTGCCGTTGTACTTCACGATTGTCACGGCTTTTAAGACTCCAGCCGAGGCCGGAACCTTTGCTTTGCCGCATATATGGCATTGGGAGAATTTCGCGACTGCGTCGAACATGATTAACTTCCCGCGCGTCGCTCTCAATTCGCTCATCATTACGGTGTGCGCTGTTGCACTGACTCTTGTGACGAACACCTTCGTGGCATACGCAGTGGCGAGGAATATGGATAAGCGCTTCTTCCGCTTCCTGTATTACTTCTTCATCGCTGCAATGTTTGTTCCATTCCCAGTTCTCATGCTGCCGTTGGCCAAGCAGATGGGCGTCCTTCATTTGGACAATATCGTCGGTCTGATTGTGCTGTATGTGATCATGGGCCTCGGAACAAACATGTTCATTGCAACGGCTTTCATTCGGTCGATTCCGTTCTCGCTTGAGGAGGCGGCTCGACTGGACGGTGCTGGCACATGGACGATCTTCTTCCGGATCATCTGGCCGCTGATGGGACCGATCAACGCAACAATCGCCATTACCACAACTTTGTGGGCGTGGAACGATTTCCTGATGCCTCTCATCATTTTGACCGATTCGTCTCAGACAACGATTCCGCTGGCGCAGTACGTGTTCAGCTCGCAGTTTGCGACGAATTACCCGGTCGCCTTCTCGAGTTACTTGATGGCGATGCTGCCAGTGCTGATCGTCTACATCTTCTCGCAGAAGTGGGTGATCAGTGGCGTCATGCGTGGCGCTGTCAAGGGCGAGTGAACTCGACCGCTCCTGCGAATCGCTGTAGCTGCTGAGTGCTCATCATTCGGCTTGTTGCGAGTCGAAAGACTCTAAGATAGGAGAGATGCAACTACAGCGAAGGAGCCAATGATGACGACGATGAACCGCTTGATAGTGCCTAACAGTATTCACACAAATGGTGCCGCTATTAATCCGTGGTGGTCGAATGCCGTGGTGTATCAGATCTACCCACGCAGTTTCCAGGATTCGAACAACGACGGTTATGGCGACATTCAAGGCATTATCAGGCGGCTCGATTACCTCAAAGACTTAGGTGTCGATGTCCTGTGGCTTTCGCCTGTTTACAAATCTCCTCAAATGGACAACGGATACGACATCTCTGACTATGAGCAGATCGATCCACGGTCCGGCACGTGGAAAGATATGGACGAGCTCTTCCACCAAGCTCATGTGCGTGGCCTGAAGGTCATCATGGATTTGGTCGTCAACCACACATCTGATGAACATGCGTGGTTCCAAGCTTCTCGTAATCCGGATGATCCGCATGCTGACTGGTATTGGTGGAGGCCAGCGCGTCCGGGTCATACGCCGGGAACAAAAGGAGCCGAACCGAACAAGTGGGGAAGCTATTTCGGCGGCTCAGCGTGGACGTACGATCCGAAGCGCAAAGAATATTATTTGCATCAGTATTCGGCAAAGCAGCCGGATCTGAACTGGGAAAATCCAGCCGTGCGAAAAGCCGTGTATGCGATGATGAACCGGTGGATGGACCGGGGGATCGACGGCTTCCGCATGGACGTCATCACTCAAATTTCCAAGACTGTTGATGCCAACGGAAAACTTCCGGGCGAGGAAGGATCCCAGATCGCAGATAATCCCGCTGGTCCAGACGGGTACTCGAGCCCGTTCCCATTCTGCTCAGATGGTCCGCGCATTGACGAGTTCCTTCAGGAAATGCGCAAGAACGTGTTCGAGGGTCGAAAGGGCTATCTCACAGTCGGAGAAGCGCCGGGCGTCGTCGGTAAGCGCCAAGAAGAGATCACGAATCCAGCTCATCACGAATTGGATATGCTCTTCGTCTTCACGCACCTCGATGATCCGCACGGTCGGTCGAAGTGGGATGCGCCGGCACAGTCACCGCTCGAGCTCAAGAAGTCGCTGGGCGGTCAGCAGTCAGCAGTAGCGAAAGCAGGCTGGTCTTCACTCTTCCTCGACAACCATGATCAGCCGCGTATGGTTTCTCGCTTTGGTGACGATTCGACTGAGTCCTTGCGTGTCAAGTCAGCGAAGGCTCTTGCGCTTTTGCTGCATTTGCACCGTGGAACCCCGTACATTTACGAAGGCGAAGAGCTCGGCATGACGAATATGCACTTTACGAGCTTGAGTCAACTGCGCGATCTCGAATCTATTAACCTCTACCATCAGCGCATTCAGGCCGGTCAATCGACTCCAGAGAAAATGATGGCCAGTATTAACCGCGTCGGGCGAGATAACGCGCGAACTCCTATGCAGTGGGATGATTCCAAGTACGCCGGATTTGAGGACGCGGACGCTGTCGAGAAAGGTGGACAGGAGCCGTGGCTGGGCGTCAATCCGAATAAGGCGACGATTAACGTCAAAGCCGAGGAAGCCGATCCGAATTCGATTCTGAACTTCTACCGTCGGCTGATCGCGCTCAGGCATACCGATCCCATCGTCTCAGCTGGAGATTTCCACCTCGTTGCACCGGACGATCCGCACATCTACGCCTTTACTCGCACGCTTGCGCCATATACGGATGACAAGGGAACGCAGCACGCGGGTGGAACGTATCTCGTCGCCGTCAACATGCGCTCACGTTCGACACTGATCCCTGCTCAGGTGCTGCAACTCGCACAAGGCCATGTTGGACCGTCGCACATCGTCATTTCGACGATCGACCCGACGGCCGCAGCTGGAAGCATTCTTTCGCGGCGAATGGATCCGTGGGAAGGATTCGTTCTCGCGATCAAGTAAATGCAGACGCGGGGAGATCCTCTCGGGCAGAATTGTGCGGTGAGACTGGATATGATCGCGTTCACCGACTGCGCCTATCGGTTTGAGTAAACTTGCTGTCTATGACTCACGCAGGAAAACAGGTGCGCACAGATCAGCATGACGAAGGCCTGAGCAGCCGTCATATCCAGTTCATCGCCCTAGGTGGGGCGATTGGCACAGGCCTCTTTCTCGGCTCCGGGAAATCCATCTCGATGGCCGGTCCGTCTGTGATCCTGCAGTACATCATCTGTGGCTTGTTCGTTTTTATCATGGTTCGCGCGGTCGGCGAACTCATGTACAAGGACCCGAGTCAGCACACGTTTATCACCTCGATTAGCCGATACGTCGGTCGTGGGTGGGGCAATTTTTCCATGTGGACGTACTGGATTGTCCTCCTCTTCGTGGGAATGACGGAGATCACTGCTGTCGCCGAGTACTGTGTCACGTTCTTTGCGCTCTTTGGCATCAGTCTGTCTGCATGGCGATGGCTGATTGAAATCGTTGCAGTTGCGCTTCTCCTGGCGATCAACTTGGCTAGCGCGCGACTGTTCGGGGAAACAGAATTTTGGTTTTCCATGTTTAAGGTCACGCTCATCGTGTGCATGATCGTGGCAGGGGTCGTGATGGTGGCGATCGACTTCCATTACCCTGCGGCGCGCATCTGCGGTGTCTCCACTCCGGCCGGACACGCGTCCCTGGCCAACTTGTTCTCTTCATCGTTGGCGCCTCGTGGATGGGAGCAACTTGCAGCAAGTTTCGGCATGGTCTTCTTTGCGTACACAACGATCGAGCAAATCGGCGTGACGATCACGGAGACGAAAGATCCTCGCGCAGTGCTTCCTGGCGCGGTCAATCAGCTCATGATCCGGGCAATCAGCCTGTATGCGCTTGCACTCGCGGCTATCTTGGCGATCGTTCCATGGACCTATTTCCGGCCCGCTGCTGACGGCTCGTTCTCGTCGCCATTTATCATGGTCTTCCAATATGCGGGCGTGAAATGGGCGTCTGCAATCGTTTTCTTCGTTGTCATTACTGCTGCGGCGAGTTCGCTCAATTCGCTCCTCTTTTCGGCAGGTCGCCAATTGCGCGCTGTCGCACTCGACAGTCTCGCCATCCGACCACGCACGTCCGGAATAATGTATCGGCTCGGCAGCGTGTCAGCTCATCATGTCCCCACGGCGGCGGTGTGTCTCTCCGCTTTCCTGGTGCTCGTCGCTCCGCTGATGAGTCTCGTTCCGGGCAGCGGATCCCTCTTCGTTCTCTTCAGCTCTACGGGTTCGGCGGCAATCCTTTTCATCTATGTGCTCGTCATGATCGCACACTGGCGTTATTGCCATTCGAAGGATTACATGGCTGACGGCTTCCTGTTGCGTGGCTGGAAAGTTCTCGATCCTGCTGCGATTATCTTTTTCGTCTTTGTGTACGTTACCCTGTTTTTGGATGCGACGACGCTCACGCCAGCAATTCTCGGACTCGCATGGCTGGTGGTGTTTGGTACCGTGTGCTGCGTTCGCGCTCGTAAATCGACTGCAATAATACACAGCCGAAATACGCACTTGGAAAAATAAAGAGTGGGAAGAAAAAGCAAAATTTGCGCGAGGAGGGAGCACGATGAAGACAGATATTGAAATAGCAGACGCAACGAAACTGCAACCGATTACAGCCATTGCTGCCAAGCTGGGCCTCACTGATGACGATATTGAGCAGTACGGGCACGACAAGGCCAAAATCTCTCTGCCTCTTCGCCCTTCGCTCTTACGTAGCACAAAAGATAAGAAGCATCAGCTGATCCTTGTGACGGCGATGAGTCCAACGCCAGCAGGAGAGGGCAAAACAACCGTCCTCATCGGCTTGGCAGACGCGCTGAATCGATTGGGACATCAGGCAACGATCGCCATGCGCGAGCCATCACAAGGCCCTGTCTTCGGTATCAAAGGTGGAGCGACTGGCGGCGGATATAGCCAAGTTGCCCCGATGGGAGACATTAATTTGCACTTCACGGGCGATATGCACGCCCTGTCGAGTGCCAACAACACACTTGCAGCTCTCATTGATAACGCTGTGATGCGTGGCAATGCTCACGGACTCGACCCTCGTCGCATTATCTGGAAGCGTGTCGAAGATGTCAACGATCGTGCCCTTCGTTCGATCGTCACCGGCTTAGGTGGCATCATGGACGGAATTCCACGGCAGACCGGCTTCGACATCACTGCTGCTTCCGAACTCATGGCCATCCTGTGCCTGACGACTGATATGGCTGATCTGAAAAAGCGGATCGGCCGAATCGTCGTCGGATATACGAGTGATAAGCAGCCGGTCACCGTCTCTGATCTCGGTTTTACGGATGCAATCGCGCTCCTGCTCAAAGACGCCATCAAGCCCAATCTCGTGCAGTCCTTGGAAGGGACGCCAGCGCTCATTCACGGTGGTCCGTTTGCCAATATTGCACACGGATGCAACTCCATTCGTGCCACACGTACGGCTATGCAACTGTCGGATTACACGGTCACAGAAGCTGGATTCGGTGCCGATCTTGGTGCAGAAAAGTTTCTTGACATCACATCCCGTCAGCTCGGAGCTGTACCAGACGCCGTCGTGATCGTCGCCACTGTGCGATCTCTCAAATACAACGGAGGGGTTTCTGTTTCAGACTTGGCGACTGAGAATATCGATGCAGTGCACAAAGGTTTGCCGAATCTCGTTCGACATATTCGCAATATCCAGCGTTACGGTCTGCCTGTCTGCGTTGCACTCAACCACTTTGTCTCTGATACGAGCGCTGAGATTGATGCCGTTCACGCGGAATGTGAGAAGCTTGGAGTTCAGGCAATCGTGACAGATGAGTGGGCTCACGGTGGCCAAGGGGCCGAGGATTTGGCTCGCGAGGCGGTCCGTTTGTGCGACCAGCCGACGCACTTCCACCCGCTGTATTCGTATTCGCAGAGCCTCGAGGACAAGATCGCTACTATTGCTCAGACGATTTATGGAGCTCGTTCGGTCATCTACTCTGCACACGCTCGTAAGCAACTGGCTTTGTTCGCATCCTATGGTTGGGATAATTTGCCGGTGTGCATCGCCAAGACGCAATATTCCTTTACCGACGACCAGCATCAGCTCGGCGCACCGAGTGGATTTGACTTCCACATTCGCGAACTCGTGCCCAAGATCGGTGCAGGATTTATTGTTGCGCTCGCAGGATCGATGATGACAATGCCGGGCCTGCCAACTCACCCGGCTGCCGAACAAATGACCATTTCCGACCGGGGAGTCATTCGCGGATTGTTCTAGTCCTCGATAGATTTCGATTACCTTCGATGCTGCTCTGCGGTTTTCGGTTGCCGGCAGTTGCGGGCACTCGCATGTACGTGCGTTGCTCAGCATTGCTCATTGCAGAGTGCGTTGTGTGAAAGTGCACGGGCGTCATTACAGCATCGGTGCCAGTGCGCCGACGATATACGGGATGAGCCAGATTGCCCATACTGTCAGCGAGAAACGGTGGAAAGTGTGTAGTTCTGCGGATCGTCCTCGCACGAGAGTGACGATTGCCCAGATCGCATGGAAAGCCATGAGGCACAGGGCGATCGTGCCTGTCCATGCCATGATCGCGTTCATGGTCGGATTGCCGATCGCCTTCCCTGCTCGAGCAATTTGCGTCATGATGAACGTTCCGGATGCGTCGCAGATCAGGCCGAGAACAAACATGACCGCATGCCATGGCCGCAGAGTCCGCGCATGATGCTCGCTCCACACGCCGATCGTGTAAAAGATCAGGGCACATGTGATCACGATGATGGCGGCTAAAAGCTGAGGATTCATAAGATGCGTGGTCCTTTCAGTGTTACTTTTGTCTCTTCGCTATTTTGCTTGTTTTCTTGCTGATGTGGTGCGCGTGCCGTGATGGATTCGGTGCCGTATCGTGTCAGCGAGATTGAGCACGCCAAGCCACACCGGGATCATGACAACTGCAATCCGGTACGTGTTAGAAAACAGCATCAGCACGCAGCACAAGACGAGGAAACATATCACGACCACCGTGCTGACAGTTTTGCCGGGCAGTGGGAAGCCAAGGAGGCGCGGATCGTTGGAGTCTGGCCCGTGGAGACGATTCCAGCGCTGACGGAATTTGTATTCAGTGATCATGATCATCGTCCAGTTGATGACCGCGGCCGCCATCGTAATGCTCATCAAATAATCAAATGCCTGCGTCGGGATGAAAAAGACGATCAGTACAGATAATGCGGTGATCAGCGCCGAGACGAGAACTGCGATGGAGGGGACACCGCGCTTCGATAGTTTTCCGAACACGCGAGGGGCATTCCCCTGATGCGCGAGCGAGTACAGCATGCGCGAATTAGCGTATAAGCCCGAGTTATAGACCGAAATGACGGCAGTCAGACACACCAGATTGAGGATATCTGCTGCTGAGCGCACGCCGATCGAATCAAAGATCTGCACGAACGGACTAACGACCACCCCGTGGGAGTTGGGTACGCCAACCTTTCGCCACGGGACAACGGAGAGAATCACGATCATCGAACCGATATAGAAAATGAGAATGCGCCAAATAACGCCGTTGATTGCCTTCGGAATCGTTGTGCGCGGATGTGGAGTCTCGCCAGCGGTAATCCCGATCAGCTCAGTGCCCCCGAAGCTAAAGAGAACGACTGTCAGTGCCATCGCAAAACCTGACAAATGACCGTGAGAGAAGGAGAGAAAACCGTTCGGGAAGAATCCGCCATCATCCACAAGGTGCGCAAAACTGGCGGGTGAGTTGCCGGTACCTGAGACGTGTAACCAGATAACGATGAGTCCTCCGACGATCATCGCCAGAACTGCCACGACTTTGACGAGTGCCAGCCAAAACTCAGTTTCACCGTATGCGCGTACGCCCAAAAGATTGAGGCCAGCAACGAGCACGAGGAAGAAGGCAGCGCTCGCCCATGCGGGAATGTTCGGGAACCAGTAGGCGACAAACTGGCCGACGACCGTCAGCTCCACCATCGACACGAGAATGTAATTAGCCCAGTAATTCCACCCACTGACGAAGCCAGCTCGCTTGCTCCAATATTCGCTGGCGTAATAGCTGAAGGCTCCTGCACGCGGATCTTCAACGCTCATTTCCCCAAGCGCCCGCACGACGAGGAAAATCATGAGGCCGCAGATGAGGTAGGCGAGCACAACAGATGGGCCTGCTAGTCCGATCGATTCCGATGAGCCGTAAAACAGACCGGTTCCGATAGCTCCTCCGAGCGCAATCAACTGAATATGCCGATTGGCTAATCCTTTGTGGAGTGTCTGCTGTGTGCGGCTCGTCTGTGCTTTCATGCTGTCCTCTGTGAAAAATGGTAACTGACTGAATAGTACTCGTAGCGTCTCATGGAAATGAAGCGGTGTGGTGCGATTTGTCCGTGGTGCGGAGGCGGTGATAATGAAAATGATGAAGAAGAATAGGGAGAAAATCGAGCAAGCTGATCAGCCATCGCTCGACGTCGGTGGTGATCCAGTTGTTCAGCCGCTCGATGAGCAGACGGCGGAGTGGATATCGGAGACTTTGAACCGTCTCTCGCACTCGCATTTTCGATCCAGTTTCCACTTGAGCCGCCATGATTTAGAGTATGCGCTTGAAAAAGGGCCAGAAACGATCGCTTTTCATGCGCGCGATTTTTTGCGTCGGCGGCTTGGATCGGTTCATCCGCTCAAAGACGGACGGCAAACACCGTGGCGCGGTCATCCAGTTTTTACCGCTCAGCATGCGACGGCGACGTGTTGCCGCGGGTGCATGAATAGATGGCATCACATTCCGCTCGGTCGTCCGCTGTCAGACGAGGAGATCAACCGGTTTTCAGCGCTCATCATGGCATGGATTGCTCGCGAGGTCGAAATAGCGCAGGCGGACGTGGACAACACAAACAACGTAGACAGCGCAAACAACGATGAGAAGCAATGAGAAGCGTTCCACCGGTTCCGCCATCATAGAAGTTATGGGTACACTGCATTCTCCGTTTTCTCATCGTGCAACTTTGCGAGATGTGGCACGCGAGGCGGGTGTGTCGTTGAAGACGGCGTCGAATGCAGCCAATGGAACGGGTCGGATGTCCCCAGCTACGCGTGCAAAAGTCAAAAGCGTCATTTCAGATCTGGATTATCATGTCAATTTGTCTGCTCGTAATCTCAATTCAGGTCTGACGCATCGCATCGTTTTCCTGTTGCCAATACTCAATGCACCGTATTTGTCGGAACTAGCGGATTCGGTCATCCAGGCAGCCGTCCGACACAACTATTCGATTGGGATCGAGACGTTTTCGTTTGAGCGGCCCGAATACGAGCATCTGATCGATCGCATGCATCATTTCAACACGTCGGCGGGGGATGGGATGCTGCTCTCTCTGCCGGAAAATATCGACGTGACTCCGGCGGACTTATCTGTGTCGTACCCGCTTGCAGTAGTCGGTTCGCGGCAAACGTATCATCTCGCTGATCATGTGACGACCGATGATGTTGCAGACGCTCGAATGGCAGTTGCTTATTTGCATTCACACGGAGCCGAACACATCGCGGTCATCGGTGCGCATTCAGATTTCGATAAACAGGCGCTTTTATCGGCGTGTGAGGGGAACGCGGAACTGCGCTTGCGCGGAGTGATCGAGGAAGAACGTGCGCAAGGGATGCATGTTGATCCGCAACTCATTCCGACGATCGGATACAAATGGAATATCGGGGAAGGATATCGGGCTACCCAGGCGCTTCTGTCGTCGGGCGCTCACTTCGATGCCATCCTTGCGCTCAACGATCAGATGGGGATCGGTGCGGTCGCGGCTTTGAATGCAGCTCATATTGCAATCCCTGGAGCCGTGCAAGTCATTGGCTTTGATAATAACCGAGAATCTGAGTACATGCAGCCGCCGCTTTCTTCTGTCGATTCGCAGATTCCGTGGATTGCTCAGACGGCGGTCAATCGCATTCTTGGCAGGATTCAGGGCAGTGTGCGTGGAGCAGGAAAAGTGATCATGCGCCGTTCGCGGCTGATTTTGCGGGGAACGACACGCACATGATGAGAGGATAATCCGCTCTGAACAGATAAAATGAGCTGAATCGAACTGAGCTGAATCGGACTGAGCCGAGCTTGAGTTGAGCCGGTTGAAGCGCGAAGGGTTGCACACGTTGTCAAAGGAGATGCAATGGCTGAGAAAAGCGAGAAGACCGATCCTGGGACGGGGAAGTTCCAACACGATCGGATGATGTCTGGAAAGCTTTACGTCGCTGATGATGGGCCAGAATTGGTCAGGGAAGGCGCTCGCAAATATAGGATTCTGAATGCTATTCGGGCTCTTCCACTCGGCGATCCCGGTCGTCAGAAACTGTATGCCGAACTGTTCAAGAGCTGGGGAGAGGGCTCGTACATCGAATCGCCGTTTTATTGCGATTACGGTTCTCATATCTCGGTCGGCAAATATTTCTACGCCAATGCCGGATGCGCTTTTCTTGACCCCGCTCCGATCACGATCGGCGATTGGGTGTTTCTCGGCCCATCAGTAGGAATTTACACGCCTTTCCATCCCATCGCGGCTGACGTTCGGCGGCATGAGCTTGAAGGTGCCAAGGCGATCACCATCGGATCAGATGTGTGGATCGGTGGGAATGCAGTCATTTGCCCAGGAGTTACGATCGGGAGCAACGTCGTCATTGGCGCAGGATCGGTCGTCACGAAAGATATCCCAGACGGGTGCGTCGCGGTCGGCAACCCATGCCATGTTCTTCGACCTATCACTGATCAAGACGAGAAATATTGGCATCAGCAAGCCGAAGAGTATTTTGCAGCTCAGCGGCAGTATCTCGATCGCCAGGAGAGTACTAGTACTACAGATCGCCCAGATCACCCAGATCACCCAGATACTGCTGAATAACAGGCTCTTCACTCGTCTCGTCGCCGGAATCGCCCTTTTGAGCGGTGAGAGGGTGAACGAGTTGTGGGCCGTCTCCTCTGAGTGGATTGACGGGATCGGCGGCGAGCCTCTTCTCTTGGCCAGCTGATATTTCCTCGGCGTGGGGAAGAATGTCAGCGCCTGGGACCTGATGGCTCAACCATGAGTCAACCAACGATGTAGGCACAATGACTGGCATGCGATCGTGTACAGCAGCAGCTTTACCGACCGCATCACGCGTCAAAATGGTCGCTGTCAGCCTCCACGCTCCAAACAGAGACCCTCTCTGCGTGTGAGGCCTTTCCTGTGCATCCGAAGAGTGCTGATGAGGTTGCTGGGATTGTGCGCTCGCTGCTTGAGGATCTCTCCACCACGAATACAATCCGGCGAGAAGAAGTGGGCCTGCAGGATCGCGGAAATACCACGGAGTCTTTCCCTTCCACTCGTAATAGCCGGTAACCGGAATCAGAGCGCGGGCTCCATCCGCACTTGCACGAAATGTCGGGCGTTCCAGAGCTGACTCGATGCGTGCGTTAAAAGTCGGAAATCCGAGCCGTGATGTGGAACTGGAGCGGGGGATGAGTGACCAGAATGCAGGAGCAAGGCGCCGAACACCATCTGATCCATCGAGAACGATCGCGATATCTTGCGTCGGTTTCACATTCCATGACTTGTGCGGCAGACCGCCCATTACGCGAGCATGCAGGAGCTGACCGATTTCTTGAGGGGAATCACTCGCCACAAACCGACCACACATCGTTTGCTCTTGCTCCTTCTGTTGTTACCTTTTCTTTTTCTTTCGTGTTGTTTATTCAGAGTGTTGTTTCTGTTTGCATGTCATGAATGCAATAAATGCCGTGACCACGATGAAGCATGATGGAGAAAAAGAAAAGGCACCGACTGTGCACAGAGCAGTGCACATGCCGATGCCGAAAATGAACTGTCATTCAGCATGAAACTCATCAGCTCGATCGTTGCCGATGCGCCATGACTGACTTTGGCTCTCAAAAGCTGTGAAGCGCAGAATTACTTGCTGGCCTTTGCAGCTTTCTTTGCTGGCTTTGCTGCAGCAGACTTACGCTTGCCGTAGCGAGCTTCGAACTTGGAGACCTGGCCGGCGTTATCCATGATGGTGCGCTTGCCGGTGTAGAACGGATGGCTGGCTGATGAGGTGTCGACCTCGACGAGCTTGTACGTGTTGCCATCTTCCCACTTGATCGTATCGGTGTAACGCTTGTCGTTCACCAGGGTTGACTTCGTCAAGAAAGTCAAATTACCAGCGCGATCGCGGAACACGACCGGGCCGTACTCTGGATGGATATCCTTCTTCATATTTACCTTCTTCATCCATGCATGGTGAAAAATATACGGAAATACAGATATCTTTTATACCACTTCAGCTCTACGGGTCGTGCGAAAGGCAATGAGTTACGATCGGAAACAGAGGAAGGAAACGGAAATCATGGTCATGTATGCGCGCAGGATTGATACGTCAAATTTGAAACAGTATGATGACGGGCTTGCCCGTCAGCGACGTGCACAGCAAGCAATGAAAATGGGTGCAGCAGTGCAAAATGCACATGCACAGACGCGCAGTCAGCGTGAGGCGCACATGCTGACAGGCGAATCTGGAGAAGGTCGCCCGCTCGAAGACGGGAATGACGTGGCTGCCGGGCATCTGTCTGCGTCACCGGCATCGCGCAGGATCATCGCTGGTCTTGCCGATCAAGTCGGCGTATGCCATCACTAGTGTGTAATTCGCTCCTGTCGTTACAGGTTTTCTATCGCCGATCTGTGATGTGCAAATTTACAGAATGTGATTGAAGTTTGTACGTGATGAACGGCGATAGAACACGCACCGATTGCCAATCGTTTGCACAACAACGGCATTGAGCTGATCGGCGACTTTCTGTGCCAACGTTTGTGCATCTGTCAGTGCAGTTTGCAATAAAGAGCATTTGATGAGCTCATGTGCTTCCAGGCTGTGATCGATTTGCAGGAGTGAAGCATCGTCAATTCCGTTTTTGCCAATCGTGACGACCGGTTTGAGGCTATTTGCCAATGCTCTCAGTCTTTTCAGATCACGCTTCGTTAGAGCAGAAGCTGAATTGCGTGCAGCAGACGTATGTGTCACCGGAACCTCGATTTATGTTGAAAATGCAGGACTTCTTTCACAATACTCACGTCGATGCACGAGGTTTGCAATTATGACGAAGACATCACATCCATTGCATCAATCACATGCGTTGCATACTGGGCATGTGTTGCATACGGCGTATTCACATACTCATACTCACGCTGACTCTCATTCTCATTCGTTTGATGAGCGTGTTTATGCTGCAGTGAAGCAGATTCCGCGTGGTTGCGTTGCAACATATGGGCAGATTGCCGGCATGATTGGTGCACCAAGAGCGGCGCGATATGTCGGATTTGCTTTGCATCGCAATCCATATGAGGGGATTGTGCCATGTCATCGTGTAGTTTTTGCAGATGGCAGTCTTGCACCAGGTTTTCTGTTCGGCGGACCGGATGAGCAGCGCAAAAGACTTGAATCAGAAGGCGTTATTTTCTTACCAGGAATTGGTCCGCATGGTACTGCACGAGTTGATCTGAAGGCATGTGGCTGGGATCAAGATCAGATTCGCTGAGCCGATCGGCAAATTGATTGACTTGAAGCGCTTTAAGTCAATACGGTAAAAATCAATAATGTTCGGCCTGAAAACACATGCAAAAATGTATGCAATATCTGCTGAGCATGAGCTGTTATGCACAGTTTGCATGTAAATCTGCAGTCTGCACGTATGGGGGTGCTCATGTGTTTTGCACACGATTGCAGAGGGTGAAGAGAGGAAAACGATGACGAATACATATCCTGTCCCTGAAGGTGTTCCAGCTGATTATGCGCACTCGCTGATTTTCCCAGTGGGCAAGCCAAATGACGCATATGCGCAATATTTCACCGGTCACAGTTGGCTTGCATCAATTTCTGATCAGCAAGTGGGAATGGCAAATGTGACGTTTGAGCCAGGTTGCATCAATCATTGGCATATTCATCATGCAACGAAAGGCGGTGGGCAGATCCTGATTTGTGTCGGAGGTCGCGGTTACGCGCAAATCGAAGGGCAAGACCCGATTGAGATGACACCGGGAACTGTTGTGCATATTCCGGCGAATACGAAGCATTGGCACGGCGCGGCTCCTGGCAGCTGGTTCTCGCACATTGCAATTGACGTGCCAGGAGAGGGCAAGAGCAATGAGTGGCTTGAGCCAGTCGATGAAAAGTTCTATCGCTCGCTCAAGTAATTCTTAGGTAGACGAGAGAAGTTCAGATCGCTGTGAGCTGGTCTTGATCAGTTTTCTAGCTTATTGAGGCCAGTTTTCAGATCAGTTATTTACGTGGAACTGTATTCACAACGCACAGCATATGGTTACTGCAATGAGGCAGGTCGTGCGCTATGCGGTGGCGTTTACATTACTGAATACTTGGCCGAGTGTTCCGTTGCTCTTGCGGCGCTCGTACTCGGATTTAAGCTCTGCAGTCGGCATGATTGTGACATGGCCGTACATATTGCTGATTTATAGGAACCTTCCTCGGAGGACTTGGAACACTGATGCTTGCGATACTTTCAGTTATCAAGTACTTCCGCGGAAGGTAAAAACGGGGCAGCCTCTGGAGGCTCTGTCTCCAGGGCTACACTCTCATATGAAAAGATACTCAAATGGACAAAACGATAAAAGTCATATGCGCCATCGCCGCTATCACCCTCATGGCACGCCTATGACACGCCGATACCTCAGCTACACGGACGTAGCACGCAAGCTCAAAATCACCAAAGGCGCACTCGGATCTCTCAACCTGCCAGAGCCTGATGTAATCGTAGGACGCGCTCGCGGATGGTCTGAAAAGACTATCGACGATTGGAATGCGAAGCGTCCCGGTCGTGGGAACTGGAAACCAAAGAAAAGTCCGAGCGTTAAGTAGTGCCGTCGCGAGTATGCTCAATCATTTCACCGCGAGCGGCTAGATTCGAACTTGCAATCTTCGACCATGTTAGTTCGGCGTTCTATTTCCTGTGTTTAATTTCGTTGGTCTGACAGAGATCTGAAACTGTCTACTCTCACATACTCCTTTTAATATTGCAGAGAAGATACCGCTAAATCTGATCTTTAAGATATGCGCTCAACTCATTGAGATTCATGGTGGGAAGACTGAGTGTCTCTTGCTTGCTGCTCAGAAAATCTTGCTCTGATGAGGATGCAGTTGCTCGACAGCGGTTCATTAAGATAATTAAGGAAAGAAAACGATCGACAGGTCGTTATATCGCTGCGGACTACAGAGGTAAAAATGGCTCAGTGCTCGTATTGTCATGCGCGGTTGTTGCCGGGTGCCAAGTTTTGTATTAAGTGTGGTAGGCCAGTGCAGCAGGTGCCGGTGTCACCGCAGCCAGTTCAGCAGCCTGTTTCTCCTCTGCAACCAGCGCCTCCACGAAAGCCTGTTTCTCCTCAGCGTCCTGTTCCTCCGCGGCGTCCAAGTGTTCCGAAACGGCTGTCTGGGTCAGCGGGGAAGCATACGGGTCGGACGATCGCGTGGATTATCGTGGCGATTGTTGCTGTTATTGCGCTTGTTGTGTGTGGGGTTCTCGTCTACAACCATCACGTAAGCACAGCCTCTGCCGCCCACCGGAGGCCGAAGGCTGTTATCAGCGATAATGTGATTGTCTACCGTAGTGCTGGTGATGCGCTCTCGAAGCCGGTGGTGTCGATTTCTGGTTCCTCTCACACTCGGAGCCATACTTCGCATTATGCTTCGAATCACGCGTCCGGCTCTTCCCGCATGTCGGGGGAATCGTCTCGGAGAGATTATCCTGAGATTCTTTCACTGTCTGATGCGGGTGCTCGCGTGCGTGCGCCGGAAAAGCCGAGGGTGGGGCAGATCATGTCTGCTGCCGCGTCGAAGACTGTGCCTCATGGTCTGTTGCGTACGATCACGAAGGTGACTCCGTCTGCCAAGGGCGGGAACGTGTATGACGTGTCGACGAAGCCGGCGTCTTTGACTCAGGCCGTCAAGAAGGCGGATCAGACGTCGAAGGTTGTGCTCCCCGTGACGAGCGACCAGATCACTCCACTTCCAGCCGCAGGACAATTCGACGACCTCGATCTGAAATCATTTGTGCCGACAAAAGATACGCCAGGTGAGATGTATCCGATGCTGACACTTCATGCTGATGCGAATGAGGGATTTCCGAGCTGGGAAGATTACATAAAAGCTTCGCACAATATAACTAATAAACTTGCCTTTTCCGCAGGTCAGAAGCAAAATATGGCTTTGCAACGACGGGTTCCCATGAAGTATCTGTCAATCTGAAAGTTATTGACAAGAAGGTTACCCTTGTTGTGACTGATCACATCAAAGCGGGCATCCTGGATCGCTATTCGGCTGGTTCGCAAGCAATAATAAGTGGTCTTGTTTATTACTTTAACAAGCCGATGACAGTCATGGTCGGGCGAATGCCATTAACGCTGACTCCTTCTCTCGTTATGACGACACTTGCAGGAAGCGGTGATGATTTTGGTGGAGATGCCAAGCTCATTACTAATATCGATCACACAATCGGGGCAAAATATCAGACGGGAAAGCCGATTGTTGCCATTGATAGCGATGCATCTGCACTGGGTCAAAATACTTACAGTTACAGCGTCGAACCAGAAGATGGAGCAGATGTTCCACTTATTAATTATTCGTATAAAAAGATGGATGCAAAGGATTTTGCAGCATTCCTATCCCGTTTTGAAATAAATGGATTCACCGTGGAAACAGGCATCCTGGATTGGCAGGATACAAATGGTAAGGTTCAGGTGATCCCAGCAGGCGATAACACGTCTGGCGCATTCACATTGCCGGGGATCTCCGGGAAATTGCGTGGATCGCTGACCCCTCATTCTCAAATCCTGTCATCAGTTGCAGGTGGAACAGACGATAAACTTTCCGGGCTCGACGGATCGCAGCCTATACAGATAAAAAACCTTAAGAAGAATAAGGTTATTCTCAAAAAACCGACTCTCCGTAATGGGAAAGTTTACGATCTTCCCTGGCTGTCTAATACATTCCAGGGGCAAATGGGTCGCTTCAGCAAGACGAGTTTAGCTGTTTCCAGTAATGGTTATTTCAATGCCTATTTCGATGGCCAGTCTGATGAAGAAGATAAGGAGCCACACCGAGTTTGTATTGCTCACGGACGGTTCATTCTTCCTGCTGATGCCTCCGATAACAAGCCATTCATGATGCATCTCAAGGATTTCGTATATGAACACGCACCTGATAGATCTCTCTACACCGATTCGTACGGAGAAAAGGTGTATGCAACGTACTGTGACGGTATCGATGTCGATGTATCGCAAGGTATCGATTCGAATGCAAAACCTGTGAGGATTACAGATTACATGTATTACCCGAAGGGCACCCCGATGTCCCAGTTGCCCGAGAAGGCCAAACAGTCATACACATTGGGCTGGGGAGGAGATTTCTATCAGCGCAACGGGAAACTCATTGTCCCGGTTATTGCTGGGATCAAGGACGGCAAAGTTGAGTTCGTTTTCGTTGATGAGAAAGACGCCGACATACTCAATGGGGAAGAGTAATCAGAGTGCGGATTCATTGATGGTTGGGTGATAGTTCGCTTCGATTCCCAGCTAATCCTTGTATCCGCATCTAGCTGATGATGCAAATAGGGCTGTCACACTATAGAGATGTAACAGCCCTGAAAATAAGTTAGTGATGGTGATAACCGTTTGGATTACCGAGCATGTGCGAGGAGGAAATCGCGGATGGCCGGTAATACAATCTTGCGATGCTCAACGTTCCCAAAGCCATGGCCACCGCCTTGGATGATCTTAAGAGTCATGTGTTTCCCGTAAACATTGGAATAGCGTCGGATGTAGTCAAGGGGAATAAAATCTGCTGTCCCATGAATAAATAGCACATCACCATTGAAACCGCGTGCCTCTTCATACGGGTCAAGATGTGCTGCGTCCTCAACTTCAGCAGGTCCCATTGCTTGACCCATGAAGTCGAAGTAACCATGTTGCTTGAGCCCTTCGAGTGACTGTCCCTGAATTTTATGTTCTTTTGTGATTTCATCGACAAAGGAAGTTGCGGCAGATGTGAGAACCATGCTACGTGGTTGCTCGTCGAGTTGAGGAGCTGTTAGCGAAGCGACAATAGACCCCATGCTCAGCCCTACAAAATGAAGATTATGAGGGTCAACAAATGGTAGTTTGCGGATCTGGCGAATAACCTGTACTGCATCTTTTACATCAGCGTGAGTTGATGTATCAAAGAAATCGCCATCAGACTCACCGTGACCCGCTCGATCATAAGCGATTGCGGCGAAGCCAGCTTGAGCGAGCATCCGACCGATCTGGACAAAATAGCGACCGAACTCAATGCGAGTACCACCAAAACCGTGGAATAACACGGCTGTTGGAAGAGGAGAATGCGAATTTATCGTGACGCCATCAGGCAAATAGGCGGTAGCTCGCAATGTTAAAGTGCTGTTATCAGAACGCATAACAGTGAAATCAAGAGAGTGAAGAGAAATCATATCATACTTCTTTCTTAGTAACGGAAGAAACTGGACGGTTTTCTGTGGCGGTATTACCTGCAGCAGTTTCCAACGGCACAGAAATTGCGGTGTTCCTAGTAGCCAGATCTTTGTGAATACTGACCATAACCCCTTTGTCGTCGAGACGATAGAACAGCATGATGATGATACCGATGACCGAGCAGATGGCAGATAGCCAGATGAAGTTGAAGGAGATGGCACCGAGTGAGGTTGCCGTCTGTGTTCTGTTAGCAACAAATCCGGCGTGAGCAAGGATAAAGCTTGTCAGCCATCCAGCGATACCAGCACCAGCTGTCACACCAATCGTGGCGCACGATGTAATAAGCCCTTGTCCGCGGATACCCGTCTTCCATTCACCGTAATCGACGACATCAGCAAGCATGACAAATCCGACAGAAGAACCCGCTCCAGACAGTGAGGCAATGGCAACACCGATCATGATGACTGGGATCGAATGGAGGTTTGCACCAAGTTGCAGAATTCCGGAGCCAACGATAGAGCAGAGGAAGAACGTAATAACAATATTGCGCTTCTTCATCTTTTTTGCCATGAAGGGCGTGAGAATCATGCCGAGAATCATGCCGATTGAATTAATACCATTGACGACGGAGGAGAGGCCGGCATTGCCCACGTTGTATTTGAAGAAATATGCGATGGAAGAGGACTTGCCGACAACGCCGATAAAGGTTACGAAGTTCAACAGCACGATAAGCCACCACGGGAGGTTTCGCATCATAGCGCTGAAACTTTTAGTAAACGGAGGTTCCTTGGCCTTAGCCGTGATGACACGTTCACGGGTGCCAAAGAAAGTGAATAGTAGGCATCCGACGGAGATCACACCAAAGCAGAGCATTGTTAGTGTGAAGCCGAGTTGCTGATTACCACGACCAAGGATACCAACGAGTGGAAGAGTGAGGACACCAGAAAGGATGACGCCAACCTGTCCACCTACATTTCTGAAAGCGTTGGCATTGACGCGTTCTTGCTGGTTTGTCGTAAGATTCGGCAGAATAGCGGTTGTCGGGGTGCCGGCACCAGCTGCTACGAAGCTGATGAGAATGTAGGTAATATATGCCCAAATGAGCTTACCGCTAGGAGAAATGCGAGGAACGCTAAAGACCAATACGCCGGTAATGGCGAAGGGGATGGAGAACCAGAGGAACCATGGACGAACTTTTCCCCAACGGGTATGTGTCTTATCAATTAGTTCGCCCACTAGAGGTCCGGCAATGATATCAAGCAGACGGACGACAAGGAAAAGTGTGCCAACCTTTAGTACGTCGAGACCCGCTACATCCGTGTAATAAAACATCAGATACATCGTCAAGACATTGAAGACGAGATTGTACCCAGTGTCTGCGGCACCATACGCCAGCTTCTCGCGCAGGGAGAGTTTGACGTCCGCGCCGCTGCCAGCAGTTAGGGTGTGTGACATTTCAACTCCTTTGTTGAGATTTGTTTCCTCTACGCAATTATTGGCTAGCGAAAAAGAGCGGACTGGACGAGAAGAAAGAAATTTCGCAATCAAAAATAGTTAAATAGTATAGAAATAACAAGTAAAAAGAGATTTAAAAAGAAATTTCGTGATAAAAAGAAGCTGGAGAACTTCGTTATGGCACGTCCGAAACTTGTCCAGATCGCTCAGATGGCGAATACGACACCTTCTACTATCTCCAAAGTTATTAATGGTCGACCTGGTGTGTCACAGGAAACGCGCAATCGTATTGATGCGCTTTTATCACGGATTAATTATTCCAAACGGCCAGTGAGGCATCCGCGTTCGCATACGATTATGATCGTCTGCCGAGATCTGTCTCAGCCGTGGGTTCCAGATTTGCTGAAAGGTGCTTTTAGATATGCATCCGAGCACGGCATGGTTGTCTCGATTACTGGACGAGATATCGGCAACGACGTTTATATTCGAGCCATCGAGCGTGCGCACCCTGTGGCTGTTTTGTTTGACAATCCTTACATTCCGATGGAGGATCGTCGTGTTTGTGACAGGCTTAATATCGTCTATTCGGTTCTTTCTTTAGATGGTCGTCCAGCTCAAGAATCGACAGAATATCGTATCGACGACTGGAGAACAGGGTTTGTGGCAGGGCAGTATCTTCTTCACCTTGGGCATCGGCGGATTGCAGTTGTTTGTGGTCCTCTAACCGTACCGTGTAACAGTGCTCGTCTTGATGGTTTTCGTGCTGCACTTCAGCAGGAACATTGTCGATTACCGCAGCGTTGGGTATCTGATACACCTGGTTGGATGGAGTCCGGCCGTGCAGCAGCACTAGCCTTTCTCTCTGATCCCGCGCCGCTTCGTCCAACGGCTATCTTTTCAACATCGGACACTATCGCTTTGGGAGTTCTCGTTGCTGCCCAACAAAGAGGTGTCGCTGTTCCTAATGAGTTATCTGTACTCGGCTGTGATGGAATTGAGGCTGGTAAGCATGCTGAACCTCCGTTGACGACATTCTGTCATCCTGTTGCGCGTATGGTTGATGAAGCTTTTGAACAGATGGGCAGACAGTCTGTAGAAGAGAATGTGTCTTCTTCTCGAGCGCCATCAATTTTTACTTATCAGACTCATATGGTCGAACGCGGGAGCTGTGCTTCTCCTCCTTCACATAAAAGTGAGATTACGTAAGTAGTTTTATGCACAGGCGAATTGATAAAACTCCGAATTGACGTGACTGATGAACACAATTGACCTAGTTCTACTTAGCTTCGCCTGTATTCAGCTTCACTTTTGCAAATAAAAGACTTCTGAGGCGGTGCGGTACTGAGCGTGGTAGAAGCTCGGCTCCACGACGATGAATGGTCGCTTGCCGCTCGGTATCTCGCTATCGGCGAGTGTGGAGGAAGAACCGTCTATTTCAAGTCCCTTGTAACCCGAGAGGTATTGGGCTCGCGTCATCGACGGGTTACGGAAGAAGTAAAGGTAATAATCAGGCTTGTCGATTTGTGGGCGCAAGACCGTGCCCTTCGAGTTCTCGATCACGCACTGTTTCCCGGTCGTCGTGCTGCCATCATCGTGGTGGCAGACCGCATCGGACGCAGGTGGGTTGAGCGCCATCACGACGTTGGGAGAATGGCTGGTAAATGTGAAGACGTCATTCGTTGCGGTCGTCACAGTGGAATCAATGTCGTGGCTCTCTCCGGAAAAGGTAGTGACATTGGTGCCGGTGATATGGCCCGTTTTGCTGACCGCAAGGCAGTTTGAAGCATTGCCCGTCGAGCAGTAGGTACCGGCGATCGGAGAGAAGTCACCGTTCTGAGCGGAGGCGACTATTTCCTGCGGGGTCTGCGATGGACCAAAACTGTCGTCTGCGTGAGAGCCGGTGGATTGATGGGAGGACCCCGATTTCTTCGAGAAACGATCTGGATTCACTGAATTTGTCTCTGATTGTGACGCTGCAGAGGAGGCGGAATTATGCGCGTGTGAACCGATTGTACCGGTCCCGAAAAGAATACCTACTACGAGAAGCGCAGCTATCAGCACAACGACCACGGTAGAGAGAATCCAGACTGTCGCGGTGGTGCCGGTAGTACCAGCCGGGGAAGTTTTCTTGACCGGTGCAGGCGCAAGGGGTGCTGGCGGCTGTGGCGAAGATGTTAGCTGTGGTGGAGTTGTCGGAGATTGCGTCGCAGGTGTCGACTGCTTGATAATCGGTTGCGCAACCGTTGGCTTTTGTGGAGGCAACGGAGGCTGTGCCGGCGGTGTTGGTGGCTTTGCGGTTGACTTTTGTGAAGGTATTGGTGGTTGCGGCACTACTGATGGTGATGGTTGCATTGACTGACGTCATGTTGTCGATTTGCCGCATGACGGGCAGAATTTGTCGTCTTTCCCAATCGTCGCGCCGCAATAGATGCAGAACATTCCTCTCAGCTCTCCTCCACATGGTTACCGAATGAGTCGGTGGTCGTTTTCTTCATCATCATAAAATTTACGGTGTATGCCGAGAATACGTTTAGCGCGTGGTCGGTGGGCAGCCACAATTTCCTTGCACCGTTTCAAAACCTGAAGCACGAACTGATACCTGATGCAGTACCTAGAATCATCATTTTATGGAATATTTCATCATATTCTCGCGTATCAGAAGATCGTTGGAAAATGGGGCTTTTCCGCAAAATGACGCCGTTTTTGGCATGAAAAAGGGTTCCGAGCAATGCTCGAAACCCTTACTGGTGCCCCCTGTGGGACTCGAACCCACAACCCACGACTTAAAAGGACGCTGCTCTAGCCATTGAGCTAAAGGGGCTAAATACATCATTTATTATACTGCATGCATTCCCGAACGCCTGAAAAGCTTAAAAACGTCGGGTCACGAAGCGCCAGTCGGCGTCGAACGCCGCTCGAAGCGGCAATAAATGGAGCCCGGGGCTATGAAATGACCCGACGCGGCTTCTATTTTAAGGGGCGAGTCCCGATTTCGACAATGGTACGTCGTTAATTTCGCTCTGTAAGCCAAAAGATCAACAAATTGGATGTGTCGGCATTTGTACATTCGTATCAGCATTGTCATCAAAGCTGGGCGGTGCCGACGCCGAGAGAAAACCGATGCCAGTCACATGTGATGCCGGTCGCAAGCAATTTTTAGACGAGCTTGCCATTCCTCCACTCATTAGCGCCTTCGTGAAAATCACGGGAAGTTTGCTCGAGGCGAGCTGCTGTCGACCGCAAACGGGTGATTTGAGACATCCTTTCGCGCACGCGAGCATTTGCTCGAGCTTCGTGTTCTGCTTGTCGGGCTTCCTGCGTTTGCAAGGCCTGTCGTGGATCATCATCGGCAAGGGAAGATGGTAACTGTTTTGTCCAGCGCAAGGCGAGCGATTCCATTCCCCGTGCGATCACATTCGTGAACGTGCTAGCCCGGTCAAGCGCAACTGCAAAATCACCGGTGAAAGCACCCGAAAGAATCGAATCAGCAGTTTTGGCAATGTCAGTCGGTGTCGGGTATTCGTCAATTCCTGCGATAGCGGAAGCGGCACCTTCTGCTGGTTCGCCGAGATTCCAAAAGCGTGTGAGCGTATCACTGCCAGACTGCATCCACGAGCGAAGCATGTACAGTCGCCACATCATTCCAGGAAGCGAATCTGGTTCGGACTTTGCCCACAGTTCAGCGATGATATCGACACCTTCACGATCAACGAGTGTGAGGACACGTGAAACGAGTTCAGGATTTGCGGATGTATGAACGCGATGGAGAAGGGCAAGAGCAGACTGGTGACTCATTTCGTCGACTTGCTGCGGATCGATTCCGCTTGAAAGCACGTTGAGCGATTCTTCTGATAGCTGGGCAGGACGAGCTGGCCTCCGTGCACCATAGCGATGACCTTCAAATGCGTGCTGAACAGATCTGACTGTCATAATTTCCTTCCCTGGGGTCCTGCGCTCTCGTTTCCCTATTTTCTATTCTCTCTCATCGTCGGCCGATGCGTGAGATGAATGAGATGTGTGGGGTGGCTGAGGCAGCACACCGATATGTGGCGAAGCATCCAACAGTGTGCGCGTGTAGTCAGCGTGCGGATGAGCAAGTACGCTGTCAACAGGCCCTTGCTCCATAATCGTGCCGTGCAGAATAACAGCAACGTCGTCCGCAATCTCCTGGACGATCCCTAGATCATGCGTGATGAAGAGGCATGCATAGGAATATTCATTTTGAAGACGATGGAAAAGATCAAGCACGCGCTTTTGCGCTGTCACATCGAGAGAACTCGTCGGCTCATCTGCAATGAGGAGGCGAGGATGAAGAGCTAATGCCCGTGCAATTCCAACGCGTTGCTGCTGCCCACCGGAGAGCTGAGACGGGTACCGAGACGCCAGTGCGGGATTAAGGCCGACATCTTTCATGAGTGCTGTCACGCGATCGCGAATTGCAGAAGAGTTCAAGTTCGTGTGAATCGTCAGTGGTTCGGCGATACTCCATCCGACTGTGCGTGTGGGAACGAGTGCTGATGCTGAATTCTGGAACACGTAGCCGATGTGCGACCGAGCCTGTCGCAGTGCAGATCCTTTCAAATGCTCGATATTTTGTCCGTTGATGAGTACGGATCCTGATTGTGGGTGAAGTTGAGCCGAGAGAATTTGAGCGAGCGTCGTCTTTCCAGCACCTGACTCGCCCACCAGTGCAAGCGTTTTACCTGCATCAATGCGGAATGAGATGTCAGTGAGCGCCGGTCCAGAACCGCGAGAAGAGCGGTGGAATAGCCCGTGGCACGGATACGTGAAGGAGACGTGTGAGACTTCGACGAGTGCAGAAGTTTTTTCAGACTCTGTTTTCTCGGCCATTGTTTCACGTGAAACATGTGCATGCGCTGAGGCGTGCTCAGTAGAAGCTGTGACCGGGATGGTGGCCGAGGTAGTCACTGGAGTGGTTGCTGGAATGGTGAGGCGAGGAACAGCTGCGAGAAGCTCACGCGTATATGCCTGTTGTGGATGTTCGAAAAGCTGACGCGTCGGACCCTGTTCCACAATTCGGCCATGTTGCATGACGTAGACGTAATCGGCGCTTTCCCACACCACACCCATATCGTGTGTGATGAGAAGGATTGCCAGCTGGCGACGATGAGCGAGTCGAGTCAGAAGCGCGAGAATCCCTTTTTGTGTCGTGACATCGAGGGCAGTAGTCGGTTCATCGGCGATGAGAACGCGAGGACGATTGATGATCGCCATCGCAATCATGGCACGCTGAAGCTGACCTCCGGAAAGTTCGTGTGGCCGAGATGCCCAAATGCGCTGAGGATCTGGAAGGCCGACTTCGCGAAGCTGGTCGAGAACTTTTTGTTTCTTTTCGGCACGAGATAGTGATCGGCCGGGAGTGTGGAATTCGAGTGCCTCCTCAATTTGATGACCGATTGTCGGCAAGGGGTCGAAGACAGCCATCGGCTCTTGGAAGACGGTTCCGATTAGTCCACCGCGGATTGTGCGAACAGGTGCATTCGGGGAGAGCAAATCAATAGAATCACTGGATTGGTCGGAGCTGTGAGTTGTGTTGGAACCACTGGATTTGCTCGAGTCAGAAGAAATGTGTGGTTGTTGATCAGTTTTCGTGGTTTGTGCGGTGGCGTGTTCGTGCGAGATGGCAGATTGATAGACCGCTGATCCGCTGACGCGTGCAGTGGGTGGATCGAGGCGCGGAAGTGCCATCGATGTGACCGATTTACCGGATCCGGATTCACCCACAAGCGCTGTGAGACGGCCGGGGAAGAGACGCAAACTGATGTTGTGGGTGACCGGTGAGCTATGAAAACTGACACTGAGATTGTCAACGCGGATAATCGGGTGCTCGCCTTTCCACGTCTCATCTTCTGTTGAGGCTTTCATCAGAGCTTGTGTCTGAGATGGCATCGTGTCTCCTTCCCAGTTGTCTGCTTAAGTGCGTTTAGTCGCGTGTCAAACCCATCGTCAAATAATCCGGATATGCCGGGAAATTGCCGATGTCAAAGCCCGCAACACGCGAACCGTGAATGAATGTGTTGTGCGAATAGATGAGTGGGACAACCGGAATATCGTGCATAATGCGCTGATCCGCCTGTGCCCACAACTTTCCAGCTGCTTTTTGATCTACCGTTTGCGTCGCTTGAGTCATGAGCGCGTCTACTGCACGGTTGGAGTAGCGGGACATATTCTGGTTGCCGTTGCCGATCATCGAGGAGGAGAACAGCGGCGCAAGATTGGCGTACGCGTCTGGGAAGTCAGGCTGCCAGCTGGCGATTGTCAGATCGTAATTGCCTTGGTTATTCGTGACGGTATCGCTGTACACCCCAGAATCCAACACCTGAATGCGAACGTTGATGCCTGCCTTCTTGAGCGAGCTCTGAATTGCGCTCGCTTGCTCAGTCTTGTTCTGCTGAATCACCATCTTGAGTGTCGGAACGGTGACATGTGCTCGTTTGAGAATGGCTCGAGCGCGAGCTGGATCACCACCCGTCGGGACGTGGTAGAGATCGTACTTTTGTCGGCCTGCAATACCAGGGGTGATGAGCGTAGTGGCATAGTTTCCTGCAATTGCACCGCCGGCTGCCGTGCGATAGCCAGCACGGTCGGTTGCCCACAGAATTGCTTGGCGAACAGCGAGATTGCGAATATGACGCGTGTTGATAGCGATATATTCAAGTGCTCCATCTCCAGAGGTGACGAGAAGCTGTGAATACTGTGGATTTGCTTGAGCCTGTGCCAGCTGAGCCGGTGGAACGAATTCGCCGAGAATCGACGTATCGCCACCATTGACACCTTGCATGATCTGCTGAGCAGCGACAGTATCGTCTTGACCCATGCGGTACACGATGCGGTTCGGATAAGCTTTCCGAACACTATCAGTGGATGCCTTCCAATATGGGTTACGCGTCAGAACGAGTTCACGGCCTGGGGAATTAGATTGCACTTGATACGGGCCAGAGGTGACGGGGTGATTTCCGTAGCTTTTTTGCGTTCCATCACCGCGCGGGACCGGGGCAAACGAGATGAGAGAAGCGACCCACGGCCATGCGCCGAACGGGGAGTTGAGATGGAAGATGATCGTTGAGTCATTAGGTGTTTCGATCGAGTTCAGCTGTTGACCGGAAAATGGCCCATGATAATTCGCTGCACCGGCGAGAAGTTGCTTGTGGTAGCTTAGTCCGCCGGTGAACGTGTCTGAAAAGCTTCGTTCGATGCCCCACTTCACATCCTGAGACGTGATCGGCTTGCCATTGCTGAAGCGCAGACCTTTCTTGAGGTGGAACGTCCATACTGCACCGTGATCAGATGGTGTGCCAGTCGTTGTTGCCAAATCGGGGACAACGGTCGTCTTGCCGTGTGAGATTTTCCACGTTGTCAGACGGCGGTGAACGAGACCAGTTGTCGTAGTCGGCAGAGACTGGCTCGTCGCTGGATCAAGGCTGAGTGAAGACTGAGAAGTGAGGACAGTCAGTGTTCCGCCTTTCATTGGAGTAGCGGAAGCTGAAGTATTCGGTGACGATGAAGGAGAAGCGCCGATTCCTGTCTGTGAGGTGCGGGAGCCACATCCGGATAAAACGAGAGCTGTTGCTGCAAAGAGAGTGGCAAGTGCGACAGAGGCATGCCGTACTGAGCCTCGCTTTCCATGAAGACGATGTGCAAAAAAGTAATGAAATGCCATTGATATCCTTCTTTGTTCACAAATCACTATGAATCTGCCAGTTACTCAAGGGGATCGTTTTAGCGCCCCACTGTAACGCGAGGGTCGAGGAAGCTGTAACAGATATCCACCACGAGATTGGCCACAATGACGAGAGCAGCTGCGAACAGCGTTGAACCGACGAGCACCTGCAAATCTAAGTTCGTGACTGAGTCCAGTAGAAGCATCCCCAGGCCCTGCATCGAGAAGACACGCTCTGTCAGAACAGCACCACCCAGTAGAGAACCGAGATCGAGGCCAAACATCGTCATGACTGGAAGCAATGCGTTGCGCAGAGCGTGACGGCCGACAACCACCGATTCAGGCGCTCCTTTCGACCGCTCAGTTCGGATATAATCCTGTTCCATTTCTCCAATCATCTGTGTGCGAGTAATACGTGTGTAACTCGCCGCGTTGATGAGTGCGAGCACGAGCCACGGTAAAAGAAGATGAGAGAACCATCCGGCCGGGTTGCGCGAGAACGGTACATAACCTCCAGATGGGAAGACTGGAAGCTCAAAGGCAAACACAATGATCGCGAGGAGTCCAATGAGGTAGGACGGTGACGAAATCCCGATTGCTGAGAGTGCCATGAGCAAACGGTCAACCCACGTGTTGCGCTTCACAGCTGCAAGAACGCCTGTTCCGACTCCGATGATGATCCACAGGACGGCCGCTCCCACGGCGATTGACGCGGTAACTGGGAAGCGTTCTGCGATCAGTGTGGTAACTGGTTCGTTCAGACGGAACGAGTAACCGAGACACGGTGCTGCACAGACGACGGCGGATGCTCCTGTTCCAAACGTTCTGCCTGCAAAAATACCGAGCAGATAGGCACCCAGTTGCGCATACCACGGTTGATCTGTTCCCATGAAAGCGGAAACACGTCGCAACTGTTCAGGAGAGCATGGCTTCCCGCACGAAAGCTGCGCTGGGTTAGACGGAAACATGTAGAAAATGAGGAAGAGCGTGACTGCAATGATCAGAATGACGAGCAACGAAGAAATCAATCGCCGCAGAATGTAATCAAACATCCTCATCGATTGCCTCCTTGCTGAACCACTGCGGGTGCGCTGTTCCTCGTGCTGCTCTCAGTTGCAGTAGTCTTGCTAGTTTCTGCGGTCTCTGTCATCTCGGCGCGTATGACGGCCTTCGGATCGAGAGCGTCTGACAATCCATCACCAAGCAAATTGAAACCGAATGTGACCAAGAAAAGTGCGAGACCCGGGAAAATCAAATACATCGGATCAACGAGTGCCCACGCGACTGCATCAGAAATTGTTCGCCCCCATGATGGCGTGGGTGGATTGATTCCGACGCCGAGGAAGCTGAGAGAAGCTTCAGCTGCAATGCGCCCTGGAATCGAAAGAGTGAGCCGGACGATGAGTAGCGGGAGAAGGCCGGGCATGATCTCGTTGAGGAGAATGTGCGTACTGCTCGCTCCCATCACTTGTGCTGCGGACGTGTACCCACGATGGGTGAGCGTGAGCGTTTGCCCGCGTATGAGACGAGCAATTGATGGCCATCCAAAGAATCCCAGCACCAAGATGAGCAGAAGCGGGCGCGGAAAACTGTCTGGCACAATTGCGGACAATGCGATAGCAAAGATCAAAAACGGGAAACCGAAGAAAACATCCATTGTACGGGAAAGGATCGCATCAGTGACACCGGGGAAGTAGCCGGCAATGAGGCCGATTGCGACACCAATAACTACGGAAATGAGTGTGGATGCTAAACCAATTCCCAATGAGACGCGTGTGCCATATGCAATGATCGAGAACAGATCAACTCCACGCAAGGGAGTGACGCCAAACCAATGCGAAGGACTAATCCCACCGCCAAAACCAAGTGGAACAGAACGCGGCCCAAGGAGAGAACGATGTTCTGAATACGGATCGTTGCCAGTGAGTGCTGTCAGCGGACCAGCGAACAGTGCCAGGAGGACGAAGAATAAAACGATTCCACCGCCCCAGAGAATCGAGGGAGAAGCAAAGCGCGACCGCGGACGACGTGAATGTGTGGGATGCCGCCGTAGAAGATGACTCATCTTTCCCTCCCGAAAATAGTTACAGACTTATGGAATTCTCCTCTGACACTGCTGAATAGCCGCACACTGACACGTCATAGTGAGTTTCTTTCTTCCAATCGTTTATAGATAAAATTGTAGGTGGCGAGACCTCGTACACAGACGATTCCGCGTTTGGCGTAGTTGGTGAGGTGCGCAGAATATCGCGATCAAGTAGAGTGGTTTGTGGACAATTGTTCAGACACCTATATGATCGCGTGTAATAGAGGAACACGTGCGAGGAGAAATCTTATGTCACTCTTGAATCATGAAATCACAGATTTCACTGTCAACGCATTCCAAAATAACAAGATCATACCTGTCACGAAAAAGGATCTTCTCGGCCATTGGTCCGTATTGTTCTTCTATCCGGAAGATTTCACATTCGTGTGCCCGACCGAGCTGGAAGATCTGCAAAAGTACTACGCACAATTCCTGAAAACGGGTGCAAAGTCTATTCGTGCTCCAATGATTCGGTCTACGATCACAAGGCATGGCACGAGGCGAACGCGAATATTTCTCAAGTTGAATTCCCAATGCTCGCAGATCCGGCAGCGTATTTGGCGAAAGATCTCGATATTTACGAAGAGGCAGATGGAAGGATTGATCGCGGCGACTTCATTCTCGATCCTGAAGGCAAGGTCGTGGCGTACGAGGTAACTTCGTCGAATGTCGGTCGTAACGCCGAAGAGATTTTGCGTCGTCTGCAGGCATCGCAATTTGTGTATGAGCATGGAGACCGTGTGTGCCCAGCCAATTGGCATCCAGGTGATGAGACGATCAAGAAGGATATTAGCGTCGTCGGAAAACTGTGATGCAGCTGTGATGTTGTGGTGAACTGCTGAGCGGCTTTAGTACACGACTGGAGCAATGGCGTGGACGTCCACAATGACGGGCTTGGTCGCGGTGTGTGTGACTGTGATCACCATCGCTTGGCCGGGGTCCATCGCCATGCCCACGTCTGTCAGAGCATGAGCAGTATCAGCATTTGCAGCAAAGTGCGCGAGATGAGGCACTGTAGCCTCAATCACAGATTTGTGCGTGCATACCGCCACTCGAGCCGTTCCACCTCTGCTGGGATTTTGCGCCACAATCGAATGGTGTGCATGTAACGCATGGCGTGGTTCGCGTTCCTGCGCAGTCGGAGCTGCCAAACTTCCGGACTCATCTACAGCTTCAGGTTTTGCTGCTTGTTGTGCTGCACTCAACGCAATGCGATCGAGGAGTGCAGTCAAGAAGCCTATTGCCGTTTGTGGATCGTTATTAAGGCTTTCGCTCGAGATATCAGGAACTGGTGTCAGCGACTGATTTGTCTCAATAGCATACGGAATGAGCGTTTGTACGGCTCGCGTCGATGGAGATGACATGAGCCGATCGGGTGCAAAGCACGCGAGTTCACGGCTCAGAGCATAGGCGCTCGCTGCTCCGAGTGGTTGAAGAGGACGTGTTGAGTCCTTATGCTTCCAATGCTTGTGCGGTTCAGCTTGCGCGCTGCGGATGAGAATGAGTTCGCCAGCTCTTCCTGCTCCGTGATCAAGAAGATAAGCAAAACGACGCACAATCGCTACGTCATCGTGATAGCTCAGCTTGTCAAGCGCCTGTGCCACTGGCATCCATACGACGTGATCTGCTTCAGTGTCTTTTTTGATGGAATGGCCAAACGCCTGCACGCGTTCCTTTGCAATGGCATGCGTAATCGGTGTGCCGATCCAATACAACACACGCTTGTGAACTGGTGGATCGTGTGGATTGCGCTCGCCACCATTGTGGACTGGACCACGGTGATTACCTCGTGCACCCTCACTGCCGTCGGCGTGTAATAAATACTCGACAGAACCAATGAACGCACCAAGCCGAACAGGGATGCCGGTCTCTTCGTTTGTCTCACGCACCGCTGTATGGGCAAATGACTCGTTCTTTTCGACGTGGCCTTTTGGCAAACTCCAATCGTCGTATCGGGCGCGGTGAATCAAACAAATTTCACACGAGTTCGATGGCTGCATGGCATGTTTGCCTGACAGCGCTCGGGAATCACCGGCATACGTCACATAATCCGAGAGATCCGTAAGGATTGGCATGGGGGAGTTATCGGTCTCCGGCGCATTTGAAGCCAGTCGGGCGAGGTCGGAAGAAAGCCGTGGGAGCCTCCACATCACTGTTCCTGCAGCGAGAACGGTTTTCCCGCGATCCTTCTTCGACCCCATTGCGATTTCTCCTTTGTGCACGTGCTCGTACTCGTGCTGAGTTATTGAAGCGGCTTCAGACAGTCGGCTGCGAATACTTGTTCGGATGCAGATGCCGTTGCATGAGAATTTCCTGGCAATCATCCAAACGCTTACCGTCTTTGCTGGTGGTGTAACGACGATAAGAACCGTCTGGCTGTTCATGCCAGCTGCTGACGTTGTCGGACATCTGCAAATCGATGTAGTTGATGAGCGCCTTAATTTGGTTCGGATCGGTGATGCGGATGAGCGCTTCGACACGTCGATCGAGGTTGCGGTGCATCAAATCAGCGGAGCCAATCCAGACTTCCGGACCATGATCCGGCCCTTCACCGAGTTGCGGACCTTGCGAATTTGCAAACGCGAAGATGCGGGAGTGCTCGAGGAAACGGCCCAAGATGGAGTGAACACGAATGTTATCCGAAAGGCCTGGAATTCCTGGCTTGAGCGAGCATGCTCCACGAACGACAAGGTCAATCTTGACGCCGGCTTGGCTAGCCCGATACAGCGCGTCGATGCTCTTTTCGTCCACGAGTGAGTTGACCTTGATCTTGATCCACGCTGGCTTTCCGTCGAGTGCTGCCTTCTCCTCGCGGCGGATGCGCTCCAAAATGCCTGGACGAATTCCGCGTGGTGCGACGAGCAGACGGTGGAACGACTCGCGTGGGGCATAGCCAGAAAGCTGGTTGAACAGACGAGTGAGGTCGCGACCGACGATTTGATTGCAGGTCAGCAAACCCAGATCGGTGTAGCCGCGTGCGGTGCTCGGATTGTAGTTACCGGTTCCGACGTGGCAGTAACGCCGCAGTTCGCCATTCTCTTTGCGAACAATCAGGATGAGCTTGCAGTGCGTCTTGAGGCCGACAATGCCGTAGACGACATGAACGCCAGCATGCTCGAGTTTACGGGCCCAGCCAATGTTCGCTTGCTCATCGAAACGTGCCTTAATCTCAACAAGTGCCAAGACCTGTTTCCCGGCCTTTGCAGCGTTAATGAGCGCGTTAACGATGGACGAGTCTGCAGCCGTGCGATAAATCGTCTGTTTAATAGCGAGCACGTTCGGGTCGGAAGCAGCTTGTTGCAGTAAAGCAACGACAGACGTGTTGAACGAATCATACGGGTGGTGCAGCAAGATATCGCCTTTGCGAATCGCCGCGAAGATATCACTTTCACCCGTTGACGAGTCACGAACAGCCGCCACACTTCGATTCGTGGGAGCTTTGTACGGCTTGTACTTCAAATCCGGACGGTCAACGTTGTGATGCAGCTCGGACAAGAATGTGAAATCGAGTGGAGCAGGCAAACGATAAATCTCATCTTCCGTCACACCGACTTGTGTGGCGAGCAGATGAACAAGGAACGGAGTGGAGTCCTGGTTGATCTCCAAGCGCACTGGTTGACCAAATCGACGGCGCTGCAGTTCCTTCTGCATCTCGGTGAGCAAATTTTCGGTATCATCCTCGTCGAGCTCAATGTCCTCATTGCGGGTGATACGGAACTCATGTACCTCGCGAATCGTCATTCCCGGGAACAGAAGATCCAAGTGAGCCATCATGAGATTTTCCATAGTGATGTACCGGTATGAAACTGGCTGATCGGTGGAATTCCCAGACTGATCACTGTCGTTGTGGTCATCGATGCGAATCAAGCGTGGAAGATTATCAGGAACCTTCACGCGAGCAAAATGGGACTTCCCCGATGCAGAATTCTCAACGATAACAGCCAAGTTCAGTGAATTACCCGAGATATATGGGAACGGATGCGCTGGATCGACTGCGAGTGGTGTCAGAACGGGGAAGACCTCCTCATGGAAGAAGTGTGTGAGGTGTTCTTGCTCGTCAATGGTGAGCTCATTCCACTTCAAAAGCTCGATATGCTGTTTAGCGAGCTCTGGCAACAACGTACTAATCGTGTAACGCGCGTGATCCTGCTGCTCTTGATGGTTCAGCACGGAAATCGCATGCAACTGCTGAAGTGGTGTCATGCCGCTCGGAGTATCTGTTGCGAGACCGGATTCGAGCCGACGCTTGAGCCCTGCGACACGAACCATAAAGTATTCATTGAGATTTGAGGCAAAAATAGAGCCGAATTGAGCACGCTCCAGCAGTGGAACGCGTGGATCCTTCTCGAGATCCAGAACACGATTATTGAAACGAAGCCAACTCAACTCTCTGTCATAAATTCGGTTGGCCGGCAGCTTCTTTTCAAGCAGAGGGTGACCTTGGCGCAAGGTCGACTCGGCCAGTTCGTTCTGGAGAGGGCCTTTTCCCGACTTTGGAACTTCAGCAATGTGTTCTGCAATCTGCTCACGAAGTTCCGCCTTCGACGGCGCGTTGAAAATTTGTGACATATTCATTATTTTATGGGGCTTT
Organism: uncultured Aeriscardovia sp.; assembly: GCA_903789525.1. Lineage (GTDB taxonomy): Bacteria > Actinomycetota > Actinomycetes > Actinomycetales > Bifidobacteriaceae > Aeriscardovia. The sequence goes on from CAIFER010000002.1 coordinate 60,137, forward strand.
TGGTAACAGTGTGTAACCGGGTGAAAAGATGTGGAAAAGTGGAAATCTGTCACAGTGACGCGAGAAGAAGCTGGAAAGCACTGCGAAATATGACCGTGAAGACAAAAATATGATCATCAAGACATGGAGAGCATAAAAGAGGGGTTCTGAAGTATTTTCAGAACCCCTCCAACAAGGATGAGCAGGAAAATCACAACACCATCGTTGCGGTGGTAAGTATATTTATTTATTCCACCCAACGTCCTTAATCCTCTCGGGATCACGTTGTGGGCATCTGCTCTTTTCTTTTTTCCTTGTACCTTCATTATGACAGAAGTTGGCGTGAATGCAATCATCTTTATAATGTTGCATCCAGTAAATTTGATCTATGTAATGAAACAAATATGCACAAATATTGTTCCAAATTGTGTAAAGAACGTTGTGGAACCGGGATAATGCGATCGATATTGATCGAAATGATAGCGTGCGATCAATGAGATTCGTCATTTGCGGCGTTTCATTATTTGTCGCAATTTGAGCGAATCAGTATTACATACGCGTATTAACAATCTTTCTCAGTTTCTCGAGTTATCCACACGAGTCTTCTTTCCCTTAAGCGCACAAAGACGCGGTTTGATCGCATGTAATCAGTGATCCGGTCACATTTTTATTTTTGCTCTCGTTTTCGTTGTGGAACTGCGATTCTGGGGTCATGGCGATAGCAACATATGAGCGTGCAGGGACCGCGTCTCCGCGCTCAGCAATTCAGCACAGTGCTTTGTCTGAGAGGGCCCAAACCAGGAGTAGCACTCATCAGTGTCTCTGTCTGGCGGTTTCGTCAGCAAGCGGTGGGTGCGGAACGAGTGTCTTTGCGGCTCTTCTTGCGCTAGCAGCATCACAATCGAGAGCGTCCGAATTGCATGTGAGTTTGGCTGATGCGAGCCCAGACCGGGGTGGATTAGATGTTTTGCTGGGAATGGAGGCGGATGAGGGGCTGCGGTGGAGTCAAATCCATGCTCCGCTTGGTTCGCTGGATCCACACGCGCTCGTTGAACAATTACCGCAGTGGGAAGGAATTTCGCTGCTCAGTGCTGATCCATGGAATAACCAGCAAACGCATTCGTGGGAAGTAGACGCTGCGTATGAGGCCTTGTGTCAGGCCTCTGATGTTGTTGTCATCGATTGTGGAACGGATAGGCACCTTCCGCGCGATCTTGAAACGCGGACGAAGTGTCGAATTCGGTGTTTTGATCTTGTTCCTATGACTGTTCAAGCGGTAGCCAGTGAGCGAGCACTGATGGAGCAGCATCACATGCGGGGTACACCGATCGCCGGTCTCCTCGTCACTCCGCCTGTCGGATTTTGTTCGTCGAGCCGGAATCGCAGTTATGGAACGTTAAGCGAGGAAGAAATATGCGCATATCTGAATGTTCCAGTGATGGGGTTATTGAAGCCAGATCCCAGCTTGGCCTCTTCACTTGCGCAAGGTCTGGGTATTAATCGCATTCCTCCCACATCACGTGCTGTCTTGAACCGGTGTTTGCGCAGTGCATTTTCTTCGTCTTTTGACACGGATACGGGCATGTGAAGCAAGTCAGAGGAAGCAAGTCATAGGAAAGTTGAGAAGGCAGAAGGGGCAAGTATGGTGGTGAGTTCTGTTCCTGACGAGTGGGGAGTTCGTTTCGGCCCATTGGAAGATGTCGCGGCTGACCCTGCTGTGACTGATATTGCCGTTTCTGGAGATGGAACGGTGTGGGCAGATAAGGGTCAGGGCATGATTCCTGTCACGACGAGAATTCCGTGCCAGTCCTCGATGCTTGTCCGCCAACTTGCCATTAACTTATGTGCGCAACTGGGGGCACGTCTTGATCAATCAAATCCATTAGTGGATGCATCGAATCCGCAGGGTGTACGCATCCACGCGGTTCTCGAGCCGATTGTTCCGTCCGGTGCAAGTATTTCAATCCGATTGCCTGCTCGCCAGCATATGAGTTTGGAAGATCTCTTCCAACGTGGGTTCATGCCTGAGCAGTGGATTTCAATCTTGCGTTGCCTGATCAGTCGCGGCGCAACGTTTCTCATCAGCGGTGGAACTGGAACCGGCAAAACGACGTTGGTGCGAGCATTAATTTCAGCGTGCCCTCCCCGCGATCGCATTGTGATTGTTGAGGAAGTGCGCGAACTCGGCGGGATCGGGCGACCAGATTGCGTCAGTCTCGCCGCTCGCAGTCCGAATGCAGAGGGGAAGGGAGGAGTAGGGCTTGATGAACTCGTTCGGGCGACGGTTCGAATGCGTCCAGATCGCATCGTGCTGGGCGAGTGCCGTGGCAAAGAGATTGCGGACCTCATGCGTGCCTTCAATACAGGACATCGTGGAGGATTCGTCACTGTACATGCCGATAGCCTCGAGCGCGTGCCATCCCGCCTGATCACGCTCGGTCTGCTCGCTGATCTTGATCCACAGCTGACTGCTCATCTGTCTGCACAGGCATTTGATGTGGTGGTCCATTTGAGTCGCGATTTCGAGACCGGGCACCGTCGAATTGCTCAAATTGGCTTTTTAACACTGACTCCTCAAGAAAAATTGACGGGAACTGTTGCTCTTTCGTGGGACGGGAGATCAGCGCCGCACTGTGAGCCTGCGATGACGGAGTTTGCTCGTCGCTGGGATCTCCCACATGAATGCGATGTGGCGGATGACAGCTCGAACGGAGGTGATTGCCATGGCAGAGGTTGCTGACAAGCGATGGTCTGCGATTATTCAGCGCAGTCACCCTCAATTTCTCATTGCTAGCGGTTCTTCTTCAGATCAGGCGGTCGAAGAAGGAATTGTGGACGTGATTGAGACTCTCGAAGACGGCGTACAAGCTGGAGCAAGTCTCCGCGATGCTGTGATAGCAGCATTAGGCTCACGGCCAGCGGGATCAGTGACGGTGACATGGCTCATCGGTGCCCTTGCCTGTCGGTGTACGAAAGCGTCAGACGTAGATTGTGTTCGAGCGGCACATCGTTTGAAGACGGTCATGGATGTGTGCATGCAAGTGGGTTGTCGGGCATCTGATTGTTTAGCTGTCCTTGAAGGAATTGAAAAGCGACAAGAGCGGTATGCGACTTTGCAAGATCGCGCGTGTGCCGTCCCGGAAGCAACAGTTCGTCTCTTTCTTATTCTCATGCCAGTCATGCTTATAGGAGAGATTGCGTCGGGGGCTCAGCCTTTCAAGTTTTTCTGCACCATCCCTGGTGTGATATGCGCACTGTGCAGTGGTTTATGCATTGTGATCGGGTCGATGTGGGTGAAGTTTCTTCTTCGTTCGGTGCAGTCTGACGTATCGAGCGGCCAGAGTGGGGGAATTACCTCTCTTCTTCATGAGCTCACCACCATGAATTCGGGTGAAGAGGGAGAAGCAAACTCATTTGCATATCAACGGTTGGCAAGCGTATCTGCTCTCCATGATGAAGACAATTCGCGCCTGGATCCTTCCTCGCCACTTGATTTTCTTCTCATTGTCAGCTTGATCCGTGTCTGCCTTCAGGCGGGAGAACCACTACCAGGTGCTTTAAAAGCGATTGGACAGTGTGGATCGATTCCAGCTTTGAGACGGATTGCCCACATGTTGGAGGAGGGCGAAGAGTGGTCTGGCGCATGGAAAGCCGCGCTCGCGTATTCGCCGTGTACCCGCCTTCAGATTCTTGAGTCTGCGCTTCACGATTCATGGTGTATGGGTGTGTCAGCTGACATGAAGTTGCAACGAGTGATCGGGCGTCAAGAAGAGAGTTTGCGTACCCGATTGGAATCGATCTCGTCGCGCTTATCAATCCGATTACTCGTACCGGTCGGCTTGTGTTTTCTGCCGGCGTTCATTCTGATAGCTGTCGTTCCATCCATCGTCTCATACGCAGGAATGGGGTGAGTGATGCTGTTCCTTTTATGTGACAACGGTATTCGCGCGCCGCCACCGGGAAAACAGCGCTGTTGCAATGGCGTTGTTGTGGTTCAGTGTGTGGTCGTATTGGCGGGAATTCCAAAGGAAAGGATGAGAAATGAAGGTTCAAAAGAGCGCGTTGTGTGCGCATTGGTCACAATTAATTCAGCGGATACATCAGCAGATAGAGCGTCTGCGTAACCAGGCTGATTATGTGTTGCTACGTGTGAAAGTTGGTGTTCAATCAGCGTTCGCTGAGCAGAAAGCATCGGGAAGTGTGACTGCTGAGTATGCCGTTATTTTGATTGCAGCAACTGGCTTTGCAGGTGTTCTCGCTCTCATTTTGAAATCTCCTGAGGTGAAATCTCAACTTACCGCATTAATCACGCGCGGTTTGAAAGCAGCATAGTTTCGCACCATTTCACTACCTGTAAGCACATGTATGAAGGGAGGAGATTGTGAATTGGCAACAATGGAATTGCAATCGATCTCATCGTTATGAAAGAGGAACTGTGACAGCAGAATTTGCAGTCATCCTCCCTCTTGTCGCACTTTTAGCAGGGCTTCTCCTGTGTACGGGGTCAGCGGTCATCACGCGTATGGACTGCCAAGATGCCGTTTCAATGGGTGCTCGCTTGATAGGGCAATCGGTTGATTCGTCAGAACAGCGCAGTGAAGTAGAGAAGACAGTTGTAGAACATGCACCCCATGGGTCGCACCTTGCATTCTCGTCAGTTTCACCCGGAGTGCAGTTGACGCTGACGTGTCCAATTCGAGCAGGTGCTCTTCATGTGTTCCCACTCACCGTTCAGCAGACTGCGGTTGGTATTCCTTACGGAAGGGAAGAGTGAAAATGACTCATTCTCACCATGCACCTCATTCGTGGGTACCGTTGCGCTCGCTAGTTGCTCGTGTTTTTCCTTCGCATGCTTCCGGTTCGGGTACGGTACTGGGAATCATGCTCATCATGATCATCAGTGTGATGCTGGCAGCTTCTCTCGTTGCTGGGAAACTGTTTATTTGTCGTGAACGAGCTCAGGTGGCTGCAGATACAGCTGCGTTGGCTGCTTCATCGGCGGATAACGGTCTTGTGGCAGGAGGGTCTGCATGTGCAGTAGCAAAAAGGTGTGCTGAACTCAATCATGCCGAAATGACTGCGTGTACGAAAGACATTGCCACGAGTGATATGAAAGTGACGGTTTCTTATGCCACGCATGTAATATTTTTCCCACAAGTGACTGTTCTCTCACGTGCTGGTCCTACTCCTTGCCGAGAAAGTGCAAATGCGTCAGGAGAATTTGACCCTTCGTAAAAGAGGCGGACCATTGTTGGTCAACGGGTACGATAGGTGGCACAGAGTCCTTAATAGTCATATCTGTGATACGGGAGGAAGATCATGGCTTTAGCCTTGTATCGACGGTATCGGCCAGACACTCTTCAAGGAGTGATTGGTCAAGATCAGGTCACAGTTCCTCTCGCGCGTGCGCTCGATAACAATAAGCTGACGAACGCATACCTCTTCTCTGGCCCACGTGGGTGTGGGAAGACCAGTACTGCTCGCATCCTGGCCCGGTGCGCCAATTGCGTCAAAGGTCCGACATCGCACCCGTGTGGAAAGTGTCAGAGTTGCCGAGATCTCGCTGCTAATGGACCGGGCTCTATTGATGTTGTTGAGATCGATGCGGCAAGTCACAACAGTGTGGAAGATGCACGTCAAATTCGTGAGCGTGCTACTTTTGCGCCGGTGCGTGATCGCTACAAGATCTTCATTCTCGATGAAGCTCATATGGTCACACAGCAAGGGTTCAATGCGCTTCTTAAAATTGTCGAAGAGCCACCTGAACATGTGATGTTCATTTTTGCCACCACAGAACCTGACAAAGTCATCAGCACGATTCGTTCGAGGACGCATCACTATCCATTCCGGCTTGTTCCTCCGGAGATCATGGGCCCGTATCTGACCAAGATCTGCACAAAAGAGAAGATCACGCCTCAAGCAGGTGTCCTGAATCTCGTCATGAGAGCTGGCGGTGGATCTGTTCGCGATACTCTTTCTGTACTCGATCAGTTGATGGTGGGGTCTGAGAATGGCGTTATCAAACTTTCTGATGCCAGTGAACTTCTTGGATTCACGCCGACAGAACTTATTGCGGGTGCAGTAGACGGTTTGATCGCTCACGATGGTGCGAAACTGTATTCGGTTGTCGAGAAAGTTGTTGTCGATGGATACGAACCGCGGCGTTTTGTTGAGGATCTCCTTGCGCACTTCCGCGATTTGCTCGTTCTCAAACTTGCTGGACAGAATGCTATTTCTGCACTTGGTGAGGAGGCTCAAGAAGAGCAGAGCTCGGTTCTCCGTAAACAGTCTCAGGCGTTGGGGCTGGAAAAGCTGACAAAGCTAGCAGATCTGACGAACGATACGCTTGCGCATATGGCAGGTGCAACATCACCTCGTATGAAGCTGGAATTGCTGGCTGCCAGGCTGTTAGAAGTGATGGACGAAAATCAGCAGCAGGCATCTCAGAAGCCGGCTCATATCGGACTGCGAACAAGTACTCCTGCTCCTCATCCTGCGCATCCGCGAGTAGCCAGTACGGTTCCATCTCAACCGGCAGCTACACGTTCAGTTTCACAACCAGCACCTGCGTTGCCATCACAGTCGCATACTGTGTCTGATGCCCAGCCGCAGTCACAATCGCAACCAGTTGCTCACACACCGCAGCCATCTGCACCGACTCAGAAGACTCCGGCTCAACCTGCACCGACGCAGCAAACGTCGGCTTCACAGCAACTCTCTGAAATGGAGTTGTGGAAGAAAGTTGTTGCAGGGCTTCCAGAGCTGATGCAGCGGTATGTGAACGCACAGCGTGTTCCTCAGGTCGACTTCAGGCGCAATGCCGTTGGTGGCCGCCACCTCATTTTGACGTTTGATGAGCCACTTTCGCAGCATGCTTTTGCCCTAGCTGTCTCAGCAGATCATCAACCAGTTCCAGCTCTTGTTCAAAAGGCGGTTCGTCGTGTCTTCGGTCCGCGAGCATCGATCGCCCCAAGTCCCGTTGCTGCCAATGGCCAAGCTGTTCATCAGATGCGCAGTTTGAGTCCGCAACAGCAGATGAAAATTAAAGTTCAGATTGCTCAGCGGACGGCACAAATAAAAGTGGGTACCGCCAGCGAGCAACCTACCGGATCTCAGTCTTCTGCTCATGCGAACGGTCAGGTTCACGCTCACGGCGAGCAGGCCACTGGTCAAGATAAAGAACAAACTGCTTCTCCAGGAACAGGTGATCGCAAGGCGACACATCACGATGAAGGTAGTCATCATCATGATGTTGCTCATGTAACTGATGATGGTTTTGCGCCAGCTTCACGCGTTGATACAAATCAGTTTGAAAAAGACGTCACGCCCGCAGCATTAGCTCCTGCAGCTCCATCGCATCATGCGAAAGTAGTTCCAGTCCCCTCGAAGAAAGATATGAATGACCCGTGGGCTGGGCAAGATGATCTGAAGGTCATACCTGGCACAGGAAAGCCGGTTTCTGAGACGAAATCTGCCGTCGAAGCAAAGACTCCGTTGGTCACGCCAGTATCGCACTCGTCTCATGCTTCCTCGGTATCAGACGCGTCTACGCAGTCTCCGATTTCTTCTGTCCCGGCTGCGAAATCGCGAGTACGTGCTGAAAATGATGTTTATAGTAAAAAAGATTCCGTTGAAGATACGAACGGAATGTTGAGTTTGGATCAGGTCAAGGCGATCTTTGACGTCAAAGCAGTCACGACGATCCCGGCTCCGAATGGGGCTAATGCCTCTGAGCAGCAAAAGCAGGAGGCGAAGATCATCATGCCGAAGAAGAACAAAGCGAAGAATATTCAGCGTCCTTCTGCAAGTAAGCCTGCGTCTCCGTCCACAGCAACTCAGTTAGCAAAAAATGGACAGAACGGTCAAAACACCCAGAACACGGATAAGAAGTAGAGGAAGGTGAAGAAATGGCTCTGATTTATGACGGCGCAATTCAGGATGTCATTGACTCATTCGCAAAGCTGCCTGGCATTGGTCCGAAGGGAGCTCAGCGGATCGCCTTTTATCTGCTGTCGACGCGGAAAGAGGATGTTCGTCATCTGGCAGACTCCATCATCCATCTGCAGGAGAAAGTTAAGTTCTGCGAAATTTGTGGAAATGTGACTGAGAAGAGTCCATGCGAAATCTGCTCTGATCCTAGACGTGACCGCAGTACCATTTGCGTCGTCGAACATCCGAGCGACATCATGTCAATGGATCGAACGGGGGAATATCGAGGTTTGTATCACGTGCTCGGTGGTGCAATTAATCCGATGAAGAACATCACTCCGGCGGATTTGCGTATTAAGAGCCTTTTGAAGCGGCTGGAAGATGGGAGTGTGAAGGAAGTGATTTTGGCGCTGAACCCAGATGTAGAGGGCGAAGCGACAACAACGTATTTGGCACGGCTCCTCACTCCGGTCGGCGTGAAAGTAACCCGTTTGGCTTCCGGTTTGCCTGTCGGGGCAGATCTTGAATACGCTGATCAGATTACGTTGGGACGTGCTCTGGCAGGTCGCAGTACGATCACGGGATGAAAGGGGAATCAGTATGTCACGAACTGGTGATGTCGCTCGGGCTCAGCTCAAGCGAATTGTGGCGTTAGGATACCCGAATGTTGCCAATATGGCGGCGCAGGACTTCATTGCTTTAGCTCAGCCATTAATTACTGCCCTTGATCAGGTTGAAATTGCCGATGATATTCTCCTTGTACCAACGCGTGAGCTTATTTCACCGGAGTCTTTAATCGAACGAACGGCAATCGGACGTAATGCAGGATTCTCAACAATGCCGCCTCGCGATATTGCGAGTTTTATGCCGCAAGATTTTATGCCGCCGGAGGGTCCGTTTTATATCGTGATCAACCCGCATACGGGAACGAGATATACGAACCGCGAACCAGATGTAGCGCGTAAGCTCATCGATTCTGATGGATTCCAGCCGCTCACACTGGAGGAGGGGTTGGCGATGGCGACGCAGCACCCAGATTGGCTCGTTCGGAAGAACGGCTTTAATTTGCTCGGATCGCGTAGTTCTGATGGGAGAGTCCCTAGCATCTGGATGAGCCAAGGTTCTCCGCGTCTTGGGTCAATGTGGCCAACGAGCAAACATACGTGGATCGGTAACGCATACTGCTCACGACGACGTGGAGTTTCCCTTCTCGCTTAAATTTCACCCGTGTGAAACCGTATGCGGCAAGCAGGAGGTATCCAGTCTACTGGTTTCCTTGTTCGCCAGAAGACGTGCTGTTGTGGTTTTCGCCGTTCGTCGAGGAGTTTGATTCGTTACTCTTGTCGCTAGACTGCTGCGGCGTAGTCGGTTGCTGCTCACCCGATTGATTGCCCGCGTTATTAGCGTTATCGGCGTTATCCGTACGGGATTGCGAGTTTTCCAGAGCAGCATTCGTTCCTTGGTCCGTTTGAGAATTCGGCGAAGTGCGGCGCTCATTTTCCTGCTCAGAATACTGACGGCGTTCTCTCCATTCGGTTTGAGGGTATGTGCGTCTGCTTTCAGAACTGAAATCCCGTCCTGCTTGACCAGCCATCGAATACGCGGATGAGCCGTAACCCAAGCCCCATGTTCCATTTGGTCCGCCGATACGTCCTTTATCTGTGGCGAGCGGGAATGTCTCGGCTTTAGCACCGCGATAGGCAGATCGCGCATAGCGGACGAAGAGTTGCTCCGGGTATTGGCTTTCTGCAAGTCCTGCGATCCTGAACGGGAGCTTGGCTGGCGAACCTTTCTCATTGACGTTCCAAACGGCAAAGACCGTTGTGAGCGAAGGCGTTGAAGCGACAAACGAGTACGCGGTCTGATCGTTTGCGGTGCCAGTCTTCGCGGCAAATTCACGGCCTAAACCTGCGAGTTGCCGACCGGTTCCGTGTAGCACGACTCCGCGCATCGCTTGAGCAACGAGCTGCGTATCTTGCTTGTTGAACACGGTCGTCCCTGATGTGGGGGCTTGATACAGCTCCTTGCCATCCGAGTTCTTGACCGACGCGACGATATGTGGCGTATGCCGTACTCCGCCCGAAATAATCGTTGCGTGCGCATTGGCCAGTTCGAGCGCGCTGACGGAATTGATGCCGAGCGTGTTATACGGGGAGCTAGCGTCGATCTTGTCAGTGATGCCAGCGTTCTTCATGGTCTGAGCGGTGGATGCGGTACCGACACACTCGTTGAGATCCACAAAAACGGTGTTGACAGACTGGTCGAGCGCTTCGTACAGATTGATCGGCCCGAAGCTTTCGTTTCCGGAATTAGCAACGGTTGAGACGAGTCCAGGGAATCGGCGCGGCGAATTGCCATTGAAAACTGTGCGTGGGCTTGCTCCTTTGTTAATAGCGGTCAGGAGCGTGAACGGTTTCATCGTTGAACCAGGCTCAAAGTGTGCTTGCGTGGCATTGCTATATTGATGCTTTAAATAATCGTCGCCCGCGTACAGTGCCTCAATAGCGCCCGTATGTGGATTGATTGACGCTGCACCCTGCTGTGCAGACTGTGGCAACCCCGCTGGCCGCGTCGAGGCAATCTTCTGCATTGCATCTTGCTTTGCCTTGTCGATAGTCGTGCGGATCACGTAACCGCCCGTTTCCACTTCATCGGCGGTGAACGCTTTCGATCGCGTTAGCTCGTCGCGAACCATCTGCAGGATGTACCCTTTTGGCCCTTGGTAAATGTTTGATGGCCGATACGTGATCGTACGTGGGAAGTGTGCGAGGGCGGTCTGACGCTGGGCTGCACTGATCTTTTTGTCCTCATACATAATTTTGAGGACACGCTTGTAACGCTTGAGGGCAAGGTCTGGATGAACAGCTGGATCCCACACGTTTGGTGCCGGAATGATGCCAGCGAGCAGTGCCGATTGCTCGAGTGTGAGCTGCTGAGCATTGACGCCAAAGTAATTTTGCGCAGCAGCCTGAATTCCGTACGCATCGCGACCCAAATAAATGGTGTTGAGATAGTTGCACAGAATTTGGCTCTTGTTCTGTGTCTGCGAAATCTTGAGGGACAGGATTGCCTCGTGCAGTTTGCCGAGATATGTGTCCGTTTGCCCGAGATAGTAGCGTTCGGCGTATTGCTGAGTGATCGTGGAACCGCCTTGGCGCGTCCCCTTCGTCACATTATTGAGTGCAGCACGGGCGATTCCGCGCAGATCGATGCCGTTATCCGTCCAGAATGTGCGATTTTCAGAAGCGACGACCGAATCGCCGACATACGTGGGCAGAGCCGTACAACCAATAATCTTGCGGTTTTGCTGGGCGAGCGTCCCGACTGGAGTTTTCCCGTCGCTGTAATAGATCGTCGTTTTTTGTGACAGCGCAATGCTGTCCGGTGCTGGAACCTCAATAGTCGCGTACAGCCATGCAAAAATACCGATCCCGGCGAGAACGAGGATGAGAAAGATAATGCCGATAGCTTTCCAGAATGGATGTTTGCCGCGGTGCGGATGGCGTGAGTAGCCCGGGTCGCCTGGTCTCAGACGGTGTGAGATGTGCTCTCGATGCTCTGGCTCGTGATATTCGGGTCCCCGATACTCAGAATTCCACGAGGGCTGTTCAGCGTACGAGCGTTCGGTAAAGCGTTGGGATGCTCCGTAGCCTGATTCGCGATAGCGTGAACCGGTTGACCGACGACGCGACTGACGCACTTCTTTTCTCACGTTGCGCGTCCCCCACGTTGACGGCTGCCGACGTGATCTCTGATTGCTCCTGTACCTGGGCATAGGCGGAATTATACTAGCCAGATTTGTTCATAGATTGATGTTTCGAATTGTGGCAGTCGACAGCATATTAAAGCAGATGCGTTATTGTGGTTCCATAACCATGAGATGGGAGAATGTCGTGATGCAGTCACAAACGCAGCACACGTCACAGCCAGCTTCGTCCGATTTATCAGCTTTGCCAGCTCGCTCCTCTGCTTCTGCGCGCTCGTGGTGTCGCAAACATCATGACCCCTCTCAGCCGTTTGCAGCCTGGATCTACATCATTCTCTTCCTCGTCTGTGATTTTGCCGCACTCCAGATTTTGCAGTGGTCGGTGTCACTCCACCAGCCGTTTGATCGCTTTTGGTCGTTCATGTTTATGCCATTCACCACACAACCGCGGCGCTACACGTGGGTGCTGAACATGATTGTGATCGGGGCGATTTACTTCACGTTCGTGCTCCTGATCAACCGTTTTTGGATCTCCACGCCCGTCTTTATGACCATCGTTATTATTTGTGCGGTGATCGAGCGCATGAAAGTCAGTGTGCGCAATGAAGCGATTCTACCGTCGGATTTGACGCTCGTCGGCGGTGGGAATGCTAATAACCTCACCGATTTCATTCCACGCAATTCGGGTCCGATTATCGTCGCTGCAGTGTTGGGCGTGATTGCAGTGTGCACGATCTGCGCGGTGTTGTATCGCATTGACGGAAGCCCTGCAGCACTCTTCTCACGCCGTTCCTTCGCGCGTTGGCTCGGTCATACGCCGATTGCCCGTCGCGCTGCTCGTATCGTTGCGCAGGCATTTTCTGTGATCGCGATGGGTGGCATCGTGACAGCTTTCGCGCTCGCGTTGGGGACATCCGGCACGTGGGCGCACGGGTTCGCTGTCCAGCTCGGAGATCAGCCGCATTTGTGGGATTCGATTATCGATGCGCAGGGAAACGGCACTGTCATTGGGTTTATGCGGTTCCTGCACATTAAGGTCATGGATGAGCCGCACGGGTACAGCGAGGCGACCATGAAATCGATTGCTGCCCGGTACGAGCACAGAGCCCAGCAGATCAATCACACGCGTAACAACAACTTGTCCGACACGAATGTAATCGAAATCCTGTCAGAATCGTTCTCCGATCCCACGCGCGTACCAGGTCTGAAGGTCAATAAGGATCCGATGCCGTGGATTCGCGGTCTGAAAGGGCGCACGACGTCCGGCTATATGGTCAGCTCTGGCTACGGTGGGGGCACTGCGAATCTGGAATTCCAAGCAGTGACGGGCCTGTCGCTCATTAACTTCAGCCCGTCGCTCACGTCGCCGTATCAGCAGCTCGTTCCGGGCATGTCGTGGACACCGACGTTCAATCAGCTGTGGAATCAGGCTGGTGGCACGTCACTGGCCTTCCATCCGTACGCAGCGCAGATGTATTCGCGGTCGACGAATTACAAGAAGTTCAAGATCTCGAAGTTCTGGGCGTTGCGGGGAACGCCGTATAAGATTCATCCGACGACGCATATTGATCGCAGCCCGTATGTGGACGATCGCTCAGCATACACAGCTGTGCTCGATCAGTTAAAGGCTCGCGCTACAGCCAATCCGCGTCAGCACAACTTCTACCAGCTTGAGACGATGCAAAATCACATGGACTACAACAACTGGTACGCACACAATGAATTCCAGGTCTCGTCAAAGCCGGCGCTTCAAAGTGTAGATGAGAAGACGCAGATTCGGACGTACGCGAAGGGTGTGGAGTACACCGATCAGGAAACGCGCGATTTCTTGAACGAGCTTGACCGACTGAATGTGCCGGTAACGGTGATTTGGTACGGCGATCATTTGCCGGGCATTTACAACACGGCTTCGCAGGATTCGCGGAATTCCTTGGCATTGCATGAGACCGATTACTTCATTTGGTCGAATAAGGCTTCACATGTGAAGACACCGAAACTGTCGAAGAAGATCGCCCAGTATGCTTCGCCGAACTTCTTTATGGCGATGACGGCTGCTCAAACGGGTTCGAAGGTGTCACCGTATTTGGCGTTCCTGACGGATCTGCACGAGCAAATCCCTGCTATGGAACCGCCAGTTGTCAACGTCTTGCAGGATTGGTATCGCATTCCGAAGGGTAATGCACTGTATGTGAATGCGGATGGTCAGCGTATTGAACCAGATCGCTTGACTGCACGCCAGCGTCAGCTCATGGCCGACTACCGTCTCATCCAGTACGATATTTGCGCCGGCCATCACTATCTGCGGTCGACCGATTTCATGCAGGTACCGCACCAGTAGGAAGTACACATCAGTCAGCACGTACACGCATGTACACATACGTACACAGTGAACCCGTAGTGAACGTGAGCGCTTGCCATCCGTTGGTCGCTGTAAACTAAATGGGTTGCGGTGTACGCCGGCTCTCTGAAAGTTCGGTCGCACGCCATTTGCAGCACATCCTCCTGTCACGGAAGGTCCGTGACCTGTAAGACCGAAGGAGGTGGGTGATGTCTGCACACAAGTATGAGCTCATGATGATCGTGGATCCTGAGATCGAGGATTCGAGTGTCAGAAAGCTCGTGGAGAATTACCTCAAGGTCATCACTGACGGTAAGGGAACCGTTGATAAGAATGACTTCTGGGGTCGTCGTAAGCTCGCGTACGAGATCAATGACAAGTCTGAGGGCGTGTACGTCGTGATCGATTACACGTGCGAGCCAGCAGTTTCTGCTGAGCTTCATCGTCAGCTGGGCTTGGATACGTCCGTTCTGCGCACCAAGATTCTGCGCCGCGACGCAAAGTAAGTTTCCAAACCGGCTATTTCAGCACGCTGAGAAGTAATTCAACAGTTCAGATCAGGAGCAGGTATGGCAAACGAGCCAGTGATTACAGTCGTTGGGAATTTGACGGCTGATCCCGAGCTGAGGACAGTCGGCTCCGGCAATCAGGTTGCGGATTTCACCGTCGCTTCGACGCCGCGCACTTTTAATCGTCAAACGAATCAGTGGGATGATGGAGAGCCGCTGTTCTTGCGGTGCTCTGCATGGCGTGAAATGGCGTCAAACGTCCAGGCGAGTCTGACGAAGGGTATGCGCGTCCTGGTGACTGGCAGGCTGACGACCCGCTCTTATCAAGCAAACGATGGTTCAACACGTCAATCTCTTGAGTTGCGTGTTGATGATATCGGTCCGTCTCTGCGCTTTGCAACTGCACGCGTCACGAAGAACCAAGGCGGTAGTCAGTCTGGATATTCAGGCTCACGGTCTGGTTACTCGGGCGGTTACAGCGGTGGAGCAAATGGCGGTCGTCCATCCGCTGCTTCACAACAGTCTGGATTGCAACAAGGTAGCCCGGCAGGTAATCAAGCCGGTAGCGGAGATGCATGGGGAAGCTATGCGAATTACGGTGGGTCGGATGACGGCTCGCCGACGTCGGGAAGCTTCGGTGCATCCGGTACTGATGAGCCAGCGTTCTGAAATCTGAAGAAATTTAGCTCACATCATCTGAAAGAAGTGAAAAATGTCACGTAAGAGGCCACATCCACCAGTAAAGCCGTTTAAGAAGAAGCCAGATCCACTGAAGGCCGCAAAGATCACCACCATCGATTACAAGGACGTTGCGCTGCTGCGCAAGTTCATCTCTGATCGTGGCAAGATCCGTAGCCGTCGCATCACCGGTGTGTCAATTCAGGAACAGCGTCAGCTCGCTCGCGCTATCAAGAACGCTCGTGAGATGGCTCTGCTGCCGTACACCACGAACGGTCGCTGAAGGAGGAGAGAAGTATGACGAATAAGCAGACGAAGCTGATTCTCCGTCAGCCTGTCGCAAATCTCGGCCAGAAGGGTGACGTTGTCACCGTCGCTGCCGGTTATGCGCGCAATTTCCTTCTTCCGCAGGGTTATGCAATGGCATGGGATAAGGGCACTGCTCGTCAGATTGAGGCAATGCAGCGTGCTCAGCGTGCACAATCGCTCGCATCCCGTGCAGACGCTTCTGCGCTCAAGGAGAAGCTCGATGGCATCACGGTCATCGTTTCTGCCAAGGTTTCTGAGTCTGGCAAGCTGTTCGGTGGTATCTCTGCCGATCAGATCGTTGCAGCTCTGAGCGCCAAGGGCATGAGCGTCGATCCGAAGATGCTCACGTTTGATCCGATTCGCAAGCTTGGAACGTTCAGCGTAACTGCCAAGCTGCATCCGGAGATCTCTGCGCAGTTCAATGTTCAAGTTGTTAAGGAAGGCAAGTAATTTCGTTTTTTCTCAAGCGGAATTACGCCTAACTGTCTGTTAGTTCAAGCCAAAAATCCCCTCGCTGCACTGTCAATGGTGTAACGAGGGGATTTTTTATTGCGATTGTTTTTATTTGCGATTGTTTATCGCACTCGTGTAGCCAACAGCGTTTGGCTTTTATGTCACTGGGCTGGGTCAGAGGTTGTCAGAAGTTACCGCCGTTCCAACCCCAGTCAGGAGAGGCGATCTCGCGAACGTACATTCGGTTCTTCGGGACGCCGAGCTCTTTATTGATTGCGTCCTGAATCGTGGCAGAAAGCTTCTCCCAATTGGCGCGTGGAATCTGCCCGGTGGCATATGCATTCACCTCGATGAATGCGACCGGCTGATCGTTCGTACCGCCAAAGTACATCGGCTTGTTGTCATCGAACATGCACATCAGCCAGAATTCGGACTTGCCTGGCAGGTCTGAAATAGCTTGACCGAAGATGGACTTGAGATGTTCACGCTGTTCTGCACTGATCTTTTGCGTAGTATGCGTGATGATGCACGGCATAAAGGTCTCCTTTGCTCGATTCTGATTTTGTTGTGTTTTCTGATCCGCTGTGAGAGCGGATCGACGTTTTCCTCTATTGTATTTTGCCAGCGATGGCGTGATCTGTGTTGGCATAGGGCAGGAGGACTGGTAAAACTATGATCATGACGGACAAGAAGAAGACGAGTGCAAACGAGCATCAGTTGCCGGCGTGGGCTGCTCACATGAATCCGTTCGTTCGGCACGTGATCATGCAATTTCTCGGCTTTGGTGTAGTCGGATTTGTCAGCTTTATCATCGACTGGGGTGTTTTGAATATCCTCGTTGACGCATTCCACATGAACCCGACGGTCTCAGGAACGATCTCGTTCCTCATCTCTCTTATCTTCAACTACATCGTCAGCATGCAGTATGTGTTCGTCCATCGCGCGGACATGGCTCGGTGGATGGAGATTCTGATTTTCCTCATTTGCTCGGTCATCGGATTGATCATCAATAGTGGCATCATCGCGCTGATGACAGAGCCGCTCCTGCGCTCAGGCGCGAAGCACGGAACGGTCGTGCTCATGACGAATGTCGCTAAAATCGTCGCCACGATTATCGTCTCTGTCTGGAACTTCTTCTCGCGCAAGTTCACAATCGATGCGCCGCGGACAGGGCATGAGAATGACAATACGTTTGCCCATCGCATCGGTCTCTGGTCGTTGACACACGGAATGAGCCCGTGGAATCCGCCGATGCACATGAGCACGAGTGCGTCCGTGATGGTGGGCTCGTCGTTCCTTTCGCAAGCTCGTTTGCCAGCTGATCCAGTCAGTCTTCCTCTCTTCCAGTTGCGGCGAGCGCTCGGTGAAGATCCAGCTCAAGCTGCGACGCATGCGGCCGTGCAAACACGTGGCATCTCGCGGAAGCATTCGGATCGTCAGCAGGCGATGCAACAAGTAGGCAAGCTCGTCGATCAATTTTTGGCAAGTCAGCCGTCTTCCAGCAAATCCGTGAAATAGTTTGTTGACGGGCTGGCGAACCGAGGATTTAGCTGACTTCGACTTCTGAGACGATCGGATTGCTCGTTGCCTCGCGAATCTGCTTCAGGCCGCACAGTGAAATGAGTAGCATTCCAATTCCGAGAATGCTGACGGCCGCAAATCCACCGCGTGATCCAAACAAATCGATCAGACGACCGCCTAACGCTGAGCCTGCTGATCCGCCGACCGCGTTCATTGCACCCATGACCGCTGTCGTTTCAGTGAATTGACTGCGGGGGACGAGTCGGAGAAGTGATTGATTGCCGTTGACCCACGTCGGACCCTGGCATACTCCGACGAGAAGGTAAATGATCATCACTTGCCATACACGGTTCGTGAAGACGAACGATCCCAGGCCGAGTACGAGAATGCTCAAGCAAAAGTAAAAGCGTTTCCACAGCGGAGAGCGCCACTGTCGTGCGCCGTAAACGGTCACACCGACGAGTGAGCTGAACGAGAAGCACGCGAAAATGAAGCCGGTCAGATTCTGGACATGCTGCTCTTTAGACATTGCGATGATTGAGATGCTCGTCGCTGATTCGAAAGCGCCGAGGCCAAACCATGTGACGGACAACGCCAAAATAGCAGGCGAGAGAATTGGTGAAATAGCCGAGAGCTTGTCCCAGAAGCCGACCTTCGATTGGTGCGGTGAAGCACTTCCTCCATTCTTGTGCTCTCGCGCTCGTTGTGCTGCTCGTTGCTGCTCGTACCGCGCGTTGTCGATCGCGTGCTGATGAGCGATTTTCTGAGCGATCTGATGGCGATATTGCGCGAGTGTCATTCCCGCCTGCCGAGCTTTCTGTTGTTCTGACGGAGGCTCTGTCGCAATTGCTCCGAGAAAGAGGAATGCGCCGATGAGCACACACGCAGCGGTAAAAGCGAAAGCTCCGACGTAAGACCAGACAGCCAGGATCGAGGCGAGCGGATTGCCGATCACCCACATGCATTCGTCGAGCACACCGCACAGGGCAAGAGCGCGATCAGTGCGCATCGTGTCCCCGGCGAGAACGTATGCCCATCGAGCGCGGCACATCGCTCCCCATGGTGGAATACACGCGAGCAACGGCATGATCAAGAAGAGCAAGCCGGCTGGAATGTGAAAAGTCAGTCCAAGCACCATTGACAGCGCACCAATGAGCCACAGGCACATGACGGGTCTGGAGACTTTTCGCTGACCGTACCGATCGATGAGCTGGCCAAAGAGTGGTTGGAGGATAGCGGTACTAATGGCTTGCGTCGCGCTGAGGGCACCGGCGAGTGTGTAACTGTGGTAGATGTTTTGTACGGCAATAGTGACGGTCATGCCGACCATCGGTGCAGGCATGTTAGCGACGATGGTGCCGATTGCGTATCGCAGTGTGCCAGGAATGCGCAGAAGCTCTCCGTATCCACTAAAAATGCGTGTGAAAACGGAAAATTGCTGACCTTCGCGCGTGGGATGCGTGGCGGTGCGTGATAACTTATCAGACATTATGCTCACATCTTGTCTGGCTTGAATTGCAATGGCATGTTTTCAGTTTTTCAGTATTATGAGGTACCACTTTACGCTTTCCACACTGGGAAGGAAGCGTGTCGTTATGATTGAGCCATGACTGAACGAACGGGGAACCACACGTCGACGACACTCTATTTTGTGCGGCACGGGAAGGTTGAAAATCCGGGCAAAGTTGTGTACGAGCGACTTCCAGGATTTCATCTTTCAGATTTTGGACGACGGCAAATTACGGCAACAGCTCAATGGATGAGCTCTCAGCCTCAGATTGTGCGGGCATCGGCACTGTATGCTTCACCGCTCGATCGAACGATGGACACAGCTCAGATCGTTCTCGCGGCTCTCAATCGCGCACGTGAAAGCGCGGATTACCATCTTCCGGCGCTCTCAATTCAGACAGATGATCGGCTGCTGGAGGCTCGCAATCGGTATCGGGGACTGCGGATCAACCACGGTGAAGCTGCGTGGTATCGGCATGGCAATATTTGGAAATTCCTCGATTTGAAGACGCCGGGATGGGGTGAGCCGTATACCCATATTGCTCAGCGCATGATGAATTTTGCGTTTCAGATTGCTGACCAGCATGCAGGGCAGTCTGTCATCGTCGTTTCGCACGAATCACCTATTTGGACGCTTCGTCACATTCTCACGACCGGTAAAGCGTCTTCTAATGTGCTGACGAGGCATACTGCCCTTGGTTCTGTCACCGGATTAACACTCGAGACGGGGACACACCGTCTGCTATCTGTTACTTATGCTGATCCGGCGAAGGATGTTCGTCCGGAGCGTTCTGCGCAGTAGGTGAGAGATTACTTGGCGTCTGCGGCGTAGATGTTGGCGCTGTAGGCGTTGACTGTGGTGTCATTGGAGTCGCCGGCTTTGCCCTGTTCTTCCATGCTTCGTACGCCTCAAACGTGACAGTCTGATTCATTGGCAATTTCGGATCGTCAAAGCGAATTCCAGCGATCTTCCCCGGCAACAACATGAAAATGAGCCAGAAGACGCACGCACAGATCTCGAGGAGAAGCCCGATGACGAGAAACGCGAGAAGAATGATGCCAAACACTTGAGCATCGTGTCGAGTCATACCGAGGGCCTCCCACCATGTGTTATTCACGGTAGGATTCGTTGGCCTCTGGAACAAAATCGACCCATCAGGTTGGAAGCTGAAAGAGCCTCTCAGATCCGGGAAACGCAGCAGAAGAACGACGCAGAAGCTCACGGCAGCAAACGCGATCAGAGGGGCACCGAGTACGCGTGGAATGATCCAGAGCAACATCCACCATCCGCGGTGGTTCGAGTCATGGAGACGGCGAGAAATCAGTGCCAGACGAGGTACGAGGAGCGCAAGAGCTGCAACAGCTGAAAGAACAGCATTGACAATAGGGGCCGCGACTACGACACCAGCGACGATCGAAAAGAGTGAGATTGCGATCGTCAGGAGAATGAGCCATAACTGCATCCACCAGTATTCGCTTCGAGAGGCGCGGCCAGAAAATTCGGCGTACTTGCGGAAGAAACGTGTAAGCGCATCAACGGGGGAGCAGTTATAAACCGGTTGTGTTCGCTCGCGCTCGGCAAGGGGGACGAACTGTGAGACAGGCATTTTCGGCGGTTGCGAGCTTTGTGCGCGTGTATTGGGCATATTCATATCTCAAAATCTTACCGGATCAGTCAACCGGTCACATGCGCGAGAAATCGAGTGTGTCGTCGGCAAACCATATGCGTTCAATGAGGCTGACGATTCCCACGAGAAGGCCGGTCAGGATGACGACGATGATAGTCGCTGCCAAGATGAGCGGAGTACGGAATGAGTTAAACGCCCCCTGGAGGACGATCCCCAGGCCGTTCCGTGCTCCCAGATACTCTGCTGTCACCGCGGTTCCAAACACGTAAACGGCCGCGATGCGCATTCCACCGAGGATATGGCGGGCAGCAACACGAAGTTTCACGTGAAACAATGTCCACACGCGTCCGGCTCCGCATGTCAGCGCGACGTCTTCGAAATAGCGGGGGACGGAGGAGAGACCGCGGCTCGTTTGAAGGACAATCGGGAAGAACGACAGGAGAGTAACGAGGATAATCTTTCCCCATGGCTCGAACCCACACCAGATGATGAACAGTGGTGCAATCGTGATCAGTGGGACAGTCTGCAAAATCGTGACAAGTGGAGAAAAAGCCGCACGCACCGGCCACAGCACGTAAAAGAGAATGCCGATCCCAATGCCGAGAGGAATGGCGATCGCGAATCCAGCAAGTCCTTCACCGGCTGTCAACGCCGTGGCTGGACCGAGAAGTGACCATTGGCTGATGATTTCACGCACAGTGCTCGACGGCGATGCCATGACACGCGGTGAGATATGTCCGCAATCGATTGCTGCTTCCCAGATCAGAGCAATCACGATCAGGCTGATCGCCCCAATGAGCCAGCGTGCAGTGGTGTGACGGTGAAACTGTGAATCCATGCGCATTATCGTCTCTGTTCGAAGAAGTACTTGTTCGTAGCGATATGTGACACGATCGGTTTGGGTCCTTTGGAGCCGTGTGAACCGTAGACGCCTTTCGACCAGAGGAATGTCACGTATTTTTGCCCCTCAGCAATATTCGTGCGGCCGATATTTTCTATCGGACCCCAGAAGTGACCAGAGACGATCTCTTTCATTGATGCTTGCGCGAGCGCTGGTTCAATCGCTGCACTTGGCGCATCGGCGACGAGAATTGACGCAGCCTCTTGCGGATGGAGCAGCGCATACCGGTAACCCTTTTCTGTTGCCTTGATGAATCGGCGCAGAGCGGTCTCGTGCGTCTTCTCCCACGTGCGGTTAACAGCGATACCGAATTGATCCGGATTGCCTGGCACACCCCAGTGTTGAGCCTGATAGCAGCGCAGCGACGGTCCATTCAGCCGCGACTGCACGCCTTCCCACGTGTCATAAAAGCCTGCAAAATCACCGCGCTTGTTGGCGAGCGACTGGAACGTGGATGTTCCGACTGTCACAGTGGAAAACGTCGGCTTTCCACCTGCATGCGAAATCATCTGCTTGACGACAGCTGTCTGCTCGGCCGATCCGAACGTCACGAACGTCTTGCCGGAGAAATTCTTCGGCGATGTGATGTCTGTGCGTGAAGCGAGAGCACACCATCGGGCATTTGGCTTTTGCATCACGTCAAAAACGAAATGGAGATTCGAGCCCTTGGCGTCGACGGCGGCGACGTTACTGACGGTAGTGAATCCTGCATCCGCCACGCCCGTCTGAACAGCCGTCTCGGCACCCGCCTGTGCAGTCGGCAAAATGGTGACATCGAGGCCAGCGAGACGGTAATACCCTTTGCGAGCAGCGGTGTAGACGCCGACGTGATTGGTGTTGGCAGTCCAGTCCAACATGATTGAAATTTTGCGATGGGCGTTGGCTTCACTGCGTTTGAGCGGATTTGACGGTTTGGCAGTGGAACTCGTTGGAGCAGAAGTGGATCCGCATCCAGCACATGCCATGGTTCCAACGGCGCACGCGCAACTGGCGATGAGAGCTGTGATGAGGGCGAGCGGTCGACGGAACAGATGCGACTGTGAGTGGAATCGCGCGAGAGAAAAATGCGCGAGACGAGCGTGTTTCATGTGTCACCTTACTTTGAGGACTATGTGTGCGCTCCGAATTCCGCAGAAAGGTGAGGAGTCCACGTATCCGAAACGCTTACTTCGTCTTTAGTCTATCGACGAGGCGCGTCCCTAGTTGAAATCACAATGGAAATATGAGTGATGATTCTGAAAAGACTGCTCGGCAAGAGCTTCCGAAGGACGTTCGTGTGCGTTTTTGCCCGTCTCCGACCGGTATTCCGCATGTGGGAATGGTGCGCACGGCGCTGTTCAATTGGGCTGAAGCCCGTCACACGGGTGGCAAGCTGATCTTCCGTATCGAGGACACGGATAACGCGCGCGATACGGATAAGAGTTTCCATCAAATCGTTGACGCGCTCAAATGGCTCGGCATCGATTGGGATGAGGGCATTGAAGTCGGTGGCCCGGATGCGCCGTACTTCCAGTCTCAGCGCGGTGATATTTACGCGAAGATTGCCAAACAGCTATTGGATGCCGGTTACGCGTATGAGTCATATTCCACGGCAGAAGAGATTGAGGAGCGCAATAAGAAGGCGGGCCGTCCTGCCCAGTTCGGTTATGACGGCTATGATCGCACGCTCACTGATGAGCAGAAGGCTCAGTTCAAGGCAGAAGGCCGTAAGCCGGCGCTGCGTATCAAGATGCCAGATGAGGACATCACCTTTAACGATCTCATTCGCGGACCGATCACGTTCAAAGCTGGTTCGGTGCCAGATTATGTGATTGTGCGCCCGAACGGCGATCCGCTGTACACGTTGACTAACCCAGTCGATGATGCGCTCATGCGCGTGAACGTGGTGTTGCGCGGCGAGGATCTGCTCAGCTCAACTCCACGTCAGATCGTGCTGTATCGCTATCTCATCAAGCTCGGCATTGCTAGCATCATCCCGCAATTCGGTCATCTGCCGTATGTGATGGGCAAGGGTCACAAGAAGCTCTCGAAGCGTGATCCACAGTCGAACCTGTTCCTGCTGCGCGATCAGGGCTTCATCAAGGAAGGTCTGCTCAACTATCTCGCAGAACTCGGTTGGAGCTATTCGGCCGATCAAGACATCTTCTCGATGGATCAAATGGTCAAGAAGTTCGATGTGCGTGATGTCAAGGCAAACCCGGCACACTTCGATATCGACAAGGCCATTGCGATCAACGCAGAGCACATCCGTATGCTCGATCCGCAAGATTTCATCAACCGCTCGATTCCGTATCTGAAGAAGGATGGAATCGTGTCGGCAGACAATTGGGATCAGCTCACGGGGCACGAGCAGGAGATTCTGCGCGCTGCAGCTCCACTCGTCCAGCCGCGCGTCCGCTTGCTATCTGAAGTGTCCGGCATGGTCGGGTCGCTGCTCTCGAACGAGGAGTATTTGGCGCCAGAAAAGGGTGCAATCAAACAGCTGAAGTCTGATTCGCCAGACGTGCTCGATGCCTCCATCAAGGTGCTCAACGGCGTGTCGGATGATCAGTGGAAGGCACACGATCTGCACGTTCTGCTCACCGATCAGTTGGTGGATAAGGCAGGATACAAACCGCGCAAGGCATTTGGACCAATCCGCGTGGCTGTCTCTGGTCGCCGCGTGTCACCGCCACTCTTCCAGTCGATGGAGATCATTGGCAAGACGATGACGATTGCTCGTCTGACGAATTTGCGGACGCATATCGCGGATATTCTCGCGTCAAAGGCGCAGCAATAGAACGAAAATGGGCAGGGGAGTTGCACTCTTCTGCCCATTCGCGTATACTATTATCTTGTTGTGTGAAAGCACAGCAATAACTGAATGCCCCTGTCGTCTAGCGGTCTAGGACATCGCCCTCTCACGGCGAGAACAGCGGCTCAAATCCGCTCGGGGGTACCACTGCTTCGAAAACATCAGGACAGTAGTACGGAAACGTGCTATAGTAATCATGGCGTTCTTCGGAACACAGCCCATTGGGGTGTGGTGTAATTGGCAACACAGGTGATTCTGGTTCATCCGTTCTTGGTTCAAGTCCAGGCACCCCAGCGAATGTGAAAGGTCAGAGCCGTTAGGTTCTGGCCTTTTTTCATATCTTCTGTGCGTGGCGTCTCACTCTTCGTTATTCCTTCTTGTCGGTGTTCTTGATTGCCACTGATTGCCGGGCGAGGCGAGGGTGCATCCAGGTGGGGTGTGAAGTAGTCTGGATGTATGACGTATATCAATCAAGCACGCGGCATGTTCCGCGGTCAGACTCTCGTAACTTTCCGTGCAGACGACGGCACGCAGCTTGTTCTCGAGCGTGATTGCGTCCGCTACATCGACGCAGCGCAGGATCGCCACGCCGAGCGCATTGTGCCCAAGCAGAACGCGTATGAGCGCATGAATCGTGGCTCTCGCGTCATCGCTGCTCGTGGGAACAATGGCAATCCAACGGTCACCGATATGGTTCCTCTCAACGCGTTGACGGCCACGTATGATGCGACGACCGGCACACTGCACATCAGCAGCCCGTATGCTGACTGGGTGGTCGAAGCAGGGACTGAGCCACGCCAGAAAGTGCTCGCACAGCGTTTCGTTCAGCAAGTCAACGCGCAAGTTCATGCTCCGAAGTACGTGATCAACGATTACGATCACGTCCTCAACCGCGCTGTCACGGATGACCCAGACTGATTTTCCTGTCAATCCGCGGTCTGCTTCCGTTTCAGCTCGTTTAGGCAGGCTTCAATTTCATCTGTCGGGGAAGTTTCGGGTCCTTCAGGTTGCTGACATCCAGGAGGCCCCGAACGTCTCGAAAGACACGATTCGTTTTCTCGCGCGTGCTTGCGATGATGCTCGGCCGGATCTCGTCATCTTTACGGGCAATCAAATCAAGGGGTACGATCCGAGTTTTGGCACGACGTATCAGCCACGCCGATGGACGGATGCACTCGTTGGCAGTCTCACGCCACTGAAGGCGGGGACGGAGAACGCATATCAGACCGCGCATCCGCATGACTATGTTCGTCGGCTCGTTTACCAGCAAGCGCAGCAATTTCTTGCCCCACTCATTGCGCGCGGAATTCCATTTGCCATCACATACGGCAACCATGATTTTCAATGTGGGCTGACGACCACTGAATTAGATGACATTTATCGCAGCTTTCCGGGGTGTCTCAATCCTGGACGTCCTGCAAAATCGACAGGCAGCGGTGTCATTAGTGGCGGCGAGCCAGGGACATTTGCCCTCCCTGTGTGGGATTTGCCGAGTGACACCGATCAGCACGTCAACATTCGTCGAGCACGGGCGCTCGAGTATCCGCAGGCTGCTCGTCGGCAACGGTGGAGCAAAGAGCAAAGTGAACGCCCGGTCATGACACTGGTGCTGCTCAATTCGGGTGATTATTCGCGGCAAGGCGGCTATGGTTGTCCCTCTCACGCATCGCTAACATGGCTGGCCAATCTCGAACACAATCCGTTGTACGCTCACACACACGTATACTCGACAGTCTTCCAGCACTTCCCACTTCCGCAGTATTACAGTCTTTTGATGCCGGTTCCCTCATATCGTGACGGTGCCATTGAGGGGTATCGCACCTACGCTCACACGTGTTATATCCTTCATCCTCAGCGCGTGTTGCCAGGAAGCCGATTAGGTGAGGGGATTAGTTGCCCGGATCACGATTGTGGCGAATACGCGATTCTGACGCGTCTGCATGCAAGCGCTGTGTTGACTGGTCACGACCATCGCAACGCCTTTGCTGGTCGACTGGCTGATGATGAGCCGCTGTTGTGTGCCACGCCGACGTCGGGCTTTGGGTCCTATGGTCCACCGGCAGCTGAACGTGCTGTGCGATTAGTGGAATATGATATTCGGCATCCGACGAAGCCGCGGACGAAACTGCTTACATTCGGCGGTCTCGTCGGAACAACGCACAATCGGTCGGTATACACATTCGCCTCCGATCACGTGCCGGTCAACGCTTCTCAAACGCGCGATATGCTGCGCAAACCCTCGGTACTTGCCGGTCTCGCCGGAGCTGGAGCCGTGTGCATTGCCATCGCCAGTTTTGTGCATTCGACGCTCCACAAGTTCTTTACCCCGTCACCACACCAATCATGAAACAATAGAAATAGCGCATCAATAAAGGCGAACTGACTGGACGTGTGGTGATCAAGAGCGTGCGGTCAGTTCACGAAAAGAAGGGTGATCTGCGGCATGGCTGAAATGGTGAGACACAACGACAACGCTGCCGATCAGGATGTTTTGCACGTGTGGGGCGGCAAGCCTTTGCACGGCACTGTCAAGGTCCGTGGCGCAAAGAATTTCGTCAGTAAGGCGATGGTTGCGGCACTACTGGCTCCGGGCACGTCGGTTATTCGCAACGTTCCAGCGATCAGGGACGTACGGGTTGTCTCGGACCTGCTGCGTTTGCATGGGGCGACGGTTGATTACCAGCCGGATCAGGGTGTGGTGACGATCGATGCCACTCACGTCAAGCTCGCAGACGTCGCCGATGTGCGTACTCTTTCGGGTTCGTCGCGTATCCCGATTCTCTTCGCCGGGCCGCTCATTCATCGATTGGGCGAGGCGTTCATTCCTGACCTCGGTGGCGATCGGATTGGCGGACGGCCGATTAACTTCCATTTGGCAACGCTTGAAAAGATGGGTGCGCATATCGACACCTCGCATCACGATGGCACGCACATTACGGCTCCGCACGGTCTGCATGGTGCGCAAATTCATCTCCCGTATCCATCTGTTGGAGCGACGGAACAAACACTTTTGGCAGCTGTAGAGGCTGACGGTAAGACCGAGTTGACCGGCGCTGCTGTTGAGCCGGAGATCATGGCTGAGGTTGACGTTCTGCAGAAGATGGGCGCGATTATTTCTGTGGACGTGGATCGCACGATTCATATAGAAGGCGTCTCGCACCTGTCGGGCTTTACGCAAACGGCACTGACTGATCGCATTGAGGCGGCAAGCTGGGCGTCTGCGGCGCTGGCGACGAAGGGCGATGTGTTCGTCCAAGGCGCACAGCAGAGCACAATGACCACGTACTTGAACGTTTTCCGCAAGATTGGCGGCGAGTTTGAGGTCCGTGACGATGGTATTCGTTTCTGGTACCCGGGCGGTGATTTGAAGCCAGTCGCCATCGAGACGAACGTGCATCCTGGTTTCATGACCGATTGGCAGCAGCCGCTCGTGTGTGCACTGACGCAAGCGAAGGGCCTGTCGATCGTGCATGAGACCGTCTACGAAAATCGCTTTGGCTTTACGCGCTCGCTCGTCAAGATGGGTGCAACGATTCAGCTGTACAAAGAGTGCCTCGGAAGTTTGCCGTGCCGGTTCAAGGAGAAGAATTTCCTGCATTCGGCCGTTATTTTCGGACCGACACCGTTGCACGGCGCTGATATCGATGTCCCAGATATTCGTGGCGGGTTTAGCCATATGATCGGCGCACTCATCGCTGACGGCATGAGTACGGTTCACGGTATTTCACTCTTCGACCGTGGTTACGAGCACTTCCGCGATAAGCTCCGCGGTTTAGGCGCACGGATTGATTGAGCGCACGATTGTGCTTGTGCCTATCAGGTTGAGACTGTGAAGTTGTCGTCAAGGAGACAAGATGTCATCGCCAGGAAAACCATCGCCGGGTAAGTCGGTGCCAGTGCTCTCAGACGAGCAAGTTGCGCGTTTGGCGCGGCGGCATCACATGGTGGATCCGACTCGTTATTTGTACGGATCGCTGCACCATCCCAATGAGAAGGAAATCCGCGAACAAAATCCAACGCGGACGGCTCGGCTGCTCGAGGGTGTGTCGATTGCCACGCGCATGCGCTCGCACTGCTATGCGTATGGCGTCGAGCACATTCCTGATACGGGCGTGTTCATCACGGCAGCGACGCACGTCACGCAGATGGATGTTTTTGTGCCGATGGAGACGCTGTTCCACCTCGGTCGGCGTCCGCGTTTCATGGCGAAGGCTGAGCTGACGAAGTGGCCGTGGGTCGGCAATGCGCTCAAATGCGTTGGGATGCAGGCCGTGCAGCGACGCGGTGGATTGTCGATGGCGGAGGAGATTGAGAAGCAGTCAGTCGAAATCCTCGCATCAGGCCGTCCGCTCACGATTTTTCCGGAGGGCACTGTTACGCGCGATCCGCTCAAGTGGCCGATGTCACTCAAGCCCGGAATGGCGTACATCGCTCTTGAAGCTTCTGAACAGCTCGGTTATCAAGTCCCGATTTTTCCAGCTGTGACGTGGGGCGGGGCATCGATCAACAATTGGTGGCCGTGGCCGCGCAAGAACATCGTCGAAGGAATCGGGAACGCCGTCGATTATGCGGATTTGCTTGAGGATTCAGCGAGCTGGAAAGGTGAGCCACCGCGTGCGTCTGTCGACGAGTTGAGCGAGCGCGTGCGGCGGGCTATGGAGCGCATCATGTCTGAAATTCGTGGCGAAAATCCGCCGCAAGAGGGTATGTGGGATTACAAGACTGAATCGCGTGTGCCTCGTCCTGCTATTCGGGAGGATCCAGAAGAGGAGGACGACGAGACGAAGCATTTTGACGTTCCAGCCCTCTCGCGTTGATAGTTGATATGAGACAACGTGAAAAGTAGCGGAACAAATAACGAATAAGCAACAAGCGAAGAACGAAGAACAAGGGACAACAAACAAGGAACGAAACGAGTAAGGTTCTTCGGTCTTTTTACAATCGGGAACGTTACGAAAAAGATTTTGTGCGCAGGCGTGACTGCGTGCCGGAGGTGATTGCGATGACGAATGTGACTGTGCTCGGTGCAGGCGCATGGGGAACTGGTTTCGGCCGCGTTGTTGCCGATGCTGGAAATGACGTGATGATGTGGGCCATCGAGCCGTACATCGTCAAAGATATTCAAGAGAAGCATCAGAATTCGTATCGTTTGCCGGCTGCCGGTCAGCTTCCGGAAACGATGAAAGCAACAGGAGATCGCGCCACTGCTGTCAAGAACGCCAAGATCATCGTGGTAGCAATTGCAGCACAGTTTGCCCGTGGAGCTCTCGAGCAGTTTAAGGATCTCATCCCGTCTGATGCCATTATCGTCTCGCTCATGAAAGGCGTCGAGAAGAAGACGGGTAAGCGCATGGATCAGGTTGTGCGCGAGGCATTGGATTTGCCGGCAGACCGGTTCGTGGCGGTCTCTGGCCCGAATCTGTCGAAGCAGGTGGCATTGCGTCAGCCAACAGCGACCGTCGTTGCATCCACGAATCATGATGCTGCTCTGGCCGTTGCGAAGGCGTGCCATACGGATTACTTCAAGCCATACATCTCTGACGATGTGATCGGCCTGGAGATGGCCGGTTCGCTCAAGAACGTTACTGCGCTCGCGGTCGGCATGAGCCACGGTGCTGGATACGGTGAGAACACGGCCGGCGTCATCATGACTCTTGGTCTGCGTGAGCTGACTCGTCTCGGTGTTGCTGCCGGTGCGAAGGCATCAACATTCCAGGGTCTCGCCGGTTTCGGTGATCTCGTGGCGACGTGCAGCTCTCCACTGTCGCGCAATTACACGTTCGGTTACAACCTCGGCAAAGGAATGTCTATCGAGGAGGCCACAAAGGCGAGCGATGGCGTGGCAGAAGGTGTGGCGACGACGTCTGCAGTTCTTCAGCTTGCCCATCAGCTGAACGTGAAGATGCCACTTGCTGAAGCGATGAATCACGTGCTGTCCGACGGCTATTCCTTCAGCCAGATGTTTGCAGCGCTGACGGGTACTGAGATCACTGCTGAGTGAAAAATAGAAAGGAACACCGCGATGTCAGATATGTCACCTTCAACACGCTCTGGCCGTACGCGTGTTGCCGTTCTCTACGGCGGACGCTCTAGTGAGCATTCCATCTCGTGCGTCTCTGCGGGGGCTGTTTTATCGGCGATTGACCGCACACGCTTTGAGCCAATTCCGATTGGCATTACGAAGTCAGGTGAGTGGATCATTTCTGACGAGGATCCGCGCACGTATTCGCTCGATCAGTTGCCAGTGTTGAAGGCGACGGCATCGAGCAAGCCTGTTGTCATCGATCTGACACAGCACGGCGATGGATTCTTTGTCGGGCAAGCGAGGGCGGTTGGTCAGTCTCCTGCTGCCCAGAAGCTCGAGTCGCTCGGACATATTGACGCTGTGTTCCCTGTCCTGCATGGACTGGGTGGCGAAGATGGCGCTATTCAGGGCATGCTGGAAACGCTCGGTGTGCCGTATGTTGGCTGCGGAATCTTTGCGTCGGCAGCGTGCATGGATAAGCATTTCACGAAAGTTGTGCTCAAGCAGGCTGGAATTCCTGTCACGCCGGGTATCACACTCGATACGCGATTGCTCGATCACGCAACTCACTTCGCATCAAACGCTGATGACATCGTACACAAGCTTGAAAAGGCGGGTCTGCAGTATCCGCTCTTCATCAAGCCTGGTGACGGCGGCTCCAGCATTGGCGTGCACAAGGTAGAGGACGCTGAGCAACTCATTCCGGCGCTGTGGGATGCAGCTCAGTATGACTGGGCAATTCTCGTCGAAAAGTGCGTCGATGCGCGCGAAGTCGAGTGCGCTGTGCTGTCGTTAGATAATTCGCAGCCGCCTCAGACTGCGTGGCCAGGTGAAGTCGTCAAGACACAGGCACATGAGTTCTACGATTTCAAGCAAAAGTACACATCCAGCAGCTCAACGCACGTCCAAGTCCCAGCGGATTTGCCGCGAGAGACATTGCTGAAGATTCGTTCGCTCGCTTCTCGTGCCTTCCAAGCAGTTGGTGGACGTGGACTCATGCGTGTGGACACGTTTGTTCAGCCAGATGGTTCAGTGCAGATCAACGAGATCAATACAATGCCAGGCTTTACAGCGATTTCGATGTGGCCGAAGGCGTGGGCAGCAGCTGGATTGCCGTATACGAAGGCGATCACGGAACTAATTGACTCGTCGATTGCGCACCACTAATCGGTTGCTCTGCCAATCGTGGTCGGTACGATCACATGCTCACTGCTGATGGCTTACCTGTGAGCAAAAAATAACTCAGGAGCTTTGAAGGGTCCGACATGTGCGGTATCCTAGGCTCGTTGTGCACTGTGAGTAGGTCGCTTGCATGTGCAGAAAGCTTTGAATTCGGGCTAGCAGGTGCCGGCCCAGGCTGTGTGGAAAGAGGTCAGTATGTCAGCTCGTTGCGCAATTTGCGGTAAGGGCCCGCAGGTCGGTTTTAACGTTTCTCACTCACTGCGTCACACGAAGCGTCGTTTCATGCCGAATCTGCAGACGGTGCGCGTGGATGCCGGAAATGGCACTACGGTCAAGATTCGTGTGTGCACCAAGTGCCTGAAGGCTGGAAAAGTTCAGCGCGCAGCTCGCTGAAGTCAGCCCATCAGTGTGCGTTCATGATGTGTACTGATGATCAATGAGAACCCGGGGGTTATTGCGCCCTCGGGTTTTTCTGTCTTGTGACGTATGTCATCGTGACATGCGTGGAGTGTGAGTGTGGATGGCACGGAAGGAGGGGAAATCGTGAAAATTCAGTTGCAAACTCCGCTCAGTGACGTTATTCGTCCACGGCGGCGAGCCACCACGTTGCGCCATTTTGGACTGCGGACGGTGGCGGATTTGCTCACGTACTATCCTTTCCGTGTCACTCAGGCGGTTCCGCGTGGGACGCTGCGCACGGCCAAAGTCGGCGAACCGATCGCTGTCGAGGCACGAGTCAGCCAGTCTCGGTTAGTCCCGTTTCAAGGTCGGTATGGGCAGCGTGTGATGGCACGCGTCGTTGATGAGGATCAGGCAACTGCTGAACTCGTTTTCTTCAGTCACAATCGCGGATATGCAAGTTGGATGTTGGCCCGTCTGGCTGCAGGCAGTGACGTGGTCATCTGTGGGCAGCCGAGTCTGTATGACGGGATACTGCAATTCACGCATCCGGATATTGAGGTTATTGGTCACGACGAGCCGGATGCTCAGACCGCGTTTGAGAAAGTCATTCGCCCGCGTCCGGTGTATCATGCGACCGCGCGGTTTTCGTCTGAGCGCATTCACGAGTCTGTGTTGTCCGTACTCGAGATGATTCGCGAGCAAGATCACGGTGATCCCAATTCCGCGGATGACGCTGACAGTCCGACCGTACCGACAATCATTCCTGATAAGGTACGTGCGCGCCATCATCTTTTGCGTCGATTTGAGGCGTTCGAGGCGGTTCACAACCCTTCGAGTGTGCAGCAGTTTCACGATGGGGTGAAAACACTGCGATTTGAAGAGGCGTTTGTCTCGCAAGTCAGTCTGCTCAAGACGCGGCACGAAACGGATGTGAAGGATGCTCCAGCATGTGCACGGCCAGCCGATATCGGTGAGGACTTTGCGCTGAAAACAGAGGGGAAGTATGCGCGTGACCATTCGCTCGTGGGATGGCTGCTGGCATCGCTTCCATTCCACCTCACGGATGGGCAAAAGCACGTGTGCGCACAAATCAGCGCAGATATGGCTCAATCGCACCCGATGCAACGGCTCTTGCAAGGTGAGGTCGGTTCGGGTAAGACGATCGTTGCGCTCATAGCAATGTTGCAGGCGGTCGATGCGGGATATCAAGCGGTTTTGGTCGCCCCGACGCAAGTGCTCGCGCAACAGCACGCAGAAAATATACGACGACGGATGTCAGCACTGGAGAAAAAGGCAGGGCTTGATGGTGGCGAGAATGGTCAAGCCGGATCAGCGTCGTCATCGTCATCTGTGCATGTGCCGGTGTATTTGCTGACAGGAGCACTCACCACTGCGCAACGCCGGGTCGTCCTCGCACATGTGGCATCAGGTGAACCGTGCATCGTCGTCGCCACGCACGCTGCTTTTTCTGACACGTTCCAAGCTCCGCGTATGGCACTGGCGATCATTGATGAACAACATCGTTTTGGTGTCGAGCAGCGCGATGTACTGGTCAACAAGGCAGAGAAGACGCCACATTTGCTCGTGATGACAGCGACCCCGATTCCTCGAACTGCTGCAATGACGTGGTTTGGCGATCTGCAGGTCAGTGAGTTGGAGGGATTGCCAGGTGGCCGTCAGCCGATTACGACGGTCGTCATTCCAGAGGCGGATAACCAGCAAATGGCTCGCATGTTCGTCTTTGTGCGCCAGCGCATCGACCAGGGAGAACGGGCGTATGTGATTTGCCCGGCGATCGAATCGTCCGACAACGCAGCGCACGAGGTCGTGGCAGAAGGCGTCGATTATTACCGTGGGCAGAGTGATGAGGGTGATGTGTCTGATGCGCAGATACAGCACACGAGTTCACGGCATATCGATCCGGCTGTCCCATTGCATTCAGTCGAGGGCATTTATCGCCGGTTGTCTCGTCTCCCTCAATTCCAAGGGATTCAGCTCGCTCATTTGACCGGCCGAGATGATGAAGCGACGAAAAATGCGGTCATGGCTGGGTTCGAAAGTGGGAAGACACCGCTTCTCGTGGCGACGACCGTCATCGAGGTTGGTATTGACGTCCCACAAGCAAGCTGCATCGTCATTCTCAACGCGGATCATTTTGGGCTCACCCAATTGCATCAGTTGCGCGGTCGTGTTGGGCGCGGTGGAACCCCTGGATGGGCATTTCTCGTCAGCCAGGCGGAGGAAGGCTCTGTGGCGTCGCAGCGTCTCGACGTTCTCGTCAAGACAAACGACGGACGGGAAATCTCGGAAGCGGATATTTCGTTGCGCGGTGTCGGCGATGTGCTCGGCGATGCACAGTCTGGGAATATGAGCTCATTCAAGATCTTGCGAGTGGTGCAAGATGCGGGGATTATTTCGCAGGCTCGGGATGATGCGCGCACGGTCATCAAACAGGATCCATCTTTGAACACATGGCCACAATTGGCTGGAGCTGTGTTGGACTTTTTGCGTGGCAACGAGAAGTTTTTGACGCGCAATTAGCGTTGTCGTGAACTGTCATGGACTGCCGTAAATGTCAGAAATGTGATCGATCATCGGCTGTAGTGCTGATGCAGGAGGAGGGGAGAAATCATGTGGCTGATTGCAGGGCGCTTGAAGGGATTTACGCTGCAGACCCCGAAGTCGGGAACGCGGCCGACGACGGATCGGGTCAAGGAAGGCGTGTTCTCCCATCTCGAATCTGAAAATATGCTTCAGGGCGTGCGCGTGCTGGATTTGTTCGCGGGGACGGGAGCACTCGGCTTTGAGGCCCTCTCGCGCGGCGCGATTTCAGCGGTTTTCATCGATTCGTCAGCTCAGGCGATCGCATTGCTTCGTCGTGCTGCGGCACGTCTGCGTCATCATCCGGCCTACGATCCGGCGACGATGCATGTGCAGATCGAAAAAATTCCGGCGGAACGATACGTCCGTCAATTGGCACGACAGCGGCAAGATGATCAGCAGTTCGATCTCGTCTTCATGGATCCGCCGTACGCGCTGACGGATGCCGAGTTCGACGCTCTCTTGGCACAGCTTGTTCAGTCCGGGCAGCTCACACGCGTGTGCGAAATCGTGGCTGAACGTTCTGCTGAGTCATCTACGCCGACTCCTCCTGCCGGATGGGAGATCGAGGAGTCGCGCAAATACGGTGAGACGATGATGTGGTATCTCGTCCGCTCGCAGTCGTGAAACTCAGGAATTTGGCCCTGTAGCTCAGTCCTGTGAATAGATCGTTCCGGCCTTCGGACCGGCGTCGAGCCAGTCGATGCGCGTGATCTCCATGACCGGCACCACAGCAGGATGCTTGAGCTGATGAGCGTCTGCATACTCGATAGCACGTGCATAAATCGGGTCATCCATGCCTTCGTGCAGTGTGACGGGGCCATGAAAACGATAGCCTTTCTTCGTCTTCAGATCAGCAACTGCGATAACAAGCTTGCCATTTGCGCGCAAATTGTGCAGTGTCTGGCGAGCAGTGCGCTCGTAATACATGAGGTGAGAATCATCGAGAACGGTGATTGACATCTTCGGTCCGATGTCTGGATCGCCGTTTTCATCAACAGTGGCGACATATCCGAGGTTATTGCCTATCAGGTTTTTCATTCCTGGAGTGAGCTTCTGCATGATGATCCTTTCTTAACAGAATTATTTAATCTTTTGATCAACTTCAGTGTAGCAAAATATTACTGAGCGTACGAATTACTCACGCAATCATTTATTTTCTGGTAGCCCGACGTGGATGCAGGCCAGACACATCCCAGCCCAGTGTCTGCAAATAATGTCGGTCATGGCGATCGAGAGAACTGCAAGCAAGTTTTTCGATGAGGTCGGGGCGAATGGCACTCGTTCGAGCGAGTTTCTCGTTGCGGCGTTCGCGGTCAACTCGCGCATGATTGCCCGATGTGAGTATTTCTGGAACGTTCAGGCCGCGCCACGACGTTGGCCTCGTAAACTGACGATATTCGAGGAGTGGCTGGCCGGTGTAGCTTTCATCTTTGATGGAATCCGGATTACCCATGAACCCAGGAATGAGCCGTGTAATTGCTTCGACCATCGCGCACACCGCCACTTCGCCGCCGTTGAGCACGTAATCGCCGATCGAATATTCGCGCACGTCGACGCCTTGGTCGAGGTAATACTGCCCCACACGCGCATCGATGCCTTCATACCGTCCGCACCCAAAGACGAGACGCGTTTTGCTAGAGAGCTCCTGTGCCGCTTTTTGTGTAAACAGGGGAGCGGATGGATCGGGGAAGATGACGGTCGTGTCGGGCATTATGCGGTTGTTCGCAAGGTGCGAATGCTGCGCATAACTCATATTTTCGAGGTCAGCTGTTGCGTCGTGGGAGCGGGAAGCATCCTCACCGAGTTCAACGGGTGGGAGATCGAGTAGTTCGTCGAGGCACTGTGCCCACACTTCTGGCTTCATCACCATGCCAGCTCCGCCGCCGACCGGTGTATCGTCAACAGATCGGTGCACGTCGTGCGTCCAATCACGCAAGTTGTACGAATTGATTTCGATGAGACCGTCTTGCTGAGCTTTCCCGAGGAGGCTGAGGTTCAAAATGCGAAAATACTCGGGGAAAACAGAGACGATGTCAATCTGCATGGCGGTCCTTAGTGGTTGGTGTTCGTGGAGTGCTGGGTGTTCGTCCGCGCGGGATATTCAGACAAGAGCCCTTGTGGTGGGTCGATGACAACGATGTGATGGGCGAGATCGATCTGCGGGACAAGCGGTGTCACAAAGGGGACGAGACTGACTGCCCCGTGCGGTTCTGTGATTTGGAGCAGATCTTGTGCGCTCTCGATGACGTCAGTGACTTTTCCAAGATGCGTGCCATCCGGAGCCTGCGCGTTTAAGCCCACAAGATCGGACGCATATACTTCGTCGGGGTTGTCGGGATTGCTTTCTGACCCAGTTTGAGCTCGATCAGCTGCCAGCTCATCTTCTGCTTGCTGACGTGGAATGTACAACGTCGTGCCGTTCAGCTTCTCGGCAGCGGTGCGATCGGTTACTCCATGGAATGTGACGATCACGCGTTGCTTAAATTGGCGGAAACGCGCCGGTCTGAATTCTTGACTATCTTTCGTGACGAGGACGGAGCCCTCTGAAAACCGAGTTTCTGGGTCATCGGTGTAGGAGACGACGTTGACTTCGCCTTTGAGCCCTTGAGCGCGCCCGATACGGCACACTCGCAAAAGTGATGGTTTTTCAGCGGCGTCGGTCATGACGAACGTCCATGATGTCGACGCGTACGTGCTCATCGCTGACGGCATCCACGACCGTGCGAATAGCAGTCGCAGTTCGCCCACCGCGGCCGATCACACGCCCAATGTCTTCTGGGTTGACGCGGACGCGTAGCAGCTCGCCACGGCTCGTGTCTAAGTCTTTGACGGACACATCGTCCGGGAAATCAACGATATTGCGAATCATATGTTGAACGGCTTCAGCAATCATTTCGGGCTCCTTTAGCTCCGATTTAGTGCGCTCTTCCTTGATTTTATATCTCAGAACTCACTTCACGCCATTGAGGGCTGACTGCGAGTCTTCGAACATGAGTACTTGATTATTCGACTCGATTACTCAGCTCATTGCCCGGCTTGTGTTCTTTGATGATTCACGACATAAGAAAGGGGCTACTCGGATCACGTGGATCTGAGTAGCCCCCCTCTTCTTTCAGCCGAATTGTGAAGCCGCGAGTAAAACCGTAAAAGCTTACTCGCTCTTCTTGTCAGCTGATGCATCAGCAGAAGCGTCTGCCTTTGCTGCGTCATCAGCTTTTGCTGCATCGGCCTTCTTAGCAGCTGCCTTTGCAGCAGCTTCCTTCTTGGCCTTCTCTTCCTTGGCGGCCTTGCCAGCCTTGAGCTTCTGTGCAGCGTTCGAAGCCTTTTCAACTGCTTCGGCAGCAGAAGACTTCTGTGCTGGCTCCTTGTAATGGCCTTCAGCACCTGGAAGATGCTTGAACTTCTGCCAGTCACCGGTCACCTTGAACAGTGCCAGAACAGCATCAGATGGCTGAGCACCGACACCAAGCCAGTACTGAGCACGATCAGACTTCACATGGATAGTTGAAGGCTGGGTGTTCGGATCGTATGTGCCGATCTGCTCGATGACCTCTCCATCGCGCTTCTTACGCTGATCAACAACGACAATGCGATAGAAGGCATAGAACTTCTTGCCCATGCGCTTCAGACGAATCCTGGTTGCCAAAATTGGCTCCTTCTTTATAGAGTGCAGATTGCCGTTCTGAGTGGGTTCAGAGCGCCGTCTGCTTCTCCCCATGCCGACAGGTGTGAGGGCTCCTTCGACACAGACAACAGTATTTCAGTATAGACGTGTGCCAAGATGGATACATGGATGAAATACGCACGCCTCGTTTGCTTCTCCGTCGTTTTCGTCGTGAGGATGCGCCTTCGTTGTTCCGCTGGGCCAGTGACCCGAAAGTCGCATATCCAGCTGCGTGGAATCCTCATTCAAGTGTTGAAGAAAGTCGCCACATCATTGAGACGGTCTTTTCTGCTCCGCTCACGTGGTCGATTACACTTCGAGCGGATAGTGGCTCTATTCATGCGGGCGATGTCGTTGGTGCTATCGGCTTGTCAACAATTGATCCAGCTGATCGGGAGCTCGCTGATCCTGCTGCATCGTCGGAACAGTCGAAATTGGCATTAAGAGAGAGTGAGCGTGAACTGGGGTATTGGGTGGCCCGTCCGCTGTGGGGTTGTGGAATTGCGACTGAGGCTGCGCGCGCTGTAGTGAGTTACGGATTTCGTACGCAGCATTTGACGGCAATCTGGGGTCGCCACATGGAGTCCAATATTGGTTCAGATCGCGTGATGCAGCATTGCTCAATGACAGTTATCCGCCATGCGTCGCACGTGTGGATGCCGATCGTGCACGAATACAGGGATGAACTGGTCAGGCGCGTGACGAGGGAGCAGTACGAACAGAGTCAGAGTGAGCAGAAACAGGATGGAGCTCAGCAATGAGCGCAGCGTGATCGGAACCGATGATTGTGAGAGATTGGAGATGAGTGCATCGCAATCCCGGCGTGTGAAGGATGTGGTCGAGCTCTAAAACAGGCGGAAGAATATGCCAATGGATAGGGAAAGTGACCGGTCCGCGCCGAAGACGTGCAGCAAAGTTTCCCGGCTTGCCCGACCGGGTCGTCATCGGTCCGTGTGAACGTGCTTCCAACGACGAATCCATCAGAGGAACGATAGGAGAGACGGCTGCTGAATGCTGATGCGTGTCGGATGGATGAAGAGCATACGGTGAATTGTCCATCTGGGCATCTGCGCGATCATGCGAAGA
The DNA here is from genome assembly GCA_903789525.1 of uncultured Aeriscardovia sp. Taxonomy (GTDB): domain Bacteria; phylum Actinomycetota; class Actinomycetes; order Actinomycetales; family Bifidobacteriaceae; genus Aeriscardovia. Next base: position 99,354 of record CAIFER010000002.1, read on the forward strand.
CTGCTCAAGGGTGGCACCGAGAAGCATCAAGCGGAAGGTCGGGTGACTGACATTCGCATTCAAATCTCCCATCACGGCGATATCCGAGGCATTATGCGCCCGAGCAAATCCGGGGAAACGAGCGAGATCTGCGATGCCTTGACCCCACGAACGAGCTCCGCGCTGAGGCGAATAAATATGCGCGGACGCAAACATGATGCGGCGCTGATGTGCGTGATCGCCTACCGTAAACGTGGCAGTGGGAACATCCGACGAATGCAGATCAATCGATCGAGTTTGCGTGCTGAGTGGTTGAACGCGTGAGAAAAGCGCGTTGACCCCACCGTTATCGCGTGTGCTGGCATGCGCTGTGCAGCTGAACGGCAATTCGTCGGCAATGCCAGCGAGTTTGAGCCCGTCGAGAAGATCCTTCGTGACTTCCTGGAGCGCGAGGACATCAACGTGATTGCGGCGCACAGTGCGCACTATTTGCGTGGGATCGGCATGGCCATATCGGCAATTGAGCGTCATCACATGAATAGGCGGCTGCGGCGCATTGTCGGTGTGTGGGGCAGCGGAGTAATTGCGAGGCACAATATCGAGTCGAATGATGCCGAATGCTGCCATAACCACTGTGACAACGATCTGAACGAGAGCCATCCACCACTGCTGTTTGCCCAGTGCGGCGCCGACGATTGCGCAGACTGTCACCCCCAGGAGCAGAACCCAACTCACTGCCGGAACAAGTGCGATCATCTCCGGCAGAGGCCGATGCCAACTCGTCCCTGGCGTCACAAGAATGAGCGCGATCCACAGATCAGCGATCACGATGACGAGCCAAATTACGGCAGCCCACGTCATAAGTCCTCCGATACCTCAGATAAATGAAAGCCGATAGATGGAAGCGTGATGAGCTTTATTTGTTACCGAACAGTCCTCCAGTCAACGACGGCGGCAACATTCCATTCAGCCCTTGGTCAGGATCATCCTTCGGCTTAAAGAATGACGAGCCTTGCTGATCGTCCGACTTGCCAGACAGTCGCTCGCGCAGTTCACGTTCCTGCTCAGCGCGTTTGGCTGGATTGCCTGACAGACCTGAACGACGCTTCTTCTTGCCACCCTTGCGTCCGTGCTTCTTGCCGCCATGGCCGATGCCGTACATGCCGCCCAGTCCGCTCATGCCAGAGCTGGCGTGAGCCGAGACGCGTTGCATCATCTGTGCTGCTTGCTCGAACCGGGAGATGAGCTGATTGACATCACTCAGTGAGGTGCCGGAACCACGTGCGATGCGAGCGCGACGAGAGCCATCGATGATCGACGGATTGCGCCGCTCGGCTGGGGTCATTGACCGCACAATTGCTTCGGCCTGGTCGATCTTCGATTCGTCGAAGTTCTCGAGCTGATTGCGGTATTGTGCCATGCCCGGGATCATCGCGAGCAAGTTCTTCATCGGGCCTAGCTTGCGAATCTGCTCCAGCTCCTGGAGGAAGTCATCGAAACCATAAGTGCCGGTCGACATCTTCTGGACCGACTCTTTGGCTTCCTGCGCACTAAATTCCTTTTGCGCCTGCTCGATGAGAGTGAGGATATCGCCCTGATCGAGGATGCGGCTTGCCATGCGGTCTGGATGGAAGACCTCGAAATCGGTGAGCTTCTCGCCGTTGGAATCGAACAGGATCGGCTTGCCGGTGATGGATGCGACTGACAGAGCTGCGCCGCCACGAGCATCGCCATCGAGCTTCGTGAGCACGACGCCGGTGAAATCAACACCCTCGTCAAATGCCTTTGCCGTGGTGACAGCATCCTGGCCGACCATCGCATCGATGACGAAGAGGACTTCCTGTGGGTGTACAGCATCGCGAATATTCCGCGCTTGTGCCATGAGTTCATCGTCGACACCGAGACGGCCTGCAGTATCGATGATGACCATGTCATACATCTTTTCGCGGGCGTACTCGATTGACTGACGAGCGACCGCGACCGGATCTCCGTGCGTCTGCTGTGGAGCCATCGCGGATGTGTCTTGTGCGCTCGCGTCCTCACTCGTTACACCAGCTTCCGGTGCAAAGACGGGAACGCCAGCTTGTTGCCCAATGACCTTGAGCTGGGTGACTGCATTTGGGCGCTGCAAATCGGCAGCGACGAGCAGTGGCGTGTGCCCAGACTGCTTGAGCCAGTAGCCGAGTTTGCCAGCGAGCGTTGTTTTACCAGCACCTTGTAAGCCTGCCAGCATGAAGATCGTCGGCGGCTTCTTTGCAAAGTGAAGCGGACGATTGACGCCTTGCCCCAAGATCTTGGTGAGCTCGTCGTTAACGATGGTGACAACTTGCTGTGCCGGGTTGAGTGAATCACTGACCTCCGTTGAGAGGCAGCGTTCGCGCACATCTCCGGTGAACTGACGGACGACCGGTAAAGCGACATCGGCGTCGAGCAGTGCATGACGGATCTCGCGAATCGTGCCGTCGATATCGGTCTCGGAAAGTTTGCCCTTCGTCCGCAAATGACGAAAGGCCTTCGTCAGCCGATCTGTTAAAGAACTGAAAGCTGTTGGCATATGGCTCAGTTTACTCGGTACGCCATCGTCTGACGCATGGCCTTACGCATGTTCGATGCGTGCTCGTATGAGGGACCGGTGTCACTCCTGGGCGAGCGACCAGCGAGGCCCCTGTGGTGTGTCTTTTACGTCAACACCAGCGGCGTGCAGCTGGTCGCGAATCTGATCGGCGGCGGCGTAATCGTGGGCGGCACGAGCTTGTGTCCGCTTGGCGAGTAGCGACTGCACCAGTGTGTCGAGTGCAGAGTGGGCGCTGTCTTTCTTCTCTGAGTTCGCAGATGCCATAGAGCCGGTGTTCCACGTGTCTGCCAGCGGATCGAGGCCAAAGACGTCGAGCATCGCGCGGACGAGCAGGACGTCGTGACTCAAATCTTTCTTCTGCTCCGGATGATCGGGGACAGTTTGCACGAGCGCATTACCTTCTCGCATCACACGGAAGACGGCTGCGATTGCGTTGGAGACGTCAAAATCGTTGTTCATTGCAGTGACGAAATCATCCGGTAGCTGATCTGCCATGACAGCCGTCACCTGCTCGCGCGATGGCTGTGGCACGATGGCAGCTGCGGCATCCAAGAAGTGCGAAAGCCGAGCGAAAGTGGCATCGGCGTCTTGAAGTGTGTTGTTCCCCCATTCGAGCATCGCGCGGTAATGCACGGTCGCGAGCGCATAGCGGACAGTCCATGCGGAGTGCTGAGCGAGAACTGATGAGACCGAAAGCCCGTTGCCGAGCGATTTGCTCATCTTTTCGCCCTTTGCTGTCACCCATGCGGAGTGCATCCAGTGGTGGGCAAATCCCCATCCGGCAGCTCTCGATTGTGCCATCTCGTTTTCGTGGTGGGGGAAGCGCAAGTCGAGACCACCGCCGTGGATGTCAAAGTCGTCACCCAAATACCGATGACTCATCGCCGAGCATTCCAGATGCCAGCCCGGACGCCCTTTCCCAAACGGTGCATCCCACTGTGCGGACGCTGGCTCATCTGGTTTCGCGGCCTTCCACAGAGCGAAATCTCGCGGATCGTGTTTGAGATGGGCGAGGGCCTGATCGCTTGCGCTGACCGGATTGTTCGGATCTGGACCCGTGCGATCGATTGACGGCCCCATGTCATCGGCTGTCCGTGCATCGGCGTCTTCGCGCTTTTCCGCTTGGAGCGTACCTTGATTCTGATGTGTCAGTTCGCCGTAATGAGGCCAGCTGCGCACGTCGAAGAACACGTTGCCTGACGGCGTGCCATCCGCGTTCGGGATGATGTAAGCGTGCTTGCGAGCGAGTAGGCGATTGACGAGATCGATCATTTCCGGCATATGACCGGTTGCGCGTGGCTCGTACGTGGGCGGAATGACGCCGAGGAGCCGGTATGCGCGAGTAAAAACGCGTTCATAGTGATACGCACGTGCCCACCACTGCTGATGGGCGGCGGCGGCCTTTGCCAAAATCTTGTCATCGATATCGGTGACGTTGCGGACGAAGACGACGTCGTACCCGAGTCTTAACAGCCAGCGGCGAATCACGTCAAAAGCAACGGCTGCTCGCATGTGCCCGATGTGAGGGGCGGATTGGACGGTGGCGCCGCACACATAAATACGGACTTGGCCGGGTGTCAGCGGCGTAAATTTTTCGACAGTATGGGTACGAGTGTCATAAATCTGCAGTCCAGCCGCTTGTGGACGCACGCGATCCGGTGTTGGCCCTTCGCTGATGCGATATGCGGGATCTGCAATTTCGCGGTCTGTGTCAGACAGTTGTGTAACAGACTGTGCTTCGTTCGATGACATGCTTCCACTCTACGGAATCTTCCTGACGCTCGGCCGTACTGAGCCGTGAGCGTGCAAGCAAACGTGGGTAAATGAGTAAACTAGAAACGCTATGCCTACTTTTGATCTTGGACTTGAGCACGTGTCGTTGGCGTATGCCACGAAGACTGTTTTTACTGATGTGACGCAAGGCGTCAACGAAGGCGATCGGATTGGAATCGTCGGTCGCAATGGAGATGGGAAGTCATCGCTCCTGAAATTGCTGGGTGACCAATTGCAGCCAGATTCAGGGCGTGTGACCCGTCGTCATGGGCTCAGTATGGGCATTTTGGGTCAGCGCGATGAGCTCGATGGGGATGCGACGATTCGCCATGCGGCATTGGAGGACCGTGCTGACCATGAGTGGGCTGCCGATCCGCGCTCGCGAGATATTGTGCAGACGCTTCTTGCGGATATCCCTCTCGATGCGCGTATTCAAGATCTGTCTGGTGGCCAGCGCAGGCGTGCTGATCTCGCTCGGTTGCTCTTGCATGACTGGGATATTTTGGCGCTCGATGAGCCGACCAATCATTTGGATATCGTCACAATCCACTGGCTTGCTGATTACCTGCTGCATCGTTGGCCTGACGGTCAAGGTGCGCTGCTGGTGGTCACGCACGACCGCTGGTTCCTCGATGAAGTGTGCTCGAGCATGTGGGAAGTCCATGACGGGACGATAGAGCCGTTTGTCGGCGGTTATTCGGCATACGTGCTGCAGCGTGTGGAGCGCGATCGGCAAGCGCAGCGCAGAGAGGATCGACGGCAGAATATCGCGCGCAAGGAATTGGCGTGGCTGACGCGCGGTGCTCGTGCGCGGGCGACGAAGCAAAAGTTCCATGTCAAAGAAGCTCGTGCCATCATCGCTGACGTGCCACCAGTGCGCAATACGCTCGAGCTGAAAGCAATGGCTACGAGTCGGCTCGGCAAGGAAGTTGTCACGCTGAAGCACGTGACGAAGCGCTATCCGGTGCCGCAGTCGAAGACGGGGAGTCAGCGCACGGTCATCAACGATCTGTCGTGGATCATCGGCCCGGGTGATCGCTTCGGTATCGTCGGCGCCAATGGAGCTGGTAAATCCACGCTTCTCAAGTTGATTGACGGGTCACTCAAGCCAGACGAGGGGACTGTCAAGATTGGCAAGACGGTCAAATTTGCGGTGCTATCGCAGCGGCTCGATGAAGTGGCAGCGCTCGGGGATTCGAAAGTCAAGGAAGTGCTTCATCGCTACAAGTCCACGTACATGGTGGATGGCAAGGAGTACTCGCCCGCACAGTTGTTGGAACGACTCGGGTTCAATGCCGCGCAGATGATGACCCCGGTCTGTGATTTGTCCGGTGGGCAGAAGCGGCGTATGCAGCTCATGCTAATTTTGCTCGACGAGCCGAATGTGCTCGTCCTCGATGAGCCGGGCAACGATTTGGATACGGATATGCTGCGCGTGATGGAGGATCTCCTCGACGAGTGGCCGGGCACGCTGATTGTTGTTTCGCACGATCGGTTCCTGTTGGAGCGTGTCACCGATCAGCAATTTGCGCTTATGGACGGGAAGATCCGCCATCTTCCAGGCGGTGTCGACGATTACATTCGACTCGTTGATGAGCGTCGGCGTCACGAAGGACTGCTGCAAGCCGAGGGCGTTGAGCCAGAGGGTTTAGCGAACAGTCACACGTCATCGGACGATGACCAGGCACCTGATTCAGCGCTGTCAGTGACGGCATCTGCTTCGGTGACGAGCAACGCAAAAGATTCGAAAGCACACGCGCGGCAGAAATATCAGGCTGGTAAGAAGCAGCGGTCAATTGAGCTGCAACAAAAGAAGGTTGCTCAGGCCATTTCTCGTCAGGAAAAGGTGATGGCGCAAGCTGCTCAGAAGGCGTCTGATCCGTCGGCCACGCAAGATGACTTCAAGAAGCTCGGCGATTTGACCACTGAGCTGCACGATTTGCAGTCACGCAAGTCTGATTTGGACAACAAGTGGCTCGAGCTGGAGGAAATCATCGAGAGCTGAGACCTGAAGAGCTGAGACCTGTCAGTCGGCTCAAGCGGTGTGATTGCGTGACTGTGTGCTCGATTTTCGCTGCTTCTTCGTGATTAGCCACATGGCTACTGCGTAGGCGATGTAGATGACGAGCGAAGTGATGCGTGTCCAATCCGTCGTCCAGATAGCCATGAGAATGCAGATGAGCGCGCAAAAAGCGAGAGTCGCTGCAAGCCTCCACTTTTGCTCTTTTTTCCACTTCATGACTGCACGCCGTATCGCCCAAATGAGAAAGGCAAGCGCGAAGACGGCAAATTCGATCAGTGACCCGCGGATAAACGTGCGATCGTGATAGTGCACCGGGTCAAGCCACATTTCCCAATTGCTGAACCAGAAGACGGCGCATACCATAAACCAGAATTCCGGCACAGTTGATGCGGGTGTGGGAGGGCGAACAAAAGCACGGAGAAATCCACCACCCGTAGGTCTGCCGTTCGGGAGATCTGTGCGCTGATGCTTTTTCTTTTTCGATCGTTTCTGCGAGTCAGCCATCATTCGCCTTTCTGCGCTGGGGCGGTGGTGTCAGTATTTTCATCTGCCGACTCATAGCGGGCTGCCAGCGTCTGATATGCTCGCTTTGCTGCCAGCTCCTGTGCCTTGCGCTTCGCAGAACCTTGACCAGTTGCGGCGATACTGCCGTCTGCCATCACGACGGACGCCGTGTACGTCGGATGCGTCAAATTGCCGTCTGAAACAGTCCGATATGTCGGCTCAGCAAAATTGTTCTGATGTGCGAGAACGAGCAGCATGGATTTCCAGTCGATCCAGCGATCGGATTGCGCCGCGGTTGTAATCGTGGAATCGAGCAGACGCACCACCATCGCGCTCGCAGTCTGGAATCCGTGTTGCAGGAAGACTGCGCCGATCAGTGCTTCGACTGCGTCGGACAGAATCGTGTCTTTGTGCGCGTCACCTTGCTGTCGCTCGTTGTCGCCGAGCAAAATGAAGTCGCTGAGGTGGAGCGTTGTGTGAGCAACGTGGGCGAGTGCGTCTTGGTCGACCGACTTGGCGCGAATAAAGGTGAGACGCCCTTCCGGCCATTGCGGATAGCGAGAAATGACCTCTTTGGTGACGACGAGTTCAAGGACTGCATCCCCAAGGAATTCCAGTCGTTCATTGTTCGGAAGGCCCGGATGATCGTGTGAGAATGAGCGATGTGACAGAGCGTGCACAAGCAGGCCTGGCTTCACATCAACTCCGAGTGCTGCCAGTAGCTTCTCTGGGTGGTTGATCGACGAATAGTAGCGAGCCGGATCTTGCCGCGGTTGGTCGGTTCCCAGAAACTCTCGGCTTTGCTTATCGCGAGAATGAGCCATTGCACACCTCTCATCGCAGACGACTGAAAAGAACGTGTCACTGAAAAGACAGAAAGTATAAGAAAGGGCCCTGCCACCCGTCGATGGTAGGACCCTTCTCACGACCGTGATGGCCGATTGCAGTCAACTCAGGCGTTTTGACGCAGAGTGGACTTTTGAGCAGCGCGATACTGGCGACCGTGATAATAGCCGCAGGTCGGGCATGCCATATGCGGAAGCATACGAGCTCCGCAATTCGGGCAGACGACGGTTGCAACAGCCTTCGCCTTCCATGCAGAACGCCTTGTGTGCGTATTTGCACGCGAGGTCCGATATTTCGGAAGTGCCATTTTTCCTCTATTCGATCGAATCTGTTAGCTTAAGCCTGACATATATTAACGCACGGCGAAGATATGAGCCGATGTGCGCTGACCTGAGCGATACATGAGTCAAGGCACGTTCACTGATTGTGTCTCGGCTGACTGTTCGCTGAGTGAGCGTTGGTGTGCTTCGAGGAGTTCTGTGCCTGATTTTCCAGCTGTTGCTTCAGTCCTTCGAGTGCAGCCCAACGGATGTCATGTTGCTCGTGATGGTGCTCCGGGTGATCGTTCAAGTTGACTCCGTCAAGCGGGCATAGCCCCTTGCAGTCTGGCTTGCACAGTGGAGTCGTTGGTAAGGTATCGACGAACGAATCACGCAGAAGCGCTTCAACGTCAGCGTACGTCCCGCCCTCAGCGAGAGGGTACATATCTTGGCCAGCGTCTTCGTCAGCGATAATTTCCTTCTCGCGCGCATCCTTTCCGCGACCTGTGCGATCGGCATCTTCTGCTTCGCTCAAGTGGTATGGGAAGAAGACGGTCAGCGAGATGGTGATCGGGCCAGAGATATCTTTCAGGCATCGAGCGCACTGTCCGGTGACATGGGCAGTAGCGCGTGCAGACAGGATCAAGCCATCTTCGATGGAATCGAGGTGACCGGTCATGTGAATGTCACTGCCTTCGTGGATTCCGTAGAAGTCGTCACCAATGCCGCTCGGTGCTGGGAACGTGCTGTCAATCTCTTGGCTTCGGCCTGGGCGCCTGCTTGTGTCGGCGATACGGATAGCCCACGGAGACTGATTCTCGTGCTTCCAGCGGGACTGGAGTGGTGTGCTCATGCTTGATTCTCCCTTTGCTGTGGATCGTAGAGGCGATCGTGTCCAGCTAACGCAGCGTGATGCTGATTCTCGAGCTGTGTGCGTGCTTGTTCACGGCGCTGATCGAGAACTTGCAGTCCACCTTGCACGTCGCGAGACAGTTTGGTGAGCTGGTCGGACAGGCTCGTGAGCATTGACTGTGAGTACTGATCGGATCCATCAGAAATCTTCGCTGCGCGCTGCTCTGCATCGCGAATAATGTCATCGGCTTTCTGACGAGCCATATCGGTGACGTGTTCATGGCCGGAGAGATAGTCGGCACGCTGACGAGCTTCAGCGATGATCTTGCTAGCACGGTCCTGCGCCTGACGCACGATCGCATCGCTACTCTCATGAGCCTTTGACAGCTGCTTTTCAGCCTGCCGCATCAGTGCAGATGCGCGTTCCAGCTGGACCGGCAGCATCTTCTTGAGGTTGTGCAAGTACTCTTGGAACGTCTCGCGATCGATTTTGACCAGAGACGGGTTGAGGAAGACGGACTTGGCGTCTTCGAGGGTATCGCCCATCTCGCCGATGATGTCAAAAGCAGTCGTGAATTCTGAGTGAGACGCATCGATTGCTGAACTCATTGACTTCGTATCCGGTTCTGCTGTCGGCTCATCGAGAGGGTGGGCAGCTCCTTGATCGGCCTGATCGTCTTGTGCGTCGTTGTCTTGTGCGTCGTCGGCATTACCTGCAGGCACGTGAGCCTGTTCAGAATCCCCAGATTGCTCTGGCTGGTGATCGCCCGTATCAGGCTGCTGTTCCACTGGGTTATCGTCTGCCGTGTCATCATCGACTGGCTGATTCTGCTTGTCGCTCGGATTGAGCGCCTCGGAAGGTGTCATCGCGTGCACGACAGTCGTTTCAGTTTTATCGGCACTGTCTTTCTCATCACTCATATGTACTCCTGTTTTTCTCTTCTTCCCCTATCTTCTCATGTCTCTTCGATCGAAGAATGAAAAATGTGCAGAAAAGTGGTGCTATTGAGGTGTTGTTGAGTTGTTGCGCTGCTGAGTATGATCGGCTCGCCACAGTCCACGTTCCTTGAGTCGAGCGACGAGTGGTCCGATGACGATGGTGGGAACCATGCCGGAAATATCTCCGCCATAGCGGGCGACATCTTTAACGACGGTGCTGGAGATGTGCTCTTTCATCGGATCTGCTGGCAAGAAGAGCGTCTCAATATCTCCCAGCTTGCGATTGACGAGCGCCTGACCGAGTTCCATGTCGTAATCGCCGTTTTGCCGCAGCCCTTTGACGATCACGGATGCGCCGACCTTTTTGCAGTAGTCGGTGATCAGCCCCTCTGTACTTTCGACGATGATCTGAGAGTAGCCATCTGCGTTCAGAGCATCGCGGATCATCTGAACCCGTTCTTTTTCGCTGAAAAGTGGGCGTTTCAATGAGTTAATAGCCACCACGACATGCACATGTGAAAAGAGGTGGGAGACGCGCTCGATCACATCAATGTGCCCTGACGTTACGGGGTCGAACGAACCCGGACATACTGCGATTGTCATGTCATTGAGGCTAGTCCGGCGAGCGGATAGCTGCAAATCGTATATGTTTGTTCTTTCACCTCTCGCGCAACTGGACGGTGAGGGGTCCGGAACGATTACACTGAGCTGTATGAAACGTATGAGTGAACCTGACATCACAAGTCTGACCTCGACTCTTCCAGGGCAGGCGTTCGATATCGGTTTCACAAATCCTGCTGCACCATCCACGGCCAATCAGCCGTCACGTCAAGGTGGCACGCAGGTTCTTAACCGTCCGGATGAGGATTCGAAGCCGCTTCAGGACAACGGCGGCGATGCTGACCGGTATGCGCACTATGTTTCGCGTCGTTCCATGATGGAGGCACGGAAGACTGGTCGGCCGGTCGTAGCGCTGTGTGGGAAAGTGTGGGTGCCGAAGCACAATCCTGCTGGGTATCCGATTTGCCCTGATTGCAAGCGCATTTATGAGCAAATGATGGGTGGTAACAACAATCACGGCTCAGACGGATCAGATAAGAAGTAAAGAACTGTAGCGAATTCGTCATGTGGCGAGTTCGTCAGATTGTAAAAGGACATCCCCACGTCATGCAAGCGCAGGGATGCCCTTTCTTTTCTTCATTTATTCGTAGCCGTATTTATGGCCATTTACTTATAGCGCCGATAGCGTTGATATTTTTAGTTTTTACCGCGCATCATACAGCTCAGTCGGAATCGCCGGATCGCCTTGCTGCAGTGAGAGCGCCTGAATCGGCAAGCTTGCCAACTCTTTCTTGTGCCGGTCGCGTGCCGCATACAGAGCGTCCGTCGTGGTGAGCGAATCGTCGAAATCACCATGGTCGACAGCTGTGATGAGCAGGGGACGAACTGTCATGCCTTCGCTAGCGGATTCGTCTGTGTCATACGGTGAAGTCCACCGATCGAGCGCTTCCTGCGGACCAGAAACGACGAGTTCTGAATCGGCCACACCGTACTTGTAGGCGCGATATGCTTCCTTGCGCCAGCGAATGTTGCCCTTGTGCGCAGATTTCTTTGCGACACCGACCATTTGCCCGTCTGCGCCTTGCCGTTCGACGAGCTTGTACACCATTTCGCATGTCGGATAGCCGGAACCGGTCACGAGCCGTGTACCGACACCATACGAATCAACCGGAGCATCGCGCAGGGCGAGCAATGAATACTCATCCAGATCATTCGTGACGGTGATCTTCGTCTTCGTTGCCCCGAGTGCATCGAGCTGTTTGCGAGCGCGTTGAGCCATTGATGCGAGATCACCGGAATCGATGCGGATGCCGCCGAGATCCGGTCCGGCAACTTTCACGGCTGTACGAATCGCAGCCTCGATGTTGTACGTATCGGTGAGAAGCGTTGTTGACTTGCCGAGTGCTGCGATTTGCGAACGGAACGCGTCTTCCTCGCTGTCGTGGACGAGCGTGAAACAGTGTGCAGCCGTCCCGATCGCTTTCAGACCGAACTTCATCGCGGCAGCAAGATTGGCAGTTCCTGCGAATCCACCGACGATCGAGGCGCGGGCAGCAGCAATTGCGGCACCTTCATTCGCACGGCGACCACCCATATCGAAGCACGGACGGTCTTGCGCTGCCATTGTGATGCGTGAAGCAGCAGAGGCAACGGCGGAATCGTAGTTCAGAACTGAGAGGATGAGCGTTTCGAGGAGTGTTCCCTCACCGAATGTGGTGATGACCTGCAGAAGTGGGGAATTCGGGAAGTACACCGACCCTTCTGGATACGCGCGGATTGTGCCGTGGAAGCGGTACGAGGAGAGCCACTGTGCGGTGTGCGGGCTGACGATCTTGTTGTCGACGAGGAAGCGGATCTGCTTTTCTGATGGCCGGAAGTGCTTTATCATCGGCAGCAGCCGGCCAAGACCAGCGACAACCCCATAACGCCGATTACCCGGAAGATGGCGAGCGTATACCTCAAACACACACTGCCGGTTTGCGGTGCCATCGGCGAGCGCGGCATCGAGCATCGTGTATTCATACATATCGGTCAGCAGTGCAGGCGAATCCTGCGCGTGATCGAAGCAATCAGCTGATGAGAGTGGAGATGCAGTCGTTGTCATTGTCAATCCTTTCTGGATCGCTGTGACGAGCTGGCGTTGTAGTCCATGATTGCGCCATGAGGCAGAAGCCTATCGATCCCAATGATAATGAGTCCGAGCAGGGCTAGCGCGACGAGGCACAAGGCAACGTTGATCGCCACTTGACGCATTCCAATTGCTGGGAAGTCAAGGAAGTGATACGGGTATGGGTTGTGGTCGGTCGGCTTGCCGCTGATGCCTTGATGGGGGAATAGATGTGCGTGGACGAGAATGATGCCGTACCACACGAACATCGGGATGAGCCAGGTGAGGAAGTAATGCCACCGATACGTGCGGTGCGTGTCGTTAAGGAGAAAGTCGAGCACGACCAAGATCGGCACAATGATGTGAACGACGTAAGATTCAGGGATCAGTCCGAATGTGTACGGATTATGCGCGATATCTGGCGCCGGCAAGATGGTGTTGGCAACGATCCCGGTCATGACTGCGCACAGGGTCGCTAAGCCTTTGAGCCATCGCCACGGCTGAACTCCGCGGAGGAGAGTAGCGAGTCCGGCCCACAAGAAGACGATTCCGACGAGCACATTCGTGTCCGTGGTGAAGTACAGCCACCGAACTGGCTCAATAAACATCCATGACCTGTACGTACCCGCGAAAGCGAAGACCGCGATCGCGATGCGAAAAATCGCCACAATGATTTGCCGCAAAGTTCTCATGGTGCTCACCATACCCGGCTGGCAAGAGACAGAAAGTGCCAGTAAAAGCCGGTAAAACCAAGCGCGTGAAGGAAAGTCGGGAAACTTTCGGCGCTAAGCTAAAGATATGAGTGAAATTCAGCTTGTTCGTCATGTCAATGGCAAAGTTGTGCGTTACGACGGTCGCTCGGTCGATCAAATGCGTCCGGTGAAAATTACGCGTCATTGGACGAAAAATCCAGAAGGCTCAGTGCTCATTGAGTGCGGCGATACGCGCGTGATGTGCACGGCAAGTTGGTCCAATACGGTTCCGCGGTGGCGTCAAGGTCGAGGCCTTGGCTGGGTGACCGCCGAATACGCGATGGTTCCACGCGCAACGGGTACACGTAATCAGCGCGATTCTGTCAAAGGGCATGTCAACGGGCGTGCTGAGGAAATTAGCCGCTTGATCGGCCGGTCACTGCGCGGTGTCGTCGATTACAAGGCGCTCGGTGAAAACCAAATCATTCTCGATTGCGATGTTTTGCAGGCAGATGGTGGAACGCGGACAGCTTCCATCACCGGTGCATATGTCGCGCTCGTCGATGCGATCAACTGGGCAAAGGCACATCATTACATTGATCCGTCGGCACGTGTGCTCACTGATCAGGTGTCTGCGATTTCGGCGGGCATTATTCACGGCATCCCGATGTTGGATCTGCCGTATCCGGAAGATTCCAACGCCGGCACAGATATGAACGTTGTGATGACAGGTGCCGGTAAGTTCATTGAGATTCAAGGCACAGCTGAGCATGGTCCGTTCGATCGGGCTCAACTTGGTCAACTTCTTGATCTTGCAGCCAAGGGCAATCGTGAACTGCAAGCTCTGCAACGCCAGGCGCTCGCGGAAGACTGAGCAGCAGAGAACTAAACAGCAGAGGATTGAATTTCCATCATGCATATCGTTCTGGCAACGCATAATGCGGGGAAGGTCCCGGAGCTTGAAGCTGTTTTGCGCGAGGCTCTTGGTGACGACAGCGCGGAACTGACTGTGACGACTGCTGCGCAAGAAGGTCTACCGGATCCACGAGAAACGGGCGTCACATTCCAGCAGAACGCGCTCATCAAAGCCTGTAGTGCGGCGCAGGGGACTGGTCTGCCAGCGATTGCCGATGATTCCGGTCTCATCGTCGATATTCTCGGGGCAGCTCCGGGCATTCTTTCCGCGCGGTGGTCTGGGAAGCATGGTGACGATCAGGCGAACATTGATCTGCTTCTCGCTCAGCTCGCTGATATTCCTGATAACCAACGAGGGGCACGGTTTGAATGCTGTGCTGCTCTCGTCGTACCGGCATCGTTCATGCATCAGCTTGGCAAGCCAGCGAAGGCAGTTGAAGTATGCGAAAAGGGCGAGATGCGCGGTCATCTATTGCGGGCGCGCAGAGGTGCGAATGGATTTGGGTACGACCCGATCTTTGTGCCGAACGACCAACCGGGAACGCCAGCTGGAGCACCGCCCCGTACGAGTGCTGAGCTTACAGCGGAACAAAAAGACTCGATCTCACACCGTGGCAAAGCTATGCGGGCGCTCGCGCTCGACGTCAAACGCATTCTGTGTGACAAGTAACAGCGAAAGTTGGGCGGTCGTCCACGGTCGCCAAGGGCCCATAAGTCACAACACGAGCGTCACAACACGAGGTAAACGATCGTCATCAAGATCAGCGACACGATACAGGTGACGGTGAGCTGGAAGCCGGCAAGTTTGGCATTGCCGAGCATGCGATCTGTGAAGAACGTTGCAAAGATTGATGCTGGCGACAAAGTGGAGACAGCCACGATTGTGCGAGTCTGCGGATCAAGCGGCAGGAGGAACCACGCTGCTGCGAAGAAGAGAACGGAGAAGCCCATTCTCCACAGGAATGCTTCGCTGACGGTGACAACCTCGTCTTTATTTGCAGGCATTTCCATGAGCATACCGATCATGATCATCGAGCAGAATGTGTTTGCGTCTGAAACCGGTTGCAAGAATGTGCCAACGAGCGCCGGGACGTGCACATTGAACAGCAGCATGATGATGAGCACGATGTACACGTCAAAAGACGGCGATTTGAGGTAGGAGAGCGCGATCGAACGCGTCATTGCACGCCGTGCCAGTGAGCGAGCATCCGGATCAGTAGGGCGGACGCGGACATGCTGATTGCCATTCTGGTCGACGGCGATGCTTTCGGCGATTGGTTTGTCTGGCTGAATCTTCAGCAATGTTGAAGCAATTGCGTTACTCGTTGCGGCGACGACGAGGCAATTGCCGACATCGTACATGACGGACGGCATCAGGCCTTTTGGTCCCCACAGCGCCTGAACGACTGGGAACGTGAAATTCCCGACATTCATTCCTGACCCGTTGAGCGTGAGGAAGAAGCGCTTGGAAATCCGCTTAGAGTGACGGGTTGCAAAGAAAATAACCGGGACTGGAATGACCGCGCAAATGAAGCCGAACAGCGAAATGAGCAGCATCGAGCGGTCGGGGTGGCGGACAGCAAACGAATAAATGATGGCAGCCGGGAGCGTGAGATTAAAAATGACTTGCTCCAGCACGCGATACCCGTGCGCGCTGACCATATGGCGGCGCTTGAAAATGTATCCTGCTGCGATGATCAGCAGCAGCGCTAACGGTTGCAGCAAGATACGAAAGATAGCCACCAGAGTTCCTCTCTCTCGATGCACACGCACATTGCAAAATCAAGCTTAAAGGTGGTCAGAGATTTTAAAAAGATTTGAATGAGTGCGTGTCATCAGCGAGGAATGATGCGGTGATGGCGTGCGCGAGATGGGACTTGAACCCACATGACAAAAGTCACAGGAACCTAAATCCTGCGCGTCTACCAATTCCGCCACTCGCGCAAAGAAATAATGCAGAATACTACGAACATGAGAGCCACTTGGCAGAATCGAACTGCCGACCTTCTCTTTACGAGAGAGACGCTCTACCGACTGAGCTAAAGTGGCACTCTCCGTACATCAATTTGTACGAACAATGGTTCATGATAGCCCACATCATGGATGAAATACAACCGCGTGTAATTTTTCAGGAAATATTGAAGAAATAAGTGGAAGCTTGAAGCGGGGAGCATTACTCTTCCCTTGAGAGGATGTTTCACCTGCGGACAGGAGGTCGGTGATGTCGAGTGCGGCGCCTCTTCCGCGCGCGAAACGCGATGTGCACGTCGAAATATTGCGCCTCTGCGCAATTGTCGGCATCGCTATTTTCCATACTTTCCAGCCGTGGTTCAATTCCATCGCCTACGGTGTCTCATCAGATGCCCGCACAGAAACGCTTGAGTGCTCAACATTCGCTCTGTTCCTCTTAGGGTGCATCAGCTTGCTTGGAGCGATGGGGAATTCCGTCTTTTACATGATTTCCGGCTACTTTCTCCTTCCGCGCATGGCACGCGATTCGGATCAGTCCGGTTATTGGTCTCGGCAGCTGAAAGTTACGCTTCGTCGCGCTGCGGTTATTGCTGTGTCGGTTGCGCTGTATGCGATCATCGGCCTGGTCTTGCATAGGTTATTCGGTATTTCGTCCGCGAGTATGCACAACTGGCATTGGGCTGTTGACGGTCTGGAATTTATTTGGTTGTATTTGATCTTTATCGTTGTGGCACCGGTGATCGGGTGGATCCAAAGGCGCTTGTTGACGTGGCCTGATCTTGTCATTCTTTTGCTGATCACAGTCATGGGCTTCAACACATATATCGCTTTTTGGGATCAAGGCGATTTCCAACGTGGGCTGTTTGATTGGCGCAAGCTCATGAGCGGCCTGACATATTTTGTAGCATTCCTGCTCGGCGGTGTCATTGCGCAACAGTGGGAGATTTTGCGTGGGCAAGCGAAACTCATTCGATTTGGGGTCGTCTTCTTATCTATTCTCGCCGAACTCGTGTGCGCACTGTGCATGGATCGTCGGCTCATTGGGTCACTGAGTTACAAGTCAACATCACTCCTTTCGCTCTTGCTGGCTGCCGCTACTGTGATTTTCACGTTCAGTCAGCGGGATGTGGCTGCTCATGTGACGGCTACCGCTCCAGCCAAGACGACTCGTTGGTCAGCTGGAACGATTGTGCGCTCACTGGCGAGTGGGATTCTCGGCTTTTACATTCTGCAGTCTCTCTTCGCTGATGAGTGGCATCGGCTGACGATTTGGACGCTCAACGCCATCATGGCCATGGCACCTGTCCCTTCCCAGTCAGTGCCAAACGGAGCTTTTCTCCTCAATCAAGCCGTGCCGTCGGGAACGTGGACGTCGTCGCCGCTCGGAGTCATCATGCTTTTCTTCCTGACGGGCATTGTCATGAGTGTAGTTTTTGCTGGCGTAATTTTGGCACTCGATTTGCTGATTCGTCGTCCGATTCTTGTTGCGCTTCATCTCGTTCGTTAAGGCGAGGGAATGCTTGCAATTGCACTGATGCAATCGTTAGCAGAAAAAGTGCCACTGTCGTAAACAAGCGATACATTGAAAAGCGACTTTGGCTGTAACAAAGCGGTTATTGGAAAGGAAACAAATGGCCATCAATCCACCAGTTGACGCGACGAAGACCGACGCGTGGAAAGCTCTCCAAAAGCACTACGATGAGCTGCACAGCGAGGGTATCAATCTGCGCAAGTGGTTCGCCGATGATCCTGAGCGGACGGCGAAGTTGAGCTTCGACGCCGGCGACCTGCACTTTGATCTTTCGAAGAATCTCATCAAGCCAGAGACGCTGAAACTGTTTGCACAGCTCGCTGATGAGGTACATCTGGAAGATCGCATCAAAGCAATGTTCTCCGGTGTTCACATCAACAACACTGAGGATCGTGCGGTGCTCCACACTGCACTGCGCCGTCCTGTTTCCGATGAAGGCAAGCTGATCGTCGACGGCCAGGATGTTGTCAAGGACGTGCACGACGTTCTCGATCGTATTTATGACTTTGCTAATCGCGTTCGCTCCGGCGAGTGGCGCGGTATCACCGGCAAGAAGATCACCACTGTTGTCAACATCGGCATCGGTGGCTCTGATCTGGGCCCGGTCATGGTGTACGAAGCACTCAAGCCGTATGCAGACGCTGGCATCACCGCTCGCTTCATCTCCAATGTTGATCCGCAGGATATCGGTGAGAAGACGAAGGATCTCGATCCGGAGACCACGCTCTTCGTCATCGTTTCTAAGTCCTTCGGCACGCTTGAGACGCTGACGAATGCACGCGATTGCCGTCGTTGGCTGCTTGATTCCCTTACAAAGAAGGGTGCAATCGACGGATCTGACAAGTCTCGTGCGGACGCCGTCGAGCATCACTTCATCGCCGTGTCCTCCAACGTGGACAAGGTCGTCAAGTTCGGCATCAACAAATCCAACATCTTTGGATTCTGGAACTGGGTCGGCGGCCGTTATTCTGTCGATTCCGCTGTCGGCACGATCCTCATCCTCACGCTTGGACCGAAGCGCTTCGAGAACTTCCTCGAGGGCTTCCACGCAATGGATGAGTATTTCCGCACAACGCCGGTCGAGAAGAACGTGGTCGCGCTCATGGGTCTCATGAACGTGTGGTACGACGACTTCTTCGGTGCTGAGTCCCATGCGGTTCTGCCGTACAACCAGTACCTGCATCGCTTCCCGGCTTACCTGCAGCAGCTCACCATGGAGTCAAATGGCAAGTCGGTGCGCTGGGATGGCACTCCAGTCACGTCGAAGACGGGCGAGATCTTCTGGGGCGAGCCAGGCACGAATGGTCAGCATTCGTTCTATCAGCTCATTCATCAGGGCACGCATCTGATCCCGGCTGATTTCATTGCCTTTGCTAATACGCGTAACCCGATTCACGATGGTGATCAGGATGTGCAGGAGCTCTTCCTGTCCAACTTCTTGGCACAGACGAAGGCACTGGCATTCGGCAAGACGCTTGATGAGGTGCACGCTGAGGGCACGACTGATCCAATCGTTGCCGCGGCACGTGTGTTCTCCGGTAACCGTCCAACCACTTCGATCTTCGGCGACACGCTCACTCCGTACGATCTCGGCGAGCTCATTTCCCTGTACGAGATGATCGTCTTCACCGAAGGCACGGTGTGGGGTCTCGATTCCTTCGATCAGTGGGGTGTTGAGCTGGGCAAGAAGCTGGCTCAGGAGATCGTCCCGGCTCTGTCCAAGGACGATGCAGCGCTCGCTCAGCAAGATCAGTCCACGCGTTCCCTCATCCGTTACTATCGCGCACATCGCAAGTGAGAGTGCGGTAAGAGGGCAGGTAATAGATCAGTGAAATAACTGGTCTATTCCCATTTCTGATGAAGCGGTCATTTCCTCTGTGGAAGTGGCCGCTTTTGTCGTGTCATATGCGAAACACTTTGAATTTGTGCAGCTGACGGTATATGCTCTCAATTGTTCGGTGAAGCAATGAAGGTTCACGTTATGTAGGAATCCACGCGTGTAACTGCTCTCCGATTTCTTTGATTTTCAGAATATTTCCTTCTATGAGGGTCTTTTCCATCGCCCACATTCATGGGCGTTGTCAAGGCTATGAAAGGTGAAGTTGTGCCAGCTACTCAAGATCTGACCAAGATGAAGCTGCCGGAACTCAAGGAGCTTGCTCGTCAAATGGGTCTCCATGGTGTTTCAACCATGCGTAAGTCACAGCTACTCGCCACGCTGCAAGCTGCGCGTAATGGGGGAAAGGCTCCCAAAGGAGTGACTGTCGGGGCAGTGCGGCCTCGTCGTTCTTCAGCGTCAACATCTTCGACATCAACGTCACAGCGCACTACTGCCACCCACACGCGGACACAGACTACGGCTGCGGCACCAGCAAAATTGGCGCAGGCGGGCACACCTTCGCCAGAAACGTCGTCGTTGCCGACCGCGCGAATCAAGAATCTTGTAGATGACGTGCCGGTCATGCATCATGATCGCGCTGACGGTATCGAAAAGTTGGATCTTGGTATTCATCTTCCAGAGCGTCCTCGGAGAGTTGGTCAAGCGTCGCGGGCACATCGGGGGACGCGTGTAGTGAGAACTGCCGGTGCACCGCAGTCGTCTCAGGCAATGCAAACAGCTGATTCGGATCATGGATCGCAGTCAACGCGTGCTGCACTCGACGATATCTTGGCAGTTTTGCCGGATCACTCTGGGCGAGCATCAGAGTCGTCACGTCGTGAAGACCGGACTCATGAGGCGAAGGAATCATCTCGGACAGCTGATGTGCGCGTGTCTCGTTTCGAGGATGATCAGACTGAGGAGCAAGACGAGGGCGAAGATCGGTCTCGTCGCCGCTATTCACGTGAAAACCGCGGTAACCGGGAGAACCGGGATAATCGCGACGACTACAATTCTTCGACGCACTCGCGATCCGGCCGCCGTCAGCGTTTCACTCGTCACGAGCGGACGAATCGATATCAGCGCTCTGATCGTGACCGTGCGAGCGAATGGGAAGATCGGCATCGCGCTCGCCGTATCCGTGAGGATCGCGAAGACGAAGGCTACGAAGAGCCAGAAGAGCAGGAAGTTCAGGAGCCAGAACCAGTTCCAGTCGCAGGAATTGTTGACATTCTCGAGTCGTATGCATTCGTGCGCACCTCAGGTTATCTGCCTGGGCCGAATGATGTGTACATTTCCATGGGCATGGTTCGCAAGTACGGTCTGCGCAAGGGCGATGCTATTCAAGGCACGATTCGTGGCACGCGCGAAGGTGCACGTCGGCCGAGCCGTCAAAAGTTCGTCCCTCTGCAGTCGGTGACATCGATCAACGGCATGAGCGTGGAGGAAGCGCAGAATCGTCCAGAATTCAACAAGCTCACGCCGATCTATCCGAATGAGCGGCTGACGATGGAGACTGAGCCAAATAAGCTCATCGGCCGAATGATCGATATCGTTTCCCCGATCGGTAAAGGACAGCGTGGCCTGATCGTTTCGCCTCCGAAGGCAGGCAAGACTGTTACGCTTTCGGCGATTGCGAATGCGATTGCGAAGAATAATCCGGAGTGCCACATCATGATGGTGCTCGTCGATGAGCGCCCGGAGGAAGTCACGGATATGCAGCGGCACGTCCATGGCGAAGTGATCAGCTCGACGTTTGATAAGCCGGCGTCCGACCATACGACCGTCGCTGAGCTGGCGATTGAGCGAGCAAAGCGTCTGGTTGAGATGGGCCAGGATGTTGTCGTCTTGCTCGATTCGATGACCCGTTTGGCGCGTGCGTACAATATTCAAGCTCCTGCATCTGGGCGCGTCCTCTCTGGCGGTGTCGATGCACAGGCACTGTATCCGCCGAAGCGCTTCTTCGGTGCTGCCCGCAACATTGAGAACGGTGGGTCGCTGACGATTATCGCCTCTGCACTCGTGGAGACCGGTTCCAAGATGGATGAGGTCATCTTCGAGGAGTTCAAGGGCACCGGCAATATGGAACTGCGTTTGTCACGTGATCTTGCGGATAAGCGCATGTTCCCGGCAATCGATATCAATGCGTCCGGAACGCGCCGCGAAGATTTGCTGACCAACCCAACTGAGTTGGCGTTAATCTATCGTTTGCGTCGTCTCTTCGGTGGTATGGAGCCAGAGCAGGCGTACAGCGTGCTTATCCCGAAGCTGAAGAAGACTGCATCGAATCGCGATTTCTTCGCTCAAATTGCGGCGAATATGGGTTCCAACGGCATGAATTTGACCGCGAATATCGCCAAGATGAAAAAAGATCAGTAAAAATCTGAAAAAGATCACGGATTAGTGATGCAAATGGACGGCGCTGCGTAGTGGTGAGCTACGTGGCGCCGTTTTAAGACGAACGAAGTGAAAACATCATGATGGAAGACGGAAGAAATCACTCTTTACGGCTGTGTGCAGCAGCTTTCCTCGCCGCGGCATTGTGTTTCGGCGCTTCTGCCTGCTCATCTGGAGCTGGCAGCCAGCACGTTGCTGAAAACGAGCAGCATCAGCAGGTCACACATCCCGATCAGAAGCCAAACGGCACGAGGGGAGAAAAGATGTCAGAAACGAATCACGGAAAAACTGTCGTATACGCTCATATCGGCAAGCAAACACTGGATATCGCGTTGGAAGATAACTCATCCGCACGCGCTTTCATGAATCTGGTGAAGCGCAAGGACGTGACCCTCACGCTTGACGATTACGGCGGCTTTGAGAAGGTGGGAGATCTCGGAACCTCTTTGCCAACCAACGATACTCATATCACGACGAGCCCCGGGGATCTCATTCTGTACCAGGGCAATGAAATCACGATCTACTATGGCAGAAACACGTGGGATTTCACACGTCTCGGTCATGTCCGCAACATCGGAGCACAAGACTTGCGGACTGTTCTGCACGCTGGGGGAGGTCCTATCCAGGTCACCTTCTCCGTCCGCCGCTGAGGAAGCGATGCACAGACTTAATCGGGCTGTGACGCCGGAATAGAAGACTAAAGAAAAGGTCCTCCGTAGAGATTTCTACGGGGGACCTTTTTGTATTCAGTTTGTATTCAGAGGCGAGTTTTCGTTGGCTCAGTCGTCGAGAGACGTGTCCTCGGCGAGAATCGGGATTGTCGTTCCGCCTTCGCCGTGACCGAACTGATCAGCCTCTTCCTCTGCCTTCTGGCGAGCTTGGGCGAGAGCTTCTTCACGCCGCTTCTTCATCGCTTCGGCCTTTTTAGCGGCCTGTTCCGGTGGTAGCGGCTTCTTGTTCTTCGCCTTGCGAGCCTGCTTCTCGGCCTCGCGCTCCTGACGCTCTTTTTCTGCGGTGACGGCTGACGTGACGATGCGTTTGCGGATATCGTCGATGCTCAGTTCGTGGAAGTTCACCTTGCCTTCGATCTGACCAGCCTGCAGAACATCGCTCATGGCCACACGCATCTGATTGAGCGCGTCCTTGACGCCGGCGAAGACGATCTGCGCGACTGGGGTCTTCATAGAGACCTTTGCCTCGCTCTTGACCTTACGGACCGCGGCAAGCGCCTGGCTCGCTTGATCAAGCACCTCAGCCGGGACTTTCAGGGCAGCGGCGCTGTAGAACGATGCCTTCGGCCACGGAGCACGATGAACTGAACCTTGACCGGCGTGCATCCATCCCCACGCTTCGTCGGTGACGAATGGCATGTACGGTGCCAGCAAACGCAGGAAGCAATCCATAGCGATTCCGAGTGTCGTGCGTGCCGAGAGCACCTGGATCTCAGTTGGATTCGTATGCGAGATCGTGGACGTGCCGTATGCGCGGTTCTTGACGAGCTCGATGTAGTTGTCGCAGAAGTTCCAGAAGTTCGTCTCAATGATGTTGAGCGCCTTCGCATGGTCGAAGTGATCCAGCGCATTCGTTGCATCGCGAACCACGTGCGCGAGGCGGGCAAGAACAGCACGGTCAAGCGGCTGGGTCACATTGAGTGGATCCCACGTCGCATGTGCGGCCTTCGTGACGTGGTAGTTTTCATCTTCGCGACCGATACCAAGCACAAACTTCGTAGCATTGAGAATCTTGATAGCCAAGCGGCGGCCGATCTTCATCTGGCCTTCGTCGTACGTCGAATCCATGCCAAGACGTGCTGAGGCGGCCCAATAACGAACTGCATCTGCACCGTATCGGTCGATCGGGCCTGTCGGAACAACGACGTTGCCCTTCGACTTGCTCATCTTCTTGTGATCCGGATCGAGGATCCAGCCCGACAGCGTCGTGTCCTTCCACGGCAAAACGTGGAACTCGAGTTCGCTGCGGTCAATGGTGCTGAAGAGCCACGTGCGGATGATGTCCTGGCCCTGCGGGCGCAAATCCATCGGGAATGTGTGCTCGGCCAAGCCGTCCTTTTCACCCCAATGCGTCACAATCTGTGGGGTGAGTGAGCTCGTGGCCCACGTATCCATGATGTCTTGTTCGGCTGTGAAACCACCCGGTTGATTGCGCTGATCTTCCGTATAACCAGCTGGAACATCAGTGGTCGGATCGATTGGCAGACGGTCTTCGCTCGGTGTAATCGGGTGCGCGAAATCAGTCTTGCCATCTTCGGTGACCGGATACCACAGTGGGAACGGGACGCCGAAGAAGCGCTGACGGGAAATGAGCCAATCTGTGTTGAGGCCTTTGACCCAGTTGTTGTAGCGCACGCGCATGAAGTCCGGATGGAAGTTGAGCTCCTTGCCACGTTCGAGCAGCTGAGAGCGCAGTTTCATATCCGTTCCGCCGTTGGACAAATACCACTGGCGTGACGTGAGGATTTCGAGTGGCTTTTCACCCTTTTCATAGAATCCTGCTTCACGCATTGTCTTGACTGGTTCGCCGATCATTTCGCCGGACTTGCGCAGTTCGTCGACGATGATCTTGCGAGCGGTGAAGGTAGTCTTGGTGGCCATTTTGGCGTAGACTTCGCGGCCTTTGTCACTCGTAATCCACTTCGGGACAGTCGGATCGATGCGGCCATTGCGCGTCAGAATCATGCGAAGCGGCAGTTTGAGTTCACGCCACCACTGCACATCGGTGCGATCGCCGAACGTGCAGCACATGACGATGCCTGTGCCCTTATCCATCTGAGCTGCTGAATGGCCGAGGACGGGGACTTCGACGCCGAACAGTGGTGTCTTGACGGTCTTACCGATCAGATGCTTGAAGCGCTCATCATTCGGATTGACGATCAGAGCGCAGCATGCCGGCAGCAATTCTGGACGCGTGGTGTCAATGAGAATATCTTTCGAGCCATCGGTCGGATGGAAGGCGAGCTTGTGGTAGAAGCCTGGATACGGGCGATCTTCGAGCTCAGCCTGTGCGACAGCAGTCTGGAACGTTACATCCCACAGAACTGGCGCTTCCTTCTGATACGCTTCGCCACGAGCGAGATTGTGAAGGAATCCCTTTTGCGCAATCTTGCGAGCAAACGTGCCGATCGTGTGATACGTGTGATTCCAGTCGACGGACAGGCCAAGGCGCGTCCACAGATCACGGAACTTGACCTCATCCTCGGCGGCGAGCTGTTCACACAGTTCAATGAAGTTCTTGCGAGAGCACGGAACCTGATCGCGAGCCTCAATCTTTTTGCCAGCGGTGCCATGGAATGGTGGCTTGAAATTGGGATCGTACTTGAGTGACGTGTCGACGCGGACGCCGAAGTAATTTTGAACGCGGCGCTCGGTTGGCAGGCCGTTGTCGTCAAAGCCCATCGGATAAAAGACATCGTAGCCACGCATGCGCTTGTACCGGGCAATGATGTCCGTATGGGTGTAGCTGAAAACGTGACCCATATGCAGAGCGCCTGAGACGGTTGGCGGAGGCGTATCGATGGAATAGACTTGCCCGCGCGGGCGATTGCCGTCAAATGCATACGTCTTTTCAGCGGCCCACTTTTTGGTCCACTTATCTTCCAGTCCCTCAACACCGACGTGGTCAGGAAGCGGGGTGAGATTGGCTGATATCACGCTATTGTCTTGCATAAGCGCAATTCTACGGACTCTTCGTGACGTGGGCTGAAAAATCTGAGTCTTGTTAGTCCTTCTGTTAGTCCTGTTCAGACAGATGGGTGAGATCCACCCAGTCGTCGATGCGACTTGTCGGGATACCGGTCAAATCAGATTTCCACAGACTTGCCGTCTTGAGCTGATAGAGCCACGTCGCCGGTTGATCGACCACAAGGGTCCGTGCAGCCTTCTTAATCCCAGATTCGTAATCTGTAGTATTCGCGGACGTGATCGCTGTGTGATAGTCGCGATCTGCTGTTGGGTTATCGGTCATCCACCATTGTGTGCCAGAGAACCATTGCTGAGCGGTGTGGCTGCCGTGATCGATCCATGCGGCCATATCCATTTGCATTTTTCCGTCTTTGCTGTTCGTAATCTGCTGTGCCCATTGCTGGGAGTTGAGACGGACAGGTGTGAGCGTGTCGCTGGCGGCCTTTTCACTGGCACTGAGAGAATCGATGACGGACTGTGGGAAATCGGAACTGACGGCGATCTTCCAGTGGCGTGCGCGTTGCAGATAGTACGACTGAAGGCGAATTCCTTGATTGAGATCGACTGGGAATTGACGTGTCAGATTCTCGTACCCAGGGTCGAGCGTTCCGATCGGTCCACCCAGTTCAGTGCCAAGGCCAGCAACCGCACGAATAGCGTCACTCCTGTTCATAATCATGCGTTGCGTTTGGCGCAGCCGCTTATCGGACATGAGCGAATTGTCAGCACCGTTGAACGCAATGACCGCTTGCGTCGTCGTGGGACCAACGACGAGCTGATTTGCCAGCGTGTGATCTTTTTTGGCAGATCGGTACTGGTCCGGCCCGATATCGAGTGCCGCTTGCACTGATCCGGACTTATACGCCTTCACTTCGGCTTCCTGCGATGGAAAGTACGTGAAAGTGACCGTCCCTACGTGCGCATGATTGCCATCAGCGCCCGTGTAAGAAGGGTTGTACTGCAAGCGAATGGTTTTGTGACCGGAATCAGTGGAGATCGTTGACAGTGCGTATGGTCCACTTCCGGCCGGGAAGCGGTCAGGCGAAAACGTTGTCGATGGGCTAAAGTCCATCACCATTCCGAGCGGAGTGGCAAGCTTCCACAAGAGAGCAGGATCAGGCGTGGTGAGCTGCATGATAACGGTCGAGCGCGTTGGATTACTCACGTGCGCGAGGGAGGAGAATTGATTGAACGCGGCTCGGTTGATGCGAGCGAGAGTTGACAAGGACGTCACCACATCTTGAGACGTAACCGTTTTGCCGGTGCTGAACTTCTGATTTCCCTTGAGGTGGAATGTGTACGTCTTTCCGTCTGGCGAGATCGTCCACGATTGTGCGAGGCAGGGGATTGGTTGATTTTTCGCGTTGAGTTGCGTGAGTCCCTGATAGACGTTTGTCAGCAAAATGCGAGCGGCAGCCGTATTCGTGCGCGGATCGAGTGAGGATGGCGCGCCGGTCAGTCCGATTTGTACGGATGCGGAACTTTCTTCTTGACCGGCTGGTCCGAGCGCACCGCTCAGTGTGATGCGTGGAACGATCAGCGATGCAATAAAGCCAAACACGACGACGAGCCCGACGAAGAGACCCCATCGCCATGCACCGTTCTTGCGCGGATCATGAAGATGAGATTCCGTTGATCGAGTGCGCATGAATGACCTCCTTGCTGCGTTTCAGATCATACGAAGACGTCTGTTCGTCCATTGTGCTCATGGGAACGGACGGGAGCGCGATTGGATAACCTAGAAATATGAGTCGTCGAGTGGGAACTGCTGGGAATCTGACGTCTGAAAGTCGTGAACATCTGGTCAACCGCATGCACGAAGAGTATGCGCAGCTGGTTGCGCTCTATCCGCACGCTGGCACGACGTTGGATCATTTCTCAGCGTGGCAGCTTCTCGTTGCTACTGTCTTATCTGCGCAGACGACGGATCGGCGTGTCAACACAGTCACGCCAGAGCTCTTTTCTCAATTCCCGACTCCGCAGGCACTCGCGAATGCCGATATCGGGGAAGTGGAGCGTATCATTCGGCCGATCGGATTTTTCCACATGAAAGCGATGCACATTATCGAACTGTCCGATCAGCTCGTCAAGCGTTTTCATGGAGTCGTGCCGCAGACGCGTGAAGAACTAGTGACTCTCCCGGGTGTGGGGCGGAAGACGGCAAATGTGGTGCTCGGAGATGCATTTGGTAAGCCTGGTTTCCCTGTCGACACACACGTCAAACGCGTGACAAGTCGGTTGCGGTGGCACGACCAGTGGAAGAAGACGAATCCGGACGTTGTCAAGATCGAAAAGGAAGTGTGTGCGTGCTTCCCACCCGATGAATGGGCAAACCTCTCTCATCGGCTTATTTATTTAGGGCGCAATATTTGCCACGCTCGGTCTCCGCGCTGCTCTCTTTGCCCGTTGCGTCACACGTGCCCTTCGGCATCGCTGTCACTGTGATTTGCAGGCTTTGTTGATGCCGGCGGATCGTAGCGATACCCAACGTTTCTGACAGTTCCGATGAGCTTTTGATTGTCCTTGCCGAGCTTGGCACGCAATCTGCGCACATGTACATCGACGGTTCGTGTTCCGCCGTAGTAGTCGTAACCCCATACGCCTTGCAGCAGTTGGGCTCGAGTAAAAACGCGTCCCGGGTGCTCTGCCAAAAACTTCAGCAGCTCGAATTCCTTATATGCGAGATTGAGCGTCTTCCCCTTGAAGGTAGCGGAGAAGCCTGCTGTATCGATGGTGAGATCACCGCTGTGGATCACACCATTATTATTTGCCTTATCGGATTTGTCGTGCATCGCGCGGCGAGAAGTCATCATGCGGACGCCGCGTTCATTCACGAGTCGAAGACGTGCCTCGACCTCGGCTGGGGAGGCGGACGGAAGAATGAGATCGCTGATACCCCATTCCGAGTTGATAACAGTAAAGCCACCGTCTGTGACGACCAAAATGATTGGAATTGAGAGCCCGGATGTGTGGATGAGACGACAAATCGACTTACACATCGCAAGATTTTCTCGAGCGTCCATGAACAGAATCGTGTATTCCGGCATGTGTGGTAAAGCACTGGGATTGAGCGGAAGTACCCGCACACGATGGGACAATAATGTTAGTGAAGGCAAGACGGTCGCAGGATTTCGCGCGGCTGTCATGAGCGTCAGATCGGTCACGTTCGCACCTCATCAATCACAAGGTCCACACAACGTCAACTCAACAAATCTTCTTCCATCATATGTATGGAGGAGGAAACAAACACGCAACAAAAAGGAAAAATAAATATCGCGCCTGTAACACGGTTGAGGAACAGAATCATAGGAGATTGTGTTTCCGTATTGTGTGTTTTGTATTGCTTTCACCACTATCCGGTAAGCTGAAGTCATAAGAAAAAACATGTGACACCATGTGAGAAATACATGTGAGGAGAAGCAATGGCGCAGCAAATCTCATTGAGCCGGCAATGGTCGGCAGCGCATCACTTCACGGTGGACTGGGCGTGTGCGGCGATTGCGGCGCTGTGCTTGATCCCGTCACTCATCGCTCTCATTCCATCAGCCGGATGGGTTGCTGTAGTGCTCGCTGCGCTTTTCGTGGTGGCTGCACTCGCCGGTCTTGTCGTTTTCTTCCCCGTTTTTGAGGTGCATTCACCCCATTCACCGTCTGTTTTTGCCACTATCTGGGGCATTGTGAGCGTGGCTGTGGCACTGTGGGATGTGATGGCGGCGATGGGTTGCCGGGGCTTCTCGTGCTCGGCCCATATTTCTGCAGGGAACGCGCCGGTCTCAGCGCTCAAGCCAGCTCTTCACACGTGGATGATCTTCTCCATCGCAGCGCTCACCATTTTGGTGATTGCTGGTTTCATCTTTGAAATGGCTCGTCGTCAGCGCATTCATCTCATTGCAAGTCTCGGTTTGATTTGCCTCGCAGGTGTGAGCGCGTGGGGCATGTCCGGATGGATTTTTGCTCCGTTCCTGTTGAGCGTGCATCCGAGAAGTGCCGGCTGGATCGTGCTAGTGTGCACACTCATCATCGGTGCGATCATTGCCGCGTGCTTCCAGGTGTTTGTCTCAGAGTTCCGCTTTGGCATCACGAAGACGATTGACAGTCATCACGAGGGATCGGATGTGACAGATCTCGTCCGGCGCATTAGTCCGCGCGGTGTGTCATTGTGCGCAGCGCTGTGTGCCACCGGTATTTCAGGGATTGCAGTCCCTGTCCTCCTTGCTCTCGTCGTGTAGAGAACAGTATTCGAATAGAAAAGGTTAAAAGAAAGACCAAAAGCAAAGAGTAAAAGAAAGGTCCTCGTCCGCTGTGTGTGGGCGAGGACCTTTGATGTTAGATTGAATGGCGCTTAACTCAGTTGCGCTTTGCATTCGGATCATTGACGCGGTCGAAAGCGGCCTTGATCATCTTGAGAGCCGTTGCCTTATCCTTCCAGCATGTGCCTGGCTTCACTTCCTTGCCTGGCTCCAGAACCTTGTAGTTCTCGAAGAAGTTCTGAATTTCCTTGAGATGGAATTCGTTGACATCGCTCAGATCTTGGTACTGGTCGTAGCGCACGTCGGTTGGAACGCACAGGATCTTGTCATCTGGGCCTTCCTCATCAGCCATATGGAACATGGCAATTGGACGGCACTTCACGACGCATCCTGGGAAGACTGGGATCGGCAGCATGACGAGTGCATCAAGAGGATCGCCATCTTCGCCTAGCGTTCCTTCAATGTAGCCGTAGCAATCTGGGTAACCCATGGATGTGAAGAGCGTGCGGTCGAGAGTGATGCGGCCGGTGTGCTGGTCGACTTCGTACTTGTTGCGGCATCCGCGTGGGATCTCAACGAGAACATCAAAGCTTGTTTCGTCTGCCATGATTTCTCCTTCATTGTTCGATGAGTAAATCTTCCACTACACAGAATAAAAGAAGGCTCTGAGAATCCAGAGCCTTCTGCGTGATTACACCGTAACTATGTGCTGATCGCTGCTGGTCACTGCGGTGCAATCAGTCTGTGTAACGAACTGAGAGAACGTGAGCGACATTCTGATACGGGTCGAGACGCACCCAGTCGTTTTCTCCCCAGTGCCACGTATTTCCAGTGATCTCATCATGGACGTTGAAGTGCGCATCGCGAGGCAGACCGAGTGCGCTGAGGTCAAGCGTGACATGGGATGCTTGCGCTTGATGCGGGTCGAGATTGACGACGGTGATAAGCGCATCCGGTTTTCCGTCGGCGGTGAGATTTGCTGGCGTATAGCGCGAGAAGACGAGGATATTGTCGTTATCGCTTTTATGAACGGTCAGATTGTGGAAGCTGCGCGTGCACACATGGGCGTTGCGGATCGCATTGAGACGAGTGATGAGCGCCTTAATGCCAAGCTGATTAGCCTTATTCCAGTCGCGGCACTTGATCTCAAAAATCTCTGAGTTCAGTGGGGTCTGTGTGCCCGGCAACTGCTGGTTTTCGCACAGTTCATAGCCAGAATAAATACCCCAGCTCGGGCTTCCGAGTGCTGCCAAAACTGCACGGACGCAGTGGCCAGCGATTCCGCCATCGCGCAGATAGTCGGTCAGGTTATCCGGCGTGGACGGCCAGAATGTGTCGTGCTGCAGGAAGGCATTATTCCCGTTGACTTCTGGCAGGTAATCGGCCAGCTCCTTCTTCGTGGTACGCCACTGGAAGTAGCAGTGGCTTTGCGTGAATCCGGAGTATGCCAGTCCTTGGCGCAGTGCTGGGCGAGTGAACGACTCGGCCAAATACAGCACTTCAGGATGTGTTTGGCGCATCTTGTCAAACAGGAGCTCCCAGAAGCGCATGGGCTTCGTGTGCGGATTATCGACGCGGAACATCGTGACGCCGGCGTCGATCCATGTGTTCAGCACGCGTGCGCACTCGTCGATGATGCCGTCCAGATCATTGTCGAAATTGAGCGGATAGATATCCTCATACTTCATTGGCGGATTTTCGGCGCAGGCAATGGACCCGTCTGGACGATGAGTGAACCAATCCGGGTGTTCGCGTACCCATGGGTGATCTGGAGAGCACTGGAGTGCGAAGTCGACGGCAACTTCCAAATGAAGTTGATGAGCTCGTTGGACGAAGCGACGGAAGTCGTCCATCGTGCCGAGTTTCGGATCGATGGCATCATGACCACCTTGCTCAGATCCGATCGCCCATGGGGAACCTGGATCTTCTGGCTCTGGTGTCAGCGATCCGTTCTTGCCCTTGCGATGAGTGATACCGATCGGGGAGAGCGGTGGAATATAGACGACGCTGAACCCTTCTGCTGCAGCGCGTTTGAGACCGGCCAATGCTGTCACGAGATTGCCCGGAATGATATAGCGGTGCAAGGAATCCCAGTGCGCACCTTCAGAGCGGACGAAGAACTGATACCACGCGGTGTCTGAACTTTGCGGACGTTCAACAGTGAAAGAATAGGAAGCCGATTTCGTCAGATGGTGGCGCAGTGGATGGGTGGCGTTGACGTGTTGAACGCGCGGATCTTCAGCCGCACCCAGGCGTTGAGAAACGTTGAGTGACTCATCTGCCAATGTGTGAGCAACGCGTGCGAGGAAGTGTGCTTGCCGGTCACTGAGGTGAGCAGTACGCGACTGGGACCATTGCTCAATGAGGTGTGCGCCTTCTAGCAGCGTGTTATTCATGTCTTCGCTAGCACCAATCTTGATGCGTGCATCGTGCAGCCAGAGCGTGAATGAGTCTTCCCAGGCGGAGATAACGTACGTCCACGTTCCGAGCAGTGGGCGAATTGAAGCAAAAGCTGGCTCCCATGGGCGCACAGACGATGGTGTTCCAGCGTGGACTTGAGCTTCGAACTGATCCATTCCTCGTTTCACACACGTCATCGGAAAATCATGTGGCGCGCCAGTTGGGTCGATGAGAGTGACGGATCCAGCGACTGGAGCACGTCCATTTGTAAACATCTGTGCGCTGATCGTGAATTGCTCGCCAAGTTCGACGCGCGGGAGATGCCCCTCAACGCTGTGCGGGGTGACGCGAATAATACCTAATGCTCCGCGCTGAGCTTCTTTTTGTGCTGCTCCCATGTTGACTCCTTTGTTCATAAACGGCAGTCCGGTTGTCACTGCTTTTATCGTATCCGGATTTGTCCATCTCGTGGTGGTGTGGCATGTCTCTCATGTCAATCTCGCATCGATCACAAAGTTGAGTAATCAGCACTCAAGTTTTTAAGCTGTGAGCAAATATGAGGAATGATCGCAGCCATGGGATGTTGGGTGAAGTGAGAAGGATGAAAGCCCACCGGATCGCAGCACTCGTACGGTGCACGGTGTGGTTTCCACCCTTGAAATAAGACTTATGTTTCTGCGGTTTTCCGCATGTAGGAAAGGATGTGAGCGGTATGGCACTTCTGCCAGAACTGTTTGGAAATGATTTGGATGATGATGACTTCGCAGATCCGTTCTTCCCAATCTCTTCAGTTTCATGGCGTCCTGTCATTGCTCAGAACGCGATGAGCACTGATATCCGTGAGAAGGATGGCAACTACATCATGGATATCGATCTGCCAGGCTTTGACAAGTCGAATGTCCACGTTCAGCTCAAGGACGGTTATCTCGTCGTCACTGCTCATCAAGACAAGGATGAGAGCCAGAAGGACAAGGAAGGCCGTGTCATTCGTCGCGAGCGTTATCAGGGCTCTCGCTCTCGTAGCTTCTATGTTGGCGAGAATCTGCGCGTCTCGGACGTCAAGGCAAACTTCGCCCATGGTGTTCTCACGCTGACGTTCCCGAAGGAAGCTCCGGCACCACAGCACGAAGAACAGTCCGTACAGATCGAGGGTTAATTCTTCTCTGATCTGTTCACAGAGCACTCTGCAAGCACTCATTGTGCCATGATTGAACGGTACAGATGAGCGCGTGCGGAGTGCTTTTTTAGTGCGCGGAAGAGAGGGGAACTGAAGAATGCAAAGTCGGAATGACGGCGATCACGTCAGTCTGCGTAGTGAAATGGCAGATTTTCGCGTTACTGCGCATCCGGCGGTCGATACGCATTCTCATCGTTCGCATCTCACCGTTCTCATGTGCGCTCTTTTAGTGCTAGCGCTCGGGATGGCAAGTGTCTTCGTCTTGTGGACTCATCGGGTCGATTTTGAGCGTGGCTTTTGGCTTGCCACCGTGCGAGGAAGAGCAGCTGTTTATGCACGTGATCGTGCAGTGATTTCTGGCGGTTGGCTTTTTGACCGATCGCGCGTCCCTGCGTGCCCGAGTTTGGATGCATGGCCGCAACCGCTGCCTTCGCACTCGTCATCTTCAGGTCATTTTCGTCCCTCGCGTGCGCTCGCGGCTGCACACACGTGCCGAGAAGCGAACACAGCACATCAATCGGTGTACTGGATTATTCAGCAGCAAGAGCAGTTGACGGGTCAGCGGTCGTCTCATTTTGAATGGCGAGTCATCGATGATCCATTTTCTGTGACATATCGCGATCAAGGGCAAAAGAAAACGCTGCGTGGTGTCATCGTGACATCTGTATCTGCGCGTATTGCCCAATCTCGGCGTACAGCATCCGGTAAGCGTCCGCTCATCGTCTGTTCTTCCGGGTTGGGAGAGAAGATGGAGTACTGCAATTGGCTCGTTGCCCACGTAACAGCTCCGCTCGGATGGCCTACGCTCGTGTACGACGCATCCGGAATTGCAGCAAACGTTGTCTCCACTGGTCCGATGACGCGTATGTCTGCGCTGAGCGAAGAGCATGATTTAACTCGCGTGATGCAGTATGCCCTCAATTTGCCGTGGGTTGACACACATCGGATTGTGCTCGCCGGGCAAAGTCAGGGCGGACTTGTCTCTGTGCGATACGCTGCTCAGCATCCATCGCACGTGTGGCGGCTTGCGCTCGAATTCCCAGCCCTCAACATTCCTAATCTCGTTCGCTATGCTTTTCCGTCTCAAGAAGTGGTACCGCAATATGTGGGGTTCATGGGCTTCCGGCTGGGTCGCAAATATGCCACAGATGTGTGGACGTGGAAGCCATGGGATGATGCGCAACACGTCGATGCACCTGTCCTGATCGAACAAGGTGAAGCAGATCCGATCGTTGATCCCGCGGTTTCGTACCGGACAGTTGGGTCAATTCCCAATGCTCGTCTCGTTCTCATTCCTCATGAAAAGCATGGTTTCAGTGACGAAGGGCGTATGACATCGGCAGCGCGTATTGCACAATTCCTTGCTGCTTCACCGGGTGCCTTGACAGAAAAGAGACAAACAGTAAAATAAGGAAGTGCTGTGTTAAACAGCTTCGTGTATCGCGGGGTGGAGCAGTTCGGTAGCTCGCTGGGCTCATAACCCAGAGGTCTCAGGTTCAAATCCTGACCCCGCTACTAATTTCTTTGTTTCTGTTATTTCCTTAGAGCGCTGTATTTAGTGCGTATTTCTATGTCATCGCGGTTGTGCTGAAAGCACAATTTTTTCTTCTCGTGCTGCGCTTCAAGCACTTGAAGTGATTATCTAGAAGTGTATCTTTTATCAGCATGAAAAGGAGCTCCAATGAAGAAAGCGATTTTCGAGTCTGCTGGGCATATGGTCGTCAAAGATGCTCCAATGCCAACGCTGCAGCAGCCGGATGACGCCATTATTCGTGTTGTGCGTACATGCGTGTGTGGATCTGATCTGTGGTCCTATCGTGGTATCGATCCAGGTGATCCGGATTACAAGGGCACTGGCAATGCTGGTCACGAGGGAATCGGCATCGTTGAAAAGGTCGGTTCTGCGATCACGACAGTGAAGCCTGGCGACTTCGTCATCACACCGTTCACACACGGAGACGGTCAGTGTGTAGCTTGCCGTGCAGGATACGAGGGCTCGTGCTCTGCGCATACAGATAACTTCTCGGAGAATTTCCAGGCTGAGTATACCCGCTTCCAGCATGCGCAGTGGGCACTCATTAAGATTCCGGGCAAGCCATCGGATTATTCCGAGGGAATGCTCAAGTCACTGCTGGCGTTGTCTGACGTTATGGCGACTGGTTATCACGCGGCGCGCATCGCGGAAGTTAGCGCTGGTGACACGGTTGCTGTCATCGGTGATGGTGCAGTCGGTCTGTGTGGCGTGATTTCAGCTAAGTTGCGCGGTGCAAAGCGGATTATTTTGATGAGCCGTCATGAAGATCGTCAGAAGCTTGGCATCACATTCGGTGCAACGGATATTGTCCCGGAGCGTGGCGATGAAGGCGTCAAGAAGGTTATGGACCTGACGCATGGTGGTGTTGATGCCGCACTCGAATGCGTCGGCACTCAGCAGGCTATGGACGAAGCGGTCGGAATGGTTCGTGGCGGCGGCCATGTCGGTCGTGTCGGTCTGCCGCACGGCAAGACTCCCAGCGCCAATACGCTCTTCTTCAAGAACGTGTCCACGGTCGCTGGCCCGGCATCTGTTACCACGTATGACAAGTCGGTTTTGCTGAAGGCTGTCTTGGATGGCACGATCAACCCAGGTCTCGTTTTCACTCAGACGTTTGATCTGGATCATATCGACGATGCGTATCAGGCGATGGCTCAGCGTAAGGCAATCAAGTCTTATATCGTGGTGAGCGACTGAGCCGGTATTCTTTTCATTACCAGTGCATCGTGAGGCCGGAGTATGCGTTTTGCTGCTCCGGCTTTTTCGTCCTTTTTCTACGCTGTCTGTGAGCGTGCTAATAATAAACGCCTGTCACATCGGCATGTGTGGTGTAGACTGTGGGACAGCGTGAGATGTGCGCGGCGCTTGAGTGTGCCCGGTGCATTTTTCTCAGAAAGCGAGCTGTTATAGTTCGCCGTCAACTGTGAGTGTGTCCTGTTTCCGAGCTGTGTCTAGGAGGCGGAATGGTGAGTTTGTGTGGATTCGGCGTTATGAGCGGAGCAATTTCTCTGGCAGCCGCCAATCAGCCTGACTATCCAACGATTGATGATTTTCTCCCGCAGCCGGCTCTCTTTGCCGGAACGCCGTTTGCTATCAACCGCATCATCCTCATTCGTATTGTGATGACCGCGCTGATCATCATCGTTCTCGGGCTCACGGTTCGTCATCTCAAGCTCATTCCAGGCCATTGGCAGTCTGCGATTGAGTATGTGTTTGATTTCGTGCGCAAGCAGATCGTTTTCGAGGTGATCGGGCAGCAGCGTGGTAAGCGGTATGTTCCGGTGATCACCACGATCTTCTTCTCGATTTTCATGTTCAATTTGTGCGGCGTCATCCCGTTTGCCAATATGGCTGCAACGGCTTCGATCGCATGCCCACTCGTCTTTGCGCTGTGGTCTGTCTACAACTACTGGGCAGCTGGGATCCGTACGAAGGGCTTGTGGAAGTTCCTGCGTGATGAGCTCATGCCACAAGGTGTTCCGTGGCCGATTTACATCTTGCTCGCACCGCTCAATCTGCTCGAGATCACGATTATTCGTCCGTTCTCGCTGACAGTCCGGCTTTTTGCCAATATGATTTCCGGGCATTTGCTCGTGGGAATGTGCCTCGCAACGACGCAGTTCTTCTTCGTCGAAGTGGCGAACAAGTTCCTTGCTCCACTCGGTGTCCTCACGCTCGCTGGCGGCTTCTTGATGACGTGCTTTGAGATCTTTGTGGCTGCTTTGCAGGCATACATCTTCTCGATTCTGACTGCCAGTTACATCGCGATGAGCATGCCGGCAGAAGTGAGCGGAGGAGCTCCTGAAAAGGCTGTCGCCGAACAAACAATTCGTGCAACTGCATGATTTTCGATCGAACAGTGCAACGCAATCAGTGCGATGCAGGTGCCAATCTATCGCTGAGCGGATCAGCGCATGCGATAAGATTGGAAGCTCAGTCTTTTGAAACTTTATAACTGAAGATAGCAAAGGGACTCGGGTTGACCGGGTCGAAAGACGTTGGCGCGGCTGAGAATCAAAGCGGGCCGCGGCAGAACAGAAAGGTGATCACTATGACTCTCGCAGCGATCAGTGGAACGATCGATATTCTCGGCTTTGGCATTGCAGCAATCGGCCCGGCAATCGCCATGGGCATTATGACTGCAAAGGCTCTCGAGTCTACTGCTCGTCAGCCGGAGATGGCAGGTCAGCTGCGTACTCTGATGCTCCTGGGCATCGCATTCGTCGAGGTTATCGCACTGCTCGGCTTCGTCCTTTGCTTCGTGAAGTGAACTGGTACCTGGAAAATCCAGGAATTGCCGAACCGAAAAATCAGTTCGGCCAGGGCACTGACACGAGAAGGAGGATGCTGTGCTGACATTCGCGGCATCGGGTATGGATTTGTTCCTGCCCAAGGTCTACGACATCGTTTGGTCGATTGTCATCCTGATTATCCTCGCACTCTTCTTTGCCAAGGTCTTTGTGCCAAAATTCGGGAAAGTCTTTGATGAGCGCGCGAAGCGTATTCAAGGCCGAATGGATGAAGCGCAAAAGGCTGAGGAAGAAGCTGAAAAGGCAAAGCGGAAGTACGAAGATAAATTGGCAACTGCCAATTCTGAAGCTTCTCAGATCCGCGACGATGCTCGTCATGAGGCATCACATATCGTCTCGGATGCTCGCAGCAAGGCTGAAAGCCTGACCCGACAGATGAATGAGAATGCTGAAAAGGCGATCTCGTCCCAGCGCGAGCAGGCGATTAACTCGTTGCGCGGTGAATTGGGAAGCGTAGCAACTCAGCTAGCTGGCAAGATCATCGGCAAAGAGCTGAAGGATGATCAATCGCAATCTGCAATGATCGATTCGCTGATTTCGGATATGGAAAAGCAACCGGCGGATCAGGCACAAGAGGATGGGAAGTCTGCTCAGTGAGCAGCTGCTTAATTCTCCGTTTCCACAATTCAAAGGAGCTGAGCTAAATGCGCGGAGAGATTTCAGTCGAGTCCGACCACGCGGCGCGCTCGAAATTTGCGGATCAGATTCAGGCCCGCAAAGGGGATGCGCTCACTATTGGTCGTCAGCTCTTCGATGTGTGCCAAGTTCTCGATTCCAATCCTGATTTGGAGAGTGATCTGTCTGACCCGTCTCGGGTTGCAGCAGATAAGCAACAGCTCGTCAAAGATTTCTTGGCAGGTTCTGGAGCTGATCCGCTCGTTGTCCAGATTGTCCAGGATGTGGCTGGTCGTCAGTGGAGTCATTCGCGCAATGTGACTGACGCCGTAGAAGATATTGCCATCGATAGTGCATTGGATGCTGCTGATGCGCAGGGAACAACGCAAGTCGTTGCTCAAGAGTTGGCATGGATTCGATCTGCTATTTTGAATTTGCCGCAGGTTCGGACGAATCTATCTGATTCAGGAGCTCGCTCTGATGAACGGGTGCGCTTCTTCCATCAGCTTTTCGACTCTGTCGGTTTTACAGAAGTCACAATGGTGCTCGCTGAGCATGCCACTGCGGATCTGCGGAATCGGCGTTATGCCGAAACACTGGCGTTCATGATCCTCAAGACGGGTCATCATCTGGGCCGGCGGGTTGTTTCTGTCACAGCTGCCGTTCCGCTCACTGATCATCAAATTCAGCGGATTGAAGCGTTGTATTCGAAGAAGATGGGCTCGCCCGTTCACGTCAACGTGGTGGTCGATCCTAAAGTTGTCGGCGGTTTGCGGATTAGCGCTGGCAAAGAAGTGACGAATATGACGGTCGCTGCCCAGCTCTCGCACTTGGGTGAGCATTTCGGAAAACAAGCGTGATGTGAATCGTGTTTCTCGGCAGCACCGGGGAACGATGTAAATGTGAAGGAGTGTTGTATGGCTGAACTGACAATCAATCCAGCCTCGATCAAGAAGGCACTCAACGACTTCGTTGATTCGTACAAGCCTTCTGACGTTCCGGCACAAGAAGTCGGACGCGTCGAGAGCTCAGGCGACGGCATTGCCACTGTGATCGGTCTTCCGGGCTGCATGGCAAATGAGCTGCTCACCTTCGAAAACGGAGTTCAGGGCATCGCCTTCAACCTCGAGGAACGTCGCATTGGCGTCATCGTTCTGGGTGATTTCGCAGGTATTTCTGAGGGCATGGAGGTTCATCGCACTGGCGAGGTCCTCTCGGTCCCAGTCGGTGACGGTTATCTCGGCCGCGTTGTGAATCCGCTCGGTCAGCCGATCGATGGCATGGGAGCAATTAAGCCGCTCAAAGGTCGTCGTATTCTTGAGGCACAGGCTCCAGATGTGATGCACCGCAAGTCCGTGTTCGAGCCGTTGGAGACCGGCATTAAAGCAATCGATGCGATCACACCAATCGGCCGCGGTCAGCGTCAGCTCATCATTGGTGATCGTCAGACGGGCAAGACAGCAATCGCGCTCGATACGATCATTAACCAGAAGCAAAACTGGGAGAGCGGAGATCCAAAGAAGCAGGTTCGCTGCATTTATGTGGCAATTGGCCAGAAGGGCTCCACAATCGCCTCTGTTCGTTCGACGTTGCAAGATGCCGGTGCAATGGAGTACACCACGATTGTGGCATCTCCAGCTTCGGATTCGGCAGGCTTCAAGTACATTGCGCCGTACACGGGCTCAGCTATCGGTCAGCACTGGATGTACCATGGCAAGCACGTTCTCATCGTCTTCGATGATCTGTTGAAGCACGCAGAGGCATACCGTTCTATTTCACTGCTGATGCGTCGTTCACCAGGCCGTGAGGCATATCCAGGCGATGTCTTCTATCTGCATTCTCGTTTGCTTGAACGCTGCGCCAAGCTGTCGGATGATCTCGGTGGCGGTTCGATGACTGGTTTGCCAATCGTTGAAACGAAGGCAAACGATGTGTCTGCATACATTCCAACGAATGTGATTTCCATCACCGATGGCCAGATCTTCCTACAGACGGATCTGTTCAATTCCAATCAGCGTCCAGCAATCGATGTCGGCGTCTCTGTCTCCCGTGTCGGTGGCGCAGCTCAGATGAAGGCTCTGCGCAAGGTGTCTGGCACGCTCAAGATTTCGCTGTCGCAGTATCGTTCGCTGCAGTCCTTCGCGATGTTCGCCTCCGATTTGGATGCGACATCACGTGCTCAGCTGACACGCGGTGCGCGTCTGATGCGCCTGCTCGTGCAGCCACAGTTCCATCCGTTCCCTGTCGAAAAGCAAGTTGTTTCCATCTGGGCTGGTACGCATGGCAAGCTCGATGATGTCGATCTGCAGGATGTGTCCAACTTCGAGTCCCAGATGCATAAGTATCTGGAAGATCACACGAAGATCCTGGAAACGATTCGCACGACAGGCGATTTGAGCGATGAGACAGAGAAGCAACTGAATGATGCGATTGACGCCTTCCGCAAGACGTTCATCACTCATGATGGTCAGCCGCTGGTCGGTGAGCAGGAGAAAGCTGCCACGCCGACAGAGGTGAGGCAGGAGAAGATCGTTCGTCCAGCCCGCAAAAATTCCCAGAAAGCCGCGGCGAGTCAGAACGGCCAGAACGGGAAGGACTGATCTGAATGCCATCGCAACTCGCAATTAAGTCGCGCATTGCATCGACGCGCTCCCTCGGGAAAATCTTCAACGCACAGGAGATGATTGCGTCTTCGCACATCGCCCGATCACGTCAGGTTGCTCTTGAGGCGAAGCCATATGTTGATGCTCTGAACAACGCGATGTTGAGCTTGGTGGCGCACACGGATATCGACCATCCGATCTTTCGCCAAGAGCAGGGTAACAACCGTGTTGCTGTTCTCAGCATCACGGCCGACCGCGGAATGGCTGGAGCGTACACTTCCAACGTCATTCGCCAAACTGAGGCAGTGCTGAAGGATCTCGACGCGAAAGGGAAGAAGCCAGAACTGTACGTCACCGGTCGTCGTGGTGTGACGTATTACAAGTACCGCAATCGCGATGTCGAAGGCACCTGGGAGGGCGACTCCGATAATCCGTCGGTGCACACGGCTGAATCCGTGTCCAAGAAGCTCCTGAAGGCATACATGACTCCAGGAACCCAAGGCGGAGTTTCCGAGCTCTATATCGTCTATACAGAGTTCATCAACATGGTCGTTCAACATGTCCGCGTTTTGAGAATGCTGCCGATCGAACTCGTGGAAGATCAGGGCGGCGATCAGACGGATGTCATCAACGATCAGAAGGTGTCTCATCAAGCAATTGCGCTGTATACGTTCGAGCCCAATGCACAGACGGTTTTGGACAATGTCCTTCCGCAATACGTTCAGTCGCGTATTCACGAGTGCCTTTTGACGTCTGCGGCCTCCGAGACTGCTTCACGGCAGAACGCTATGCACTCGGCAACTGAAAATGCCAATAAGCTCATTGATCATCTCACGCTGCAGATGAATCAAAGTCGTCAGGCACAAATTACGCAGGAGCTGACTGAGATCGTCAGTGGCGCTGATGCGTTGAAGAAAAAGAAGAAGTGAGGAACACAATGGCAGATACTGCACAGACACCTGTGAAGCAGGTCAATCCGGCTGCTGCTACCCAGAAAGAGGCGGCTGCAGAGAACAAGACTGCTTCTCAAGGGCGAGTCGTTGCTGTTCAGGGCTCCGTTGTTGATGTTGAGTTTCCGGTCGGGCATATCCCACCGATTTACAATGCTTTGACAGTCAAATTGGCTACTCCAAAATCCCAGGAAGAGGGCGATACTGCTCGCCAAATCACGCTTGAGGTCGAGGAGGATCTGGGCGATTCGATCGTCCGGTGCATCGCGCTCAAGCCAACGGATGGTTTGGTCCGTGGCTCCGTCGTGCAAGATACCGGCGATCAGATCACCGTTCCAGTCGGGGATGTCACCCTCGGGCATGTCTTTGATGTGACCGGCAACATTCTCAACAAGAAGAAGGGCGAAAAGATCGACGTCAAGCAT
The DNA here is from genome assembly GCA_903789525.1 of uncultured Aeriscardovia sp. GTDB lineage: Bacteria > Actinomycetota > Actinomycetes > Actinomycetales > Bifidobacteriaceae > Aeriscardovia. The sequence goes on from CAIFER010000002.1 coordinate 141,620, forward strand.
CGTTGGCGTATTCACCGCGATCCACCGGCATTTGATCAACTTGAGCCGCGCACTCAGATGTTTGAGACCGGTATCAAGGTCATCGATTTGCTCACCCCGTACGTGCAGGGCGGCAAGATCGGTCTGTTCGGTGGCGCTGGCGTCGGCAAGACCGTTCTCATTCAGGAAATGATTCAGCGTGTCGCGCAAAACCACGGCGGCGTGTCTGTGTTCGCTGGTGTTGGCGAACGTACCCGTGAGGGCAACGACCTGATCGGCGAAATGACGCGTGCAGGCGTGATCAACAAGACGGCGCTCGTTTTCGGTCAGATGGATGAGACACCAGGTACACGTCTTCGTGTTCCGCTGACGGCTCTGACGATGGCTGAGTACTTCCGTGATGTCGAGAATCAGGATGTCCTCCTGTTCATCGATAACATCTTCCGCTTCACACAGGCAGGTTCAGAGGTTTCCACGCTGCTCGGTCGTATGCCATCTGCAGTCGGCTACCAGCCAAACCTTGCTGATGAGATGGGTGCTCTTCAGGAGCGCATTACGTCGACGAAGGGCCATTCCATCACGTCACTGCAGGCTGTGTACGTCCCAGCAGATGATTACACCGATCCTGCTCCAGCGACGACATTCGCCCACTTGGATGCAACGACCGTTCTGTCACGTGATATTTCGTCGCGTGGTATTTACCCAGCTGTTGATCCGCTGGCATCGACGTCCCGTATTTTGGATCCGCGTTACGTGGGCAAGACGCATTATGAGTGCGCAATTCGTGTGAAGGCAATTCTTCAGCGCTACCGAGAGCTGCAGGACATCATCGCTTTGATCGGTGTCGATGAGCTCTCGGAAGAGGATAAGACGGTTGTGTCTCGCGCTCGTAAGATTCAACAGTTCCTCGGTCAGAACTTCTACGTCGCCAAGCAGTTCACGGGCTTGGATGGATCCTACGTCCCGGTTGACGAGACGATTGAGGCCTTCACCCGTATTTGCGATGGCGTTTACGACAAGGTTCCAGAGCAGGCGTTCTCGCAGACCGGCGGTATCGACGATGTTGAGCGCAAGTGGCACGACATGCAAAAGGAATACGGTGACTGATGGCGGATACTGATCTCAAGAAGGCAGATGCGAAAGCACAAGATTCCGGCACGTCATTTAGTGTCAATCTTGTTGCTTCGGATCACCCAGTGTGGTCGGGTCAGGTTACCTATGCTGTGATCCCTGATGAGATGGGACGCCTTGGTTTCCTACCGCATCATGAGCCTGTTCTCACGTCGTTGCAGGCAGGAGTTGTCCGTCTCGTTGATCTGGAGAATAAGAATCATCTCTTCACGATTGACGGTGGGTTCGCTGCTTTCGACAACAATCAGCTCACAATCGCTGTGCTTCATTGCTCAGGTGAGCAGAAGTTTGAGGATGTGAAAGTGGGTGCAACAGCAGCGTCACACAGTGCGGATACTTCTGCGGATACTGCACATACCGCGGATACTTCAGATACCCCGGATACTGTGAAATCCGCGTAATCGCTCCTCTTCTTGATCAAGAGTCGTCATAGAAGGTCACATTCTTGATGAGTCGAATGACTGGTCAGGAATGTGACCTTTTCTTTTCGTTTTTCTCATTTCGGCAATGGCGACAGCGACGATGTCCACGATGATCATGGCGATGATGACTATGACGAATGGCTGAGTAACGTAAAAACCATGCGCATTATTGTCGCCGAATGCGAAGCAGATTACACAGGCCGCCTGTTAGCTCACCTCCCTGATGCGTGGCGAGTCATTCTCGTTAAGAAAGACGGCAGCGTTTTGATCTTTTCTGAGTTGGGATCGTATAAGCCGCTGAACTGGATGGTTGCGCCGTGCACCGTGCGAGAAATCACGCCGAAGGATGGCCAGTTTGCGCATTTGGCTCGACCGCGCACCGATGACAGCGACGTCAAGGGGTCAGAAACATCGCGCTCGCAGACAGGTGAAAATGCACTCGTGGGCCCGGATCAACTTCCTGAACGCATTATGCGCGTGCGTGCTGAAAGATCCTCTGATCTTCTCACAATTCGGTTGTACCGCGTTCGCAGCGATGAGACGTATGACCTCGGTGTGGATCCAGGACTCGTCAAAGATGGTGTTGAGGATCATCTTCAGCATTTGCTCGCCGAGCAGATCGAGCGCATAGGGCAGGGAGCAACGCTCGTTCGCCGTGAGTACCCAACGCCAGTTGGGCCTGTCGACATTATGGCGAAAGACAAGAACGGCGAGAATGTGGCGATCGAAATTAAGCGGCACGGTGGTATTGACGGCGTCGAACAGCTCACACGGTACGTCACTTTTCTCAATAAGAATCCACTTTTAAGGCCGGTCCATGGCATCTTTGCGGCTGAAACGATTACTGAGCAGGCACAGACGCTGGCGAAATCACGCGGTTTCCGTTGTCTGATTCTGGATTATCACGACATGAAAAAAGAGGGCGAGACAGATCTTACCCTCTTTTAGTGATGATCGAGCGTTGAGTGCGCGGCCGGGATCAGAACGCTGCCAAGATATCAATCACGAACACGAGTGTCGAGTTCGCTGGAATTCCCTTCTGAGCAGTTGAACCGTAGCCGAGTGATGGTGGGACGATGAGCAAGACTTGTGAGCCGACTTTCTGCCCCTTCAGACCCTGTTGCCAGCCTTTGACAACGTTTGACAGTGGAAACTCAATAGGTTCACCGTTCTTCCCGCGGTTCCAGCTCGAATCGAACGACTTGCCGTTGCTGAGCAACCATCCAGAGTACTGGACGAGGACAGTGCTTGACGGTGTAACGGTTGTGCCATTGCCTTGCAAGAGCGTTTGTGCGACAAGCTTTCCGTTGGACTTGTAGCCGTTCATGTTGATTGATGGCTTGCCGTTAGCAGCCAGCGTGACGCGTGGAAGATTTGCCGGAACTGTGGTGACTTTCGTACCGGTTGCACGTGTCGGATCGGTGCGAGCGCCTTCGAGCTGCATGACAGTGATGTATGCGTCGTCGTTGTTGACTGTCGATGTGGTGGAACCGGAAGAACTACCAGGGATGGCGAATGCCCAGATCGAGCCGACTCGGGCGCCGGTGAAGAGCTTGAGCATAGAAGGTTGGATCGAATTGTTGAGCATGACCGAGCAGTCTTGATGGCCAACTTTCCACGTCGACGAAATCTTCTTGCCGGTCCGGGCATTCCATGCTGACGAGTTAAAACACAGTCTTTGACCGGATTTGACGCGTGTTCCCGTACCCGAACGCAGGAGTGACACGGAGAACGATGTCACCTTTTTCGGATGGACAAAAGTAATGGTCGGTTCGCCATTTGCCGCGGTAGACGTCAGAGAGATACCCTCAACTTTCGGGATTCCAGCACTACGAGCGCTCTGTGATGGCGAGGAAGAAGAGGACGAATGCGATGATGACCCGCACGCCGCTAGAGAACCGGCGAGTGCAAGGGTTGCGAAAACGGCAAGAGCTTGTCGAAGAATAGAAAAATGTGTGTGTTTTTTGTTCATTGAACCTATGGTAACCAGGCGGTTGGTTAAGATCGGGAGCTATGGACAAGCAGCAGACTCCTTCCCCACGCGTCACCGGTCGGACAGATGAAGCGGCGACGCCGCAGAAATCAGTTCCGCAGCAGGCCGAAGAGCCACAGACCGCTGCCGAGCGTGAAGAAAAGCGCGCTCGCCGCCGTCGTTTGCGCCGTCACGGTCAGCACTCGTGGATTGGGCATACACAGAACGCTCACAATCACGGTGCACGGGTTGGACGAGTGTCATCGTCATCGAGGTCGCGCAGAGCGCTGAAGCATGGCGGTATGCAGTCTTCGCGAGCCGCGAAAATTTGTCGCCGCGTGGTCGCGCCGATTCTCACAGTTGCTGCCATTGTGTGCGGAGTGTTCGGATGGCTGAGTGCCGGTCCATGGAAGCCGAACCCGGTGGCGACAGCGACAGCGACTATCGCCACGCAATATGGTGCAACCGATCCGGGCGTGTTGCCACTCGTCAACACGCGTGTCGCCATCGCTGCTACAGCGTCGCATCCGTTCTGTCTTGCTGTGGCAAGCGCGCAAGATGCGGACGGGTGGCTCGCGTCAACACGCTATACACGTGTGACGGGGCTAACAGATTGGACACATTTGCAGACGCGGTCGACGCTACTGCAGGCATCGGCAGATGAGAGTGAATCCGATTCTGTCAGCGAGCCAACTTCGCCTAAGGATGCTAATCCAGAGCAGCCGCTCGAACGAAATACGTCAGTGGCATTCAAGGATTCTGATCTGTGGCGCACTGTCCGCTGTGCGCGTTCAGTTTCGATGACATGGACTGGCGACCGTAACTCGCACGATGTGATCATTATTGACACGCAGACGAGTGAGCATCATTCCAATCCGGTCACTCTGTCATTGTCATGGAAGCGAACAGATACGTCGAACACGCCCCGCATTTTCGGGGTATGTGCGTTGTTGCTGCTGCTCGCTGCTATTTTGTTCGCGACGGTCTTTTCACTCGCTCCTTATCGGCGTCGCAAGGCAAAGCGTCTCATTGATGCCGAGCGTGATCCAGCTTCGAGCGAGGGCACAGATGTGAAGAAAGTTGCTGGCGAGGATGCTCCGCGCTGGGTCAATGACCATATTTTGTCGCGTCGCAAGCGAGAAGGCAGAAGACGTCATGCGGGGCGGTCGGCTTCGGCTGGATCCGCCTCCCGGCACGAGAAGAAGCAGAATGGCTTGGCGCGTCTGTCTGCGATCTTCAGGCATTCGAAGCAGAAGACGTCAGTGCCGTCATCAACGTCGTTGCATCCTGCAGTGAGCGATGTTGGTAATGCGAATATGGTCGCTCGGCTCCAGCAACAGAACAGGTCGCACACTGCGTCCACTGCAACGCCATCGGCACAGTCAACGGATACCGGTATCACTCAGTCGTCTTCGCTGTCAGGTCCGGCAGGTTCGACGGGTCCGATCAATCCGCAGCCAGCTAGCCATCATCCCACCGATGCGGACGTGCGCGAATATTTGCGCCGCCTGTCGCAAGAAGAGTTGGGGACGTCTGGTTTGGAACGCGATCAAGGTTTGGATGCCGACACGCATTTTTTTGCACCGATTCAACAGGGTGCACAGCACGGTAAGACCAGCACAACGAACTCGAGCACAACGAACCCGGCTACATCAGACAAATCTGATCAGGAGAATCACGAAGATCACGAGAAGGAGCACGACAGCGATGACGAATAACAAGAAGACGATCGCCCATCGGAATCTTTTCCGTGTCGTCAGTGCAGTAGCACTGAGCGCATGCGTGGTCGGGGGGATTGGCGCGTGCGGAACACCAGTTCCACAGCCGTCCCGTCAATCTGCTTCGGCGCAGGTCACCCCGAGTGTCACGGTGGAGCAAGCGCGTCGCATCGAAAACCAGATCTACGCCTGTGTCCACCAAGCTGATCAGAAAAAAGACGTGCATGCGTTGCAAACACGTCTGTCAGGCCCAGAGCTCGCAATCCGTTCAGCTCAGCTGCAGATTGAGAAATCGTCGAAAAAGAGCGATCCGAGGATGACGATTCCGCGGTCGATCCGTCAGCGTGTCGTCCCGATTAACTCGGATTGGCCGCGTTCGATCTTCGTGATCACCTCGACGACTGCTGACCAACAATCAGGCCGGTTACTCGTCTTCAACCAGCAGAAGGCGCATGATAACTATCGTCTCTGGGGGCTTGTTCGCTTATTCAGCGGGATCAGGTTGCCGCAATTTGAGGTGCCTTCGATCGGTTCGAAGCAAGGAACAGCGCAAGACAGTGGATTGGTCATGACTCCGCAGCAGGCAGTGCGTCTGTACGCACGTGCAATGCAACAGGCGGATAAGACAATTCCGGCCAAAATCGAGAAGGATCAGTTCCTGACGTCGCTCGGCGATTTGGAATCGTCAGTGCAAAAGGGCGTTGCTGCAAATGCCGGTTCACAATCGCAAGTCTTTACGCCAGATGTGAGCGATCTGAAGATCATGCGGTCTGCAGACGGGGGAGATCTCGTCGTCGCACGCATCGATTCGGTGTGGATGCGATCGGCTGGCGAAGGGCGCCAAGCACAACCAGCGTCAGACGCAGAAAAGGCATTGTTCGGTGGGCAAAAGGCGACGTCATCGATTCGCGTTCGGTACGTCAACGTCGTAGCGCTGTACGTTCCGCCGGCAGCAAAGAATGCGACTGTCCGTGCGGTTGGTGCTGAGCGAGAACCCGTCGAGGCGAAAGCACTGTAACTGTAACGGGGACTGTTGCACTGGGCGTACGCACAGATCAGTGGATCAGTAGATCAGTAAATGAGCCAGCAAGCTAGCAAGCTCGTCAGCAGATGATTGGCGGTCAGTGAACATCGTCGATCACTCTGTAGCTCGATGTGCGATCATAGAGACAGACGTGAAAGGACAATAAATGGCAGACGATCAAGCACAGCAGTCGAAACAGGCTCCGAAGAAAGACCCGACAGCGGGGATTGGTATTTCGCTTGCAGGCGCGGTCGATCTCAGCTCTGTCAAGCATCATGTGAGCGCAAAGCCAGGTCAAGCTGGCGGTGCTCCTCAAGCAGGTGGATATGTCATTGATGTGACGGCGTCGAGTTTCCAGGCGGTTGCGCAGTCGTCTCAGACGTATCCGGTCCTGCTGTACATCTGGGTTCCAGATGACGATCGTCTCTTTGATTTCACGCGTCAGCTGCAGGATGCGGTCAACAAGCTGAATGGCAAAGTTCAGCTTGCTCGCATCGATATGAAGAAGTATCCGGAGATCGCGCAGACGCTCGGCTTGCGTGGTGCTCCAGCACTCGTTTTGCTGTTGGCCGGTCGCGCAATCCCGGTGACGCAAGGGTTGCCAGGAGCTGGGGAAATGCAGCAAATACTGCAAGTCGTTGAGAAGATCCCACAGCTCGCCACTCGCGCTGGTGTCACGGGGACGGCGCCGAAGATGGGCTCAGGCTCGTCAGATGATGCAAAAGAGGGCGCAGGCGATGCACAGGCATCAGCCGAGCAAAAGGTTCCACCGGAGCATCAGAAGGCATACGAGCTAGCGCAAAAGGGTGATTATTCAGGCGCGGCACTGGAGTACAAGAAGGTTTTGGACGCTAATCCACAGGATCATCTCGCAGCTCGTGAACGTGCTAAGGCATTGCTGTTGGCTCGCTCTGGGCAAAAAGATGTGAAGGCCGTCCGAGAAGCTGGTGCTGCCAAGCCGGATGACGAGGATGCGCAGTTTGCTGTCGCTGATATTGATATGATCGGCGGACAGGTTGAAGACGCGTTCGGCCGTTTGTTGGACTTTGCCGCTGCCCATCGCACTGCCCTCAACGATGTTCGCAAGCGTTTGCTGTCGTACTTCGACATCTGTGATGCTGACGATCAGCGTGTCGCTCGTGCACGTCGTCGTCTGGCCACGCTGATGTTCTGAGAGCTGAGCGTCAGTCAGTGCCTGTACACTAAACGATGGAACGAGAGTTCCACGGGTTTGTAGCTCAATGGATAGAGCGTCTGTCTCCGGAACAGAAGGTTATGGGTTCGAGTCCCACCAAGCCCACGAATGTCGAATATTCTGTGGAGGTACAGATGACGGCGACTTTTTCGTGGCCTTCTCATTCTCTTGTATCGTCTTCTTCGTCTGCGGCGCATTCACAGCTCGCCCATATTGGTGTTTTTGATTCAGGTGTTGGCGGGATTTCGGTTTTAAAGCAGCTCGTTGCTCATCTCCCGCACGAAAATTTTGATTTCTTCGGCGATTCAGCCAATGCACCGTACGGTACGCGTCCGCCGGAGCAGGTTCTTCACCTGTCGGAAGTTATCGTCCGGCATTTTTTGGATATGGGTGTGAAGGCAATCGTGATTGCGTGTAATACGGCCACGAGTGCAGCAGCTCATGACTTACGTGCGCAGTATCCAGATCTGCCCATTCTTGGCATTGAGCCAGCCGTAAAGCCAGCGGTTGAACATGCTCGGCGCGTCGGAGGAGACGTCGTCGTGATGGCCACGCAGCTGACGCTTGCTGAGACGAAATTTGCCCGTTTGTTGGAACGTGTTCAAGGCTCCGTTCCAGTTCACAAAGTGCCAGCTCCACAGCTTGTTGAGCTTGTTGAAGCGGGCAAGATGGACGCTCCGGAGACAGAACGCTACTTGCGCTCGCTTCTTGCACCGTACTTGGCGTCGATGAGCTCATTGGTGCTCGGGTGCACTCATTACCCATTCGTTAAACCGGTACTGCGGCGTATTGTGGGGCCGTCTGTGCAAATTATCGATGGGAGTGATGGTGTAGCTCGTGAGCTCGATCGCCAATTGCAAGCGCGTCATCTTGCTGCACCTGCCACTCAGACGGGCGTGGTACGGTTTGCTAATTCTGCACCGGGAGATACGCAGATCAAGCTCAGTGACCGTCTTTTCCATATGGATTTGGGTCGTTAAGGATTTCTCGGCACGCGTCTGAAAGAGACAGTAGAATCGGTGGAATGAGTCCTGAGGAACTGAGTTCACTGATTGTTTCTATCGTTTCGAAGCTGGCCGCTTCTGGTCAAGCTGGAAAATTAACTGTTGAACAAGTGCCGGATGCTGCACACGCTCCGGTGATGCGCCCGAAAGATCGTTCGCATGGAGACTGGGCAAGTAATATCGCCCTTCAACTCGGCAAACGAGCGGGGATGGCTCCACGGCAGCTCGGTACGCTCATTGCCCAGCAGCTGAATGCTGATCGCCACATTGGATCTGTTGAGGTCGCTGGTCCTGGCTTCATCAATGTCACGTTGAATGCAGCTGCGTCGGCAGAAGTTGTCGATACCGTTCTCGAGCAAAAGTCCGCATACGGCACCAATCACCATTTGGACGGGCGAACGCTCAATCTGGAGTTTGTGTCAGCTAATCCAACTGGCCCAATTCATATCGGTGGTACGCGCTGGGCTGCTGTCGGTGATTCGATGGCCCGTGTCCTTCAGGCAAATGGTGCTCGTGTGATCCGTGAATACTATTTCAACGATCACGGCACGCAGATTGATCGATTTGCCAAGTCGCTGGTTGCAGCTGCACATCACGAGCCTATTCCTGCAGACGGGTACAAGGGCACGTATATTCAGGAGATTGCCGACAAGGTCATTGCTCAGGCACAGGCTGATGGCGTCGATATTCTTTCACTTCCGCGCGTCGATGGTGGAAAGGATAAAGACGGCAATCCGCTCGGTGAAGGCGATTCTGTTCAGCGCGAGGAGTTCCGCAAGCGCGCAGTCCCGATGATGTTCACTGAAATTCAGCACTCGATGGAAGATTTCCGCGTCCATTTCGACGTCTGGTTCCACGAGAAGAAGCTGTACGACGACGGTGAGGTCAAAAAGGCGCTCGCTCTCCTCGAAAAGCTCGGGATGGTGTACAAGAAGGATGGCGCCACGTGGCTGCGCACGAGTAAGTACGGCGATGACAAGGATCGCGTGGTCATTCGTTCGAACGGCCTTCCCAGTTACTTCTGCTCCGACGTCGCGTATTACTACAACAAGCGCCATCGTGCCACTAATCCAGCCGATACGGCAATCTACATGCTCGGTGCGGATCATCATGGGTACATTGGCCGCCTGATGGCTGTTTGCGCTGCGTATGGTGACAAGCCGAATGTCAATATGCAGATCCTGATCGGTCAGCTCGTCAACGTGTACAAGGACGGCAAGATCGTCCGTATGAGTAAGCGTGCTGGCAATATCGTCACGATTGACGACCTAGTGGACGCTGTTGGTGTGGATGCGGCACGGTATTCGCTCGTCCGCACGAGTTATAACCAGCCGCTCGATATCGATCTGAATTTGCTCGTCCAGCATACGAACGACAACCCGGTGTATTACGTTCAGTACGCTCATGCGCGCGCGTGCAATGTCGACCGGAACGCAGCGGCTGCGGGTATCACGCACGACGGTGCAGATCTGTCTTTGCTCGATATGCCTGACGATGAAGAGGTTCTTGCACAACTAGCGTTGTGGCCGTCCGTTGTGACAGAGGCAGCAGATATGCGTGAGCCTCACCGTATTGCACATTATCTGGAGACGCTGGCGGGCGCGTATCACACGTGGTATGCGAAGGAGCGCGTCGTGCCGATGAAGCTGACGGATCCGGAGAAGCGTGGGGATCAGCATGCTGTCGAGCAGTTAGAGCATGCGAAGGATCCGGAGCCAGCGCGTGCAGCGGCTCGTTTGCGTCTCAACGATGCGGTCAAACAGGTCGTTGAGAACGGACTCGGTCTTCTTGCCGTGACTGCACCGGACAAGATGTGAGAGACACGCGATGGCATCAGTATCTGAAAAAGTGTCGCACGGTGTACGTGTCTCCGTTCCCGCTTCGGCTTCTGGGTTTGGCCCTGGCGCCGGGACGCTCGGTCTTGCTCTGAATGCCCGTCTGGAGATGACGGTGCGCCCACTTGCTCGCTCGGGAGTGTGGGTGCGCGTCTCTGGCGTTGATTCGCAGACGTACCCGTGGGATCGGCGTAATTTATGCGTCCAGGCACTGTGGGCCGTGGAAGATGGACTCGGTGTGCCACGCTCAGGGCTGGAAGTCATGCTCGATGGCCGCATCCCGACGAAGCGTGGATTCGGATCGTCTGTCGCCTCTGTCGTCGCGGCAACGGCGGCTGGTCTTGCACTTTCTGGGCAAGGCGATCAGCTCGATGAGTCGACATTCCGCCACAGTGTGTTTGCTTTGGCGGAGCAGATGATCAGGCGTCCGACGGCAACGGCTGCGTCTGTCTTCGGCTCTCTCGTCTCCGTGTGGAAGACGTCTCCGAGTGATGTTCCCCGTTCGATCGTGGGGACAGCGCGCTCAATTCATCGTGCTGATCAGTGGAATGCTTTGCCGATCAGAATCCCATCTCGCTTGCGGGCGTGCGTTTTTATTCCGCAAATGCGGCGGTCTGATGCGCAGACAAGTGCGCAGGCTGATCCAGAGATGGCTGAGACGACGATCCGTGAGCAGATTCACCGGGCGGATGCGATCGCCAACCTCAGACGGCAGGCACTGTTGCTGGAACTCTTGGCGCGGGCAGATAGCCAAGCAGCCCAGTCGAATAATCCTGATGCCATTCTCTTCGATGCGACAGCCGATGCCGTCCGTCTCCCGCATATCAGCTCCGTGATGCCGGATGCGTGGCAACTGATCAACCATTTGCGCTCGCAAGGGTGCCCGGCTCTTCTCGTGGGGTCTGGACCATCTGTGCTCGTCGTGCACATGGAACCAGCTGGTGCGCAGTCTGCTTCGGCTCATTCGGTTCTCCGGCCGACCGCCTATCAGGAGGATGCGTGGCTCGCGCGTATTCGTTCACTCACTCAAAGTGAGTGGTTGCGTTCCGGACGGTGGAGTTTGCGAAAGATCGATCCGGATCGCGAAGGACTCAGGATTTCGTTCCTCGATTAGGAGAGCGTTGATGAGTATTCCTGTCATTTTGGGGTCCACGTCGCCGTCACGACGCACGTTACTGACGCAGGCGGGTATTTGCCCGACCGTTCGTCCTTCAGATGTTGACGAGTCGGCTGCACTTGCTCGCGCCGCTGCTCGCGCGGGGGTGAGCGTGGCAGATTTACCGGCTCAGCAGCGTGTCATGATCCTTGCGCAGGCGAAAGCGCAGGCCGTGTATGCGGCGTATCGCACTGAAGCACGTGTAGTCAAACAGGCAGAATGCTCGTCAGCTCGTATTCACATGGACAGGCCATATGCGCGTGATGGGCAGTCACGCAGCTCTGATCAAGCGCTTGGTGGCTCGGATGGCTGGTTGGCACAACATCCTGGTTTGAGCTCTCTGGCACGCGGACCGATCATCATCGGCGCTGATTCGCTTTTTGAAATGGACGGGCATATTTGCGGCAAGCCGCACACCCGTGAACGTGCACGTGAACGCTTAAGGCAAATGAGTGGGAAGCGTGGGACGCTCTGGACTGGTCACTGTGTGATCGATATGAAGACCGGTCAGCAGCAGGTTGCCGTCAGCTCAGCACAAGTGCAGTGTGCGACCTTGAGTGACGCAGAGATCGACCGATATGTCGACACGGGTGAGCCGCTCAATGTGGCGGGTTCGTTCACACTCGAAGGTCTCGGCGGAGCATTTATTGACACTGTTGTGGGTGATCCACATGGTGTCATTGGTTTATCTTTGCCGCTCTTACGTCACATGTGCGCTCGCCTGTCGATCGAGTGGACGGACTTGTGGAACGTTTCCTACGATTCGCACGGCAAGGGGTTCGTCAACGGTGATCACCGTGCTCCTCTCTCATTTGTCACGCAGCCGGGAGATGGATGGTTCGACTGTGTGTGCGGTCATCGTCATTGGGGACTGTTCGGAGGAGCCGGCATCTTATTGGTGCGGTGCACTCCAGAAGGGAAACTCACCCATGTGGCGCTCCAGCATCGCGTTTCGTGGAGTCTCGAAGGCGGAACGTGGGGGACACCGGGCGGTGCGCTATCGCAGGCGGAAAATCCACTCGAAGGTGCGTTGCGCGAGAGCTTTGAAGAAGCGTCGATTGACCCGGCTGATATCGAAGTGTGGGGAGCGCATGAGGAAAGCCACGGCGAGTGGGCGTATACGACGTTCTTCGCTGGTGAAAAACCAGGTCACCATGTCGAGCCTCACATTGGAGATAACGAAAGCACTGCGGTGCAATGGATTCCCATTGATCGCGTTTCGAAGTTACCGCTTCTGAGCTATTTCGGGCACGACTGGCCGCGTTACGTGAAAACGCTCCAGAGCTTAGCCGCTGAGCATGCACAAAGCTGACACCGCAGTCATTGCCGCACATCGCTAAACTGTGCCATACTGTAAGAAGCGATTCTGCATAGTCGTGTCAGCAGATGCGTTGATCCCTCCGTCCTTGAGAGGCGGTAGTCGGTGTCCGCACCTGTGATTGAAGCTTTTCGGTCTGCATTCTGCCCGATGGCGGGCTGCGGGCCATGTATGGGAACGGGTGCAGTCGTTCCAGGGGGATGCTTTCCAGTGAGCGACACTCAGTCAGCCACATCGGCTTTTTCACATCGTCTTATTCGTCGTCATGCTGGTCATCGCGTCGTGCGCGAAGCCGGAGCTGCAGGTGCAAAGTTACCTGTTGTTCACGTGGGCGTCAGTGATCAGCCGGTGCAAACTGTTGATTCAAACGATAACGCGTCTCCATCGCGTTCATCGAAGACGCAGCAGGCAGCTCGCGTGAGGCACACCAGCCGCACTGCACGCACTGTACGCACGAAGAAAGTGAGCGAACAAACGAGTTCGCAGAAGACGTCGACAGCAAAGACGTCTGCCACCAAGCGCACGCACAGCACAAAAGCTGCTTCAGCTTCTGATGACAAGGCTGCGCGTTCTGCACGCCGGAAGAAAATTGCAGCGCAAATTTTCTCTGATCCAGGTGTTGATGAGCCAATTGAGCATCCGACATTTGCTGCCACATCGACGCCGTTATTCCAGGCTCCGCATCTACCAGCTCCCCAGGAAAATGAACAAGGCACACCGGGTACAGACCGTGTGAATGAGACTCTTCCTGCTGCCGCTTCCGGTCGCAACGGATCAGATTCGTCTACAGCTGAAGAGGAAGGTGCCGGTCACCGTCGTCATCGGAGCCGGTCTCATGCGTCACGTCGGTTGAATGCACAAGAGCGTGCTGCCGCTGCCGAAGTCGGAGCGATTGAAGACGATCTTGCTCGTGAGGAACGCAACAGCGAAACCGCGAATACGGAAGATGAAGAGCGGTTGCGCCGTCGTCGTGAGTTGGATGAGGAACTGCAGTCAGGCAAGCTCCCTAGCTCGTATCGTCGGACTCGTCGTCATTCTCGTCGTTCCAACACTACGGGAGATACAGCTGATGAGGAGTCCCAACGTGCCGAGCAAGAAGTGGATCGTGACGAAGAGCGGTCAGAGCGTAGTGGCAGCCATGATGTTGGTGGTCATGTTCAGTCGCTGACGTTGGCGTCCAGCTATGAGGACGAGGAACCGTTGCCACGTCCTTCGCGTTCACGTGAGACGTTGCGCCGTCGTGTCCGAACGCGTTCTCAGCGTGCTGAGCGGTCTGCTGAGCTGGAGGAGAACGAGCCGACCGCGCCGGTAACGAGCAAAGAGCGCGAAAAGGCATATATTTCGCAAATCAAAGACGTGAAAGGTTCGACGCGTCTGGAGGCAAAGCGTCGTCGGAGGCGTGAAGGTCGGCGCACTCGCACTCATCAGACGTTCATGATTGACCAGGATTACTTGGCGCAGCGCGATAACGTCGATCGGCAGATGATCGTGCGTGAAAAGGGCCGTCACACGCAGATTTCCGTCATCGAAGACAACATTTTGGTCGAGCATTATGTTTCCGATATCGACGAGGTTTCGACGGTCGGCAACATTTATCTCGGGCGAGTGCAAAACGTGCTGCCGAGCATGGAAGCCGCGTTCGTCAACATTGGTGAGCCACGCAATGGCGTTCTATATGCTGGCGAAGTTAACTGGGATTCCACGCGTTTGGAAGGGAAGTCCCGGCGTATCGAGCTCGCGTATCACTCTGGCGATCCGATTCTCGTGCAGGTCACGAAGGATCCGATTGGGCACAAGGGTGCTCGTCTGACGTCTCAGGTCACGCTCGCCGGCCGCTACATCGTGTTGGTTCCGTCCGGCGCAATGACGGGTGTGTCCCGCAAGCTGCCAGAACGTGAGCGGACGCGTCTCAAGCAGATCGTTCAGGCGATTACCCCACAGAACATGGGTGTGATCATCCGTACGGCTGCCCAGGGCGCATCTCGTCAAGCAGTGGTGGACGATCTGAACAAGCTCGTCAACCGCTGGAAGGCAATTCAAGCCCGGTACAACGAGCTGAAGGACACACATCGGTCTCACATCCTGCACAGTGAGCCAGATGTGGCAATCCGTGTTGTTCGTGATATCTTCAACGACGATTTCCGTCAGCTTGTCGTTGAAGGTAAGTCGGTGTATCAACGCATCCACGATTATCTGCAGGATATGTCTCCAGATTTGCTTGATCGGCTCCATTACTGGGATCCAGCGGAGCATCACGGCGAAGATGTGTTCGATCAGTGGCACATTGACGGTCAGTTGCGCAAGGGCATGGAACGCGAGGTGTATCTGCCATCTGGCGGTTCATTGGTGATTGACCGAACAGAAGCAATGACCACGATCGATGTCAATACGGGTCGATTCATCGGTAAAGGTCGCTCGCTGGAGGAAACTGTTACCCGTTGCAATCTTGAGGCTGCTGAGGAGATCGTCCGCCAGCTGCGTCTACGTGATATCGGTGGCATGATCATGATTGATTTCGTCGACATGGTCATGGAGGAGAACCGCGATCTTGTGCTCAAACGTCTCGTTGAATGCCTTTCGCGCGATCGTACGAAACACCAAGTAGCAGAGGTTACGAGCCTCGGTCTTGTTCAGATGACTCGTAAGCGTGTGGGCCAAGGGCTTGTCGAAGCATTTTCTGAGGAATGCCCGACGTGCCATGGTCGCGGGTTCATCATCCACGATGAGCCGACGATCGATGCCAACGCCCGCGATCCGTATGAAGTCAAGGGCGGTGATCCGTTTGAGAAGTCGAAGGGTCGTCGCGAGCTTGAAAAGCGTCAAGAGGAGGAGCATCGCGAAGAACCACAAACGTCTGTGCCGCATCCGTCCAGTGAAGATGTGAAGGCGAAGTTAGCTCAAATCGCTGCTGCTGCAACGCGGACGGACGAAGAGCAAAAGGCTCGACAGGCGAAGTGAAAGAGAAGAGTCCGTATCATTCGATAAACTATCCTCCGTATTTCCATCCAGAGATGTGACGACTAGGCCGATGGCAAGTATGTTTGAGTATCGGCGTCTCGTTGTGTCCTGAGGATGCGATGAGAGAGAAATCTTCATTCAGGCAAGGTGGGTCTATGTACGCAATTGTCAAGGCCAGTGGCCATGAGGAAAAGGTCCAGGTCGGCACTCAGATCACTGTCAATCGTTTGGCAGCAAAGAAGGGCGAGAAGGTCGAGTTCCCTGTCGCTCTCGTTGTTGATGGCTCCAAGGTCATCACGGCGGCCAAGGATCTGGCATCCATGAAGGCTGAAGGCGAAGTGGTGGATGATCAGGCCAAGGGGCCGAAGGTTGTCATCCAAAAGTTCCATAACAAGACAGGTGGACCGCGTCGCGCAGGTTATCGCGCTAAGCTCTCTGTCGTCAAGATCACGAAGATTGCTTGATTCCTAACTATCGTTTTGGCTCGCGTGCATCGCGGGCGTGATTGAGGAGGTGCACAATGGCACACAAGAAGGGTGCTTCGAGCTCACGGAATGGTCGCGATTCAAACGCGCAGTTCCTTGGTGTGAAGCGTTATGCAGGTCAGAATGTTCTCGCAGGGAACATCCTCGTTCGTCAGCGTGGAACGAAGTTCTATCCGGGTTTGAATGTTGGCCTTGGCAAGGACTTCACACTCTTCGCCACGGCGAATGGAACCGTCCGCTTCGGTCGTCGTCATGATCGTCGCGTGGTGGACGTCATCAAGCAAGGCGCAAATCGCTGAGTTTGTTTGTTCTGTGCAGGGTCGCATCTGTATGGTGCGGCCCTTTTTTTATCACTGATCAGTTAGCATATCGGCACAGATGAAGAGCAACCTGCACGGTTGAAAGCGCAGGAGGAGAAAATGACGGATTTCGTTGATCGCGTAGTCGTTCATCTCAAAGGCGGAGATGGTGGAGACGGTGCGCATTCTATTCGCCGCGAACGGTACAAGCCGATGGCTGGTCCTGATGGCGGTTCAGGCGGAAAAGGCGGATCGGTCATCCTGAAGGCAGACACGCGCATTGATTCGTTGCTCGATTTGCGTTTGCTCCCACACCGTCATGCACAGGATGGAACGAATGGGAAGGGCGACGATCTCGACGGACGCAAAGGCGACGATATCGTGATTCCAGTGCCAGTTGGAACGGTTGTTTTCCAGGCAGTTGGTCCTTCTGGTTCGCCGCGTCACCCAGGTCAGCAGCTCGCTGATTTGCGCCATGAAGGTCAGACGTTTGTGGCGGCGCACGGTGGTGCCGGTGGTCTGGGAAACAGGGCATTGGCCAACAAGTCACACAAGGCACCGGGTTTTGCTCTGAAGGGCGTTCCTGGTGAAGAACGTGATCTGATTCTGGAGCTCAAGTCTATTGCTGATATTGCGCTCGTTGGGTATCCGTCGGCTGGCAAGTCCAGTTTGATTGCAGCGATGAGTGCAGCTCGGCCGAAGATTGCAAATTACCCGTTTACCACGTTGGTCCCTTCGCTGGGCGTTGTGACGGCTGGCGATGACCGGTACACGATCGCTGATGTTCCAGGTCTTATTCCAGGAGCGTCCAAAGGCAAAGGCCTCGGTCTACAATTTTTGCGCCATATCGAGCGCACTCAGGTCATCGTTCATGTCATTGATTGCGCGACGTACGAACCGAATCGTGATCCTGTTTCCGATTACCATGCACTGGAAGCTGAACTCGCTGCGTATGAAAAGCATCTCACGCTTCCGCTTGGCACAATTCCGATGTCAAAGCGTCCGCGCGTGATTGTGCTCAATAAGATCGATGTGCCTGAGGCGCGTGATCTCGCCACGATGGTAGCTCCTGATTTTCGTCGACTCGGGCTGCCGGTGTACCTCGTTTCGACAGCGACGCACGAAGGCTTGAAGCAGCTGCGCTTTGGCTTGGACAAGGAAGTGCAGAAGACACGCCAGATCGTCCGGCGTCTGACCGAAGAGCAGGATCATGGTCGTGTTGTGATTCATCCGCTCGATTTGCCGGGTGCACGTAAGCAAAAAGAGACGGTTCCTCGCTTCAACGTCATTCGTCAATCTGACGGCGCACATACGTGGTTCTTGGTTATCGGTCATGATCCGCAAACGCTTGTTCAGCAAACCGATGTTGGCAACGATGAGGCAGTTGGTTATTTGGCTGATCAGCTTGCGGATATGGGCGTGGAAGATGCGTTGCGTGCAGCTGGTGCAAAAGCTGGCGATGAAGTGCATATCGGCCCATCGGGTGATGAAGTGATCTTTAACTGGGAGCCGACGATTAGCGCTGGCGCTGAAGGGCTTGATGATGCCCCGCTCGTTGCTCGTGGTCAAGATATTCGCCTGCAGAACTACGGTTATGCACAACGCCGGTCGAATCAGGAACGGCGGCGTGAACACCACGCGCAGATGGATCGGCGTGCTGCTGCCCGAGCTCAACAAGAGAAAGAGCGTCAGGCGGGCATCTGGACAGATCCGTCTGTTGACGATGGTGGCGATGAAAAAGACCAGGGGACGGCTACATCTTCAGAGGAGTAAGTATGCCGAGCATGACAGGTCACAGCGCGTCTACGACAGCGATTGGCTCTCATCCACGAGCTGTCAACGGCAAGCCTGTGATGTTTAATCACGTTTCACTGTCGCACATTGACATCGATCATGCTCACGAGCCTGATCAGTCAGTTTCTCAGCTCGCTCAAATTGATCATGACAGCAGCATTTGTCGCGTTGATACGACTGCGGATCCAGCTGCCGGTCGCCGCGATCTGGTTCAGCTGCCAAAAGCTCACTTGCACATGCACTTCACCGGCTCGATGACGGTCAGTCGCTTGAAGCAGATGTCATCTGCCCATCACATTCAACTCGATTCTGAACTGATCGACACACATCCGTTGCGTGTTCCACCAGATCGGCGCGGGTGGTATCGCTTCCAGCGCCTGTACGACATGGCACGTCGGTGTGTGAAGACAGAAAAAGATATCCGCACAATTGTCGATGACGCAGCTCGTATTGACGCCCTCGAAGGGGTCCGAATTCTTGAGATCCAGGTCACTCCCGATTCGTACGCGCCTATTATGGGCGGATTAACTCCAGCACTCGAAGTCATGCTCGATGAAGCAAAGAAAGCGAGTGTTCGTCATCATATTGCTGTTGGTGTGATTGTCGCTGCATCGCGCACGTCTCATCCACTCAAGGCGAGGACGTTGGCTCGACTGGCCGTCAAATATGCGGGGGATGAACCAGGGACAGTTGTCGGTTTTGGCTTGTCTAACGACGAGCGGTCGGGCAATACAGCTGATTTCGCTCCGGCATTCCGTATCGCTGCGATGGGTGGTTTACCGCTCATGCCGCACGCGGGGGAGTTGCTCGGACCAGACCATATCCGCCAGACACTGGACGAGCTCCACCCGACGAGGATTGGGCATGGAGTTCGTGCGTACACAGATCCGCAGCTCCTCCAGCGGTTGAGCCGTGAACATATCACGGTCGAATTATGTCCGGCATCTAACGTGGGCATGGGCGTTTTCGTCGATAAACAGCACGTTCCGTTGCGGCAGATTTTTGAGGCGCACGTTCCGATTGCGCTGAGCGCGGATGATCCGCTTCTCTTTGGTGAACGCGTTGAGCAACAGTATCAGGATGCCCGCGAAATTCACGGTTTTACGGATCATGAATTAGCTCAACTAGCCCGTGATTCGATTAACGGTTCAGTGATGAATGAACGGTATCGTGCGCCTGCTCTCGCTCAGATCGATCAGTGGGAAAAGAGTCGAGCCAATTAACCTCACCGCAGTAATGACTGCAGTCAGATTGCGGTTTGACTACGGCCTGACTGCGGTTGCTTGCGATTACTGCGGTTTATTTATTCGTTTTACCCGTTTATTCACCGCGTCCGGCCTGCAATGCCCGGACAGTGAGAATCGTGTTATCTCGGCTTGCGCATCCAGTGAATTGCGATGTAGGGATGCGGATTGATTCACGCTGATCTGGCGGATAAACCACCATCGAATCAGCCTGCTGCGGTGAGCAATGTGCTGACGGATAATTTGCAGCATTGACGATAGCGAGCTCGCTGTATGCCGACTGACCAGGTTTGAGATGAAGTGTGCGCGGAGCAATGGACGCATCGCGGTTAGCTGCGGCTCCGATTTGTGTGCCGTTTGCTTGGAGAGAGACGCCCGGGAATCCACGCTCAATGCATGTACGCGTACCCGTGTTGGTAAGAACGAGGTACGGATATTGACTCCCTGCGCCGGCTCCCGCGCCTTCGCTTAAGCGTGCAGTCAATTCAGATGCTCTGCACATTTTGCTGGACGGCGTCGGTGATGGAGACGATGTTGCTGACCGTGATGTTCCCAGTACAGAATGTTCTTGTGCCTTCTCTGGCTTCGTGTGCTGTTGGATTTTACTCGACTGTGCATGTTGCTTCTTCTGTGGCTTCGACGGTGAAGAGACAGAAGAGTTGGAAGTATCCGAATGCGCCTTGGTGACGGTGCTAGATGTTTGATTACCACATGCGGCAAGACCCATGATCAGAAGGCTCCCAGCCGCGCACAGTGCCACGGCGTGAGCCATATGAGTAAGAATCGTCCGCCCTTGATATTTCATACCTGCAATTGTACAAGTGCACGCATGCATTCGGGTGCCCGTGCTGTGCGGGCGAGCTGACAGTGGGTACAGTGGGGCAGCTGATTTATCGCCGTGTGTCGGGACTGTGGTCGGTACGATGGGGTTTGTGAGTGTGCAGACGCGATCGCAAAAGCTTTTTTCATTACAGCCACGCCACAATTTACAGCCTCAGACCGCGCAAGAGATGCGGTTTGATCGGTGGACGCAGCGAACTGAGTGGCCGATGACGATTCTTTCGATCATCTTCCTCGCCGTCTATTCGTATCAGGTACTTGGCCGTCCGTCAGCGAAGATGGAAGAGATCGCCAATCTCATTCAAAACATTTTGTGGGTTCTCTTTGCAATTCATTATGCGTGCACGTTTGCTTTGGCGCCGCATAAGAAATATTGGTTCGCCCATCATTTCTTCGACTTGCTCGTCGTGATTTTGCCATTCTTCCGTCCGCTTCGCATCGTTTTTGCATTGGCCCCGTTGCGTGTGCTGCATCATGCGAATAGCACGAGTTTTCGTTTGACCGTGTTGGCATACACGCTCTGTATTTCGCTGATTGTGTTTTACGTTGGACCGCTTGCGATGCTCGAAGCAGAGCGAGGTGTCAAAGGATCCACCATTCAGACGTTTGGCGATGCTCTGTGGTGGACGATGACGACTGTGACGGCCGTCGGATATGGGGATTATGCGCCAGTCACTCATCGTGGACGAGTGATCGCGGTGATCCTGATGTTCTGCGGTGTCGCATTGGTTGGCGTGATCTCCGCACTTCTTTCTTCGTGGATTATTGATGAAGAGAATGTGGGCAAAGAGCGGGAGAACCGTCTCATGCGTGAGAGAGTCCGCAAACTTCAGGCGCATTTGGGGCGCATCGATTTGAGTCTTTCCCAGATCTCCTCGACTCTGCAGCAAGCGCAGCAATCTGCGCATACTGGTCAGTCGCATCTAGACGAATCGGATTTGAAAGCATAAAATGATGTGTCGGGCGTCGTGAGCGTCTGCTAACTTTGCCATGGTGCCAAGTTTAGGGAAGTGGCGCAATTGGTAGCGCAACGGTCTCCAAAACCGTAGGTTGTGGGTTCAAGTCCCGCCTTCCCTACTCAGTTTTTTATCGTCAAAGGAAGCACATGTCGGAGAGCAAGGCCGTGGATCACAAGGTCCGCAAATCAGCGAAGCCGAATTTTTTCGTGCGGATTGGCCAGTTTATTTCGCAAGTCTTTCTTGAGTTGCGGAAGACGGTTGCCCCAACGCGTCGTGGACTGTGGAATTGGTCCTTCGCTGTGTTTCTTTTCGTTGTCATCATTATGTTGCTCGTCACGGTTTTGGACTTCGGCTTGGGCCGTTTGACGATGCTGATCTTTGGCTGATGTGTGAGTAGCACAGCAAGTAGTGACTGAATTCGACGAGGGGTCTTCTTCAATGGCTGACGAATCTGAAAAATCTCAATCTTCTGAAGCTTCTGAACCGATTTCTTCACAGGAAGAGACGAAACAAGAAGAAACAAAACAGGAAGAGACAAAGCCTGTCGAAGATCCGGGTCAAAAAGCTGTTGACGACTTCAAGAAGAAGCTTCGCACGCTGCCGGGAAAGTGGTACGTGTTGCATAGCTACTCCGGCTATGAACGTCGTGTCAAGCAGAATGTCGAGGCACGTGTTGCTTCATACGGTCTGCAAGACAAGGTGTATCAGGTTGAAGTCCCGATGGAGCAGGTCGAAAAGCACACTGAAAAGGGTCGTAAGCTCATCAATCGTGTGCGTATCCCGGGTTACGTGTTGATTCGCATGGAGCCAGACGAAGATGCATTCCGTATCGTGCGTGAAACGGAAGCTGTCACGAGTTTTGTGGGCTTGCAGAATGAGCCAATTCCGCTGAAGCGCCAAGAAGTGATCAACATGCTTGGTCCGTCTATTAAGCAGCAGGCACTTCAGAAAGCTGGAGATTCCACGCAAGCCGCCAATCAGCGTGTGCTGGAAGTCAGCTTCAAGCAAGGCGATCAGGTCACTGTCACTTCTGGTCCGTTCGCATCGATGCCGGGCGTTGTTTCAGAAGTTCATCCGCAGACGCAGAAGCTCACCGTGCTTGTCTCCATCTTTGATCGTGATACGCCAGTGGAGCTCGGCTTTGGCCAGGTTCAGAAGGTCGATGAAGCAAAGCGTGCCTGAGTGGTTTACTTTGTGTAAGAATATTTCTTGATGTTATTTTGTACATATTTCAGCGCGAGGTGAGAGCCTCGCGCTTTTTTATTCGTGCATGTCCGTATAATGAAAACGTTTGTCACTGGTTCGTTCCGTGCACTGTGCTTCATGCGCGGCGGTGAGGGCAAATCAGTGCTGACGAATGACATATCGGTTGCGGGAGGCGCGCCATACAAGCACGTCGAATGCACCGCTTCACAGAAAGAAGTCATTGATGCCAGGAAAGCAAGTTACTGCTCTGATCAAGCTTCAGATCCCTGCAGGTAAGGCAACTCCGGCTCCGCCAATCGGCCCTGCTCTCGGTTCTCACGGTGTGAACATTATGCAGTTCACCCAGCAGTACAATGCTGCCACCCGAGACAAGATGGGTCAGGTGATCCCAGTTGAGATCACTGTTTATGCGGACCGCACATTCAGTTTCAAGCTGAAGACTCCGCCAGCAGCAACACTGCTCAAGCAGGCTGCCAAGGTCAAGAAGGGCGCAGCAAATCCGCTGACCACCAAGGTCGGATCCGTCACGATGGATCAGTGCCGCGAGATCGCCAAGACGAAGCTCGCAGATTTGAGTGCAAATGACGTCGAGGCCGGCGCGAAGATCATCGCTGGCACCGCCCGTTCTATGGGAATCACGGTTACCGGTAAGTGAGATTTGCGTGCGGAAGGTCTTGTGCACGCCAAGAGTGTCACAAGTCCGGACCGCGCTGCTTGATAGGAGAAGCAGATGACGAAGCGTTCAAAGAAGTATCGCGAGGCTGCTGAGAAGATCGATAAGTCGAATCTTTACAGCCCTGCTGAAGCAATTGCTCTGATTAAGAGCATGCCAACGTACAAGTTCGATGAGTCTATTGAGGCTGTGTATCGTCTCAATGTTGATCCACGTCAGGCTGATCAGCTCATTCGTGGCACTGTGAATCTGCCAAACGGAACTGGTAAGAAGGTTCGCGTTGCAGTGTTCGCACGTGGTCCACAGGCTGAGGCTGCAGCTGAGGCGGGTGCAGATATCGTTGGCGATGTTGATCTCGTCAAGAAGGTTCAGGGCGGCGAGCTCGATTTCGATGCTGTCGTTGCCACACCAGACATGATGGGTCAGGTTGGTCGTCTCGGCCGTATTCTTGGTCCTCGTGGTTTGATGCCGAATCCTCGTAATGGCACTGTCACGATGGATACTGCTAAGGCCGTGAAGGAGATCAAGGCTGGCAAGATTTCGTTCCGTGTTGATAAGAACGGCAATCTCAGCTTCCTGATCGGCAAGGTGAGCTTCGATCAGAAGGCACTGGAGCAGAACTACACTGCAGTGGCTAATGAGATCAAGCGTTTGCGTCCATCGACGGTCAAAGGTCGTTATATTGCTAAGGCGACGCTGGCTGCCACGATGAGCCCAGGCGTTCCTCTTGACCTTAATCAGATCTGATTAACAGGCCTGAAGAGCATATTGTAGGTAAAGAGCACCGGCTATATAAAGGTCGGTGCTCTTTTCATATCTACTGGTTATATCTGTTTGTGTATTACTTGTGGCTTGTGAGTTGTGCTGTTGAGTAAGTTGTGCTGTTGAGTAAGTTGTGAACTTCTTTGTGACCGCTGTATGATGGAAAACATGATCAATGGTGATCGTTGTTTTCTGGAGGTATTTTGATCGTTCATTCGTCATGATATTTATATGTGCTTGCTGTGTGGTGCAACATAGCAGAGCAGCATAAATATGTGATATATCGAAATTCTGAAAAGGATTAAGTAACGGTAGGGCAGAAGTCGTTCATATACTTTGATTAATCATCTCAGTGTTGAGGTGTGTGAAGACCAGTACACAAGGTGAAGCACTTAAGCACTGATTTGATAAAGTAACATCAAGATGTCTGATGAAATATGAAGGATACAAAGCAGGTTCATAATGAAATCGTGGCATGAATGATCGGTTAATTGATCGATTAATGATCATGCATAGATGCGTTTGAGCAAGCGAGACGGACTCGAAAGGAAAAAACGACACGCCGATAGAAGCGCGTCGTTTCAAGCTTTGTGAGCCGCCCCGCAAGATTCAGTTTGCATTTTTCACGATGAAGTGTATCTTTAACAGTGTTGCCTCTGCGGGTGGCTGGTTGGTTTGCTGGTTGCTTGTTGTGGGTTGGTGG
>CAIFER010000003.1 GCA_903789525.1 uncultured Aeriscardovia sp.
GCACGGCAATGGTACTGCACTCGAGAGGATGTGGGAGAGTAGCACACCGCCGCAATCAAACGTTGAAGGGATTCAAGCCATAACAGCTTGAATCCCTTTTTTCATGCCAACAACCAAAAAACACACACAAACAAACACAGTAATCGATTAATTTTTATATCTGCGAAGAATTCACTTTATACTTTTATTTGATTAGCTTTTCCTTTATTGATATTCAAACTTTTTCTGATCAAAAAGCAAATTGTAAAAGCTATTGATATTTCTGCATATATCATTTCTGCGTCAATCGTTTCTGCATATATCGTTATTTGATCGAGTGTTTACATACTGTAAATAACTCTTTTAATTCGATAGGATCTTTATGTGGACGGAAGAGCTAATCAACGTAAAACAAGTGATACTCGTCGTGCCGAGATCATCCACACCGCACGTAACATCATCACACAAAAAGGATATGCATACTTAACTGCCGGAACTATTTGTACAAGTATGCATGTCGCAAGACCATTGCTTTATCACTATTTCCATGGTTCAGAGCAAGTCGCACAAGAAATCATCATGGAGCAGATCTTACAGTTTGAGACCTTTGTGCGGAAATGGGTCATTATGACTCAAAGCACGTCACTGTCGATGTGCATCAAACGATCAGCAATGGTGATAATGCAGGCTATCAATTGCGGCCTCATATTTGTAGGAAATTCTCCTCAAGAGAAGAACAGTCATAAGTGTCAACATATCCCTGATGGAAACGAAGAACTGATCGCACAATATATCGTCGCTCTCATAAAGAGAAGTGGGAAAGCAATTGCAGAAACGATCAGTGCCGATGCACAGGGATGCTCGAGAGCGTCAGAAAACAATAAAGACTTTGTAAGAAACATAGGGAATAGGTATATGCACGGCACTTCTCAGGGAACTTCTCGTGGCGCTTCTCTCTATGGGGCGTCCCGCGGTACGTCTTTCTACAGTGCGTCTGCGCATATCTCCTCTGCATCACGCGGGCAATCGACTCGTCTTTCTCAGCTCATGCGTCCATCCATGCAGTCAGATCGTAATCTTGAAGAGTTGCTGATAACTGTGATGTGGGGAATAGTATCGCGTTCACTCTTAACAGAAGCACCAGTACAGAAGCCGTCTCAACAACGCATTGAGCGGATGATAAAGCCAATCGTGTATGCAATTGCCAATAATGACGGATTACGATAGCAAACATGTATAACTTCGTTCCCAAGAGATGCCAGCAATCTGGAAAGATCATGTATAAAACGAAACCTCAGGCGCTCGTGGCGGCCCAAGACGGATTTCGTGAGCGGGGAACGCAGTTGTGGGTGTACCGGTGCCCTTATTGCGGATGCTGGCATCTTACACATCATCCGCCGATCCCATCAATTCCGGGCGGAAGAAAGCGCGGATTTTGGAACAACAAACCGCATTCTCGACATCGCGGATACAAGCCGAGGCACTTGGGGAGATAACACGATGAGATAACGCGATGACGATGGGCTGATAGAAACAGCCGATAAGTGCACGGGTGAATGACGGTAAGTCAAGAGCTATTTGGGCTGATTGAATGATTGTTTGATGCGATTGCGGTCGCTGACGTTATTTATGCCGTTTACGTCTTACGTTTTACGTCTGTTTACGCTATTTACCGCGCGTGGTGGCGTGTATGCTTCGGCGCACGCTTTTTCGCGGTCGTACCACCTGTGAGAGGCAGAAGAATAATACCCGTCAGACGAGCAATGAGAGTTCCAATCACTGCTGAAATAACTGCAAAGCCGAGTGCCTGCCAAATGCTGGAATGACGATCGTGAGCATCCGGAAGATGATCCGTGTGCATCGCCTTTTTCCATGCAGCCCCGACCGCTTGATTTGCAATCAATCCTGTGACAGCGGGAATAACAGAAGACAAAAATGGTGCACCTGCTCCAATATGTGACTGGCCAGCTGGAGACTGTTCGGCTTTGTCGCGCAACTGATTCGTGGTGTCATTGACTTTCTTGAGAGAAGAGATCGCAGACTGCGCAGTTTCATCCATATCTGCACCTGAAGGGGTGAAGTCAAAGTGCGACTGAGGCTGGTTGTGTGTATGAGTCTTCTGCATGCCTCTATTATCCCTCATATCCCAGTAAAATGGGGAGAATGATGATGTCAGAGAAGACAAAATGCGCTCAGCATGTCATTCGTCTGCTAAGTCGGATGTGTGTAGTGCTGACAGTATGTCTCGCGTGCCTGGGTATGAGTGCATGTGGGTCTGCAGCGCGGGCTTCTCTGCCTCGTAAGCGGAATTTGCAAACGGTTCCGCACATTTATTATCTTGTTCCTGACCGGCTTGCACCTAATGCCTCGTCAGTGCTGTCTGCGGCTGTGATCGAAGGACTAGCGCATGCATATCAAAAGCAAACAGGCACGCAAGTGAGTGTGAGCGTCGTTCCACAGCAAAAATATGAGGCAACGCTGAACCGAGAGCTGACACGTCCTGCGCCGCCAAGTATTTTCCAGATTTCAGATCGCCGTGATGAAGCGAAATGGGCTGACTATGTTGCATCGCTTGAAAATTCGGCGCTCGTAGGACACCTAACTGATCGACGTCTGGCTGTGCAAAACGGCAGACGGATGACTGCAATCCCTTTCTCCCAGCATGCATATGGGATTGTGTACCGTAAGTCGATTGTGCAAAAGTACATGGCACGTGATGAGGCGGTTGTGCAATCTGTTGCATCGATCACCAATTTTGATGTACTGAAAGCGTTTGCAGATGGTCTTCAAGCTCATCGAGCAGATTTAGGTATTCAAGGAGCGTTTGCACCGGCTGGATGGGGAAATACTCCTGTGCAAACGATTGCAGGTCAACTGACGAACTATCCGCTTGCCTGCGAATTCGGGAATGCGCAGATTGCAACAGTTCGGCAATTGAATGGGACGTGCCTGAGTGGTTTGCAGCAACTGGAAGATTTGCTCGGTACAGATAGCGAAGTTTCAGCAGGTCAAGCAGCGCATATGTCATTGAGCACCGCAGTGAGTGATTTTGCACAAGGGAAGACAGCAATGATTCCACTCGATACAGTCAATGAGGACCAACTGGAATCTGCTTTACAAAATGAGCATGTGGATAATAGCGATATAGGCGTATTGCCACTGCGCGTCCAGGGAGTTGGAGAAGTGCTGGGAGATGGGTCGCACCAAGCACAGGCGGCTCAGTCAATGACTGGATTTGCAGTCGGAGCAAATCAGTATTGGTGCATTAACAGGCAGGCTTCGAAGATTGATCAAAGAGCAAGTCAAGCGTTTCTGACGTGGATTGCAACGTCAGCGCAAGGACAGAAAGCGTTGCAAGAACTCGGATTATCTCTTCCATTCACGTCTGCAAAAGGAATACAGCAGAGTGATCTGTTGCAAGGGATGTTTGATCAGCCCGTCTCGACGCGTGTGCCGTGGCTCTCTGATCAGGCACCGACAGATCAATGGCTCAGAGATGTCGGGTCGGCACTTACTGCGTATACGCGCTCAGGTGGAGCAAATGGAGGTAATTGGTCCTCCGTTGAGAGCGCGTATCGAGACGGGTGGGAAACCGAGCATCAAATGCTGGAAGAAGACGAAGGATAAAGCGGCTGCGCAGTCGTATTGCGAAGGACGAGAGTTGCCAGCGGATGCTCAAACGGATGTTCAAGCTTTTGACCGTTCAGCAATGCCAAAATCTTTTGACCGGCAATTTTGCCTAGCTCAGTCGGATCCTGATGCATCGTCGTCAGGCCAATTTGTGCCGCATATGTGCTGTCATCAAAGCCGATAACTGAGTAATCGCGCGGAATCTCTTTGCCATATCTGCGAAGTCGATACATCACTGGGATTGCAACATCATCAGTTTGGAAGAAGAGTGCAGTCGGCTGCGGATCAAGTTCCAAAAGCTGCGTGAGCGCTGCATTGACGGGATCATAATCCAGTGGGCAACTGATCAAATTTTGCTGAATATCTTTGCCAGATTGCCGAATAGCCTCTTGAAAACCGCGGTGTCGGTTATCTGCTGAGAAGTGGAATGGTGTGGGGTGGCGCGTGTAAATGTATGCAAGTCGCCGGTGACCTAAACCGATCAAATGACGAGTTGCAATTTGTGCTGAAACTGCATCATTGATACTGACTGATGCATCCAAGCCAATCGTCGAGTACGTGTTAATGCCAATGACTGGCACGCCCATACCACGCAAAAGCCCGAGCTCGTCTCTTCGCGTGTTGAAAGAGCAGAGGACAACTGCATCGGCATTGCGACGTACAGGCATATCTGTGAAAAATTCACGGCGAGTATCATTGTTGCTGATGGTGAAAACCGACAAATCGTAACCTGCATGGCTGACCACTTCTGCAAGTCCTTCATAGACCTTGACGTTAAACCATTCGTCGAGTGGGCTCGGCAGCAACAAAGCAATCCGGAAGGAATGCCCTGATTTCAAGGCCATTGCAGATCGTGAAATACTGAAATCAAGTTTGTGTGCGGCTGCAAGAACACGTTGACGTGTTCGCTTGCTGACGAGATTTGGACGTGTAAAAGAACGTGAGACGGTCGAAACGGACACTCCAACCCGGCGGGCAACGTCCTGAATAGTGGCGTGTTGAGCGGGAGAAGCCGGTGAAGGCTCGGACTGCGACTTTGCATTCTGTTCCATAGGAGAGCTCCTCAATTGACAAATATCTATGACAACGTTAGCAGAATACTGCAAAAGACTTGTCCTCGGGAGACGAAATTTAAAAAGTGGAAAAGTGCAAAATGAGGAATGAAATAAAGAAATAGAAAATGGAAGAGGCACACGAACTGTTCAAACGAGTACATCTGGGAATTCAAAACAAGGACGTCTGAGAATAGAGCGATCTCAATTATGTAGTTGTTACGGGTAGTTCCAGCGACACGCCGAAAAAATTGTGAATAACGGGAATAAATCTGCGTGAAAAAAGTTGAGGGAAGTAGGCTCAGGTTTGAGAGTACAATCTCGACTGAGCGTAAACGTGAAGATTCCCGCGCAGTGCTGGTCGGCGCTCGCGGGGTGTGAAGGAAGGAGTCCTGTATGGGACGCGTCGTTGGCATTGATTTGGGTACAACGAATTCATGCATTGCCACGCTTGAAGGTGGCAAGCCAACTGTCATTGTGAATGCAGAAGGCCAGCGCACCACCCCGTCTGTGGTGGCATTTGGCAAGAACGGCGAGATCCTCGTCGGAGATGTGGCCAAGCGCCAGGCTGTCACCAACGTCGATCGCACGATTTCTTCTGTCAAGCGTCACATGGGCACGAATTGGACGAAGGAAATCGACGGCAAGAAGTGGACGCCGCAGGAGATCTCTGCACAGATCCTCATGAAACTGAAGAGGGATGCAGAAGCGTACTTGGGCGATAAGGTCACTGATGCTGTCATTACATGCCCGGCATACTTCGATGATGCTCAGCGTCAGGCAACTCGTGATGCAGGCAAGATTGCAGGCCTAAACGTTCTGCGTATCATCAACGAGCCAACAGCTGCTGCACTTGCATACGGTTTGCAAAAGGGCAAGCAAGATGAGCGAATTCTCGTCTTCGATCTCGGCGGTGGCACGTTCGATGTGTCTTTGCTGGAGATCGGCAAGGATTCAGATGGCTTCTCCACCATTCAGGTAGACGCCACGAATGGTGATACGCACCTGGGCGGCGATGATTGGGATCAGCGCATTATCGACTGGATTCTCAAGGGAGTCAAGGATGATAGCGGCGTTGATCTGAGCAAGAACCTCATTGCTCTCCAGCGCATGAAGGAAGCTGCAGAACAGGCAAAGAAGGAACTGTCTTCGTCCACTGAGACGCAGATTACGTTGCAGTACTTGGCAATGACTCCAGACGGCAAGCCAGTTCACTTCGATAAGTCACTGACTCGTGCGCACTTCCAGGAAATGACGCAAGATCTGCTTGATCGTTGCCGTGAGCCGTTCAACCACGTTCTTTCGGATGCTGGCATCTCGGTCGACAAGATTGACCATGTGGTGCTTGTTGGTGGTTCGACACGTATGCCGGCTGTGCAGGATCTCGTCAAGGAACTGACAGGCGGTAAGAATCCGAACAAGTCCGTCAACCCAGATGAGGTCGTCGCTGTCGGTGCTGCTATTCAGTCCGGAATTATCAAGGGCGATCGTAAGGACGTCCTGCTCATCGATGTCACTCCTCTGTCTCTCGGTATTGAGACGAAGGGTGGAATCATGACCAAGCTCATTCCACGCAACACTGCTATTCCAACAAAGCACAGCGAGATCTTCTCCACTGCGGAAGATAACCAGCCGAGTGTTCTGATTCAGGTGTATCAGGGCGAACGTGAGATGGCGAGCCAGAATAAGCCGCTGGGCACGTTCGAGTTGACCGGAATTGCACCGGCTCCACGCGGTGTTCCGAAGATTCAGGTCACCTTCGATATCGATGCAAACGGTATCGTCCATGTCTCTGCGAAGGATATGGGCACTGGCAAGGCACAGTCAATGACTGTGACCGGCGGCACGTCGCTTCCGCAAGACGAGATTGATCGCATGGTCAAGGATGCGAAGGCACACGAAGCTGAGGATAAGAAGATCAAGGAGGATGCGGATACCCGCAATCAGGCCGAGGCCTTTGAGTACTCAACTGAGAAGCTTCTGAAGGATAACAAGGCGAAGCTCCCGGATGATGTCACGAAGGACGTTCAGGCAAAGCTGGATGCTCTCAAGGAAGCTCTGAAGGGCAAGGATATTGACAAGATCAAGAATGCCCAGAAGGATCTCATGACATCTGCCCAGAAGATCGGTCAGATCCTCTATTCGTCTAACAACGCTCAAGGCGCAGCTCAGAGTGGACCAGCAGCTGGTGCCCAAAACGGTGCATCCGCGGGTACTGCAGGTGCATCAAACGGGTCTAGCTCGAATTCCTCCAATGACAACGTCGTGGACGCTCAGGTTGTGGACGATGACAAAGACAAGAACAAGAAGGACAACAAGTAATGACTGACACTGACAAAGACGATCGTCACGCCAGTGCCACTCCCGCCGAGTCTGCTGCCACGAGTGCTCATGCACCTGATCAGCAGGCTCAGCATCCTGATCACGCAAACAGTGCTGCCTCATCTGCCAATCACACCGCTCACGATGCTTCGAAAGGCAAGAAGCAGAACGAGCAGGAAGAAAAGCAGGGTGAGAAGCACAATGATCACGGCAATGCGAAAGAGAGTAGCAAGAAAGCTGACAGTCTGACTCCGCTCGGAAAAGCGAAGAAGGAAGCTGCTGACTATCTGGCTGCGCTTCAACGTGAACGTGCCGACTTCATCAATTACCGCAATCGCATGGATAAGGAGAAGCAGCTTGCACGTGATTACGGTATTCAGGATGTTCTCGTAGCACTGTTGCCAGCACTGGATGACCTGGATCGCTTGCGCGAACACGGGGATATGAGCAAGGAGATCGAAGCAGTCTCCCGGCAGTTGACCCGTGGATTTGACAAGTTCAAGATCCAGAAGTTCGGAAAGAAAGGCGAAGCGTTCGATCCGACGCACCACGAAGCAATCTTGCATCGCACGAGCCCAGACGTCGATAAGCCACAAATCGATGCAGTTGTCGAAGCAGGGTATTCGCTCAACGGCAGGATTTTACGTGCAGCAAAGGTCGTCGTCGTTGCTCCGGAGGAGAAGGCAAAAAGCCAGTCAACACCCACCGGAGGAGATCAGGCGCATCAGGGAAGCCATCAATCTGCTGATGCTCCTGAGAAAGCCGACAAGTCTAGCACGGCAAACAAGAACGATACGACAAACAAATAGACCAATAGAAGAGAGTGACTCCGCTGGCGGTGCAACAGGCGGTCGGTGCACTGCGGCTTTGTGTGAATAGAAGTCTGACACGCGGAAAGGAGACAAGATGTCAGAGAGTGATTGGCTGAAGAAAGATTACTACAAAGACCTCGGTGTCTCCCAAGATGCGACTGACGATGAGATCGACAAAGCCTACCGAAAGATGGCACGTAAGTACCATCCAGATCTGAATCATTCGCCAGGTGCGGCCGACAAGTTCGCGGCAGCGAATGAGGCATATGGCGTTCTGCATAATCAAGCTCAACGCAAGCGCTATGATGCAATTCATCGTCTTGCATCCGGCGGAGCTCGCTTTACTGGCTCGGGTGGAGCAGGCGGCTACAACGCCGACGATTTCTCTAATCTGTTCGGCTCTATGTTCGGTGGCGGACAGTCCGAAGGGTCGCCATTCAGCTCGCTGTTCAGCCAGTTTGGCTCACGTGGTGGGAATTCTAACGGGTACACAACCTACTTTACCAACATGGGTTCAGGTGCTCGTGGATTCGGCTCTCGTGGGTCGTATCAAGATTATGGTATGAACGGAGCAAGCGCTGGTCCTCAGCGTGGAGCAGATATCCGTTCATCTGTAACGCTCACGTTTGCGCAAGCAGTCAGCGGAACATCAGTACGACTTCGCGTTGGCTCACAGAGTTTCATCGCGCGCGTTCCTGCAGGAATCCACGATGGGCAGTCGATCCGGATTCCAGGCAAAGGTCGTGCCGGTACGAATGGTGGAGCGGCAGGAGATCTGTATCTGAAAGTCACCGTCACACCAGATCCGCTCTTCTCGATGGAGGGGCTCAATCTCGTGCGAACGCTCCCACTGACAGTGTCCGAAGCTGTTCTCGGTGGAACAGTCGAAGTTAGCGATTTCCAGGGCACGCACTTGCGAGTTCGCGTTCCGGCAGGAACATCGAGTGGCACAAAGCTGCGTGTGCGTGGGCGCGGCGTGCAAAGTCCGTCTGGCACGGGCGATCTGCTCCTGCGTGTTGAGATTCGTGTACCAAAGCGAACATCTCTTCTCGCGAAGAAGGCCATTCGTGACTTTGAAGCACGGACGCCGTCGCTCAAAGACAGTTTGGCCAAAGAGCGGCTCTTAGGAAACGGCGGCGACTGAGATGGTCACTGCTCGTGCTCGACTTCGCCAGTCATATGCACTGTGCGCACAGGATATGGTGCGTGGTGAGACAAATCTTGTGCTCGCCGAGGAAGCCGGATTTCGCATCGATTTTCCGGTTTTCCCCGTCGGGCAAATGGCTCGCCTCGCGCACGTGCATCCGCAAACGTTGCGCGAGTATGACCGAATTGGGCTCATTCGTCCGCAGCGTACGCCCGGTGGCGCTCGTCGCTATAGTCTTCACGACGTCGACACGCTCACGAGAGCTGAGAAGCTGTCGAGTGAATCGATTGGGATCGCTGGGATTCGGCAGATTTTGTCGTTGACAGAAGAAAATCGGCAGTTGCGCAGGGAGTTGCGCAGACTGAGGCAACCGGGCCCCTCATTCTTTGCAGCTGACGCGCGTGGTATTTTGCGAGAGTATCCACTTGCCCGAATGGGCCGAGAAGGCTGGCGAGACAGTCTGTATCGGCAGACGATGCAACTTGATGCCCGTGAAGCAAGACGACAGTTACGTGAACTAGAAGCGGATTCGAACGGGAGTGTGCTCGAGTTAGAAACACGTCGCGCGATCAGAGCACAGATCGAGGGGTCAATCGTTCCACCGGCCAGCAATGATGATGCCGATGATACGGGTGACGCTGCTGCTCGCACTCATCGTGAAAACCGCGGGGTTGAGAACAAGAAATCGGGAACCTACTGAGTAAACTGAAAATGTCTACAGAGCTTCACGATCGCTGGCGTAGGCGGAGGTTTTTCAGCGCATGCAGAATAAAGTCCAACTGATTGCGTATGCCGATCGGTTCGGCGGAACAATTAGCGGTCTCGCTCAACTTTTACATAAAGATTTTGCAGGCGTATATGAGGGAGTTCATCTGCTTCCTTTCTTTACGCCTTTCGATGGGAGCGATGCGGGGTTCGATCCGATTGATCACACTAAGGTCGATCGTCGTCTCGGCACGTGGGACGATGTGAAAAAACTCGCTCAGCATTGCGAAGTCATGTCGGATCTCATCGTCAACAGCGTGAGCGATCAGTCCCGTCAATTCAAGGGTGTGGAGCGCTTTGGTAAGCGATCCAAGTACTACCCGATGTTTCTTACTTTTTCGCATGTATTTCCTCACGGCGCCAGCGAAGAGGATCTCATGCGCATTCACAACCAGCGTGCAGATCTGCCATTTGCAGTGTACGAGTATGCAGGGCATCCGCGCATGGTGTGGCAGTCCTTCCGCGGGAGTGTTGACATCGATGTCACCTCACGCGAGGGATGGAAATATCTGATGAAAGTCCTGGACGTGCAATCGGATGCAGGAATCCGGTCAGTTAATCTCGTATCTGCCGGCAACGCCATCAAGAAAGCTGGCGGCACAGATTTCCTCATGCCGGAGACGCTCGATTTCATCTATCGACTCACTCAAGCGGCGCATGATCGTGGGCTCGAAGCAATCCTTGACTCGCATGCGTATTATCAGACAAAAATTCAGGTCGCCCAGCATGTTGACTGGGTGTACGATTTCGGTCTTGAGCCGCTCCTCTTGTATGCGTTGCTCTTTGGTGACGCGGAGCCATTGGCACAGTGGGTCAATGTACGTCCCACTAACTGCATCACTGTGATCGATATGCAAGATGGTATTGGCATTCAAGACGCCAGTCAGAACAGTGAAAACCCTCATGAACGCGGGTTCCTCACCCAAGAGCAAGTCAATGATCTCATCACAGCAATCGGGCACAACACGCACGGGGAGTCGATCGAAGCAAGCGGTCCTTCTGCTAACAACGTCGATGATTACCAGGTCAACTCCACGTTTTATTCGGCTCTCGGTTGCGATGACCAGAAATATCTTGCAGCGCGAGCCGTTCAGTTCTTCCTGCCTGGTATCCCACAGGTCTATTACATGGGTGCCATGATGGGCAACAACGACGTCAGACTCTTCCGGGAGACGCGTGTCGGCCGCAATCTCAATCGTCACTACTACAGCGCAGGGGAAGTTCGGCGTAATCTCATGCGCCCGGAGGTGAAGGCACTCAACGCGTTATGCCGTTTCCGCAATGAGCTCGATGCGTTCAACGGCGAATTTACCGCGGGATTTGACGATGTGTATGGCGTCATGAGTCTGCAATGGACGGGTGCAACGAGCCAGGTGCGCCTTGATTTTGATGCAGCAGTCATTGCAGATCGTCGACAGGCTGGAAAAGATGCAGCACTTGACCCCGATATCGCTTGGCGATCGATTGCTACGATCACGTGGAGAGATGCAACCGGAGAGCATAAGACTAACAACCTCGTCAGCAACCCACCAGTTGCACATAATGTGCGCAACTGAGAACACTACACACCCTGCGCATGTGCTGCACATGCTGCAATGCACCAGACTTCTGCGCTGTATGAGGAAACTGAATGGATGTGCTGAAAGGGTGTGCTGAGAGAACTACTGATTACTGCGCGTCAGCTGATCTTTCAGACGGCGAATATGCTCATGCTGAATAGCCAGAACAGTATTCGTGCTTATGATGGGAACGGTGTGCAGTAAATCATCCCATGTCACCCAGCCGGATTCCACGTGCTCGTCTGGATCGAATTCGCGCTCGCCGACATCGAAATGATGCAAATGAAACACCATCACAGTCGTCAGTTCATCTGTCATGCCGATAGACGAGTAAAAGTCGCCAATGACGTCCACATCAATGTCAGCACTTGCCTGAACTGCGTGAGCAATGTGATCTGCCGTAAATGCAGGGTCTGAGCGCTTATTGGGGATTCCTGGAACTGTGATGCCTGTTTCTTCACGCAGCTCGCGGAACGCCGACTGCAACGGACTCTCATGGGGATCACACAAGCCAGCAGGGAAGCCATATGCGTACGAATTGGATCCAACTCGATATTCACGCTCAAGGATGTACGTGTCGTTTGCAACGTTGTGCACCATCATGACGACGCTGTGATCATGCCGAACGATTTGCCTGCCGATTTGTGTGGAACCGCCGTCCGTTTGCTGCAAACGGATTTGCTGATCGTCAACTGCAAAAATGCGGCCTTGGTAGACGCGTCGACTGGAGATAATTTCAGGCTGCGACAACATGTCAATGCGGCTGCCTTCGTTCAAACGCTTTTCTAGTTTTTCAAGGGCGTTATGACGCGATGGAGAAGTGTTTGCAGCATTTGCAGTGTTTGCAGCATTTGCAATATCAGTATGGGATGAGGATGAATAATGTGACGTTAAATTCATAATGCAACAGCAGCAATTCGATGATGATGACACTGACTATGCAATTGCAGTGTGCATGATGAAAACGAAAAGGACGGATCCGAAACCGCAGGGATCCGTCCTACGAAGTGTGAGTGATGCGATCGACTCAGTGAAGAGCGAATGCGCTCAGTCGACTAAGCCGTACAGACGATCACCGGCATCGCCCAAGCCTGGAACGATGTAACCGTGATCGTTGAGGACGTCATCTTCACCGCACACGACGACGTGGAAATCAATATCCTTCGGAACAGTCTTTTCCAGCATGGCAACGCCCGGCTTGGCTGCAATGATATCCAGAGCAGTAATCTTGCGGGCACCGCGCTCATGAACGTAATTGATAGCCGTTGCAAGCGTGCCACCGGTTGCAAGCATTGGATCAACAATGAAGACTTCGCGACCGGTCAGATCCTTCGGGAGACGCTCAGCATACGTGATGGTGTCAAGCGTCTGCTCGTTGCGCTTCAGGCCCAAGAACCCAACTTCGGCCATTGGCAGGAGACGCATCATGCCATCGAGCATGCCCAAACCAGCACGCAGAATCGGGATGACGATTGGACGCGGCTTTTCGACAAGCTTCTTGCCATGGCAAACGCCAACTGGGGTGGTAACAACCTTATCCTCGACGTCCAGATCGCGCGTGGCTTCGTAGGCTTCGAGTGTAACCAGCTCATCAGCAAGCTGGCGGAACTCACTAGACGGCGTATTTTTATCACGCAGGAGAGTGAGTTTGTGATCAATGAGTGGATGATGCAGAACTGTGAATTGCATAGTCATACTTCACAGTCTACGCTACCCGGTTGCATACAGATGTTAAAAGCGCATCACAAAAAGGAGAGTCCCGTATTTCGTTCTCGCATCTCATATTTTCTGTGTGCTATGGCGAATCACCAGAGAGGTTGGCATAATGACTCGCCTATTGACTGACTTGCCTTGTGCTGCTTCGCATACCATCTGGGCTGCCTTCCCGGCCATATCGCGCAACGGCTGGTGCACGGTTGTCAGCGCGGGGCCGATAAATGCAGATGTGGGGACATCATCAAAACCGACGACCGACAAGTCTTCTGGAATTCGAAGGCGTAGTTGGCGTGCTGCTTCGTAGACTCCCATCGCCATGAGATCATTCTGCGCGAAGATCGCAGTAGGACGGTTTTCTTGCTTGAGCATCCTGATTCCCTGGGTGTACCCGGAAAATGTTGAGAAATCGCCTATTGCAATCAGTGAAGGATCAGAAGCAATTTTGTGCCCGTTCAAAGCGGCCCGGTATCCATCGAGGCGAGCTTGCGAGCACATCATGTCCATCGGTCCAGTGATCGTTCCGATACGGCGATGGCCAAGGGAAAGCAAATGCCGGGTGGCTAAAACTCCGCCTGTCCAGTTATCGGCTTGGACGGTCAGCCCGGTCATGACGAGATTGCCGAGTGGATCAAAAATAACATACGGGATGCGCAGCTGTTGCATGACCTCGCGCTCTTGCTCAGTCAAGCTGGAAAACATGAGGATGACGCCAATAGGACGGCGCATTTCTAGGGTGTGAAGCCAATCGTTGTCCGGGTGCTGGCGGTCGGAACTTTCGCAGACCGTGACAACGAGGTTATGATCGCGCGCGTATTCGAGTACACCGGTGAGTACCTCAAGGCTCCAGACGTTGTCAAAGGTTTGGAAAACAACTTCAAGCGTGTTGCGCTTGGCTGACTGAGTGCCAATGCGTCGGACATATCCTGCACGCAGTAACGCACGTTTGACTTTGATTCTCGTTGATTGCGCAACGCCTTCGCGATTATTGAGCACTTTGGAAACAGTTGGAAGAGAGAAGCCAGTTTGCGTGGCGATGTCGTCAAGACTGACTCTCTTACGCAGTTGTTTTGCAGTCATCGTTGCCTGCCCTTTCTCCTGCTGAAAGTGTAAAGGAAAGTTTCTTTAATTCAAAGAAAGTTTCAGAAGTCTCACATCAGACGATCACAGACGACGATCAGAAGAGACGACACACATATCTTAAATTGCCGTTTTTTTCTATGCGTGTCTTACGAGCTTCTCCTTTAAGCTTGAAAGAAGGCTCGTGAAAGCCTCAGTGTTATTCGTGAATCAAAGGAGATTTGAGTAATGGCGTCTCAACCTTTCGCCCGACTACGCTCATCGCACGGGGGAATTCTGTACGGCGGAGATTACAACCCAGAGCAGTGGCCCCAGTCAGTCTGGAAAGAGGATATGCGGCTTTTCAAGGAAGCACATATCAATGAAGTCACGCTCAATGTGTTCTCATGGGCGCTATTGCAGCCTTCTGAAGATACGTATGATTTCTCGATGCTGGATCGCATTGTCGATTTGTGCAAGGAAAACGGCCTGAAAATCGTGATGGCTACGGGCACTGGTGCGATGCCTCCGTGGCTGACCAAGGCACATCCGGACGTGAATCGTGTTGGGTACAACGGTGAGCATTTCCGTCATTCTGGGCGTGAGAATTTCTGCGCAACGAGTCCAACGTTCCTCACATTGGCACCTCGACTCGCCGGTAAGTTAGCCGAGCACTACGTTCAGCGTGGAGATGCAGGCAAGCCGGATAGCCCGATCGTGGCATGGCATGTCTCAAATGAATACAGCGGTTTTTGCTGGTGCGATCGGTGCGCAGCACAGTTCCGTGAATGGCTGAAGGCTCGCTACGGCACAATTGAGAAGCTCGACGAGGCCTGGAATGCCAACATGTGGAGCCACACGTACCACAGTTTTGACGAGATCGATACGCCGAGCGGCTTGGGCGACGGCATGCCAACTCCAAACCAGTATGTGACCGGGCACGCGGTCTTAGGCGGTTATTCACTCGATTACCGCAGATTCTACGGGCAGCAAGTTCTTCACGAGTATGAACTCGAAAAGGCAGCAATTCGTCGCGCTGACCCTACTGCGCTCGTCACGACTAACATGATGGGCACATTCAACGATTACGACTATCTTGACTGGCGCACAGATCACGCAGGTGCAGGAACGGGCGTCGACTTCGTCAGTTGGGATTCATATCCAGGTTTGGGCGAGGACGCGGCTGCTATCGACCTGCGTCACGACCTCATGCGCGGTGTCGGCACACAAAAACCGTGGATGCTCATGGAGCAGGCTCCGAGCAACCAGAATTGGATGCCATACTGCTACGTGAAGCGTCCAGGACAGATGGAGGAGTTGAGCTGGCAGGCAGTGGCACATGGTGCTGACGCTGTGCAGTTCTTCCAGATGCGACAGGCGCGTTCCGGATGCGAAAAGTTTCATTCGGGAATCATTTCCATCGATGGAACGGATCAGTCTCGCACATTTAAGGAATGCGCGGCGCTCGGCGGCAAGCTGGAGAAGCTGTCGGCAGACATCTTGGCGACGGTTCCACAAGCCGGTCAGGTTGCTCTGATCTTCGACTGGAATTCGTGGTGGGGACTGCAATTCTCAGTCGGCCCAACGTCAGCGCTCGATTACGTGCACGAGATGCAGCGGTGGTATCGCGAATTGCACCGCCGTAATATCGCTGTCGATGTGGTGAGTGCAACTGACGATTTGAGCCAGTATCGCGCGGTCATCGCCCCGTGCTTGTACATGTTTACGGATGCCATGACTGCCAATCTGCGCTCATATGTCTCTGGCGGTGGTCGTTTGCTGCTCACTCCAATGAGCGCACTGGCAGACCAAAACGATGAGCTGTTCGTCGGCCAGACGCCGGTTCCATTGCGTAAAGAAGTAGGCGTATGGGTTGAAGAGACAGATTCGCTGGCGCCGAGTACGCCGGTTCCGCTTGTTTTCGCGTCGCACGCTCCTGTGACAAACACAGGCACGGCAAGTCAGCCGAATGGCAACATGCTCTTCAACATTGTGCATGCCGATCCACGCACGCAGGTGTTGGCCACATACGGCAGTCAGTTCTACAAGGGCACTCCGGCACTGACATTTGCGGCATCGGAAAAGGACGAATCCGGACGTACTGATCTTGCTGCGGGAATTGGTGGCATTATGTACTGCGCCACGATGCCAGATGAGGCCGGTACGCGCGATGTCATCGATTGTTTGCTAGCAGGACGGCATGTGCGCGAGGTTGAGTCTGATCCGCTCGTGGAAATCACTCGACGGACTGCTGCAGATCCATCAGGTCATGATCTCGTCTTTGTGATCAATACTGCGGAAGGCGCTCGCACAGCAGTAGCACCGGAATCGGGCGTTGACTTGTTGACGGGTCAGCGCGTGTCGCAAGGTCAGGAGCTGGAGTTGGCATCGTTTGGAACGGTCATCATCTCCGTTCAGTAAATCGATGAAGCAGCATGAAATGTGAGCGCACAACAGTGCGCATGCCTGGCGTATACCACACGTGTGTATAAAGCGTGCAACGCGTAGGGCAGCGCATATGTAAGGGCAGCGCATGTGACAGAAAAAGTGGCAGTCGGCACAGTATCGCGTCGGCTGCCACATTTTTTATTTTCATTTATTTTATTTATTTCAGTTCATTTCAGCTCACCGCACGCACAGACGGGAAGCTGTGGTCCTTATTCGGATGGTCGATGCGATCGAAGCAGCGCAGCATCAGGAGGGATTTGGCGTAAAAGATCCATGCAATCCCGAAGAAGATTGCGATAATGCGGATCACATGTGTGAAGACAGCGAGTGTGGCAAAGGCGATATCAATGGCGAGGAGAGCCAAGGTGTACAGAATTGCGCTCGTCATCCATGGCATCTGAAATGCGATCTGAAAAGTGCGCCAGAATTTGTTGGAATATCGCGCTTCAATGGCGAAGAACCACTCGAGAGTGGTGGCGAGAAAAACGCAGAAAATCACCATCATCGCGAGAACGACATAGGAGAGCCCGGTTTTCATCGGAAGTTGTGACCAGAACGTTATTGCAAAGATCACGGCAGCGATGAGGACAAGGAAAATGAGCCATGCCGGGAACGACTGTTTGAATTCTTTCTTCCAGCGCCTGAAAAACTCTTTGACGAGCGGAACGTCATCATGTTGGTCGTATTGGAACAGCGTGCTGTAGAGCGCAGCTGAACTTGTACCGATCGTCACAATCGGGATGCAGCAGAGCAAATAAACGAGATTGAGCTCCGTGAATCGCACGAGGGTGTCCATGAAGCGCCAAAACGGCGAGTTGACGTTGAAGTGCATTGCCTGATTCTATAACACGACGTTTTACGACGAGATTTGCTCTTGCAAAAAGGGAGGTGAACCGGTTAAGCTATGGCGTAGAGATCAATCAGGCATGAGCGAAGAGAAGGCTCATTGGCTATGTACGGAATGGGCCGTTATCGATAGCTTTATTGACAAGTCGATCTGAAAAATTTATTTTAGATAGTGTTATTCGTACTACTGCCGGATGAAGCAATGTGGCAGCCGGCGGCACGATAAGTTGGGCATGCGTCGCAGTTCATATCGGTGCATCCCAGCAGGGAAAGAGGGCCGAATGAGTCAGCAAAAGGCAACTGACGCTCCGGCAACAGATCAGGCGAAAGCGGCAACAGTTCAGCCGTCATTGGCTACTGCGATGGCTGCAACATCGAAGCCAACTGAATCGCTTGAATCTGTCAAGGAGTATCAGGAGAAGAGACGGAAAGCCGAGGGGAAGCATCATTGGAACGATGAGAAGCGGCATGGATTCCACCTGTTCCTACTGGTGAGCCCGCTTCTGCTGTTCAGCATTCTGTTCAGTTACTACCCACTCTTCGGATGGGTTTACGCGTTCTATGATTACCAGCCGCCGATCCCGCTGAGTGAGTCGAAGTTCGTTGGGTGGCAATGGTTCACAATGCTGTGGTCCAATCCGACGCAGCTGAGAGCTATCGGCCAGGTGCTCCTGAATACGTTCGGCATTTCAGGTCTTGGTATCATTACGTCGTTCTTCCCAGTGATGTTCGCCATCGCACTGAATGAGATCCGTTCGAAGTGGTTCCGCAATCTCATTCAGACCTTGACCACACTGCCAAACTTCATTTCATGGGTTTTGGTTTACGCAATCGCTTTCGCACTGTTCTCCAGCACCGGCATGGTTAATTCCGTCCTGCAGAATCTTGGCTGGATCCACAAGCCAATCCACTTCTTGGATTCCGGCTCACACGTCTGGCTCAAGATGTGGGCATGGAGCACATGGAAAGGCCTCGGCTGGGGCGCAATCCTGTACTTGGCTTCTCTGACGGGCATTGATCCGGAACTGTACGAAGCTGCTCAGGTTGACGGTGCAAACCGCTGGCAGCAGATTATCCACATCACCGTTCCGCAGTTGTTGCCGACGTACTTCGTTTTGCTGATGCTCTCGGTGTCTAACTTCCTGAACAACGGCATGGACCAGTACTTCGTCTTCCAGAACGCATTCACGCAGGAACATATTCAGGTTCTTGATCTGTACGTTTACAACATCGGCATGGGCCAGAATTCGCTGTCTCTGGCAACTGCAATTTCCATGCTGAAGTCCGTTGTGTCGGTCATTCTTCTGTGGGCTGTCAACACGGCCTCTAAGAAGATTCGTGGCGTCTCGATCGTCTGAGGAAGTGTCAAATATGTCTGTAGCATCAGTTTCTCCAGCGGCGGCCACGCAAGTAAAGACCGCTGCAACAGTTCAAACACGTCGCAAGAGCAAGAAGAACAGGGGCGGTGCACCTCTTCATCCAGAGGATCCGCAGCAGCGTATTCGCCAGCATTCGCATGGCGAGAACGTTTACAACGTGTTCAACATCATCTTCTTCGCACTGTTCACGTTCTTGTGCTTCTACCCGTTCTATTACCTGATCATCAACTCGATCTCCAACAACGCGATGTCTGCTGCTGGTCAGATCAATTGGTGGCCAAGCGGTATCCACTGGGATAATTACGGCAAGGTCTTCCAGCTCGATGGTCTGGGCGAATCCGCGCTCATCTCTCTGGGCCGTACCGTGATCGGCACCGCGCTGACTGTGTTAGCTTCTGCATATCTCGGCTTCATGTTTACCCAGCAGAAGATGTGGCATCGTCAGTTCTGGTATCGCTTCGTGATCATCACCATGTACTTCAATGCAGGTTTGATTCCTGCGTTCATCTGCATGCGCAATCTGCATTTGACCAACACGTTCTGGGTTTACGTGCTGCCAGCAGTTGTTCAGCCGTTCAACATCATTCTCGTGAAGACGTTCATCGAATCAATTCCGTCGTCTTTGCAGGAAGCTGCTGAGGTTGATGGCGCTGGTGAGCTGACCATCTTCGGCAAGATCATCCTGCCGATGTGCCAGCCGATTCTGGCAACTGTCGCAATCTTCTCCGCAGTCGGTCAATGGAATTCCTTCCAGGACACCTTGATTTACATTACGGATTCTCGCTTGTATTCATTGCAGTACGTTCTGTACCGCTATCTGAACCAGGCAAGTTCTCTGGCAAATCAGGTCAAGGCTTCTGCAGGTTCAACGCTCAACGTGGCATCGCTTGCCACTCAGCAGACGCCGACATCGATTCGTATGACGATTGCAGTGATCGTCGT
The DNA here is from genome assembly GCA_903789525.1 of uncultured Aeriscardovia sp. GTDB lineage: Bacteria > Actinomycetota > Actinomycetes > Actinomycetales > Bifidobacteriaceae > Aeriscardovia. Next base: position 19,654 of record CAIFER010000003.1, read on the forward strand.
CCTCCCAATTCTGTTTGTTTATCCGTTCTTCCAGCGCTACTTCGTTAAGGGCATGTTCCTCGGCGCTGTTAAGGGCTGATATTTCAGCAGTATCGTTGTGTATAAAAGGCTGGCTTCTTCGGGAGCCGGCCTTTTTGTTTTCTGCTTGTTTACTGCTAATGCGTGTAATGCCGGGCACGTGTGTGAACGCTCACTATCGATAACCTTATTGACAATAAAGTTCGACGGTTGTACAAATTAAAGTAATGCGGTGCCAAAGAGGGACACCGTTATCAGTAAGGGGTTTCAATAATGAAGAAGACGAAGCTGTCTGCCGTTATCGGCATTGCGTTGGCTGCCTCCATGGCTCTTGCCGGATGCGGTTCTGCCAGCAGCTCGAGCAGTGCTGACGATGGCAAGCTTATGACTGTCGATGTCTTTGATTCTTTGGCCAATCAGGCTGGAATCGCAAAAGGCTGGGCTGCCAAGCTTGTTCAGAAGAAGTTCAACATCAAGCTGAATTTGATCTCTCCGAACGTTTCAGGTGGCGGGGACACGTTGTTTGATACTCGTTCCGCAGCGGGTAACTTGGGCGACATCATCATCACCGGCACGGGCGGTGGCCGTCTTTCTAAGCTCGTGAAGTCTGGCTTGGTTGCCGACATGACGCCGTACATGAACGGCATGACGTATCTCAAGAAGTATCAGAATTCTTCCGATGCTGTCGAAAAGATTGCCGGGAAGAAAGGCATTTGGGGCTTTGGCGAGGATGTTGCCAGCAAGTCTCCGACAGATCCGTCTGAAGGCGTTGAGCCTGCAGCAGCTCCATACATCATGTGGAACTACTACAAGGAGATCGGTTATCCGAAGATCAAGAATCTTGACGACTTCCTTCAAGTTCTCAAGCAAATGCAGGATCGCGCTCGCAAGGATACCGGCAAGAACGATATTTATGCGATTTCCCTGTTCAAGGATTGGGATGGCTCTGTCATGGGCAATCCTCAGGCCATGACCGGCTGGTTCGGCTATTGGAGTCAGGGCTCTTCCTTCGCCAAGGCCGATGGCTCTCACAAGCAGACCGCTTTGACGAAGAACGGTGAGTATCAGCAGATGCTCCATTTCATCGAGCGTGCAAATCAGATGGGCTTGGTTGATCCGGAATCCTCAACTCAGACGTGGGATACCGTCTCCACAAAAGTCACCAATGGCAAAGTCTTGATGTCGATCTGGAGCTGGCTGGGCAAGCCGCGTCAGAACTCTGATTCCAACAAGGCTAAGGGTATCGGCTTCATGCTTGCTCCTCTGGAGAACATGGATGTCTATTCTGCAGGCTTTACTCCTGCTGGTAACGTCAACACTGTTATCGCTCTCGGCTCTAAGGCTAAGAACAAGCAGCGTTTGGTCAAGTTCATCAACTGGCTGTATTCTCCTGAAGGCGTGTATGCTTCTGCATCCAACTCTGGTGGTGCTGCATGCCCGAAGAACATGTGCTGGACTATCAAGAACGGCAAGCCAGAGCTCAATGCTTTCGGCAATCGCGCTATGTTTGATGCGAATGGTCTGAAGGTTCCTGCCAATTATGGCGGTGGAGATTACAACAGCGGCTCGCTCACGCTGAACTTCCCGACTGTTGCTCCAAATGATACCGATCCGCAGACTGGCTATGCGTATAATCCTCAGCTTTGGCCTCAGCAGCTGAACAAGAAGGATGCTTTGGATGACGATTGGCAAGCTCACATGGGCGGTGCCAAGACCGATATGGAGTATTTGCAGAAGAATCACAAGCTCGCGGTTCGTCCAGGTGCTTCGTATGCAGCTCCAGAGGAAGATTCTCAGATCTCCACTCTGCGCGGTCAGATCAATACTCAGGTCGTTCAGCATTCGTGGAAGGCTGCAATGAGCACGTCGGATTCCAGCTTCAACCAGCAGATCAGCGAGATGATTTCCAAGGCCAATGGTCTCGGCTTCTCGAAGATTCAAAAGGTTGATTATGCGGCGATCGACGGCTACATGGCAGCTGCTCGGAAGTCTGTTGTTGAGTTCAAGAAGTAATTGACCACACGGGTTTCCAATCCCTCTCCTGCAGTGTGTGGGAGAGGGATTTTTTATTGTGAAGGGGCTTATTCTCCTCACTGGTTCTTTATTTTGTTACGGTATTGTGTAGCGACGATGGTGACGTGGTGCCGGTTATTTGTTTCTGATTCCTTGCTTCTCTATTTATAAAGTGATAAATTAACAAACGGCTACTTATGCAATGACGCAATGGCACAATTCAAAGGAGAAACAACATGCGTCGATTCTTCGGTATGCTGAAATCTCATCACATTTCTTCAGACCATTATGACCGGCATAGTTGGCACTTGAGCCGGGCTACGCGCTCACATGTAGGTGCTGCAATTGCCCTTTTGACGAGTGCCTCGCTTGTTCTGGCAGGCTGCGGTTCTGCATCTTCACAGTCCGCTGACACAAGTGATGACGGGAAAATGATGACGGTCGATGTCTTTGATCAAATCGGCAATGTTGGCGGTTTGCAAAAAGGCTGGTTCGCCAAGATCATCAAAGACAAATTTAAGATTCGCCTGAACTACATCACACCGAACGTCAGCGGGGGAGGAGATTCCCTCTTTGATACACGTACGGCGGCAGGCAACCTTGGCGATCTCATCATCACCAATACGGGTGATGGTCGTCTTGCCAAGCTTGTCAAGGCAGGTCTTCTGACGGACATGACTCCGTACATGAAGAATGAAACGTATCTCAAGAAGTTCAAGAGTTCCGCACAGCAGGTTGAGAAGCTTGCCGGTAAGAAGGGAATTTGGGGTTACGGTCAGGATGTATCCGATCGCTCTCCATCCGAGCCAGCTGAGATCTATGCTCCGAAGGCAGCTCCTTACATCATGTGGAACTACTACAGGGAGATCGGTTACCCACGCATCAAGAATCTCGATGACTTCGTCGGCGTGCTCAAACGAATGCAGGATCAGGCTCGCAAGGATACTGGGAAGAATGATATTTGGGCGTTGTCCCTCTTTAAGGATTGGGACGGCAACGCCATGGCAAACGCTCAAATCATGACGAACTGGTATGGATTCTGGCAAGAGGGCCAGGTGCTTGCATATGGTAACGGCACGCAGAGGCAGACGTCGTTGGATAGGAAAGGCATCTATCAGAAGACACTTCGCTTCTTGCACAAGTGCGAAGCTGCCGGCATTGTTGATCCTGATTCTTCGACACAAAGCTGGGATCAGCGCACGACCAAGATGAATAACGAGAAGATCCTCATGACGTTCTGGAGCTGGGACGGCAAGCTGAAGGTCAACTCAGCAGAAAATAAGGCCAAGGGTGTCGGTTTCGAGCTTGCCCCGCTGGAGGACCAGAAGGATTATGTGTCCGGCAATCTTCCGAACGGCAATATCGGCTCGATTATCGCGATTGGTTCCAAGGCTAAGAACAAGCAGCGTCTGGTCAACTTCATCAATTGGCTGTATTCACCGGATGGAATGTATAGTTCGGCGGCTGTCTCTGGAACACCATGCCCGAAGGGACTGTGCTGGGTGATGAAAAACGGTCAGCCGGCACTCACTGATTTCGGCGAGAAAGCCTTCTACAATCCAGCTGGTCTGAACGTCCCGGCAAGCTGGGGCGGCGGCGGTTTTGCTGAAGGACAGTCTGGCTTAAACTTCCAGACCGTCAACTACAGCGATATCGATCCGTCTACGCATGAGCCATTTGATCCGCGCGTCTGGAAGAGCGAGCTGGCGAAGAAGAATCCGCTCGATTCCGACTGGTCCGCTCACATGGGTGGTGCCAAGACAGATATGGAGTATCTCGAAAAGCATCACGAATATGTGGTGCAACCGGGCGCTTCGTACGCGTCACCTGAGGAGGATTCGCAGATTTCCACGGTCAGAAATCAGATCAACACTGCGATCATTCAGCATTCGTGGAAGGCTGTCGTGGCGAATTCGGATGCTGGCTTCGATTCTGAGATTTCAAAGATGATCGATACGGCTAATGGCCTCGGATTCGCCAAGATCCAAAAGATTGACGACGCCAATATCGCTGCTCACGTCAAAGCGTGCGACGAGGTAGTTGCTCAGTACAAGGCGAAACATTAATACTCATGAGTTAATAGTGTCTCAGGCTCGCTTGCTGTCTCTTACCTTAGGGGCAGTGAGCGAGCCTTTTTCATAATGAATCTGCGTGGGCCGTGCTTCTTATTGAGATAGTTCATTGATTGTATTATTGAAGAATGCTCGAAAACGATGGTGTTTCGAGTTCTCAATAAGGAGTTTCAATGAAAAGAACACGATTGACGGCTTTAGTATGCCTTGGATTATCCGCCTCGCTTGCGCTCGCTGGCTGTGGAGCTTCATCTTCTTCCGCGCCGCAGCGAGATGACGGAAAGGAAATGACAGTCCAGGTTTTTGACAGTCTTGGTAATGATGCCGGCATTCAAAAAGGGTGGTTCGGCAAAGTCGTCCACGATAAGTTCAATCTCAAGCTCAATTACATCTCTCCGAATGTTAATGGAGGCGGTGATTCGCTTTTCGACACTCGTTCGGCAGCAGGGAACTTGGGCGATGTCATCATCGTTTCTAATACCAAACTCGCGAAGCTTATTCGTGCTCATCTTGTCAGCGATATGACGCCGTATTTAAAGGGAATGAAGAATCTCCAGCGTTTTCGCTCTGCATCGAAAGCAGTCAACCAATCGATAGGCCAAAAATCAGGCGTATGGGCTTATCCGAATAACGTTGCAGTCGATTCGCCGACAAAGTCTTCCGCTGCTGTCGACCCTGATGGCGCTCCGTACATCCGCTGGGATTACTATCGCGAGATCGGTTATCCGCCTATCCATTCAATGGATGATTTCATTAACGTCTTGAAAGCAATGCAAGATCGCGCTCGCAAAGATACAGGTAAAAACGATATTTATGCGATCTCATTGTTCAAGGATTGGGATGGCACGCTCATGCAGAATGCGGCCGTGCTAGCTCAGTGGTTTGGCTATATGGAACATGACAATATTCTTTTCCAGCCAAATTCCTCTGCTTATGCCACTCCAATTGATAAAAATGGTATCTATCAAAAGATGCTCAGGTTCTTGTATCAGTGCAATAAAGCAGGAATTGTCGATCCAGAATCATCAACACAAAACTGGGACAGGCTTGATCAGAAAGTCGCCAATGGCAAGGTATTGATGATGTACTACTCCTTCTGCAATTGGCATCAAAATACGCCTGAAAATATGAAGAAGGGGATTGGCTTCGAAATTGCTCCTCTGGAGCCGATGAAGGTTTATACTGCCGGCTTCAAGCCGAATGGAGACACGACCACCGTCATTGCACTTGGTTCGAAGGCGAAGAATAAGCAGCGTCTCGTCAAATTCATTGATTGGCTTTACTCGTCTTATTTCACCTATATGGATAACGCTACTGTTCCAGATTTGGCTTTCAAATACAACGCAAAGCATGAACCTTATTTGACTGCATTTGGCGAGCGAAGTCTTTTCAATGCAAATGGCCTTATGATGCCAAAGAGCTTTGGTGGAGGTTCTGCTGTTAGTGGTGGACCGCATCTTAACTATCCAGCAGTCGCATACAGTTCTACAGATCCAGAAACTGGTGAATCATATAACGCCCGTATCTGGAAGTCTCAGCTCAATAAGCCTCTTGATAACCTCACGAAAGAGTGGTCTCAGCATATGGCCGGTGCAAAGACAACCATGGAGTATTTGACGAAAACTCATCGCTCAGAAGTGGCTCCGGGTGCCAGTTATGCTCCACCTGAGGCGCCATCTACCCTCGCAGTTGTGCAAAGCCAAATCAAGACAGAAGTTATAGCGCACTCATGGAAAGCTGTGATGGCAAATAGCGATGCAGAGTACAACAAGGAAATCAATGCAATGATCTCCGAGACGAAAGGTCTTGGCTACGACAAAGTCAAGGCTTTTGATCTCAAGTGCATTTCTCAGTGGCGCGCCGCAATGCGGCAGATCACGAAGGAGTACGCCAATAAAAAGTGACAGCCAATAACTGAAAACAGTTGCAAGAGCTTCCTGTGTGCTGGGGAAAGACGGCATACAGGGAGCTCTTTTTATATCACGTACAAATAAGTCAGGTAAGTATGATCAACAAACTATTTACTTGCAATTAGACCGTCAGCGTTCTCAAGAGGCTTGCAGAATTAGCTGTAAAATCCCAATAATTATAACGAAAATTTGTTATCGATAAAGTTATTGACAAATATAGTTCACGCGGTGTATTAATAGAAGCATCAGGGGTTCAAAGAAGATCCCTCCGAGAGTAAGAAAGGTTTCTGATGAAAAAGTCGAAACTGCTTGCTGCTATTGGTGCGTTCGTCAGTGCGTCTCTCGCGCTCGCTGGCTGTGGGTCAGCGCCTGCAAGTGTTGATAAGTCTGACGACGGCAAACTCATGACGGTCGATGTCTACGATGATCTGGCAAATTATCAGGGCATTCAAAAAGGCTGGTTCGCCAAGATCATCAAGGATAAGTTCAATATTCGTCTCAATATGATTGCTCCGAATGTCGCCGGCGGAGGTAGCACGCTGTTCGATACACGCTCTGCTGCAGGCAATCTCGGCGATCTCATCATCACCGGAATCGGCGGAGGTCGTGCAGCCAAGCTCATCAAGTCCAAGCTCGTGGCAGATATGAGCCCGTATATGGACGGCATGACGTATATCAAGAAGTACAAGGGCGCGACTGATAATCTCAACAAGATCGCTGGTCAAAAGTCAGGTGTCTGGGGCGTACCAGATTCTGTCTCCACTCTGAAGCCAACGCAGCCAGGCGAAGGCCTTGAGCCGACTTTCGGGCCTTATCTGCGCTGGGATATTTACAAGGAAATCGGCTATCCGAAGATTAAGAATCTCGATCAACTCGTCACTGTTTTGAAGCAGATGCAGGATCGCGCTCGCCAAGATACCGGCAAGAACAACATCTATGCGATGTCCCTGTTCAAGGATTGGGACGGCAACATGATGAACAACGCCAAGCAGCCGACGTGCTACTACGGTTACGACGAAATGGGCTTCGTGCTGGCAAAGGCAAATGGTGATGATTACCAGTCCATCACCAAGAAGAATGGCATCTACCAGAAGTCTTTGGAGTTCTTCCAGAAGGCAAGCCAGGCCGGTATCGTAGACCCAGATTCTACGACGCAGAACTACGACACGATGTATCAGAAGTATAAGGATGGTCGCGTCCTCTTCACGTTCTGGCCGTGGCTCGGTCAGGCTGCTTACAACACGACAGCACACAAGAATGCAGGCAAGGGCTTTATGCTCGCTGATTTGGAGAACATGCACATCTTCTCGTATGGTGCTACTCCGAATGGCAGCACAACTGCTATTTACTTGGGCGCCAAGGCGAAGAACAAGCAGCGTCTCGTCAAGTTCATCAATTGGCTCTATTCCCCAGAAGGCACCTATGATTCTGCTGCTCAGACGCAAGGTGCTGCCGGTCCAAAGGGTCTGAACTGGACGATGAAGAACGGTCAGCCGGTCCTCACTGATTTTGGTGTCAAGGCGATGGACGGTTCGAATCCGACTGTTCCTGCTAGCTGGGGCGGCGGCGAGTATAACGCTGGCGTTTCTGCTCTCAACTATCCGGCCGTTTCAGTGAACGATACTGACCCGAGCACGAAGCACACGTATAACGCTTCCCTGTGGCCAAGCCAGCTCGCTAAGAACACTGATGCGCTGGATCAGGATTGGAGCAAGCGCATGGGCGGCGCGAAGACGACCATGGAATATCTGGAGAAGAATCACAAGCTGCTCGTTGCCCCGGGCGCTAGCTACATCACGCCAGATGAGCCGTCAACGATTTCCACCATCCGCGGTCAGGTCAAGACAGAGATTGTTGCTGATTCGTGGAAGGCATCTGTTGCCAAGTCTCATGCGGAGTTGGTTCAGATTCTCGACAACATGCGCCAAAAGGTGGATGGTCTGAATTACAAGGCCGTGCTGGACTTCGATATGAAGTGCGCGAAGGATCAGAATGCTGCGCGCATTGCGATTAAGAACCAGTACAAGTAAAGCCGAGTAACTCACACAACTGAGTGAAAGCACAATTCGCTGCAAAGCCTCCCTGCCACGATGGTGGGGAGGCTTTTTCTATCGGTAGAGGGATGCTATTGACGTGTGGAACTTAACCGGTTAACCTTAGAGGTGTCCAGGACGAAGTAGTCCATTCCGCTTACCGGCCTGTCAGAGATGATTCAGGCACGGGGAGCACGTTGGGCAAAAAGGGAAGAGAAAGGCTCCGCATGAAGAAGTCACGTTTGATGACGGCTTGTGGCGTCATCCTGTCTGCTGCAATGGCACTCGCAGGTTGCGGCTCTGCGTCAAGTTCAGCAGTTGACAGGTCTGATGACGGCAAGACGATGACCATTCAGTTCTACAATCAGCTGGCAAATGAAGCCGGTCTGATGAAGGGCTGGTTCCCGAAGCTGATGCTGAAGAAGTTCAACATCAAGATCAATCTCATCTCACCGATTGTCAACGGTGGCGGTGATTCGCTCTTTGATACGCGTTCTGCTGCAGGCAACCTCGGTGATTTGATTGTCGTCGACAGCACGAAGATGAAGAAGCTGGTCCGCTCTGGGCTCGTCGCCGATATGTCTCCGTATCTCAAGGGCATGAATAACCTCAATCACTTCAAGAAGGCTGCTCTCGAAGTGAACAAGACGCTCGGTAAGACCAGTGGTATTTGGGGCTTCCCGGAGCAGGTTTCTGATGATTCCCCAACGCAGTCTTCCGCAGTTGTTGATCCAGATAATGCCCCGTACATCCGTTGGGATTATTACCGCGAGATCGGCTATCCGAAGATCAATAATCTTGACGATTACATCAAGGTTATGAAGCAGATGCAGGATCGTGCTCGTAAGGATACGGGTAAGAACAATATTTACGCACTTTCCCTCTTCAAGGACTGGGATGATACGACGATGCGTAATGCCAGCGATATTGCTGGCTGGTTCGGCTATATGCAGCAGGACAACATCCTCTTCAAGCCGAACGGCACCGGATATGATACCCCAATCAATAAGAGTGGTATTTATCACAAGATTCTGAAGTTCCTGTATAAGTGCAATCAGGCCGGCATTCTCGATCCTGAATCCACCACTCAGGATTGGAACAAGCTGGAACAGAAGACGCAAGATGGCCGCGTGCTGACGAACGTCAATTCTTATATGGCATGGGAGCAGAATACTCCGGCTAACAATGCAAAGGGCATCGGCATGTTCGTTGCTCCTCTGCAGGATATGAAGGTGCACACGCAAGGCTTCCAGCCGCTTGGCAATACGAGCATGGTGATTGCACTCGGTTCCAAGGCAAAGAATAAGCAGCGTATCGTGAAGTTCATCAATTACATGTATTCCGGCGAATACACGTATGGTATGGATGCTCTTCCACCGAACGGACTTGCCTACAAGTTCAACAGCCAGAACAAGCCATATCTGACGGCATTTGGCAATCGTGCAGTCTTTGATGCAAATGGCCTCGAGATGCCAGCTAGCTGGGGCGGCGGTCAGTTCATTAGCTCGACATATCAGACAATTAACTATCCGGCGGTTCATGTCAACGCAACGGATCCAAAGACGAAGGAATCCTACAATCCGCGTGCATGGTCTAGCTATCTGAATCGCAAGTTGGATAATGCTACTGCTGATTGGTCAAAGCACATGCTCGGTGCAAGGAACACTGCTCAATACTTGCAAAAGTCTGGCAAGATCGATGTTGCACCAGGCTCTAGCTTTGCTCCTGATGAGGCGTCCTCTCGTATGCAGGTGGTTCAAGGCCAGATTAAGTCTGCTATTGTGCAGCATTCATGGCAGGCTGTGATGGCCAAGAACGAAGCTGGTTTCGACAATCAGTTCAATCAGATGGTTCAGCAGGTCAAGGGCCTTGGCTATGCGGATGTTGAGAAGTTTGATGCTCAGCAGATCGCAAAGTGGCGTGCTTCGATGAAGCAGATCGTCAAGGAGTACAAGAACAAGCAGGTCAAGTAATCAGTTATTAATTGATTCCTTCGTTATTATCCCTTTATCATCATTGAACCCCCAGGATCCTCGTGCGCGCATAACGCACGGGGATCTTTTCATATCTCTGTGACTGGACTCGATGCTCACTATCAACTGCTTATTGACTTATAAATAAAAGCTGGAAAAATGGGGAAAGCACCAGTTGATCGGGACAGCAACGTCACCGATCGGAAATAGAATATTAAGGCGCTGAGAAAGAGCGCTGACAGAGCAATGAGGCAATGAGGCGACGGCGATGATTCTTCACGATCGATCATCATGGGTTCTTCCAGATCCAGGGGCAGGTTTAAGTCTTCGGCGCACGCCGGCGACGCTGCAAGAGATACAACGCGTTGCACAGCAAGGTCCGTGGCAGCCGACTGACGCAAGTCTTGCTGAGCATGAGACAGTTGCCAGTCCTGCGTGGTTCGCTCAAGCAAAATTTGGCATTTTCACTCACTGGGGTCTGTATACCGTCCCTGAGTGGGGAAACGAGTGGTATTCGCGCAATATGTACATTCAGGGTTATCCCGAACACGAGCATCAGCGCGATGTGATGGGCGGCTTCACAGATCACGGCTACAAGTCGTTTATCACGCGCTTTACTGCGCCACACTTTGATCCCGACGCATGGCTCGATGCCTTCACGGACGCTGGCGCCCGCTACTACTTCCCGGTCGCCGAACATCACGATGGCTTCCAGATGTATCGCACGCGCCTGTCACACTGGAATGCTTACGAAAAAGGGCCGAAACGTGATGTGATCGGTGAATTGCGCCGTTCCACGCTCGCACATGGTCTGCATTTCGCCCTTTCTAATCATCGCGCTGAGCACTGGTGGTTTATGAGCCACGGAATGGAATTTGACTCGGATATTCGCCGCGAAGCCGAGGCCGGTCAGAAGCGTTGGCTCGCTGCTCATCCTGGCGCCTCGCTCACGGACGTGCCATACCGCGGTCTTCAGCACGGTAGCTTTTATTGGCCAGCGATGCCTGAGCCGCAGGATGAACAGGACATGCGCTCCAAGCCGACGCCGACTGCTGAATATCTCGAAGATTGGCTGTTACGCGTCTGCGAGCTCATCGACAGCTATCACCCAAACATGCTGTACTTCGATTGGTGGATGGGGCACGAAGCATTCCGCCCGTACGTCCGGCTCATGGCGGCTTATTACTACAACCGCGCGGAGCAATGGCATCAGCACGTGTCCATCTGCTTTAAAGACAACTGCCTTCCGTGGGGTGCCGGGACAGTCGATGTGGAGCGCGGCGGATTTCAGTCCGCTCAGCCGTTCGTCTGGCAAACAGACACATCTATCACACGCACATCGTGGTGCTACTGCAAGGGACTTGACTATAAGCCAGCTGGCGAGCTGCTCCGAGTGCTGCTTGATACAGTCTCCAAGAACGGCAATTTGCTGCTCAACGTTGGACCGCGCGCAGACGGCTCACTCGGCAGCGAAGAAAAGACGATTTTGTCACGTATTGGTACGTGGATGCACGCAAATGGCCAGGCAGTGTATGGCACGCGTCCGTGGCGCATTACGCAAGAAGGTCCGACCGGCGCTGGCGGAGGTGCGTTCAACGAAGACACGATCCATTACGGCCCACACGATGTGCGCTTCACGACGAAGCACGACACGATTTACGCTATCTTCTTGGCACCTGGCACGGAAAGTGAGCTGACATGCCAGGCATTCGGGCAACGAACGGAAAAGATCACTCCTGCTTTCCACGGTGTCCTTGGCTCGGTGCGGCAAATTGCAGATGATGGCACGCTGCATGATGTTCCATATCGTGTCGATGAAGCCGGCATGCACATTCAGCGTTTGCCAGGTCAAGGATTGCGCGATGGGGACGATGTGCTGCCTCTCGTGTTTGCCATCAACGAGCGTTGACAGGGCAGACAGAAGAACGGGCAATAACAGATAATTACTCGACAAAACAGAAAGAAGAGACGATGAAAGTTTTCACGCAGACAATCGACGGAATTGATGGAACGAAAGCCACATTCCACGGGTACGTCATCGATAACTCGAAGGAGATGGACCCGAATCGCCGCCGACCTGCAATCATGATCGTGCCAGGCGGAGGGTACGTGATGACGTCTGACCGTGAGGCTGAACCGGTTGCACTGCGTATGCTCGGATACGGCTATAACGCCTTCATTTTGCGCTATTCGTGTGCTCCAAGCCGGTGGCCGGTCTCGCTGATCGAACTAGCAGAAGCGATGCGTCGGATTCGCCAGCACGCTGATGAGTGGCACGTTGACCCGGATGCGATCGTGTTGATGGGCTTCTCTGCCGGTGGGCATTTGGCAGCTAGCTTGGCGACCGGATGGGAGAGTGATCCGGTCTTCGCTGAGCATGGCTATCGTGCTGCCGATATCAAGCCGAATGGTCTCGTGCTCGGGTATTCAGTTCTGGATGCCGGGCGGTGGACGCACCAAGGTTCGATCATCGGTCTGGTCGGCGAACAAAAAGCGAAAGACCCGAAGCAAATTGAGAAGTTGAGCCTGCAGAAGCACGTCTCTCGCGCTGTCCCGCCTGTCTTCCTGTGGCATACGGCGACGGATGACACAGTTCCGGTCCAAAATTCCCTCATGTTCGCGCAGGCGTGCATTGAGAAGGGCATTCCGACCGAGTTGCATATCTTCCCGAAAGGTGGACACGGTCTGTCGGTCGGCACGCGTGAGACATCGATCAAGGGTTGGCACGACTACGGGATCGAACCGGACGTGCAAGCATGGCCTTCGCTCTTTAAGAAGTGGATGGATCGAACGTTTTCAGCCGATATCTTTGATTGATCGGTGAAGAGAACACGCATCCTCGCCCACATCTCAGTTTTCTGCTGTCATGTGGGCGATTCTATTGATAAACTTATCGATAAGTATTCATCAACGCGCTGAACTAAGTCAAAGGAGACGATATTTATGAAGTTCCTGAATGGCGAATGGCTTTTCAAGGACGGATATCAGGTCAAATACGCGGCAAATATCTATGCGTCGCGCATGCCTTCTGATCCGGCGAAGGCAACGGGAACGAACCCGG
>CAIFER010000004.1 GCA_903789525.1 uncultured Aeriscardovia sp.
ATCTATGCGTCGCGCATGCCTTCTGATCCGGCGAAGGCAACGGGAACGAACCCGGTTCTCACACTTTTTGCGCCGTTTAACAGCCCGATTTTTAATGCAGGAATGACGCTGGACGGTGGAATCCTGACCATCGAGATTTCTAGCCCACGTCCGGATGTCATCATGACCCGTTTGATCAACTATCGTCTCAATCGCGGGCATAAGCCAACGTTTGCGCTCAACGCTCAGCCTGGTTTCCGGGCACAAGTTGAGGAAGATGACCGCGAGTGGCGCGTTATCTCAGGAAAGACTGTCCTGCACGTTTCTAAGGGCCAGTCTATCGACTTCACGTACACATATGACGGCATGCAGATCGCTCATTCTGGCTTCCGGTCTATGGGGCTCGTCACAGATCCGAAGGGCGTGCTGCATGTCCTCGGCCAGATGGATCTCGGCGCGGGCGAGAAGGTATACGGCTTCGGCGAGCACTTCACGAACTTCGTGCGCAACGGCCAATCGATCGATATCTGGAATCGCGATGGCGGCACCGATTCAGATCAGGCGTACAAGAACGTTCCGTTCTACATGACCAACCGCAATTACGGCTTGCTCGTGGATGACCCGGGTGACGTGCAATTCGAAGTCGGCACCGAGCGTGTTTCGCGCGTTCAGTTCTCTCTGGCTGATCAGGAGATGAGCTACGCAGTGATCGGCGGTCCGTCCATGGAAGGCGTGCTCACCACTTACACCGCGTTGACCGGTCGCGCACCGGAATTGGCTCCATGGAGCTTTGGCCTGTGGCTGACCACGTCGTTCACGACGGATTACAACGAAAAGACGGTTCTCAGCTTCATCGACGGCATGTCCAAGCGCGGAATTCCGCTGTCGGCCTTCCACTTCGACAGCCGCTGGATGAAAGAGCTGGAATGGTGCAACTTCCAGTGGGATCCAGATAAGTTCCCACATCCAGTCGAGATGCTCAAGGAACTGCATCGCCGCGGAATCAAGGCGTGCGTGTGGATCAACCCGTATATCGGTCAAAAGTCTCCGCTCTTTGATGAGGGTGCCGCCAAGGGGTACTTCATCAAGCGCACGGATGGTCAAGTCTGGCAGTGGGATCGCTGGCAGGCAGGTATGGCAATCGTCGACTTCACGAATCCAGAGGCGACCGAGTGGTATAAGAACCAGCTGCGTCATCTGATGGATCAGGGCGTCGACTGCTTTAAGACCGATTTCGGTGAGCGCATTCCGACTGAGGGTGTGAAGTTCTTCGACGGTTCCGACCCGCAGAAGATGCACAACTACTACACGCTCCTGTACAACAAGGTCGTTCACGACGTCATGGCAGAACGCAACGGGGAGAAGGAAGCTGTCCTGTTCGCTCGTTCGGCGACGGTAGGCGGCCAGAAGTATCCGATTCACTGGGGTGGTGACTGCCATTCCACATATCCGGCTATGGCTGAATCTTTGCGTGCTGGCCTGAGCTTCGGCATGTCTGGATTCGGCTATTGGGCGCACGATATCGCAGGCTTCGAGGATAAGCCGACTCCAGATCTGTACAAGCGCTGGACGCAATTCGGTTTGCTCAGCTCCCACTCTCGCTACCACGGTTCGACGGCGTACAAGGTTCCGTGGCTCTATGGTGACGAGGCAGTGACTGTCTCACGCACGTTCACACGTCTGAAGATGAGGCTCATGCCATACCTCCTGCGTGAGATGACACAGACTCATGAGACCGGCGTGCCGATGATGCGCTCGATGGTCCTTGAATACGAATCGGATCCAAGCTGCGAAGACATCGATTCGCAGTACATGCTCGGCAATGACTTGCTCGTTGCCCCGATCTTCCGCGATGACGGAGTCGCACGCTTCTATGTGCCGGATGCGGCCGACGCTCTAAGTGCTTCTGATGATGGGAAGGATCATCGCGGCGAAGCATGGACCAATTTGCTGACCGGTAAGAAGTATGAGCCAGGTCATTGGTATACCGAAAAGTTCGATTATGAGACGCTTCCGTTACTCGTTCGTCCAGGTGCAGATCTGAAGCTGCGCTCGCAGGAGGAGATCGACGAAGAGTGCCATCAGCGCTGCGTGGCCACCGAGGCCGAGGCGGAGGCGTACTGCAAGGCGCATCCAGC